>CAVQAX010000001.1:0-36748 GCA_963710515.1 uncultured Alphaproteobacteria bacterium
GGCGTATTTGTCGAGATCGGGGATCATGCCCGAGCCTCCATGTCGCGGAGCGCGCGCAGTCGGCGGGCGCGGATTTCGGTGCGGGTGCGCAGCAGCACGAGGCAGATGAACAGCAGGACGAATCCGGCGATGGAAATCAGCAGGGGCCAGTAGAAGGCGTCGTGGACGTTCTCCTGCTTGTCGAGTGACAGCGACGGGCCCTGATGGAGACCCTGACTCCAGAAGAACACGGCATAGCGCGACAGCAGCGCGAAGACCGATCCGACAAAGCAGAGCACGGCCGTGAGGTCGGCGGCCTTGTCCGGATCATCAATGGCTTCCCAGAGGGCGATGTAGCCCAGGTAGAACACGAAGAGGATGAAGAACGAGGTGAGCCGCGGATCCCAGGCCCACCACGTGCCCCACATCGGCTGGCCCCAGATTGCCCCGGTTAGGAGTGCAATGAGCGTCATGATCGCGCCTACCGGGGCCGCCGCGCGGGCGGCGAGGGCAGAGACGTGATGGCGGCGGATGAACCAGATGAGCGAGGCCACAAGCATCATCAGCCAGGCGTTGATCGCCATCAGGGCGGCGGGCACGTGGATGAAGAGGATCTTGACCGTCGCCCCCTGCTGATAATCGTCCGGAGTGGCGAAGAAACCCCAGCCGAGGCCGATGACCAGGCAGGCTGCGCACAGCGCCCAGAGGGCGGGCAGGGCCTTGCCGGAGACCCGCATGAACTCGACCGGATTTGCGTATCGCCAGAGTGACATGGATGTTTCTTAGGGCGCGGCCGGGCCGGGTTCAATGCGCATCGGGCCGCAGCCGCTCACGATTGCGCAGGTGTCGGGACCTCAGCGCAGGTTGATGCGGAGCGCCGCCGCCGCGGCGAATGGGGCCAGAGCGACAATGAAGAGCGTGAGGCCGCCAAGCAGCAGCAACGAGGGCATGGGGTCGGTGCCTTCGGCGGCGGCGGTGACGGCGCGCGCCCCGAAGATCAGTGTCGGAATGTAGAGCGGCAGGACAAGGATCGACAGGAGCAGACCTCCCCGACGCAGGCCGACCGTGAGGGCAGCCCCGATCGCCCCGAGAAAACTCAAGCCGGGTGTGCCGGCAGCGAGGCTGGCGATCAGCCATGGATAGGCCGGCTGCGGAAGGTGCAGGGTAATCGCGAGTACGGGGGCCACGACGACCAGCGGCAGGCCGGTTGTGAGCCAGTGCGCCAGGGCCTTGAGGGCGACGAGGGCCTCAAGCGGCAGCGGCGACAGAGCGAGAATGTCGAGGGTGCCGTCTTCAGCATCGGTCTGGAACAGTCGGTCGAGCGACAGCAGGCACGCGAGCAGCGCACCGATCCACAGCGTGCCGGTGGCGATGGTGGCAAGGCGCTCGGGCTCGGGGCCGGTGCCGAAGGGTACGAGAAGGACGAGGATGAGGAAGAAGGAGAGGCCGAGACCGGCGCCCCCGCCCGAGCGCAGGGCCAGCCGCATTTCCCGGGCCAGGACCGCGCGCGCCGTTCTCAAAGGGTGTCTCCGGCGAGAAACGGATCGATCGCGCGGCGCACGTTCATGCTGCCGATCGGCTCGAGCAGCAATTCGCGGGTCCCGGCGAGATCGAGTGCGATATGGGTCGCTATGACCGCCATGCCGCCGGTGGCACTGTGCTGGCGGACCGCGTCGATCAGCCGGGCGGTTGCCGTTGCATCAAGCGAGACCGTGGGCTCGTCAAGGAGCCAAAGGCGTCGTGGTGCGACAAGGAGGCGGGCCAGTCCGAGGCGCCGTTTCTGGCCGGCGGAGCAGGATTGCGCCGGCCGATCGGCGATGGTGTCGAGATCGAAGGCCACGCGCGCTTTTGACGCGTCCTCTGGCGACCCGCCAAAGAGCGCCGTCCAGAAGGCGAGGTTCTCGCCGACGGTGAGCTGGGGTTTGATGGCGTCGAGATGACCGGCATGGGCGATCTTCTCGACATAGCCGTCGGTATCGTCGCCCAGCGCGATGCCATCTAGATCGACTCTGCCGGAATCGAGCGGAAGAAGGCCGCACAGCGCTCTGAGAAGTGTCGATTTTCCAGCGCCGTTCCGGCCGCGCAGGACGATCACGTCGCCGTCCGTCGCGGAGAAGGAAAGGCCGTTCAGCACCGGTTGGCCGGAGCGCGAGCAGGCGATATCGGTGACGGTCAGTCCCATGGCGATCCGCATAGCTCATCGCCGCTGGCGGCGGAAGGGCCGACGGCGGGTGTCCGGTTTGTGGGGCTCAGTTTGGTATGCGATGGTATTCTTTTTTCTTCAGGCACCTTGCGGGACAGGGTTTTTTCCGGCATAGCAACGCCAGAATTGGCACCGGGAGGGAGCGCGAAATCACATGCCCATCAAAGTTGGAACGGACACGGCGAAGACCCGTCGCACCCTGAAGGTGAATGGCTCCGAATACGCCTATTATTCCATCCCCGCCGCCGAAGCTGCGGGTCTGGGAGATTTCTCGAAGCTGCCGGCCGCGCTGAAGGTCGTTCTCGAGAACATGCTGCGTTTCGAGGATTCAGGCTTCACGGTGTCCGTGGACGACATCAAGGCGTTTTCCGACTGGGCAGAGAAGGGTGGGCAGAACCCGCGCGAGATCGCCTACCGCCCGGCGCGCGTGCTGATGCAAGACTTTACCGGCGTCCCGGCCGTGGTGGATCTCGCGGCGATGCGCGACGGCATCAAGGCCCTCGGCGGTGATCCGCAGAAGATCAATCCGCTCAATCCGGTGGATCTGGTGATCGACCACAGCGTGATGATCGACGAGTTCGGAAATCCGCGCGCCTTCCAGATGAACGTGGACCGGGAATACGAGCGCAACCTCGAGCGCTACACCTTCCTGAAATGGGGCCAGAAGGCCTTCGACAATTTCCGGGTCGTGCCGCCCGGCACCGGCATCTGCCATCAGGTGAACCTCGAATATCTCGCCCAGACCGTCTGGACCGATACCGATCAGGACGGTGCCAAGGTCGCCTATCCCGACACGCTCGTGGGCACTGACAGCCACACGACGATGGTGAACGGTCTCGCTGTCCTCGGCTGGGGCGTGGGCGGTATCGAGGCGGAGGCGGCCATGCTGGGCCAGCCGGTGTCGATGCTGATCCCCGAAGTGGTGGGCTTCAAGCTCACCGGTACGATGATCGAGGGCACCACCGCGACCGACCTCGTGCTGAAGGTGGTGCAGATGCTGCGCGCCAAGGGCGTGGTGGGCAAGTTCGTCGAGTTCTACGGTGACGGCCTCGACCGGCTGCCGCTTGCTGACCGTGCGACCATCGCCAACATGGCGCCGGAATATGGTGCCACTTGCGGGTTCTTCCCGATCGACGACGAGACGCTGCGCTATCTGCGCCAGACCGGCCGCGAAGAGGACCGGATCGCGCTCGTCGAGACCTACGCCAAGGAGAACGGCTTCTGGCGCGGACCGGATTACGATCCGGTCTATACTGATACGTTGCATCTCGACATGGGCGAGGTCGTGCCGGCGATCTCCGGACCAAAGCGGCCGCAGGATTTCGTGGCGCTCGACGGTGCCGGCCGCGCCTTCGGCGACTATGTCAAAGGCGTGCGTGCCGGCAAGGACGCGTCGCCCTCGGCCGAGATCCGCTGGGAAGGCGAGGGCGGCCAGCCCGAGCCGCGCGACATTCCGGGCGACGAGGGACACCACAAGCGGGGCTATGTCGCAGTGGACGGCGGCAATTACCAGTTGCACGACGGGTCGATCGTGATCGCGTCGATCACGTCCTGCACCAACACCTCGAACCCCTACGTGATGATCGGCGCGGGCCTCGTGGCGCGCAAGGCGCGCGCGCTCGGGCTGAACCGCAAGCCGTGGGTGAAGACCTCGCTCGCGCCGGGAAGCCAGGTGGTGACGGAGTACTTGGAGGCGGCGAACCTCCAGGAGGATCTCGACGCGATCGGGTTCAACCTGGTCGGCTACGGGTGCACGACCTGCATTGGTAATTCCGGACCGCTTGAGCCGGAGATCTCGAAGGCGATCAACGATTACGACCTGATCGCGACCTCGGTCCTGTCGGGCAACCGCAACTTCGAGGGCCGGATCAGCCCGGACGTGCGCGCGAACTATCTTGCGTCTCCGCCGCTGGTCGTGGCCTACGCGCTGGCCGGCGACATGAACATCGATCTGGTGAAGGACCCGCTGGGGCAGGACCGCGACGGCAACGACGTCTATCTCAAGGACATCTGGCCGACCAACGAGGAGATCGCCGGTCTGGTCGAGAAGACGGTGACGCGTGAGGCGTTCAAGGCGAAATATGCCGATGTCTTCAAGGGCGACGAGAAGTGGCAGTCGGTCGAGACCACCGACAGCGAAACCTATGACTGGCCGCCAAGCTCGACCTATGTCCAGAACCCGCCCTATTTCCGGGGCATGGACAAGGAGCCCGGAGTGATCTCCGACATCGCGGATGCCAAGGTGCTCGCAGTGCTGGGCGACATGATCACCACCGACCATATTTCCCCCGCCGGATCGTTCAAGGACACGACGCCGGCCGGCAAGTACCTGATCGAGCGTCAGGTGCCGGTGCGGGAGTTCAACTCCTACGGCTCGCGCCGCGGCAACCACGAGATCATGATGCGTGGCACCTTTGCCAATATCCGCATCAGGAACGAGATGCTGGAAGGCGTGGAAGGCGGCTACACGAAGGGTCCGGACGGCAGCCAGATGCCGATCTTCGACGCCGCGATGGCTTATCGCGCGGAAGGCACCCCGCTGGTGATTTTCGGCGGCGAACAGTATGGTGCGGGATCGTCGCGTGACTGGGCCGCCAAGGGCACGAGCCTGCTGGGTGTGAAGGCGGTCGTTGCCGAGAGTTTCGAGCGCATCCACCGCTCGAACCTCGTCGGCATGGGCGTGATTCCCTTCGAGTTCACTGGCGGCGACACGCGCAAATCCCTTGGACTGAGGGGAGACGAAACAGTGTCCATCTCCGGTCTGGCGGGTGAGCTCAAGCCGCTCTCCGAAGTGCCGTGTTCAATCACCTACGGAGATGGGACGGTGAAGGAGATCATGCTCAAGTGCCGGATCGATACCGAGGTCGAGATCGAATACGTCGAGAATGGCGGCGTGCTTCACTATGTGCTGCGCAATCTCGCAAAGGCGGCGTGATTCCGACGTGCTGAATTCGGGCTCGGGGGTGCAATTGCTGAAAGGCTTCCCCGACCTGCCGCCAGTCTGGTTCGTCGGTGCGGCGGGTGCGTCATGGCTTCTCGCACAATACGCACCGATCGCCCGGTTTCCGGAGGGTTTCGGGCGTGTGTTCATACTGGCTGGGCTCGTTCTGATCGGCTGGGCGGGGATCTGGTTCTGGCGCAAGCAGACCCCGATCGAGCCCGGCCATATGCCGCGAGCCCTGATCGTCGAAGGGCCTTACCGGATCAACCGCAACCCGATCTACACCGGACTGTCGCTTATCCTCGCAGGTTTCGCGATCGGACTGGCCGCGGTGTCGGCATTCCTTCCGGTCCTGCTCTTTCCCTGGATCATCACCCGACGCTTCGTGCTGCCGGAGGAAGCCGCGCTCCGGGCGGTCTTCGGGCCAGAGGCCGAGCGCTACCTGGCGCGGACCCGCCGCTGGTAACGGAATCGCCGCCTCGCAAAGGCTTGATTGGCCCGGGGCAGAGGCACCGGCTACCTCTGACGAGCCCTTAGCCGAGGAAATCCGAATGTTTGTCCCGCCTGTCCTCTTCGCAGCACTTCTTGCGGCGTTGCCGCTCGCGGCACAGGCGCAGGAAAAGACCGTGGTTCTGGAGCTCTTCACCAGTCAGGGCTGTGCCTCTTGTCCACCGGCGGACGAGTTGCTGCCGCATCTGGCGCAGGTTCCGGGCGTGCTCGCCCTGGCGCTGCATGTGGATTACTGGGACTATCTCGGCTGGACCGACAGCTTTGCGCGGCCCGAAAACACGGCCCGCCAGAGGGCATACGCGCGTTCTTTGCACCAGCAGTCGATCTATACGCCGCAGATGGTGGTCCAAGGCAGCGATGCGTTGATCGGACATAAGGCCGACCGCATTCTTGCCAGCATCCGCGCGCATCAGGCCCTGCCGGAGCCAGTTTCGATTGCGGTCGAACGTCACGGCGACATGGTGGTGATCTCATTGGTGCCCGAGGCACCGATCGATGGGCCGAGCGACGTCCACCTCGTGAGCTACATGCCGTCCGGCGAGGTATCGATCGCCAGCGGCGAGAATGCCGGACGCGATATCACCTACACCCATGTCGTCACCGGCTGGCAGACCATCGCCCGCTGGAATGGCCGTGATCCCGTCTCGCTGGAGGTTCCGGCCCCCCCGGAGGATCGGGCGGTGGTAATCGTTCAACGCACCAAGGCCGGCCCCGTGCTTGCGGCGAGCGCGTTGCCTTAAGATCCTGGCGTGACGAAGGTCTTTTTCCACCGACGGTGCAGCCAATAGTACTGGCCCGGATTCGAGCGGATACGGGCGGCCAGGCTGTCATTCACCGCCTGCATCATTTCCGACGGCGTTCCGACAGGGATCGGTCGTTCGACAACCACCTGAACCCGACTGAAATCGGGCTGACGAATGCCGTAGATCGGAATCAACGGAATTTTGAACTTCAAGGCCAGTTCAGCAGGAAGCAGGGCTGTCGGCGCGGGGTGACCCAGGAAATCGAGGGCGCCCGCGCGGTGCTGGTATTGATCCGTAAGAACCGCAACGATGCCACCACGCGCAACATGCGCCACCAGCGCGCGGATCCCCCGACCCGTCTTCGGGAATACCGGACTTCCGCCGAATTCGAGGTTGCGGACGTAAGTCTCGTTGATGAACGGGTTGTCGATGGCCCGGTAGACGCCCGAACACGAGATGCCTTCGGACTTCATCCAGGCCCGCCCGGCTTCCCACTGGCCGAAATGACCGGTGACGAGGACAGCTCCGGAACCCTTTCCGGCCGCCAACCGGATAGCTTCGACACCCTCGCCAGGTTCTGGAGCCAACCAAGTCTGGCCGGCATGGAAATGAGGGTTGTCGAGGATCTCGATGAAGGTGCGGCCGAAATTGTCCGCCATGTCACGCCGGATTCGCGCGCGCGCATCAGAATCGAGATCGGGCATCACGAGATTGAGATTGTTTTCGATGCGTTCGGAGAGTTGTTTGTTGCTTGCGATGACCGTGCGAACCAACCGGCCACCCAAGATCGCACGGCGCTGCAGGGGCAGCAATGATCCGAGGCCCCGAACCGCCCGGAAGAGCAGATACTCCGTTCGGGCGCGGACGGGGCCGGGTCTGGACATCTTTTTCTGGGTCCGCTTTCGCGGCACAGGCCCGGATCGTTCCGGGACTGCGCGATCGATCAGTGCTTGATCGGATTGATCATCATGACCATCTGGCGGCCTTCGACACGGGGCATGGCCTCGATCTTGCCGAGTTCCACCACGTCGTCTGCGACCCGTTCGAGCAGCCTGCGGCCGAGATCCATATGGGCCATTTCGCGGCCGCGGAACCGAAGAGTGATCTTTACCTTGTCGCCGCCTTCGAGGAACTTGAACACGGAGCGCATCTTTACATCGTAGTCATGGGTGTCGGTGTTCGGCCGGAACTTGATTTCCTTGACCTCGATCGTTTTCTGCTTCTTTCGGGCCTCGGATTCCTTTTTCTGCTGTTCGTATTTGAACTTGCCGAAATCCATGATCTTGGCGACCGGCGGGTTTGCGTTGGGGGAGATTTCGACCAGGTCAAGGCCGACTTCCTGCGCCAGAACCATCGCACGTTCGGGTGTGATCAGGCCGATGTTTTCGCCTTCGGCGCCGATGAGCCGTATTTCGGTGGCGCGGATGCGATCATTCACGCGGGGTCCGGTGTCGCGCGTCGGGGGCGCGTTGTGAGGTCTGCGGGCTATGGCCGTTGTATCCTTTTGATCGTTGAACCTGTCGGTCTTCTGCACGGGTCGACCCCGCATCTCCGGGGCGAGCCCTCGGGGGCTTTGAACATAGTCCAGAAAACGCCACAAGTGAAGATGCGTTGCTTCGGCGTGGCGCGTATGAGACGCTGCCGCGCGAGCGGCGCGCTGACCATTGCAACTTTCGGCGTATTGCCCCATCTGGGCTAGACGCGCCGGGGAACTTCGGGCGCGTCCAATCTGATCCGGAATCTGGAGAGACGAAATGGGACGAATTCTGACGATCGCGGCGCTGGTGATCGCTGTGGCACTTGGGTTTTACCTCTTCACTTCTTCGGAGGAACCGGTGGTCGTGGCACCTGAAGCCGACGACGCCGTGACTGCCGTCGAAGACGCGGCGGATGCCGCTGGCACGGCCGCTGAGGAGACGACCGACGCTGTGACCGATGCCGGCGAGGGCGCCGCGGAAGCCACGACCGAAGCGGTGGAAGACGCTGAAACGGCGGTCGGCGAGGCTGCGGGGGAAGTCGAGACCGAAGCCGGCGAGGCGCTTGATGCCGCTTCGGAGGCCGTAGATTCCGCTGTAGATGCCGTTACAGATGGAGCTTCGGATGCGATCGAAGCTGTCGAGGAGGGCGCCGGGGAAGTCCGCGATGCCATTCAGGGTCTGGTAAACGATGCTGTCGATGACAGCGCCGTCGATGCCACCCCCGGGGCAGAAGCAGAGCCCGAACCGCAGCAGTGATCGGCGTTACCTGCGATCAAGCAAGCGTCGAGCAGAACTGCTGGATGCGGTCGCAGGCCGATTCGAGAACGGAGTCAGCGGCCGCGTAGCTGACCCGGAAATGCGGGCTGAGACCGAAGGCGGCGCCGAACACCACGGCGACCCCTTCGGCTTCCAGAAGAGCCTCGGCGAAATCCGCATCTGTCCGAATGTGCCGACCGTCCGGCGTTGACGTCCCGATCAGGCCGGCGATCGAGGGATAGACGTAGAAGGCCCCTTCCGGCATCGGGCAGACGATGCCCGGACAGGCGTTCAGCCGTGCGACGATGTGGTCGCGCCGGCGGTGGAAGGCGGCGCGGGCGCTTTCGAGGTAATCCTGCGGACCTGTCAGTGCCGCAAATGCAGCCCACTGGCTGATGGAGCAGGCATTGGTCGTGGACTGGCCCTGAAGCGTGATCATCGCCCGGATCAGGTCGCTGGGCCCAGCGGCGTAACCAATTCGCCAACCGGTCATCGCATAGGCCTTTGATACGCCATTCACGGTCAGTGTCCGGCCGGCGAGGCTGGTCTCGATGCCAGCCGGACTGCAGAAGCCATGAGGCGCAAAGACGATGTGCTCGTAAATGTCGTCCGCAAGCACATGCACATGCGGATGGGCAAGCAGCACATTGGTGAGCGCCTTCATCTCGGCGGCCGCATAGACTGCGCCACTCGGATTGGACGGAGAGTTCAGAATCAGCCATTTGGTGCGCGGCGTTATCGCAGTTTCGAGAGCATCAGCCGCGACCTTGAAACCCGAGTTCATGTCGGTCGGCAGAATGACCGGCGTTCCGCCGGCCAGCCTGACCATGTCGGGATAGCTCACCCAGAAGGGAGCGGGAATGATGACTTCGTCACCGGGGTCGAGCGTCGCCATGAGCGCGTTGTAGATGCATTGCTTGCCACCGGTGGAGACGACAACCTGATCGGGTGCGACATGGATGCCGTTGTCGCGGGCGAACTTGTCGGCGATGGCGGCCCGCAACTCCGGGATACCTTCGGGAGAGGTGTAGCGCGTCTTGCCCGCCTCGATGGCGGCATGGCCTGCGTCGCGGATATGGCGCGGTGTGTCGAAATCCGGCTCCCCGGCGCTGAGGCTGATGATATCGTGACCTGCGGCCGCCATGGCCCGCGCCTTCGCGGTGATTGCAACGGTGGGCGAGGGACTTATGCGGCCCAGTGTTTCGGCGAGAAACGGCATCTTTGCTCCGGTTTGCAATCGCGGCATCGGTGTCTTAGTTTCCGCCACGCAGTGAGGCAAGGTCGGCAAGACCGGCGCAAGCGGAGCTTTCAGGCATGACGATGACAGCGGCAGATTCTCCCGACGCGGCACTCTCCGACTATACGGACGAGACCTCCACTTTCGGCGACCGGCTCACCACAGCCCGCGAATCCCAGGGTCTCGACCAAGCGGGCTTTGCCCGGCGGATCGGCGTCAAGGTTCAGACCCTGCGCAACTGGGAGGAGGACCGCTCCGAGCCCCGTGCCAACCGACTGCAGATGATCGCCGGAATGCTCAACGTGCCGATCGTATGGCTCATGAGCGGGCAGGGTGACCTGCCGGTGGCACTCGAGCCGGAGGCGGACCTCGATGAGGGGCTTGAGGCCTGCCTCGGCGAGTTGCGCCGGCTGCGGCTTGAGCAGGCTCAGATGGTCGAGAAGCTCGGGCGACTGGAAAAGCGGCTTCGGGCAGCGATGGCCTGAGCGCGATGGCTCCTGCGTTCCACCTGGCCTTCCCGGTCCGCGATCTTGACGAGACGCGGCGCTTCTATGGCGATGTCCTCGGCTGCCGGATGGGGCGGAGCACCCAGACGTGGCAGGATTTCGATTTCTTCGGGCATCAACTGAGCGCCCATGTAACCGTTGCCGTCGAAGCAGGACGTGGGGCGGTGGACGGCACGGCGGTACCGATCCCGCATTTCGGTGCCGTTCTCGACATGCCGGCATGGCGGGCTCTGGCCGATCGGCTTGACCTGTCGGAAGTCCCATTCCTGTTGGAGCCGCAGATCCGCTTTGAGGGAGAGCCCGGTGAACAGGGCACGTTCTTTCTGCGCGACCCGTCCGGGAATGCGATCGAGTTCAAGGGCTTCCGTGATGAACACGGGCTATTCGCGACAGAAGAAGGGATGCGGACGTGAGCGAAACACCTGAAATCCGCTTCAAGCGTCTTCGGATGCGCAGTTGGCATCGTGGCACCAAGGAGATGGATCTGATCCTAGGGCCCTTCGCCGACACGGACCTCGCCGGCCTCGGGCCTGACGATATGGACGCTTATGAGTTGATGCTCGAAGAAAACGATCAGGACCTCTATCAATGGGTGAGCGGCCAGCGTCCTGCGCCCGAGTTCCATAGTCGCATGATCGACCTTCTGCGCGCCCGTCACGGCATCGGGTGAGCCGCTGGTGCCTTTAACGAGTTGTAGAAGAATTTCCCCGACTGTCCTCTGCAGACGCGGTTTTGCGGAGAGAGTGCATGAGTATACACGCCAATCTGGCGCGGGCCGCCGAGCCCCTGTCGAGCGAAGACTTCCTGGTGGCCTACCTCGAGACCTTGTCCATGGTCGAGAGGCTTCACCGCTTGCTGCTTGATGTCATCAAGGACGAGTTCGAGCGCCTCGGGATCATCGACATAAATGCGGTCCAGGCCCTGCTCCTGTTCAACGTGGGCGACAACGAGGTGACAGCCGGGGAACTCAAGACCCGCGGCTACTACCAGGGATCCAACGTGTCCTATAACCTCAAGAAACTGGTGGAGTGCGGCTACATGCACCATCAGAAGTGTTCGGTAGACCGGCGCGCGGTGCGTGTGCGTCTCACCGAAAAGGGGCAGGGGATCCGCTCGGTGGTCGAAGACCTGTTCCAGCGTCACGCGGACGGGATCATCAGCCGGGAGGTCACTGGCGACATTCAGCTGCAGGATATCAATGCAAGCCTGCGCGGTATGGAGCGCTACTGGACCGACCAGATCCGCTACATTTACTAGTTAGCGGGTCCGTTGCGCGATTAACTGTGCTTTTTGCGGCGCCCGCGCCGCAAATGCTTCAGGCTCTATGCACAGGGTCTGATTTCCATGTTAGAATCTTGGCAAAACACGCGCCCAGCCAGAAGTTGATTCGGCAGAGGCGCGGCGGGCAGGCAGACGAGTACAGGGGTCCAAGGCAGATCCATGAGCAACCGGGATCGCGATTACGGTACGGACGGTGACGGTGACACGGATGTGAGCGCCGGGGCATTTCTGCGCGCCACCCGCGAGGCGCACGGGTTGAGCCTCATCGACGTCCAGCGCGACCTGCGCATCCAGGCATCTTATCTCGCGGCAATCGAGAATGGCGACCTCGCGGCCTTTCCGGACCCAAGTTTTGTTTCCGGATATGTGCGGTCTTACGCCCGCTATATGGGTTTCGACCCGACCGAAGTGCTCCAGCTCTTCTGCGCCCAGACCGGGCACCGCCCTGGCAGTCCTGGCGCTGCGCCCTTCCCTGCGAAGGCTTCGAGCACGAAGCGCCGCCGCTCTGCGGCGCCGCGGGGCAACATCCCGTCGGGTGGCTTCCAGCCGAAGTTCCCGCTTTCCGAAAAGAAGCCGCCTCTGTTCGGCACGGTTTCGCTTCCGGCAATCGGCTCGGTGCTCGTTCTGATGATCGTCGCCGCGGGCTTGGGCTATGGCGGATGGACGGTGCTTCAGAACGTTCAGCGCGTCGAATTCGCGCCGGTCGAGGATCTCCCGATCGCGACGGCCGAGATCGCGCCGCTCGAGGCGCCGGCGGTCCCCGACGAAATCGGACCGATGCTCACCGAACTGGCCAGCCCGGTCACGGCAACCTCGCTGAGCGATCTCTACCGCCAGCAGGAAATCGAGGTGCCGATCCTGGCGCCGCGCGATGGTCCGATCGCCGCGATCGATCCGGATGCGATGGCGCCTCTCGCGGCGCGCTACTCCCCACAGGAAACGCCGGCGGTTCCCGCGCCGGTCGATGCCAGCCAGGTCGGGGCCCTCGTCGCGAGGGCGATGGCTGACGCCGGTGAAACGGTTTATGGGCCCCTGCCGGCATCCGGGCCGGATGTCTCGCAGAGCGCCTCCCTGACGGTGATTGCGGAACGTCCAGCCTGGGTTCGGGTCTATCTCGAGGACGAGACGGTGATCTTCGAGCGCATTCTCGAGAAGGGTGAGACCTACACGCCCCCCGCGGGGGTCGGCACGCCACTGATCTGGGCGGGCAACTCCGGTTCGGTCTATGTGCGCATCGGGGACGAGTTGCGCGGGCCTCTCGGCAGTGGCACGCGGGCGGCGCGAGACGTCGTACTGGAGGCAACCTCGCTGCGGGACCGCTATGAGGTCGTCCGCGATGTGCCGGAAGTGATCTCGCAGGCCTTCGGGGTCGGCGCGGCCGTGGTCACGGAGGGTACGGCGGTCCGCTGAGGCCCGTCCTCCCAACCCACGCGACAGCGCGTGGGGATGACAAGGCGGCCGACTGGGATTAGGTTTCGGGAAGATGCCGACACCCGGGGAAGCCCAACGCATGAGCCACAATCCGATCCGACCCTGGCGGGACATTCAGCGCCGCAAGTCACGCCAGATCCATGTCGGCACGGTGCCGGTCGGTGGCGACGCCCCAATCAGCGTCCAGACCATGACCAACACCTTGACCCATGATGTCGCCGCGACCGTCGCGCAGATCCAGCGCTGCGCCGAGGCAGGCGCTGACATTGTGCGGGTGTCCTGCCCGGATGAGGCCTCGACCGCAGCACTCCACGAGATCGTGCGCGAGAGCCCGGTTCCGATCGTCGCCGACATCCATTTCCACTACAAGCGCGGTATCGAGGCCGCCGAAGCGGGTGCGGCCTGTCTGCGCATCAATCCGGGCAATATCGGTTCCGAGGCAAGAGTGCGCGAGGTGATCTCGGCGGCGCGGAACAACGGCTGCTCGATCCGGATCGGGGTCAATGCGGGCAGTCTCGAAAAGCACCTCCTGGAAAAGTACGGCGAGCCTTGTCCGGATGCGATGATCGAGAGCGGGCTCGATCATATCCGGATCCTGCAGGACAACGACTTCCACGAATTCAAGATCAGCGTGAAGGCCTCCGATGTCTTCATGTCGGCCGCGGCCTATCAGGGGCTCGCCGATGCTACCGATGCCCCGATCCATCTCGGTATCACCGAAGCTGGCGGTCTGATGTCGGGAACCATCAAGTCCGCGATCGGCCTCGGGACCCTCCTCTGGATGGGGATCGGCGACACGATCCGTGTCAGCCTGAGTGCGGATCCCGTCGAGGAGGTCAAGGTCGGTTTCGATATCCTAAAATCGCTCGGGCTGCGGCATCGCGGTGTCAACATCATCTCCTGTCCGTCCTGCGCGCGGCAGGGATTCGACGTGATCAAGACGGTGGAAGCGCTGGAAAAGCGACTGGACCACATCAAGACCCCGATGAGCCTCTCGATCATCGGCTGCGTGGTGAACGGCCCAGGCGAGGCGCTGATGACCGATGTGGGCTTCACCGGAGGCGGAGCCGGGTCCGGCATGGTGTACCTGGCCGGAAAGCAGAGCCACAAGCTCGACAATGCCGCGATGATCGATCACATCGTCGAACAGGTCGAGCGCCGTGCCGCAGAGATCGAAGCCGATATGGTCGCGCCGGTGCCGGTGGAAGCGGCGGAATAACCGTGATGCGCATGCTCGGATGGATCGCGGTTCTCGGTGTCGCCGTTCTGGTGGGCTTCGGACTCTGGGTACGACTCGCTCCGAGCGATCCGACAGTCTGGCATGTCGATCCGCTGTCGGAACCTGGCACCGGAAAGCCGAACGCTTACCGGGTCCTGCCGGAAGGCATGGGCACCCAGCCGGCCGATGCCGCCGCGCCGGTCTATCCGGTGGAGGCTGCCGTTCTCGCAGCGGCGTTCGATGCCCATGTGATCGCCCAGCCGCGTACCACGCTGCTTGCGGGCGGACCGGACGCACTCTGGGCGACCTACGTCCAGCGTAGTCGCGTCTTCGGCTTTCCCGACTATGTCTCGGTCAGGTTCCTTGACCTGCCTGAAGGCGGCTCCACGCTGGCGATCTTTTCGCGTGCTCGTTTCGGAACGTCCGATCTCGGCGTGAATTTCGCGCGGGTCCAGGACTGGGTGGGCGGGCTCCAGCCGCTTGCCCGCGGCTCGGCGGATGGTTGATCGTCATTCTTGGTGGCGACCTTTGGAACGGGGCAGGTTGATCACCCCTGTACCCCGGGCCGGTTCCGCTTGACCGCACCTAGGTGATGCAGGAAACCGCTGGCATGGTTCCCCTCGACAAACTTGCCCGCATTCGCGACCGCTACGAATATCTCGAAGCTCGTCTCAATTCCGGCGCTGATCCCTCTGCGATCGCGGCACTTTCGCGCGAATATGCCGATCTCCGGGACGTGGTCGCGCGAATCACGGAATACACCGAGCTGGTTCGCGAGCGCGAGGACTGCGAACGTCTGCTGAAGGATCCGGAAATGGCGCCGCTGGCCGAAGAGGACCTCGTCCGCGTCGCCGAGGCACTGCCGGCAGCGGAACACGCCGTCAGGCTTGCCCTCCTTCCGCGCGACTCCGCCGACGCGCGCTCTGCCATCCTTGAGATCCGGGCCGGCACCGGCGGTGACGAGGCAGCACTTTTCGCCAGTGACCTCGCCCGAATGTACCAGCGTTTCTCCGAGACGCGCGGCTGGGGCTGGGAAGTGGTCGAGGAGACCGGGACCGAACTCGGTGGGCTCAAGGAGCTTGTTGTTCGGGTGACCGGCAGCGGCGTCTTCGCGCGGTTGAAGTTCGAGTCCGGCGTGCATCGCGTTCAGCGGGTGCCGGTCACTGAATTGGGCGGACGGATTCACACCTCGGCCGCAACCGTTGCGGTCCTTCCCGAGGCGGAGGAGGTGGATATCGATATTCCCGCAACCGATTTGCGCATCGATACGATGCGCGCCTCCGGCGCCGGTGGTCAGCACGTCAACACCACCGATTCCGCAGTTCGCATCACACATCTGCCGACCGGGCTCATGGTCACCTCTTCCGAAAAATCGCAGCATCAGAACCGGGCGATCGCGCTCGAAGTCCTGCGCAGCCGGCTCTTTGATCTGGAGCGGCAGCGACAGCAGGATGACCGCGCTGCTGCGCGTAAGGGGCAGGTGGGGTCAGGCGATCGCTCCGAGCGGATCCGCACCTACAATTTCCCACAAGGCCGGCTCACCGATCACCGGATCGGCCTGACGCTCTACAAGCTCGATCAGGTTCTGCAGGGCGATCTGGACGAGGTGATCGACGCCCTGATCGCGGCGGACCAGGCTGACCGGCTCGCCGAACTCGACGCATGAGCGAATTGACCGGACGTATCGCGCTGCGCGACGCCACGCGCCGGCTCGCGGCCGCCGACATCGCCGCGCCGGCCCGCGATGCGCGGCTCCTGCTCTGCGGCGCGCTCGATCTCGCTCCGCATCGCCTCACCTTGATCGAGGACGCGGCACTGTCTCCGGAAGTCTCAGCACGGTTTCAAAAGATGATCGAGGCGCGCGCTGGAGCACAGCCAGTGGCGCAAATCCTCGGGACGCGGCTGTTCTGGAACCGTTCGTTCCGGGTTACAGGGGATGTTCTGGATCCGAGGCCAGAAACAGAAACGCTCATCGCCGAGGCGCTTTCGGGACCTGCGCCTGCCCGGATCCTCGATCTCGGCACCGGGAGCGGCGTGATCTTGCTCACGCTTCTGGCGGAATGGCCGGAAGCTACCGGACTGGGGGTCGACATCAGTCCCGCCGCATTGGTGGTCGCGCAAACGAATGCCACCACCTTGGCGGTTTCCGACAGGTCGGACTTCGCCGAGAGCGACTGGTTTGACGGCATCTCGGGCGTCTTCGATCTCGTCGTCAGCAATCCCCCCTACATCGCGGCCAGCCGAATGGCGACCCTCGCCCGAGACGTGCGCGACTGGGAGCCGCATCAGGCGCTAACTCCGGGCCCCACCGGGTTGGAGAGCTACAGACGAATTGCCGCCGGCCTGTCGGGCCATCTCGCGTCGGAAGGCCGCGCGCTGCTCGAGATAGGCGCCGATCAGGGCGAAACGGTTCCCCGGCTCTTCCGCGACGCAGGCTTTGCCGACGTGTCGCTCCACAATGATCTCGATGGTCGCCCGCGGGTTGTGGCAGTTCGCTCCAGTGTTCGCGGTGCATCTTAACGGTTTTGCCCTTGTCAATCCGGGCGCCACGGTTGTAGGCTGTAAGTTGTCTGCAGTGAACGCCTCGGATTGCGATTGTGGCGAGGAGCAGATCTGACAAGTGCAAAGCGCTTCGGGTGACTTTCTCCGGCGAACCCCTCGGGAGCCGGCCGTCCCCGGTAAAGCCTACGAAAATGGCGGAAACCCCGACGCATGAGACCATCCAACAAGTCACGCTCGCGCAACAAGTCGAGCAGCAACCAGAACCAGCGCCGCAGCATGGGCAACATTCCGAACCGCGTCTTCGAAAGCGCAGGTCCGGACGGCAAGGTGCGTGGCACCCCGCAGCAGATCATCGACAAGTACAACGCCTTGGGGCGTGACGCCCAGGTCTCCGGTGATAGGGTCGCTGCGGAGAATTATCTCCAGCATTCAGAGCATTACAGCCGGTTGCTCGGAGAAGCCACCCGCCAGCAGAACGAACAGCGGCAGGCGCAGGAACGGGAAGCCGAAAGCCGTGCGGAAGCATCGCAGGGTGAGGGTGGCCGTGGAGGCGACAGCGGTCGCGTGCCGGATCGCGAAGAGCGTGGCCAGAGTGGAGACCGCGGTCAGGATCGCGGGCGAGATACGCGGAATGCCGGTGAAACACAGACCTCGGGCCTGACCACCATAGAGACCGATGACGATGATCGTGGTGGGCCGGTCGACACACCCGAAAGCCGCAGTCGCAACGAGCAGGTTGCAACGCCTGAGCCCGCGTCGGAGACAGCGCCGCAAGCCGAGGCTACGCCGGCTGCGAAGCCGCGCCGTCCGCGCACGCGTCGCCGCGCACCGACAGCGGATGGTGCCGAAACCAAGGCCGAGGCTGCCGCGGACTAGGGTCTCGTCAGCAGTCCCGCCGCCTCCACTGCCCGTGCGAGCCGACAGAACTCTTCGAGCGATACCTGTTCGGCGCGTTCGGTCGGGGGAATGCCTGCAGCGTCCAGCAACTCGATTGCCCTGGGGCCCAGCCCGCGCAGGCTCGCGCGCAGCATCTTCCTTCGTTGCCCGAACGCCATTGCAACCACCCGCTGAAGCACATCGCCGTCCGCCGGGAAGCGCGGCACATCGAGCCGGTCGAAATGAACCACGGCGCTCGTGACCTTCGGCGCCGGCGTGAAGGCCTGGGGCGGGATTTCCATGACGATCCGCGGCGTGGTGCGCCAATGCGCCAGCACCGAAAGCCGCCCGTAGGCCTTGCTGCCCGGCACGGCCACGATCCGCTCGGCCACTTCCTTCTGGAACATCAGGGTCAGGCTCTGCCAGAAAGGCGGCCATGCGGGCGGGGTCAGCCAGCGCACCAGCAACTCCGTGCCGACATTGTAGGGCAGGTTGGCGACGACGCGGACCGGCGGTGTCAGGTATGGCACCGGATCGATCGCCAGCGCATCGCCCTCCAGCACCTCGAACCGGCCGGGAAAGGCCGCAGCGATCTCCGCCAGCGCCGGGAGGCACCGGGCATCGCGCTCGATCGCAACGACCTTGCGCGCCCCCTCGACCAGCAGCCCGCGTGTCAGCCCGCCCGGGCCAGGGCCGATTTCCAGCACATCGCAGGCCCCGAGATCGCCGGCCTTCCGGGCGATCTTTGCGGTCAGGTTCAGGTCAAGCAGGAAGTTCTGTCCCAGAGCCTTGCGGGCCTGTAGGCCGTGTGCGGCGATCACGGCACGCAGCGGCGGAAGACTGTCAGGATCAGCGGCTGGGCTCACGCTGCCTCGCTCCGGCGCAGGCCGATCTCCCGCGCGAGGCGCAGGGCTTCGATCAGGCTTGTCGGATCGGCCAGGTTGCGCCCGGCAATGTCGTAGGCGGTTCCATGGTCGGGCGATGTGCGGACGAAATCGAGGCCCAGCGTCACGTTCACGCCCCGGTCGAAATCGAGTGTCTTGATCGGGATCAGCGCCTGATCGTGGTACATGCAGACCGCGACATCGTAACGCGCCCGCGCCGCCGCATGGAACATCGTATCGGCCGACATTGGACCGGTCAGATCGAGACCCTCGGCGCGCAATTGCTCCAGAACCGGCGCGATCAGGTTGATCTCCTCATCTCCCATCGTCCCGCCTTCTCCGGCATGCGGGTTGAGGCCCGCGACTGCGATGCGCGGCGCCGGAATGCCGAAATCGCGCCGCAGTCCGGAATGGGTCGCTCGCACTGTCTCGGCCAGCAAGTTCGGCCGTCAGCCTGTCCTTCACGTTTGCGAGCGGCACGTGGATCGTCACCGGCACCACCCGCAGTTGGGGTCCAGCCAGGAGCATCACCGGGCGCGCGGCTCCCGAGAGATGTGCCAGAAACTCGGTATGGCCGGGAAAGGCGAAGCCCGCCCCTTCCTTCAGCGCCTTCTTGTTGATCGGATTGGTGCAAAGCGCGAGCGCCGAGCCATCTCGCACGAGATCGACACCTCGACGGATCGACGCGATCACTGCCGGCGCATTGGCCGGATCGGGGCGACCCGGAAGGACTGGGACGGGCAGCTTGAGATCGAGGACCGGAAGCCCCCGCATGACGGCTGCCAACGCGTCGGCGGGCCTTTCGATCTCGACTGCCTCTACCCCTGAGGCACGGCCTAGCGCGCGCAGATTGGCCAAGTCACCGATCACGAAGAAGGGCACGCTTTCCCCCAGCGCGAGGCGCGCCTTCACGGCGATCTCGCCTCCGATGCCGGCCGGATCGCCCGAAGTGAGGGCGACCGGCAGGGTCATGGATCGACGATCACCGCGTCGAGCAGGAGTTCCTGGAGATAGCCCTCGCCAAAGGCCGTCACACGCTGGGAGAAGAGCTGCTGACGGGCCCGTTCGCTCAGATCGAATTCGGTGAGTGTCGGATCGGGCTCGGGCCGGACCTCACGGATGCTCACCAGCTTGAGGATTGCGATGCCGCCTGTGATCTGGATCGGCTCGGCGATTTGCCCCGGCGACAGACGGTCCAGCACCTCGCGCAGCGGTGGCGGCAGATTGGGCTGCGGGATGGGCTCGACCAGCCCGCCGTTCTCGGCGCTCGGCGCGCGCGAGAAGCGCCGGGCGGCCACCTCGAAGTCGAAGCCGCGCTGTAATTCCGCGTAGAGTTGCCGTGCAAACACGTCGGTCTCCGCCTCGCCGCGTTCGGCGAAGGGCAGGGCGATCTCGGCGAGCTGGTAGACGGGAACTGTCGCATTTTGCGCCTGGATCACCGCGCGCGCGACATCCTCATCGGTCGGGATCGCCTGTTCGCGGAAACGCGCACCCAAGAGCTCGCTCCACAGGAGGCCTGCTTCGACGAAGTCGTCCATCGCGGCCGGATCGATCTCGGCATCATCGAGCACATCCAGAACCTGATCGAGGGTCAGGCCACGCTGGGCGCCGAACTGTTCGAGGCCGGACACGATCGCCCCTTCCGGCAACTCGATGCCGAGCAGTTCCGCTTCGAAGACCTTCACGCGGTCCTCGGTCAGCTGTTCGATGGCGAGGGGCCGGAGCTCCTCATCGGCGCCGAGCGCGTCGAGCAGTTTGATGCGCTCCGCCACGTCGTATTCCGTGATGACCTGACCGTTCACGATCCGGACCGGATCGAAGGGGCTCGCGGCGACGGCCGGCCCGGTGATGGCGAGCATCGTCCCGAGGAATACCATCCGGGTTGTCCGCAACATCTGTCTCATCTTCCCGTTCCGTTCATGTCCCTTGCAGCCGGCAGGCCCGCGGCGGCCAGTCGGCGTCCGCCGGGTCGCCGAAGCCGGCCAGTTTCAGGCCGAAGCGCACCGATGTCGACGGCGGCACGTTATCCGATGACGTGAAGCTGCGCGAGATCGAAAGGTCGAATTCGGCGCATTCGTTGCCGTAGGTGATCCCGCCTTCGGTGATAAGGTTGCTCTGCGTCGTGCCGTCATAGCGCCAGAGCCCGCGCACCTCCCAGTTCGGGTGGAAGCGGTAGCGACCCTCGATGCCGAATTCGTCGGTTTCCGGCTGGGGGCCGAGCAACGGATTGCTGTCGTCTTCGGCGAGATAGACATAGGAGGCCTCAAGCGCTGCATCCTGGCTGTCGAAGGCCAAGGCGATCTCGTTGCGCTGGAAGACGAGATCGTCGTCGAAGAGCGCGCGGTTCGAGAACCGAAGGCCGGTGTCGAAGCTGAGGTTGAGCGCGCCGACGAAATCCGACAAACGACCCGACAGGCCGGTCCCTTCGGGAAATCCGGGATCCGCCTCGCGTCGTACGACCCGCCCGAGCGTCATGCCGAGGTTCCAGCCGTCGGGGTCGTAGCGGGTATAGGTCGCGCCGATATTCGCCCGAAGGCCGGTCTCGTAACGGTCGCGTCCCGGAAAGCGGTTGAGGCTGAAGAGGTTGGTTTCGTCGAGTTCCGGGAGCTGGCTGTCCTCGTTCGGCACATCGGCATCGCCGAGGATCTCCGAATAGATGACCTGCACGATCGGCTCGATCAGATGCGATGCCCCTCCCGTGTCGCGGACCAGTGGCCAGCGCAGGTTGACCGCGACGGTCGGAACCGCATGGGCCTGCCCGCCATCGTCCTGCTGCGGGTCATTTCGAACCTGGTAGGCGTCGAATTCCGCTGCGGTAACCGCCGCGACCTGCAGGCCCCGCGAGACGATCCATTCCCGCCGCCAGTCGAGCCCGCCCCCGGCGCGCAGTACGTCTCGACCCACGTTCCGGGAAACGCCGAGCGCATCGAAGTCGATCCCGGCCATGCCGCCGATCAACGGCGCCGGCGCGCGGCGGCGATAACTCACATCGGGCAGGATAAAGGGCACCGTATCCTGGTCCTCGTCGTCTCGCAGCGTCTGGAAGCCGATGGTTCCGATTTCGAGAAAGTCCTCCCTGCGGGTCCGGGTGACGTTGGCCTCGCTGGTCAGCCGGTCGTCGTTGGAATAATCAAACTGGCGCAGAAAGCTCTTGTCGCTGGCGAGATTGATGTCGAACTCCGCGAAGAAGCCCCCGCGCAGCCGGAACCGGCCGTCGGTGGCAAGCGCCCCGCGGCCGAACTCGCCGGTGCCGTCATCGAACGCGAAGACCCCCGAAAAATCGTACCCGCCATTGGAGAAGCGATGCCGATACTCGCCCTCCAGCAGCGCCGCCCCGTCGGTGGTCAGGAACGGCGTCACCGTGGCGTCGGCATAAGGGCCCAGCACGCGGTAGTAGGGCAGACGGAAGCCAATGCCGTAGATGTCGGACGAGAGATATTCCGGCAGCAGGAAGCCGCTCGCGCGCCGCTCGCGCGGATCGGGCACGCTCAGGCGCGGCAGATAGGCGACCGGCACGCCGAAGAACTCGAAGACCGCATCTTCGAAGTAGATCCGCCGCGCCGCCTCGTCCTGTGTGACCCGCGCGGCCCGCAGCGCCCAGGTCGGCCGCGGGTTCTCGCTGCAGATCTTGCACGACGAGGCGATGGTGCGCTCGAAGGTGGAGAACCGCCCGTCCTTGCGGCGCAACTCGCTCGTGGCAAGCTGCAGACGCCCATCGATCAGCAACCTCGCGCCCTCGATCAGCCCCTCGTTCAGATCGGGTGTGAGCGCGGCTGAATCGGCGACGAAGACCGCTCCGGCCGGATCGGTGAGTGTCACCGGCCCCTCGGCCCGGATCTCGTCGGTTTCCTGATCGTAGGTGATCCGCCTGGCCCTCAGAACCCGCCCTTCGTAGAAGACCTCAACATTGCCGACCGCCTCGACGGTCCCGCGCTCGGCGTCCACCGTGACGCTGTCGGCGACGAGACTGGCCGGGCCTGTCTGCCCGTCGGCACCGGTCATGAAGCTCATCGTCCCGATCAGGATCAGCGCCGTCAGCTTGTTCCGTCCCATGCGCCTCCCAACCTGCCCGCTCGGGGCGTCCTCGTGCTAGCCATCCTCGAGGTGCAAGAGCAAGCCCACAGCGAGCAGGATCGCTGCTGCGGGCGGCGTCCATACCGCGACCCCCAGCGGGATACTGCCCTGTGCGCCGAGCGATTGTGCGAAGTCGCGCAGGAAGTAGAGCGAGAACCCGGCGAGCACCGCGAGAAGCACCATCACCCCGGTCTGTCCGAATCGCGTCGGGCGCAGCGCGAAGGCCGCCCCGATCAGCACCATCGCGGCGAAAAATGCGGGCTTCGCCAGTTCGCCTTGCAGGAACAGCCGATGCCGCTGGCCGGAGAAGCCCGATTCCTCGATCCGGCTGATGAAGGGCTTAAGCTTCCAGAACCCGATCATCTCGGGGGGCGAGAAGCTGTCGAGGATCTCCGCGCTCGTCAGATCGGTGGGCAGCGACATGCCGCCGCCATCCGCCACCGACAGGAAATCCCCGCGCGGTGACCGCTGCCAGACCCGCGCATCGTCGAAGCGCCAAGCGCCTGCCTCCAGCCGGGCATTCGGCGCCTCGATGCGCGAATAGAGCGTCCCGTCGGCATCAAAGCGGTGAAGCCGAACCCTGTCGAGTACGGTGCCCGTGGCATTGGCACGTTCCGCCTGGATAACGGTCTGGCCTCCGGGATCAGCCTGCCGCAGCCAGATCCCGTCGGAGGAAAACGACAGAAGACTTTGGCCCGAATTGGTGAATTCGTTGTCGAGATCGATGGCTCGCTTGAGGCTTGCCGCAACGAAGGGGTTCACGCCCGCGACGAAGAGCGCGCCGATCACCATCGAGGCGAGCACTGGCACCCCGATCAGCCGCAGCGCGGAGATGCCGGCGGCGCGCATGACCACGAGTTCGCTGCTGCGCGCCAGCCGCAGGAAGGTGGCAAGGCTCGCCAGCATCAGCACCAACGGAAACGCCTGGTAGAGTGTCTCGGTGGATTGCAGGAGCGTGATCCGGAACACGTCGCCGAAACCGATCCCGTCAGTGGCATAGCGCCGCAGGTTCTCGACCGTGGCGAAGAGCATCACCACGAGCAGGATCACGAGGAAAACGAGGGACACCGAGCGGAGGAACAGCCGGAGAAGGTAGCGCAGCAACGTCATGCCGGCACCGCGCCGGCGCGCCGCGGCCGCCGTTCCTTTCCGAGCCAGATCACCAGGGCCGCGACATAGAGCAGCGCCAGCAGATGTGGCAGGTATATCAGCGGCCAGAGCGTGGGATCGCCGTCCACTTGCGCGCGCGCGCTGAACATCAGGACCTGGCTGACGGCAGCCACCACGACGGCGACGATAACCCTCCGTCCGAATCCACTGCGCCGATAGCCGCCAGCGAGCAGGGTGACGAGGGCGATCATCGGATAGATCAGTGCCAGGAGCGGCATTGCGATGCGGTAATGTCCCTCCGAGACGAAATCACCGACGGTGTAGCGCTCGCTCTCCAGCATGTCCGGGGTCGGGTGGAGCAGGGCGCGCCATCGGGTATTCCGAGGGTCGCCGGGTGCGGTCGCCGCTCTCGCGTATGAGGTCGCTCATGTCGAAGACGAACTGGTCGAAGGCGACCGAATTGAGCCGCATGCCGTCGCGACCCGCACCCAATGCCATGCCGTCGATCATCACCAGCCGCGCTTCCATGCCGTCGCGCACTAGAAGCGCGCGCTCTGCGGAATAGGTGACGGTGCGCTCCGGGTCGCGCTGGTCATTGAGGAAGATCCCACTCATCTCGCCGTCGGCCCCGGTTTCTTGAATGAACAGCGTGAGCCCGCTCATCGGATGAATGAACTGTCGCTCCACCAGCAACGCCGCCGCAAGGTCCGACCGGATCGCCTGCGAACGTTCCGCCAGCGCGGAATTGGCCATGGGGACCAGCACGTTCATCACGAGCGCGAGCACGAGCGCGATCGCCGCGCCGAAGACCGTGATTGGACGCAGGAGGTTTAGCGGACTGACGCCGGTCGACATCATCACAACCAGTTCGGAATCCGAATAGAGCTTGTTTCCGGCATAGAGTGCAGCGCCGAGGGCGGAGAGCGGCAGCACGATCACCAGCACCTGCGGCAGCACGAGCGCCGAGAACAGCAGGAAGATGCTGGCACCCTGTCCACTCGCGATCACCGTGTCGATGAGCCGCACCGCCTGGGTGAGCCAGATCACACCGGTGAACACCAGGAGAAAAAAGCCGAGCGCCGCGAAGAGCTGGCGCAGGATGTAGCGGTCCAGTCGTGTCACGCGTTCCTGCCTTCTGCCTCAGCGGCTGCGCCCCCATCTGGCCAAGCGACAGGAAAGCCGCTAGGCCTCTCGCGAGGATCCGAGCATAGGGAGAGCGCCGTGACCACGCCACTGGAAACCACTTTCGAAGCCATTTCCGCCGAGGATGTGGCCGCGCTCGAGGGCCGCCTCGTGATCATGGTGGCGCCCGATGGCAGCATGGATCCGCTCGCCCGTAAAGTTGATCGGCTGAGCCGCCGCGCCGTAACCCGCCTTGCCGAAAGCGATGCCTTCGCCCGCGCCAAGCCGGGCAGCGGCCATGTGCTCGCGCATCCGTCCGGTCTCGCCGCCGAGGCGGTGCAGGTCATAAAGATCGCCCGCCGCCCCGACGCCGAGACCGCCCGCAAGGCCGGTGCCGCCATTGCAGACTTCAACGGAACCGTGCCGCTCGTGGTTCTCGCCGGATCGTTGTCGCGGGTCGAGGACCTGGTGTTCGGGCTGGCGCTGCGCAGCTATGCCTTCCGCGAATACCTCACCGAGGACGAGACGCCTCCGGCCAATACCGAGGTCAGGATTGCCGTAAAGGATCCCGAGGCGGCGCGCGCCGCCTTTGCGCCGCGGGCCGCGCAGGCGGAAGGCGTCTATTTTACCCGCGATCTCGTCAACGAACCGGCCAACGTACTCACCACTGTCGAGTTCGCCGAACGACTGGTGGCACTGGGAGATCTCGGCGTTTCCGTCGAGGTTCTCGACGAGCCGGAGCTCGAGGCGCTCGGCATGCGCACCCTTCTGGCGGTGGGCATGGGGTCGGAAACCCCTTCCAAGGTCGTCGTCATGCAGTGGAACGGCGGCGGCGATGAAGCCCCGATCGCCCTCATCGGCAAGGGCGTCGTGTTCGACACGGGCGGTGTGTCTCTGAAGCCGGCGCCGAGCATGGAGGAAATGACGATGGACATGGGCGGCGCCGGCGTCGTCGCCGGTGCCATGAAGACCCTGGCCCTGCGAAAGTCCAAGGCCAATGTGGTCGCCCTTGTCGGCCTCGTCGAAAACATGCCCGACGGCCGCGCGCAGCGTCCCGGCGACGTCGTGCGCACCATGAAGGGCGACACCGTGGAGGTGATCAACACGGACGCCGAGGGCCGCCTCGTTCTCGCCGACGTGATGTGGTACGCGCAGGAGCGGTTCAAGCCGCGCGCGATGGTCGATCTTGCCACCCTTACCGGTGCGATCATCATCGCACTCGGGCATGACAATGCCGGAGTGTTTTCCAACGACGATGCCCTGGCCGAGGCCTTCCTCAAGGCCGCCGCGGCCGAAGGGGAGGGAGCCTGGCGCATGCCGCTCGGTTCGCACTACGACAAGCTCCTTAAGAGCCGCATCGCCGACATCTCCAATGTTGGAGGCCGCGCGGCAGGCTCGATCACTGCGGCACAGTTCCTCCAGCGCTTCGTCAAGGAGGGCACCCCCTGGATCCATCTCGACATTGCCGGGGTGGCCTATGTCGCGAAGGGGACCGATTTCTCTCCCAAGGGCGCGACCGGCTGGGGGGTCTGCGCCCTCGATCGCCTGGTCCGCGACGGTTTCGAGACCGGCTGAGGCCGATGGCCGAAGTCTATTTCTACCACCTGACCACGTCGCCGCTCGAGCGCACCGTGCCGGATCTGGTGGAACGGACTCTTGCGCGTGGCTGGAAGGCGGTGCTGCGTGTCGGCTCCGCTACCACGCTTTCCGGGCTCGACCGGCTGCTCTGGACCTTCCGCCCGGATTCGTTCCTGCCCCACGGCACCGAAGGCAGCCCGCATCCCGAACGCCAGCCGGTCTACCTCACAGCCGGTCGTGAGGTGCCGAACGAGGCCGACCTCCTCATGCTTGTCGACGGCGCCCGCGCTGACCCGACGGAGATGACGGGCTTTGCCCGGACCTGCCTGCTCTTCGATGGCAACGATACAGAGGCCCTCTCTCGCGCGCGCGCGGATTGGCGCGCCGTGACAGAAGCGGGGCTGCCGGCGGTTTACTGGGCGCAAGAAAATGGCCGCTGGGTTGAGCGCAGACGCGTGACCACAGCCAACTGACGTGCGGTCAAATTCTTTTTTTTTGCATCGGCGGTATTCCGCCTATAAGGATGATCGTGAGCGCCCGCCCGGCCTTTGGGATGGCCTGCGGCCGCTGGGTTGTTGAGGGGTGAGTTGTAATGAGTTTCCAAGGCCATATCGAACCCAGGCGTGCTCCGGACGCCATGACCCCGGCCGCGCGCTTGCGAATCACACCGGCCCCGCGTCTCGTGCGCCACAACGGAACCATGCCCGAACGCGTCGGAGCCCGGCGCCCGGACGGCTCGCTGCTTACGCTTGGGGACCTACCCGACGAAGGCCAGCGCTGGACCCGGCGCCGCAAGCGCGCCGTGATCGAATGCATTGAGAGCGGGCTGATCGGCGCGGCGGCGATCTGCCGACGCTACGGTCTCAGCCCGGCGGAACTCGACGAATGGCGCTCCGGCGTTGCTTCTGAAGGTCGCCCACCGGTCATCTGGCCGGACCGACCGCGCCACCGCAGGACCGGATCCGTCACCTCTGGGCCCCTCGCCATCGATCTCGACAGCGGTCTTGCGACGCTTGATGGCGATCCGATCGACCTCTCCCCCTCCGAATGGCGCATCCTCGCGACGCTCGCCGAGGCAGACGGGGCGCTCGTGTCCTCGGCGATGATCATGGGCGCGCTCTATCCGAACCCCGAAAACGCCGCCGGAGCCAAGATCGCCGACGTGCTGCTCTGTCGCCTGCGCAAGAAACTCGGGCTGGCGGGCAATCGGGTCGCGGCGGTCTGGGGCAGGGGCTACTACCTGGTGCCCTGAGCCCGGACGGGCCCATTCAGCAAGAGGGTATCGCCGCGGATCTCAATGCTGTCGAAGCGGTCTAGAAAGCTCATGCCGAGCAGCGAGGTGTCGAGCGCCCCGCCGTTCACCGCCGCCGCCATGTCGCGCACCTCGATCTCGCCGAAGCGCAGATCACCGAGCCTCACCGGCGCGATCGGGACCATGCCGTTCGCCGTCGCGGCCTGGGCATCGAAGTCGAGACTGGCCACATCAAGGCCGGCCGCCTCGGCGTCGCGCTGCGATAGCAGGATGCCCGTGGCGCCGGTATCCACCAGAAAGCGCACCGGCGCCCCGTTCACCTCCACCGTCGCGTGGAAATGCCCGTCCCTGCCCCGCCTGAGCGCGATCGCCCCGGTCTCGGTGACCATCGCGCGCTGCGGCCACAATTCGCGGGTCAGCACGTCGCGAAACCCATAGGCGATCACCACCATGGCGAAAATCAGCCCCCAGATCGTGAAATCGCGCAGCGCCCGGCCGCCGCCCCTGCGCCGGCCGAACAGCATCGCGCCGCCGATCCCAGCCAGAAGCAGCAGCAGATAAAGCAGCCGCCCGATTTCCTCCGGCGACTCGGGCATCAACCCGCGATCTCCCAGAGCCCGCCGAGATCTCGCAGTCCGTCGAGCACGAACTGCACCGCGAGCGCCGCCAGGAGGATCGCCAGAAGCCGCGTCACCACCACCACGCCGGTCTGCCCGAGCGCCCGTTCGATCACGCCGCCCAAACGGAACAGCACGAAGGTGAGGGCCAGAACCGCGACCATCACGAAGAGCACGGTCGCAAGGGCCGCCGGATCGCCGCTGTTCTGACTGGTGAGCAGGATCATGGTCGCCAGAGCACCCGGCCCGGCGATCAGCGGCATGGTGAGCGGAAACACCGACGGATCGCCGCCGGTCTGCCCGGTTGACTGCTTCTCGCGCCGCTCCGAACGCTTCTCGAACAGCATGTCTACGGCGATCAGAAACAGCAGCATGCCCCCCGAGATCCGGAAGGCCGGCATACCGATCCCGATCACCTCCAACAGCGCCTCGCCGAAGAACCCGAACAGCGCCAGAAGCCCCGCCGACAGCAGGATCGCCCGCAGCGCCACCCGGTTGCGCTGCTCACCGGTCATGCCCTGGGTGAGCGCCACGAAGATCGGCGCGAGCCCGATCGGATCGATCACCACGAAGAGCGTCACGAAAGTCGTCGCGAACAGGTCCGCACTCATCGCCCCGCTCCCGATGCCGCTTCGATCCGCTCGAGCGCCTTCATCCACAGGGTCTCCGCACGTGCTAGACCTTCTTCCACCTCGGCGCGCTTCTTCTGCAATTCCTCGATCTTCTCCGGTCCGCCGTTCTTGTAGATCAGTGGATTGGCGAGCCGCGAATCAATAGCTGCCCGCATCTCCTCGAGCTTCGTCACGCGGGCCTCGCATTTCGACGCCTCGGCCCGCAGCGGCGCAAGTTCCGCCGCCGGCACCTTCTTGGGCCGGGCAGGGGCGGCATCCCGTGTCTTTGCCGGCTTGCCCGATCCCCCGGCCTCCGACAGGAGAAGCCGGCGATAGCTCTCCATGTCGCCGTCATAGGCCGTCACCCTGCCATCTTTCACCAGCCAGAGCCGGTCGGCGACCAGCTCCACCAGATGCGGATCGTGGCTCACGAGGATCACCGCCCCGCCGTACTCGGTCAGCGCCTGCACCAGCGCCTCACGGCTTTCGATGTCGAGGTGATTGGTCGGCTCGTCGAGGATGATCATCTGCGGTGCGTCGATCGTTGCCAGCAGCAAGCTCAGCCGGGCCTTCTGGCCGCCCGACAAGAGCCCCACCTTGTTGCCGGCGATATCCGCCCCGATCCCGCCCGCTGCCAGCCGCGCGCGCAGCTTGGCCGGCGCCTCCTCGGGCCGTAGCCGCGTGAGATGCTCGAGGGGGGTCTCGTCCACATGCAACTCGTCAACCTGGTGCTGTGCGAAGTAGCCGACCCGGAGCTTCGACGACGCGACCCTCTTGCCACCCATCGGCGCAAGCCGCTGCGCAAAGAGCTTCGAGAGCGTCGATTTGCCCTGACCGTTGGCTCCCAGAAGTGCGATGCGGTCGTCCTGGTCGATCCTGAGGTCCAGCCCCGTCAGCACCGGCTTGCCACCGTAGCCGACCTTCGCATCCTCGAGCTTCAGGATCGGTGGCGACAATTCCTCGGGCGTCGGAAAGCTGAATGCTGCAACCCCGTTCTCGACGACACCGGCGATCGGCTTCATCCGCTCAAGCGCCTTCAGCCGGCTCTGCGCCTGCCGGGCCTTCGAGGCCTTGGCGCGGAACCGGTCGACGAAGGACTGCATGTGGGCCCGCGCCGCGTCCTGCTTCTTCTTTTCGGCGACCTGCTGTTCGAGCCGCGCGCGGCGCGTGTTGTCGAAGCGGTCGTAATTGCCCTGGTACAGCGTCAGCTGCTGCGCATCGAGATGAAGGATCGCCCCGACCGAGCGGTTGAGAAGATCGCGGTCATGGCTGATCACCAGCACGGTGTGGGGATAGCGTGCGAGAAAGCTCTCCAGCCAGATCGCGCCCTCGAGGTCGAGATAGTTCGTCGGCTCGTCCAGCAGCAGGATGTCGGGCTGGGAGAACAGCACCGCCGCGAGAGCCACCCGCATCCGCCAGCCACCGGAGAACTCCGCGCAGGCCCGCGCCTGCGCCTCGGCATCGAACCCCAACCCCTTCAGGATCGTCGCCGCCCGCGCCTCGGCCGAATGCGCGTCAATATCCGCTAGCCTCAGCTGGATCTCCGCGATCTCCGTGGCGTCTCTCGTCGTGTCTGACCGCGCCATCAGGTCTGCGCGTTCCAGGTCGGCGGCCATCACGGTGTCGAGCAGGCTGTCCCGGCTCGCCGGCGCTTCCTGCGCCACGCCGCCGATGCGAGCTCGCGCGGGCACCTCGATCTCGCCGCCATCGAGTGCAAGCTCGCCGCGGATCAGCCGGAAGAGGGTGGTCTTTCCGGTGCCGTTGCGGCCGACGAAGCCGACCTTGTGACCAGACGGAATCGTTGCCGAGGCCCCGTCGAACAGACGACGACCCTCCATCGCGAAGGTGATGTTACGAAACGCCAGCATGTCGCGTCTGTGGCCACGCCCGGGCCGCTTGTCAACCGTGCGTCAGCCTGGCTCCGGGTCCGGGCGATTACCCCTTTCCGGCACCCGGCCGCCATGTTACCTGCGCCGGGAAAAACGAGGAGCCTTTTCCGATGGCCATGCAGCGAACCTTTTCGATTATCAAGCCCGATGCGACCCGGCGCAACCTGACCGGCGCGATCAATGCCAAGCTCGAGGCGGCCGGCTTGCGGATCGTCGCGCAGAAGCGCATTCATCTCACTCTTGCCCAGGCGGAAGCCTTCTATGGCGTTCACAAGGACCGCCCGTTCTTTGGAGAACTGACCGAATTCATCAGTTCGGCACCGATCGTCGCCCAAGTTCTCGAGGGCGAGGACGCCATCGCGAAGAACCGCGAAGTCATGGGCGCGACCAATCCGGCCGAAGCCGCGGACGGCACGATCCGCAAGGATTTCGCGCTCTCCATAGGCGAGAATTCCGTCCACGGTTCCGACGGCCCCGACACCGCCGCCACCGAGATTGCCTATTTCTTCGCCGGTCTCGAAATCGTCGGCTGATCTCGGGTAGTCATCCCGTACATGTTCAGGGCCGCTCCCGATTGGGAGCGGCCCTTTCGTTGCCGGTGACAGCCCTGAGACTCGCACACGCGGTTTCAACATTCCGCTGACCGTTGAGCGCGCAATTAAATCAAAAGCTTGACCGCTGTTTCACATAGCGCACAGTCTTGCGCACAATCATCTGAGCATTGCGATCCGGTTTCGGTCCCCGGCCGCGAACCGCCGCAGGACCGCCGGATAAAGCCGGTGTTCCAGCGGAAGGAGCCTTGCTGCCAGCGTTTCCGGCGTGTCTCCGTCCTTGATCGGGATCACCGCCTGCCCGAGGATCGGCCCTGCATCGAGATCGTCGGTCACCTCGTGAACCGTGGCGCCATGAACGGCCATCCCCGCCGCGAGCGCCCGGGCATGGGTGTCGAGCCCCGGAAACAACGGCAGGATCGAGGGATGTATGTTCAGCATCCGCCCGGCCCATTTCCCGGTGAAGCCCGGCGTCAGGACCCGCATGAACCCGGCGAGGCAGACCAGTTCCACTTCGCTCTGCCGCAGTGACTTCATTAGCGCCGCCTCGAAGCCCTCCCGGTCACTGCCAAATTCCCGATGGTCAACACAGGTCGTCTGGATGCCGAGGTCGCTCGCCTTTGCCAACCCAGCGGCATCGGGCCGGTTCGAGATCACGAGGCAGGGCACAGCGGGATGATCAGGATCCGACATGTCCCGTGCCAGGGCCACCATGTTGGAGCCGCCGCCGGAAATCAGAATGGCCGTCCGTCGCCTGGTCACAGGCGGCCCGAATAGCGCATACCTGCTCCGTCCACCACCCGGCCGATCAGAGACACCGTTTCGCCCGCCGCCGCAAACACCTCCGCGATCCGTCCCGCTTCATTGGCCGCGGCCACCACCACCATCCCGATCCCGCAATTGAAGGCGCGCAGCATTTCAGCATCCGCGACACCGCCCTCCGCCCGCAGCCAGCCGAATACCGGGGGCAGTTCCCAGGCATCGAGATCGATCTCCGCACCGAGCCCTGCGGGCAGCACCCGCGGAACATTCTCCGTCAACCCGCCCCCGGTGATATGCGCAAGCCCATGAATGCCGCCGGAACGCAAAGCTTCGAGCGCCGGCCGCACATAGATCCGCGTCGGTGTGAGCAGAACTTTGCCCAGCGGGCCTTCCGCGAAGGGGCAGGGGGCGTCCCAACCAAGTTCCGTCTCCTGCACGATCCGTCTAACGAGGCTGTAGCCGTTCGAATGCACCCCGTCCGACGCGATCCCGAGCAGCAAGTCGCCCGTCGTCACGTCCCGCGGCATGGCCCCACCGCGCTCCATCGCCCCGACTGCAAATCCTGCCAGATCGAAATCGTTGCCGGCATAGAGGCCAGGCATTTCCGCCGTCTCGCCGCCGATCAGCGCAGCCCCCGCCCGCGCGCAGCCCTCGGCGATGCCGCCGACGACGGCCGACGCCGCCTCGACGTCGAGGCTGCCCGTCGCATAATAGTCAAGAAAGAACAGAGGCTCCGCGCCCTGACAGATCAGATCGTTAACGCACATCGCCACGAGATCGATCCCCACGGTGTCGAACCGGCCGGTATCAATCGCGAGCTTCAACTTGGTGCCGACGCCGTCGGTGGCGGCCACGAGGATCGGATCGGAAAAACCGGCAGCCTTCAGATCGAAGAGCGCCCCGAACCCGCCGAGCCCCTCCATGACGCCCGATCGCGTCGTCCGGGCCGCAGCGGGCTTGATCCGGTCGACGAGCGCATTGCCAGCCTCGATGTCCACTCCGGCGGCGGCATAGGTCAGGCCGGTCTTGCCAGTGCTCACGGGATGTCCCCTCGGATCGCTGCGTCGCCGCCCGCTCTAGCGCAACTCTAGAGCCAAGGGAACACGCGCTTGACCCGGCAAGCAAACCAACTGTAGCAACGATCTCGGCGGGCCTGTAGCTCAATTGGTTAGAGCAGAGCGCTCATAACGCTTTGGTTGGGGGTTCAAGTCCCTCCGGGCCTACCACGCAGTCTGGCGTTTCGACGCACGTTCCGGCGCCCGCGCGTATATCGCGTATTTTCAAATGCTTGGGTGCGTACGCTCCGCTCATTTCTCGACATACTTTGGTGCCAGAGCACGGATTGTGCCGGGAACCGGCGGGCCGTCCCCTTCGTGCTCCGTTGGCCACCAAACTAAATTCTGAAGGGCCAGAACCCGCCAAAGATCCCTGTGTCCTGAATTGCCGCAATGACGATATTGATTCGGAATTTCGACGCGGGGAAGGCTGACCTCAGCCCAGCAGGTCGACCTGGTCCTGCCAGAGCAGCGGCAGTTCACCGATCCGCTTGAGCTTCTCGGCGGTGAGGGCCAGCGGGCTGCGTGCCCTCCAGGATGGCCGCCACCAGATCCGGCGCCAGAAACGCAAGTTGCAGCGACCGAGAGACATCTCCGGTATCCAGCCCGTCCCGGGCGGCGATGGCGCTGACGGTCAGTGCCTGTCGCGGATCGAGATAGTCCGAGCAGCGCCGGCGGGCTTCGACGAGATGGTGGATCAGCTTGGGGTCCGGCTTTGGCTTTGGCGCCGAGGGCCCGCGCAGGACCAACCGCAGCTCCGCACCGCGCCGCTGGAGGGATATCGCCGTCATGATGCTGAAGGCTGGCAGCGCTGCGCGGATAGCGTCGTCCAGATCCGGAAGTTCGGCCGTCCGCAAGGCTTGCCTCTGCCCGGAGTTCCGTCTGCGATATCTCGACGCTCCGAACCATCTCGCAGAGCATCTGGCGTCCCTGAGCGGACCCGGGCGCATCCAGCACCCGTGCGAGCGCGGCGATGCGCTCGAGCAGCTTCTCCGACCGATCCCGTGTCGAGGCGATATCGGCGAGCAACGCACTCTGGAATTTCGGGCTTCGCAACTTTGCGGCCAGCGCAAGGGCGACCGCGGCTTCCAGTTCCTGCGCCGGGATGCGCCAGCCGGTCGCGCCGCCTGCGACGCTGCGCTCCGTCAGGTCGCGGCTCACATAGTAGCGGTAACGCGTCCCGTCCGCCTTTCTCGCATGGGAGGTACGCATCGGATGGCCGTCGGGATCCGTGAGCCTGCCGGCCAGCGGTGAGATGGATGCCGCGTGTCCGGGTCGATTTTGCAACCCGCGCCGACTGTTGTCCTTGAGTCTCTTCTGGACGGCCTGCCACAGGTCGTCATCGACGATCGCCGGATGCTGACCGTCATGGACGAGATTGCCGTGCCGGATCTTGCCGATGTAGAGCGGATTGGCGAGAAGCCCGTAGAGCTTGCCGCGCGCGAAGGGGCTGCCTCCGCTGGAGCCGCCGCTCCGGTGCTGGCGAAGCGGGCTGCAGATGCCGTCCCGGTCCAGTTCGGTCTTCAGCCGGCTGACCGAGCCGAGGGCCAGATAGCGATCGAAGATCCGCCGGACCAGCGCCGCTTCCGCTGGCACCGGCAGCAGCTTGCGGGCCTCGACCCGGTATCCGATCGGCACCGTGCCCCCCATCCACATGCCTTTCGCCTTGGAGGCGCGGATCTTGTCGCGGATCCGCTCGGCGGTGACCTCGCGCTCGAACTGGGCAAAGGAGAGCAGCACGTTCAGGGTCAGCCGGCCCATCGAGGTGGTGGTGTTGAAGGCCTGGGTCACCGAGACGAAGGACGCCTCTGCTGCATCGAAGATCGCGACGATCCGGGCAAAGTCGGCCAGCGACCGTGTCAGTCGGTCGACCTTGTAGACCACCACCACGTCGATGCGTCCGGCCTCCACCGCGTCCAGCAGCGCCTGCAGGGCAGGGCGCTCCATCGTCCCGCCCGAGATACCGCCATCATCGTATCGCTCGGGAAGCACCGCCCAGCCCTCGTGCTTCTGGCTGAGGATGAAGGCTTCGCAGGCTTCCCGTTGCGCATCGAGCGAGTTGAACTCCTGCTCGAGCCCCTCCTCGGTGGATTTGCGGGTATAGACGGCACAGCGGATGGTGCGGGCCGGTTTCCCGTCCGATGCCCTGGCAGTGGGCCGGACGCGGGTCATGACACCTTGCCCTGTCGCAGACCGAAGAAGGCCGGGCCATTGCGTCGAGCGCCGGTGATCTCGCGGGCGATCATCGACAGGGAGCGGTAGGTTCGCCCGCGCCAGAGATATCCCTCCAGGGTGACCTGCACCTCATGCCGCTCACCCTTCCAGTCCCGCAAGAGCCGGGCGCCCGGTCGCAGCCGCGGTGCCGCGGGGGACAGCGGGTTCTGCGCGCTGATGCACGCGCCCGTTCGCCGAGCGGCGCTGTCCGACAGGGCTTCCAGCCGCCGCGTGCTGTCCTTCGAATGCCCGCCGAACCGATCCGCCTGCCATTTCCAGGCGAGGCCCAGCATCAGGAGCCGGCGGCGGGCACCCTTCGGCGGTGCCACACCCCAGGCCTCGGTCCAGGCTGTCTTCAGATCCGGAATGGACAAATCCTCCAGTCCCGCGATCCGGCCTTCCAGCGCCGTCATGGTTCAGGCCGTGCCCGTCAGGCGGTAGCACTTGCGCCCCGCCGGGTTGGTGTCGAGCCGGATGTCCCATCCGCGCTGACGCAGGCGGGTGAGCGCCGCCCGGGTAGTGTGGGGCAGCCAGCCTGCAAGGTTCGAAAGCTCCTCGATACTGGCGCCGTCGGGCCGGGAGACCTGCTCGAGCAGTAGCCCGAGTTTGCCGCCGGGCCGCACAGGTTCAGAGCTGGGCACCGCGTCCGGCTTGGCTTCAGGCTTTGTCGCACGCCCGACATCCGTTTCCGCCCTGACGTCGGAGGCGTCGATGTTGATCGCATCAAGTCCCGCAGATGTGATGACAAGGCTGCGGGCCGGCAGCGTGGTGCTCGCGGCGCCTGGTCGTGAGCCCTGACGAGCGCGACCCCTTCCGGGCGGGTGTCTCCGAGATCAGCCCACGCCGGAGCAGTGCTGCGAGCGATCGCTCCAGACTGGCGCCCTTCAACTTCACCGTGTCGGCGGGGGGCAGAACGCTGGAGTTCGAACGCGTTGCTGCGGTCGAGAGCAGGATGCTCTGGGTATCGGAAAGTCGAGGCATGGGATTTGTCCTTCGCTCGGGGGCCGGCGCGGAATGCGCAGCCTTGTACTGAGCGAAGACCCGGGGCGCAGGCGCGCGGGTCCGACAGGGGGCGTTTCCATGAGCGCGGCCTGTTGGAAGGACTAACGCTCCTTCCCGGATGGAAGTCCAGTCGCGTCGGGCGAATGTTGATCCGCAGGCTCATAACCTGAAGGTCGTAGGTTCAAATCCTACCCCCGCAACCAAATCTACACACGTATATCAAACGCTTAAGCGCCTCCCTCACGGGAGGCTTTTTGCGTTTCCAACACCCGTGGAAGCACTGTGGAAGCAAGAGGGAAAGAAGTCTGTCGCATGAGTGCGTTCCTTATCGCCCCGTTCGCTCTCAACCTTCGACGAGAACGGCT
>CAVQAX010000002.1:0-442967 GCA_963710515.1 uncultured Alphaproteobacteria bacterium
ATCGGCGTCGGCATGGCGGCCCCCGCCGCGATGAGCACCGTCCCGCTGACCGCCGGCATCAGCTACATCCTCTCGACCTTCTTCATCGTCGCGGCCCTCATCCTCGGCACCGTCAAGCTGATCCTCGGCTTCCGGGCGATGATGGAGCACGGCGCCGATGTCGCGGGTGCTCCGACCTTCTGGGTGGCGATCCCGATCATCACCGTGACCTCGATCGCGCTGCTGCGGCAGGAACATGGCCTCCACCAGCACTTCAACGCCCACGGCGCGGCCAATTCGCTGCCGATGCTCACCCAGCTCCTCGCGGTCCAGCTGGTCTTCGGGCTCCTCGGCGCCGTCGTGCTGAAGCGGCTGGGCTATTTCGGCCGCTTCGTCACCGGGCCGGAAACCTCGCCCGGCTCCTGGGCGCTGGTCTGCCCGGCGGTGGCGCTGAGCGTCATGATGCAGTTCTGGATCAACAAGGGGCTGGTAGCCTCGGGCCTGATCGCGAAGTTCGGCGCCGCCTACTGGAGCCTGACGGCCCTCGCCATCGGCTTCCAGATCGCCGCGATCTGGCTGGTCTGGAAGCTCTCGGCAAAGCATTTCGGAACGCAGCCCACCCGGGAGGCGATTCCGGCCGAATGATCCGGCCCCGCCGCCGGACCAGGGAACCCGCGCCGCCCGGCGCGGGTTTTTCCGACTCTGAACGGAGGAACCCCATGCCCGACCACATCAAGATCACCACCGGCACCTGGATCGTCGTCGCCGACGGCGAGAAGGCGCTGTTTCTCGAGAACGAGGGCGACGACCAGGATTACAACTTCCGCGTCCGCCGCATCGAGGAACAGGACAATCCCCCCGCCCGCGAGCAGGCCACCGACGCGCCGGGACGCCGCAGCGACGGGCCTTCCGGGCATTTCTCCGCCATGGAGCCCACCGACTGGCACGAGATCGAGAAGGAGCGTTTCGCGAAGGATCTCGCCGACATCCTCTACGCCCAGGCCCATCGCGGCCGCTACGACCGCCTGATCCTGATCGCCGGCCCCAACATCCTCGGCGAGATGCGCCCCAACCTCCACAAGGAAGTGCAGAACCGCCTCGTCGGCGAGATCCCCAAGACCCTGACCAACCACCAGCTCGACGAGGTCGAAAAGATCGTCCGCGCCGAGTTCGGACCCGAGCCCGAGACCTTCACCATCCGCTGACCCGTCGCGGACCGGGGTTGTCTAGCGCGGACGGCGATAGACCGGCCTAGCGGCAATCATCCGCACCAAAGGTTGACAGCGGCCGACATCCACGGACTCTAACTCCGCATATGTTTGCGTGAAGGAGTTGGATGATGCGCACCGCAGCTGGTTCTCACGGGCTTGCTCGGCCGCTCGCCGCTGCGACCATCAAATCCGCTCACTGATGCTGACGGCTGTCGGTATCTGCACGGTCACACTGCGGGCCGGGCTGCTGTCCGTGCTGGCCGCCTGCGGCGCCGCGCGCCGGCGCCGGACCGGCCGTCGACAATTTCCAACCCGGCGATCCCGCTGGCTCTATGGCATCGATCCGGGTGACGACGTGGACTGCGCGTTCGGCTCGCGCCGTCCCGGCAACCTCGTCTGCGGCTTCACGCGCGACGGCCGGGAGCGGACGGCCGAGATCACCATCGACGAGGTGCCGATCACCGCCGATGCGGATCTGCCGGTCGGCGATCCGGCCTTCTGGCAGGGGGTGGTTACCGATATGGAGCGCCAGGCCCAGGCGATCTCCGATCCTCGCGTGACCCGATTGCGGCGCCGAAATCCAGGGACCGCCGCGGCCGCCGGTCCGCGCGGCCGATGCCTGCGTCCGCTTCCGGGTCGATCGCCGGCAGGGGGACACGTTCATCGACAACGAAGGCGCACGCTGCGTGTTCTTCGATCCCGAGACGCGCATCGCCGATTACGTCCTCGTCGAACTCGTCGATCGCCGGTCCGGCCTCCCGCGAGCATCGCCCGGCTCTCCCACGACGCCGACACGATGATCGCGCTCGCTGGCCGCCGAAACCTCGCCGCCCGACGCGACCCGCTCGGGCTGACACGCTCCCGCCGGGGCACTCGGCGCCGGCCTCGCGGTTCAGGCCATCGCGCAACATCCGTCGGGAAACGTCGCGGCGCTCGGCCTTTCCGGGCTCGCATAGGAGCCACGGTGACCCTCTGGGGGCCGTGCTGCCCCGGCTCTACGGCACGGCGCTCTGGGTGCGATCCGCGGACTCGCGAAGCCGACACCTGCGCCGGACCAGGCCCGGCCCGGGCTTGACCGGCGGTCGCGTCGCTGCCGGCCTCGCGCGTACCCGGCATCAAGCCAGCCTTCCGGCCGCGTCGCAACCGCTGCGCGCTGCGGCCAGGATGACCGCGCCGGCCGCATGCGACACGATACGGCGCCGGGGCACCGCCATTCCGCCGTGCCGGCGCCGGCCGGGCTCACGAGCCCGATGGCTGCAATCCCTGCATCCGGAGCCACCGCCTGGCAGCTCCCGGCGGGCGGCCGATCCGCCCCGCCGGCATCCCTCCGATCAGCTCAGATCGCGCACATCCGTCAGCCGTCCGGTCACCGCCGCCGCCGCGGCCATGCCCGGCGAGAGCAGATGCGTGCGGCCGCCGCGGCCCTGGCGGCCCTCGAAGTTGCGGTTCGAGGTCGACGCACAGCGCTCGCCCGGGGCGAGCTGGTCGGGGTTCATCGCGAGGCACATCGAGCAGCCGGCCATGCGCCATTCGAAGCCGGCGTCGATGAGCTGCTGGGCGATGCCCTCTTCCTCGGCCTGGGCCCGCACGAGGCCGGAGCCCGGAACGATCATCGCCCGCAGGCCCGCCTTGACCTTGCGGCCCGCCATCACCTTGGCGACCTCGCGCAGATCCTCGATGCGGCCGTTGGTGCAGGAGCCGATGAACACCGTGTCGATCTCGATGTCCGAGAGCTTCGTGCCCGGCGTCGAGGCCCATATAGTCGAGCGAGCGGCGCGCCGCCTCGACCTTGCCGCCGGTGAAGTCCTCCGGCGCCGGCACCACACCGGTGATCGGCAGCACATCCTCGGGGCTGGTGCCCCAGGTCACCACGGGGGCGATCTCGGCGGCATCGAGCTCGAGCACCTTGTCGTAGTGCGCGCCCGGATCGGAGTAGAGCGTCTTCCACTGCGCCAGCGCCGCCTCCCAGGCAGCCCCCTTGGGCGCATGGGGCCGGCCCATCACATAGGCAAACGTCTTCTCGTCCGGCGCGATCAGCCCGGCGCGCGCGCCGCCCTCGATCGCCATGTTGCAGACCGTCATCCTTCCCTCGATCGACAGCTCCTCGATCGCCTGCCCGGCATATTCGATCACATAGCCGGTGCCGCCCGCCGTGCCGGTCGCGCCGATGATCGACAGCGTGATGTCCTTGGCGGTGACGCCCGGCCGGAGCGAGCCGTTGACCTTCACCAGCATGTTCTTCGACTTCTTCTGGATCAGCGTCTGGGTGGCGAGCACATGCTCGACCTCCGAGGTGCCGATGCCGTGCGCCAGCGCCCCGAAGGCGCCGTGGGTCGCGGTATGGCTGTCGCCGCAGACGATGGTCATGCCCGGCTGCGTCCAGCCCTGTTCCGGGCCGATGATGTGCACGATCCCCTGCCGGATGTCGTTCACGCCGTAATAGGTGATGCCGTTCTCGGCGGCGTTGCGCTCGAGCGCCTCGACCTGGATGCGGCTTTCCTCGTTGGCGATGATGCCCGAGGCGCGGTCGGTCGTGGTCGGCACGTTGTGGTCGGGCACGGCGACCGTCTTGCCCGGCGCGCGGACCTTGCGGCCGGCCATGCGGAGCCCCTCGAAGGCCTGCGGGCTGGTCACCTCGTGGACGAGGTGGCGGTCGATGTAGATCAGGCTGGTGCCGTCCTCGGCCTCGTGCACGAGATGGGCATCCCAGATCTTGTCGTAGAGCGTTTTCGGTGCGGACATCGCTGTCTCCCGCGAGAAAGTGGCGTTGAGCGTTCGGTGCAGGCCGGTATGCGCCTCAGCGGGGCAGGCTATGCCGCCGGTGCCGCCCGTGGAAACGCCAGGGCAGCCGCGCGTGATCGTCCATGTCCAGCACCGCGTTCATCGCGAGGTCTCTAGCGCCAATCGCCGCCTCCGGCAAGAAGTCGCCCCGCCCCCGCGACAAACCGGGCCGCAGGCGCTAGGGTGGGCCCCGGCAACCGGAGGAGAGACATGTACAAACGCATCATGGTGCCCGTCGATCTCGCCCATGCCGAGGCGCTCGAGAAGGCGATCACCACCGCCGCCGACCTCGCCCGGCACTACGACGCGAGCCTCGTGCTCGTCGGCGCGACCGGCACCGAACCGACCGCCGTCGCCCGTTCGCCGGAGGACTTCGCCAAGCGCCTCGGCGAATTCGCCGGCCGGATCGGCGACCGCTTCGGCGTGCAGACCACATCGGACGCCCTGCATCTGCACGACGTGACCATCGACCTCGACCCGAAGCTCGCGGCCCATGCCGGCAAGATCGGCGCCGATCTGATCGTCATGGCCTCGCATGTGCCCGGCGTCGCGGACTATCTCTTCGGTTCCAACGCCGGCCATGTCGCACAACACGCGAAGATGTCGGTCATGGTCGTCCGGCCCTGATCCGAGCCGGCAACCCGGCCCGCAGGCTTCAGATATCGCGTTCTCCGGGCTGGCGGTAGCCGCAGCTCCAGCGGGTGATCTGGTGATCGGGATGGGTCTCGGACCATTCCGCCAGCCGGCGCGGCGCCGTGAACAGACACGCCATCAGGCTGACTTCCGGCAATTGCGCGATCACGCGCTCCTCGCAGACCGGTTCCGACACGCCGAGGCAGGCAATGAACATGAGTTCCATCATGATGCGACGTCCCTTCGCTGGATGCCCGCGCCGTCCCGCGCCAGACATCGGATAATGCCAAAGGTAGCACGGGAAGGCCGTCCGTCACATCCGAAGCCCCGAGGTCGGCGGTTTCGCCGCGGGACGGGCGCCGCGCGCTTTCAGATCGGCGCCGCACCCGCATGGAAGCCCGGCGCCGGCCGGACCGAACCGGTGACGATCCCGGCGGCATTGACGATCGGGCCCGCAAGGCGCCGCATCGCCGCCGGATGCGCCGGGTCGAGCACCCCGAGCCGCACCAGCAGGCTGGCGATCGCGCATTCGCAGCCCCGCAGCGCCCCGTCGGAGACCTTCAGCGCCACGCCCAGCCCGCGCTCGGGCAGGATCGCGGTGTAGAGGCCCTCGGCCCCGAACTTGATCGCCGCGCGCCCCTGCATCGCCGCCATCAGCTCCGAACAGGGGCGGCCCTCGCCCGCGACCAGAAGCGGATGCGCCATCATCGCCGCCACCAGCCGCTGCGCGGCCGTCGCGCGCGCCCGGCCGAGACCGGACGGGTCGGCCAGCCGCGCCATCGCCCGCGCAACACCTTCCAGCGACATCGCGAAATTCGGGGCCGAGCAGCCGTCCACCGCCCAGCCCGGCGTCTCGGCGCCGCTCATCTCCTCGATGGCCGCCCGCACCGCGCGCTGGACCGGATGATCGACCGCGACATAATCCGGCCCGGCGCGCAGATGGGCCGCGAGGGTGAGGAACCCCACATGCTTGCCCGAGCACTGGTGATGCACCTGCCCGGGCGCGACATCCGCGCAGATCATCGCCGTCCGGGTCGCGCGATCGAGCGGCAGCGCCGCGCCGCAGCGCAGCGCGTCGTCCCCGAGACCGAGATCGGCGAGCCAGGCTTCGATCCGTGTCACATGCATCGGGGCGGCCTGATGCGAGGCACAGGCCAGCGCGAGCTGCTCGGAACCAAGCGAGTCGGCCGCCCCGCTCTCCACGAGGGGCAGCGCCTGGAGGATCTTGATCGAGGAGCGCGGCAGCCCCACGGCCCCCGGATCGCCCCAGGCGTAGACCACGTCGCCCGCGGCATCGCAGACCACCGCATGCCCCGCATGGCAGGATTCCGCGAAATCCCCGCGCCAGACCTCGACCATCACGCCGCCCTCAGCCATCGGTCAGGTCCTCCACGATATCCTCGCCCAGGACGCCGCGAAGGTGGTGGAACGCCAGCCGGATACGCGACTTCACGGTGCCGAGCGGCAGGTCGAGGCGCTCGGCGATCTCGCCATGGCTCAGCCCGTCGAAGAACGCGGCCATGATCACCTGCCGCTGTTCCGGCGCCAGCCCGGCCAGCCCGGCCCGCACCAGATCCGCCCGTTCGCTGGCACTCACGATGTCGGCGCCATCCGGTTCGGGATCGGGCTGGAACAGCGGATCCTCGGGGTCGGGGGCAGGGCGCTTCATGTGGCGGATCATGTCGATGCGGCGATTGCGGGCGATGGTGAAGATCCAGGTCGAGACCGCGGCCCGGTCCGGGTCGAAGGTGCCGGCCCGGCGCCAGATCGACACCATCACCTCCTGCACCACCTCCTCGGCGTCGGTGGAGCTGGCACCCGAACTCAGCATGAACGCCTTGACCCGCCCGGCATAGCGCTTGAAGAGCGCCACGAAGGCGGCCCGGTCCTGCGCGGCGACCGCGAGGATCAGGTCCGTGTCGCTGGGCGCGGTCGGCTCATCCTGCGAAGCGGCGGGCATGGATCGGTGCCTTGTCCTCTCGCCGTTGCCCGTCGGGCCTGCATTGCGTCACGCCTGAGTGAAATCGGGCGCAAGGGGCTGGCAAATCACTGTCATCCCAAGGTAGAGTAGAGACGAGGACTGGCCAAATACAAGCTTGACCATCACAACGGACCTGTCAAAAGGCACGGGCGAGGGACACAAGCTGGTGATCGAGTAGGAGACACGCGCACATGAATTTCTCGCCGTGGAAATCGATTGTAACGGTGCTGGCCCTGGCCATCGCCGCCCCCGCACTTGCCCAGAACGCCGAACGCGTCGCCGCCCATACCGATTGGGCCGTGTTCGTCGCCGGCAGCCCCAAGGAATGCTACATCGTCTCGCCGCCGACCACCTCGGTCGCGCGCCGCGACGGCCAGACCGTCGAGGTGAACCGCGGCGACATCCGGCTCTTCGTCGCCTTCCGCCCCGGCGAGGGCGTGTCCAACGAGGTGAGCTTCACCGGCGGCTACCCCTTCCGGTCCGGAAGCACCGTGACCCTTGAGGTCGGCTCCAACAGTTTCGCCATGACGCCCGGAAACGGCGAGGCCGGCGAATGGGCCTGGACATCGCCCTCCGACGACGCCCGCGCCGTCGCCGCCCTGCGCGCGGGCGCGAACGCCGAGGTGACCGGCATCTCGTCGCGCGGCACCACCACAATCGACACCTTTTCGTTGATGGGCTTCACCGCCGCGGTCAGCGACGCCGACGCGCGCTGCAAGTAACGGCCGCGCTGGCGAAACCGGCGAAATCTGCTATGTCTTCTCTCCGATGCGCCCGGGCGAGGCCCGCTGGCGCCATCTTCCATTGCACTCCGAGGTCCCGACTTTGTCCGCCACCGCCCCGATCACCCAGGATCTGCTCACGATCCCCCGACGCGACACGGCACCGGCGCGCCCCGATCTCGTCGGCCTGACCCGCGAGGCCATGCGCGACGCGCTGATCGCCGCCGGCACGCCGGAGGCCCAGGCGAAGATGCGGGTCGGCCAGATCTGGAACTGGATCTACCACAAGGGTGCCCGCGATTTCGACGCGATGACCAACCTCGCCAAACCCTACCGCGCACTTCTGGCCGGGCATTTCGACATCGCCCGCCCCGAGATCGTCACCCGGCAGGTCTCGGCGGACGGCACGCGGAAGTACCTGCTCAGGATCGCCGGCGGTCCCGAGATCGAGACGGTCTACATCCCCGAGACCGACCGCGGCACGCTCTGCATCTCGAGCCAGGTCGGCTGCACGCTCACCTGCTCGTTCTGCCACACCGGCACCCAGAAGCTGGTGCGCAACCTCACGCCGGCCGAGATCGTCGGCCAGATCATGGTGGCCCGCGACGACCTCGGCGACTGGGCCCGCGGCCCCGACGAGAAGCGGCTGATCTCGAACATCGTGCTGATGGGCATGGGCGAGCCGCTCTACAACACCGATGCGGTGCGCGACGCGATGCTGATCGCGATGGACGGCGAGGGCATCGCCCTGTCGCGCCGCCGCATCACGCTCTCGACGAGCGGCGTGGTGCCGGAGATCGCGCGCGTCGGCGAGGAGATCAACTGCCTCCTGGCGATTTCCTTCCACGCCACCACCGACGCGGTGCGCGACACCCTCGTGCCGATCAACAAGAAGTGGAACATCGCGGCCCTGCTCGACGCCTGCCGCGCCTATCCGCGGCTGTCGAATTCCGAGCGGATCACCTTCGAGTACGTGATGCTCAAGGGCGTGAACGACAGCGATGCCGATGCCCGCCGGCTGGTGAAGCTGATCGCCGGCATCCCGGCGAAGATCAACCTCATCCCCTTCAACCCCTGGCCCGGCGCGCCCTACGAGCGCTCGGACCCCGACCGCATCGAGGCCTTCGCCGACATCGTCAACAAGGCGGGCTATTCCAGCCCGGTCCGCCGCCCGCGCGGCGAGGACATCATGGCGGCCTGCGGCCAGCTGAAATCCGCCTCCGAGCGGGCGCGGCGCGCCCGCCCGGCGCCGGCGCATCCCCCGCAAGCCTGAATCCGGTTCAGCGGCGCCGATGCGCCCGGAGTGCTGGCAGCGCCCGGCCCCCCGCAATCAGATCGTCGCCATCGCCTCGACCAGCGCATCGGCATCCGCCGGGCCGACATCGAGATGCGTGACGATGCGCAGCCGCCGCGCGCCGACGACCGTCACCGTCACCTGCCGCTCCCGCAGCCGGCGCGCGGTTTCGCGGGCATCGGGCGCGGTGGCGGCGAGGTCGAGGATCACGATGTTGGTGTCGACCGGCAGCACCCGCGCGACGATCGGAAGCTCCGCCAGGCGCAGGCCGATGTCGCGGGCCAGCGCGTGGTCCTCCGCCAGCCGGTCGACATGGTGGTCGAGCGCATGGAGGCACATCGCCGTCAGCACGCCGGTCTGGCGCATGGCCCCGCCCCAGCGCCGCTTGAGAAGCCAGGCCTCGGCGATGAAGTCGCGCGAGCCGGCCAGCACCGCGCCGACCGGGCAGCCGAGACCCTTGGTGAAGGCGATCCAGGCGCTGTCGAAATCCCGGGCATAGTCGGCGGCAGGCACCCCGGTCGCGACCTGCGCGTTCAGGAGCCGCGCGCCGTCGAGATGGGTGGCGAGGCCGGCAGCCTTCGCCTCCGCGGCCACCGCGTTGAGCTGTGCGAGCGGCCAGACCGCGCCACCGGCGAGATTGGCGGTCTGCTCGGCCACCAGCAGCCGGCTGCGCGGCGCATGGGCCGAGGCGGGGCGGACATGGTCGCTGACCTGTCCGGGAGCCAGCATTCCGCGGTCGCCGTCCACCGGGCACATCATCACCCCCGAGAGCGCCGCCGGCCCGCCGCTCTCGGCGAAGATGATATGGCTCTCGCGGGTGCAGATCACCTCGTCGCCGGGGCGGGTATGCACGGCGATGGCGATCTCGTTGCACATGGTCCCCGAGGGCAGGAACACCGCCGCCTCCATGCCGAGCATGTCGGCCACGCGGGCACAAAGCTCGGTGGTCGGCGGATCGGCGTCGTGCCGTTCATCGCCCAGCGGGGCGTCGAGGGCGGCCTCGCGCATGGCGCGGGTCGGCCGGGTCTGGGTGTCGGAATAGAATTCGTGCATGGTCCGGGGGCCTCCGCCGCGAGCCCCGGCACCTAGCCCGCCCCGGCGTCCGGTCGAGGCAAAGAGGATGGGGCAGCTCAGGCCCGCGCGTCCTTCGGCGAGCCCATCACCACATAGGAGGTGATCGCACTCACCTGCGGCAGCACGCCCAGCACATCGGTGTGGAACACCTTGTAGGCGGAGAGATCGCGCGCCTCGACCCGCAGCAGGTATTCGAAGGCCCCGGTGATGTTGTGGCATTCGACCACTTCCGGCGACCGCGCGATCGCCCGCTCGAAGGCCTCCTGCGACGCCTTGGTGTGACTCGACAGGCCCACGGTGACATAGGCGGTGAAGCCGATGCCGCGCGCCGCCGGATCGAGCACCGCCCGGTAGCCGGCGATCACCCCCCGCCGCTCGAGCTCCTGCACCCGGCGCAGGCAGGCCGAGGGCGAGAGACCGACGCGCTCGGCGAGATCGACATTGCTGATCCGCCCCTCCGCTCCCAGCACGCGCAATATATGATCGTCGATCCGGTCCATCTCGGGATCTTGTTGCAGAAAACGTTCGATGTCACGCGTGAACGCAATGATCCGCCGCACGAATCCGCATATCGTTGCTGCATGAGCACCGAAGTATTCCTCGCCCTCGCCGGCTTCGCCTTCGTCACCTCGATCACCCCGGGGCCGAACAACCTGATGCTGATGGCCTCGGGCGCCAATTTCGGCTTCCGCCGCTCGATCCCGCACATGCTCGGCATCAGCATCGGTTTCGTCCTGCTCGCCATCACCACCGGCGCGGGGCTCGCCCAGGCCTTCGAGACGTTTCCCGCGCTTCGCACGACGCTCAAGGTGCTCGGCACCGGCTACATGCTCTGGCTCGCCTGGAAGATCGCCCATGCCAGCCCGCCCGATGTCAGCAAACCGACCGGCCGGCCGTTCGGGTTCCTGCAGGCCGCCGCCTTCCAGTGGGTCAACCCCAAAGCCTGGGCGATGGCGATCACCGCGGTGACGGTCTACACGCCCGACGATCGGCTGATGAGCGTGGTGCTGGTCGCGGTGCTCTTCGGTCTGGTGAACCTGCCTTCGGTCGGAAGCTGGACCCTCCTCGGCCTGCATCTGCGCAAGCTCCTGACCAATCCGCGGCGTCTGCGCGCCTTCAACGTGACCATGGCGCTGCTGCTCGTCGCCTCGCTCTGGCCGGTGCTGGCGATCTGACGTCGCGCGAGCGTGCCTTGCATCCGCCGCACCCCGGTCGCACCCTGAGGGGAAACACCCGAAGGGAGACCCGCCATGTCCGAAACCCTCACGCGAATCGTCCTCGCCGCCCGTCCGAGCGGCACGCCGAGTCCGGCCGATTTCCGCACCGAGACCGCACCGATCCCCGCGCCCGGACCCGGCGCGATCCTGGTGCGCACGATCTGGCTCTCGCTCGATCCCTACATGCGCGGCCGCATGGATGCCGGCAAATCCTACGCCGATCCGGTCGAGATCGGCCAGACCATGGAAGCCGCCGGCGTCGGCGAGGTGATCGCCTCGAATGCCGCGGGCTTCGCGCCCGGCGATTTCGTGGTCGGGCGCACCGGCTGGGCGAGCCACGCGATTCTCGACGCGGCCGCGGCGCGAAAGGTCGATCCCGCAATCGCCCCGCTCTCCACCGCCCTCGGCGTGCTCGGCATGCCCGGTCTCACGGCCTGGGTCGGCCTCACCGACATCCTGGAGATGCAACCCGGCGAGACCGTGGTGATTTCGGCGGCGACCGGCGCGGTCGGCAGCGTCGCGGTGCAGATCGCCAAGGCCCGCGGCATGCGGGTGATCGGCGTCGCCGGCGGAGCCGCGAAATGCGCCCATGCCGTTGAGGAGCTCGGCGCCGATGCCTGCCTCGACCACCGGCTTGCCAGCGATGCCCGCGCGCTGTCGGACCAGATCGGCCTCGCGGCCCCCGCCGGCGTTGACGGCTATTTCGAGAATGTCGGCGGCAAGACCCTGCAGGCGGTCCTGCCCCGCCTCAACGAACGGTGGCCGAATCGCGGTCTGCGGCATGATCGCCTGGTATTCGGGCCAGGGCATCGCCGAGGCCATGCCGCTACCCGCCGTCTGGCGTACGATTCTCGTCAAGCGCCTGCGCGTCCGGGGCTTCATCGTCTTCGACCACGCCGACCGCCAGCCGGACTTCCTCGCCGAGGTCGCGCCGATGCTGCGGGACGGCCGGATGCACTACCGCGAGAGCATCGCCGAGGGGCTCGAGACCGCCCCGAAGGCCTTCATCGGCATGCTCGCGGGAGAGAATTTCGGCAAGCAACTGGTGCGCGTCGGCCATGGTCCGGACTGAACCGGCGGCTTTCCGCCGAAAATCATTCCCCGGCGTCCCGATTAGCAGTATATCAACCAGATGAGGAAAGAAATGAGCATGCCGAAAAGGCAGCACGAGCAAAACAAAAGAGCAGGCAGATGACAACGCGCACCCGGTTTCACTCCGACACCCCCCTCCCGACCGATTTCGACGATTCAGCCGAGCCCAGCGGCTTCAGCGAGGCCGATCGCCTCTGGACCCGCCGCAGCGCACTGGCGCTCACGGCAGGCTTCCTCGCCGCCGGCACCGCCCCCGCCTCGGCGCGCTTCGTCCAGACCCCCCGCCAGACGGCGAACCATGTGGTGATCTCCAAGCGCAACCGCGTGATGGAACTCAAGCACGGCGAAACCACGCTCAAGCGCTACCGGATCGGTCTCGGCTTCACGCCGGACGGCCACAAGAGCCGCTCCGGCGACGGCCGCACCCCCGAGGGCCGCTACTGGATCGACCGGCGCAACCCGCGCTCGAGCTATTATCTCAGCCTCGGCATCAGCTATCCCAACGCCCAGGACATCGCCCGCGCGAAGGCGATGGGCGTGAATCCGGGCGGCGACATCTTCATCCACGGCGGCCCGCGGCGCGACAGCGAGCGCGGCAAGCGCGACTGGACCGCCGGCTGCATCGCCGTGAGCGACAGCGAGATGGAAGAGATCTGGACGCTGGTTCCGACCGGCATCCCGGTCACGATCTTCGGCTGATCTTCGCCCTTCGTCGTCCGGCGCAGCTCGGCTGCGCCGGATGGCAGCACCGAAACCGCGCGCGTCCGACCTGTTCCCGGCGTGCCAGGAGCTGGAGTCGCGGTCCTGGTCTCAATACCCGACCAGCTGCACCCACCAGGTCTTTCCGGAGGTATCCTGATACCAGCCGAGCCCCACGCCGCGCGCGAGCGGATCGAGGATGATCCCGCGGCTGTCGCCGAACATCAGCCAGTTGTTCAGGACGGTCAGATCGTCGTCCGAGCCCTCCGCGATGTTCTCGCCCGCGAGTTCGCCGCGATATCCGGCACGGAAGGCCCGCTCCCGGAAACTCGTCAGATCGGAGCCGGTATGCCAGGCGCGGTTCTGCACCGCCATGTCCCGCGCATGGGTCTCCGACGCGGCGGTGAGCTCCGCGGAGAGCTGCACCGGCGGAACCCCGGCCTGGGCCCGTGCGGCATTGACGCCGTCCACATGCCGCAGGCGGATCTGGTCGGCATCACCCGGACTTATCTGCCCGACCCCGCCGCCAGAGGTTCCTCCGGTGCCACAGGCGCCGAGCGCGAGAACCAGAGCGAGAGCGGCAATGAAGGGGCGGAACATGCGGCGCATCCATTCGAGGTTGATCTGCGGTTTCGGGTTGCTTATCCGCTTTCCGGTTGGCGGGCAAATTCAATCCCGCAGTCACGCTAGCCGAACTGTGAATTGCGGCAGAAGTCCAACACTCGCTATACTATGCATGATCCCGAAACCCTGGAAGGAAAAGGGTGCCATGAGCAGCTCGACCTCGAAAGATATTTCCCGCCGCGCCTTCGCCCGTCTCGCAGCCGGCACCGCGCTCGGCTTTGCCGCGACCGCCGCCTTCGCCTCGACCGAAGAGCAGCCGCTGAACGATTTCGTGCCGGATTCACAGGATCCGATGCGCATCAGCCGGCGGATCTCGGCACAGCGCGCCCGCCGCTGGCAGGACCATTTCGACTCGATCGCCAATGACGCCATCCTGTGCGACATGAACGATCGCGTGCTGCATTACTGGGGCGCCGACGGCTTCTACCGCATCTACCCGACCTCGGTGCCGCTCAACGGCAGCCTCACGCGCCGCGGCCGCACCACCATCACGCTCAAGCGGCCGGAGCCGGAATGGCGTCCGACCGAAAACATGCTGCAGCGCAACCCCAACCTGCCGACCTATGTCGGTCCGGGGCCCGACAACCCGCTCGGCGTGCGCGCCCTCAATCTCGGCTTTCCCGGCGCCTACCGCATCCACGGCACCAACGACATCCGCAAGATCGGCCGCCAGTCCTCCAACGGCTGCATCGGTCTGTTCAACGAGCATATCATCGAGGTCTACGACCGCGCGCAGGTCGGGACTCCGGTGTTGCTAATTTGACAACAGATGTGATTTACTCGAAACCGCCGCTTTCGACGATTGATAACACGAGGGAAAGTTGGTTAGGTTCCACCTATTAGCTCGTCCGATCGCAGGTCCGGGTGAGCTAGCAGTTTCGCAGACCCGCACTCTCTGAGGAGGACAACAATGAAGTTCATCGTGACCACGGCGGCCGCTCTTCTGCTCGCCAATTCGGCTTTCGCCGGCAACCTGGTGTTTGAAGCTCCCGAGGAGCCGATCGTCGTCGCCGAGCCCGAGCCGATGGGCGGTTCCAACGCTGCCTGGCTCATCCCGGTGATCGGCCTCGCCGCCATCGCGTACGCCATCACCAACGACAACTCCTGATCGCTTCACGATCCTGAGTTGCGGGGTGGCGACCGAAGGGCCGCCGGTCCTGACAGTCGCCAAGAAATCAGGGCAGTGCTTCGGCGCTGCCCTTTTTCGTTGCAGATCGAGCAACATGCCGACCCATCAACCGCAGCCGCATTCCAGTTTCTCTCGGCATGTGAGCCGCCGCAGCAGCCTTCGGGACGGGCTGCCAACGGGGCGGATGAAGCCGCTGCCGCCGGATCAGCGCCCGGTATAGGGCAGCACGATTTCCAGATCGACGAGACCCTGCTGCGGCCCGGTCCATTGCAGACTGCGCCAGACCTGCCCGGTCGCTGCATCCGCGAAGTGCAGGTTCTCGAAACTGCCCTCGGCATTGCTGCAGGTCTCGCTCATCTCGATCCCCTGATGCCGCTGCTGCAGAATGACGAATTCCCGCGCCGCACCCCGTTCGAATCGGCATGTGTAGGTGACAATTCGCCCTGCGGGCGAATCAGCCGGAAACTCGTAGCTGCGCGTCACCTGCGCCGGCCATCGCGTCACGGGCACCGCCTGCGACAGCGGGTCGGGCGACGACGCCGTCGAGGAGAGCAGGTCCCAGCCCAGCCCGCGGGTCGCCGTCACCCGCGATCCGCGCAGGGTCATGGTCTGCCGGAGCTGCGAGGCATAGGTGATGTAGCCGCCGTTGTTGCTGGCGGCGAGCAGGTAGGTCGGGCTCTCGTCGTCCACCAGCCGCGCGCGGATCATCGCCACGTCGGCCCGGACCACGAACTCGCGGGTGATCGCCGGGCCCGCCGGTGTCTCGGCCGCCGCCTCCTCGTCGAAGGGATTGATCTGGTCCACCGCCGCCACGACGATCGGGTTGAAGCCGTTGTTGGTACAGGCCCCGAGCGCCAGGACGAGCGAAGCCGCGATCCACCGCATCATTGCCAGAACGTCCCCCAGCTGCGTCCGAGATTGTAGCGATCGTAGTCGCGGATCGTCGGCCAGAGCCGGTTCGACACGTTGAGATTGGCGCCGCCATCCCGCGAGACCGAGGTCAGCCCGATCGAGTTGTTGGTCTTGGTCTCGAACGGCACCGTCCAGCGGAACGGGATCTCCAGGGTCACGCCCTTGTCGAAGCTGCCCTCGCCGAAATCCTCCTCCGTCACGTCGGTCAGCGTGAAATAGGCACCGACCGCCCAGCCGTTGGGGAAGCGCCGCGTGATGTTGACCGTGCCACCGTAATCGCCCGCCAGATACCGCCCGGCCGAGAACTGCGCCTCGAGGCCGTAGAACCCGGTCTCCCAGTAGAGCGAGGCCAGCCCCATCACCACGTCGTAATCGTAGTAGCCGAAGCCGAACGGATCGTCGAAATCGCGCTGCATGACGTAGTTGAGCTCGGCGCCCAGCCCCCAGTTCTGATCCACCGGCTTCCACAGGACCTCGCCGCTCACCCCGCCGAACATGCGTTCGATCAGCCCGACCGTCGCGCGCCCATAGGTGTCGCGATTGAGCTTGAAGAGGTAATCCGCGGTCAGCTGCGTGAGCTTCGGATCATAGCCCGCGAAATACCGCGCCTGGTCGCTGCGCACCGGCTGCAACGCCGATTCCGAGGGACCGGGATCGTCGGGCACGTTGATCAGCGGCTGGCTGATATTGGCCGTCGCCGAGAGCCCGCGCGCGAGGTTCAGCCGGAAGCCGAGGTCGATGTTCACGCCGAGCCGGATCGGATCCTCCGGCGTCAGCAGCACCAGATAGGGCGCCGGAAGCAGGTTCCAGTCCACCGAGGGATAGGCATCGCGCACCCAGGATTCGACCCCGAGCGACGGCGTGGCACCCTCGATTCCCACCGACTGCCAGCTGAGCTCGGTCGCGCCGGGGCGATCGACCTGCGCCTCGAAGTCGCTGCGATTGATGCTGATCGTCGTGGTCACCAGATCGTCTTCCATCATGGTGATCTGGAAAACCTCCACCGAGGCCGGCATCCCCGCCGCCAGCACCCGGGCCGTGCGGCCGATCGCCTGGGGCGCCTCGTTGAAGCGCAGATTGGTGATGACGACATCGACGGTGTAGCCGTCCGAGGCGAATTCCTCGAGCCGCATGCCCTCGGCACTCAGCACCTCCGCCAGCGCCTCGGAGAGCTGCGCGCGCGATTCCGGGTTGGACGCCCAGCCGATGCTGGTCGGCGCACCGGCCATGCGGGCATTGACCGGCAGCGGCCCGGTGCCGAAATCCTGCGGCGTCAGCGGCCGGTTCGGGTTGCCCGAGATCGCCACGTTGAAGCCCACCTCCGAGCCGTACATGTAGTAGGCCCCGAGCGTGACCCCCTCGAACCAGCGGTATTCCGCGCCGAAATTCAGGTTGGTCTTCGGGTCGAAGGTCGCCGACGGGCTCTGCTGTTCGCGCGTATAGGCATCCGACGACACTTCGGCCTTGAGGGTGAACTGCGGCGTCGCCCGCCACTCGATGCCGCCGAAGAACCCGACATCCTCGCCGCGGAACCAGGCGTCGGTGCTCGGCTTGCCGCCCTCGCCGAAATCGTTCTCCCGCTCGCAGGCCGCATCCGAGATCGCGCAGAACGGGTTCTGGGCGGTGTTCTCCCCGGCGAGCCGGCCCCAGCCGACGCCGCCGGTCACGGTGAAATCCTCGGCGATGGTCTTGGTGGCGACGAAATACTCCGCCGAATAGACCCCGGTGCCGAGAAAGTCGCGCATGCCGAAGGCCACCGACGGCATCCAGCCGTCGCGGTCCTCGTCCAGAAGCTGCAATTGGAAGTCGAAGCTGCGGTCGTAGAGATCGTATTCGGGGTCGAAGACCCCGTCATCGTCCCGCTGGCCCCAGTTCTTGATCGTCGAATAGCGCAGCGTGCCCGAGAGCCGCGGCAGCACCTGGAAGGTGAAGTTGCGCCGCGAGAAATCGCCGAACTGGCTGTAGCTCAGGCTGATCTGGCCGTCGGGCTGCGCCTCGGCGCTCGGCATGTCGATGAGACCGGTGGTGCCGTAGAGGTTCAGGCTCGGCCGCGGCACGACCTGCTGCTCCTGCGCCGGCGCGATATGCCCGACGCCCAGCGCCGTCGCTGCCGCCAGCGCAATGATCGCCGTTCCCGCCCGAAGACGCCCTCGTGACATCCCACCTACCTCAGCGCGGTGCACCCGGCCCGCGTTATCCGGTTTTGTTCATCTTTGGACGATCGCGCCCGCGAATTCCAGAGCGCATCCCGTCTCGGGCACGGTTTTGCCGGTCCTGTTGCCCCTCTGCCGGTCAGAACCCGGCGGCGAGGATCGCCCGGAGACCGGCGCGGTAATCCGGATAGGCCGGCTCCACACCGAGCTCCTCGCGCATGCGCCGGTTCGAGACCCGCTTCGACTCGCCGTAGAACGAGCGCGCCATCGCGCTCATCTCCGCGGTCTCGAACGGCTCGTCCGGAGGCACCGGCAGGCCCAGCAGATCGGCGGCGAAGGCGATCACGTCCTGCGGCGGCGCGGGCGCGTTGTCGGCGAGGTTGAACGCCCGCCCCGGGGTCGGTCGCGCCATCGAGGCCGCGAGCCCGCGCGCCAGATCCGCCACATGGATGCGGCTGAACACCTGCCCCGGCTTCACGATCCGCCGCGCCGAGCCCTGCCGCACCCGGTCGAGCGCCGAGCGCCCCGGCCCGTAGATGCCCGGCAGCCGGAAGATGTGCAGCGGCAGCCCCGTCGCCGCCCAGCCCGCCTCCGCCGCCACCCGCGCGGCCCCCCGTCGCCCGGCGGGTTCGAGCGGACTGTCCTCGTCCACCCAATCGCCGCCCCGGTCGCCGTAGACCCCGGTCGTCGAGAGATACCCGACCCAGCGGAGCCCCTCCGCCGCCTTCAGCGCCGCCGCGCAGCGCGCCAGCGCCGGATCACCCTCCGGCCCCGGCGGCATCGAGGCCAGCACATGGCTCGCCCCGCGCAGCGCCACCTCCACCGCCGCGGCATCCTCCCACATCAGCGGGACCACTCCCGCCGCCGCCATCGCCTCGGCCGTCTCCGCGCTGCGCGTCGTGCCGGCCACGCGCCAGCCCCGCGGCAGACTTGCCGCGAGCGCCGCCGCCGAGTAGCCATGCCCCAGTATCACCAGATTGCGGTCGTCCATCGCGGCCCTCCCCGTTCGCCCCGGTCATAAGGAAACCGCTTGCCGATGCGAAGGCTCTTCCTCGCCGCCGCCCTCGGCCTCGCCCCCGCGGCCGCCCCCGCCGAGATCACCTCCATCGAGACCTGCCGCGCGGCCATCGACGCCGATCCGGCCCGGGCCCGCGAGGATGCCGCCCTCTGGTCCCGCTCGGGCGGCGGCATCCCGGCCCGTCTCTGCGAGGCCGCGGCCCTCGAAGCCCAGGGCGCCACCGCAAGCGCCGCCCGGATGCTGACCGATCTCGGCTCTGACGCCGCCCGCGCCATGCCGGCCGAACTGCGCGCCACCGTGCTCACCGATGCCGCCCGCCTCTGGCTCGATGCCGGCCAGCCCGCCATCGCCGCCGAGGCCCTCGCCCGCGCCGATACCCTCACCCCGGCCGATTCCGAGCGCCGTCTTCTCAGCGCCCGCAGCGCCGCCGCACAGGGGGACTGGCCCGCCGCCCTCACGGCCCTCGACGCGCTCCTCGCGACCGATCCCGCCGATGCCCGGGCCCGCGCGCTGCGCGCCGCCGCCCTGCGCAATTCGGGCTCTCCCGTCGAGGCGCTGGCCGAAGCCGAAACCGCCCTCGCCGCATCCCCCGACCTGCCCGAAGCCCTGTTCGAGGCCGGTGCCGCCAATGCCGAGCTCGGCGCGCCCGACCTCGCCGCCGGCTACTGGCTCCTGCTGACCGAACGGCACCCCGAGCATTCGCTCGCCGATCTCGCCCGGCGCAATCTCACCAACACCGCGGCCCCGCCGGCGCCCGAAGCCGTCACTCCGCCGCCGCTCCCGTCCCGCGAGACGCTTCCAGCCGCGCCACGGCCCATGCCCCGGCCTCGCTGACCACCGGATCGGCATCGCCGGCCAGAAGCCGCGCCGCGGCCATCAGCCCCGGTTCCCCGGAATTGCCGATGGCATAGGCCACGTTGCGCACGAAGCGGTTGCGCCCGATCCGCTTGATCGGCGATCCGGAAAACACCTGCCGGAACCCCGCATCATCGAGGCCGGCCAGATGCGCGAGCTTCGGGCATTGCAGCTCGATCCGCGCGAAATAGGCCGCCTCATGCGCCTCCACCGCGAACTTGTTCCACGGGCAGACGGCCAGGCAATCGTCGCAGCCATAGATCCGGTTGCCCATCAGCGGCCGCAGCTCGAGATCCACCGGCCCGTCATGCTCGATGGTCAGATACGAGATGCACCGCCGCGCATCGAGCCGGTAGGGCGCCGGAAAGGCGTTCGTCGGACAGATGTCGAGACAGGCGGTGCAGGAGCCGCAATGATCCTCCCCCGGCGCATCGCGCTCCAACTCCAGCGTCGTGAACACCGCGCCGAGAAAGAACCAGTTGCCCAGATCCCGCCCCAGCAGATTGGTATGCTTGCCCTGCCAGCCGAGCCCCGCCGCGGCGGCCAGCGGCTTCTCCATCACCGGCGCGGTATCCACGAAGACCTTGATCTCCGCCCCGGTCTCGGCCACCAGCCAGCGCCCCAGCCGCTTCAGCCGCTTCTTGACCACGTCGTGATAGTCCCGCCCCCGCGCATAGACGCTGATCGACCCGCGCTCGGGCATCTCCAGCAATCCCAGCGGATCGCCCGCCGGCGTGTAGGGCTCCGCCAGCATGATCACCGACCGCGCCGCGGGCCAGAGCGCCGCCGGATCGCCCCGCCATCCGGCCCGCTCCGCCATCCAGCCCATCTGCCCGTGATGCCCGGCGTCGAGAAACGCCGCGAGCCGCCCCGCCGCCTCCGGGATCGCGTCGGGCGCACAGACCCCCGCCGCGGCGAAACCCTCCGCCAGGGCGTGCTCCTTGATCCGGGCGGTCAGCGCAGCGCGCTCCGCCCCCGGCACCTCAGAAGTCCAGATCGGCGTAATGCTGCGGCGGGGTGAAGCCCGGCACCAGATCGGCGAGGATCGAGCGGAAGGCCGGCCGCGACTTGATCTTGGAATACCATTCCTGCAGCCCGGCGTTCCGGCTCCAGTCCACATCGCCCACGTAATCGAGGCAGCTCAGATGCGCCGCGGCGGTGAAATCCGCGATGGTCATCTCGTCGCCCGCCAGCCAGCGGCGATTGTCCATCAGCCAGCCGATGTAATCGAGATGATACTTGATGTTGCGCATCCCGGCCTTGATGTTCTCGCTGTCCGGATAGCCCGCCCGCGCCAGCCGCTTGTTGACCCGCTCGTAGAGCAGATTCGCGGTGACCTCGTGGTGGAACTTGTCGTCGAACCAGCCCACGAGCCGGCGCGCCTCGGCCCGGGCCGCGGGCCGCTTGGGCAAGAGCGGCGGATCGGGCATCGTCTCCTCGAGATACTCGAAGATCGCATTGGAATCCGCCAGCACCAGATCATCGACCTTCAGCACCGGCACCTTGCCCGCAGGGTTCATGCGCATGAAATCCATGCGCTTCTCCCAGGTCTTTTCCTCGACCAGGTCGACCTCGATCTTCTTCTCCGCCAGCACCAGCCGGATCTTCCGGCAGAACGGGGACAGCGGCTGGTGGAACAGACGATACATGAAGACGCCCTGCTTCTGCGACGGACTGCCCCCTTATCGGAAAGCGCGCGCAGGTTTTCAACCCGTCGAACCCCTGCCACGCGCATTCCGACCCCGGATGACGCGAAAAACCGCCATCCGGCGCCTCGCGACCGATCCCGATCCCGCTTGTGCCTTCAAATCCCGCCCCCGATCCGCTACGCCCCATCACGTCCCCCGAACGAGGTCCCCCATGCTGCCCTGGCTCCCGCTGGCCACCGCCACCGCGCCGGAGGGCGGCACGCTGAGGCTCCTGCGCCGCGGCGACGAATTCTCGATCCGCCTCGAAGGCGGCAACGAGCTGATGAACAGCCGGCTCGGCGGTTCCGAGGAGGCCCTCGCCACGCCTCGCCCTCGACCGCCTCGCGCCGCCGCCCCGCGCCGCGTCTCCTGATCGGCGGCCTCGGCATGGGCTTCACCCTGCGCGCCGCCCTCGCGGTCACACCGCCCGAGGCGCAGATCGTCGTCTCCGAAATCGTGCCCGACCTGATCGGCTGGGCCGGGCGGGAGATGGCCGAGGTCTTCGGCGACTGCCTTTCCGATCCGCGCGTCGAGATCCGCGCGGGCGATGTCGGCGCCGAGATCCGCGACGCATCACGGCCCTTCGACGCCATCCTGCTCGACGTCGACAACGGCCCCGACGGCCTCACCCGCGCCGGCAACGACGCGCTCTATTCCGAGGCCGGCCTCGATGCCGCCCACCGTGCCCTCACCCCGGGCGGCGTGCTCGCCATCTGGTCCGCCGCACCGGACGCGGCCTTCGCGCGGCGCCTCTCCCGCAGCGGCTTCGAGGTCCGTGAGCAGAGTGTCCGCGCCGGCCGCACGAAACGCGGCGCACGACACACGATCTGGACCGCCGCAAGGCCCGTCTCCTGATCTCGGCCCCGCGCCGGGACCCGGAACGAAAAGGGCGCCCGGATCGCTCCGGACGCCCCTCCGTGAGACCGAAGTCCCGCTGTCAGTCGCTCGCGGCCTTCATCGCGGCCTCCAGGGCCGCCTTGTCCGCGTCGGAGAGCACCGGGCGATCGATCTTGATCGTCAGCTTCTCAAGCGCGGCCGTCAGGGCGAAGGGCGGCTTGTAGTCGGCGTCGTTGACCCCGGTGAGAGTGTCGGAGCCCACGTCGAAGCTTTCGTCCCATTGCAGGATCACCGGCAGCGTGTTCTTCATCGTCTTGGTATCGACGGCGGTTCCGTCGACCTTGAGGGTTCCGGTCCCGCCCTGACCGATGCCGCTCGAGCTGTTGAAGGCAAGCGTGCCGTCGCCCTTGCCGTCATAGACGAAGTCGAACTCCACCGTATGCTTGCCGGGCGTCAGGGCCTCCGTGCCTTCCCATTTGATGCGCTCGAGATCGACCATGTTCCACACGAAGACCGGCTTGCCCTCGAGAATGTAGAAGCCGTAGCCGCCGAACCGGCCGCCGGAGGTCAGGATCATGCCCTCGGCACCGCTTTCGGGCACGTCGATCTCGGCGGTGATGGTGTAGGAGGTGTTCAGCAGCAGCGGCGAGTCGCCCTGCGGCAGTCCGACCATGGGCCGCGTGTAGACGAACTCGGTCCGGCCGGCGGTGATGTTGGGACGCGGCGCCACGATGCGGGACTGCACCGAGGCATCGAGCGGGAAGACCTGATACTTGTTGGCCTCCTCGATGAAGAGCGCCTTCAGCTCCGTGACCTTGTCGGGGTTCGCCGCCGCGATGTCCGTGGTCTGGTTCATGTCCTTGGTGAGGTCATAAAGCTCCAGCACCTGGTTGTTGAGCGGGTCGGGGTTCGCGGGACCGGTGATCTCCCACGGCGCGCGGTTGACCTGGGTGCTCAGGAGCCAGCCCTCGTGGTAGAGCGCCCACTGGCCGAACATCTCGAAGTACTGGGTGGTGTGGCGGCTCGGCACATCCGCATTCGCCGCGTCGAAGGTATAGGCGAAGCTGGTGCCCTCGATGGGCGCCTGAAGGATCCCGTCGACCTCTTCGGGCGCCGGGATGCCCGCGACCTCGAGGATCGTCGGAACCACGTCGATCACATGCATGAACTGGTCGCGCTTGCCACCCTTTTCGGTGATGCCGTTGGGCCATGAGACGACCATGTTCTGGCGGATGCCGCCCAGCCGCGAGGCGTTCTGCTTGAACCAGTCGAAGGGCGTGTCGAAGGCCCAGGACCAGCCGGCCGACATGTGGTTGTAGGTCTCCTCGGTGCCCCAGACATCGTACCACTTCATCTGGGTTTCCACCGGCACGCTGATGCCGTTGAAGAAGGCGACCTCGTTGGGCGTGCCCAGCGGCCCGCCCTCGGCGCTCGTGCCGTTGTCGCCGTTGATGTAGAAGATCAGCGTATTGTCGAGCTCACCGATATCGCCGATGGCGTCGATCACCCGACCGATTTCATGGTCGGAATAGGCCGCATAGGCGGCGAAGACCTCGACCTGACGGATGAAGAGCTTCTTCTCGGTGTCGGTCAGCTGATCCCAGGGCTTGAGCTTGTCCGCGGGCCAGGCCGTCAGCGTCGCATCCTGCGGCACCAGCCCGGCCTTCTTCTGGTTCTCGAAGATGGTCTCGCGCAGCGCCTCGTATCCGTCGTCGAAGAGGTTCATCGCCTCGATCTTCTCGACCCATTCCTTGGTCGGATGGTGCGGGGCATGGGTGGCGCCGGGGGCGTATTTCACGAAGAACGGCTTGTCGGGTGCGATCTGGTGCAGCTCGGTGATGTGCTCGATCGCATCGTCGGCCATGCCGGTGATCAGGTTCCAGGTGCCTTCCTGGCCGTCGAAGGGATAGATCTGCGTGGTGTTGCGAAACAGGTTGGGCTGCCACTGGTTCGCGTCGCCGCCGACGAAACCGTAGAAATACTCGAAGCCCATCCCGGTCGGCCACTGGTCGAAGGGACCGGCCTGGCTGGCCTGGAAGGCGGGCGTGTTGTGGTTCTTGCCGAACCACGAGGTGGCATAGCCGTTGTCGAGCAGGATCCGGCCGATCGTCGCCTTGTCGTCGGCGATGATGCTGTTGTAGCCCGGAAAGCCCGTGGACTGCTCCGAGATCACGCCGAAGCCCGCCGAATGGTGGTTGCGCCCGGTGATGAGCGCTGCCCGCGTCGGCGAGCAGAGGGCGGTCGAATGGATGTTGGTATAGCTGAGCCCCTCGGCGGCCAGCTTGTCCATGGTCGGCGTCGGGATCACGCCCCCGAAGGTGCTCGGCACGGCGAAACCGGCATCATCCGTGATGATCAGCAGAATGTTGGGCGCATCCGCGGGCGGCGTGATGCGCGGCGCCCACCAGGGCGTCGAGGACAGCGCATCGTCGTTGATCGTGCCGCCGAAGGCCGGGTTGGGCGCCGGAAGCTGGCGTCCGTCGATCGTCGTGCTCGCATCCGGCGTGCCGAGCGTGCCGGTGACGGTCTGCGCCACGCCCCCCACCGCCGGTGCCAGCGCCGCCAGCGCCAGGGCAAGAGCCATCAGCCGGCTCGATTTCGTCACGTGCATCTCCAGGTCCTCGCCAGTTCAAGATTTGGTGCACCCTAGCCTGCGAGGGCCGATTCCATTTGACACCACGCGCCACCTTGGCGATCCGTGACGACCTGTCCGGATCGGAGTCCCATGGCCAGCCCCGTTCCCCTTGTCCGCGCCGCGGCCCTCGTGCCGGCCCTGCTGTGGATGCGGACGCGCGGCCTGAGCCAGGCGCCCCGCCTCCTGGAGGCCGGCCTGCCGGGCACCCTGCTCGACGAGCCCGAACGCCCCATCGCGCTCCACGCCGGCATCCGCTTCTTCGCCGCGCCTCGCCGAAGACCAGGGGCCCGATCTCGGCTGCCGGGTCGTCACCGAAACCTCGATCGCGCAGCTCTCAACTCTGGGCCGGGTCGCGCTCGGCGCCCGCACCCCGCGCGAGGCGATGGGCCGCCTGATGCGCGCCTATCCGCACCATTCCTCCCATGAGCAGTTCATCGTGCGCTCCGAGGGTGGCCATCTGAGCATCCGCCACTGGTTCGTCACCGAGATCGACGACGCGGCCCTGCATATCTGCCAGCAATACGTCGCCGCCCTGATCCGGGCGCTGACGGCCGGCTGCGGCCTGCCCGGCCCGCGCCTCGCCGCCGTGTCCCTCATACCCCACCCGCAAGCGGGCCTCGACCATCTGGCCCCCTGTCTCGACGGCCGGCCCACCGCCGCGACCGACCGGACCCTGACCGTCACCCTGCCCGATGCCGTGCTCGACCGGCCCTATCTCAAGCCGATGCGCGACCGCGGGCCGTTCGATCTCGAGCCGATCCGGGGCGACGGCACGCTGACCGCCTCGCTGCGCCTGATCCTGCCCGGCATGCTCGAAGAGGGCCCGGTCCGCATCCCCGAGATCGCCGTCCTCGCCGGCACCAGCCCGCGCACCCTCCAGCGCCGGCTGGCGGCCGAACGCACCTCGCTGTCCGAAATCGTTGACGCGCTGCGCCGCGAACAGGCCCTGGCCCGGGTGACCGGAGGCCGCGACCCGGTCGGCAGCATCTCCGCCGATCTGGGCTATTCCAACCAGTCGAGCCTGACCCGCGCGGTGCGCCGCTGGTCCGACGCACCCCCGAGCCACCTGCGCCGCGCCGGCGGCTGAGCGCCACCCGTCAGAGGCGCATCCAGAGCTCGAACAGCACGCCGGAGGCGAAGGAGCCGGTCAGCGCGATCGCGAGATAGAGGAAGAATACCGGCCGCTTCACCAGCGCCCAGACCGCGATCGCCGCCGGAAGCGAGGTCACGCCACCCGCCACCAGGAAGGCGAGGCCAGCCCCGGGCGCCATGCCCTGTCCGATCAGACCGCCGACCAGCGGCAGCGCGGCATAGCCGTTCAGATAGGCCGGCACCCCGACCAGCGTGGCGATCCCGATCGGCGCGACCCCCCCGCCGCCCAGGGCGCGCGCGACCAGATCCGCTGGCAGCCAGACCAGCATCAGGCTCTCCAGCAGAAAGGCGAGCGTCAGCCACTTCGCGAGGAACAGCGTGGTCTTGAGCCCCTCGCGCCGGAACTTCGCGACCCGTTCGCCGTCCTGCCAGAATTTCCAGACCACCGCCTTCGGGCTGCGCACCTTCGCGCCACCGCAGCCGCCATTGCCGACCCCCTCGCGCAGCGGATCGGCCAGCCCGCCGGCGCGGCTCAGGAGGTGAACCACGATCCCGCCGAAGATGCCCAGCCCGACCGCCGCCAGCGTCTTGGCGATGGCGAACTCGATCCCGAGCACACCCGTGGTCAACACGAACATCGACGGATCCATCACCGGCGAGGCCAGCCAGAACGCCATCACGGCCGAGAGCGGCACGCCCATCGCCAGAAGCGCCGCGATCAGCGGGATCACCCCGCAAGAGCAGAACGGCGACAACCCGCCCGCCACCGCCGCGATCACGATCATCAGGGCCGGCGCGCCGGTAAAGGCCCGCGCGATCAGCGCGTCCGCCCCCGTCGCCCCGGCAAGAGCGGCAATCGCGATGGAAAGCACGAGAAACGGCGCGACCGCGATGAGGTTCCGAACCGCGAATTCCGCGCTCGCCACGCCCTGCGCCGGCGCGAACACCAACAGCGCGATCAGGAGTCCGGCCGAGGCGAGCCAGGCCTTTTCCCCCATCCAGAGCCGTTGCGCCCGATCGAGCATCCGGGAGCGCTGCTTCAGGACAAGCTCAGTCATCACGTCATCCCCGGATAAATGGTTACTTCAGGTCGAAAAGAAGTTGCCCGGCCGCTCACGCCGCATCCTCCCGCGCGAGCCGGACCCCGACACAGCATTCCGCGGTCAGGAACGAGACCGTCCGCCGCATCGCCTCGAAATCGACCCGATTGACGATCTGGCGCCCCTGCCGCTCCTGGATCACCAGCCCGGCATCGACCAGCGCCTTCAGGTGATGCGCAAGGGTCGAGGCGGCAATGTCGAGATGCGCGCCGATCTCGCCGACATTCAACCCGTCATGCCCGGCCCGCACCAGCAACCGGAAGACCGCAAGCCGGGTTTCATGGCCGAGAGCGGCCAGAGCGAGGGCGATGGAGGCATTTTCGGTCATGTCCCCAAAATAACGATAAAACTGGTTTTGTCAAATGATATCGACTGCGCGCGGTCCGTCACATCACGCAGGCGCCGCGCCCGTCCGCCGCCAGCGTTTCCGCGCCGCTCCGGATCGCCTGGCCCCGCCGCGCGATCCAGCCCGACCCGCTCACCGGCGAGCGCGTCTTCGGGGCCGGCAGCACCGCCATCAGCCGCGCCGCCCGCTGCGGCCCGAGCTCCGCCGCCCCGATCCCCCAGTAATGCCGCGCCGCCGCCTCGACCCCGAACACGCCTTCGCCGAATTCCGCGACGTTGAGATAGACCTCCATGATCCGCCGCTTCGGCCAGGCCAGCTCGATCAGCACCGTGAACCCCGCCTCCAGCCCCTTGCGGGTCCAGGTCCGCCCCGGCCAGAGGAACACGTTCTTCGCGACCTGCTGGCTGATCGTCGAGCCGCCCCGAAGCCGGTCGCGGTCCGCGAGTGCTGCGCGGATGCCCTCGATGTCGAAGCCGCGATGCAAGCAGAACCCGGCATCCTCCGCCGCCATCGCCGAGAGCGGCACCCGGTCGGGCAGGGTGGCGAGATCCACCCAGTCGCGCTCGATCCCGCCGAGCCGCCACCTCTCCGACAGCATGTAATAGGTCGGCGGCGGGTTCACCCAGCGCAGCAGCACCACGATCCCCACGACGACCAGCCCGGCCAGCACCACCAGACGCAGCACCCGGCGCAGGGCGCGCCGCAGCAGCCGGGAGGAGGAGCGCACAACCATGACGTGTCAATGGCGGCAATCGCGCCGCCACGCAAGCCGCCCCGGGCGGAACGGATCGCCCCGCGCCCGCGTTGGGTCCTCGCACAACCTTGCGACCGGACCCGCAGGCGCCATGGCCCGCCGCATCCCGCACCGCGCGGATCCCCCGGCATCCGGGCCGCCAGACCGAGAGGAGCGCGAGACAGATCGAACCCTTCAGGCTCCTCCGCGACCAGCTCCTCGATCTCGCCCGCGGCGCGGTCACGCTGATCCCCAACCTCGTGGCGGCGATCCTCGTCCTGGCGGCGACCTGGGCGCTGGTGGCCGGAACCGCTCGGCTCTTCGCCCGCGGCCTGCGCCGCACCCGGATGCGTCCCTCCCTGCAGGCCGCGCTCGTCACCCTCCTGCGCATCGCGGTCTGGGTGCTCGGCCTGATGATCGCCGCCACCATCCTCTTCCCGAACCTCACCCCCACCAAGATGCTCGCCGGCCTCGGCCTCGGCTCCATCGCCATCGGCCTCGCCTTCAAGGACATCTTCGAGAACTTCCTCGCCGGCATCCTCATCCTGATCCGCGAGCCGATGAAGATCGGCGACGACATCGAATGCGAGGACGTGTCGGGCCAGGTCGAGCATATCTCGATCCGCGACACCTATCTGCGCCAGCGCTCCGGCGAGCTGATCCTCGTGCCGAATTCCTACCTGTTCAAGAACCCGATCCGCGTGCTCACCGACCGCCCGCTGCGCCGCATCGCGCTCGTCGTCGGCGTGGCCTACGGCGAGGATGTCGATGCGGCCCGCGAGGTGATCCGCGACGCCCTCGCGCCGCTCGCCTCGGTCGAGCACGACCGCCGCATCGACGTCTTCGCCACCGAGTTCAATTCCTCCTCGGTCGACTTCACCGTGCGCTGGTGGACCGGCTCGGCACCGATCGACGAACATCGCTCCCGCGACGAGGTCACCGCCGCGATCAAGGCCGCCCTCGACGCCGCCGGCATCGAGATCCCCTTCCCCTACCGCACGCTCACCTTCCGCGATCCGCTCCACCTCGCCGGGGACGCCGACCCGTGAGCCTCGCCAGCCTCTCGCTGCCCGCCCTTCTGGGCATTTTCGCCGCCGCGGCGGCCCTCGTCACCCTCTGCGGCGTGCTGCTCACCGGCACCGCGGACCGCCTTGCCGACCGCAGCGGCCTCGGCGAGGCGCTGATCGGCGGTGTGCTCCTTGGCGCCACCACCTCGCTTTCCGGCGTCATGGTCTCGATCACCGCCGCCGCCGATGGCCGCGCCTCGCTCGCCTTCGCCAACAGCGTCGGCGGCATCGCCGCCCAGACCGCCTTTCTCGCCATCGCCGATCTCGCCTATCGCCGGGTCAATCTCGAACATGCCGCCGCCGATCTCGCCAATGTCTTCCAGGCCGCCCTCCTGTGCCTGATGCTCTCGCTGCCGATCCTCGCCTTCACCGTGCCGCAGGTCGAGCTCCTCGGCCTGCACCCGGTCACCCTCGCGTTGCCGGTGATCTACGTGCTCGGCGTGCGCGCCACCGCCGCCGTCCGCGCCGACCCGATGTGGCAGCCGGTCCGGACCGCCGAGACCCGCGAGGACACCCCCGACGAGCCGCAAGCCGACAGTTCCGCCGCCCTCGCGCCCCTGATCCTGCGCGTCATCGGCCTCGGCCTCGTGCTGGCGCTGACCGGCTGGGTGATCTCGCGGACCGGTGCGGCGCTCTCGGGCCGCATGGGCATCTCCGAGACCGCGGTGGGCGCGCTGATGACCGCCGTCGCCACCTCGCTGCCCGAGCTTGTCACCACCCTCGCCGCCGCCCGGCGCGGCGCGGTCCAGCTCGCCGTCGGCGGCATCATCGGCGGCAACGCCTTCGACGTGCTGTTCCTCACCGCCTCCGACGTCGCCTATCGCGACGGCGCGTTCTACGCGGCCCTCGCGCCGGGCGACCTCTTCTGGCTCGCCATCGGCCTGAGCATGACCGCGGTGCTGCTTCTCGGCCTCGTGCTGCGCCAGCGTGCCGGCCCGGCCCGGATCGGCTTCGAGAGCGTGGCCCTCATCGGCCTCTACGGCCTCGGCATCACCGCGCAGATCCTCAGGGGCTGAGCTTGGCCAGCCGGTCGCGAATGCGCGCCCGCACTTCGGGCTCCTCCGCCGCCACCGACTCGCCCAGCGCCCGGAGCTGCTGCCTCAGCCCGTGCACCTGATCGACCAGCGACAGCACCAGCGCGCCGGCCTCCGCATCGAGCTCGAAATCCTCCGCCAGCTCCGCCAGCAGCCGCAGCCGCGCCACATCCGCCTCGGCGAAGGCCAGCCGCCCCTCGCGTTCCGCCGGCGCCACGCAATTCGTCGCGACGAAGCTCCGGAGCCGCGCCACCGTCAGCCCGTCCACCGTCGCCACCACTTCGGTCTCGCTGTAGAAATGCGCCATCACATCATCCCCTTGCGCGGATCATGGCCGTGCTTCTTCCGCCACTCCGTCATGAACTCCGCAAGCGCGTCGTCGATCTCCGGCGGCGCGACGATCTTCAGCGACACCAGCTGGTCGCCCGCCTTGCCCTTCACCTTCACACCCCGGCCGCGCAACCGCAGCACCTGCCCGCTCGTCGCCCCCTTCGGCACCGAGAGGTTCACCGGCCCGTCGATGGTCGGGGTCGCGACCTTGGCCCCCAGCACCGCCTCGTCGAAGCCGATCGGCAGATCCACCAGAATGTCCGCGCCCGCCCGGGTGAACACCGGATGCGCACCCACACTCACCGTCACCAGCGCATCACCCGCCTCGCCGCCGCCGATGCCGGCACCGCCCTTGCCGCGCAGCCGGAGCACCTGCCCGTCCGCGAGTCCTTCGGGGATCTTCACATCGAGCGTGCCGCCGCCGGGCAGGGTGATGCGCTTGGTGGCGCCCTTCGCCGCCTCGAGAAACCCGACCTCGAGGCTGTAATGCGCATCCGGTCCGCGCATCCTGAAGCCTCCCTGCGCCCCGCCGCCGGGCCGGCCGCGCCGCGCCCCGAACAGGTCCTCGAACACGTCCGAATAGCCCTGGAAATCCTCGTAGCCCCGGCTCGTGTGATACGTCGCCTCCGGCCCTTCGGCATATTCGCGGTAGAACCGCCGCTCCGGCGTCTCCTGCCCCGACGCGTCGATCTCGCCACGATCGAACCGCCCGCGCTTCTCGGGATCCTTCAGCAGCTCCCAGGCTCCCGCCGCCGCCTTGAAGCGCTCCTCGGCCGCCGGATCGCCCGGATTGAGATCCGGATGGCTCTCGCGCGCGATCTTCTTGTAGGCCTTCCTGATGTCGTCCTGCGCCGCGGTCTTCGCCACCCCCAGCGCCGCATACGGATCGCCGCTCATGTTCTCTCCCGTCCCGCTTGCCCGTCGCGGCGGAGACTTCCGCGAAGCGCCCCCGCTTGTCAACGCGGCCCCGGCCGTCCCCGATCGCGGTGGCATTCCGCCGACGATAACCATTTCGTCAGGTCCGGCCTGCGCCAGCTTGTCACACCGTCCCGACACTGCCTAGATGCCGAATGGTCGACAAATTTGGTCGACGATACAAGAGGAGCGAGACGGACCATGCGCGAGATCAGCGGCACATCGGGCAACGACACCCTCACCGGCACGTCCGGCCGGGACGAAATCAAGGGCCTCGGCCGGCAATGACCGGCTCTCCGGCCTCGACGGCAACGACGAGCTCTACGGCGGCCCGGGCAACGACCGCCTCGACGGCGGGGCGGGCAACGACGAGATGAACGGCGGCCGCGGCGGCATCGACGTCTTCGTCTATTCCTCCGGCCGCGACGAGATCGAGCGCTTCGGCACCGGCGACACGGTCGAACTGGCCACGAGCCTCGGCGTGTCGAACTTCTCGGAGCTGCTCGACCGCGCGCGCTCCGTCGATGACGGCGACGACACCCTGATCGATTTCGGCGGCGGCAACACGCTCCTGCTCGAAGACGTGCGCCTCGGCAGCCTCACCGCCGACATGTTCGGCTTCTCCGACACCGGCGGCGGTGGCGGCGGCGGCACCGGCGGCGGTTCCTCGGGCAACACCTTCATCGGCACCTCCGGCAACGACGACATCACCGGCACGAACAACGCCGACATCATCAAGGGCCTCGCGGGCAACGACGATCTCGAAGGCCGCGGCGGCAACGACACGATCAAGGGCGGCGCCGGTCGCGACGACATCGAGGGCGGCGGCGGCAACGACACCCTGCGCGGCGGCAGCGGCCGGGACGACCTCGACGGCGGCAACGGCCGCGACCGGATCAATGGCGGCAACGGCGACGACGACATGGATGGCGGCGGCGGCTCCGACGTCTTCATCTTCACTTCGGGCCGCGACAAGATCGGCGATTTCGGCGGCGGCGACCGGATCAAGCTGGCCGCCTCGCTCGACGTCAGCTCCTTCGACGAACTGAACTTCGTGCCCCGCGACGGCGGCGACGACACGCTGATCCGCTTCGGCGACGGCAATTCCCTGCTTCTGGAAGACGTGCGTATCGCCGAACTCGATTCCGGCGATTTCCTCTTCGCCTGACCGAAGCGAAGGGCCTGGCCGGGGTCTCAGATCCCGGCCAGCCCCCTGAGCCCGCCGGCCAGCGCCGTCGCGGCCACCACCGCGACCACCGGCACCCGCCAGACCACCAGCGCCACGAAGGCCGCCGCCCCCAGCGCGAAATCGAGCCGATCGCCGATCCCGGCGAGAAACACCGGATCGAAGAGCGCCGCCGCCAGCACCCCCACCACCGCCGCATTCACCCCCGCCAGCACCGCGCGGGCCCGGGGCCGACCGCGCAGCGCCTGCCAGAACGGCAGCATCCCGGCCATCAGCAGAAGCCCCGGCAGGAAGATCGCCACCAGCGCGATCGCCGCCCCCGCGATCCCGTTCGGCGCCGGCCCCGACACCGCCCCGAGATAACCCGCAAAGGCGAAGATCGGCCCCGGCACCGCCTGCGTCGCACCATACCCGGCCAGAAACGCCTCAGGCGTCACCCAGCCCGGCGCGACCACCGAGGCCTCGAGGAGCGGCAGCACCACATGCCCGCCACCGAACACCAGCGCGCCCGCGCGGTAGAACGCCTCGAACAATGCGAGCCCCTGTCCGCCGATCCCCGCGGCCAGCATCAGCGGCCCCGCGACGAAAAGCCCGACCGCAAGGCCCATCAGCAGCAATCCCGCCCGCCGCCCCGGCCCGCCCTGCAACCCGCCCCCGGTCTCCGGCACCGCCGGCATTCCGCCCAGCGCCAGCCCGGCCAACCCGCCGAGCCCGATCACCGCCAGCTGCGCCAGCGGCCCGCCGAGGACCGCAAGCGCTGCGAGCGCCACCAGCGCGATGATCTGCCGCGGCAGGTCCGGACAGAGGCTCCGCGCCATGCCGAGCACCGCATGGGCCACCACCGCCACCGCCAGCACCTTCAGCCCGTCGATCACGCCCGCCGCCACCGGCCCGTCGAGCGCGCCCGCGCCGAGCCCGAAGGCCACCAGCACCAGCGCCGAGGGCAGCGTGAACCCCAGCCAGGCCGCCAGCCCGCCGGCCCAGCCGCCGCGCATCAGCCCCAGCGCGAAGCCGGTCTGGCTCGAGGCCGGCCCGGGCAGGAACTGCGACAGCGCCACCAGATCGGCATAGGCCGCATCACTCAGCCAGCCGCGCCGCTCGACGAATTCCGCCCGGAAATACCCCAGATGCGCCACCGGCCCGCCGAACGAGGTCAGCCCCAGCCGCAGGAACACCCAAAACACCCCCAGCGCGCCGGTGTCGGGATCGGAATCGGGAGCGGTCTGGCCTGTCATGCCCGCAGCTTTGCCCCGATCGAGGCCCCCGGGCAACGCCGCAGCATCAGACCTCGCAACCACCTCCCGGCCCGGAATCGAGCCGAAAGCGCCGGGGCCGCGCCCGCCCACCCGTCGCACCGAAGCTGCGCCAACGATGTTCGGCACGCGTCCGGCGTGACGGGCTGGCGCTTCGTCAACGCAAGCACATCGCTCACCCGGAAGACGACCCGACCACGATAAAGCGCATCGCTCGGCCGCAGCAGCGCCACCCTGTCTATTCGGAACGTGGTCGTCTGGGGGCGGCGGCGAACCCGTGCGCCACCGGGGGCCTTGCGAGCCCGGCCGTGGGATCGGGCCGCAGGATCACCAAGCCAACCGATCCGCCCTCCGACGCTTGCGCAAAAACCGTCGGCCTCACAACCGGAATTCTGCTACGGAAGGCCGCGATGACTCGCGGAGGTCGTGATGCAGGCAGCCGCCGTTCGACGCACGAGGCCCTGGGAATGGACGCAGGCCGTTCTGCTCCTCGTGATGTTCCTGCTCCTTGCGCCCTTCCTCGTCCACGCGATCCGGATTGCGGGCTCGGCCTTCGGGGGCGAGGCGGTCGGAAAGCCCTATCTGTTCATCGCCGGGGCGACATGGGGCAATGCCGCGATGCTGCTCCATGTGGTCACCGGCGCGGTTCTCACAGCCCTCGTTCCGCTCCAGCTGGTCGGCGGCCTGCGCAGACGCCACACGGCCCTGCACCGGGCCACCGGCATCCTGCTCGTGACGATGGCGCTGCTCGCATCCCTGGGCGGGCTCGTCTTCATCGCGGTGCGCGGCACCGTGGGCGGACCCGAAATGTCCCTCGGTTTCGCCCTCTACGGCATTCTCGTGTTCATCACGGCCGTGCAGGTCGCCCGAACCGCCGCGTCGGGGGACCGCACCCGGCACTGGCAGTGGACCCTGCGCTTCTTCTGGCTGGCGATCGGGTCGTGGCTCTACAGGCTGCACTATGCCGTCTGGTATCTGGCCACGGACGGCGCGTGGTCCGAGCCCGACTTCACCGGCGCCTTCGACCGGGTCCAGAACTTCGCCTTCTTTGTCCCCTACCTGATCCTGGTGCAGATCTGGATCGCATACCGGCACCCGCACCGGCGGAGCGCGCCCGCGCCCGGGTCAGCAGCTGACGCTTTTCACCCGGTCCGAGCGCGCCGGACGGAGCCTTTCCGCCCGGCTGCCGCCGGCCCTCACGCCCGCGCCGCCTCCGCCGCATCGCTCAGCGGATATTCGAGCCGCGAGAGCATCTCCTTCGGCACGATCTGGCGGAACTTCGGCAATTCCTCGTTCCAGTGCCGCAGGATGTCGTCGGCGCGCGGGCTGCCGGTCTCCTTCAGATGCCGCGCGATCAGCCCCTTGAGCCGCGAGATCCAGGCCGCGCCCTCGACCGGAACCACGATGACGTTCTCCGGGTTCAGCCGGTTCTCGATCTCGTTCTCCGGATCGTAGAGGAACGCCATGCCCCCGGTCATCCCGGCACCGAAATTGTCGCCGAAGGCCCCGAGGATCACGGCCATGCCGCCGGTCATGTATTCGCAACCGTTCGAGCCGCAGCCCTCGACCACCACCGAGGCCCCCGAATTGCGCACGCAGAACCGCTCGCCCGCCCGACCGTTGGCGAAGAGATACCCCGCCGTCGCGCCGTAGAGCACGGTATTGCCGATGATGGCGTTCTCATGCGGCACCAGCGGGCTGCCCAGGGGCGGGCGCACCACGATCGTCGCGCCCGAAAGCCCCTTGCCGACATAGTCGTTGGCCTCGCCCATCACCTCGATCTTCAGCCCCGGCGCGCCGAAGGCCCCGAGGCTCTGCCCGGCCGATCCGGCGAGCTTGATCGTCAGATGGTCGGGCTGCAGGGAGTTGCGCATGCCGAACCGCCCGACGATATGGCTCGACACCCGCGTGCCGATCGAGCGCAGCGTGTTCTGCACCGCATAGCTCAGCTGCATCTTCTCGCCGTCCTTGAAGAACGGCCCGGCATCCGCGACGATCTGCGCATCGAGCGTGTCGGGCACCGCCTGCCGCTGCATCGCCCGGTGGAAGGTGATCTCCGCCCCCTCGTTCACGTTGATCAGCAGGGGGTTGAGGTCGAGATCGTCGAGATGCTCCGCGCCGCGGCTCACCTGCGCGAGCAGATCCGCCCGGCCGATCACCTCGTCGAGCCGGGTCGCGCCCACGCTCGCCAGCACCTCGCGCACCTCCTGCGCATAGAAGCTGATCAGGTTCACCACCTTGTCGGCGGTGCCGGTGAACTTCGCGCGCAGCGCCTCGTCCTGGGTGCAGACGCCCACCGGACAGGTGTTCGACTGGCATTGCCGCACCATGATGCAGCCCATCGAGATCAGCGCCGCGGTGCCGATGCCGTATTCCTGCGCCCCGAGCATCGCCGCGATCACGATGTCGCGCCCGGTCCGCAAGCCGCCATCGGTGCGCAGGATCACCCGGTCGCGCAGATTGTTGATCGTCAGCACCTGATGCGCCTCCGACAGCCCCATCTCCCAGGGCAGCCCGGCGAACTTGATCGAGGTCTGGGGGCTCGCCCCGGTCCCGCCATTATGCCCCGAGATCAGGATCACGTCGGCCTTCGCCTTCGCCACGCCCGCCGCGATCGTGCCCACGCCCGATTGCGAGACCAGCTTCACGCAGACCTTCGCCCGCGGATTGATCTGCTTGAGGTCGTAGATCAGCTGCGCCAGATCCTCGATCGAATAGATGTCATGGTGCGGCGGCGGGCTGATCAGCGTCACCCCCGGCGTCGAGTGCCGCAGCCGCGCGATCAGCTCCGTCACCTTCATGCCCGGCAACTGCCCGCCCTCGCCGGGCTTGGCGCCTTGCGCGATCTTGATCTCCAGCTCCTCGCACTGGTTGAGATATTCCGCCGTCACGCCGAAGCGCCCCGACGCCACCTGCTTGATCTTCGCGCTCGGATTGTCGCCGTTCGGCTCGGGGTGGAAATGCGCCGGATCCTCGCCGCCCTCGCCCGAATCGGACTTCGCCCCGATCCGGTTCATCGCCACGTTCAGCGTCTTGTGCGCCTCCGGGCTCAGCGCGCCGAGGCTCATCCCCGGCGTCACGAAGCGCTTCCGGAGCGCCGTGATGCTCTCCACCTTGTCGAGCGGCACCGGCCCGCGATCCGGCGCGAAATCCAGCAGGTCGCGCAGCTGGATCGGCGGCCGCGAGCGCAGCATGCGGCTGTATTGCTGCCAGAGCTCGTAGGACCCCCGGTCGCAGGCCGATTGCAGCACATGCATCGCCTGTGCCTCCCAGGCATGGGTCTCGCCCGAGCGCCGCGCCTTGTAGAACCCGCCGATCGGCAGCACCGCATCGCCGCGCCGCCAGCCCAGGGCATGCACCTTCTCGACCTGCCGCTGCACGCCGGTCACGCCGATCCCCGAGATCCGGCTCGACATGCCGGGGAAATACTCCGCCACCATCGCCCGGCTCAGGCCCACCGCCTCGAAATTGAGCCCGCCGCGATAGGACGAGATCACCGAGATCCCCATCTTCGACATGATCTTCAAGAGACCCTGGTCGATCGCCTCCCGGAAGCGCGTGATCGCCTCGTCGAGCGACACGTCCAGCAATCCCCGCGCCAGCCGGTCCGCAAGGCTGTCCTCCGCGAGATAGGCGTTCACCGTCGTCGCCCCGCAGCCCACCAGCACCGCGAAATAATGCGGATCGATGCATTCCGCCGAGCGCACGTTGAGCGAGGCGAAGGTCCTCAGGCCCTTCTTGGTCAGCCAGGAATGCACCGCCGAGGTCGCGAGGATCATCGGCATCCCGACCCGCTCCGGCCCCTGATGATGATCGGTCATCACGATGTGATTGGCCCCCGCGCGCACCGCCTCCTCGGCCTGCTGGCGGATGCCCTCGAGCGCGTCGCCGAGCGCATTCGGCCCCGCGCCGACCGCAAAGGTGCAGTCGAGCTCCACCGCATCCGCGCCGGCCCGCTCCGCGAGATAGGCGAAACGCGCATTCGACAGGAACGGGCTCTCCAGCGTGAAGATCTCGGTCTGCGAATTGTCCTCGTCGAGCACGTTCTTGAGGTTCCCGAACCGGGTCTTCAGGCTCATCACCCGATGCTCGCGCAGGCTGTCGATCGGCGGGTTGGTCACCTGGCTGAAGTTCTGCCGGAAATAATGGCTCAGCGGCCGATACTTCTCCGACAGCACCGCGGGCGGCGTGTCGTCGCCCATCGAGCCGATGGCCTCCTTGCCGTCCTCGGCCATCGCCGCGAGCGTGACCTCCAGCTCCTCGATCGAATAGCCGGCGGCGATCTGCCGGCGGCGCAATTCGTTGCCCTGGAACATCGGGCGTTCCTCGAAGCCCTGGGTCTCGTGCTCGAGATCGACCACCGAGGCGATCCAGTCGCCGAACGGCAGCGCCGCCGCCAGCCGGTCCTTCAGCTCCGAATCGTGGTAGAGCCGGCCCTCGGCCATATCCACCGCGATCATCTGCCCCGGCCCCAGCGCGCCCTTCTCGATCACGGTCTTCTCGTCCACCGGCACCATGCCGGCCTCGGATCCCGCGATCACCATCCCGTCGCCGGTCACCACGTAGCGCATCGGCCGCAGGCCGTTGCGGTCGAGCCCGGCACAGACCCAGCGCCCGTCGGTCATCGCCAGAGCCGCCGGCCCGTCCCAGGGCTCCATCACCGCGTTGGAATAGGCATACATGTCGAGCCAGGCCTGCGGCATCTTGGTCGCGACCTTCGACCAGGCCTCGGGCACCAGCATGGTCTTGGCCATCGGCGCCGAGCGCCCGGCGCGCACCAGCACCTCGAACACCGAATCGAGCGCCGCCGAATCCGAGCTTCCGGGGGCCACGATCGGCTTGATGTCCTCGGCCAGCTCGCCGAAATGCTCGCTCGACATGCGGATCTCGTGGCTCTTCAGCCAGTTCAGGTTGCCCTTCAGGGTGTTGATCTCGCCGTTATGCGCCAGCATCCGGAACGGCTGCGCCAGCCACCAGCGCGGGAAGGTGTTGGTGGAATAGCGCTGGTGATAGATCGCGAAGGCGCTCTCGAAGCGCTCGTCCATCAGATCGGGGTAGAAGGTGGCGACATCCTGCGCCAGCATCATGCCCTTGTAGATCAGCGACCGGCACGACATCGACGCGATATAGAGATCGCGGATGCCCGATCCCGCCTTCTCGATGCGCCGCCGGATCACGTAGAGTTCCCGCTCGAAGGTCTCCTCGTCGACGCCCTTGGAATTCGAGATCAGGATCTGCTCGATCTCCGGCCGCGTCGCATTGGCCTTCTCGCCGAGGCAGGTGATGTCCACCGGCACATGCCGCCAGCCGTAGATGTAGTAGCCCATGCGCAGCACTTCGGTCTCGACGATGGTCCGCGCCGCCTCCTGTGCCGCGAAATCCGAGCGCGGCAGGAAGATCATGCCCACCGCCAGCCGCTCGCCCTTCGGCTCGTGCCCGGTGCGCCGCACCTGCTCCTCGAAGAACGGCACCGGGATCTGCACATGGATGCCCGCGCCGTCGCCGGTCTTGCCGTCGGCATCCACCGCCCCGCGATGCCAGATCGCCTGCAGCGCCTGGATGCCCGCCTCGACCACCTGCCGGCGCGGCTTGCCGTCCTGCGTCACCACGAGCCCCACGCCGCAGGAGGCATGCTCGTCCTCGGCGCGGTAGAGCCCCTCGGCCTCGAGACGCGCGAAATCGGCTTCCTTGCGGGCCACCCAGTCGGAATCGAAACGGGTCATGGTGCATCTCCTTCAACGGTGGCGTTGCGGGCCGCGTATTCCGCGGCGGTATGTCTCGGATGATCGCCGGCAAGCCGGACATAGGCCGGTGCCTGATCGATATAGATCTCGGATTTCAGCGGAAAACCCGCCGCCTCCCGGAACAGCCCGGGCATCAACTCGTAATTCGCGCCTTCTTCGTGGTCACGCATCCAGAGGTTGCTCCCGCAGACCGGGCAGAAGGCCCGCTCCGAAAGCGCCGACGAGCGGTAGCGCGCGACCTCGCCCGACACCGTGACCGCCGCGTCCTCCGCATCGAAGGTGGCAAACAGCGCGCCGGTCCAGCGCTGGCACATCTGGCAATGACAGGCCCCGACCGCCGCGACATGCGTCCCGTCGATCTCGATCCGGACCGCACCGCAAAGGCACTGCCCCGACAGCTTTCCGTCCCGCGCATGGGGTGTCGCGTCCGTCAAGGCGTCTCCCCCATCCCGAACATGGCTTCCACCTCGGCCTCGGTCATCGTCTCGTGCGACCCCGCAAAGGCATAGCCGTCCGGCTTGCGGTCGATATAGATCTCCTTGACCAGCGGCACCCCGTCCGGGTCGTCGAACAGTCCGAGCGGAATTTCGTAGGTGCCCTTCAGCGGCCCCTCCATCGTGATCCGGTACCAGAGCCCCGATCCGCAGCCGTCGCACCAGGCCCGCTCCGCCCAGTCCGAAGACTGGATCGTGCGGATGTGGTCCCGCCCCTCGACCCTGATGGCCGCTTCCGGCACCGTCACGCAGACCAGCGCCGAGCCGGTCCAGCGCCGGCACATCGTGCAATGGCAGGCATGCGCCCGGTGTTCCGGTGGCTCGGCCTCGACCGAAACCTTCCCGCAGAGGCACCGCCCGCGCATCATGCAGGCACGCCCGAAAGGGTCAGCACGGATGACCTGCCGCGCGGTACCCGGTCACCGGCCGCGTTAACGATTGTACGTACCGGATGCGTACAGGATGCGTACAGGATGCATACAGCCATTTCCGGGCCCGTCACTCCGCCGCGATCGACGCCGATCCGGCATCGAACCGCGCCAGGATGGCCTCCGCCGCCTCGCGCCCGTCGCGGATCGCCCAGACCACGAGGCTTGCCCCGCGCACGATGTCGCCCACCGCATAGACCCCGTCCAGCGGCGTCGCATGGGTGCGGAAATCGGCCTTGATCGTGCCCCAGCGCGTCACCGCCAGCTCCTCGACACCCCAGAGTTTCGGCAGGTCCTCCGGCTCGAAACCGAGCGCCTTGATCACCAGATCGGCCTTTTCCACATAGTCCGCGCCCGGAATTTCCTCCGGCGCCTGCCGCCCGCTCGGATCGGGCGCGCCGAGCCGCATCCGGCTCACCATCACCCCCGAAACGCTGTCCTCGCCGGTAAAGCCCTTGGGCGCGGTCAGCCAGGCGAACTCGACGCCCTCTTCCTCGGCATTCGCCACTTCGCGCTGGCTGCCGGGCATGTTGGCGCGGTCCCGCCGATAGAGGCAGGTGACACTCACCGCGTCCTGCCGGATCGCCGTGCGCACGCAATCCATCGCCGTGTCGCCGCCGCCGATCACCACCACCCGCTTGCCGGCGGCATTGAGCGCCCCGCTGTCGTAATCCGGCACCGCATCGCCGAAGCCCTGCCGGTTCGAGACCGTGAGGTAGTCGATCGCCCGCACGATCCCCGGCAGACCGGCGCCCGGACCGCCCAATTCCCTTGATTTATAGACCCCGGTGGCGATCAGAACCGCATCATGGCTGCCCCGGATCGCATCGAAGGTGATGTCCTCGCCCACATTGCAATTCAGCCGGAACTGCACGCCGCCGTCTTCCAGCTGCGCGTTGCGGCGCATCACGATGTCCTTCTCGAGCTTGAAGCCCGGGATGCCGTAGACCATCAGCCCGCCGCCCCGGTCGTAGCGATCATAGACCGTCACCTGCACGCCGGCGCGCCGCAGCATGTCGGCCGCCGCGAGCCCGCCCGGACCCGCCCCGATGATGCCCACACTCTCCGGCCGCTCCGCAGCCGGCCGGATCGGCTGCACCCAGCCCTCCTCGAAGGCGGTGTCGGTGATGTATTTCTCCACCGCGCCGATCGTCACCGTGCCGTGGCCGGATTTCTCGATCACGCAATTGCCTTCGCAGAGCCGATCCTGCGGACAGATCCGCCCGCAGATCTCCGGGAAGGTGTTCGTCGCCTGGCTCAGCTCGTAAGCCTCCCTGAGCCGCCCCTCGGCGGTCAGCTTCAGCCAGTCGGGGATGTTGTTGTGCAGCGGGCAATGGGTCTGGCAATAGGGCACGCCGCATTGCGAGCACCGCGCCGCCTGCTCCTTCGCCTTCTCGTCAACGAATTCGCGGTATATTTCCTGAAAATCCTCGCGCCGCGCCTCCGCATCCCGCTTCACCGGCATGTCCCGCGCCACGTCCACGAACTTCAACATCCGCTGCTTCGCCATCGCGAACCCCCGTCAGATCGTCCAACACACCGAAACGCTTCCTTAATGCATTCCCGATCCGGTTAAAAGTCAGTTAAGTTGACCTTTTATTGACATTCTTCTCGCTGAGGGGTGCGAACACCCCGGAGGTGATAGGTGTTTAGGTCCGCAATGTTACCTAATTGCCCCGCTTACGCTTGTCATATGGCGGCGATATGGTCGCGCGAGAGTTGATTCGCGCGTTGGGCGAGGCCGCATGTCCCTGTTTCACCTTGCCATTCTCGCCATCGTGCAGGGAATCACCGAGTTTCTCCCGGTCTCGTCCTCCGGCCACCTCATCCTGCTGCCAAAACTGCTCGGAACGGTCGATCAGGGGCTCGCCCTCGACGTGGCGGTCCATATCGGCACCCTCGGCGCGGTCATGCTGTTCTTCCGCACCGATGTCGCGCGGATGGTTCGCGGCGCCGGCGACATCCTCCGTGGGCATCTCGACACCAACGATGCCCGGCTCACGCTGCTGCTCGCCCTCGCCACGGTCCCCGTGATCATCGCTGGCTTCATCCTGAAAGTCACCGGCCTCGCCGATGCCATGCGGTCGATCGCCGTCATCGGCTGGACGATGCTGGGCTTCGGCCTCTTTCTTTACTGGGCCGACCAGACCGGCCCCACGGAGAAGGTCGCCGGGGACTGGAACCTGCGGGACGCCGTCATCATGGGTCTCTGGCAGGCCGTCGCGCTCATCCCCGGCACGTCGCGCTCGGGCATCACCATCACCGCCAGCCGGATGCTCGGCTACAATCGGGAGGACGGCGCGCGCATCTCCATGCTCATGTCGATCCCGACCATCCTCGCCTCGGGCGGCCTTCTTGCCCTCGACGTGATCGGCGAAGCCGACTGGCAGACCGCCCGCGACGCCGCCATCGGAGCGGCGCTCGCCTTCGTCGCGGCCTATCTGGCTCTGGCGATCATGATGCGGCTGCTGCGCAGTGTCAGTTTCACGCCCTACGTGATCTACCGGGTGATCCTCGGCATCGTACTGCTCGCCATCGCCTATAGCTGAGCGCAGCACTCAGTCGCGCAGGTTCTCCGCCGACGCCGTGATCGCGTCGTACTGCCCGTGCGGACGGTGTGCGTAGAGGTAGCTCTCGAGCACGGCATCCATCGCGGTCGGCTCGATCCCGAGCTCCGCGAAGCCTTTCGCGCCTTCGGCGACGACATTGTCGTGCTGCAGAAGCGCCACCTGGTCGGCGGTCAGAAGGGAATTGGTCCAGAGGCCGAAGCTCGCCTTCTGGACGAAGTCGAGAACCCGGCCCTGGATGCGCGCGACGGCTGTCGGCACCGCCACCACGAAGCGCCGCCGTTCGATCAGCTTGAGCAATCTGTCCATCAGACCGCGGAACGAGACCGCCTCGGGCCCGCCCAGCTCGTAGATCCCGGGCGCCACGTCTCCGGTCACCGCCTTGGCCACGGCGGCGGCCACATCGTCGACATAGACCGGCTGGAACTTCGTGTCCGGCCCGATCACCGGCAGGATCGGCGAAAACCGCGTCATGCTGGCAAAACGGTTGAAGAACTCGTCCTCCGTGCCGAAGACGATCGAGGGACGCAAGATCACCGCCCCGGGAAACACCGCCTGAATATCGCTCTCCGCCTGAGCCTTGCTGCGGGCATAGACGCTCTCGCTGGCGGAATCGGCTCCGATCGCCGAGATGTGCACCATCCGGTGCACGCCCTCTTCTGCCGCGATCCGCGCGATGCGGGCGGCGCCTTCCGCCACCACCGTCTCGAACTGCTGCTTGCCGGAAGCCACCAGAATGCCGACGCAATTCACCACTGCATCCGCGCCGGCGATGGCCCGCCGGGTGGACGCCTCGTCTCGGATATTCGCCTGAACCGGCTCGACCTGCCCGACCGTACCATAGGGTCGCACGAACCCCGCCTCGTCCGGACGCCGCACCGCGACCCGCACCCGCCAGCCGGCCCGGGCCATGCGCTGCGCGACATATCGCCCGATGAAACCGGATCCGCCGAAGATGGTCACGATGGGGACAGGATTGGTCATGTACGATTCTCCAGTTCCGGTTCACTCGGGACATAGAAGCAACACGCCGGCGGGACAAGCGCAACGCAGATCAAGGTCCGGCCGAATGCGCTCCGAACAGCGCCTCCCCGAACGTGGCCGGGGCGCTCGACCAGCAGTCGCCGGTCGCCATTGACAGCCCTGCGGACCCGCGTATACATCGCGCCGATCGACACCTGCCCAGGTGGCGGAATTGGTAGACGCGCTGGCTTCAGGTGCCAGTTTCCGAAAGGAAGTGGAAGTTCGAGTCTTCTCCTGGGCACCACCTTCTCCGCGCAGGCCCGCCCCCAATTCCAACCGGGAGCGCGGCATATCGACCTGACGGAGCTGCGAATGACCATTCATCTTCATGACGGCGATCTGCCCGACGGCCTCGACCTCGGCGCGGAAATCGCCGTCGATTGCGAGACCATGGGCCTCGTGCCGCGCCGCGATCGACTCTGCCTCGTTCAGCTCTCGTCCGGAGACGGTGACGCCCATCTCGTACAGATCGGCCAGGATCGGGCCGAGGCGCCGAACCTAGTGCGGCAACTGGGCGACCCCGGGCGCCTCAAGCTGTTTCATTTCGGCCGCTTCGACATTGCCGTGCTGCTGCACCGGTTCGGCGTTGTCACGGCGCCGGTCTACTGCACCAAGATCGCCTCGAAACTCGTCCGAACCTACACCGATCGCCACGGATTGCGCGACCTGGCGCGGGAGCTCATCGATGTCGACATCTCCAAGCAGCAGCAATCGAGTGACTGGGGTGCGGCGACCCTGACTGCGGCCCAGTGCGAATATGCCGCCTCCGATGTGCTCCACCTGCACCGCATGAAGACCGAACTCGACATCAGGCTCGCACGGGAGGGCCGGACAGAGCTCGCGCAGGCCTGTTTCGACTTCCTGCCCCACCGTGCGGCGCTCGACCTCGCGGGCTGGGACGAGCAGGACATCTTCGCCCACAGCTGAGGCGACCAATGATGAGCAAAGTCGATACGGACCTCGACCGCGAAAAGATCATCGCCACGGGCCGGAGGGTCGTCGCCACCGAAGCTGCAGCGCTGACCACGCTGGCGGACGAGCTCGGGGCGGCCTTCGGCGCGGCAGTCGCGATGATGCATGCGGCATCCGGCCGCGTGATCGTGTCCGGAATGGGGAAATCGGGGCATGTCGCGCGCAAGATCGCATCGACACTGGCCTCGACCGGCACCCCTGCGATGTTCGTCCACCCCGCCGAGGCAAGCCACGGCGACCTCGGCATGATCACCCGTGCCGACGTGGTCCTGCTGCTGTCGAATTCCGGCGAGACCGCCGAGCTCGCCGACCTCATCGCCTATACCCGCCGCTGGAAGATTCCTCTGATCGGCATGGCGAGCCGTGCCGACAGCACCCTGATCCGGCAATCGGATCTGGGGCTTGTCCTGCCGTCGGAGCCCGAGGCCTGCTCGGTCGGCCTCGCCCCCACCACCTCCACGACGATGAGCCTCGCGCTCGGGGATGCGCTGGCCGTGGCCCTGATGGAGCACCGGGATTTCTCCCCCGCCGATTTCCATGAATTCCACCCGGGCGGACGTCTTGGCGCGCGACTCGCGACCGTGGCAAACCTGATGCATGCCGGTGACGAAACTCCCCTGATCGACCCCGCCGCACCGATGTCCGAGGCACTGATCGAAATGAGCCGCAAGGGCTTCGGCGTCGTCGGCGTGGTGGACGAGAGCGGGACGCTGGTCGGGATCGTCACCGATGGTGACCTGCGGCGGAACATGGACGGCCTCCTGGGGCATAAAGTCGGTGAGGTCATGACCCGCAAGCCCACGACAGTGTCGGAGGCCGCACTTGCTTCCGAAGCGCTCGGCATCATGAACGACCGCAAGATCACCGTACTCTTCGCCATGCGGGCAGAGGCACCAGAGCGACCGGCCGGGATCATTCATATCCACGACTGCCTGCGTGCCGGCGTCTCCTGAGAGATGGCAGCCGCGACCGATCCCTATTCGCGGCTCGTCACGATCCTGAAGGTCCTGCTTCCGCTCATCGCGATCGGATTGCTGTCCAGCCTCTTCCTCGTGCAGAACGACAACGGTTCCGGCGGCGAGATCACGTTCAGCGCCGGCGACCTCGAAGATCTCGGCTCCGGCCTCAGGGTCAGCAACCCGGTCTTTTCCGGCTCCAGCCGCAATGCCGACCGCTTCCGCTTCCAGGCGGACCTCGTGGTGCCTGACGCCATACCCCCACAAAGAGCCGACATCACCGGGCTCGCTGGCGAAGTGGCCTTCGTCGACGGCGGTCGGCTCGATCTCGTTTCTCGCCGCGGCGCGCTCGACATCCCGGCTCAGACGCTGGATCTCGAGGGCGCGGTCCGGATCGAAACCGCCGATGGCTACCGGATGGAAACCGAAGCCTTGCGGATCGATCTCGGGGCCGGCAGCCTGTCCACGGCCGTTCCGGTGACGGTCACCGGAACAGGGGGACGCATCGAGGCAGGCGACCTCACCGTCACGCCAACCGGCGACACGACGGAGAACCGGCGTTTTCTGTTCGGCAACGGCGTCCGCGTGCTGTACGATCCGCCGAACTCCGGAAGCCAGAGCTCTCCCTGATGCGATCGCGCCGCCCGATGACCTTTCTCCTCGCCGCCTTGATCGGGCTGCTTGCCCCGCCACAGATGGGGCGGGCGCAGGAGACCGATATCGCCTTCGGTGAAACCCGTCACGATCCAAGCCTCCCGGTCGAAATCACCTCCGACAGCCTCGAGCTTGATCAGGGTGCTGCCACGGCCGTTTTCATCGGTGCGGTCAGGGTGGGCCAGGGCACGCTTCGGCTGGCTGCCGATCGGGTCGAGGTTTTCTACGCCGAGGCGCCCGATGGCGGCCAGGGCGCGGTTGAGCGCCTCGAAGCCGTCGGCAGTGTCACGCTTGCGAACGGAGTTCAGGCGGCGGAGTCGGAAAACGCCAGCTATGACGTGGCGGCCGGCATCGTCGAAATGACGGGCGATGTGGTTCTGACGCAGGGACCCAATGCGCTCTCCAGCCAGTCGTTGAGGATCGATCTCGCCACCGGAACCGGAACCCTGGAGGGACGGGTCCGAACCATCTTCTCCCCGGGCGCAGAACAATGAGCCGCAGACCCGATCTGCGGGTGGCCGAGGGCGGGCCCGGTCTCGAAGTGGCCAATGTGGCAAAGAGCTACAAGCGGCGTCCCGTTCTGCGCGACGTGTCTCTCAGCCTCCGGCGCGGCGAAGTCGCGGCACTCCTCGGTCCGAACGGCGCAGGCAAGACGACCTGCTTCTACGCCATCGCCGGGCTCATCCCGCCCGATTCCGGCCGGATCCTGGTCGACGGTCAGGACGTCACGTGGCTCCCGATGTACCGGCGCGCACGGCTCGGGATCGGCTACCTGCCTCAGGAAGCCTCGATCTTCCGCGGCATGACCGTGGCCGACAACATCCGCGCTATTCTGGAGGTGAGCGTCAGCGATCGCGACAAGCGGCACGAGATGCTCGACGAACTGCTCGGCGAATTCTCCATCACCCACCTGCGCAGGACGCCGGCGATTGCGCTTTCGGGAGGCGAGCGGCGTCGGGTCGAGATCGCACGCTGCCTCGCGACGCAACCCAACTATGTCCTGCTCGATGAGCCCTTCGCCGGCGTGGACCCGCTCGCCGTCAAGGACATCCGCGACCTGGTTTCCCACCTGAAGGATCGCGGCATCGGCGTGCTGATCACCGACCACAACGTCCGCGAAACCCTCGAAATCGTCGACCGGGCCTACATCCTGCACGGAGGTACGGTGCTGATGTCGGGAACACCCGCGGAAGTTGTGCGTGACGACAATGTGCGCCGGGTCTATCTTGGCGAGGGCTTCAGGATCTGAGCCTGGCAGCACGGAACGTCCTCATGGCCCTGACCCCGCGCATCGAACTGCGACAGAGCCAATCGCTGGTGATGACGCCACAGCTTCAGCAGGCGATCATGCTGCTGAAGATGTCGAGCGGTGCGCTCGCCGAATATGTCGCGACCGAGGTCGAGAAGAACCCGTTGCTCGATCTCGCTCCCCCGGTCGCCTCCGAAATGGGACCGAGCCAGCGGGCCGCTGGCGTGGCGGCCGCGACAACCGGCGAAGACGACATATTCCAGCGCATCGCGTCTCGTCCGACGCTCTGGGACCATCTGCGCGACCAGATCGGTGCCATGCGAATCGGAACGGACGTGGCCGAGAACGCCCTCGTTCTCGTCGATGAACTCGAGGATGACGGCTATCTGCGTGTCCCGCTGGACGAGGTCGCCAACCGGCATCGGCTGTCGGCAGGCGATCTGCGACGCGCGCTCGCGGTGGTCCAGGCCTGCGATCCGTCCGGCATCGGTGCCCGCAGCCTCGAGGAGTGCCTCGCACTGCAGTTGCGCGAGCGGGACCGGCTTGATCCGGCGATGCAGGCACTTCTGGCCAATCTCCGCCTGAGCACCCGCGGACCGAGCCGTGAATTGCAGGAGATCTGTGGCGTCGATGCCGAAGATCTCGTGGACATGCTGGCCGAACTGCGCGCCCTCGACCCGAGGCCGGGGCTGCAGTTCGCCACCGAACAACTCCAGATCGCCGTCCCGGACGTCTATGTCGTGCGCGCCGATACCGGGGGACTGAAGGTCGAACTCAACACCGAGACCCTTCCGAGGGTCCTGATGGACAATATCTATTCCGCCGAACTTGCCTCCCACGACGCAAAGGCGAAGGCGTTCGTCTCGGAGTGCCGGGCGAGCGGGAGCTGGCTGATCAGGGCACTCGAGCAGCGTGCCCGGACAATCCTCAAGGTCGCCACCGAGATCGTCCTGCAGCAGGAGCGGTTCTTCTCGGATGGGGTCCTCGCCATGCAGCCACTCACCCAGCGTATGGTGGCCGACAGGATCAAGGTTCACGAATCCACCGTCAGTCGGGTGACCGCAGGCAAGTACCTGGCCTGCGAGCAGGGTGTTTTCGAACTGCGGTACTTCTTCGCATCCTCGATCCAGTCGACCGATGGCGGCGGCGAGTTCTCGTCCGCTGCCGTTCAGAGCCGGATCCGCAGCCTCATCGACGCCGAGCCTCCGGGACGGACGGTGTCTGACGACCGGCATCGTGCAGGCGCTCCGGCTCGAAGGGATAGATATTGCACGCCGGACCGTTGCGAAATACCGTGAGGGGATGGGGATCCCGTCCTCCGTCGAGCGCCGCAGGCACAAGGCGCGCCTTGCCGGAATGTAAAGGATTTCCACTTACAAACGTCGCGCACGCGGTGTTGACATGCTCGTGATGCCCGTCCATAGCGGCCGCCCGTTCCGGGACGGAACAGTCGAAAAACGGCATCCGACCGATCGGGGGAAAAGGCAGCAGATGCGGATTCAGGTCAGCGGAAAACAGATCGACACGGGCGAAGCGTTGCGAAGCCATGTCGAGGAGCGTCTCGTCGAGGCGGTCGGAAAATACTTCGATCGGCCCGTGGAAGCCGTGGTGATCTTCTCGAAGGATCGTCACGAATTCGTCACCGACGCTTCGGTGCATCTTTCCACCGGCATGACCGTGCAGGCAAAGGGCCGCGCGAACGAAATCTACGCAGCGTTCGAAAATGCCGTGGACAGGATGGAAAAGCAGCTCCGCCGCTACAAGCGGCGCCTGAAGGATCACCACCGCGCCAGAGAGTTTCCGATCGAAGCGATGGGTGCCCCGTCCTATATCCTCGCAGGTGGCGGCGACGAGGACGCTTCCGAGCCGGAGACGCTGCAGCCGGTGATCATCGCGGAAATGGAAACCCGGGTGCCGAACCTTTCTGTCGGCGAGGCGGTCATGCAGATGGAGCTCGCGGGAGCGCGCCTTCTTGTGTTTCGAAACGAGAAGCATGGCGGCGTCAACGTGGTCTACACCCGTGAGGACGGCAACATCGGCTGGATCGACCCGCGGCACCTGCCGCAATAGACCCAATTCGAACCGACAAGGGGCCCCTTATGGAGCTTTCCGACATCCTCCGCATCGAAGGCGTGCGGTCACCACTGAGAGCGACGAGCAAGAAGAGGCTTCTGCAGGATCTCGCCGACATGGGCGAATCGGTCTACGGCCTGCCTGCTCCCGACGTCTACAAGGCACTCATGGAGCGCGAGGCACTCGGACCGACCGGCGTGGGGCGGGGCGTTGCCATTCCGCATGCCCGATTCAACGGTGCCGAGAAGCTCGCCGGGGTATTCGTTCGGCTAGAGAAACCTGTCGATTTCGAATCGATCGACCGGCAGCCGGTGGATCTCGTCTTCGCTCTCTTCGCGCCCGAATCCGCTGGAGCCGAACATCTCAAGGCGCTGGCACGGGTGTCGCGTGTCCTGCGCAGTGACGCCGTCTGCAGCAAGCTTCGCTCGACTTTCGATCCCTCGGCGATCTACGCAATCCTCACCGAAGGAAAGGCCGAGCAGGCAGCCTGAGTCGAGCCCAGCGGCGGGGTGGACGGAAGCCGCGCTCAATCGGCCGGAATCGACGCGATCTCGGGCTGGAACTCGGTCAGATAGGTGCGAAGGAAGTCCAGGAACTCGTCGCGCAGATCCTCTCGCGCCAATCCGAAAGACACCGTGGCCTGGAGATACCCGGCCTTGGTTCCGCAATCGTAACGCGTCCCGTTGAAGCGATAGGCATGGACGTTGTCGCGTGCCGCAATGTCGGCCGCAATGGCGTCGGTAAGCTGGATCTCTCCTCCAGCACCGGCCTTCAGCGTGTCGAGATGCGCCAGCACGGTCGGAGCAAGGATGTAGCGGCCGATGACAGCCAGGCTCGACGGCGCCTTGGACGCATCCGGCTTCTCGACCATCCCTCGAACACGCATGGACGGCCCGGTCTGATCGGCGACGTCGAGGATCCCGTAGGAGGACACGCTGTCACGGGGAACCTCCATTGTCGCGACCATGTTGCCCCCGGTCTCGGCATAGGCATCGACCATCTGCCGGAGGCAGGGCACGCTTGCATCGATGATGTCGTCGGGCAGGATCACCGCGAACGGTTCATCTCCGATCAACCGCCGCGCACACCAGACCGCATGTCCCAGGCCCCGGCGTTCCTGCTGGCGCACATAGGCGACCGCGCCGCTTTCCATGTCGGTTTGACGGAGCGCCTCGATCAGATGATCCTTGCGGCCGTCATGAAGGGCCGCCTCGAGTTCCGGTGCGCTATCGAAATAGTCCTCGAGCGCGCTCTTGCCGCGCGACGTGACAAAGATGAATTCGCTGATGCCCGCTGCGCGCGCCTCATCGATCGCGTACTGGATCAGCGGCTTGTCGACGAGCGGCATGATCTCCTTGGGAACGGATTTCGTTGCCGGCAGAAACCGTGTCCCGAATCCCGCGACCGGAAACACCGCCTTAGTGACCTTGTTCGACATGCTAACTCCAGACGACCTACTCAGCGCGGCCTTTTCGCATATACCCGGCAATGCGTCACCTCCGCCAGCCACTTTGCCGGAAGGGCGGAATATCGCCCTCAACGGAAAGAACAGAACGAAACTCAGTCTATGCCGAGTTCCGAAAGCATCTTTTCCACCCGCTCAACATCGGACGGGTTGTTAAGTTCCCAGAACGCTCTTCCGCGCCCGTCCACTTCGACACAACGAACCGGGATACCGTGTTCCATGAACCGAAGCTGCTCGAGGCCTTCCCACGTTTCCAGCGGCCTCGGCTCGAGGCTGGCATAGGCAAGGAGCGCGGCCCGGCGATAGGCGTAGACACCCACATGATGAAAGACAGGGATAGCCTCTCCGGGACCCATCGGTCGGCCGGTATAGGGCAAAACCTCTTTGGAAAAGTAGAGTGCCCGCCGGTTCGAATCGAAAACCGCTGTCGTGCCGCCTACACGTCCGGCCTGGCGGTCCTCGAGAAATCCGCTCAGGGTCGCTGTGTCGCACCGCAGAACCGGCGTGGCCACCGGCGTCTCCGGATCTGCCACCATCTCGGCGATCAGTTCCGAGACGAACCAGGGCGGCGTAAGCGGTGCGTCCCCCTGCAGATTTATGATCAGGTCGTGCTCCTCACCCAGCATGTCGGCGACGACCGCACAGCGCTCGGTGCCATTGCGACAGGTTTCCGGTGTCATCGCGACCTCAGCGCCGAAGTCGCGCGCAACTCCCGCGATTCGTGCATCATCCGTCGCCACGATCACCCGACTGGCTTCGGGAACAGCCATCGCCGCCTCCCAGCTGCGCCGGATCAGACTGCGCTTTTCCCCGGAGGCGCCGCGCAGCTCCACGAGTGGCTTGCCCGGATACCGTGTCGAAGCGAACCGCGCCGGAATGACGATGGCTGGTGAAGTGGGCATTGTCGGGCTCAGGCGGGCACCAGGTTCACGCCCGGCGCATGGGCAATGAAGAACGGGTTCTCGAAGCCGGCCTTGCCGTAGGCAAGCGGGCTGTGGTCGTCGAACCTGACCACGCGTCCACCGGCCCCCAGCAGGACGGCCTGACCAGCACCGGTGTCCCACTCCATGGTGCGTCCCAGACGCGGATAAAGGTCGGCTTCGCCCGCGGCCACGAGGCAGAACTTCAAGGACGAGCCGGCGGACCGGAAGTCGCGCACCGCGTAACGCGCGATGTAATCATCCGTGGCTTGATCGCGGTGCGACTTCGACGCCACCACGACAAGGGATTTGGCGTCGGGGCTGGCGACCCTCAGATGCGTTATGGTCCCAATGTCACCTGGCAGGTGGGCACCTGTCTCCTCGACGCTCTGGCCGTTTGCGCCGGTATAGAACAGCCGTCCCTTGGCCGGAGCATAGACGACGCCACGGGTCGGGACGCCATTCTCGATCAGCGCTATGTTCACCGTGAAGTCACCCCGACGCTGGACGAATTCCTTCGTGCCGTCGAGCGGGTCGACAAGGAAGAACGTCGTCGCTGTTTCGCCGTGGCTTTCCGCCTGCTCTTCGGTCACGATCGCGATCTCGGGAAAAGCCCCGGCCAGTCCGCGCGCGATGATCCCGTCGGCTATTTCGTCCGCTTCGGTGACGGGCGACGCATCCGACTTGGTCCGCACCTCAAAGTCCGGCCCGTTGTAGACGGCCATGATCGCGGCGCCGGCCTCAATTGCAAGCCGCCGCATGGTGTGAACGATTTGCGTATAATCCATTGCTGCCAGACCCCGTGTCTTTCCTGCTGAAGCATGCTCGGTGAAGCCGATTTTCTATGGACCAGCCGTGAAACATTTGCAAACTGTCCGCTCAGGCGCGGTCGAGAACGTCGAAGTGCCGGTCCGAAGGAGAACATCACGATGCCTGACTTGGCGCCGGACCAGGAGCCGGACGGCATCCTGACACTGCAAACCATCGCGATGCCAGCCGACACGAACGCCAACGGCGATATCTTCGGCGGCTGGCTGATGGCACAGATGGATCTGGGCTCGTCGGTTCTCGCCCGCGCCCGGGCCCGTGGACGGGTGGCAACGGTGGCGGTCAAGGACATGGAATTCCACGATCCGGTGACCGTGGGCGACGTGGTGTCGATCCATTCTCGCATAGAGCGTGAGGGCACTACCTCGATGACGATAGCGATCACGGTATGGATCACCCGTCAGCCGACCGGAGAGCGGCGAAACGTGGCCGGAGCGCGCTTCGTCTTCGTCGCCGTCGACGAAAACAGCCGCAAGCGGCCGCTGCCACCGCTTGCGGCATGAAACAGCTTTCGTTCTCCCTCATCCTCACCTGCGCGCTTGGCACTCCGTCCCTTGCGCAAACGGTACTCCCGACTCTCTTCGCAGGCGACGGCGTCTCGAACGGCGAAGTGATCGATATCCACGCCGAGCCCAGCGAAGCCTCGCCCATCATTGCGCACATTCCCTCCGACTCCCGCGATATCGAGGTAGTGGCCCTCGACGCTTCGCAAGCATGGGGTCGCGTCAATCATGCCGAGGCCAGCGGCTGGCTCCCCCTCGAGCGTGCGGCCGAACAAAAGGACGTCTGGAAACCGGGAGAATTGCCGCGGGGCACGTCCTGTTACGGCACCGAGCCCTTCTGGTCGATCCAGACTCTGGAGGACAGTGCCGTTTTCTCCACGATCGGGGAGCAAGCGACGACACTGCCGAACACGGGCATTTTCGACAGCGGCCAGAGGAACGACCAGCGCCGCGTTTCGATCTTCGAGGACGACGCCCTCCGGCTTACACTGATCACATCACCTGGCCTCTGCTCGGACGGCATGTCGGACCGCGCCTTCGGTCTCACTGGCCATGTGATTTACGAGGCAGGTCCATTGCCCGACCTCCTGCGCGGCTGCTGTTCGATCGCGCCCTAGGCGACCACCCGCAAGGTGATGTTGAGCCGCCCTCCGGAAGGCAGCAGCCTGCTGGAACCGAACCGGATCCGGTCGATTCCGTGGTAGGCGAGACGCGCGGGACCGCCCAGGACGACCACATCACCGCTCTCGAGGAGCAGGGATGTTGTCGGGTCGCGGCGCTCGAGCCCGCCGATGCGGAACCGCGCACTGTCTCCGAGACTGATCGAGACCACCGGCCAGGAGAAATCCCCCTCGTCGGCATCGCGGTGCAGGCCCATGCGGGCATCGGAGGCGTAGTAGTTGAACAGGCAACAATCCGGCTGCCTTGCACCACCGACAAGCTGCTTCCAGACCCCGAGAACCGGCTCCGGGATCGGCGGCCAGGCAACCCCCGAGGGATGCCGATCCGCATATCTGTAGCCACGCCCGTCACTGATCCAGCCACAGCGTCCCGCGGAGGTCATGCGCACGCTCATCTTGCGCCCGCCCGGCGTCACGGGCGAAATGAAGGGCGCCACCCGCGCGACACTGCGAGCTGCCTCGACGATCTCCCCGCAGGCGCCAGCATCGAGCAGGCTGCGATGGACCACAAATCCTTCGATCATGTCCGGTTTCTGCGTCACGCGGCCAAAAAAGCCTCCTGGCTCGGGTTCGCGGCGGTTGCAGGTGTATTTTCCCGAACCTATATACCCAGCCAAATCCGGACCCGCACATTCCCGTGAGGGTCGTCACGGGATGCGTGACGGGGGCCTCTCAGGGACCCGCATCGCAACATCGCCGCTCGAAAGGAAGAATTGAATGTCGAAGGTTATCGGTATCGATCTTGGGACCACGAACTCCTGCGTTGCCATCATGGACGGCAGCCAGCCCCGGGTCATCGAGAACTCGGAAGGCGCGCGCACCACACCATCGATCGTCGCCTTCACGGAAGACGAGCGCCTCGTCGGCCAGTCTGCCAAGCGTCAGGCAGTCACCAATTCCGAAAACACCCTGTTCGCGATCAAGCGCCTGATCGGCCGCCGCTACGACGATCCGGTGACCGCTAAGGACAAGGACATGGTCCCCTACAAGATCGTGCCCGGCTCCAATGGCGACGCCTGGGTCGAAGCCCGCGGCGAGAAATACTCCCCGAGCCAGATCTCGGCCTTCATCCTGCAAAAGATGAAGGAAACCGCCGAAAGCTATCTCGGCGAAAACGTCAGCCAGGCCGTCATCACGGTCCCGGCCTACTTCAACGACGCCCAGCGTCAGGCCACCAAGGACGCCGGCAAGATCGCCGGGCTCGAAGTGCTGCGCATCATCAACGAGCCGACGGCGGCAGCACTTGCCTACGGTCTCGACAAGGCCGGCTCCAAGACCATCGCAGTCTACGACTTGGGCGGCGGCACCTTCGACATCTCGATCCTCGAGATCGACGAGGGCCTCTTCGAGGTGAAATCGACCAACGGCGACACCTTCCTCGGGGGTGAGGACTTCGACATGCGCATCGTCGAATACCTCGCAGGCGAGTTCAAGAAGGAGCACGGCGTCGATCTGACCAAGGACAAGATGGCGCTGCAGCGCCTGAAGGAAGCCGCCGAGAAGGCCAAGATCGAGCTCAGCTCCTCGACCCAGACCGAGATCAACCAGCCGTTCATCTCGATGGACCCCAAGACGCACCAGCCGCTCCATCTTGTGATGAAGCTGACCCGTGCGAAGCTCGAGAGCCTGGTCGCGGACCTGATCGCGCGCTCGATGAAGCCCTGCGGTGCGGCCATCAAGGATGCGGGTGTCTCGAAGGCGGAAATCGACGAGGTGGTTCTGGTCGGCGGGATGTCCCGCATGCCGAAGGTCATCGAGGAAGTCACCAAGTTCTTCGGCAAGGAGCCCCACAAGGGCGTCAACCCGGACGAGGTCGTCGCTCTCGGTGCCGCGATCCAGGCCGGCGTTCTGCAGGGCGACGTGAAGGACGTTGTTCTGCTCGATGTCACCCCGCTCTCGCTCGGCATCGAGACGCTGGGCGGCGTCTTCACCCGCCTGATCGACCGCAACACGACGATCCCGACCAAGAAGAGTCAGGTCTTCTCGACGGCCGAAGACAACCAGAACGCCGTGACGATCCGGGTCTTCCAGGGCGAGCGCGAGATGGCGGCCGACAACAAGATCCTCGGCCAGTTCAACCTCGAATCGATCCCGCCCGCGCCGCGGGGCGTGCCGCAGATCGAGGTGACCTTCGACATCGACGCCAACGGCATCGTGAGCGTGTCCGCAAAGGACAAGGGCACGAACAAGGAGCAGAAGATCACCATCCAGGCTTCCGGAGGTCTCAGCGATGAGGACATCGAGAAGATGGTCAAGGAGGCCGAGGAAAACGCCGAGGCCGACAAGTCCCGCCGCGAACTGGTCGAGGCTCGCAACCAGGGCGAAAGCCTGATCCACGGAACCGAGAAGTCGGTCGAGGAGCATGGCGACAAGGTCGATCCGACCACGGTCGAGGTGATCGAGATGTCGATCAAGACCCTCAAGGAAGCGATGGAGGGCGAGGATTCGGAAGCGATCAAGGCGCGCATCCAGGACCTGACCGAAGCCGCGATGAAACTCGGCGAGGCGATCTACAAGGCCCAGGCGGACGAGGCCGGTGCTGCAGCTGAGGACGGACACGACGCGGGCCCGGAGACCGGTCGGGATGACGACGTCGTCGATGCCGATTTCGAGGATATCGGCAAGGACGACAACAAGTCCTGAACCGATGTGACACCCCGCAATGGCCCTCCTGCACTCCAGGAGGGCCATTCGCGTTTGAAGGAATCCTCTGCGAATGGCGAAACGCGACTATTACGACGTTCTGGGCGTGTCGAAGGGCGCATCTGAGGCCGATATCAAGAAGGCTTTCCGCAAGAAGGCAATGGAGTTGCATCCCGATCGCAATCAGGACCGGGCGGACGCGGAGGCGATGTTCAAGGAAGCCAACGAGGCCTATGACGTCCTGAAGGACGGCCAGAAGAAGGCGGCCTATGATCGGTTCGGCCATGCCGCCTTCGAAAACGGTGGCGGCGGCGGCTTTCGTGGGGCCGGGCAGCAGGGCAATCCCGATTTCGCCTCGGCCTTCTCGGATGTCTTCGACGATCTCTTCGGCGACTTCATGGGCGGTGGAGGTGGCCGCGCCCGCGGACAACGCGCGGCACGAGGCTCGGATCTGCGCTACAATCTGCGCCTGAAGCTCGACGAGGCCTACCGCGGCAAGCAGGCCGGTATCAATGTTCCGGGCAGCATCGCCTGCGATGTCTGCAACGGCACGGGTGCGGAGGGGGGCGCGGAGCCATCCTCTTGCCCGACCTGCGCCGGTCAGGGCAAGGTGCGCGCTCAGCAGGGCTTCTTCACGGTGGAGCGGACCTGCCCGACCTGTTCGGGGCGCGGCCAGATCATCAAGAACCCCTGCAAATCCTGCGCCGGAGCCGGACGGGTGGCGAAGGACCGATCGCTCAACGTCAACATTCCCGCCGGCGTCGAGACCGGCACCCGGATCCGGCTGGCCGGCGAGGGCGAGGCAGGGCTGCGGGGCGGACCGGCGGGCGATCTCTACATCTTCATCGAAGTCGAGCCGCATCCGATCTTCGAGCGCGACAATCAGAACCTGTTCTGCCGCATCCCGGTCTCGATGACGACCGCCGCCCTCGGGGGCGAGATCGAGGCCCCGACGCTGGACGGCGGCCGCACGCGGGTGAAGGTGCCCTCCGGCGTCCAGTCCGGCAAGCAGCTGCGACTGCGGGGCAAGGGAATGCCGGCGCTGCGCGGGGCGGGCTCGGGCGATCTCTATATCGAACTGCATGTCGAGACCCCGGTGAACCTCACCAGCCGCCAGCGGGAATTGCTGCGGGAATTCGAGGATCTGGGCAGCAAGAACAACCATCCCGAGAGCCATGACTTCTTCAGCCGCGTGAAACATTTCTGGGACGGGATGAAGGGTGCGAACTGAGGTGGTCCGAAGGGCCATGAGGGACGGGTCCGGGGCGGGCCTGTCCAGCTGATTGAGGGAGATGCCGGTGTTCGCTTTCCTCGACCGCTTCGGTTTGCCAGTGAAATACGGCATCCTCGGCCTCTTGGCCGGATTTGCCTGGCTGATCATCGCGGCACTGATCGGCTACGAGAGTGACAGCTCGCCGCTGGCGATGCTGGCGGCTTTCGGCGGCGGCGGGCTGGTGGGCGGCTACCTGCGGGAGAGGTCCGGAAGGTCGAAATAGCGGGCCGGATCGAGGCCTCCGAAGGCCCCGGAAAAGACTGTCCTAGCTAGGACAGAAACCAAGTATATGATTATAAAAGATAAAAGTGTTAACGCGGCCCTGGGACATCGGGCCCGTGTCATCGTTGGCATGCCGTGACGTTCGGTGGGCCGAAATGGCAGGCCACCGCCCGGAGATGAAGGGGATGGGCACTTTTCTCTGGGTGGATGCTGGCAGGACGAGCACGAGGCGGGAGGATGTCCGGACGCGGGGTGCCGCAACCGGGCGTGGCGTCATGCTGCCTCAAGATCCACCTCGGCGGTAACCCCGCGGGTGTCGCTCGGGAACGGGGCGGCCGCGCATTCCGGCTTTGCACCTCTGCGGGCCGCGCGCTAAAGCCGGACGACAGACGGGAGCCGCTGCGTGACATCCAATGCCAATGTGACGCCGATGATGGCGCAGTTTCTGGAGATCAAGGCGGAGCATTCCGATGCCCTGCTGTTCTACCGGATGGGCGATTTCTACGAGCTGTTCTTCGACGATGCGGTGGCGGCGAGTGCGGCGCTCGACATCGCGCTCACGAAACGCGGCAAGCATCTGGGCGAGGATATCCCGATGTGCGGCGTGCCGGTGCATGCGGCGGAAGGCTATCTGCTGACGCTGATCCGCAAGGGGTTCCGGGTGGCGGTCTGCGAGCAGACCGAGGATCCGGCGGAAGCGAAGAAGCGCGGCTCGAAATCGGTGGTGCGGCGCGAGGTGGTGCGGCTGGTGACGCCCGGCACGCTGACCGAGGACAGCCTGCTCGAAGCCCGGCGCCACAACTTTCTTGCGGCCTATTCGGAAATTCGGGGGAGCGGGGCCTTCGCCTGGGTGGATGTTTCGACCGGGGATTTCACGGTGACGCGCTGTCCGCGACCACGGCTCGGACCGATGCTGGGCCGGCTGGCGCCGCGCGAGGTGCTGGTGGCGGAGACGCTGGAAGCCGAGTTGCGCGATCCGGTCACTGAGGCGGGCGCGGCACTGACGCCCCTGGCCCGCGCGAGCTTCGATTCGACGCTGGCCGCCGACCGGGTGGCGGCGGCCTACGGGGTGGAGGGCCTCGACGGTTTCGGCGAATTCGACCGCGCCGAGATCAGCGCGATGGGCGCCATCGTCGATTATCTCGAGATGACCCAGCGCGGGCGGCTGCCGTTCCTGGCACCCCCGGTCCGCGAGCAGGCCGGCGGGCTGATGCAGATCGACGCGGCGACCCGGCGCAATCTGGAGCTGACCCGGAGCCTGTCGGGTGGGCGCGAGGGCTCGCTTCTGAACGCGGTGGACCGGACGCTGACCGGTGGGGGCGGCCGGCTTCTCGAGGCACGGATCAACGCGCCCTCGACCGATGCCGGGCTGATCGCCGAACGGCATGATGCGGTGGCGATGCTGGTGGAAGATGCCGGCCTCGCACGGGATCTGCGCGAACAGTTGCGACGCACGCCCGATCTGGAGCGTGCGCTCTCGAGGCTCGCCCTCGACCGCGGCGGACCACGCGATCTGGCGGCGATCCGCGACGGGCTGGATGCGGCCGGGCGGATCGCGGTGCGGCTCGGGTCCGATGCGGCACCGCTGCTGGCCGCGGCGGCGCGGGCATTGAGCGGGCATGAGGCGCTGATCGGGCTGCTCGATGCAGCTCTTGTCGCCGATCCGCCGACCCTGGCGCGCGATGGCGGGTTCGTGGCGGCGGGCTTCGACGCGGAGCTCGACGAGACACGGACGCTGCGCGACGAGGGACGCAGCGTGGTGGCCGGCTTGCAGGCGGATTACGTCGCGGAGACGGGAATCGGCGCGCTGAAGATCAAGCACAACAATGTGCTGGGCTATTTCATCGAGACCTCGGCGGCGCATGCGGAGAAGATGATGCGCCCGCCGCTGTCGGAGAGCTTCGTGCATCGGCAGACCACGGCCAATGCGGTGCGGTTCACGACGCTGGCCCTGTCGGAGACCGAGACGCGCATCCTGAATGCCGGCGGTCATGCGCTCGGGATCGAGAAGGGCATCTTCGAGCGGCTGCGGGGTGCCGTGACCGAAGCGGCGGCCGGGATCGGCGCGGCGGCAAAGGCGCTGGCGGAGATCGATCTGGCCGCAGGGCTGGCCGATCTGGCGCGGAGCGCCGACTGGGTGCGGCCGCGGATCGGCGCGGGACGCGAGTTTCGCATCGCGGCCGGGCGGCATCCGGTGGTCGAGGCGGCGCTGGCCCGGAGCGGCGACGGTTTCGTGGCGAACGATTGCGATCTTTCGGCGGAGGGCGAGGGCGCGCATCCGCTCTGGCTGGTGACCGGGCCGAACATGGCCGGCAAGTCGACCTTCCTGCGGCAGAACGCGCTGATCGCGATCCTTGCACAGATCGGCGCCTTCGTCCCGGCGCGGGAGGCCGAGATCGGCGTGGTCGACCAGCTCTTCAGCCGCGTGGGGGCTGCGGACGATCTGGCGCGGGGGCGGTCGACCTTCATGGTGGAGATGGTCGAGACGGCGGCGATCCTGAACCAGGCCGGCGACCGGGCACTGGTGATCCTCGACGAGATCGGGCGGGGCACGGCCACCTATGACGGGCTGTCGATCGCCTGGGCGGTGCTCGAGCACCTGCAGGCGCGCAATCGCTGCCGGGCGCTGTTCGCCACGCATTATCACGAGCTGACCCGGCTCGCGGGGACGCTGCCGGGGTTGCACAACGCGACGGTGGCGGTGCGCGAATGGGAAGGCGAGGTGATCTTCCTGCACGAGGTGCGCAGCGGGGCGGCGGACCGGTCCTACGGCGTGCAGGTGGCGCGGCTCGCCGGGCTGCCGCAGAGCGTGGTGGACCGGGCGCGGATCATTCTCGATGCGCTGGAGCAGAGTGATCTGGACCGCGACCGGGCGCGCGTGCTGATCGACGATCTGCCGCTCTTCAGCCATGTGCCAGCGGCGCCGAGCCCGGCACCGCCGGCCGGGCCCTCGGCGGTCGAGGCCCGGCTCGGCGAGATTTCGGCCGACGATCTCAGCCCGCGCGAGGCGCTGGCGCTGCTCTATGAGCTGAAGGCGCTGGCGGAGGGCTGAGGCTCAGGCGTCCTGCGGGTCCGGGGCCATGGCGGGGCCGCCCGAGGAGACGCCGACCTGGGCCGGGCGCAGCAGGCGCTCGCCGATGGTGAAGCCCGCATTCATCACCTGGATGATTTCGCCGGCCTTGGTGCCGGGCAGCGGCGCCTCGAACATCGCCTGATGGAGCTTGGGGTCGAAGCGCTCGCCGATCTCGGGCTCGAGCCGGGCGATCTTGTGCTTCTCGAAGGCCGAGAGCAGGTCGCGGCGCGTGAGCTCGATGCCCTCGACGAGACCGGGAGCGGCATCGCGCAGGTCGTCGGTGATGGTGTCGAGCGCGCGCTCGAAATTGTCGTGGACCGAGAGAAGGTCGCGGGCGAAGCGCGTGGCGCCGTAGAGTTCGGCGTCGCGGCGGTCGCGCTCGGCGCGCTTGCGGGTGTTCTCGTGATCGGCGAGCGACCGCAGCAGCCGGTCCTTGAGATCGGCGACCTCGGCCTGCAGCGCGCTGTTCTCGTCGGCCTCGGCGGCTTCGGGGGAGATTTCCTCCGCGTCTGCCGGGTCGGCCTCCGGATCGTCGAGGAACATGTCTTCGTCGAGTTCGCCGTGCTTGTTCTCGTTTGCCATGGTGTCTGTCCTAGTCCTGGCCGCGGCCGGAAACCAACCGGCCGACCAGTTGCGCGGTGTAATCAACGATCGGCACGATGCGGGCGTAATTGAGCCGTGTGGGGCCGATGACGCCGACCGCACCGATGATCTTGCGGTCAGCATTCATATAGGGAGACACCACCAGAGAGGAACCGGAAAGTGAAAAAAGCTTGTTTTCCGAGCCGATGAAGACGCGCACCCCGTCGCCCACCTCGGTGAGTTCGAGAAGCTGCGCGAGATCGCGCTTGCGCTCGAGGTCGTCGAAGAGCGTGCGGATCAGTTCGAGCCGTTCGGCGTCGCCGGTCGCCTCGAGGAGGTTGGACCGGCCGCGCACGATCAGGCGGCTGCGGCCCTCGCCGGGGCCGTCGGACCAGACCGCGAGGCCGCTTTCGATGAATTCCTGCGACAGGGCGTCGAGCTCGGCGCGGCGGCGGGTGATCTCCTCGAGCACCACGTCGCGCATCTCCGACAGGGTGCGACCGCGCAGGATGGTGTTGAGGAAATTCGCGGCGGCCTGCATCGCCGAGGGCGTGAGGCCGAGCGGCGGGGTGAAGAGGCGGTTTTCCACATGGCCGTCGGCGGTGACGAGCACCACCAGCGCACGGTCGGGGGCGAGGGTGACGAACTCGATGTGGCGGATCGGCGCCTCGGCCTTCGGGGCGAGGACGAGGCTGGCGCCGTGGGTGAGACCCGAGAGGATGTCGCCGGCCCGGTCGAGCATGCCGGCGATGCCGTCCTTGCCGACGCCGAGCGAGCGTTCGATCTCGCTGCGCTCGGGGCCCGAGACGCTGCCGACCTCGAGGATGCCGTCGACGAAGAGGCGCAGGCCCAGCTCGGTCGGGATGCGGCCGGCGGAGGTGTGCGGCGAATCGAGCAGGCCGAGATACTCGAGATCCTGCATGACATTGCGGATGGTGGCGGCCGACACGCCCTCCTCGAGCTCGCGCGACAGGGTGCGCGATCCGACGGGCTCGCCGGTTTCGAGATAGGTCTCGACGAGCCGGCGAAACACTTCGCGGCTGCGGTTGTTGAGATCGAGAAGGGGGAGGGACTGTTCCTTCACCCAAAGGCCTGCTTGTCTGCCATGGAACAGACTTAGGAACGTGCGGGTCCGCGGTCAATCTCCCGCCGGGGGGCGGGTCCGCCAGATGACTGGACGTGCGCGCGCCAGGCGGCTATGGCACGGATCAGAAATCCACGTCATTTCGGGAGACACCCATGCGCCCCTCCGGCCGCTCCGCCGACGCCCTGCGCGACGTTACCATCGAGACCGGCGTCTCGCGCCATGCAGAAGGGTCCTGCGTGATCCGCATGGGCGAAACCCATGTGCTGTGCACCGCGAGCCTCGAGGAGAGCGTGCCGCCCTTCATGCGCAAATCGGGCCTCGGCTGGGTGACCGCCGAATACGGCATGCTGCCGCGCGCCACCACCACGCGCAACCGGCGCGAAGCCACGGCCGGCAAGCAACAGGGCCGGACCATCGAGATCCAGCGGCTGATCGGTCGCAGCCTGCGCGCCGGCGTGGACCGGGTGGCGCTGGGCGAGCGGCAGATCACGGTGGATTGCGACGTGCTGCAGGCCGACGGGGGCACGCGCTGCGCGGCGATCACCGGCGGGTGGGTGGCATTGCGTCTTGCGGTCAACAAGCTTCTGGCGGCGGGCACGATCAAGTCCGACCCGCTCACGGCACATGTGGCGGCCGTCAGCTGCGGCATCTATGGCGGCCAGCCGGTGCTCGATCTCGACTATGCCGAGGACAGCAATGCCGGGACCGATGCCAACTTCGTGATGACCGACGCGATGGGTCTGATCGAGCTGCAGGGCAGCGCGGAGGGCGCGACCTTCTCGCGTGATGAGTTCGTGCGGCTGATGGATCTGGCCGAACAGGGCATCGGGGCGCTGGTGGAGAAGCAGAAGGCCGCGGTGGCGTGACACGGCGCTTTACCGAGCCGAAACTGGTTGTCGCGACCCACAATCAGGGCAAGCTCGAGGAGATCGCGGCACTTCTGGCGGCCTATCCGGTCGAAATCGTCTCGGCCAGGGCGCTCGGGCTGCCCGAGCCGGAGGAAACCGAAGAAACCTTCGTCGGCAATGCCCGCATCAAGGCGCATGCGGCGGCGAAGGCGAGCGGGCTTCCTGCCCTGGCGGACGATTCCGGTATCGCCGTTGACGGACTCGACGGAGCGCCGGGCGTGCATACGGCGGATTGGGCCGAGACACCCCGAGGCCGGGATTTCGTGCAGGCGATGACCCGGACATGGGACGAACTCGAGCGACGCGGCGCGCCCTTCCCGCGAACCGCGCGGTTTCTCTGCACGCTGGTCCTGGCCTGGCCGGACGGGCAGGACGAGGTCTTCGAAGGCCGGATCGAAGGGCAGGTGGTCTGGCCGATGCGGGGCACGCAGGGTCACGGCTACGACCCGATCTTCCAGCCCGACGGCTTCGACATCACCATGGGCGAAATGGACCGCTGGGAGAAGAACCGCATCAGCCATCGCGGCGATGCTTTCGCCAAGCTCGTCGCGGGCTGCTTTGCCTGAGGACTGGCAGGCCGGGGGCTTCGGCGTCTACGTTCACTGGCCGTTTTGCGCTGCCAAGTGCCCCTATTGCGACTTCAACAGCCATGTGCGGCAGGGCATCGACCAGGATGCCTGGCGCGGCGCGCTGGTGGCCGATATCGGCCGGCAAGCCGCACTGGTGCCGGACCGGCAGGTGGACACGGTGTTCTTCGGGGGCGGCACACCGAGCCTGATGCCCGCCGCGACCGTGGCCGCGGTGATCGAGGCCATCGATCTGGCCTGGGGTCTGGCGCCCGGAGCCGAGATCTCGCTGGAGGCCAATCCTACTTCCGTGGAGGCCGAGCGGTTTCGCGCGTATCGCAGCGCCGGGGTGAACCGGGTCTCGCTCGGGGTGCAGGCGCTCAACGACGCGGACCTGAAACGGCTGGGCCGAATGCACTCCGCCGCCGAGGCCCTTGCCGCTTTCGACGTGGCGCGCGGCACCTTCGACCGGGTGAGTTTCGATCTGATCTATGCGCGGCAGGACCAGAGCGCCGCCGACTGGGAAGCCGAACTGCGGCAGGCATTGGCGCTCGCCGTCGATCACCTCTCGCTCTACCAGCTCACCATCGAGGACGGCACGCGGTTCGGAGATCTGGCGCAGCGCGGCCTGCTGCGCGGCCTGCCGGGCGAGACCGTTTCGGCCGACCTCTACGATATCACGCAGGAAATGTGTGAATCTGCCGGACTACCTGCATACGAGGTGTCCAATCACGCAAGACCCGGTGCCGAGAGTCGCCACAACCTGATCTACTGGAGGTACGGCGACTATGCGGGAATTGGCCCCGGCGCGCATGGCCGGCTGAGCCGTGACGGCACGAAACTGGCCACGGCCGGCCACAGACACCCCGAAACCTGGTTGACCGCAATCGGCGAAGGCGCTCCATCCCTCGAGACCGAGGCGATTTCCGGTCCGGACCAGGCCACCGAGATGCTGATGATGGGCCTGCGCCTCGGCGAAGGCATCGACCCCGGCCGCTATGCGCGCCTGTCAGGAACGGAACTGCCCGAAACAGCCCTCGCGGAACTGGGTGCCCTGGGGCTGATCACCCAGGACAAGGGTCGGCTCAAGGCCACTCCGGCCGGCAGGCTCGTGTTGAACGCGGTCCTCGAAGCGCTGCTCCTGCCGCGCTGACTCAGCTCGACAGGATCTGGCAGAGCCCGTCCAGCTCCTCGAGCGACTTGTACTTGATCCTGATTTCGCCGTCCTGTTTTCCGGGCTTGTGGTCGATGCTGACCTTCATGCGCAGCGTCGCACTCAGATCTTCCTCGAGGGCGCGGGTATCGGCATCCTTGTGCGGCTTCGAGACCGGCGCCGAGGAGGTCCGCTCCGGAAGCGCCTTCGCGAGGGCCTCGGTCTGACGCACGGAGAGCCCGGCTTCCACCACCCGCTTCGCCAGCCGCTCCGGGTCCGACGCGGTGACCAGCGCCCGGGCATGTCCGCCGGAGAGCTGACCGGACCGAACGAGGTCCAGCACCGATTCGGGCAAAGTCAGCAGGCGCAGCAGATTGGCGATATGGCTCCGGCTCTTGCCGAGCGCCTCCCCGAGCTTCTCCTGGGTATGGCCGAAACGATCCATCAGCTGGCGATACCCGAGCGCCTCCTCGATGGCGTTGAGATCGGCGCGCTGGATGTTCTCGATGATCGCCAGTTCGAGCATCTCGGTATCGGTCAGCTCACGGACCAGCGCCGGAAGCTCGTGGAGGCCGGCGATCTGCGCGGCACGCCATCGACGCTCCCCGGCCACGATCTCGTAGGCCCCCTCGCGGTCCGGATGCGGCCGCAGGATGAGCGGCTGGATGACGCCCTTTTCGCGCAGCGAATTGGCGAGATCCTCGAGTTCGCGCTCCCCGAAGGTGCGACGCGGCTGGTTCGGGTTGGGGTGAATGCGTTCGATCGGCACCGCGCGATCGGCCGGACGCGGCGCCTGCGCGGCGGCCGGTTGATCGGCTTCGGGGCCGACATCCGCGAGAAGCGCCGACAAGCCGCGCCCGAGACCCTTCTTTTCCATCTGCATTTCTCCTCGGATCACGCCGTCACGGCGGCCACTGGCCGGCCGATCCGCGCAAGCAGTTCGCCAGCCAGCTTCTGATAGGCGATGCTGCCCGTGCTGGTATGGTCATAGATCAGGGCCGGCACCGCATGGGATGGCGCTTCGCTCAACCTGACATTGCGCGGGATCACCGTGTCATAGACCAGCGCCCCGAGGTTTTCCCGCACATCGGCCGCAACCTGACCGGACAAGTTGTTGCGTCTATCATACATGGTCAACACAATACCTTGTATCTTCAGGCTTGGATTCGGACCACTGCGGATTGTCTGAACCGTGCGCATCAACTGCGACAACCCCTCCAGTGCAAAGAACTCGCATTGGAGCGGAACGAGCACCGAATCAGCCGCCACCAGCGCATTCGCCGTGAGAAGGTTCAGCGATGGGGGACAATCGATCAGGATGAAGTCCTGCTGCCGCACGACGGGATGATCGCTTCGCAGCGCCTCCCGCATCTTGTGGAGGCGTCGAGGGTCAGACACCATATCTACGTCCGCGGAGCTGAGATCCGGTGTCGCGGGAATCACTGACAGACCCGGCACGACCGTTTCAGCGGCATTCGCCGCCGATGTCCCGCTGAACAGCAGATCATAGGACGTGTAGGTCCGATCGGCGGCCGACACGCCAAGACCCGTCGAGGCGTTGCCCTGCGGATCGAGATCAACCAGAAGAACCCGATGCCCGAGCGCTGCGAGCGCCGTCCCGAGATTGATGGCCGTGGTCGTCTTGCCCACGCCACCCTTCTGGTTGGCGACGGCAAGAATTGCAGGTGCTGGCTCAGACACGGTGCATCGCTCCAATTTCCAGAACTGTGGCCGTTGGATCGGTCACGCTGCGGTGCTCGATGGCCGAAAACGCCCAGCGCAGTCGCGCCGCCTCCACCTCCTTATGCACCGCGCGACCCTTGGGGAACAAGCAAATACCTTCGGGCCGGCGGTGGATTTCCGCCATGGCGAGCAGGTCGGCGACCGGTGCGAGCGCCCGTGCGGAGATTACATCCGCCTCCAACCCGTCGACATCCTCGACCCGGGAGTTGAGGATCCGCAAGGGCGTCTGGGTCTGACGGGCGACGGTCTCCAGATAGGCCGCCTTGCGGCTGTCGCTCTCGACCAGCACCACCTCCAATTGGGGTGCCAATTCGGCCGCAATCATGGCAACCACCAAACCCGGAAACCCTGCCCCGGACCCGAGATCGACCCAGCGCCGGGCCCCGGAGGGCTTCATTGGCCACAGCTGGACAGAGTCGAGCACGTGCCGGATCCAGAAATCCTCCATCGATGCCTTGGACACCAGATTGATGCGACGCGTCCAGCGGCCGAGCAGATCGTGCATCACCTCGAAGCGCCCGATTGTTTCACGTGAAACATCCGCCAGCCTGGCGATGTCCGACCCGACGGAGTCCGGAATCATCCCGCCCTACTCAGGCTTCCAGCACGGACGCGCACAAGAATCAGCGTCAGCGCCGACGGCGTCATGCCCTCGATACGGCCGGCCTGTCCGAGTGTTGCGGGCCGAATTCTGGTGAGTTTGTCTCGCAATTCGTTCGAAAGACCAGGGATGACCGCGTAATCAAGATCGTCAGGGAGGATAACGCTCTCGTCCCGCCGCAACGCCGCGGCCTCGATTGTCTGGCGCTCAAGGTACGGCGCATAGCGCGCATCAATTCGAAGTTGCTCCATCGTGTGGGTTGGAAAGTCCTGGAACTCATCCCCGATCAGCCGATCCACGGCGAGAGCGTCGCTGTTGCCCAAAAGCTCGTAACCGGACCGACCCTTCCCGCTGCGCGGTACTGCAAATCCATACCGCGCCAGACTTTCGGCCGGAAAATGCCGCTTTCGGGCCGAATCCTCCGCCCGAACGAGCAATTCCTGCTTTTCCAGGAACGCCTCCCGGCGCCTATTTCCAACCAAACCCGCCGCAAGCCCCTTTGGTGTAAGCCGTTGGTCTGCGTTGTCGGCCCTCAAGAGCAACCTGAACTCGGACCGCGACGTGAACATCCTGTACGGCTCTGTGACGCCACGGAGGATCAGATCATCGATCATGACGCCGATATAGGCCTCGTCCCTCGCCAGAAGAAGCTCCGACTCGCCCATCGCCAAAGCTGCGGCGTTCGCCCCGGCCACCACGCCCTGTCCGGCAGCCTCTTCGTATCCCGTTGTCCCGTTGATCTGACCCGCCAAAAACAACCCCGGGACACTCTTGACCGCCAGGCGCGCATCAAGCGATCTCGGGTCGATGTAGTCATACTCGACTGCGTAGCCGGGTTGAATTATTGCAGCATTTTCAAGGCCCTGAATTGTTCGCACATAGGCCAACTGCACGTCGACCGGGAGGGATGTGGAAATCCCGTTCGGATAGATCACGTGATCTTCAAGGCTCTCGGGTTCCAGGAAGATCTGATGGGATTCCTTGTCCGCAAAGCGTGTCACCTTGTCTTCTATGGATGGACAGTATCGCGGACCCACGCCATCGATATGACCTCCATACATCGCGGACAGCCCGATGTTTTCGGCAATGATCGCGTGCGTCGTCGGATTGGTGTGTGTCACACCGCAGGCAACCTGTCGGGCCTGAACCCCTGTGCTCAGGAACGAAAACAAGGTCGGCGTCTCGTCGCCATCCTGCAAACCGACCCGCGTCCAATCTATTGTCCGCCCGTCCAACCGGGGTGGCGTCCCCGTCTTCAACCGCCCAACCGGCAGACCAAACCCATCGAAACACGCCGCAAGTCGTTCGCTGGCAGGATCTCCCTCACGACCCGCTGACCAACTCTCTGATCCGATATGAATTCTGCCCCGGAGGAACGTGCCGGCGGTGATGACCACCGCCTTTGCATGAATTACATCACCATTACCGGTCTCTACACCGGCAATAGCGCCATTCTTGACGACAAGATCCGAAACTTCCGCCTCGAGGACGCTTGGTGCGTCCGGACTGCGGAAGGCGGCCTGGATCGCACGACGGTAAAGCGCTCGGTCACATTGCGCGCGGGGCCCCTGGACCGCGGGCCCCTTGCTGCGGTTCAGCAAGCGGAACTGGATGCCGGCCGCATCGGAAGCTTTGCCGATCAACCCGTCCAGAGCGTCGACCTCCCGAATGATGTGGCCCTTTCCGAGGCCGCCCATTGCAGGATTGCACGACATCTCTCCCAGGCGATCGAAGCGGTGGGTGATCAGCAAGGTCCGCGCGCCGCGACGGGCCGCTGCGAAAGCCGCTTCGGTTCCGGCGTGACCGCCGCCGACAACGATGACCTGCCACTCAGATTGTTTCACGTGAAACACTCACATCATTTCCCCAGACAGAATGCGCCGAATATCACATCCAGAACGGATTCGACATCGACCTTTCCGACCAGAAACTCCAATGCCCGCAGCGCCTCGCGGATATGCATCGCCACCAGATCGATCTCTCCCTCGCCCTGCGCCAATGCTTCCGAAGCCGCCGCCAACGCAAGGCTCGCCCGTCCGATGGCGGCACGCTGCCGCGCGTTGCTGACTTGTCCGGCCGATGAGGCCCGCTCCGACAGGGTTGCAGAGATCGCCTCCACGAGGGAGTCGATCCCCAAGCCCGTCAGCCCCGACACCCGGACATCTGCGCCTGCCGTAGGACCGATATCCGGAGCGAGATCCATCTTCGCGAGCGCCACGATATCTCCGGGCCGATGCGGCACACCCAGCTGTTCCAGGTCAGCGCGGCGCTCGACGAGGAAGATCCGTGCATCCGCCCGGTCCGCACGCTCCCGAGCCCGCGCCACTCCGAGCGCCTCGATATCGTCTCCTGCTTCCCGCAGCCCGGCCATGTCGAGGATCGTCACCGCCAAACCACCGATGTCCATCCGCACTTCGAGCACGTCCCGGGTCGTACCTGCCTGCGACGACGTCAGGGCGGCATCCCGCCCCGCAAGCGCGTTGAGCAACGTCGATTTGCCGGCGTTCGGTTTCCCGACCAGGGCCACTTCGAAGCCGTCCCGTACACGCTCCGCAGCTGCAGCTCCGGCAAGCTCCTTGTCGAGGGACGCACGGATCCCGGCCAGTCCGACCTGCAACTCGGCAATCGTGTCTTCCGGCAACTCTTCGTCGGCAAAGTCGATCGTGACCTCGACCAGCGCAAGCGCGCGAACCAGGTCCTCTCGCCAGGCAAGTGCCTTCCGCCCAATAGCGCCCTCCAGCGAGCGCATGGCAAGACGCCGCTGCGATTCGGTCTCCGCCTGAAGAAGATCGGCCAGCCCCTCTACCTGGGTGAGGTCCAGCCGGCCGTTCATCATGGCGCGACGCGTGAACTCTCCCGGTTCCGCCAGCCTGAAATTACTGTTTTTTTCCAATGACTTATAGATTTCGTCGATCACAGCCCGGCTGCCATGGCACTGCAGCTCGACAACATCCTCGCCCGTGAAGCTCGCCGGCCCGGGATATGTGATCACAACGGCCGAATCGACCAGCTCTTCGGTTTCCGGGTTTCGCAAGGCGGCGAGGCTGGCGCGTCTCGGGGCGAAGCTGCGACCGGCCATCCGTTCAACCGCCGCGATCCCTTCCGGGCCCGAAAGCCGGATCACGGCAATTCCGGAGCGACCCGGTGGAGTCGCCAGTGCATAGATCGTGTCGTGTGACACGCCCACCATGCCGAAGTTGTCAGCTGTTCATCGAATCGAAGAACTCGGAATTCGACTTGGTCTGCTTCAGCTTGCCGAGCAGGAACTCGATGGCGTCCGTGGTGCCCATCGGGTTGAGAATGCGCCGGAGAACGAACATTTTCGTGAGGTCGGCCTTGTCGACCAGCAGCTCTTCCTTCCGCGTGCCCGACTTGAGAATGTCGATGGCCGGGAACACCCGCTTGTCGGCGATCTTGCGGTCGAGCACGACCTCGGAATTGCCGGTGCCCTTGAATTCCTCGAAGATCACCTCGTCCATCCGGCTTCCGGTGTCGATCAGGGCCGTCGCGATGATGGTAAGCGACCCGCCTTCCTCGATGTTGCGCGCAGCGCCGAAGAATCGCTTCGGCCGCTGCAGCGCGTTGGCGTCGACGCCGCCGGTCAGCACCTTGCCCGAGGACGGCACCACGGTGTTGTAGGCACGCCCCAGCCGGGTGATCGAATCGAGCAGGATCACCACGTCGCGCTTGTGCTCGACGAGGCGCTTGGCCTTCTCGATGACCATTTCCGCCACCGCGACGTGCCGTGTCGCCGGTTCGTCGAAGGTCGAGGCCACGACCTCGCCCTTGACCGAGCGCTGCATGTCGGTGACTTCCTCCGGCCGTTCGTCGACCAGCAGCACGATCAGGAAGCACTCCGGATGGTTCTTCTCGATCGAGGCGGCGATGTTCTGGAGGATCACGGTCTTGCCGGTCCGGGGCGGTGCGACGATCAGCCCGCGCTGGCCCTTGCCGATCGGAGCGACCAGGTCGATGACCCGGGTCGTCTTGTCCTTGATCGTCGGGTCCTCGACCTCGAGTTGCAGCCGTTCATCGGGATAGAGCGGTGTGAGGTTGTCGAAATGCACCTTGTGGCGGGCGTTTTCCGGTTCCTCGAAGTTGATCCGGCTGACCTTCACCAGTCCGAAATAGCGCTCCCCGTCCTTCGGCGCGCGGATCACCCCGTCCACCGTATCACCGGTGCGAAGGTTGAATTTCCGGATCTGGTTGGGGCTCACATAGATATCGTCGGGTCCGGCGAGATAGTTCGCTTCCGGCGAGCGCAGGAAGCCGAAACCGTCCTGGAGGATCTCGAGAACCCCGTCACCGGAGATTTCGACGCCTTCCTCGGCCAGATCCTTGAGGATCGCGAACATCATGTCGCCCTTGCGCATGCTGGCGGCGTTCTCGATCTCGAGTTCTTCGGCGAGGGTGAGCAGATCAGCAGGCGTCTTCGCCTTCAGATCGGCGAGCGACAATTGCTGAAAATCAGTGGAAAGATCCATCGGGATGCTCGATTGGCTTCGGGAAGGGGAATTTCAGGACGGAACCGCCTGCGGTAAGTCTGATGTCACAACAAGTCTTGCATGTCAAATCGGCTTTACGATCACCATGATCACGATGACGATCAGCCCGATCGTCGGCACCTCGTTCATGAGCCGGTAGGACCGGCCCGTCCGCGTATTGGCATCGGCCGCGAATTCCTTGCGCCGCCGGCCGAGCCAGTGGTGGAACCAGGTCAGCACAAAAACGGCACCGAGCTTGGGATAGATCCAGAGATCCACGCGCCAATCGACGATGCCGGGTGTCCCGAGCAGGAGGATCCCGAAGATCCAGGTGGCGATCATGCCGGGATTCATGATCAGCCGATAGAGCTTCAACTCCATGATCTTGAGGGTCTCGCGCAGTTCCGAGCCATCGATCCCGTTCTCGGCATGATAGACGAAGAGCCGGGGCAGGTAGAACAGCCCGGCCATCCAGGTGACCATCGAGATCACATGGAGAGATTTCGTCCAGGGATAGAGCGTAGCGAGCAGATCAGACATGCGGTCGATTCCTGTTCCGAGTGACCCCGGCTAGCACAGTTCTTCGGAGTCACAAGGCCCCGATCTTTCTTAAAAATATTAGAAAGATTCTCTGGGAATTTTGGAAGATCGTGATGCGGGTGGAAACGGGGATAACTTTTTGGGGCCGGATTTCCCACATGGTTGTCCACAGGCGGGCAGAAAATCTTTTCTGGTGCCAAATACAACCTTAAGATGAATGACGGAAATTTTATTCATTCAATATCAAAGGCTTACGTTTCCGATCCTCATCCGATTCGACTTCTGAAAACCGAGCGCTTGTGGAAAAGCAAGCCTCTTCATGAAAGTTATCCCGAAGCACCCTCACGGGCACCTGCGCAAGCGCAGTCACTGTGCAGAAGTCCGAAGCAAGCGGGTGTGGAATCCGGCTCTGCCGGTTTCACGCGGTCCGTGCACCGGCCTGCCACAGGGTTATCCACCGTTCCATCCGCAGCTTTTTCTGACCTCGGCCCCGATCGTCCCCGCTTTGTTCCGCCCGCCGCGGCTTGCACCGCCGGTCTGATCCCAGCAGAAGGGTCGGCGCACCGCAATTCGCCAGCGAGGTCGCCGATGCCATCACCGCTGATTCTCGCCTCTCGATCCCAGGGCCGCGCAGCACTTCTCGCCGGCGCGGGTGTCGATTTCGAAATCGTTCCGGTGGCCGTCGACGAAGTGGCGATCCGGGAGGCCATGCTGAACGAAGCCGCACCGGCCCGCGACATCGCCGACGCCCTCGCCGAGACCAAGGCGCGCCGCGGGGCGTCCAAACGCCCCGACGCGGTGGTGATCGGGGCGGACCAGGTGCTCGTCTGCGAAGGCCGCCTCTTCGAAAAGCCCCGCGATCTCGACGAGGCCGCAGAACATCTCCGTCTCCTGCGGGGCAGGGCCCATCAACTGCTCTCCGCCGCCGTGGTCTTCGAGGAGTCCCGCCCGGTCTGGCGGCATATCGGGGTCGTGCGCCTGACGATGCGCGACTTTTCCGAGGCATTCCTCGCCGAATACCTCGCCGCCGAGGGCGACACGCTTCTCGACACGGTCGGCGCCTATCGTCTGGAGGGGCAGGGCGCCCAGCTCTTCACCGGAATCCAGGGCGACTATTTCTCGGTGCTCGGCCTGCCGCTGCTCGAACTGCTCGCCTTCCTCCGCACCCGGGAGATCTGCCCGACATGACCGCCGCCCCCCGTCTCGCCGGCGTCATCGGCTGGCCGATCGCCCACAGCCGATCGCCGGCACTGCACGGCCACTGGCTGAAGCGCTACGACATCGCCGGTCACTACATTCCCCTCGGGGTGCCGCCCGAACGGCTCGCAGCGGGCCTCGCCGGCCTGCAGGCTCTCGGGTTTCGCGGCGTCAACGTCACATTGCCCCACAAGGAAGCGGTGCTGGCGCTTGCGACCGAGGTCTCCGATGTCGCCCGCCGGATCGGAGCGGCCAACACCCTCACTTTCCTCGAGACCGGCGGCTTTCACGCCGACAACACCGACGCTTCGGGCTTTCACGACAATATCAGGCAGATTGTCCCCGACTGGCGGCCGGATAGCGGCCCTGCCGTCGTTCTGGGAGCTGGTGGCGCCGCCCGGGCCGTCATCGCCGCCCTGGCAGAAGGCGGCGCTCCTGAAATCCGGCTGGCCAATCGCACTCGCATCCGCGCGGAGGCCCTGCGCGATCATTTCGGCGCCGGCCTCACCGTGATCGACTGGGCCGAGGCCGAGGCGGCGCTCGACGGTGCAGCCACGCTCGTCAACACGACCTCGCTCGGCATGACCGGACAGGCCGCGCTCGACCTGCGCCTCGATGCCGCCCCGCCGGACATGGTCGTCAACGACATCGTCTACCAGCCTTTGGAGACCGCGCTGCTTGCGCGATGCCCGAACCCGCGGACTGCGCTGCGTCGACGGCCTCGGAATGCTCCTGCATCAGGCCGCTCCCGGCTTCGAGCGCTGGTTCGGGCGCCGCCCGGAGATCGACGACGCCCTGCGTGTCGCGGTCCTCGCGGCATGACCTACCGCCTCGGCCTGACCGGCTCCATCGGCATGGGCAAATCCACCACCGCCGCCATGTTCGCCGAAGCCGGCATCCCCGTCTGGGACGCCGACGCGGCGGTGCACCGCCTCTATGCGCCGGGCGGGGCCGGCGCCGAGGCCCTGGCCGCGCTCGTGCCCGAGGCCATCGACGCGGGCGCGGTCGACCGCGCCGGCCCTGCGCCGGGCAATCCTCGACGATGGGGCCTTGCTCGCGAAAATCGAACGGCTGATCCACCCTTTGGTCGCCCGGGACCGGGCCGCCTTCCTCGAGGCGCACGCCGATGCCGCCCTCGTGGTGCTCGACATCCCGCTCCTCTTCGAGACCGGAGCCGGAACCGGTCTGGACGGAACCCTCGTCGTCAGCGCTCCGGAAGATGTCCAGCGCGCCCGTGTCCTGGCGCGACCGGGCATGACCGAAGAGGCTCTCGCCACGATCCTCGCCCGGCAGACGCCCGACGCGGAAAAGCGCCGGCGCGCCGATTTCGTCATCGAGACCGATCGCGGCATTGAAGCGGCCCGCGCGGATGTCCTATCCCTGATCGCACGGATCGAAGCGGAGGCAGGCCATGCGTGAGATCGTCCTCGACACCGAAACCACCGGACTCGATCCCGATTCGGGCGACCGGATCGTCGAGATCGGTGCGGTGGAGATCCTCAACCACGTCCCGACCGGCCGCGTCTATCACCAGTACATCAACCCCGAGCGCGACATGCCGCAGGAGGCCTTCGCGGTTCACGGCCTGAGCTCTGCCTTCCTTGCGGACAAACCGGTCTTCGCCGCGATCGCCCGGGATTTCCTCGAATTCGTCGGCGAGGCCCGGCTGGTGATCCACAACGCCGCCTTCGACATGAAGTTCATCAATGCCGAACTCGGCTGGCTGAAGCAGCCCTCGATCCCCTGGGCGCGCGCCGTCGATACCCTCGACATGGCGCGGCGCCGCTTTCCCGGGGCGCAGAACAGCCTCGATGCGCTCTGCCGCCGCTTCGGCGTCGACAATTCCGGCCGCGAGAAGCATGGCGCGCTGCTCGATTCCGAGCTTCTGGCCGAGGTCTATCTGGAGTTGATGGGCGGACGGCAGCCCGACTTCACCCTGACGGTGGTCCATGCCGGCGCTGCGGGGGCCGCGCGCAACGGCTGGGTCGTGCCGCCGCGTCCCGCCCCGCTGCCCGAGCGGATTTCGCAGGCCGAAGCCGAGGCCCATGCGGCCTTCGTCGCCGAGCTTGGCGACAAGGCGCTCTGGACCACCGGCTGAGCCGCCCCGCTCAGGTCTCGGCGGGCGCCTCGCTGTCTTCCTCGGCCTTCGCCGCACTCTGCCGGCGCGCGATCTCCGCACGGTAGAGTGCAAGGAAGTCGATGATCTCGAGATTGAGCGGCGGATAGCCGCCATCGCGGGTCACGTCGCCGACCACGCGCCGGACGAACGGGAAGATCAGCCGCGGACATTCGATCATCAGAAGCGCGTGAAGCTGGTCGTCGGGCACGTTCTGGATCACGAACAGACCGGCATAATCCAGCTCGAGGATGAAAACCTGCTGCTCGCCGATGGCGGAATCGGCCTTCAGCTTGATCGCCACCTCGTAGCGCTCGTCGCCGCGCTTCTGGGCGTCGAGATTGACCTGCACCTTCACGTCCGGCTTGCCCTCGGCGGCGATGCCCTTCTGCACGGCGATATTCTCGAACGACAGGTCGCGGATATATTGCGTCACGATCTGCAGGCGCGGGCCCGGCGGTGGCGTGGCTCCGTTGGTCTCGTCGGCCATTGATGGTCTCCTGATTGAATTCCGAACTGCTCCCGGCAGCGGCATTAGCACGCAGGAACGGGTGCGACAACGCGGCCGGTCAAGGATTGGTTGATGGTCGGGGGCGTCTCAGTTGTCCGGTCGCGTCCAGCCCGAGGTTCCGCGTGCGCGCGGTTCCGGATCCTGCGCCTCTTCGTCGACCACCTCGTAGTCCGCCTCGATCGGCCCGCCGCGCGCCGCCGGCCCCGGTCCCGCGCCCGATTGCCGGGTCTGGACAACCGTCGTGAACCTGCCCGCGAGACGCGCCGCTCCCCAGCCGATCACGGCCGCCCGAACGGGCGGAACCAGCAGCGAAAGCCCTACGGCATCGGTGAAAAACCCCGGTGTCAGCAGGAGAACGCCCGCCACGAGGATCAGCGCGCCATGGGCGATCGGCCCCACCGGATCCTCGCCCGACCCGATCGCCCGGCGCAGCCGTTCCATCGCGAGGAAGCCCTGGCTGCGCACCATCAGCGTGCCGATGAGCGCGGTCAGCACGACGATCGCCAGCGTCGGCCACAACCCGATGAACCCACCGACCTGGATGAAGAGGGCGATCTCGAGGATCGGGATGGCGACGAAGAGCAGAAAGAGCCACATCTGTGACGGCACCTCGGACTTGTTGCACGTGCTCCGATGGACTTGACGCCCCGGAACACCTACATAAGTCGGGATGGCGCCTGATGCCATGATCGCAGCGCAGAAACTGAAAGGGTGGCCGATGGGGTCCCAGATGATCCAGATCGTAATCCTGGCAGGAATAGCACTCTTTCTCATCCTGCGGCTGCGCAACGTGCTCGGCACCCGCGAAGGCTTCGAGAAACCGCGCGAGATTCCCGGCAAGGCCACCCCCACGCGGGAGCGGTCCTTCGAGGTGATCGAGGGCGGCGGGCCGGACGAGGACATCGCCCATTTCGTCGACGTCGACACCGATGCCGGAAAGGCCCTCGCCGCGATGAAGGTCGCCGATCCCGATTTCGGCGTGGTCGATTTCTCCCACGGCGCCCGCTCGGCCTACGAGATGATCGTGATGGCCTACGAACAGGGCGATCTCGACACCCTGCGCGATCTGCTCACTCCGGAGGTCTACAGCCCCTTCGCCGAGGCGATCGAGGCCCGCAACGCCAAGGGCTACACCGTCGAAGCGACGTTCGCCGGCATCCGCGAGGTCCGGCTGACCGACGCCGCCTTCGACGAGGAGACCGGCGAGGCCGACATCACCATGCGCTTCGTGGGCGAGCTCACCTCCGCGGTGAAGGATAGCGAAGGCCGGATCGTCGATGGCGACCCCAACGCGATCCGCCAGCAGAAGGATGTCTGGACCTTCACCCGCGTGATGGGCTCGGACGATCCGAACTGGCTGCTGTCCGGCACCGGCGGCTGATCCCGACGGGCAGGAGACGTGCCGCGCCGCCCGAGGAACCGATCCCTCACCGAGGATGACCGGGCGGTCTGGGGGCAGGTCGCCGAAACCGCCCGACCCCTGCATCCGCCGGCCCGGCACTTCCACACGCCCGAGCTTCCGGCCTCACCCGCCTCGCCTGCGCCGCCGCCCCGGCCGGAGACGCCCACGCGGACCGTCCGACCCACCGGCCCGGCGACCGCTCCGCGCCTGACCCACGACCTCGCACCCGACACCTTCACCGAACTCGCCTCCGCCCGGGCGATCATGGACAGTCACCGCCTGCGGGACCTCAAGCGCGGCAAGCTGAAGCCCGAGGCCCGGATCGACCTCCACGGCATGACGGCGGCCCGCGCCCATGATGCGCTGATCGGCTTCATCGGCCGGGCCCGCGCCGACGGGCTCCGGCTCGTGCTCGTCATCACCGGGAAGGGCCGCAGCAGCGACCGCGAGGAGGATCCCCGCCGCATGGGCGTGCTGCGCCACGCGGTCCCGCAATGGCTCGGAACGCCCGCTCTCGCGCCCCATGTGCTGCAGGTCGTGCCCGCCAGCGGCCGGCACGGCGGCGGCGGCGCGCTCTATGTCTATCTTCGCCGCCAGCGCTGACAGGACCTCCATGACCGACGCTTCCCCCGACGATCCCGTTGCCGTGCGCCACGCCCACGCCCTCGACATCGCCCGCCACGCCGGCGCGCTCGCCCATGAATACTGGCTCGCCCGCGCCGATCTGGAGATCATCGCCAAGGGCGGCGCGCAGGATCTGGTCTCCGAAGCCGACCGCGCCGTGGAGCGGCTGATCCGCGAGGCCGTGACGGCGCGATTCCCCGAAGACGGCTTTCTCGGCGAGGAATACGGCGCCACCGACAGCCGCTCGGGCTTCGTCTGGGTCATCGACCCGATCGACGGCACCGTGCCCTATCTCCACGGCATGCCCAACTGGTGCGTCGCCATCGCCCTCGTCGAAGGCGACACCTGCGTCGCCGGCGTGATCGAGGTGCCGACCCATGGCGAGACCTTCGCCGCCCGCAGCGGCCAGGGCGCCACCCTCAACAACCGGCCCCTGCGCCTCCACGGCGACCTCACCCTCGCCACCGGCCTCACGGCCATCGGCGCGAGCGCCACCACCTCGCCCGATGCCGCCGCCACCGCGATCCGCCAGGTGATGAGCGAGGGCGGCATGTTCTTTCGCAACGGATCCGGCGCCCTCATGCTCGCCTATGTCGCGGCAAGCCGGCTCGCCGGCTATTTCGAACCGGTGATGTACGCCTGGGATTGCCGCGCCGGCCTTCTGATCATCACCGAGGCCGGTGGCCGGGGCGCGCCGTTCCGGCCGGAAGGCGGTCCGGCGGGCAGGGGGCCCGTGCTCGCGGCATCGCCCGGCACCTTCGACGACCTGATGCGGATCTGCTGGCCGGCGGACTGAGCCGAATGGCGCTGGCTTCACGTGCCCGTCCCGGCCTAAATCTCCGAGGACATCACCTGGAGGCTTCCGATGAAACTCAGCGCCCGCAACGTCATCGCCGGCACCGTCACCGCCATAAACCGGGGCGCCACGACCTCGATCGTGCACCTCGACTGCAACGGTACGCCAATCACCGCCTCCATCACCAACGACGCCGTCGACGAGCTTGGTCTCGTCCCCGGCGGCAGGGCCCACGCCATCATCAAGGCGTCGAACGTCATGCTGGCCGCCGACTGACGCCGATGACCGAAGCCCAGGATCTTCGCCCCCACGAACGCCGCGTCGATGCGCCGCTCCCCGCCGACGCGACCCTCGCCTTCATCGGGACCATCCGCACGCCCTGGACCGACCGCGATGCCTGCCCGCGCCAGGGCCGGCTCGACGGACCGGAGTGCCGGATCGAGCTCGACCCGATCTGGGAACCGGCGCTGGACGGTATCGAGGCCTATGCCTCCATCGAGGTGCTCTACTGGCTGCACGCCTCGCGCCGCGACCTCCTGGTGCAGAACCCCAACCACACCGACAGCGTGCGCGGCACCTTCGCCCTGCGCTCGCCGGTGCGCCCGAACCCGATCGGCACCGCCCTGGTCCGTCTCGTCCGCCGCGACGGCCCGGTGCTGGTGGTGCGCGGCCTCGACTGCCTCGACGGCACGCCGCTGATCGACCTGAAGCCCGACCGCTGCCAGTTCACGCCCGAAGGCAGGATCCGACCGCTTCCCCGGGAATGAGCGTCGCCGCCGGCAAGGCGGCCAGCGGCGCATAATCCGCCGCCTCCATCGCCCGGAACCCGGCAATGCCGAGGCGGCCCCGCGTCCCGGCATCGAGCCCCGCCACCGCCTCCGAAACCACCGCCTGCAACAGCACTGCATCCCGGCCCCGCCGCGCGATCAGCGGCAAGCCCGGCACCGGCGGTGTGCGCAGCAGCACCCGCAAGCCCTCCGGCACCGCGCCCAGCCTGCGCATGTGCCGCCAGCTCACCGCATCGAGGGCCGCGATATCCGCGCGTCCCTCCAGCACCGCCTGCGCCGAGCCGAGATGCGCGCCGGTCTCGACGCTCGCCGCGAAGAACCGGCCGTCGCGCGCCAGCGGCGCCACCGCCCACGCCAGCGCCCCGTATCCCGATTGCGACCCGCGCGCGTTCACCGCGGCCACCGCATTCCGGAACGCCGCCAGCGTCTCGCGCGCATCCCCCGCGCGCACCACGAGAACGCTGTGATAAGACCCCGCCGGCGTCTCCGGCAGGTCGTGGTCGAAGGCCCCGATCAGCGTGACCCGCCCGGCCAGATGCTGCGCGAAGGGCAGCCCGCAGCTTTGCGACAACACGAGCTCCGGATGAGTCCAGACCTCCATCAGCCCGCGCGTCCGGTCGAGACGCTCCGGCGATGCTTCGCCAATACCGCGCAACCCGTCCCGCAACGCGCCCCAGAGCCGGTCCGTATCGCGCCGCAACGCGGGCCAGTCCTGCATCGGCAGGCTGGCGACGGGCTCCCCGGCCCTCACGCCGCCCGGTCGCCGCGGACGGCCACCCCGCCCAGCGGATGCGCGACCGGATCCTTGCGCCGCAGGAAATGCCGCCGGAACACCTCGCCGTACGACCGATAGACATAGCCGTCATTGCGCCGCAGGAACTCGTCCCGCCGCCGGGCGAATTCCGCCGGCAGCCGGTACCAGGCGAGATTGGGATGCGCGTGATGGACCGCATGATAGTTGTTGTTGAGAAACAGCAGCGCCAGCGGCCCGCGATCCTCGATGATCACGCTGCGCGCGCCCGACCGCTCATGCGCCCGATGCTCGAGAAAGGTCCGGATCCGCAAGAGCCCCAGTGCCACCCAGCAGGCAAGCCCATAGGCCCAGACCGGCAGGGTCGCCGGTCCCGCAAGCCAGATCGCCACCGGCACGATCCCGGCCAGATGCAGGAGCCAGGCGCGCCGAACCCGCGCGTCCCCGGCCCGGATCGCCCGCAGATCCGCCCGGATCATCCACACCGCCCCGATCAGCGGCCCGAGCACGATCCGCCCCATCAGCGTGTTGTTCGCGAGGAGGATCGCCCGCGTCACCGGGCCGAGCCGATCCCACACCGCCGGGTCGAGATAATTCGATTCCGGATCGTCGTAGGGATCGGTCAGCAGCGGATCGTGATGATGCGCCAGGTGCAGATCGCGGAACCGCTCGTAGGGCACGACGAGCCCGAGCGCCGGAAACACCAGAAGATCGTTCAGCCGCTGGTCGCGGAACGGATGGCCGTGGATGATCTCGTGCTGCAGCGACGAGTGCAGCGCGATCACCACTCCGAGCAGCCCCACCGCGAGCCAGATCCCGAGGCCGTCGGCAAAAACGGTTACGGCAATCCAGCCGAGATAGGCGACGGCGATCAGCACGAGGGTAGGGACCTCGACGCGGTCGCGCACACGCATCGAGGGGATCGGCAATAGGGTCATGGCGGCTTTCCCGAGGTTCCCCGGGACGGTAATGCGCCGGACCGAACGCCCTCAATCCTGTGAATATATCACGAAACATGACAAAATCGCGTATTTTAACCAATTCCGATTGCTTTCACGACAAACCATGTGGAAAAACGACATATGGACAAACGCGACCTCGCCCGCGACTTCCGGGATCGCCTGCGCAGCCTGATCGGCAGCGACCGGGGCAGCACCGGCGCCTTCCTGCGCGATACCGGCATCGACCGCTCCGCGCTGAGCCAGTTCCTCGATCCGGCGAGTGATCGTCTGCCCCGGGCCGAAACCCTGCGCCGCATCGCCGAGGCCCGCGGCGTCACCACCGACTGGCTCCTGAGCCTCTCGAACACCGCCGAGGGCAGCCAGCAGGTCGCGCCCTCGGTCGAGATCGAATCCGCCGCCGGCCACGGCACCGGCTCGCCGATCGAACGCTGGCGGCGCGAGGCGGCCGGCATGAAACTGCGCTACGTCCCCGCCGGCCTGCCCGACATGCTCTGGCTCGCCGCCATGCCCGATCCGGGCAGCGTCACCGGCAATCCGGGCGAGAACGTGCTCGAAGGCTTCCAGCCGGGCGAGATGGATGTCGAGATCGCCATGCCGCTCCAGGCCCTCGAGGATCTCGCCGCGGGCTGCGGCATCTGGCGCGACAGCGATCCCGCCCTGCGCCGCCGCCAGCTCGCCCACATGGCCGACACCTGCGCCGATGCCTATCCGGTGCTCCGCCTGCATCTCTTCGACGGCCGCACCACCTTCGCGGCCCCCTTCACCGTCTTCGGCAAGCTGCGCGCGGCCCTCTACCTCGGAGACGCCTATCTCGTCGTCACCTCCGCCGAACAGGTCGCGGCCCTCACCCGGCTCTTCGACAATCTCGTGCGCGCGGCCACCATCGGCCCCGACCGGGTGCACGAAAAGCTGAGCGAGCTCGCCCGCATGGTGCGCTGACCGGGCTTCAGTTCCTCAGGATGCGGATCGGCGCGTTTTCGAGCAGCTGCTCGAGCCCCGGCGTGGTGCCGGTGTCGAAGCGGCCCACGGAGTTCAGCCCCTTGCCGATCAGCTGCACCGCCTCGGGCGACCCGGCGAATTTCGAATGGCTTCCCGAGCTTGAATCCGCGATCTCCGACAGGTCGATCACCGTGAGCCCCAGCGCCTCGAGCTCCCCGGCATCCGCGGCACCCACCCGCGGAACGCCCCCCGCCAGCGCCCGCGACACCCGGAGCGCCTGGTCGTCCCGCGAGATCAGCACGTAGATCTTCTCGAGCACCGGCGACGGCAGGATCCCGATCTGGACCCGGAACAGATCCATGTCGATGTCCGGCGAGGCCAGAACGATGCTGTTGACGTGCGGACCCGTGCCCAGCCGCCCGGACAGCTCCGCATCCATCAGCCCCTCCATCGTCAGGAACGCCCCCATCGAATGCGCGAAGATGTCGACATGGTCGGCGCGCGTCCGCGCGAGGATGTCGGAGATGTTCTTGAGCTGGACCCGGGCGACCAGCACGCTGTTGAGGTCGAAGACATAGCGCGAGGCCCGTGCCGCCGAGGCCCAGGTCATCAGCACCGGCACACCCTGATAGCCGCTGTCCTCGACGAATTGCGTCAACCGCAGGATCGCGTCGCTGGTGCTGTTGTTGAAGCCGTGAACGAACAGCAGCACATTGCGGTCGCCCGGCGCCCGGCTCGCCAGCGCCCGGTCGAGCTCGGCGATGAACGCCGCATCGCCGGGATAGACCGTCGGGTCCACCACGGTGAATTCGACCCGCGGATCCGGCGGAAGACGGGTGGGCCGGTTGAGCGTTCCGATCACATGGGTGGGCGGTATGGTCACGTCGACCGAGGCCAGCCCGAGATCCGGCGCACGGCCGGCGGAAAAGAACGTCTCCGTCACTTCCGACGCCTCGCGCGTCGTCATGATGTAGATCCGGTGACGCGTGAGATCCGCGACCGAGGCGACCGGGATCGCCGGATTGTCGACCCCCACCAGATCGGGCGGCCGCGAACAGCCGGCCGGCGCGAGGGCGAGGGTGACGCAGATCAGGCACAGGGAGAGAAGACGGCTGGGCACGGAACGATCACCTTCGGACGAACGCGACGACGGGGCTCCAGCCCGACTATCAGCGCGCCCCCCTTCGGACAAGCAGCACCCCCCTGGAAACCTCTCCTTAACCACATTCGCCGCAGCCTGCGCCGCGAACGGACGGAGGCGGACATGGCGGCGCGCGAGGAACCCTTCGGGTTTTCGGAAGAGGCGATGCGGGGGCTCGAGGATTTCGAGCGCCAGCTGCCGCCGCCCGAATCCTATGCCGTCGACCCCGAGCCGCCCGAAGCCCCGGCCTTCATCCCCGGGGTCGCCCCGCCCGGCAAGCCGCATTACTGGGGCCACCGCGAACGCCTGCGCCAGCGCTTCCTCACCGGTGGCCATTCCGCCCTGCCGGAATACGAGCTTCTCGAAATGGTGCTCTTCAACGCCATCGGCCGCATCGACGTCAAACCGCTGGCCAAGGAGCTGCTCGCCGCCTTCGGCGACCTCAACGGCGTGATCGCCGCCTCCGAGCACCGGCTGATGAAGGTGCCCGGGACCACGCCCAAGGTCTGGTTCCAGCTCCGGCTCTTCGAGGCCATCGCGCACCGCATGGCCCGCGCCAAGGTAATGCAGCGTTCGGTCATCAGCTCCTGGGACGACCTGATGGCCTATTGCAAGACGGTGATGGCCTACCGCGACACCGAACAGTTCCGCATCCTGTTCCTCGACCAGCGCAACACCCTGATCGCCGACGAGGCCCAGGCCCGCGGCACCGTCAACCACGTCCCGGTCTATCCCCGCGAGGTGGCCAAGCGCGCGCTCGAGATCAACGCGACCGCGATCATCCTCGTCCACAACCACCCCTCGGGTGATCCGACCCCGAGCAGGGCCGACATCGACATGACCGAACAGATCGACCTCGCCTGCGACGCCATCGGCGTGCGGATCCACGATCACGTCATCATCGGCAAGGACCGCGACGCCTCGTTCCGCAGCCTCGGCCTGCTGGACTAGGCGCGGGTCAGCCACCGCGCGAGCCGCGCCACGCTCAGCCCCTGCACGATGATCGAGAAGACCACCACCACATAGGTCGCGGACAGGATCGCCGGCTTCCATTCGCTGTCCGGCAGAGACAGCGCCAGCGCCACCGAAATGCCGCCCTTCAAGCCCGCCCCAGGTCATGATCGGGATCACGTCGCGCGGCTGGTTCTCGTAGCGATGCCGGATCGCCACCGGAACCGCCACCGCGACGAGCCGCGCCAGCAGACAGACCGCGACCATCGCGAGGCCCAGCAGCACGGTCGGCGCATCGAGCGTCAGCGCGAAGACCTCGAAGCCGATCAGCAGGAACAAAAGCGCGTTCAGCACCTCGTCGATGATCTCCCAGAACTTGTCGAGGTAGTCGCGCGTCACGTCGCCCATGCCGTGCGCGCGGCCGATATCGCCGATGAAAAGCCCCGCCACCACGGCCATCAGCGGCCCCGACACGCCCAGCGCCACCGCCAGCTCGTAGCCGCCCAGCGCGAGGCCGAGCGAGATCAGCACCTCGAGGGCATAGTCGTCGATCCGCCGGATCACCTGGAAGGTGAGCCAGCCGAGCACCGCCCCGAGCACCAGCCCGCCCACCGCTTCGCGCAGGAACAACAGGACCGCGCCCTGCCAGCTCTCCGCTTCCTGCGCGCCGCCGGGAAAGGCGAGCCCCACAAGCAACAGGAACACCACATATCCCGCCCCGTCGTTGAACAGGCTCTCCCCGGCGATCTGCACTTCGAGCTCCGGCCGGAGATTCGCCGCCCGCAACACGCCCAGCACCGCCACCGGATCGGTCGGCGTGATCAGCGCCCCGAACACCAGCGCCACCAGAAGCGGCGCCCCGGTGATCCAGGAGAACCCGACCCCGGCCACCGCCGTCGAAAGCAGGACCCCGAGCGTCGTCATCAGCAGGATGATCGCCGCCTGTCCGCGCAGCGCATCGAGCTTCACATGGAGCGCACCGGCGAACAGCAGAAGCCCCAGCATCCAGTCGAGCAGCGTGTCGGAGAACTCGACGTCCATCACGAGCCCCCGCACATCCGCGGCGATCGAGAAGCCCGGCAGCACCGCATCGAGCGCCATCACCCCGAGCGAGGTCAGCAGCGCCACCACCAGGATGCCGATGGCCGAGGGCAGGCGCAGGAAGAAGTAGTTGATCGCCCCGAAAAGCCCGGCCAGCACGATCAGCAGCGCCGCGATCTGGATACCGGTCATGCGGCCTCAGCCTCCGGGTTGCGTGCGCATCATCTCGGGCAGCCATGTCGCGAGCCCCGGAAACCAGATCAGCACGAAGACCATCAGCACCATGATCAGGAACATCGGAATCGCCGCCCGCGCGATGAATCCCATCTCGTGGCCGGTCATGCCCTGCAGCACGAAGAGGTTGAAGCCGATCGGCGGCGTGATCTGCGCCATCTCCACCACCACGACGATGAAGATGCCGAACCAGATCAGGTCGATCCCCGCGCCCCGGATCATCGGCTCGACCACCGCCATGGTCAGAACGACCGAGGAGATGCCATCGAGAAAGCAGCCCACGACGATATAGAACACCAGAAGCGCCATCAGGAGCTGGAAGCGCGAGAGCTCCATCGCCCCGATCCATTCCGCCAGCGCGCGCGGCAGCCCGGTGAAGCCCATCGACAGCGACAGGAACGCCGCCCCCGCCAGAATGAGCGCGATCATCGCCGAGGTCCGCACCGCGCCCATCAGGCTCGCGCCGAAACTCTCGCGGGTGAGCGAGCCCTGCAGGCCCGCCAGCGCCAGCGACCCCAGCACCCCGAAGGCCGCCGCCTCCGTCGCCGTGGCAAAGCCGAGATACATCGAGCCGATCACCAGCAGGATCAGCAGGATCACCGGAATGAGCAGCGTCGAGTTCCGGAGCTTCTCACCGAGCGACATCTCCGGATCGGCCTTCGGCGCGTAGCTCTTCGAGAGCTTCGAGTAGATCGCCACATAGGCCATGAACATCGCCGCCAGCGTCAGCCCCGGCAGCACGCCCGCCATGAAGAGCTTGGTGATCGATTCGCGCACCGTCACCCCGTAGACGATCAGCGTCAGCGACGGCGGGATCATCAGCCCGAGCGTCGCCGCCCCCGCCAGCGTCCCGATCACCATCTTCTCCGGATAGTCCCGCTGCCGCAGCTCCGGGATCGACATCCGCCCCACCGTCGAGAGCGTCGCCGCCGACGAGCCCGACACGGCGGCGAAGATCGTGCAGCCGACGATGTTGGTATGCAGCAATCCCCCCGGCAGCCGCGCCATCCAGGGCGACAGGCCGCGGAACATGTCCTCCGAGAGCTTCGTGCGGTAGAGGATCTCTCCCATCCAGATGAAGAGCGGCAGGGCCGTCAGCGTCCAGGACGACGACGCCGTCCAGACGATGGTGGCCATCGCATCCCCCGCGGGCCGTGCGGTGAAAAGCTCCATCCCGAGCCAGGCCACGCCCATCAGCGCGAGGCCCACCCAGACCCCGGTCCCGAGCAGCAGGAAGAGCACGAAGAGGAAGATCACCACCGGCGCGAGCTCTTCCATGCCTCAGTGCTCCGGCAGGTCGCGGGTGAACACCAGCCGCAGGAACCGGTCGGTCATCGCGATGGCGAACACCACCGCCCCGAAGGCCCAGAGCGATTGCGGGATCCACAAGGGCGTCGCGTCCTGCCCCTGGCTGATATCCCCGAGCTTCCACGACCAGTGCGCCGTCTTCACGGCAAAGCGCGCGAGAAACCACGTCAGCACCATCGCGACCCCGGTGCACCAGATCTCCACCATCCGGCGCCGCTCCCCCGCCGCGTTGAGCAATATCCCCACCCGGATATGCGCGCCCCGGGTCAGCGCATGGGCGAAGGCGAGGAAACTCGCCGCCGCCATCGCATAGCCGGCATAGGACGCGGCACCCGGAAAGGTGTTGCCGCTCCAGCGCAGCACCATCTGCACGACGATGATCACGAGGATCAGCAGGAGGCACCCCGCCGCCGCGAAGCCGCAGCCGAGATAGAGCCCGTCGAGCCCGCGGCGCAGCGCCTTCACGCGCCGCTCGGCCCGGATGGCCTGACGGGCGAGCGGAGCCGCCCGCCCTCAGCGCTCAATTGCCCGCACCGAAGCCGTCGATGATGACCTGGCCCTGCTCTCCGGCCGCCTCGAGCCATTCCGTCGTCATCGTCTCGCCGATCGCGCGCAGATCGGCGCGCAGCGCGTCGCTCGGCGGCTCGACCGCCATGCCGCCCTCGCGCAGCCCGTCGAGATAGAAGTCCGTGAGTTCGCGCGCCTTCGCGAGGCCCTCGTCCGCCGCACTGTCCGCACAGTCGCGAATCGCGGTCTGCGTGTCCTCCGACAGCGCGTTCCAGGCATCCTTGTTGGCGAAGATCGTGTTGCGCGGCAGCCAGGCATCGACGGTGTAGAAGTTCGACAGATGCTCCCAGACCTTCTCGTCATAGCCCGTCGAGCCCGAGGAGACGAAGCTCTCCGCCACGCCGGTCGCCAGCGCCTGGCTCAGCTCCGCCGCCTCGATCTGCACCGGCTGCATCTCCGCGAGCTCCGCCAGCCTTGCGGTCGCCGCATTGTAGGCCCGGAACTTCAGCCCGGCGAGATCGGCGCCCGAGGCGATTTCCCGCGGCGCATAGAGCCCCTGCGGCGGCCAGGGCACCGAATAGAGATAGACGAGGTTCTGCGCGTCGAGCACTTCCGTCAGCACCGGCTCCGCCGCCCCGGCCAGCGTCACCGACTCGTCGAAGCTCGTCGCGAGGAACGGGATCGAATCGAACCCGAAGATCGCATCCTCGTTGGCATGGGCCGACAACAGCCGCTCGCCGATCGGCGCCTGCCCGGTCTGCACCGCGCGCTTGATGTCGCTCCCGGGGAACAGCGCGCCGCCCGCATGGGTGATGATCTCGATCTGGCCGCCGGTCGCCGCGTTCACGCAGGCCGCGAAGCTCGCGGCGGTCTCCGAATGATAGTTCGTCGCCGGATAGGCCAGCGGCATGTCCCAGGTTTCCGCGGTCGCGGCACCGGCCGTCAGCGCGCCGAGCGCCGCCCCGGTGGCAATCATCCCCTTGAGCTTCATGGTCCCGTCTCCCTGTTGTTGGCTCACCCCCCGGGCGAACGCCTCATTGAAACCGAGCCGGGGCATAGGGCGCAAGGTCGATGTTCGGCCGCAGCCCCGCGATCCCCTGCGCGAGCAGCCGCCCGGTGATCGCTCCCGCCGTCAGCCCGACATGGTGATGCCCGAAGCCGAGCCAGGCCCCCGCCACCCCCGGAACCGGCCCGATGGCCGGGAGCGAATCGGCCAGCGCCGGCCGGTGCCCCATCCAGTGCTTCGTCTCGCCCCAGCGCAAGTCGGGGAATACCCGCCGCGCCCCGCGCTCCAGCAGCGCCTCCGGCCCCCGCGACGCCGGTGCCTCCACCCCGCCGAACTCGACGATGCCCGCGAGCCGGATCCGCCCGTCCATCGGCGTCGCCACGAACTTGCCCGACGCGACCATCAGCGGCGCGCGCAGCATCGCCTCCGGCTCCCAGAGCTCCATGTGATAGCCGCGCTCGCTCTCCAGCGGCACGGTCAGCCCGAGCCGCGCGCAGAGTTTCGCCGACCACGCGCCCGCCGCGATCACCACGTCGTCGCAGGCCAGGGTCTCGCCCCCGGCGCGCAGCCCCGTCACCCGGCCCTCCGCGACCACGATGTCCTCCACCCCGGCCCGCAGGATCCGCCCGCCTTGCCGCACCACCTCCGCCGCGAGCGCTTCCACATAGGCCCCCGGATCGGAAACCCGTCCGTGCCGCCCCATGCGCGCCGCGAATCCCTGCTCCGCCCCGACCAGCGGCTCGGCGTCGCGCACCGCCGCACCCTCGATTTCTTCCCACTCCCAGCCGGCATCGCGCCGCAGCCCCCAGCCATAGCCATCGGCCGCAAAGGCGGCGCGGTTGCCGTAGAGATAGAGATAGTCGCAGGGCACGATGAACCGCTCCGCCCCCGTGCCCTCCGCCAGCGCCTGATGATCCGCCAGAGAGTCGCTCACCAGCGGATGCAGCGCCCGCGCGATCCGCGCCGTCTCTTCGGGCGTCGCATGGGCGAGATACTTCCGGAGCCAGGGCAGCAGTCGCGGCAGGTACGGCCAGCGCAGGAAGAGCGGCCCGTCCCGGTCGAGCAGCATGCCCGGTGCCTTCTTCGCCACCCCCGGCACCGTCACCGGCACGCAGGCACAGGCCGCCAGGATCCCGCCATTCCCGAAGCTCGTCGCCGCCCCCGGTCCCTTGGGATCCACCAGCACCACGTGGTGCCCGGCCCGCTGCAGCCAGATCGCCGTCGCGACCCCGACGATCCCCGCCCCGACGATGGCGACGGTTCTCTGCGGCTCGGTCTCGGTCATGCGGCTCCTCCGGCTCTCCCCGCCGAGTTAGCCCGCCCGCCCCCGCCGCAGCAAGCCGGTTGCATCGGTGGAAGAGCCACCCGCCCGCAGACAACACCGCCTCCCATCCGCGCCCCAGCCCGGACTCAAGCCGAAGGCGCCGGGCAAGCGCCTGCCCGTCCCGGCGGGCTGGCGCTCCGTCACCTCAAGCGCACAGCCGGACGCGAAGCAGTCCACACAACCATAAAGCGCACCGCACAGCCGTTGCAGCGCCATCCCACGGCCAGGCGCTTGCCCGGCTCACGACCCGCTGTTGGCAAAGGCCGCAGACTTCCGCCGACCTTTCCTGCCCCCCGCCGCCCGACGTCACTTACCACCATCCCACTTGCACCCACCCAGCCACCACCGCAAACCTCCCCAATGACCCACGATCCGCAAACCCCGACCCTCGGCATCCTCATGCTCGACACCCATTTCCCCCGTCCGCCGGGCGATATCGGCCACCCCGCCACCTTTCCCTTCCCGGTCACCCTCCGCCGCGTCCCCGGCGCCGACGCCCCCCGCGCGGTGGGCGATCGCGGCGCCGGCCTGCTGCCGGCCTTCATCGCCGAGGGCCGCGCATTGGTCGCCGAAGGCGCGGCCGGCATCGCCACCAGCTGCGGCTTCCTCTCGCTGTTCCAGCAACCCCTCGCCGAGGCCCTCGGCGTCCCGGTCGCCGCCTCGCCGCTGATGCAGGTGGCGCAGGTCCAGCGCCTGCTGCCGCCCGGCCGCCGCGCCGGCGTGCTCACCATCTCCGCCGCCGACCTCACCCAAGACCACCTCGCCGCCGCCGGCGCCGATCCCGCCACCCCGGTCGGCGGCACGCCGCCCGGCAGCACCTTCGTCCGCACCATCCTCGGCGACCTCCCCCATCTCGATCCCGACGCCGCCCGCGCCGATCTGGTCGCCGCCGCCCGCCGCTTCCACGCCGCCCACCCCGATCTCGGCGCCCTCGTGCTCGAATGCACCAATATGGGCCCCTGGTCCGCCGACATCCGTGCGGCCACCGGCCTGCCGGTCTTCGACGTGGTGAGCTTCCTCACCTGGGTCCATGCCGGCCTCGCCCCGCGCCGCTTCGGCGCCTGAAACCCGACACTTGCCCTGTCGGCTCGCCCCGTTAAGCTTGCGCCCCGACAACCGGAGACGCCCATGACAGCCCGCGACCAGATCGACCTCCTGCGCCAGCGCATGGGCGCCTCCATCGTCGGTCAGGCCGACGTGATCGAACGCCTGATCATCGGTCTCATCGCCAACGGCAACCTTCTGGTCGAGGGACTTCCGGGCCTCGCCAAGACCCGCGCGATCCGGGCGATGGCGAAGAACATGGAGGCGAAGTTCAGCCGCATCCAGTTCACCCCCGACCTCCTGCCCTCCGACGTCACCGGCACCGAGATCTACCACCAGACCGGGCAGGGCGGCGGCGGCGAGTTCAAATTCGCCCCCGGCCCGATCTTCGCCAATATCGTGCTCGCCGACGAGATCAACCGCGCCCCCGCCAAGGTGCAGGCCGCCCTCCTCGAGGCGATGGAGGAACGCCAGGTCACCGTCGCCGGCACCACCCATCCGATGGAGCCGCTCTTCATGGTGATGGCGACCCAGAACCCGGTCGAGCAGGAAGGCACCTATCCGCTGCCCGAAGCCCAGATGGACCGCTTCCTGATGCATGTGAACGTCACCTACCCGCCGGGCGACGACGAACTCGCCGTCATCCGCCTCGTCCGCGGCGAGGAGCAGGCCGCCCTCGCCGATGCCACCGACGCCGGACAGGAAAAACCCGCCCCCATCCCGCAGGATGCCGTCTTCGCCGCCCGCCGCGAGGTCGCGGCGATCCACGTCTCCGAGGCGATGGAGCGCTACATGGTCGATCTCGTCGAGGCCACCCGCTACCCGGACAGATACTCCGAAGACCTCGCCCGCTGGATCGAGATCGGCGGCAGCCCCCGCGCCTCGCTCGCCCTCGACAAATGCGGCCGCACCCATGCCTGGCTCAAGGCCCGCGACTATGTCGACCCGCAGGACGTGCAGGCCATCGCCCACGACGTGTTCCGCCACCGCCTCACCCTCAGCTACGAGGCGCAAGGGGCCGGCATGACCCCCGACAGCGTGATGGACGCGATCATCGCGCAGGTGGCGCTGCCCTGAGGAGAGACCCGATGCGCGACCACGCCGCACGGATGCGAACCGGCCTCGCGGGCAGCCCCGCCGCCGATCCCGCGCGCGACCCCCGCATCCATGTCGATCTCGCCCATCTGCGCGGCTTCGAGCGCCGCGCCGCCGCGCTCAGCTTCCTGCCGCACCAGAAGGCCCGCTCGGTCCTCAACGGCCGCCACGCCTCCCGCCTGCGCGGCCGCGGCCTCAATTTCGAGGAGTTGCGCGACTACCAGCCCGGCGACGACGTGCGCTCCATCGACTGGAAGGTCACCGCCCGCACCGGCAGCGCCCCATGTGCGCGTCTACACCGAGGAACGCGACCGCCCGGCCCTCCTCGTCGTCGACCAGCGCATGTCGATGTTCTTCGGCACGAAACACGCGATGAAATCCGTGACCGCCGCCGAGGCCGCGGCACTTGCCGCCTTCCGCATCCTCGACCAGGGCGACCGCATCGGCGGCATCGTCTTCGGCGACGACATCATCGCCGAGATCCGCCCCGAACGCTCCCGCCGCGCCCTGAACGCCCTGCTCGCCTCCCTCGCCGAAGCCAACACCAGGCTCTCCGCCACCGCCCCCGTCGTCGAGACCCCCATGCCCCTCGACCGCGTCCTCGCCGCCGTCGCCCGCATCGCGCGGCGCGACCACCTCGTGATCATCGTCAGCGATTTCGACGGCATCGGCCCCGACACCCGCCTCCTCGTCGGCGGCCTCGCGCGCCACAACGACGTGATCCTCGTCCCCGTCACCGACCCCTCCGCGCAGGAACTCGGCCCCGACCTGCGCCTCGTCGTCTCCGACGGCGCGCTCCAGGCCGAGATCGACACCCGCCACGGCCCGGTCCGCGACGCCCTCCACGAGATGACCACCGGCCGCCTCGCCGAGGTGCTCGACTGGCAGGCCTCCTTCGGCGTCCCGGTCCTGCCGCTCAGTGCCGGCGCCGAAACCCTGCCGCAGATCCGCCGCCTCATGGGCCTCTCCGCGTGATGGAAGACGAGTTCGCCGGCCTCAACCTCGTCGATCTGCTCGACCTGCTCGAACCGGTCCCCGAGCCCGCCGCCCATCCCGCTCTGGCCCGAAACCGCCGGCTGGCTCTGGCTCGCGCTGATCCTCGCCGCCCTGATCGGCTGGCTCGCCTGGCGCCGCTGGCAAGCCTGGCGCCGCAACGCCTGGCGCCGCGCCGCCCTCGCCGAGATCGCCGCCGCCGGCGACGACCCGCGCGCCTCGCGGAGATCCTGCGCCGCGCCGCCCTCGCCACCCATCCCCGCGCCGATGTGGCCGCCCTCACCGGCCCCGCCTGGCTCGCCTTCCTCGACACGGCATCCGGCGGCACCGCCTTCACCCAAGGCCCCGGCCGCGCGCTGGCCACCGCGCCCTACGCGCCCGACCCCGCCCCGGTCCCCGGCCTCGCCGCCACCGTCGCCGACTGGGTCCGCACCCAAACCCCGGCCCCGGCATGATCTCCTTCGCCACCCCCTTCGCCTTCGCGCTCCTGCCGCTGCCCTGGCTGGTCTGGCGCTTCCTGCCGCCGCGCCGCGAACAGGTCGAGGCGCTGCGCGTGCCGTTCTTCCGCCGCATCACCGAAGCCGCCGGCGTGGACCCGCAGGCCGGCTCGGTCATCCTGCGCCGCCGCCGCCTCCAGATGCTCACCGCCCTCCTCGTCTGGGCACTCCTCGTCACGGCCCTCGCCCGCCCCGAACGCGTCGGCGAACCCATCGAGCTGGAAAAAGCCGCCCGCGACGTGATCCTCGCCATCGACATCTCCGGCTCGATGGATGCCCGCGACTTCGCCGCCCCCGACGGCAGCCCCCGCCAGCGCCTCGACGCGGTGAAGGACGTGGTCGGCCGCTTCATCGCCGAACGCGAGGGCGACCGGGTGGCCCTCATCGTCTTCGGTGCGAAGGCCTTCGTGCAATCGCCCTTCACCGAGGATCTGCAGACCGTCGCCGAGCTGCTCGACGCCACCGAAGTCGGCATGGCCGGCCCCAGCACGGTGATCGGCGACGCCATCGGCCTCGCGCTCAACACCTATCAGGCCAGCGAGATCGACCAGCGCCTGCTGATCCTGTTCTCCGACGGCGCCGATACCGGCAGCCGCATGAGCCCGGTCAATGCCGCCGAGATCGCCGCCTCGACCGGCGTGCGCATCTTCACCATCGGCGTCGGCGACCCCGAGGCCACCGGCGAGGACCGCGTCGACCTCGACGCCCTGCGCGACGTCGCCGCCCGAACCGGCGGGGAATTCTTCTTCGCCGGCGACGAGGCCGCCCTCGACGCGATCTACACCGAGATCGATGCGATGACCCCGCGCGCCATCGAGACCCTGACCTGGCGCCCCCGCCTGCAACTCGCCCATGTCCCGCTCGGCCTCGCCGCCCTGCTGATCCTCGCCACGACAGGATGGCTGGCACTGTCGTCCCGTCGCCGGAGGCCCGCCCCGTGACCGCGTTCCTCGCCGGCCTCGATGCCTTCCACTTCCTGCGCCCGCTCTGGCTGTTGCTCCTGCCGGTCGCGGCCCTGCTCTGGTGGTCGGTGCGTCGCCGCGCCACGCTCCGCACGCCGCCCCCCGACGGCATCGCCCCCCACCTCGCCGCGCGCCCTCAGCGTCGGCGGCGAGAGCCGGCGCCGGCTCCTGCCCATCGACGGCGTGGCGCTGGGCGCAATCCTCGCGATCCTCGGCGCCGCCGGCCCGACCTGGAGCCGGGTGCCGAGCCCGCTCGTCTCGCAGACAGCACCCCTGGCCATCGCCGTCGAGGTCTCCGACAGCATGACCGAAACCGACATCGCGCCCACGCGGCTCCAACGGGGCCAACAGAAGGTGCTCGATCTCCTCGACGACCGCGCCGGTGCGCGCACCGCGCTCATCGCCTATGCCGGCACCGCCCACCGCGTCACCCCGCTCACCGAAGACCCCGAGATCCTCAAGCCCTTCCTCGACGCGCTCTCGCCCGACATCATGCCCTCCGACGGCCAGGACGCCACCGCCGCCCTCGCGCTCGCCGAAGCCGCGCTGGCCGCCGAGACCGTCCCCGGCGCAATCCTCTTCGTGCTCGACGACATGGACCGCGCCGACTTCCCCGCCTTCGAGGCCCATGCCGCCACCGGCGGCGCCCCGATCATCGCGCTCTCGGTCCTTCCGCCCACCGCCGAGCTGCCCGCCATCCCCGGGGCGCGGGTGGTGCGCGTCACCCCCGACGAGGCGGACGTCGCCGAGATCACCCGCGCCGTCGCCTCGGCCTATGCCGCAGCCCTCGCCGGCGACGACCGCCTCGACTGGGACGACCGCGGCTGGCTCCTCGCCTGGCCCGCCGCTCTCCTCGCGCTCCTGTGGTTCCGGCAAGGCTGGACCATGCGCTGGGGCGCCGCCCTCCTCGCCCTCATGCTCCCAGCCGGCGACCTGCACGCCGCCCCGATCGACTGGTTCTTCACCCCCGACCAGCAGGGCCGCCTCGCCTATGACGACCGGCGCTTCGGCGACGCCGCCGAGCATTTCACCGACCCGATGTGGCGCGGCTACACCCTCTACCGCGACGGCCAGTACGAGGACGCGGCCGCGGTGTTCGAACGTCTCGACACCTCCCAAGCCGCCTTCGCCGCCGGCATGGCGCATATCCGCAGCCGCGGCTACCGCCCGGCCATCGCCGCCTTCGAGACCGCGCTCGAGCGCGACCCCGACAACGCCGCCGCCGCCCGCAACCTCGAGATCGCCCGCGCCATCCTGATCTATGTCGAGGATGCCCGCGAAGCCTCCGACACCGGCGAGGAAGCCGGCGAAGGCGCCGACGACATCGTCTTCGACAACGAGGCCGAGCGCGGCGTCGAGACCGAAATCGACGCGGCCGAGGCCCCGGAATTCCAGACCACCGAACAATGGATGCGCGCCGTCGACACCAGCGCCGGCGATTTCCTCAAGCTCCGCTTCGGCCTCGAAGCCTCGCAGGCCGCGCAATGACCCCGCGCGCGCTCCGACGCCTGCCGGCCCCACTCCAGATCCGACGCGACCCTGTCCCGCAAACCGTGCCGACTGCTCCCGACCCGCTCCTGCCCGTCTCCGCTTCGCACCCAAGCCCGGATTCAAGCCGAAGGCGCCGGGCAAGCGCCTGCCCGTCCCGGCGGGCTGGCGCTCCGTCAACGCAAGCGCGCCGCTCAGGCTGAGGATGTGTGTGGCAGGCATAAAGCGCATCCCCCAACCGTCGCAGCGCCACCCCACGGCCAGGCGCTCGCCCGGCTTGCACCCGACAAATGGCGTCGGGCAAACGCAGCACACGCTCCAGTCGAAGCGCACCGCTTCGCCGTTGCAGCGCCACCCCGACACACAACCGCCCGACACCCCGCACCCGCGCTCCCGCGTCAAGCCGACACCACCTTCCGCGCGCCCGCCTCCCAACCCCACTCCACCCCTCCGGCCCCCCGATGATCCGCGCGCTCCTCCTCCTGCTCACCCTCGCCGCTCCGCCCGCACTGGCCCAGGCCCCCGACCCCGTGCTGCGCCTCGAGGTCGACCCCGACCAGCGTCGTCCCCGGCCAGCCCGTCATCGCGCGCCTGACCCTGCTCGTGCCGACCTTCCTGCCCGAGCCGCCGCAATTCCCGAGCTTCGAGACCCCCAACGTCATCACCCGCCTGCCCGAACGCGCCTCCGGCCCGGCCAGCGAGCGCATCGACGGCGCCACCTGGGCCGGCATCACCCGCGCCTACCGCCTCACCCCGATGATCCCCGGACCCGTCACCATCCCGCCACAACCCGTCACCGTGACCTATGCCGACCCCGACGGCGGCGACCCGATCCGCGTCACGCTCCAGACCCCCGAATTCTCCTTCGAAGGCGTGGTCCCCGAGGCCGCCCGCGAGCTCGACCCCTTCATCGCCGCCACCGCCCTCACCCTCGACCAGCAGATCGACGGCGACCCCGCGACCCTCGCGCCCGGCGCCGCCGTCACCCGCCGCCTCACCGCCACGATCACCGGGGCGTCGCCGCTCTTCGTCCCGCCGCTCGCCCCCGACATCCCCGATTTGCCATCCTACCCCGACGCCCCCGCCGTCACCGAGACCGATACCCGCGGCGTCACCGGCGGGACCCGCACCGAAAGTGTCACCTACGTCCCCGGCACCGCCGGAAGCTGGACCGCCCCGCCGGTCTCCCTCGACTGGTTCAACCTCGACACCGGCCGCGTCGAGACCGCCACCGCCCCCGGCTTCGACATCACCGCCTCCGGCGGCCCGCTCCGCGATGCCGCCACCTCCCGCGACTGGCGCGCCGCCCTGCCGCTCCTCGCCGCCCTCACCCTCGCCGGCCTCGCCCTCACCTTCGCCCTGCGCCGCTTCGGCCCCGGCCTCAGCAGCCGCCGCGAAACCCGCCGCGCCGCCCGCCTCGCCTCCGAACCCCATGCCTTCGCGCTCGTCCGGCAAGCCGCCGCCGCCCGCGACGCCCCCGGCCTCTTCACCGCCCTCACCCTCTGGACCGCCCGCCTCCCCGCGGCCCCCGCCCCCGATCCCGCCGAAACCGCCCTCGCCGCGGCCCTCGCCACCCTCGGTCGCGCGCGCTACGGCAACCCGCCCGGCGACGCCCCGCCCGAAGCCTGGGCGCGCCTCGCCCCCGCGCTCGACGCCGCCCGAAAGGCCCGCCTCGCCCGCAGCGCCGCGACCCCCGACGCCGCCGGCCTGCCCGCACTCAACCCGGTCTGAGCACCGGAAAACGTTGCGCCCCGGTCCCTGCCGGGTATCAATGGAGGCACAAAACCAGAAACGACATCCAACGGGAGCACCACATCGCCATGAAACACGCCCGCAATCTCGCCGTCGCCGCCCTGCTCGCCACCGGCCTCGCCGCGCCCGCCGCCCAGGCCGAAGAAGCCAGCTACATCCTCGCCACCGCCTCCACCGGCGGCACCTACTACCCGGTCGGCGTCGCCCTCTCGACGCTGGTGAAGGTCAAGCTCGAGCCGACCGAAAGCATCGGCATGTCCGCCATCAACTCCGCGGGCTCGGGCGAGAACATCCGCCTCCTGCGCGAGGACGAGGCGCAGTTCGCCATCCTCCAGGGCCTCTTCGGCTATTACGCCGCCACCGGCACCGGCCCGATCGAGGCCGACGGCCCGCAGGACACCCTGCGCTCGGTCACCATGCTCTGGCCCAATGTCGAGCACTTCATCGTCGCCTCCGATGCCGCCGCCACCGGCACCTTCGCCGATTTCGCCGCCCTCAAGGGCGAGGCGGTGGCGCTGGGCGCGCGCAATTCCGGCACGATCGGCTCCAACGCCACCCTGCTCGCCGGCCTCGGCCTCGACGTCGAGGCGGATTTCGAGCTCTTCGAGGGCGGCTACGGCCCCTCCGCCGAGGCGCTGCAGAACGGCCAGGTCAAGGGCGTGAGCATCCCCGCCGGCGCCCCGGCGGGTGCGGTCAGCCAGCTCTTCGCCAGCGTCGGCGACGGCGTGACCATGCTCGACTTCACCGACGAGGAGATCGCCACCGCCGATGGCGGCAAGGAACTCTGGACCCGCTACGTCATCCCCGCCGGCACCTATCCCGGCCAGGACGCCGACCTCAACACCATCGCCCAGCCCAACTTCCTCGCGGTGCGCGGCGAGGTCTCCGAGGAAAACGTCTACCTCATCACCAAGACGATCTACGAGAACCTGCCCTTCCTGCAGGCCATCCACCCCGCCACCCAGGCCATGGCGCTCGAGAGCGCCATCGCCGGCCTGCCGCTGCCGCTGCATCCCGGGGCGGCGCGCTACTACCAGGAAGTCGGGCTCGAGATCCCCGAGCGCCTGATCGCCCAGTGAGACCGGTCGCGGCCGGAGCGCGCATCCCGCGCCTCCGGCCCGTCCCGCACAGCGAAGGGCCGGGTCGATGACCACCACCCCCGATGAAACCCCGGCCTCCGAGGCCGCGGCCTCCGGCCTGCGCCACCTCACCGGCCCGCTCGGCCGGGCGGTCTCGCTGCTGGCGGTGTTCCTCTCGGCGGCGCATCTCTTCCTCGCGCTCTTCCCCTGGCTCTCGGAACTCGAGCGCAACATCTTCCACTTCGCCGGCTTCGCGCTCCTCTGCGCGCTGCTCTACCCCGCCACCCGCGGCCTTGTGCACAGCCGCGCCGCCCTCGCCTTCGACATCGGGCTCGGCCTCGCGGTGGCAACGGCGGCCATCTACCTCGCCCTCGCGGAAGACCCGATCTACGCCCGCGGCGTGCGGCTGATCTGGTCGGACTGGCTCGCCGGCAGCGTCGTGATCCTCGGCGCGATCGAGCTCAGCCGCCGCGCCGCCGGCCCGGTGATCCCCATCCTGATCATCCTCGCCATGAGCTACGTGATGTTCTGGGGCAGCTGGATCTCCGGCGTGTTCTCCTTTCCGGGCCTCTCGGCCGAAACCGTGCTCTTCCGCTCGATCTACGGCGACGACGCGCTCTTCGGCTCCATCGCCCGCATCTCGTCGACCTACGTCTTTCTCTTCATCATCTTCGGCGCCTTCCTGATCCGCTCCGGCGCGGGCGAATTCGTCATCGACCTCGCCCGCGTCATCGCCGGAAAGCTCACCGGCGGGCCGGGCCTCGTCGCCGTGGTGGCCTCCGGCCTCACCGGCACGATCTCGGGCTCGGCCATCGCCAACACCGCCTCCACCGGCGTCATCACCATCCCGCTGATGAAGCGCGCCGGCTACTCGCCGAAATTCGCCGCCGGCGTCGAGGCGGCGTCCTCGACCGGCGGCCAGCTCATGCCGCCGATCATGGGGGCAGGGGCCTTCGTGATGGCCGCCTTCACCCAGATCTCCTACGAGAAGATCGTCGCCGCCGCCGCCCTGCCGGCCCTGCTCTACTTCCTCTCGGTCGCCTTCTTCGTCCGGATCGAGGCCCGCCGGCTCAACCTCCCGCCGCTGCCCGCCGAGGGCCGCACGCTGGGCACGGCCCTGCGCGACGGTGGTGCCAGCTTCATCATTCCCATCACCGTGCTGATCGGCCTTCTCGTCTCGGGCTTCACCCCGTCCTACGCCGCGGTGATCGGCGTGGTCATGGTGATCGCCTCGAGCTGGCTCACCAGGCGCCCGATGGGGCCCCGCGCGATCTGGGAGGCGCTCGAGATGGGGGCGCGCAACATGATCACCTCCGCCGTGCTGCTCTGCTCGGTCGGGCTCATCGTCAACGTCATCGCCACCGCCGGCGTCGGCAACACCTTCAGCCTGATGATCGCCGACTGGGCCGGCGGCAGCCTGCTGCTCGCCATCCTGCTGATCGCCATCGCCTCGCTGGTGCTCGGCATGGGCCTGCCGGTGACGGCCGCCTACATCGTGCTCGCCACCCTCTCGGCGCCCGCACTCGCCGGCATGATCTCCGATCTCGCGGTCATCGACCTCATCGCCACAGGCACCCTGCCGGCCACCGCCCAGCCGATCCTGATGCTCGCCCGCCCGGACGCGCTGGCCCTCTTGGCCGAACCGATGCCCTATTCGGAAGCCGCCGCCCTCGTGCACTCCCTGCCGCTCGAGGTCGCAGCGCCGCTGCGCGCCATGAGCGTCAGCCCCGAGGCGGCCCTCGCCGGCCTCCTCGCCGCGCACATGATCATCTTCTGGCTCAGCCAGGATTCGAACGTCACGCCCCCGGTCTGCCTCGCCGCCTTCACCGCCGCGGCCATCGCCAAATCCCCGCCGATGGCCACCGGCGTCACCAGCTGGAAGCTCGCCAAGGGCCTCTACATCGTGCCGGTGCTCTTCGCCTACACGCCGCTCCTGACCGGGGACTGGGGCGAGGCCCTCACCATCTTCGGCTTCGCGGTGGTCGGCATCTACGCGCTGGCCGCCGGAATGCAGGGCTGCATGGAACACCCCCTCGGCTGGCCCCTGCGCGCCGTCGCGCTCGCCGCCGGCCTCGCCTGCCTCTGGCCCCACGCGCTCCCCCTGAACGCTCGCCGGCGTCGCTGCCACCATCCTGCTCCTTGCCCTGAACACCCGCAGCGGGCGCGATACCGCCCCGGCTTGACAGCAGCGCTCCGGCTTCCCATCTCGACAGCTCAGGCAGAAGGCGCCTGCCGCTCGCTGGCGCAAGCCACGGTGAAGCCTTCGCACTCCGATCACATCATCCGAAACCCGGCTGAATGCGGTCCACGGCAATGCGAGCCCCGTTCGATATCCGCGCCTTCGGCCCTTCGAGGTATGTGATGACCAACTCAAATTCGCTTCCCACCGTCGCCCTTCTCAAGGATCAGGCGAAGCGCCTGCGCGCCGGCCTCTCCGACAGCGGCACCGAAATCGGCCACGGCCGGGCGCTGGAACTCGTGGCAAGGCAGCACGGCTACCGCGACTGGAACACCCTCCACGCCGCCGCCGACGCGCCACCCCCGGTTGGCCTGTCGGTCGGCCAGCGGGTGCAGGGCCGCTATCTCGGCAAGCCCTTCGCCGCCGAAATCCGCGGCCTTCAGCGTCTGAGCAAGGCTGGCTGGCACAAGGTGTCGCTGCAGTTCGAGACGCCGGTCGACGTGGCCGACATCGCAGCGATGCCGGTCCTGCGCCGCCGGGTCATGGCGACCGTCGGCCCCCACGGCCGAACGGTCGAAAAAACCTCCGACGGCCAGCCCCATCTGGTGCTTCAGATCGCTGGATGAAGCCCGACCCCCGGCGGCGCGATCCCGCGCCGTCGGGCCAACGACATCACCCGGCCCGCCCCATCCATCACCAGACGCCGCACTCGTAGGCGTTCACTTCACCGCAAGGCGTCCCGAACCATCGGCGCAGCGCGCCCCCGCCCCCCCGGGCAGGCGCCGGCCCGGCTCCCGTCGCTCAGGTCTCGAACGGCGTCGCCACGAACGGGCTCGGCCCCGCCAGCTCGGTCAGCCGCGCCCGGCATTCCGGCGACACTCCGGCGAAGCGCGCCCGGAATGCCGCGTCGCGCCTCGGGATCGCCGCGCGCTGCGCCGCGCTCAGCGCCTCTGGCCGCGCCGCATCCGCGAGGATCGACAGCCCCTCGAGCACGATATCGGTTTCCGCCGGCGTGCAGACCGTCTCCAGCCCGGCCCGGAGCCCGGCCACCTCGGCCGGCATTTCCGCCGCCACCCGCTGCGACGGGGTCGGCCCGGCGCAGCCCGCGAGCACCAGCGCCCCCGCCATGATCAAGCCGTTTCGTCCCATCTCACCCCTCCGGTTCCCGCATTCCGCGCTGTTGCAGATTGTACGTACAGGAGGAATACGGGAGGAATACAGGATGAATACAGCCGCAAACCGGGAAATCCCCATGCTCCAGACCGCCGCCTCGCTCTCCCGCCTCGGCACCGAGAGCGCCTTCGAGGTGCTGGCCCGCGCCCAGAAACTCGCCGCCGAAGGCCACGACATCATCAATCTCGGCATCGGCCAGCCCGACTTCCGCACGCCCGAAAACATCGTCGAGGCCGGCGTGAAGGCCCTGCGCGACGGCGCCCACGGCTACACCCCCGCCAACGGCCTCCCGGCCCTGCGCGAGGCCGTCGCGGCCGACCTCCACCGCCGCCACGGCACGGAGGTGGATCCGCAAAATGTAGTGGTCGTGCCCGGCGGCAAACCCACGATGTTCTTTGCCGTCCTGATGTTCGGCGAGCCGGGCGCGGAGATCCTGTACCCCAATCCGGGCTTCCCGATCTACGAAAGCGTCATCCGCTATTCCGGCGCCACCCCGGTCCCGATCGCCCTGAAAGAGGAAAACGGCTTCGCCTTCGACGCCGAAACCGTGCTCGCCCAGATCACCCCCGCAACCCGCCTCATCATCATCAACTCCCCCGCCAACCCCACCGGCGGCGTCACCCCGAAAGCCGAGATCGACCGCCTCGTCGCCGGCCTCGAAGCCCACCCCCACGTCGCCCTCCTCTCCGACGAGATCTACAGCCAGATGCTCTACGATGGCCGCGAACATGTGAGCCTCCTGAGCTATCCCTCCATCCGTAACCGACTGATATTGCTGGACGGCTGGTCCAAGACCTACGCGATGACCGGCTGGCGGCTCGGCTTCGCGGTCTGGCCGCCGAGCCTCGTCGACGCGGTCACCCGGCTCTGCATCAACGACCATTCCTGCGTCAACGCCGCCACCCAGCACGCCGGTATCGAGGCGCTCACCGGCCCGCAGGATGCGGTGCGCGACATGGTCGCCGCCTTCGACCGCCGCCGCCGGGTGATCGTCGACGGCCTGAACGCCCTGCCGGGCATCCGCTGCGCCGACGCCGCCGGGGCCTTCTACGCCTTCCCCAACATCGAAGGCACCGGCCTGACCTCCCGCGCGGCCCAGGACCGCTTCCTCACCGAAGCCGGTGTCGCCACCGTCGCCGGAACCAGCTTCGGCGCCTTCGGCGAGGGCTATCTGCGCTTCTCCTACGCCAATTCCGAGGACAACATCCGCACGGCCCTCGACCGTATCCGAACCCTGCTGGAATCCCTCTGAAATCGCTGATTATTTCGGGAAAGCCGTCCGTGATCCGCCCATCCCGGACCGCGCCGCAGGGGCCGCCCCCGGCGCCCGATTGCCGATCTGCGCGCCGGCAATTGACCCCGCACGTGCAACTGTCTAGCGTCCCGCGACGTCATCACAGGACCCCCCATGAACCGTCTCCCCGCCCTCGGACTCGCGCTCTGCCTCGGCCTCGCATCCCTGAGCCCGGCCACCGCCCAGACCGCGCCGCCGCCCACGCCGATGGCCGCGAGCCCGGATGCCACCTTCGAGCCGATCCCGGTGCCCGACGATGCCGGCGCCGGCTCGTCAGGTCCGTCGCAGGCTTCGCTCGGCAGCGTCGGGTCGACCGTCGGCAGCATCGCCTCGACCGGCTCCAGCATCTTCGGCATCCTCGGCTTCGTGGTGGTCGTCGCCGCCGTGGCGGTCGCCGCCTCGAACTGAGGCCGCAGCAGAGGCCAGATTGACGCCCTCTGTTGATGTTGCTAGGGTGTCGCCCACAATATATGGGGGACATTCCATGCGCCGCTTCCTTTCCTTCGCGCTCGCGCTCTGCATCGGGCTTTCCGCCCTCACAGCCTCCGGTGCCCGCGCCGGATCGCCGGTCTACGAGACCGTGGACGTGGCGATCGTCGAGCCGATCCCGGCCGACGCGCCGGCCGGCTCGTCCGCGATGCCCGGTTCCGGCGGCGGCACCTACACGGTCGCGCTCGTCGGCCTCGCGGTGATCGTTCTGGGTCTGATCATCACCTCCGACTGACGCGCCTCAGGCCTTCTCGGCCTCGGCGACGTTCTGCTTGACCGACAGGAAACTGTCGGGCGTCACCGAAATGGTATCGATGCCCGCCTCGACCAGCAGCCGTGCATAACCCGGATCATTGCTGGGCGCCTGCCCGCAGAACCCGACCTTGCGGCCCTTGGAATGCGCCTTCTCGATCACCGTGCGGATCATCCACAGCACCGCCTCGTCGCGCTCGTCGAACAGCGAGGCCAGCTCTTCGGAATCCCGGTCGATGCCCAGGGTCAGCTGGGTGAGATCGTTCGAGCCGATCGAGAAACCGTCGAAGCGGTCCGCGAAATCCTCCGCCCGGATCACATTGGTCGGGATCTCGCACATCACATAGGCCTCGAGCCCGTTCTTGCCGCGCCCGAGCCCGGCGCTCTCCATCACCTCGAGCACCCGGTCCGCCTCGCCCGGCGAGCGACAGAACGGGATCATCACCACCACGTTGTCGAAGCCCATCTCCTCGCGCAGCTTGCGGATCGCGCGGCATTCCAGCGCAAACCCATCGCGGTAGCGCGGGGAGTAGTAGCGCGAGGCGCCCCGGAACCCGATCATCGGGTTCTCCTCCTTCGGCTCGAACTGCCGCCCGCCCAGAAGCTCCGCATATTCGTTGGTCTTGAAGTCGCTCATCCGCACGATGACCGGCTTGGGGTAGCAGACCGCCGCGATCCGCGAGAGCCCGCGCGCCAGAACATCGACGAAATAATCGCCCTTCTCCTCGTAGCCGCGGGTCAGGGTGGCGATCGCCTCGCGCGCTTCCTCGTCCTTCAGCTCGTCGTAGCGCAGGAGCGCGATCGGATGGACCTTCACCGCGTTGTTCACCACGAATTCCATCCGCGCCAGCCCGACGCCGTCCACCGGCAGCCGCCACCAGCGATAGGCGGCGGCGGGATTCGCGAGGTTGAGCATGATCTTGGTGCGGGTCTCGGGGAAATTGTCGAGCCGCACCTCCTCCACCGAGAATTCCGACGTGCCGGCATAGATGATGCCCTCGTCGCCCTCGGCGCAGGACACCGTCACCTCCTGCTCGTCGTGCAGCACATGGGTCGCGTTGCCGGTCCCGACGATCGCCGGCAGGCCGAGCTCGCGGCTCACGATCGCCGCATGGCTCGTGCGCCCGCCATGGTCGGTGATGATCCCCGCCGCCCGCTTCATGATCGGCACCCAGTCCGGATCGGTGGTGGAGGTGACGAGGATCGAGCCGTCGACGAACTTCTCGATGTCGCGGGCATGTTCGATCAGGCAGATATTGCCGGCCACCACGGCCTCGCCGACGCTCAGCCCGCGCAGGATCTCCGGCCCGTGGCTGTGGACGGTGTAGGACTTCAGCGCGCCGACCGCCACGCGCGACTGCACCGTTTCGGGCCGCGCCTGCACGATGAAGAGCTCGCCGGTCTCGCCGTCGCGGGCCCATTCCATGTCCATCGCCTGGCCGTAATGCTGCTCGATGGTCACCGCGAAACGGGCCAGTTCGAGGATCTCGTCGTCGCTCAGCACGAAGGCCGCGCGTTCGGCCTTCGAGGTCGGCACGTTCTTGATGTCGCCGCCCTCGAGGCCGGCATAGACCATCTTCTTCTCCTTCGCGCCGACCTTCTTCTCGACGATCGGCTTCAGGCCGGGCTTCGCGAGAAGCGGCTTGAACACCTGGTATTCATCCGGCGTCACCGCCCCCTGCACGACGTTCTCGCCCAGCCCCCAGGCGGCGTTGATCAGCACCACCTTGTCGAATCCGCTCTCGGTATCGATCGAGAACATCACCCCCGAGCCGCCGATATCCGAGCGCACCATCTGCTGCACGCCCACCGACAGCGCCACCTTGTCGTGTTCGAATCCCTGCACCTTGCGGTAGCTGATCGCCCGGTCGGTGAAGAGCGAGGCGTAGCAGCGCCGGCAGGCATCGAGCAGGGCCGCCTCGCCGCGCACGTTGAGGAACGTCTCCTGCTGTCCGGCGAAGCTCGCATCGGGCAGATCCTCCGCCGTCGCCGAGGAGCGCACGGCGACCGGCATGTCGGTCACGCCCGCCCGCTGCGACAATTCCCGGTAGCAGGCGACGATCTCGTCATGGGTGTTCTGCGGCCAGTCACCGGCGACGATCGCCGCGCGGATGGTGCGCCCGGCCTCCTGCAACGTCATCTTGTTGGCATCGAGCCGCGCCATGGTTTCGTCGATGAGCGCGTTCAGCCCGTTGTCGGAGATGAAGGCCCGGAAGGCATCGGCGGTCGTGGCAAAGCCCGGCGGCACGCGAATGCCCTTGGCGCCGAGGGTCTGGACCATCTCGCCCAGCGAGGAGTTCTTGCCGCCGACCAGCTCGACATCGCCGCGGGCGAGGGTTTCGAACCAGATTGCACTGCGTATGTCGCTCATCGCTGCCGTTCCTTCCGGGGGTTGCTCATCGATTCTGTGCCACGGGCCACCCAACAGCTTCCCGGGCCGCGGCGCTTTGACCTCAATCAACCTTGCGGTCCGGCGCGCCGGGATCGGCGCCCGCGCGCCGTGCCGTCTCGGCATCGACGGGCGCGCGCAGCGCCGTCAGCACCGCATGGGCATCGGTATGCCCGCGCCCGTAATCGAGATTGAAGCGGTAATCGAAGCCCTCCGGGTTCGCGCCCTCGACATGGTGCAGAACCGTCTCGATCCGGTCGAGCCCCTTGGCGATGCGCGCTTCGGGAGTCGCGGCGGCAGCGTATTCGTCCCAGAGCGCAGCGAGGCGCCGGGCCGTGGCCGCCGGCAGCGGCCGCAGCAATTCGGCCATCGCGGCCCGCTCGGCCGGCCGCTTGTCCTCCGCCTGATCGGGCGCGGGCGTGTCGCCGGTGAGCGCCTCCGCGAGATCATGCACGAGCAGGAGCCGGATCAGCCGGTCGCAGTCGATCTCGGGCAGCCGCTCCTCGAGCGTGAGCGCCATCAGGGCGAGGCGCCAGCTGTGTTCCGCGGTGCTCTCCGGGCGCCCGGCCGCTGTCAGACCGCTGCGCAACGTGTCCTTCAGTCCGGCGGCCAGACGGAAGAAGGCCAGATAGCCTGCGACCTCGGCCGGGTCAGGGTCGTCGATGCGCGTCATGGCCCCACCATAGCGACGTGTCGCGCGCGCGTCAGGCCCTCCTCACGCGCGACCGCCACGCAGTAAGAATGTTTCTTGCGGAAAACCGCCCCTTGCAATACGAATCTATACAGATACTATTTTTGCGAATTACATTCTTTCCGATCCGCCGACGCATTTTCGGCTCCAGGCTTTCCGGAGGTTCACGTGACGAGGCAAGAAAGCCGGGTGTCGGATCATTGACTCACCTGAGTGATCCCGTTCCCTTTCGGCGCCCGCAATGACGCGCAGCCCGCCCACATCCCTCGACGTCGCCAAAGCGGCCGGGGTCAGCCAGTCGGTCGTGAGCCGGGTCTTCACGCAGAAGGGGCGCGTCTCCGCCGCGTCCATCGCCAAGGTCCGTGCCGCCGCCGCCGAACTCGGCTACCGCCCGAACGTGCTCGCCCGCTCGCTGATCAACGGGCGCTCGAAGATCGTCGGCCTCGTGATGGGCAACCTGCACAACCCGTTCTATGTCGACGCGATCGAAAAGCTGTCTCCGGCCCTGCAGGACGTCGGATTGCACCTGATGGTCTTCATGCAACCGCATAACGACAGCAGCATCGAAAACGTTATCGCCGGCATCCTCGACTACAAGGTCGAGGGCATGGTGATGGCCGCGGCGGCCCTTCCCGACGGCCTCGCGGAGCGCTGCTCTGCGGAGGGCCTTCCGGTCGTGTTCTTCGGACGGGGCAGCGACAATGCGGCCTTCGATTCGGTCACCACCGACGGCGTCGAAGGCGCCCGGCTCGCGGTCCGCCACCTCGTCGCGGGCGGACGCCGCCGCATCGCCCATATCGCCGGTCTGCGGACCTCGAGCTCCGCCATCGAGCGCCGCGCGGGCTACGAGGCCGAGCTGGCCGCGTCCGGGCTCGCATCCGGCGGGATCTTCGACGGCGGCTACAGTCGGAAAGGCGCCGAGGCGGCGACCCGCGCCCTGCTCGACCGGTCCGACCCTCCGGACGCGATCTTCGTGTCCAACGACATGATGGCCTTCGCGGTGATGGACGTGCTGCGCTCCGAGCGCGGCCTGCGGATCCCGGAGGACATCGCCGTCGTCGGTTTCGATGATGTCCGCTTCGCCGGCTGGCCCACCTACGACCTGACGACGATCCGGCAGGATACCGCGCGGATGGTCGATGCGACGGTCGAATTGCTGGGCCGGACCGACCGCGCCCCCACGCCGAATGGGCGGGCCACGCGATTGCCGCCGGTGCTCGTGGCACGCGGCTCGAGCGGCCCGCCGGCACCGGAAATCTGAGGCACGCTCACGAAGCGCCTTGCCGGTGACAACGTTTTCAGCGCATGAAGGACACCCTCGTTTCCTCGCGCCGGACGCCTGCTGATGTCGTTTTCCCAGGCCGGGCCCGTCACCCGATGACGCCGCTCGTCATGATCCCCGGACTGCTCTGCGATGCCCGGCTCTACGGCCCGCAGATCGCCGCCTTCTCCGGCCGCCACACGATCCATATCCCGGCGCTCACCGAGGGCGCGACGATCTCCGAGATCGCCCACCGCGTGCTCTGTGCCGCCCCGCTCCGCTTCGCGCTCGCGGGGCTGTCGATGGGCGGCATCATCGCCATGGAGATCCTCGCCCAGGCCCCCGAACGGGTGGAGCGGATCGCCCTGCTCGACACGGTCGCCGGCCGCGAGCCGCCCCGCATCGCGGAGCGCCGGGAGCCGCAGATCGCGCGGTCCGCCCGCGACGGCCTCGAGACGGTGATGCGCTCGGAAATGCTGCCCCATTACACGCGGCCCGGCCCGAACCGGGAGGCCATCGAGGCGCTGATCCTCGACATGGCGCTCGCCCTCGGGCCGGCCATCTTCGCGCGACAGTTGCGCGCCCTGCGCGACCGGCCCGATCAGAACCTGACGCTGGCCGGGGCGCGACTGCCCGCGCTGGTGCTCTGCGGCGAACACGACCCGCTCTGCTCCGTCGACGAACACCGCTCGATGCATGCGGCACTGAACGGATCGACCCTCGAGATCATCTCCGGCACCGGCCATGTCCCGGTGCTCGAACGCCCCGAGGCGGTCAATGCGGCGCTGTCGCGCTGGCTCGCCGCCTGACCAAGCTCGAGCCGGCCGGGTTCAGACCTTGCCGTGGCAGTGCTTGTATTTCTTGCCCGATCCGCAGGGGCAGGGATCGTTGCGCCCGCTGCTGGCCCAGGTCGCCGGATCGTCGGGATCGACCGGACCGGACACCACCGTCGCCGAAGCCGCCGCCGCGGCGGGCGCCCCGGCCCCGGCCATCTCCGGCGTGCGCTGCGGTGCTGCCTGGGGCTGGCTCGCGGAGAGCTTCGCCTGTTCCTCGGCCGCCCTGGCCTGCAGCCGCGCCGCCATCGCCTGCTGCTCGTCGGGGGTCATCACCTGCACATGGGAGAGCATCCGGGTCACCTCGGAGCGCAGCTTGGTGAGCAGCCCGTCGAAGAGCGAGAAGGCCTCGGACTTGTATTCGTTGAGCGGATCGCGCTGGGCGTAACCGCGGAAACCCACCACGCTCCTGAGATGATCGAGCGTGATCAGGTGGTCGCGCCAGTTCTGGTCGATGGTCTGCAGGAGCACCTGCTTCTCCACCGAGCGCATGGTCTCCGTGCCGTATTGCGCCGCCTTCGCCGCCATCAGCCGGTCGGCCTCCTCGGTCAGGCGCTCGCGGATGATCTCGTCGTCCACGCCCTCCTCGTCGGCCCAGTCCGCGACCGGCAGCGTCACGCCGAGAACGTGCTTCACGGCGGCGTCGAGCCCCTCGATATCCCACTGGTCGGCATAGGCCTTGGCCGGCACATGCTCCGCGACCAGATCGGCCACCACCTGGTGACGCATGTCGCGGGTCACATCGGAGAGATCCTTCGCCTCCATGATCTCCCGGCGCTGGCTGAAGATCGCCTTGCGCTGGTCGTTCATCACGTCGTCGTATTTCAAGAGGTTCTTGCGGATGTCGAAGTTGCGCGCCTCGACCTTGCCCTGCGCCTTGGCCAGCGCCTTGTTCACCCAGGGATGGACGATCGCCTCGCCCTCCTTCATCCCGAGCTTGCCCAGCATCGAATCGAGCCGGTCGGACCCGAAGATCCGCATCAGGTCATCCTCGAGGCTGAGGTAGAAATTCGTGCGGCCCGGATCGCCCTGCCGGCCCGAGCGGCCGCGCAGCTGGTTGTCGATGCGCCGGCTCTCGTGGCGCTCGGTGGCCAGCACGTAGAGCCCGCCCGCCGCGATCGCCTTTTCCTTGGCGTCGGTCACTTCCGCCTCGACCCGACTGCGGATCTCGACCGGATCGGCGTCCTCGCCGGCGGCTTCGAGTTCCTCGAACACCCGCATCTCGACATTGCCGCCGAGCTGGATGTCGGTGCCGCGCCCGGCCATGTTGGTGGCGATGGTCACCGCGCCCGGCTTGCCGGCATCGGCGATGATCTTGGCTTCCTGCTCGTGATAGCGCGCGTTGAGCACGTTGTGCGGGATCTTGGCCGCCTTGAGCTGCGCCGAGATCTCCTCGGATTTCTCGATCGACGTCGTGCCGACGAGGATCGGCTGCCCCGCCTCGTGCGCGCGCTTGATCTCGTCGACGATCGCCTCGTACTTCTCGCGCGACGAACGGAACACCTGGTCGTCATGATCGACACGGGCGATCGGCTTGTTGGTCGGCACCTCGATCACGCCGAGCCCGTAGATCTGCGCGAATTCCTCGGCCTCGGTCGCGGCCGTGCCGGTCATGCCCGCGAGCTTCTCGTAGAGCCGGAAGTAGTTCTGGAAGGTCACGCTCGCCAGCGTCACGTTCTCGGGCTTGATCTGCACGCCTTCCTTGGCCTCGATCGCCTGGTGCAGGCCTTCCGACAGGCGGCGCCCGGTCATCATGCGGCCGGTGAATTCATCGATCAGCACGACCTCGTCGTTGCGCACGATGTAGTCCTTGTCGCGCCGGAACAGCACATGCGCGCGCAGCGCCTGGTTGACGTGATGGACGACATTGGTGCTCTCCGGGTCGTAGAGCGACTGCCCCTCGGCGAGATGTCCCATCTCGTGCAGCCGCTGCTCGACGAATTCGTTGCCCTCCTCGGTGAGGGTCGTCTGGCGCTGTTTCTCGTCGAGCTCGTAATGCTCCGCGGTCAATTCCGGGATCAGCTTGTCGATGGCGATGTAGAGCTCCGAGCGGTCCTGGCTCGGGCCGGAGATGATCAGCGGCGTGCGCGCCTCGTCCACGAGGATCGAATCGACCTCGTCGACGATCGCGAAATAGTGGTCGCGCTGCAGCACCTGATCGAGATCGGCCTTCATGTTGTCGCGCAGATAATCGAAGCCGAGCTCGTTGTTGGTGGCATAGGTCACATCCGCGGCATAGGCCCGCTTCTTCTCGGCCTCCGCCATGCCCGGGACCACGACACCGACACTCAGCCCCAGCGCGTGATAGACCTTGCTCATCCAGTCCGCATCGCGCCGCGCGAGGTAGTCGTTCACGGTCACGACATGCACGCCGCGCCCGGTCAGCGCGTTGAGATAGACCGGCAGCGTCGCCATCAGCGTCTTGCCCTCGCCGGTCTTCATCTCCGAGATGTTGCCCTGGTGCAGGAAGATGCCGCCGATCAGCTGCACGTCGAACGGCCTGAGCCCCAGCGTACGCCGGGCCGCCTCGCGGGCGTTGGCGAAGGCTTCGGGCAGAAGGTCGTCGAGGCTCTCGCCCTGCTGGTGCCGGTCGCGCAGCTGCCCGGTCTTCAGGATCAGCCCGTCATCATCCAGCGCGCGGAACTCGTCCTCCAGCGCGTTGATCCGATCGACGATCGGCCGGGTCGTCTTGACCCTGCGGTCATTCGGCGTTCCGAACACCTTCTTGGAGATCGCGCCCAGTCCCAGCATGAACCTGTCTTCCTCAAATCGTTGCCCCGCCGGGCCGTTCCAGCACGCCGTGAGCGGTGCGCTGCCCACCGAAATTGTCGTGAACGGGGGGCGCTTGCTTCGCCGGCGCCGATCGGTCTAAGTCTGCGCCAAGCGCGTTCTGCCCTGTTTCGACCGGCTTGGGATGTAAGCGGCGGGGCCGTGCCTGTCAACGCCACCCCCCTGCGGGTGGCGTCGCGAATTTCACAGCGGGCCGGCGGATCCGGCACGCGTCAGGAGACTTCACATGCGCAACCTTCTGTCCGCCACGGCGCTCGCCGGGCTCGTGCTGTCCGGTGCCGCCATGGCCCAGACCGCCGAAACCGCCGAGACCGCGGAAACCGCCGCCTACGACGCCGGCACCGTCGTCGCGTCGGTCAACGGGACCGACATCACCCTCGGTCACGTCATCCTCATGCTCAACCGGCTGCCGGAGCAGATCCAGGGTGCACCCGACGAGCAGCTCTTCCCGGGTCTCGTCGAGCAGCTCGTCGATCAGACGCTGTTGGCGGACCAGGCCACCGCCGACGGGGCGGAGGACCCGCTCGAGGTCCGGCTCCTGCTCGAGAACGAGCGCCGCGCCTCCCTCGCGATGCTGAGCATCCGCGAGGGCATCGACGGTCCGGTCGAGGAGGCCGAGCTTCAGGCGGCCTACGACACCGCCTTCGCCGATTTCGAAGCACAGCCGGAATTCAAGGCGTCGCACATTCTCGTCGAGACCGAGGAGCGGGCCGCCGAACTGCTCGCCGAGATCGAGGCCGGCGCCGATTTCGCCGAAACCGCCCGCACGGCCTCCATCGGCCCCTCCGCCCCCTCGGGCGGCGATCTGGGCTGGTTCGGCCCCGGCCAGATGGTCCCGGCCTTCGACGAGGTGGTGCAGTCCATGGAGCCCGGCACGGTCGCCGGTCCGGTCCAGACCCAGTTCGGCTGGCACCTCATCCAGCTCGCCGAGACCCGCATGGGCGCGGCCCCGACCCTCGACCAGGTCCGCGCCGAACTCGAGGACGAGGTCCGTCAGCAGCGCCTGCGCGACGAGATCGCCGCCCTGCGCGCCGAGGCGGAGATCGTCATGCCCGAGCTCGACCTGCCCCCGGCCGCGATCCGCGAGACCGATCTCGTCGCGCCCGAATAGGGTCGCGCCATGGCCGGATCCGCCAAGGACACGAAGATCTCCCCGCTGGCGCCGCCGGCGGGCTTTCCGGCCCTGCCGCCCGTGGCCGGCGTGCGCTTCGCCTCCGCCGCCGCCGGGGTGCGCTATCCCGGCCGGGTCGACGTGATGCTGGCCGAGATCACCGCCGGCGCGGCGATGGCCGGGGTCTTCACCCGCTCCGCCACCCGCTCCGGCCCGGTGCTCTGGTGCGAAGAGGTGCTGGCCGGCCTCGCCAGCGACGGCGCCGCATCCGGCGGCTTCGCCATCCTCGTCAATTCCGGCAATTCCAACGCCTTCACCGGAAGTGCCGGCCGGCAGGCGGTCGAGACCACGGTCGCCGCCACCGCCGCGACCCTCGGCATCCCCGAGCGCCACGTCTTCGTCGCCTCCACCGGCGTGATCGGCGAGAAGCTCCCCGCCGAGCGCATCACCGCCGTGATGGACACCCTGCACGCATCGCTCTCGGCCGATGGCGCCGCGGGGGCTGCCCGCGCCATCATGACCACCGACACCTTCCCCAAGGGCGCCGGCGCGCGCCTCGAGATCGACGGCACGCCGGTCGCGATCGCCGGCTTCGCCAAGGGCTCGGGCATGATCGCGCCCGACATGGCGACGATGCTGGTCTTCCTCTTCACCGATGCCGCCATCGCCCCGGCGCTGCTGCAGGAGATGGTCGCAGAGATCTCCGATCGCAGCTTCAACTGCATCACCGTCGACGGCGACACCTCCACCTCCGACACGCTGATCATGGCCGCCACCGGCGCCAGCGGCGCGCGCACCATCAACAGCCGCAGCGATCCGGGTGCCGCCGCCTTCGAGGCCGCCCTCGGGGAAGTGATGCTGGATCTCGCCCATCAGGTCGTGCGCGACGGCGAGGGGGCGACCAAGTTCGTCACCATCTCGGTCGTCGGCGCCGCGAGCGATGCCGATGCCCGCAAGGTCGGCCTCTCCATCGCCAATTCGCCGCTGGTCAAGACGGCCCTCGCCGGCGAGGACCCGAACTGGGGCCGGGTGGTGATGGCGGTGGGCAAGTCCGGCGCCGCCGCCGACCGCGACCGCCTGTCGATCCGCTTCGGCGACATTCCCGTGGCCGAGCAGGGCTGGGTTTCCCCCGATTACACCGAAGCCGCGGGTGCTGCCTACATGAAACGCCCCGAGATCGAGATCGGCGTCGATCTCGGCATCGGCGACGGCCGCGCGACCGTCTGGACCTGCGATCTCACCCACCGCTACATCGAGATCAACGCGGATTACCGCTCTTGAAGCTGGTGCTGGTGACCGCCGTCGCCCTCGTCGACCGCGAAAACCGCATCCTGATCGCCCAGCGCCCCGAGGGAAAGGCGATGGCCGGCCTCTGGGAATTCCCCGGCGGCAAGATCGAAACCGGCGAATCCCCCGAATCGGCCTTGATCCGGGAGCTGCACGAAGAGCTGGGAATCGACACCTGGGCGAGTTGCCTGGCCCCCCTGACCTTCGCGAGCCACGCGTATTCCGATTTTCACCTGCTCATGCCGCTCTTCGTCTGCCGCAAATGGGAAGGCGTCCCGACTCCGCGCGAACACGCAGCGCTGAAATGGGTCAAGGCACTGGATCTGAAGAACTTTCCCATGCCGGCCGCCGATCTGCCGCTGATCCCGGTCCTGCGCGATCTGCTGTGATCCCGAGCCCCTCCGCGATACATTATGTCGCGGAAAACGACTTCCGCTTTACAAACCGGTAAGGTTAACGTGTTCTACAGGTAGAGTGGTCAAACCCGCCGGGAACACGAGGGACGAAAACGCATGTATCACACCATCCAGCTTTCGAGCTGTGTCTACGTCCAGGGCGAGTTCGTCTCGAGCCTCGCGAATGGCGAGATCGTCATCAGCGATGGGCACCGGAACTGGCGCGGCCTGCCGATCAACCGGGTCGGTCAGGACATGCCCTGCGCCCGCAAATCCGCCAAATTCCCCGAGCAGCCGGCCTAGACCCAGCCGGCCATCTCCCGGGTGAGGATCGCCATCATCATGTCCACATGCGCCGCATCGGCGTTGAGACACGGGATGTAGGTGAAGCTCTCGCCGCCGGCCTCCTCGAAGGCCTCCTTGATTTCCTCGTTGATCTCCTCGAGCGTCTCGACGCAATCCGAGGAAAACGCCGGCGCCATCATCGCGATGTGCTTCTTGCCCGATTCCGCGAGCCGCGCCACTTCCTCGACCGTGTAGGGCTGCAGCCATTCCTCGGTGCCGAAGCGCGACTGGAAGGTGACCTGCACCTCTTCCTTCGCGAAACCGAGCCGCTCGCGCAGGAGCCGCGTCGTCTTCTGGCAGTTGCAGTGATACGGATCGCCCTGCTTGAGATAGCGCAGCGGCATGCCGTGATAGCTCGTCACCAGAACGTCGGGCCGATGATCGAGCCCGGCATAGGCCGTCTCCACCGACTTCGCGAGCGCATCGATGTAGAGCGGATGGTCGTGATAGGACGGCACCGTGCGGATCGCCGGCTGCCAGGCGAGCTTCATCAGCGCCCGGAACGCCTGGTCGTTGGCGGTCGCCGTCGTCGTCGCCGAATAATGCGGATAGAGCGGGAAGAACACGATCCGCTCGCAGCCCTGCTCCTTGAGCCGCGCGATGACCTCGATGGTCGACGGATTGCCGTAGCGCATCGAGAAATCCACCACGACCCGGTCGCCATGGGCCGCCTGCATGCGCTCCGCCACCGCTTCCGCCTGCGCGCGGGTGATGGTCAGGAGCGGGCTCTCGTCGGCCTCATTGTTCCAGATGCTGCGATAGGCCTCGCCCGAGGAGAACGGCCGCTTCGTCAGGATCACCAGCTGCAACAGCGGCTGCCAGAGCCAGGGCGAATAATCGATCACCCGGCGGTCTGAGAGAAACTCGTTCAGGTAGCGCCGCATCGACCAGTAATCGGTGGCATCGGGCGTGCCGAGATTGGCCAGCACGACGCCGACCTTCGCGGCGGGAATCGGCGGATGATCCGGCTGGGCATGGGCCAGCCGGCCTTCGCCGGGATTGGTCATGGTCACGGGCAGTTCCTGCATCGTGGCGTCATACATGGCGGTTGGGTCCTCGGCAATCCATGGCCATGACCGGGATTTAGGCCGTGTTGCGCCTGCGTCAAAGCCGCCATGTCCCCGCGCGGTCAGCCGCCGCCCGCCTTCTCGCCGGCCCCGCGTTCCGGAACCCCCAGCGCATCCGCGAGCCGCGCCTTCGCCGATCCCGGCCGGAGCGGCTGCTGCTGGCCCGGACCCGGCGCCCAGCCGGTGAGCACCACCGTCTCGAAGGTCGCCGTGATCCGCCCGTCCGCGCGCCCGTAAGTCGCGGCATAGATCGCGCAGGCCCGCGCCAGCAGATCGCGCCGCAGCGGCTGCCGACTGCGATCGGCCAGCACGTTGGTCTCGCCCATCGCCCGCAGGTCGCGCATCAGATCGAGCGGGGAGCCGTAATCCACGGTCAGCGGCAGGGTGTCGGCCACCGGCAGCGCGAAGCCCGCGCGCTGCAACAGCCCGCCCAGATCGCGGATCTCGCCCATCGGTGCGACCCGCGGACTGAGCCCGCCGGTGATCTCGGCCTCGGCTTCCGCGAAGGCCGCCCGCAATTCGTGCAGCGTCAGCCCACCCAGCATTGCCCCGAGAAACAGGCCGTCCGGCTGCAACGCCCGGCGCGCCTGCACCAGCTGTCCCACCGGATCGTTCGCCCAGTGGAGTGCCAGCCCGTGGATCACCAGATCATGCGCGCCCTCCGCAAGCCCGAGCACCTCCGTATCGGGCACCACAATCACCTGCTCCAGCCCGGCGCCGGCCAGTGCTTCGCGCCACGGATCCGGCCATCCGGTGACGAGCGCCGGCGCGCGAAACGTTCTGTTAACCTCCCTCAGCCTTTCTGAGATCTCGCCGGCCGCCTCGCGGTGCAGGAAATCCGCCGGCGCGCCGTCCTGCGCCCGGGCCCGGCGCCGGGCCAGCAGGTCGGTATCGAAGAGACGCGGCGGCGTGTTCATGGCGCGGACCTCGCGAGGAGAGGGAAGGGCGGAGGGAGCGTTACCATGCTGGCGGACCTGAAAACCACCTTGATCGACGCGATCTACCCGCCGCGCTGCCTGGCCTGCACCGAGGCCACGGATGCCGCCCGCGGCCTCTGCCCGGCCTGCTGGCGCGACACGCATTTCGTCACCGGCTCGGCCTGCACTACCTGCGGCGCGCCGCTTCTCGGCGAAGCCGAGGCGGGCGATCATTGCGAAACCTGCGAAGCCGATCCGCCGGGCTGGGACCGGGGGGCTGCCGCCTTCCTCTACCGCGGGGCCGGCCGGCACATGGTGCTCGCCTTCAAGCATGGCGACCGGCTCGACATGGTCGGTCCCTTCGCCGACTGGATGCTGCGCGCCGGCGCGCCGCTCCTCGCCGATGCAGACCTCATCGTGCCGGTCCCGCTCCACTGGCGAAGGCTCTTCGTGCGCCGCTACAACCAGTCCGCCGAACTGGCCCGCGCGCTCGCGAAGCGCAGCGGCGTCCCGGCCGCGATGAACGTGCTGACCCGCCAGCGCTTCACCACCCCGCAACAGCGCCTGAGCCGGACCGAACGGCTGGTCAACCAGTCCGGCGCCTTCCAGGTGCCGCCGAAACGTGCGGGCCAGGTCGCCGATCGCCGGATCGTGCTCGTCGACGACGTGCTGACCACCGGGGCGACCCTGGGCGCCTGCGCCACGGCGCTGCGCGCGGCAGGGGCCGCCGAAGTGCGCATTCTGGTCCTGGCCCGCGTTGCCTTTGGCGAAGCGGCGGACATATAGTTATCTGGATGCTAGGGAGTTTCGCCATGGGTTCCGTCACCCTCTACACCACACCGTTCTGCGGCTATTGCCACGCGGCCAAGCGCCTCCTGGACCGCAAGGGCATCGCCTTCACCGAGATCGACGTCTCCGCCGCGCCGGACCGGCGTGCGGAGATGGTCCAGCGGTCGCAGGGCGGGCGCACGGTGCCGCAGATCTTCATCGGCGAGACCCATATCGGCGGGTTCGACGAGATGAACGCCCTCGACCGCGCGGGCAAGCTCGACCCCCTTCTGGCGGCCTGAGCCGATGCGTGCCGCCCTCGTCCAGCTCTGCGCCTCCGACGATCCCGCCCTGAACCTGCCGATCACCGAGGCGCTGATCCGCGAAGCCGCCGCGGCGGGCGCCGATCTGGTGCTCACCCCCGAATGCACCAACATGATCTCCTCGTCGCGGGCGCACCAGGCAGCGCATCTCGTGCCGGAGGCCGAGGACGCGACCCTCGCCCGTCTGCTCACCGTCGCGAAGGAAACCGGCATCTGGCTCGTGATCGGCAGCCTCTGCCTCAAGAGCGACGATCCCGCGGAGCCCCGCTTCGCCAACCGCTCCTTCCTGATCGCCCCCGACGGCCGCATCGCCGCGCGCTACGACAAGATCCACATGTTCGACATCGACCTCGCCGGGGGCGAGAGCTACCGCGAATCGAAGGCCTACCGCCCCGGCGGCGAGGCGGTGCTGGCCCGCGCCGGCGACCTGCGCCTCGGGCTCACGATCTGCTACGACATGCGCTTCCCGGCGCTCTTCCGCACGCTGGCCCAGGCCGGCGCCGAGGTCCTCGCCGTGCCGTCGGCCTTCACCGTGCCCACCGGCCGCGCCCACTGGCACACGCTGCTGCGCGCCCGCGCGATCGAGACCGGCGCCTATGTGCTCGCCCCGGCCCAGAGCGGCCTCCACGCCGCCTCCGACGGCACGCAGCGCCGCACCTACGGCCACAGCCTCGCGGTCTCGCCCTGGGGCGAGGTGCTCGCCGATGCCGGCGCGCCGGTCGGGGTCACGCTGGTCGAAATCGACTCCGCCGCCGTGATCCGGGCCCGCACCCAGATCCCGTCGCTCGGGCATGATCGCGCCTTCGCCCCTCCCGCGCAGACGTGACGAGAGGGCAGCGCCCGCAACCCGGTCGTCATCGGGCTGTTCAGCGAGATCCTGATCATCGACCAGCTTGCCCGGACCCGGCTCGGCCGTGCGCTGCCGAAGGGCATGGAACTCTCGCATTTCATGGTCCTCAACCACCTCGCCGGACCCGGCGGCGAGAAGACCCCGGCCCGGCTCGCGGACATCTTCCACCTCACCCGCGGCGCGATGACCAACACCCTGCAGAAACTCGAAGCCGCCGGCTACGTCCATATCCGCCCCGACAGCGACGATGCCCGCAGCAAGCGCGTGGGGCTGAGCGAAGCCGGCCGCGAGGCCCGCGACGCGGCGGTGCGCGCACTGGAGCCGGTCCTCGAGGACATGGTGCGCGACGTCGATACCCAGCTTCTGCGCGAAGTCTTGCCGCTCCTGCGCGAATTGCGCCTCTCCCTCGACAAGGGCTGACGGCGCGGCAGTTTGTCCGGTGCCGCTCGCCGGCGCCGGATGGCAGGGTGCGCCGTCGTTTTCCGGGGGGTCCCGCAATGCCATCGATCGTTCTCGTCCTGGGCAGCGGCCCGGACGCGCCCCGGGCCCGGGCCTGGGCCCGGACCGGCATCGACCGGATCGTCGCCATCAACAACGCCTGGCGCGTCCGCCCCGACTGGGACGATCTGGTGCATCCCAAGGATTTCCCGCCCGAGCGCCGGCCACCGCTGCTCGCCCGGGGCCAGACGCTCCACAGCTACGAGGCCTATGTGCCGGCGATCAACGCCCATGGCGGCATGGTGTTCTGCGGCGGCACCATGGCCTTCACCGCCGGCTACTGGGCGCTCCGGGCGCTGCGCCCCGACCTCATGGCCTTCCTCGGCTGCGACATGGTCTATTCCGGCACCGGGGCCACGCATTTCTACGGCGCGGGCACCGCCGATCCGCTGCGCGCCGATCCCACCTTGCGCAACCTCGAGGCCAGATCCGCCCGCCTCGCCCATCACGCGGCACGGCAGGGCTGCGCGCTGGTCAATCTCTCCGACGCGCCCGAGAGCCGGCTGCTCTTCCCGCGCCTCGCCCCGGAGGCGCTGGCCGACTGGACCGATGACGACACCGCCCGGCTCTGCGCCCGCCTGCTCTCGGCCCCCGCCCGCGCCCTCTCGGCCCGGGCCGACCGCCGCGAAGCCGCCCTCGGCTACGCCGTGCCGTCGGGGCGCTACTGGCGCGAAGCCGACCGCTTCGATCCCGCAGCCCTCGATGCCGTGGATGCGCTCTGGCTCGAAGCCAACCGGCTTCAGACCCCGGCGGAGTCCGGCGGCCGCGTGCTCGCGGTCACGTAATTCACCGAAAGATCGCGGTCCGAGATGCTCCAGGACCAGGAGATCGGATTGAACACGAAGCCCTTGCGGTCCACCGGCTCCAGCCCCGCGCCCGACAGCAGCGCGAAAAGCTCGTCCGGCGTGATGAACTTCGACCACTCATGCGTCCCCTTCGGCAGCCAGCGCATCACGTGCTCCGCCCCGATGATCGCCATCACGTAGCTCTTGGGGTTGCGGTTGAGCGTCGAGCAGATCATCAGCCCGCCGGGCTTCATGAGATCGTGGCAGGCCCGGAGATACCCCGCCGGATCGGCCACATGCTCGACCACCTCCATGTTCAGCACCGCGTCGAACTGCTCGCCCTGCGGCGGCCATCGCCTCCGCGGTGGTATGCCGGTAATCGATCTCCAGCCCCGATTGCTCCGCATGGACCCGCGCCACCGGAATGTTGCGCGCCGCCGCATCGGCGCCCACCACCTCGGCGCCGAGCCGCGCCATCGGTTCGGCCAGAAGCCCGCCGCCGCAGCCGATATCGAGAATGCGCAGCCCGGCGAAGGGTTTCACCCCCTTCGGATCGCGCCCGAATTCCGCCGAGATCTGGTCGACGATGTAATCGAGCCGGCAGGGATTGAGCATGTGCAGGGGCTTGAACTTGCCGTTCGGATCCCACCATTCCGCGGCCATCGCCTCGAATTTCGCCACTTCGGCGGGATCGACGGTGTCGGTCGTCAGGGTGTTCATCTTCGCTCCAGTCCGGGCCAGTCCGGGATTGTCAGTTCACGGAACGGCATACATAGTGCGCCCATGAAGGAAAACCCGGCCCCGAACGGCGCGGGCCCGAGAAGCGGGCTTTATCCCCCTCTCGAGCCCTTCCGCCAGCAGATCCTCGAGATGCCCGGCGGGCACCGGATCTATGTCGAGCAATGCGGCCGCGCCGATGGCGAGCCGGTCGTGGTGCTGCATGGCGGCCCGGGCGGCGGCTGCTCGCCGGGCATGCGCCGCTTCTTCGACCCGAAGCATTACCGCATCATCCTCTTCGACCAGCGCGGCTGCGGCCGATCGACGCCCCACGCCTCGGTGGAGAACAACACCACCTGGGATCTCGTCGCCGACATCGAGCGCATCCGCACCGATCTCGGCATCGAGGCCTGGACGGTGTTCGGCGGCTCCTGGGGGGCCTGCCTCGCGCTGCTCTACGCCGAGACCCATCCCGAGCGCGCGCGCGCCCTCGTCCTGCGCGGCGTCTTCACCATGACCCGGGCCGAGCTCGACTGGTTCTACGGCGGCGGCGCCGGCGCCTTCTGGCCCGAACGCTGGAAGGCCTTCGCCCACATGGTGCCGGCCGCCGAGCGCGACGACCTGATCGGCGCCTTCCACCGACGCCTCTTCGGCGAGGACACCACCACCCAGATGCGCTTCGCCCGCGCCTGGGCCGGCTGGGAAAGCGCTCTGGCGGTGCTCGACCCGGGCGAGTCGCGCAGCGGCCCCGGCGGCAGCTACGCCCTCGCCTTCTCGCGCATCGAGAACCACTATTTCATCAATGCCGGCTTCCTCGAGACCGACGGCCAGATCCTGCGCGACATCGACCGCCTCAAGGGCATTCCCGGCCATATCGTGCAGGGCCGCTACGACATGATCTGCCCGCCCCACACCGCGCACCGGCTCCACGAGGCCTGGCCCGGCTCGCAGCTCCACATGATCGCCGATGCCGGCCACGCCCTCTCCGAACCCGGCATCAGCCGCCAGCTGGTGACGATCATGGACACGCTGCGCGGGTGACGCCGGCGACGCGTCCGCGCGGCGCGACCGCCGGAGGCTGCGCCGTCAGCCGCCTCTGCCCGGAAGCCTACGCGTGGTATCCGCCGCAACACCCATTCGAACGGCCCGAGCGCGAACCGGGTGCGCCAGATCGACACCGCCACGATCAGCGCCGCGGTCACCGCGACCGCGATCGCCACCGCGGTCGCCCGGTCGACCCGCCCCAGAGGCCGAGCCCGTAGCCCGAGAACATCGTCGTCAGGACTGATCGACTGCCCGAGATAGATGCTCAGGCTCGATCCGCCCGCCGCAAGCGCGCGGGCCATGACCGGACCGGCGGGCGCGCCAGCGCGGCGATCAGGCCGAGATATCCGAGCGTGGCGAGCGGGGCCACGACGATGGTCAGGACGACGCCCGGCACCGTCGGACCCCATTGCCACATCGCGGCGCCGATCAGGCTCAGCGCGACCCCCGGTATCAGGCACCAGCGCCGGGCGCGGCGCCAGAGCGCGTGGCCGGCATCGTCGATCATCCCCGACCGCAGCGCCGCCAGCCCGAGACAGAACCATCCCAGCGCCGAAATGCCCTGGATCACCAGAAAGCTCGGCAGGATCACGGCGAAGCTCACGCTCCGGAACAGCACCGCGCCCGCGAAACCGCCCTCGGCGAGCAGGGCGTGCTCCAGCGCGACGATGTCGGCGGGCACCTCCGGCGCGCCAAGCAGCAGCGGAGGGGCGATCAGAACCTGCAGCACCAGAAGGCCGGCACCGAGCGCGCACGAGACGACGCACCGGCCAGTCCCGGAACGAGATAGAGCACCGACCCCGCGACCGCGTAGATCGCGAGGATATCGCCGGGAAAGAACAGGCAGCCATGGACGATGCCGAGGAACAGCGAGCCCCGCCATGCGGTTGCGATAGACCCGCCCGAAGGCGAGGCCCCGCCGCGCCGCGGAGCGCATCAGGAACCCGAGACCGACCCCGAACATGAAGGAAAACAGGCCGTAGGTCTTCAAGAGCGCCAGCCCGTTCACGAGCCACAGCACGATCGCGTCGGACACGCTTTCCCCGGCCGGTACGGCGAGACCCTGCAGGGAGCTGAAGGCCATGAACTGCACATTCACGACGACGATGCCGAACAGTGCGAAGAGCCGCAGATAATCGGGCATCAGGGCGCGCGCCGGAATCGTCACCGCCGCGATCCTCCGGTTCCGCGCCTTGTGTGCGTGCGACCGACGGAGATCAATGTGCGCTTCGCAGACATCGTGTCCCCGTCGAATGCCTGCTTCGGGCCCGAACCGACTGTCACGCGGTCCTGCATGACTGCGCGGGATTGCCCTCGTCGAGGCCACCCGGCTCACCTCCGATAGTGCCAGCCCACCCTTGCGAGAAGGCTCCGCATCGCTGAGCTCGACCGGTCAATGGAGGTCCAGACCTCCGGAACAGCCGTGCCTTGTGCAAGAGCAAGTCCTCCCCGAGGTAGCTCCGGCTCGCGCAAGCCGCATGCCCATCGTTCTGCCGCCTCAGTCCCAGTCGGTCTGGCGCAGCGTCATCACGGTCGCGCCACCCGCGTCCTGCAGCTCGAGCGCGATGCCGTCGCGCACGTAGCGCGCACTCGCCGCCAGCGCCTCGAGAAACGCCCGCTCCAGCGCCATCATCGGCGGCGGGCACATCATCCGCGTCACCGCCATCGGCCCGAAGCTGATCGCGCCCTCCGCGACCGTGAACGTGCCGGCGAACCGGTTGCACCCGGCATTCCCGGCCACCCGTCCCTCGGCCCCGAACTGCAGCATCGCGGGGCTCTCCTCCGGCACCGGCGCCCCGGCGATCTCCACCGGCACCCATTCGCTGCCCTCGAGCGAGTCCGCGAAGCTCTCCTCGGCCATCGCCGTCCCTCCCGCTCCCAGCGCGGCCGCCAGAACCAGCGCCCGGATCACAGCCGCGCCGCCAGCCGCGCCCCCTGATCGATCGCCCGCTTGGCATCGAGCTCCGCCGCCACATCCGCCCCGCCGATGATCTCCACCGCCACGCCCCGCGCCGCGAGCGTCTCCGCCAGCGCCCGGTTCGGCTCCTGCCCGGCGCAGAGCACCACCGTATCGACCTCCAGCAGCCGCGGGTTCCTCCGCTCCGGCCCGTCGCTGATCCGGATGCCTTCGGGCACGATCTCCTCGTAGGTCACGCCGCCCTGCATCGTCACCCCCTTGCCCATCAGGCTGAGCCGGTGGATCCACCCCGTCGTCTTCCCCAGCCCCTTGCCCGGCTTCGTGGCCTTCCGCTGCAACAGCGTGATCTCCCGCGCCGCCCGGTGCGGCGCGCCCCGCGCCAGCCCGCCGCGCACCTCCGCAGGGTCCGCCACCCCCCATTCCTCTCGCCAGAGCCCGAGATCCTCGGTCGCCGACGGCCCGTCCTGCGCGAGGAACTCCGCCACGTCGAAGCCGATCCCGCCCGCCCCGATCACCGCCACCCGCGGCCCGACCTCGGCGCCGTGCTTCAGCACATCGAGATAGCTCACCACATGCCCCAGCTCGCTGCCCGCAATCCCCGGATCCCGCGGCAGCACCCCCGTCGCGATCACCACCGCATCGAACCCCGCGAGCATCTCCGCCTCCGCCGCGACCCCGAGCCGCAACTCGATCCCCGCCTCCGCCACCGCCCGCTCGTAATAGTCCACCAGCCCGATGAACTCCTCCTTGCCCGGAATCCGCTTGGCCATGTTGAGCTGCCCGCCCAGCTCCGCGTCCCGCTCGAACAGCGTCACCGCATGGCCCGCGCCCTGCCGCCACCAGCGCCGCCGCCAGCCCCGCCGGCCCCGCACCCACCACCGCGATCCGCCGCGCCACCGCAGCCGGCGCATAGACCAGCTCGGTCTCGTGGGCGGCGCGCGGATTGACCAGACACGACGCCACCTTCAATTCAAACGTATGATCCAGACAGGCCTGGTTGCAGGCGATGCAGGGCGTGATCGCCCCGGCCCGCCCCGCCGCCGCCTTGGCGACGAAATCCGCATCCGCCAGGAACGGCCGCGCCATCGACACCATGTCGGCACAGCCCTCCGCCAGCACCCGCTCGGCCACCTCCGGCGTGTTGATCCGGTTCGAGGTGATCAGCGGGATCGACACCTCGCCCATCATCTTGCCGGTCACCCAGGCAAACGCCGCCCGCGGCACCGAGGTCGCGATGGTCGGGATGCGCGCCTCGTGCCAGCCGATCCCGGTATTGAGGATCGACGCCCCCGCCGCCTCCACCGCCTTCGCGAGCCGCACCACCTCGTCCCAGCTCTGGCCGTTCGGGATCAGGTCGATCATCGAGATGCGGTAGATCACGATGAAGTCCGGCCCCACCGCCGCGCGCACCCGCCGCACGATCTCCACCGGCAGCCGCATCCGGTTCTCGAACGGCCCGCCCCAGTCGTCCTCGCGCCTGTTGGTGTGGGTCACGAGGAACTGGTTGATGAAATACCCCTCCGAGCCCATCACCTCGACGCCGTCATACCCGGCCTCGCGCGCCCGAACCGCCGCCGTCACGAAATCCGCGATCTGCTTCTCGATCCCCGCCTCGTCCAGTTCCGCCGGTGCGAACGGCGAGATCGGCGACTTGATCGGCGACGGCCCCACCGCCTTGGGTGAATAGGCATAACGCCCGGCATGCAGGATCTGCATCGCGATCCGCCCGCCGTCCTCGTGCACCCGATCGGTGACCCGCCGGTGATTGGCGACATCCGCCGCAGTGAAGAGCCCCGCCGCCCCCGGCAGCACCCCGCCCTCGGCATTGGGCGCCATGCCCCCCGTCACCATCAGCGCCACCCCGCCCCGCGCCCGCTCGGCATAGAATTCCGCCACCCGGTCCCAGTCGCCCAGCTCCTCGAGCCCGGTATGCATCGAGCCCATCAGCACCCGGTTCGGCAGCGTGACATGACCGAGATCGAGCGGCGCGAGCAGATGGGGGTAGGGGGTCTCGGTCATGGCGGCACCTTTCGGGGAACGGGCGGCATCGTGGCGGATATGCCCCCGCCTGTCACCCGCCCGCAAGCGCCGCGACGCGACGTCACACGATCGCGCGTGAGCGAGGCGGCCGGGCAGTGCCTCCTTGAGGCGCGAGGCCCGAACCACACCCCGGCCCGGAATCAAGCCAAAGGCGCCGGGCCAGCGCCTGCCCGTCCGAGCGGGCTGGCGCTTCGTCACCACAAGCGCAGAGCTCAGGCGACGGATGCTCCTCGACCATAAAGCGCCCAGCTCCGCCCGTCGCAGCGCCATCCCCCGGGCAGGCTCACGTCACGCGCCATACAACCGGCGCGACGCCCCACCCCTCAGAGATTCGCCCGCCGCAAATTCGCCGCAAGGCTTGCGAGCCCCTCCAGCGCCGCCTGCTCGTCCATCCGGCCGCTCTCGAACGGCAGCGCCGTCAGCACCGCGAAGCGCCCGTCGAGCGCGACGAAACCCCGCCAGTAGCGCGCCGAAACCCCCGGCATCGGCGGCCCGGCCCCGTCCTCGATCAGCACGAAGAGCGCGCCGTCGCCCGGAACACTCCGCAGCACCGCCACCCGTCCGCCGCCCAGCATCGCCCGCCCCTCCGGCGTGCGCAGGAAGGCGCCCACCTCGTCGAGCGCCGCGGTCGGCGCCGCGCCCTCTCCGGCCAGACTGCCCGGCAGGATCGTCGCGGTGAACGCCGCCCCCAGCGGCGGCCGCGCCGGATCGGGCGTCCCGCCCAGCAGCGCGCAATCGGTCATCAGCACGAAGGCGCCGTCATCCACCCGGCGCGTGCTCTCGCGATCGATGCAGAACCCCGCCGGCGCAGTCACCACCACCGGCAGGTCGGCCACATCCACCCTCGTCCGGCTCGGCACCCCCGAAAGCGCCGCCGGATCGCAGGCCGCCAGCAGCCCGGCCACGAGGACCAGCGCACCGACGGCGCGCAGCCGCTCAGAGATCGGCATAGACGTGCTTTTCGGCCTTCGCGCCGGGATGCGTCACGGCGCCCAGCCGGGTCGATCCGACCTGCTGCGCGAATTTCCACAGCGCGCCCGAGGCGTAGATCGTGTCCCGCGGCCCGGTCCAGGCCTCCCGGCGCGTCGCGAGCTCGTCCTCCGAAAGATCGACGCTGATCGTGCCGTTGATCGCGTCGAGCGTGATCACGTCACCGTCCTTCAGGAGCGCGATCGGCCCGCAATGCGCCGCTTCGGGGCCCACATGCCCGACGCAGAAGCCCCGCGTCGCGCCCGAGAACCGCCCGTCGGTGATCAGCGCCACCTTCTTGCCCATGCCCTGACCCGAAAGCGCCGCCGTGGTCGACAGCATCTCGCGCATGCCCGGCCCGCCGGCGGGGCCTTCGTTGCGGATCACGATCACGTCGCCCTCGGCATAGGTCCGGGCCTGCACCGCCGCGAAGGCCTCTTCCTCGTTCTCGAAGACCCGCGCCGGCCCGGTGAAGACCTGTTCTTCCGCGCTCATGCCCGCCACCTTCACGATGGCGCCCTCGGGGGCGAGGTTGCCCTTCAGCCCCACCACGCCGCCGGTCGCCGAAAGCGGCGTCTCGACCGGATGCACCACCCGACCGTCCGCCTCGCCGGAAATCACCTCGAGCTCCTCGCCGATCGTCCGCCCCGAGACGGTCATGCACTCCTCGTGGAGCAGCCCGGCCTTCTGGAGCTGCTTCAGGACCATCGGCACGCCGCCGGCCTCGTAGAGATCCTTCGCCACGTATTTCCCGCCGGGCTTCAGGTCGACGAAATACGGCGTGTCGCGGAAGATGTCGCAGACATCGTCGAGATCGAAGTCGATGCCGGCCTCGTGGGCCATCGCCGGCAGATGCAGCCCGGCATTGGTCGAGCCCCCGGTGCAGGCGACGATCCGCGCCGCGTTCTCCAGCGCCTTGCGCGTGACGATGTCGCGCGGGCGGATGTTCTTCTCGAGGAGCTTCATCACCGCCTGTCCCGAGGCCTCGCAGAACGCATCGCGGCTCTCGTAGGGCGCCGGCGCGCCGGATGAGTTGAACAGCGCCAGCCCGATCGCTTCCGACACGCAGGCCATGGTATTGGCGGTGAACTGCCCGCCGCAGGCCCCCGCCGAAGGACAGGCCACCGCTTCGAGCTTTTCCAGCTCGCAGGTCGAGAGATTGCCGGCCTGGTGCTGGCCCACCGCCTCGAACACGTCCTGCACCGTCACGTCCCGGCCCTGATAGCGTCCCGGCAGGATCGAGCCGCCATAGACGAAGACCGACGGCACGTTGAGCCGCAGCATCGCCATCATCATGCCCGGCAGCGACTTGTCGCAGCCCGCCAGCCCGACGATCGCATCGTAGCAATGCCCGCGCATCGTGAGCTCCACCGTGTCGGCGATCGCCTCGCGCGACACCAGCGACGAGCGCATGCCCTCATGGCCCATCGCGATGCCGTCGGTCACGGTGATGGTGGTGAATTCGCGCGGCGTGCCCATCGCCTGCTTCACGCCCATCTTCACCGCCTGCGCCTGGCGGTTCAGCGCGATGTTGCAGGGGGCGGCTTCGTTCCAGCAGGTCGCGACCCCGACGAAGGGCTGATGGATCTCCGCCTCCGAGAGCCCCATGGCGTAGAAGTAGCTCCGATGCGGCGCGCGCTGCGGGCCTTCGGTGACGTGACGGCTCGGAAGCCGGCTCTTGTCGAATTTCTGCGCGTCCATGGGGGTCCTCCGCCGTCGCTCGCTGGTTGGAGACGGCATAGGCGAGCGGCCCTGAAACCTCAAGCACTCGCGGCGCCGGCGCGCGCCCCCGCGCCAGATGTACGTACAGGATGCGTACGGCATGCATACAGGATGCATACAGCGTTTTCGGGCCTTCCGGCGCCCCGGGCGGCGCGTCCCGCCCATCGGGTCCTGACCCGTCCGCCGGCCTGCCCTCGCCCCGGGTCCTGCGCGGAAAGCCGGGCTCCCGGACCGGCCCCGGTCCCGAAGCGCCGCTGTCCTGCACGGCGTCGCCGCGATTGCATTCGCGCCGGCCCGGTTCTATTTCAGGCGCGACCCCATCGGCGAGGACCGCCCGCGCATGAACTGGATCTCGAACTACGTCCGCCCCAAGATCGGCTCGCTGAACTCGCTGTTCACGCGCCGTGAAGTGCCTGAAAACCTTTGGGTAAAGTGCGATCAGTGCGGCACGATGCTGTTCCACCGCGAGCTCGACGAGGCGCTCGAGGTCTGCACCAATTGCGGCTATCACATGCCGATCAGCCCGCGTCGGCGCTTCGCGGACCTGTTCGACAACGGCATCTTCGCCGAGGTTCCGGTGCCGAAGCCGATCGCCGACCCGCTCGGATTCCGCGACCAGAAGAAATATCCCGACCGCCTGCGCGAGGCGCGCAAGAAGACCGGCGAGGAAGAGGCCGTGCTCGTCGCCGAAGGCGAGATCGGCCGCCTCCGCACCGTCTGCGTCGGCCAGGATTTCGGCTTCATGGCCGGCTCCATGGGCATGTATGTCGGCAACGCCATCATCGCCGGCGCCGAGCGCGCGGTGGTCTCAGGATCGCCGCTGGTGCTGTTCGCGGCCGCCGGGGGCGCCCGCATGCAGGAGGGCATCCTGTCGCTCATGCAGATGCCGCGCTCGACCGTCGCCGTGCAGATGCTCAAGCGCGCGGGTCTGCCCTACGTGGTCGTCCTGACCCATCCCACCACGGGCGGGGTCACGGCGAGCTACGCGATGCTCGGGGACGTCCAGATCGCGGAACCGGGTGCGCTCATCTGTTTCGCCGGCCCGCGCGTGATCGAGCAGACCATCCGCGAAACACTGCCCGAGGGCTTCCAGCGCGCCGAATACCTGCTCGACCACGGCATGCTCGACCGCGTCGTGGCGCGCAAGGACATGCGCGAGGAACTGGCCCGGCTCCTGCGGCTCCTGACCAACTCGACCCCGCCGGTCTTCGGCGACCTGCCGGCCCCCTCGCCGGCGGAAAAGGTCGCCCCCGCACCATGACATCCGGAAGCGACCGCGTTCTCGAACGCCTGATGTCGCTGCATCCCAAGATCATCGACCTCACGCTTGGCCGGGTCGAACGGCTGCTCGCGGCGCTCGGCAACCCGGAACGGCGCCTGCCGCCGGTGATCCATGTCGCCGGCACCAACGGCAAGGGCTCGACCGTCGCGATGCTCCGCGCCGGCCTCGAAGCCGCCGGAAAACGGGTCCACGTCTACACCTCGCCGCATCTCGCGCGGTTCCATGAGCGCATCCGCCTCGCCGGCGCGCTGATCTCGGAGGATCACCTGATCGACGACCTGCAGCGCTGCGAGGCGGCGAACGGGGGCGAAGCGATCACCTATTTCGAGATCACCACGGTCGCCGCCATCCTGGCGATGTCCGAGGAGCCGGCGGATTACGTGCTGCTCGAGGTCGGGCTCGGCGGCCGGCTCGACGCCACCAACGTGATCGACCGGCCGGCCCTCACGGTCATCACTCCGGTCGACCTCGATCACCAGCAATATCTGGGCGATACGCTGGCGGCGATCGCCTTCGAGAAGGCGGGTATCCTCAAGCGCGGTGTGACCTGCGTGGTGGGCACGCAGCATGCCGAAGCCCTCGACGTGATCGAGGCCCGGGCGATGGCGGTGGGCGCGCCGCTCTCTGTCGGCGACCAGGACTGGCAGGTGCGCGAAGAGCATGGCCGGCTCGCCTTCCAGGACCTCGACGGCCTGCTCGATCTGCCGATGCCGCGGCTGATCGGCGCGCATCAGGTCGGCAATGCCGGCATGGCGCTCGCCGCGCTGCGCCTGCTGGGCTTCGACGAGGCGGCCTGCGAAGCCGCGATCACCGGGCCCGAATGGCCGGCCCGCCTGCAGCGGCTGCGGACGGGACCACTGGTCGAAGCGGCCGGTCCACGGGCCGAACTCTGGCTGGACGGCGGCCACAATCCGGCGGCCGGCATCGCGCTTGCCGAGGCGCTGGGCCGACTGACCGACCGGCCGTTGCATCTGGTCTGCGGCATGCTGCGCACCAAGGATGCGGCGGGCTTCCTGCGCCCGCTCGCGACGCGCGCGGTCAGCCTGCGGGCCGTGACGATCCCCGGCGAGGCAGCGACGCTCTCCGCCGGGGAAACCGTCGCGGCAGCGGCGGGAGCCGGTCTTGCGGCCAGGCCGGCCCCGGATGTGGCAACGGCGATCTCCGAGATTGCTGCGACCGAGCCGACCGCCCGCATCCTGATCTGCGGGTCGCTCTACCTTGCGGGCCAGGTTCTGCGCGACAACGCCTGAGCGGAAATCCCACGCAAAACGGCCGCATCCTGCGATGCGGCCGTCAGCCAATTATCCAGTCGCCAGGTCAGATGGCGCCGTCGATCCAGTCTTTCAGGCTCGCCTTCGGCGCGGCACCGGTCTTGTTGGCGACGACCTCGCCGCCCTTGAACATGAAGAGCGCCGGAATCCCGCGAATGCCGAAATTCGCCGGGACCTGCGGATTCTCGTCCACGTTGATCTTGGCGATCTTGATCTTGCCTTCGTACTCGGCCGAGAGCTCTTCCAGAGCCGGTCCGATCATCTTGCAGGGGCCGCACCATTCGGCCCAGAAATCCACCAGGACCGGGACATCGGAAGCGATGACCTCGTCCTGGAATGTGCTGTCGGTCACCTTGACGGTCGCCATCTCTCGATCTCCTGCGCATGTCTGAAGTTGGTCGTAACGTATGGACGCCCCCGCACCGGGTCAAGGCGCGGCGCGCGCGATCGCTGCATCGACGAGCGTGTCGGGAACCGGCATCAGCGTGGCGTCCCGCGTCCAGACGATCGCCGTGGTCACGGGCCGGTCGCTCCAGATGCGCGAGAGCGCGGCTCGGTAGGCGCCGAGCTGGCGCAGGATGCCCTCGGGGATCGCCTCCGGTGTCGCGGGAACGGCGCGATTGCTCTTGAAATCGACCGCGAGAATCCGGCCGGGTTCGACCAGTAGCCGGTCGATGCGTCCGACCATCCGCCGCGCCACCGGTTCGGGGAGATCCGCCGTGACATCCACCTCCGCGAGGCTGCCCGGACCGAACAGCGGGGCCAGCGCCGGTGCGGTCAGTACGGCCTCCGCTTCGGCCAGAAGGGCGTCGAAATCCGTCCGGGTCTCCGGCACGACCCGACGCGCCAGATCGGCCCAGCGCCCGCGATCCTGTCCCGCAAGCGTCTCGATGAGGCGGTGGATCGCATCGCCTCGCGCCAGCGCCTCGGGATCGGCCGGCTGCTCCTCGCCCGGAACGGCTTCGACCACATGGGCGCCTCCGAGCAGCGACGGTGACAGCGGTCGGGCGCGCCTCGGCCGGGCCGGCGCCCGCATCTCGGCCCAAGGTGGCGGCGCCTCGGGCTCCCGGCTGGCCGAGGCCGCAGCATCCCTGTCTCGGGCGTCGCTCCAGGCGTGGGTGAGCACAAGACGCGTCTCACCGTCCGGTCCGACGACAGCCTCCGGCGACAGTCCCTCGATCGCCGTTCGCACCAGCGGATACCAGGCGCCGGATTCCGGCTTCGGCTCTGCGCCGGCACCGCAGACGATCAGCCAGCGGCAGGCCCGGGTCAGCGCGACATAGAGCAGCCGCATGTTCTCCGCCCGGGCCCGGTCACGGCGGGCCTGTTCGGCATCACGGATCGCTTCGGGCGCCGCCCCGGCGGGCATCCTCCAGACCGGCAGACCGCCGTCGAGCGTCAGGATCTCCGGAGCATTCCGCCCCTCCTGCCGCGCGCCGGTATCGGGCAGGATGACGATGTTGGCCTCGAGCCCCTTGGCGCCGTGCACCGTCATCACCCGGACCTGATCGGCGGTTTCCTCCAAGCGGCGCTTGACCCGGATCTCGTCACGGTCGATCCAGGCGAGAAATCCGGTCAGGCTCGGGGCTTCGGTGCGTTCGTAGGCGAGGGCGAGGTCCAGCAGGGCGTCGATGCCATCTTCGGCTTCCGGTCCGAGCCGCGCGACCAGCCGCCTGCGTCCGTCATGGCGGATCAGCAGCCGTTGCAGCATCTCGTAGGGGCGCAGGAAATCGGCCGTCCCGATCAGATCCTCGACCATCTCCCGGGCGGCCTGCCAGCCGGGATCGGTGCGACCGCGCAGGGCCGCGTGCAGGGTTCCGCTGCGACCATGGGCAAGGCTGAACAGCGCGGTCTCCGAGGCCTCGCCGAGCGGGCTGCGCAGAAGGGCCGCGAGCGACAGGTCGTCCCCGGGCGTGGCGGCAATCCGGCAGGCGGCGAGCAGGTCGCGCACCGCGAGCTCGCCCCCGACCCTCAGGACATCGGCGCCTGCCACCGGCACGCCCGCCTTCTTGAGCGCCCGGATGATCGCCTCGAAGAGGGGCCCCCGGCGCTGGACGAGGATCATCACGTCGCCGGCGCGCACCGGTCGCGGATCCACCGGATCAGGCAGGATGGCCCCGGAGTTCAGAAGCCCCGCCAATTCTGCGGCGAGCTTTCGGGCCAGGACCTCCACGGGATCGTTCGGGGGCCGACTGTCGACCGGCAGATACCAGGGCTCTTCCTGCGCCTTCTCGTCTTTCGGCAGGAACGGCCAGACCTCGACCCGACCGGGCAGGTCCGAGAAGAACGCCGTATGGGCCTCGCTGACGTCGAGACCCATCCCGGCCGGGCCTGCGAAAACGGCATTGACCAGATCGAGCACCGGTGGCGCCGAGCGGAAGCTGTGGATCAGGCTGCAGGATTCCAGTGTCCGCCCGATCTCCTCCAGCGCCGTCCGGTAGCGGTCGCGCATCTCGCCGAAGGCATCGGGGTCGGCGCCCTGAAAACTGTAGATCGACTGCTTCTCGTCGCCGACCACGAAGATCGTCCGCTCGCCGGGACGCGCACTTTCGCCGCTGAAGAATTCCTCCGACACCGCCCGCACCACCTGCCACTGCGCCGGGCTGGTATCCTGCGCCTCGTCGACCAGCACGTGATCGATGCCACCGTCGAGCCGCCAGAGCACCCAGGCCGCAACGCCGGGATCGGAGAGCAATAGCCGCGTGCGATCGATCATGTCGTCGAAATCGAGCAGCCCGCCCGCCGCCTTGCGTCCGTCGAGCGCCGCGATCCATGTCCGCGCGAAGCGGTTCAGCGCCGACGATTTCTCGAAGGCGGCCTGGGCCACGCGCTGGGCGCGCGCCGCCTCGACGCGCAGCATCAGGTCATCGAGCGCTCCGCTAAGCCCTTCATGCGCCGCCCGAACGGCCTTGGTCGGCAATTTGCCGATCTTGGCCGAGAACGGTTCGGCCGCTCCCTCGCCGGTCAGCAGAACGCTTTCGAGCAGGACCAGCCGCTCCCTTGGGTCCGCGGCAAGGGCATCGGCGAACGTGGCGCCCGCCTTCGCGTCATTGGGGCCGGAAGCGGACAGGATCGGCAGGAAGGCGCGCAGGCACTCCAGATCCTCCGCTGTCACCGTCCGTGTGGCCAACTCCGCAAGATCGAGCTCCGGATCGGCCCCGAAGGCGCGGGCGAGGGCATCGGCATCGAAAGGTTGCGCAAAGGCGGCCCGGTGCCGCCCGATCTCGCTCAGCAGGCCATCCGGATCGTCCCCCGACAGGAACCGCACCAGATCGGCCACCGCCCCGGGCAGCGTCTCGGCCAGGTTGTCCAGCACTTCCGCCCGCATCGCCCGCGCCTGCCGGTCCTCGAGCACCTGGAATTGCGGCGCGATCCCCGCCTCGAGCGGGAAGCGGCGCAGGATCACCTCGCAGAAAGCGTGGATCGTCTGGATCTTCAGCCCGCCGGGTGTCTCGAGCGCTTTCGCGAACAATCGCCGGGCGGCGTCGAGGTTGTCGGAGGCGAGGTGGTCCTCGTCGGTCCCAAGCTCCCGGAGTGCCGCGCGCAGCGGATCGTCGTCGAGCATGGCCCAGGCGCCCAGCGTCGCGAAGAGCCGGTTCTGCATCTCCGCCGCCGCCGCCTTGGTGTAGGTCAGGCACAGGATCCGCTGCGGCGCGGTGCCGGCGAGAAGGAGCCGTGCCACCCGGTCGGTCAGCACCTTGGTCTTGCCCGAGCCCGCATTCGCCGCCACCCAACTCGACGCATCGGGCCGGGCGGCGCGGATCTGGGCCAGCGTCGCCTCGTTCATGCCGCACCCTCCGGCGCGTCCCCGTCGGCCCACTCCCCCTTGCGCGACAGGTGATCGTAGTCGCTGGCATAGCTCTGAAGCTGGGGTCGCAACCGGGCGGTGAAGCCGGTCAGCGGATCGCGGTAGCGGGTGATCAGGTCCTTCAGATGCGCCCAGGTTTCCGCGAGCGCTTCGGGATCGGCATCCAGAAGGAGGCTCTTGCGCGCGCCGAGCCCGATCAGTTCCAGATGCGCGGCCTGCGCGGCCGTCAGACCTTCAAAGCCACCCGCTGCCGCGATGATCGCCTCGAGCGGCAATTGCAGGTGGAAGGCCGCGGCTTCCTTCGCGCTCGGCACGCCGCCCGACTTGTAGTCATAGATCGCCACCCGCCCGTCCGGGGTCACATCGAGCCGGTCCGCCGTCGCATGGACGGTGAACGGTCGGCCGGCGATTTCGGTGGTATGCGCGCCCCGGACCTCGCGCGCCGCGGGTCTGCCCCGCACCCGGCGCGCCGCCTCTTCGCGCAGGAACCAGTCCGCAGCGCGGTCCATCCGGGAGGCCCAGATGGCGCGCACCGCCGGCCATGGTGTGGTCTCGTCGAGGGCATGGATCACACTCTGCGCGAGGATACTTCGCGCATCCTCGGGAAGCCCGGCCGCCGTAACATCGACGAACCGCTCCAGTGCTGCATGCAGCGCCGATCCACGCGCCAGTGCATCGGCCTGCCGACCGGGCGGGTCGAGCGGTCGGAGATCGAGCACCTTCTTCGCGTAGATCGCGTAGGGGTCGCGCACCAGGGTCTCGATCTGCGTGACCGAAAGCCGGTTCGGCCGGGCCGGGAGCGGGGGGCGCGGCGACGGCCTTCGGGCGGGTTGCATCGACGGCCGGCGCACCAGATCGGCGGGAGGCCTGTCGAGGCTGGCCGCCTGCGCGAGCCGCGTTGCTCCCCGATTCCGAGCGGCCTCGAGCGCCGTCGCGCCCTCCGATCCGAGCCCGGCCAGAAGGTTCCCGAGCCGCAGCAGCCAGCGCGAAGCCACGGTCGGCGCCTCTGCATCCCGGGTCGCGCGCGTCAGGATCACCCGCTTCGCGCAGATCGCCTGCTGGAAATCATGTGCGGACAGCCCGACCTGCACCTCGGGGCTCGGCAGGCCGATCTCGGCGCGCAGGCCCCGGCTCAGCCAGGGATCGGGCTGCGGATGTCGCGGCCAGATGCCCTCGTTGATCCCGCCGAGGATGACAAGGTCGGCCGATTGCACGCGCGCCTCCAGCGTTCCCCAGATCGCGATGCCGGCATCGGTGACCACCGCCTCCTCCGGCACGTCGCGCGCCGCCATCTGCGAGATCAGGAGGGCGCGGTACTCGACGGCCGACATCGCCTCGCCCGCATCCGCATGCAGGGCCAGGTCTTCCATCAGGGCCCTTGCCTCGGCGCCGGCATCCTTGTCCCAGAGCCCGTGCGCCTCTGCGGCGTCCGGACCGGCGGCGAGCTGTTCCGCGGCCGTCCGCTGCCGGGCGACATGCGCTGCCAGAGCTGTGCGCCCCGGGCGCGCCAGCGGCGCGAGCGCCCCTTCCAGCCATCGGGTCCACACGGGAGCGCCATCGCCCGCCTTCGCGGCCCAGACGGCCAGATCCTGCCAGTCGATCACAGGTGCACCGCCGCGCAGCTTCTCCCGCTCGAGCCGCCGTACCAGAGGCCCGTGTGCGCTCCGTCCCCCCGGCGCGCTGGCCACCAGCGGATGCTTGAGCAGGATCAGCAATGCTTCGGGCGTCAGCGGCTGACCGGCGCAATCCGCGAGATGCCTGAGCAGCGTCCCGGGCGGGGTCAGGCCCAGCGGCCGGCCGGCGCTGTCGTCGGGGATCAGCCGCCAGCGATCGAGCTCCGCGGTCACCCGCCGGGCCAGCGATCGGTCCGGCGTGATCAGTGCGGCTCGCTGCCCGCTTTCCGCCGCTTCGCGCAGGGCGAGCGCGATCACCCGCGCCTCGCTGCGCTGATCCGGCGCTTCGACCCAGTCGAGGGTCGCCAGCGCCGGACCGAGGCGCCCCGCCAGCGCCCGTCCGTCCGAGCGCCACTGATCCGTCACCGGCGCGGGCCGCAGCGCCAGCGAGACCAGCGCGTTGCGCTCCGGCACAGGTGCTGCGGTGTCATGCCAGAGCGGAACGGCTCCGGGATCGAAGCCGAGTGCATCGGCCAGCCGCCGGAAGCCATGCTGCGGGTGATCGGCCGCGCCGGCATCCGTGGCATCGAGCCGCTCCCAGACCGCCGAGGGCAGGTCGAAGTCGAGCCCCGGCAGAACCAGTGCCCCCTGGGGAAGCCGCGCCACCGCGTCCATGAAGGTCCGGGTCGCTGCGCGCGATCCCGTCGAGCCGGCGACGATCACAGGATGATCGGGCGGTGCGTCGGCCCAGGATTGCGCCCAGGCGGCAGCGACCGCGCGCATGCGGCCCTGCGCTCCGTCGGTCCCGGTCTGCGCCACGTAGTCGCGCAGGATTTCGAGAAAGCGCAGGCTGCGTTGCCAGTGCGCTGCATGACGATCCGCATCGATCCGGCTCAGGCAGGCCGGATCAAGCCCTTCGCCCTGCAATGCGTCGAGCAGCTCCGCCAGACTGTCAGCGAGATCGAAGACCGCGGTCTCCGCCGCGACACCCGGTTCGGCCGCGACAAGCGCCCGGATCAGCCGCGCCAGTTCGAGCTTGCGCCGGAGGGGCGGCACCTCCGGGCCGAGCAAGAGCGGCGCCAGCGGGTCGTTGGCCAGTTCGGTCACCACACGGATCCGGGGCAACAGCCGTGCCGGGCCTTCGGCGAAGGCCTCGACGAGCATCCGGCGCGCGCGCTGGGTGTTCACCCAGATCTCCACCCGGGCCACCGCGTCCGGCGGCTGGCCTGCAAGCCGTGCGTCGAGCCCGTCGCGCAGCGCGCGTCCGAAATCGATCCCCGGTGGCAGGCCGAAGACACGCGGACCGGCAACCGGCGCAAAGAGCCGCGTCACCGCGCGAGTTCCGCTTCGGCCAGCACGATCCCGTCCGGCGTCCCCACATCGATCCAGCCGCCCCGATGCACGATACCGAAAAGGGCCCCGTCGGCGAGCAGTCGATCCCAGACCAGATTGAGCGAAAAGGCGCCCGGCGCCCATGCATCCAGCACCGAGAGATCAAGAATCTGCGCCCCGGCAAACACGAAGTCCGCCCGCGCGGCGTCCCCCCGCCGAGTCAGGCGACCATCTGCTGCGCGGAAGAAATCGCCCGGACCGGAATGCCCGACGGCCGCGTCCTGCGGGACCAGGCAGAGCAGGCCCCGCGCACCCCGCGCGCGGGCCTCCGGCCAGTCGCGGGCAAGGGCTCCGAGCGGGTTCGGCCCGGTCCAGACCATGTCGGCGTTGAGCGTGAAGGCCGTCCCCGTCGCCAGCAACGGCCGCGCAGCCAGCAGGCCACCCCCGGTCTCGAGCAAGAGCGGCTCGTGCGCGACGCGAACGTCCGGCGCCCGGGCCGCGAGATGGGCTTCGAGCATGTCGGCATGGGCATGGCTGTTGACCACGATCCGCTCGATCCCGGCCTGTCTTGCCAGCGTCAGCGCGTGGTCGATCAGCGGCCGGCCGGCGACCTCGATCAACGGTTTTGGCCGGTCCCGGGTGAGCGCTCCCATGCGGGTACCGAGCCCGGCCGCGAAGATCATGATCGCACCCGGGCTCATGCCGCTGGCGCGAGCAGCGCGGCCCTGACCGACGCGTCCGGAGCTGGCACGTTGTGGCTTACGAAAGCCCGAAGGTCGGCCAGCGCCGGATGCGCGAGGTCACGCTCGAGATGCCTCCAGACGCGCGGCAGGAAGTCGAGGTAGCGGGGCTTTGCATCCTGCCGGCAGAGCCGCGTGAAGAGACCGAGGATCTTGAGGTTGCGCTGCGCCGAAAGTGTCGCTGCCGCCTGCAGGAATGCCTCCGGTTCCGCGCCGCTCCGGGCGAGATACCGCGCCGTCAGCGCGGCGCGCAGGTCGGCGCTGGTGTCACGCCGGGCATCTTCGAGCAGCGAAACCAGATCATAGGCCGGATGCCCGATCAGCATGTCCTGAAAGTCGAGGATGCCGATCCGCGCGATGCCGGTGCGATCGGGCAGCCAGATCAGGTTCTCCGCGTGGAAATCACGCAGGACCACGGTCGGCGCGGTGGCCGGGATCGCTTCGAGCGCCGCCTGGCAGAGGGCGTCGTACTCGGCCACGAGATCGCCCGACACCGCCCGCCCGGTGGCGGCCGGCAGATACCAGTCCGGCACCAGCCGCACCTCGCGCATCAGGAATGCCATGTCGTAGGGCGGCGGGGCCCAGCCCGCATCGGCACCCGGCAGCGGACGGGCCTGCAGGTCTGCCAGGACATCCACTGCCGCGGAATAGAGGGCCTCCGCCCGGTCCGGTTCCCGGTCGCACAGAACCGCCAGCAGATCGTCTCCGAGATCCTCGATCAGAACCAGCCCGCTCTCCGGCTCCGCCGCGAGGATCTCCGGCGCACTGAAGCCCCCGGCCCGCAGCCAGTCCGCCACGGCGAGATAGGGTCGCGGATCGAGCCCGCTGCCTGGCGGCATGTCCATGAGGATCGCCGGACCGGACGCGCGGCGCAGGCGCTCGTAGCGCCGCGCCGAGGCATCGCCTGCCAGCGGGCTCCGGACGGCGTCCCGCCAGCCATGCCTGTCGAGAAAGGCCCGGATCACGGCGTCGCGGGTCATGCCGCGTCTGCCTGACAATGCCTGTCGATCCAGCCCCATCCGCCCCCCTGCGGCTCGATCCGGCAGAGCCGTTCCGCATCGCGCCCCGCCACGAAGTCGAGGTGCACGTCGAGGCGTCGCGCCGGAAGGTCCGAACCGAGCCGGTCGGCCCATTCCACAAGGCAGATCGCCCCGCCGAAAGCCTCCTCTAGACCCAGCTCGTCGATCTCACCGGGATCGCCGAGCCGGTAGAGATCGGCGTGCCAGATCTCGACCCCGCCCGCCTCGTAGGTCTGCACAAGCGTGTAGCTCGGCGAGGGGATGTCTTCCCGCTGTCCGGATGCGGCGAGCCTCCGGGCGATGATCGCGCGGGCGAACAGGCTCTTGCCGGCGCCCAGATCGCCGATCAGCGCGAGCGTGTCTCCGGGTTTCAGGTCTGGCGCGATGCGCTCCGCCAGCCGCGCCGTCGCCTCTGGATCCTCGAGCAGCAGGGTGGGCATCCGGTCAGGTCCGATCCGCAGGGTTTCTCCCACGACGGGTCTATCCGAGCCGCCCGCGGCGGTTCAAGCCCGGTCGGTGCGCCTTGGTCAGGCATGCAACGGCAAGACCGTCGCGAGGGTCCCGTCCGGCGCGCCGGGCACGCGGACCGGCAGGCGCGCGGACAGCCGCACAATGCCGTCCACCCGGCCGATCTCGAGCGTACCGCCGCTTTCGGAAATGACCCGCCGGGCCAAGGCGGTTCCGGCACCTTCCGTCGCCGCGGGATCGGCCGGCACGGTCACGGTCAGAGTGCTCCCCGACGCATCCTCTCCCACGGCCAGCTGCAGGGTTCCGTCCCTTGCTGCGAGATCGGCCGCACCGAGGGCCAGCGCAAAGGCGGCCCGGCGGCGCTCGGGATCGGTGAGACCGGCGCCGTCGGGTGCGTCGAGCGCCAACCCCCGGCTCGCCAGCATGGCGGTGAGCCCGGGCAATGTGCCCCTACCGGTCCCGCGGGCACCGGTGGCAAGATCACGCGCCCGGTCGAGTCCGTCGCGCAGGGCCGCTGCCGCCGCATCGAGACGTCCGGGCACCGCATCGGCGCGGAGCCGGTTGAGCAGGGTTTCCGCAGGCGACGCCACAAGGTCGAGCGCGAGACCGTCCAGTGCGGAATCGCCTGACTGCAAGATCACGGCCGGCGCGGTCTCGCCCGCGCTATCAGCCACTTCGCGGAACACCACCAGCGCGGAGGCGTCCGGCATCGGCGCCACGCGCATTTCCAGCTGCCGCCCGTCCGTCGTCTGCAAAGCGGCATTCCAGCTGGTGCGGGCCTCGGCGGCGGTCGCGAATTCCGTCAGCCGTTCCCAGGCTGCACTCGGCGCGCAGCGCTCGGACCAGAGGCTCGTCAACGCCCCGATCCCCGGACCGTCAAGTTGATTCATCGGATCGACACCCCAGAGCGTCTCAAAGGCCGAATTGACGAAGACGAGTGACCCGGAAGCATCGAACAGCGCCACCGCCTCGGACAGCCGGTCGAACGTCGCCTGGCTCAACTCCAGTTCCGAGCGGTATTTCCGCTCGATCATGATCGCGCTCGAGATGTCCTCGAACAGGAACGCCAGAGCGCCCTGTGGATGCGGTCGCCCCGTCACCCGGAATATCTTGCCCGACGGCAGCACCCAGTTCTCCTCGTAGGTGCCGTCTCGGGCACCCTCTTCCAGTTCGCCGAGCTTCCGCCGCCACGACGTGAAGTCTTTCTGGTCCGGCATTTGCCGGGTTTCGCGCAGCCGTTCGAGGAAGTCGCGCAGGCTCGGCCGCCCGGCAAGCCAGACAGCATCGATCTTCACCAGATCGGTCAGGGCGGGATTGAAGAGCCCGAGCCGCCGGTTCTTGTCGAAGACCGCCAGACCGATCGGCAGATGCGCGAAGGTCTCGGTCAGCGTCTCGACGAAGCGTCTGAGCGAAGCTTCGGCGGACACCAGATCGTCGGCGGCCAGAGCGTAACCCAGGGTCTCGCCGCCGGCTCCGACGCTCTGGAGCACTTCGTACCAGCGCGCTTCGGCATCGCCCGGTGCGGCCACCGAGACCCGGCTGCGGCTGCCCGAACCCTTCGCGGTCAGCGGCACTTCCTCGAGCACGTGGCCGAAGGCATTCGGCAGCCGATGATCCGGCAAATCGGTCTTCGAGGTGTCGAAGCGGTCGCGATAGGCGGCGTTCGCCCAGGTCACCTTGCCCTCGGGGCTCAGGCTCCAGGCGATCACCGGCGCGTGGTCGATCACGTCGCGCAGGAACCTGGCCTCACCGCCGGTCCGGCGCAGTGCGGCCCGGGCTTCCTGCAGCGCGCGGGCGTCCTCGCTTGCGGGCCGGATCGACAGGAAGGCCGCATCGCCGCGGGGGGAGCCCAGCACCTCCACCGTGCTGCCGTCGCGGCGCTGGCTGTGCCGGCGAAAGCCGGTGCCGTAGAGCACCAATGTCTCTATATCGTCCTGAATCCCGTCGAAATCCTGCGCCAGATGCTCCGTCAGGGCGGCCAGCCGCGACCCGGTACGCCCGAGGCCCGCAAGCAGGGCGCGGCCCGGTTCGCTGATGCTCTTGAGGCTCGTGCCGTTGATCAGGAAGTCGCAGGCCGCCGGATCCGGGCCGTCCGCCTCCAGCGAACTGCCCCTTCTCGCCCCGCGGGGACGGAACGCCGCCACCAGCGCAAGGGTCGCCACCGCACTCACGACGGCGGCGATCATCGGCTCGGACGGTTGCGGTATGAGGTCCGCCAGAGGCAGATCCGTCAGCGAAAAGCGGGAGAAATCCATGCGGGCCTGCACCTTGCTGCCTGGGGCGCGTCTGCGCGGCGATAAAAGGCGTTCGTGGTTAACGAATGCTTAAGTCCGGCAGCAGCGGACGCTGTTTCCCTGCGGCGGCCTGCGACCCCAGCCAGTCTTGCAACCGCCCTGCCGACCATGCGATCAGGTTACTGGTCTCACATGCAGGAAACGCCATCCATGGTCCGTATCATCGCCCTCTTCGCCGTTGCGGCCGTTCTCTTGGGCATGACCGTGGGCGGCTATCTGGTGCTCAACGGTGCGGGCGACGATCAGTTTGCCGAATGCCGGCGCGGAACCGTGGTCGGCGGCGCCGCGATCGGCGGCCCGTTCGACCTGGTATCGGAGACCGGTGACGCCATCACCGATGCCGAGGCGATCACCGATCTGACCCTGCTCTATTTCGGCTACACCTTCTGCCCGGATTTCTGCCCCAACGATCTCTCGCGCAACGCCATCGCCGCGGACATGCTCGAAGAACGCGGCGTGAACGTGAACCTCGCCTTCGTTTCGATCGACCCGGCGCGTGACACCGTCGAAGCCGTCGCCGACTTTACCGACGCTCTGCATCCGCGCCTGTTGGGCATGACCGGAACACCCGACCAGGTGTCGGCCGCGGCCACCGCCTACAAGGTCTATTTCCGCAAGGCCGGTGATGATCCCGAATATTACCTGATGGATCATTCGACCTTCACCTATCTGGTCGCCCCGGAAGTCGGTTTTCTGGAGTTCTTCCCGTCCGACACCACCCCGCAGGAGTTGGCCGACACTGTCGGATGCTTCGCTTCGAGGTTGTGATACGCCCCTGTTTGACCTGACCCTGCGCCACGCTAGTTCGTCTCGCGTAACAATGCGGGTTGGACACAATGGTGGCCTTGCAGCAGGACAATGATCCGGACACGGACAGGACGCTCCTGATCGTCGATGACGACGGACCTTCCTTGCGCGGGACAAGCCGCGCACTTGAGAAGCGCGGTTTCGAAGTGACCTGCGTATCGTCGGCGGCGGATGCGCGCCGGGCGATCCTCAACGATCCGCCGGCCTACATGATCGTCGAGTTGCGTCTGGAGGACGGCAATGGTCTCGACGTGATCGAGTTGCTGCGGCAGAATCGTCCGGATAGCCGTATCGTCGTGCTGACCGGTTTCGCGGCGATCGCGACCGCGGTTGCTGCGGTGAAGTTCGGGGCGAAGGACTACCTTGCCAAGCCTGCCGACATCGGTGACGTGACCAGCGCCTTGCTCGCACCCGACGACGCGAAGCCCGAGCCTCCCGAAAATCCGATGTCAGCAGATCGCGTGCGGTGGGAGCATATCCAGCGGGTGTACGAACTGTGCGATCGCAATGTGTCCGAGACCGCGCGACGGCTCAACATGCATCGCCGGACCCTCCAGCGTATCCTCTCGAAGAAAAGCCCACGCTGATTTCGACCTGTCAAGGTCGGTCACATCGACTTGACGTTGCGTCAAGCGATCAATTTTTTCGTGAAATGCACGTTTAAGTTGCTGGACAGATGCGACACAATAACGTGTCTTTCAACCTATGGTCGAATCAGCCTCGCATAAACTCGCTCCGCATTCGTTTCTGGAACTTGGCGGCGTGATGATCCCGGACGATCCGCGTGTGATCACGCCGGCAATCCGGGCCGCCATCGTAAGCGGCCGTTTCGAGACCGAGGAAGCCCGCCAGATCCCCCGCATCGTCGAGCCCGGAGACCGGGTGCTCGAGATAGGCGCCGGCCTGGGATACATCTCGACCCTGCTCTCGCGCGAGCGGCGCGTGGCGAGTGTGCTCGCCGTCGAAGCCAATCCCGGCCTCATGGACTACATGTCGGATCTGCATTCCTGCAATCGCGTCCGAAAGGTGCGCCGGCTCAACACAGTCCTGACCAACGAGGATTGCCCCAAGAAGACCTTTTTTCGCCGCACGGACTTCTGGATGGGATCGCTGCTGCCGGGCCCCAACCCCTATCTCGACAGCATCGACGTGCCGACCACCCGGCTCGACGACCTCCTGCGCGAGGAGGGCATCGACCTGATCGTCTGCGATGTCGAGGGCGCTGAAGTCGGGCTCTTCGAGGATGCCGATCTGTCCGGCGTCGACCGGGTCTTCCTCGAGGTCCACGATCATGTCACCGGTCTCGCCGGTGTCGGCCGGCTCTTCGCCACCCTGGCAGGGCAGGGGCTGGTCTACGATCCCCGCCATTCGGAAGGCAGCGTCGTCCTGTTCCGCCGCGTCGGCCCCGACGATGTGATGCGTCCTTACGACGGTTGAAATCGCCCCGCGCGGATTGCCCTTGCATCACCGGCGCGCCCTGCCTATATCCCACCCCAACAGCGGCAGCCGAGCCTCTCGGCCGCCACCGGAAAAATGCAACGGGCCGCTGGCCCGTTTTTTTGTGCCAGGAGAGACCTTGTGGCTGACCTCGTCGCCAAGGCCGCCATCGACCGCCGCATCGCCGGCATCGTCGCACCCACCATCGAGGGGATGGGCTTCGAACCTGTGCGCATCCGTCTGATGAGCGGCAAGCGCACGACGCTGCAGATCATGGCCGAGCGGCCCGACGGCGGTATCGAGGTCGAGGATTGTGCGAAGATCAGCCGCGCGGTTTCCGCCGTGCTCGACGTCGAGGATCCGATCGCCGGCGAGTACAGCCTCGAGGTCTCCTCGCCCGGCATCGACCGCCCCCTGACCCGGCTGAAGGATTTCGAGCGCTACGAGGGCTACGATGTGCGCATCGAGACGGCCGAGTTGATCGACGGTCGCCGCCGCTTCCGGGGCGTGCTGGAAGGCGTCGAGGACGGCGAGGTGCTGATCGTCATTCCCGAAGGCACCATCGGCCTCGACTTCGACATGATCACCGACGCCAAGCTCGTGCTCACCGATGCGCTGATCGCCGAGAGCCTTGCCGCGCGCAAGGCACAGGGCTTCGAGCCCGGCGACCTCGACGGCTTCGACGAGATCGAGACGGATACGACCACCGATACCGATACCGAAAGCTCCGACATGGGTGAGGAAAAGCAATGAGCGTGACTTCTGCCAACCGGCTGGAACTTCTGCAGATCGCGGATGCGGTCGCCCGCGAGAAGATGATCGATCCCGTCCTCGTGATCGAGGCGATGGAAGACAGTCTCGGCAAGGCCGCGCGCTCGCGCTACGGCGCCGAATACGACATCCGCGCGAAGATCGACCGCAAGTCGGGCGAGCTCGAGATGACCCGCTATCGCCACGTGGTCGAGGAGGTGGAGAATCACTTCACCGAATTGCTGCTCGAGGATGCCCGCGCCATCAAGGAAGACGCACAGATCGGCGACTACCTGACCAATTCGCTTCCGCCGATGGATTTCGGGCGAATCGCCGCGCAATCGGCCAAGCAGGTCATCATGCAGAAGGTCCGCGAGGCCGAACGCATGCGCCAGTACGAGGAATTCAAGGACCGCGCCGGCGAGATCATCAACGGCATCGTCAAGCGCACCGAATACGGCAACGTCATCGTCGATGTCGGCCGCGGTGAGGCGATCCTGCGCCGGGACCAGCTGATCCAGCGCGAAGCGTTCCGCAACGGCGACCGGGTGCGTGCACTGATTCGCGAGGTTCGCCACGAGACCCGCGGACCACAGATCTTCCTCAGCCGCACCGCACCGGAATTCCTGGCCGAGCTCTTCAAGATGGAAGTGCCGGAAATCTACGACGGCATCATCGAGATCAAGGCGGTCGCCCGCGATCCGGGGTCCCGCGCCAAGATGGGCGTCATCTCCTACGACAGTTCCATCGACCCGGTCGGCGCCTGCGTCGGCATGCGCGGCAGCCGCGTGCAGGCGGTTGTCAACGAGCTCCAGGGCGAGAAGATCGACATCATCCCCTGGAACGAGGACGCGCCCACTTTCCTCGTCAACGCGCTCCAGCCCGCCGAAGTCGCCAAGGTCGTCTTCGACGACGAGAGCGAGCGGATCGAGGTCGTGGTGCCGGACGAGCAGCTCTCGCTCGCCATCGGCCGGCGCGGCCAGAACGTCCGTCTCGCCTCGCAGCTCACCGGCTTCGATATCGACATCCTCACCGAGGCGCAGGAAAGCGAACGCCGTCAGGCCGAATTCGCCGAGCGCAGCCAGCTCTTCATGGATCAGCTCAACGTCGACGAGATGGTGGCCCAGCTGCTGGTCTCCGAAGGGTTCACGACGCTTGAGGAGGTCGCTTACGTCGATGCCGAGGAGATCGCCGGCATCGACGGCTTCGACGAGACGACCGCCGAGGAACTGCAGGCCCGGGCCCGCGAAAGCCTCGAGGAAATGAACGCCAAGGCGCTGGCCCATGCCCGCGAACTCGGCGTCGAGGACAGCCTCGTCGAATTCGAGGGCCTGACCCCGCAGATGATCGAGGCGCTGGCCGAGGACGGCATCAAGACGCTGGAAGACTTCGCGACCTGCGCCGACTGGGAGCTCGCAGGCGGCTACACGACCGTCGACGGCAAGCGCGTGAAGGATACGGGCCTTCTCGAGAAGTTCGACATGAACCTCGAAGAGGCCCAGCACCTCGTCATGCGCGCCCGCGTCGATCTCGGCTGGGTCGATGCGGCGGATCTCGAACCGGCGGAAGACGAGGACGCCGAGGCAGGTGACGGGGAAGACGACGTGGCGGCGGAGTTCGCCGGTGGCGAGCCCGGCACCGATGCGGAGGCGCCGCGCGTCTGAGTCGGACGATGGCACGGGGCGGGCGCATGCGGACGCAGATCGACGGACCGGAACGGCGCTGCATCGTCACGCGCGAGACCCGGCCGAAACGCGACCTGCTGCGCTTCGTCGTCGGTCCCGATGGCTCTCTCGTGCCGGACATGACCGGCAAGCTGCCGGGCCGCGGCATCTGGGTCACCGCCGAGCGTGCGGTGCTTGAGAAGGCGGTGGCAAAGGGATTGTTTCCCCGCGCCGCGAAGGCTCCGGTCGTGGTGCCGGCCGATCTGGTCGACCGGGTCGAGTCACTGGTTGCAAGACTGCTCGTCGAGCGAGTGGCCCTTGCACGCAAGGCGGGTGAGGCGGTGGCGGGACGCGAGAAGACACTCGACGCCCTGCGGTCGGGGGCTGCGGCCCTGCTGCTGCAGGCCGCGGACGGATCGCCGCGCGAAGCCGCCGGCCTGCGTCCGCCCGCGGGTGAAGAGACGCGGATCACGTGCCTGAGCGCTGCCGAATTGGGCATGGCGTTCGGCCGGGATCGTGTGATACATGCCGCCGTGCTGGCGGGCGGTCTTGCTGACCGTGCATCGACGGAGGCCCTGCGCCTGTCAGGCATCAGGGCCCGAAATGACCGGCACAGGTTCGGGGCGGCGCTGGCGTAAGTAGGGTGGGGGAATGCCCCCGCGGGAAAGGCTGAGACTGGATGAGTGATACCAAGGACGACGATCGCAAGGGCAAGACCCTCGGGCTGCGCGGCGGCACCGAGACCAGCCATGTGCGCCAGAGCTTCAGCCATGGCCGTACCAAGTCGGTCACGGTGGAGCACAAGCGCAAGCGAGTCGTCGTTCCCCAAAAACCCGGCGCGGGTGCCGGAAGCGCGGCCGGTGGCAAGGGCCGCGGCGGCGCGCCGAAGACCCTTTCCGACGCCGAGTTCGAGCGCCGGCGCAAGGCTGTGGAAGCCGCGCAGTCGCAAGAAGCTGATCGCGCGAAGCAGGAGCAGGAAGCGGCCGCAGCGCGCGAGTCCGAACTCGCGCGGCTGCGCTCCGAGAAGGATGCCGCGGAGCGCGCCGAGAAGGAGCGCGAGATCGCCGAACAACGCGCCGCGGCCGAGGCCGAGGAGAAGGCCGCTGCCGAATCCGGCGCGACCCCGCGATCCGGTGGCAGGGCGAAGCCCGCCGAATCGGAAGTCATCGACCCGGCCGCCGCGCAGGCGCAGGCCGCCCGTGCCGAGGCCGGAAAACCGGTCGGCCCGCGCAAGACCCATGATGCGAAGCCCGGCGCCGATGACAAGCGTGGCCGCGGCAAGGGTGATGACGACCGCCGGCGCGCCGGCAAGCTGACGATCGCCCGCGCCACCGACGAGGGTGGACGCCAGCGCTCGATGGCGGCGATGAAGCGCCGCCAGGAGCGCGAGAAGCGCAAGATGATGGGCCAGTCCGGCGAGCGCGAGAAGGTCGTGCGCGACGTGAAGATCCCCGACGCCATCACGGTGCAGGAACTCGCCAACCGCATGGCCGAACGTGTCGCCGCGGTGGTGAAGGCCCTGATGCAGAACGGCATCATGGCGACCCAGAACCAGAGCATCGACGCCGACACCGCCACCCTCATCGTCGAGGAATTCGGCCACCGTGTCAGCCGGGTCTCCGAAGCCGATGTGGAAGACGTGATCGTGCAGTCCGCCGGCGACGACGAGGGCGCCGAAGTGCCGCGCCCGGCCGTCGTGACGATCATGGGCCATGTCGATCACGGCAAGACCTCGCTGCTCGACGCCATCCGCAAGACCAACGTGGTCTCCGGCGAGGCCGGCGGCATCACCCAGCATATCGGCGCCTATCAGGTGAAGACCCCGAGCGGCGCGCTGGTGACGTTCCTTGACACGCCGGGCCACGCTGCCTTCACCTCGATGCGCTCGCGCGGTGCGCAGGTCACAGATATCGTGATCCTCGTGGTCGCGGCCGATGACAGCGTGATGCCCCAGACCATCGAGGCGATCAATCACGCCAAGGCGGCCAAGGTGCCGATGATCGTGGCGATCAACAAGATCGACAAACCCGGCGCCGACGTGAACCGCGTCCGCACCCAGCTTCTCAACCACGAGGTCGTGGTCGAGGCGATGAGCGGCGACGTGCTCGATGTCGAGGTCTCCGCCATCAACGGCACCGGTCTCGACACCCTGCTCGAGGCCATCGCGCTGCAGGCCGAGGTGCTCGACCTCAAGGCCAACCCCGAGCGCAACGCCGAAGGCGCCGTGATCGAGGCCAAGCTCGATGTCGGCCGCGGTCCCGTGGCGACGGTTCTGGTCCAGAAGGGCACCCTGAAACGCGGCGACATCTTCGTGGTCGGCGAGCAATGGGGCCGTGTGCGCGCGCTCATCAACGATCAGGGCGACCGTGTCGACGAGGCCGGCCCGTCCGTGCCGGTCGAAGTGCTTGGTCTCAATGGTACTCCCGAGGCGGGCGACGTGCTCAACGTGGTCGACAGCGAGGGCCGCGCCCGTGAGATCGCCGATTATCGCGCCCGCCTCACCCGCGACAAGCGCGCGGCGGCCGGCTCCGCCACCACTCTGGACCAGCTTCTGGCCAAGGCGAAGGCCGACGAGGATCTGCAGGAACTTCCGGTTCTGGTGAAGTCCGACGTGCAGGGCTCGGCAGAGGCGATCGTGCAGGCGCTCGAGAAGATCTCCACCGACGAGGTCCGCATCCGCGTGCTGCATTCGGGCGTCGGCGCCATCACCGAAAGCGATGTCGGTCTCGCCGAGGCGTCCCGCGCCCCGATCATCGGCTTCAATGTCCGCGCCAACGCGCCGGCCCGCGAATCCGCGAACCAGAAGGGCGTCGAGATCCGCTATTACTCGATCATCTACGATCTGGTTGACGACGTGAAGAAGGCCGCCTCGGGCCTCCTCAGTCCCGAGATCAAGGAAAAGTTCATCGGCTATGCCGAGATCCTCGAGGTCTTCAAGGTCACCGGCGTCGGCAAGGTCGCTGGCTGCCGCATCACCGAGGGCCTCGCCCGCCGCTCCGCCGGCGTGCGCCTCCTGCGCGACAACGTCGTGATCCATCAGGGCAAGCTCAAGACGCTCAAGCGCTTCAAGGACGAGGTCAAGGAAGTGCAGGGCGGCCAGGAATGCGGCATGGCCTTCGAGAACTACGAGGACATTCGCGAGGGCGACGTCATCGAGATCTTCGAGACCGAGGAAATCGAACGCACCATCGCCTGAGACCGCGAGACCCGATCCAGAGGCCGCGCCGGAGATCCCCCGGCGCGGCCTTTTTCATGCCGTGCTCCCTCAGGCCCGCTGATTCGCCGCCATCCCATCGAGATGCGCCACGAAGTCACTTTCGGACATGCCCTCTTCGAGAGCACGCAGGAAGAACGCCTGCTGGCTCTCCGGCGCAAGGCCGCCCACGGGCGGATCGCGATCGAGATTGGTGGGAAACGCATAGCCTTCCGCCGTTGCCGCGATCGCAGCCTCGAGGGCCAGCCGTCCCGGATCGCCCGCCCGATGCGCCGCCAGCGCATGGGGATAGAGCCGCTTGCACATCCGCGCGCGATCGACGCTTTCCATCGCCCGCCCGAATGCCGAGGAAACCTGCAACAGGTTTGCCATGCGCCGGATATCCGTGCTCCTGTTCGCCCCCGCCGCATGGAACAGCGCCGGATTGAAGAACAGCGCATCCCCGGTCGCCAGCGGCAGCTGCACATGCCGGTCCTCGAACAGCGCCCGGAAATCATCCCGCCGCCACGCCACGTAGCCCGGCCGGTAGGCCTGCGAGAATGGCAGCAGCTTGGTCGGCCCGCTCTCGATCGGCATGTCGCAATGCGCCACCGCGCCTTGCAGCGTCAGCACCGGAGAGAGATCATGCACATGCGCCGGAAAGGCTGCAGCCACCGCAGCGGTCTGGAACCCCAGGTGATAGTCCCGATGCGCCTGCTGCGGCGCGCCCCCCGGATGCACGAGGTTCACCTGCGCCGTCATCTGGTAGCCGGGCCCCAGCCAGGCCTCGCAGACCGCCGCGATCGCCGGACTGGCGAAGCACCTCAGATGCAAGTCCGGCGCGCGCTCGCAGAGCTTCTGCAGCGCATTCCACACCCTGTCATTGCTTCCGGCGGCGGCGAAGTGATCGGCCCCGCCGCCGCTCACCGCCTTCTCCTCCGCGATGATCGCCTCGAACACCCGCGCCGCGCCGTCGAGCGCCGCCCGGTCCGGGCAGGCGCCCCGAAGCACCAGCACCCCGGCGCCGTCCATCAGAACCCGTGCCCATTCGCCCATCAGCGCCCGGCGCGCCTCCGGGTCGTCCAGCACTGGACCCGCCGCCGCCATGTCGTAGATCGGCACGTTCTTCGCGATCTCGGTCGCCCGCGGCACCAACCGCGGCTCCGTCACCCGCCCGATCAGCGCCCTGAAAGCCTCGAGATCGCAAGCCTCCGCGTCGAAATACCCGCCGACCGCGTCACCCGTCTCCTTCATCACAATCCCTCCCAACATTTTTCCCACTCTGCGCCAATCCGGCCGCCTGCGGGAGTCCGGGAATCGTCAGGTACCGACAATAGCCGCTGCTGATCGCGGGTCACCGGCGTGGCCGATCAGCCGGGGTCTTGCCCGACGATTTTCCCTCGGCTAGCGTCCCCTCAAACGTTTGGGGAAAACCCGTTCGGGGAGGGTCGCATGGCAAACGGGCAATCAGGATCCGAAGCGTCCAAGGCGCCCAAGAGCAGCTTTCCTGCACCCCTGACGATCCTGCTCGGCGTCCTGGTCTTGGTCTGGATCGGGACCTTCTTCATCTCGCCCGGCCAGTACGAGATCGGACCGGACGGGGCGCCGATCCCGGGCTCCTTCCACATCGTCGAATCTCCAATGGATTTCCGAGAGCGGGTCACCGATCTGCTGCTGGCCCCGGTCAACGGCCTCTACGGCATTCAGGACCCCGCTACCGGAATGGTCGGCCCTTTCAATCAGGGGCTGATGTTCGGCTCCGTCCAGGTCTTCCTGTTCATCCTCGCGATCGGCGGCTTCATGACGGTGGTCTTCGCCACCGGCGCCCTCGACCGCGGCATCCACCACCTCGCCTACCGTTTCCGCGCCAAGGGACCGCTCCTGCTGGTGATCCTCTGCGTGCTCTTCGCACTTCTGGGCTCGTTGATGTCATGGAGCGACGAGACGCTCGGCATGTATGCCCTGATCCTGCCCCTCATCGTCGCCCTGCGCTACGATCGCATGGTGGCCGTCGCAGTGATCACCGTTGCCCCCTTCGTCGGGCGCATGGGCTCGACCATCAACCCCTTCGTGATCGGCATCGGCTCCGACATGGCCGATATCTCCATCGGCGACGGCATCGTGCTGCGCGCGTTGCACTTTATTCTCGTGACGACGGCGATGATCCTCTACCTCCTGTGGTACGCCCGCACCGTACGCGCCGATCCCGACCGCTCACTCGTCGGGATTGACGACGCAGACCGTGCGTTGGCCGATGCCGATGCCGCACCCCCCTCATTTCTCACCGGGTCTGAAAAACGCATCATCTGGCTGGTTGTCTTCACATTCGCGCTCCTGACATTCTCGATCGTGCCCTGGGGCGCGATCCTCGGAAACGCGCAGGTCGATTACTACACCCACGAGACCATCAACTCGCCCTTCGCCTGGGAGCTTGGCTGGTGGATGCCGGAACTGACTGCCCTGTTCTTCGTGATGGCGATCGTCGTAGGCATCGCCGGCCGCTTGGGCGAGGGCGCAACGGCGCGCGCCTTCATCAAGGGGGTGATCGAGTTCACCGGCCCGGCGTTTCTTGTGGTCGTCGCCCGCGGCATTTCCGTGGTGATGACCAATTCGATGACGATCGACACGGTGCTGCACTTCATGGAGGGGCTGATCACCGGAGCCTCCAATGTCGGCTTCGTCATCCTCACCTTCGCGGTTTCGCTGCCGCTGGTCTTCCTCGTCGGCGGCGGCTCGGCCGGGACCGCGCTGGTGATGCCGGTCTTCGCGCCTCTGGGCGATTTCGCCGGCATCGACCGGGCGCTGGTGCTGACCGCGTGGTCCACCGCCGGCGGCTGGCTGACCCTGATCCTGCCCACCAACGCCATCCTGATCGCCGGCCTCGCGCTGGCCGGTGTCGGATACGATCGCTACTTCCGCTTCATGCTGCCCCTGATGGGGATCCTGCTCGTCATCACCCTCGGTGTGCTCGCACTCGGCGCCATCGTCTGAGCCCTTCTACGCCTCCGCGCCCGGCCTGACCTTCGGGTCCCGCGGACAAAGCCCCGCCCCGGGCTGGTAACGCCTTGCACCTCCGACGGGCCATGCCTAACTGACCGAAGCCGGGTCGCGGACATGTCGTCCGCGCGGCGCGGGGGATCACGTTCTTGGACATTCTGATGGTGATCGGCGGCTTCGTGGCGCTGATGGTCGGAGGCGAATATCTCGTGCGCGGCGCGGTGGCGATCGCCAGCCGCCTCGGCATGTCTCCCATGGTGATCGGGCTCACGCTGGTGGGCTTCGGCACTTCGACCCCGGAGCTTCTCACCAGTCTCCAGGCGGCTTTCGCCGGTGCGCCGGGCATCGCGGTCGGCAATGTCGTCGGCAGCAACATCGCCAATATCCTGCTGATCCTCGGCGTCGCGGCCGTGATCACCCCGGTCGCCGTCAATCCCGCCGCCTTCCGCCGCGACGGCGCGGTGCTGATTGCCGCGAGCCTCGCAGGCCTCGCCATCGTGCTTACCGGGACCCTCGGACGCGGCGCCGGCGCCGTGCTGCTCGCCGGTCTCGTCGCCTATGTTGCCCTCACGATCCTGTTCGAGCGCCGTCGCCACACCGCCGCCGCCGAGCTTTACGAGGCCGAGGCCGAAAGCGTCGAGATCCCCGGCACGTCGCCACTTGTCGCCACGCTCCAGTTCGTCGGCGGCCTCGCCGTAACCCTGCTCGGCGCGCGCCTGCTGGTGTCCGGGGCAGTCGGCCTCGCGACCGATCTCGGCGTCTCCGACGCAGTGATCGGCCTCACGGTGGTCGCCATCGGCACCTCGATGCCCGAACTCGTTACCTCCGTCGTCGCCGCCCGACGCGGCCACGGCGACGTCGCCTTCGGCAACATCCTCGGCAGCAATATCTTCAACATCCTCGGCATCCTGGGAATCACCGCGCTCGTGAAGCCGCTCGCAGTCCCGGAGGTCATCGCCGATTTCGACATCTGGGTGATGCTCGCGGCAACCGCCCTTCTCGTCGCGACCGCCGTCTCCGGCTGGCGGATCACCCGGCTCGAAGGCGCGATCCTGCTCGCCTGCTACATCGCCTATCTCGCATGGCTGGTCGCCGGCGTCTGAAACCGCCCGTCCGCTTTGCCTTCTCTCCCTTAGTCAGCCAGTATCGGGTTTGGTACCCGAATCGGCACCAGCCGAGACGCTTGGGACAGCAGGAGAGGACATCCAGATGAAGGCCATCAACTTTCCCGCTCGTGGCGAGGTCCGGTTCGCCAGCCTGGAGGATCCGGTCGCCGGACCCGGCGAAGTGACGATCGCGGTGAAGGCCAGCGGCATCTGCCATACGGACTTCGAGGTGCTGGCGGCGAATTACGGCGTCGGAGCCTTCCCGGTCGTCCCGGGCCATGAATTCGCGGGTCTGGTGGTCGATGTGGGCCCGGAGGTGGCCGGCATCTCGACCGGGGATCGCGTCGTGGTCGATCCCAATATCGAATGTGGCCACTGCCGCGCCTGCCGCCGCGGCTGGGCGCATCTCTGCGAGGCGCTCCGCGCCTACGGCGTCACCCAGAACGGTGGGTTCGCCGAGCTTTGCACCGTCAAGGCAGCAGCAATCCATCCCATCGGCGCGATGACGTTCAGCGATGCGGCGCTGGCGGAACCGATGGGATGCGTCCTGAACGGGGTCGACGCCGTCTGGAGCGAGCCGATGGAAAACGCGCTGATCTTCGGCGCCGGTCCGATGGGGATCCTGATGGCGATCGCTCTGAAGTCAAAGGGCCTCGACAGCATCGGTCTGGTCGACATCGATCAGACGCGCCTGGACCTCGTGGAACGTCTCGGATTTCGCCCGATTCCCGCGGGATCGGCCGATCTCGAGCAGTCCCAGCACGCCTTCGACCTCGTGGTCGACGCCACCGGAGTCCCGGCCGTCGCGGGCCGGCTGACGGACTACATGGCGAATGGCGGCAAGGGTCTCTTCTTCGGGGTCTGCCCCGCATCGACCCGGATCGAGATCGCCCCCTTCGAGGTCTTCCGCCGCCAGCTCACGCTGGCCGGGTCGCATTCCCTCAACCACAACATCCCCGCCGCCCTGAAGATCATCGCCGGATACGGTGCGGGGCTCGAACTGGTCGTGTCGCACAGATTGTCCCTTGAGGAAGGCGCGGCGATCCTGTCCTCCAAGCCCCCGGCGGGCAGCCTGAAGATCCAGGCGATCGCCGACTGAGGCCCCCACGGGGCCGCTGCATTCGTCGCGGAATGCCCTGGTTGAAGCCGGTGCGCGCAAGCGGGGCGGGAACGGTCCGAACTGGCAGCCAGGCGGTGACGGCCCTTGGCCCCGAACGCCCGGACGAGAAAGACTGCGATCCCTCCAGACGCCGGAAGGCAAGCGCTGCGGCTTGGGAGAGTGCAGGAAGGATGCCATCCCATCAGCGAGCGCAGTGTCATTCCCATTGACCGAGTTCGCCTGCCGCTCCAATTGGCCCGACCGGTCGAACGCCTTGCGCGCGATCTCCGGCCCGACCCCGAGGCCGGAATCAACGAAGTGTCTGTCTATAAAATATATTTTAAGTCAACGGCTTGACCTGTATTTCACGTTGCGCGCAGCCCCGTGCGCGCACAGCCCTCCCTCTGGCATCCGTCCGACTGGACGCCTATATGACCCTCGGAACGGAGGCCCCATGAGCGATACTCAGAGATTTCCCGGCTGGCATGGCACCACCATCGTCGCCGTCCGCAAGGGCGGCCGCGTCGCCGTCGCTGGCGACGGACAGGTCAGCGCTGGCCAGACCATCCTCAAGGGCACCGCCCGCAAGGTCCGCCGCATCTCCCCTGGTGGGCATCCGGTGGTCTGCGGCTTCGCCGGCTCCACCGCCGATGCCTTCACCCTGCTCGAGCGGCTCGAGCAGAAGCTCGAGGCCTCGCCCGGCCAGCTTCTGCGCGCCGCCGTCGAGCTTGCCAAGGACTGGCGGACCGACAAGTACCTGCGCAACCTCGAGGCGATGCTGATCGTCACCGACGGCACGGACCTGCTGATCATCACCGGCGCAGGCGATGTCGTCGAACCCGAGCATGACGTCGTCGCGATCGGGTCTGGCGGCAACTTCGCCCTCGCCGCCGCCCGCGGACTCTACGACCACCTCGACGACGCCGAAGCCATCGCCCGCCGCGCCCTCACCATCGCCGCCGAAATCTGCGTCTACACGAACGGCAACATGGTTGTCGAAACCATAGGCGACTGATCCGCGCCGGTCACCGGCCCGAAGGCGGCGCCACGCGCAGGGTGGCCGGCAGCGGTGGCAGCGAGACTGTCATTCCGGAGACAAGAGCCTTGAGAGCGTCGGAGCAGGTCATGGCGTCATTCCTTTGCAAGAGCTTCGATACCGGGCAATACGGTCGCCAGGCCGCCGATTGATCACGCGCTCACGAAAAGGTAATCCGACTGGCCCGCTGCGGTCACGGGTTGCGCCCCCGCCCCGCATGCATATCTGAACCCGACGCATCCCCGCGCCGCCCGATCCGAAGGACTGGCCCCGTGACCGACCTGACCCCCCGCGAGATCGTCTCCGAGCTCGACCGCTTCATCATCGGCCAGAAGGATGCCAAGCGTGCCGTCGCCGTCGCCCTGCGCAACCGCTGGCGCCGCAAGCAGCTCTCCGAGGACATGCAGGAAGAGGTCTACCCCAAGAACATCCTGATGATCGGCCCCACCGGCGTCGGCAAGACCGAGATCTCGCGCCGCCTCGCCAAGCTCGCCAAGGCGCCCTTCCTCAAGGTCGAGGCCACCAAGTTCACCGAGGTCGGCTATGTCGGCCGCGACGTCGAGCAGATCGTCCGCGATCTGGTCGACAGCGCCATCGTGATGATCCGCGCCGACATGCGCGAGGCCGTGAAGGCCCGTGCCCACGAGGCCGCCGAGAACCGGGTGATCGAGGCGCTCGCCGGCGAGGGCGCGCGCGACCAGACCCGCGAGATGTTCCGAAAGAAGCTCCGCGACGGCGTGCTCGACGACAAGGAGATCGAACTGGAGGTCGCCGACACCTCGAACCCGATGCCCTCCTTCGAGATCCCCGGCCAGCCCGGCATGAACATGGGCGCGATGAATCTCGGCGACATCTTCGGCAAGGCCTTCGGGCAGCGCACCACCCGGCGGCGCATGAAGGTCTCCGAGAGCTACGAGCTTCTGATCACCGAAGAAGCCGACAAGATGCTCGACCAGGAGGCCGTGACCCGCGCCGCCCTCGAGGCGGTCGAGCAGAACGGCATCGTCTTTCTCGACGAGATCGACAAGGTCTGCGCCCGCGCCGAGACCCGCGGCGCCGATGTCAGCCGAGAGGGCGTCCAGCGCGATCTCCTGCCGCTGATCGAGGGCACGACGGTTTCCACCAAGCATGGCCCGGTCAAGACCGACCACATCCTGTTCATCGCGAGCGGCGCCTTCCACATCGCCAAACCCTCCGACCTCCTGCCCGAGCTCCAGGGCCGCCTGCCGATCCGCGTCGAGTTGCGTGCGCTCACCGAAGAGGATTTCGTCCGCATTCTCACCGAGACCGACAACGCCCTGACCCGCCAGTACACCGCGCTGATGGGCACCGAGCAGGTCACCGTAAGCTTCACCGAAGACGGCATCGCAGCGCTTGCCCGCATCGCCGCGGACGTGAACCGCAGCGTCGAGAACATCGGCGCGCGCCGGCTCTACACGGTGATGGAGCGGGTCTTCGAGGAATTGAGCTTCACGGCCCCGGATCGCTCGGGCGACAGCGTCGAGGTCGATGCGGCTTTCGTGGAAAAGCACCTGGGCGATCTCGGCGGCGCCGGCGACCTCGCCCGCTACATGCTCTGACTATAATGAACACCCTGACCGGAACCGCCCTTCCAATCTCGGGTCTCGCGTTCCGCCGCCCCGCCCTCGCGCAGGAAGGCGAGTGGGTCCGGACACGCACGAACCAGTAATTCGCAAGAACGCCGCCGCGGACGCCGTGACGGCGGAGCAAGTCACCTGTTTCATGGACCTTGGCGATATCCTGCAGCGTCTGTTGGCCACGCAGCGGCAGGGTCTAGCCGATGTCAGCGAGGAATACGAGGTCAGCCCTACACTCCAAGACGCCGTGACAGGCGACACCCTGACCGGACTTTCGGTCGAGGCTCCAGCCGGGACGGACATTGCGCCGTTCACGGTCGCCCTGATCGCCCAAGCCGCAAGAGACAGTCCAGTTCTCCCGCAGGCACCCGCGTCGCTCGGGATTGGCCGCTATCGCGGCTGCCCGTTCATCTGCCGATGTGCTCGGGGTGCCGCTGAACAGTGGCACACCCGGCGTCGAGAGTGCGTGCTTCCCGTCAGTCCCGTTCGTCGGAGCGAACCGAACAACCGACATAGACCATCATCGCCAGCGTCAGCAGCGACATCGATCCTGCAGTCGAGTAGATCAGAAGCGTTACCAGCACGCCGTTTCCGCTCATGACCGAAACCGCTGCGGCGGCGATCGCCACCATTGCGGACAGCAAGAGTTGTCCCATAAGCATCCGGCTTCCTCCTGTTCCGGCACGGTGTTGACCGTGCGTATTCTCGCAGGCACCAGATAAGCAGGCAGGATATGAACGAACAGTTACGCGGCTGCGGGGTTCCACGGCTCCGGTAAAGGAATCGTTTCGCCTTTAAGTTGCTTTTTAGATACCATATCAACCTAGAGTCTGCAAACGATCGCGCGTCGCTCGTATAAGTCGTTGCATGGCCACAATTCCTGCAACCGGACCAAGCGTCATGATCGCCATGGTCAGGGGCCACCCAAGCACGGACGCAACCCACGGCACTGCCTGAACGGTGAAGAACGTCAGCGTGAACCCGAGCGCGGTCTGGAACGTCATCAGGCTTCCGGCGCGCTCGGGTGGTGCCGCATCGGCGACCAGTGCGGAGAACTGGGCCGAATCGGGGATGATCGTCGCGCCCCAGATGAGCACCAGCAGCGCGAAGAGCCACGGTGGTCCGCCGAAGGCCAGCGCGGCCCCGAGCCCTGCGAGCCCGCTCGCCACCATCGCACCCTGTGCGACCCGCGCCTTGCCGATCCGGTCGGCGAGCGCTCCGGCGGGCAGGCAGAGCAGGCCGCCGAGGGCGATCGCGCCGAAGGCCAGCAACCGGGCGCCGTCGCGGGCCGCCTCCGCGTTCATATGCGCGGCGAAGGCAACCGAAGCTGCCGCCCCGATCCAGGTCCAGAACACGTAGAGCTCCCACATATGCCCGAGATAGCCGGCATAGGCGAGCCGGACTTCCCGGTTGCGCCAGGCAAGGGCGAGGGCCCGCGGATCGAACCCCGGGGCCTTCGCATGGTACGGCCCGAGACTGGTGCCAAGCGCCAGAAGTCCCGCCCAGCGCGGCCAGCGCCGAGGAGATCGCGACCGTCCCGCGCCATTCGGTCCCGCCGCCCCCGACCGCCAGCAGATGCGGCATCGCCGAACCGAGCGTCAGGGCCCCGACCAGAAGCCCCACCAGGAAGCCGCGATCGCGGGTGCCCCAGCCGACCGCGATCTTCATGCCGACCGGGTAGACCCCGGCGAGGCAGGCACCGGTAAGGGCGCGCAACGCGACCTGCAGCAATCCGCCGGGCTGGGTGACCAGAAGCCCCAGATTGGCCGCCGCCGCAACGAGCGCCGCGGCCGCCAGAACCCGCCGCGGATCATGGCGGTCCGCCGTGCCGTGGATCGCCAGCACCAGTGCACCAAACACGAAGCCGATCTGCACGGCACTCGACAGCAGCGCCGCCCGGCCGGGTGGAAGCTCCGCCTCGGCCACCAGTTCCGGAAGGATCGCCGCCGAAACGAGCCAGAGACCCATCGCCAGCACCTGTGCCAGGGCGAGCAGCGTGATCGAACGCAGCTTGCCCTGCATTGGAGGCGCGGTCATTTCGGGATGCCGATCGCGCCCAGCAGCGCCGCGATCCGCCGACCCGCAACGGCGGCATGGGCCAGAACCTCCTCGATCGTGTCGGGCTGCTGGTCGGGACCGCCATCCGCCGCATTGGTGATCGCCGAGAGGCCCAGAACCCGCATCCCCATATGCACCGCCGCGATGACTTCGAGCACCGTCGACATGCCCACGGCGTCCGCCCCGGTGCTCCGCAGCCAGCGCCGCTCGGCCGAGGTCTCGAGCGACGGCCCGGCGATCCCCGCATAGATGCCGCGCCCGAGCCCGGTCCCCGTCCGTTCCGCAGCCTCAAGCGCCGCGGCGCGCAGCCCCGGATCATAAGCCCGCGACATGTCCGGAAAGCGCAAGCCGCTTCCGAGACCCGGCTCGTCCGGCCCGGTCAGCGGGTTCGCCCCGGTGAAATTCAGATGATCCTCGATCAGCATGACCGAGCCCGGCTTCAGCGCCGGATCGAGCGCTCCGGCGGCGTTGGTCACCACCAGATCGCGCGCGCCGAGCCCGCCCAGCAGCCGCACGGGCAGCGCCACGTCGCGCGCCGTCCAGCCCTCATAGAGATGCACGCGCCCCTGCATCAGCGCGACCCGCCGCCCGAAGAGCCGCCCGACCACCAGCTTTCCGGCATGGCCGGGTGCTGCGGCGACGGGAAACCCGGGGATGTCGCCGAACGGAATCGTCACCGCCGCCTCGACCGCGTCCGCGAGCCCGCCCAGACCCGATCCGAGCACCAGCCCGAGTTCCACCGGTCCGCCGATCCGGGACGCGACAGCCGCGCATGCCGCCGCGACCCGCGCCGCCTCGTTCACGGCAGGATGCTCGCGGCGATCCGGGGGGCCAGCGCGCTCACCGCATCGAGCGTCCCGTCGAGATCGATCCGCGTCAGCACACCGTCGCGCACCACCTGTTCCCCGGCCACGAAGACATGCCGCACGTCGGACTTCGCCGTGGAGAACACCAGATGCGTCATCGGATCGAAGAGCGGCACCGCATGGGCGCGCCGCGTGTCGATCAGGATCATGTCCGCCGCCGCCCCCTCGCGCAATTCGCCCAGCCGCCCGGCCGCCCCCAGCGCCTCTGCTCCGGCGCGCGTCACCATCCGCAGCGCCTGCCCGGTATCGACCGCATCGGCCCGCCCCGTGGCACCCCGGTGCAGCGTCGCGGCCAGCCGCAGCGCCAGCCACATGTCGAGGTCGTTGCCCGAAATCGCCCCGTCGGTGCCGAGCGTCACCCGGATGCCGGCGTCGAGCATGTCGGGGACCCGCGCGATGCCGCTGGCGAGCTTCAGGTTCGACATCGGATTGTGCGACACGGTCGTGCCTGTCCGCGCGAGGATGTCGATCTCTTCGTCGTCGAGCCAGACACAATGCGCGAGCACCGTGCGCGGACCGAGCAGCCCCAGCGCGTCGAGATGCCGGATCACCGAGCGGCCATAGCGCTCCGAAATGCCGGCCTGCTCGGCGCGGGTCTCCGCCGCATGGGTGCAGAAGAGCGCGCCATGGTCCTCTGCCAGCCGCCACGCCGCCTGCAACGTCTCCGGCCCGCAGGTATAGCTCGCATGGGGGAAGGTGCCCGGCAGCACGTCGTCCGCGCTCCCGAACGCCGCGAAGAACATCTCCGCATCGGCCATCCGCCCGGCGGCATCCTTGCCGTCGACCCCCGGCCCATCGAAGAAGATCCCGCCCGTCGAGACCCGGATGCCGAGATCGCGCGCCGCCGCCACCGTCTCCGACGGGTGCCAGAACATGTCCATCACCGTCGTCACACCCTGCAGCAGCAATTCCGCAAGCCCGAGCGTCGCGCCGAGCCGCACCGTCTCGCGGTTCAGGATCGCGGCCTCCGCCTTCCAGACCGTCTGCAGCCACGGCTCCAGCGGCAGATCCTCCACCAGCCCGCGGAACAGGCTGTCGGCGGCATGGCAATGGGTGTTGATCAGCCCGGGCATCAGGATCATGCCGCCCGCATCGATCACCTCCGCAGCATCGCGCCCCACGGAATCGGCCGGTCCGATCCGCGCGATCCGGCCGTCCTGCACGGCGAGAGCCCCGCGGTCGATCACCCGCATTCCGGAATCGGCCGTGACGAGAACGGCGTCGGTGACGATGAGATCGAAGGACATGGCGACGGCCTCCCGGAGGATGATCGAGGGGTTGCACACGGGCCGAACTCCTGTCAACCGAGGCAAAGTGCCCGACCGTCACGGAGATGACATGCATCCCGACTGGCTCCTGCCCGGCCCGTTCCCCCCCGCGGTGGAGACCGAAGAACGCTGCCGGATCGAGGAGCGCCTGAATGACCCGGCGGCCCCCGAGGTCTCCCTCGCCCGGGCCATCGTCGCCTCCGGTGTGACCACGCGCCTCCACGCGCTCGACGGCATCACCGAACGCTATATCATCATTCGCGGTGAGGGCCTCGTCGAGGTCGGCGGACGTTCCTGGCGCGTCGTTCCCGGTGACCGGGTGACGATCGCGGCCGGGATCGCCCAGCGCATCACAAACACCGGCGCGCGGCCGCTGGAATTCGACTGCATCTGCACGCCGCGCTTCGTGCCCGATGCCTACCGGGATCTGGATTCATGACGCTTGACGATGATGCCGCCGAAGAACTGGAACTCTTCGTCGAGGCTCAGGACGGGCTCTGGGACGACGTGAGGCGCGAACTCGCCGCGGGCCGCAAGGAGGGCCACTGGATGTGGTTCGTCTTCCCCCAGCTCGACGGCCTCGGCAGCAGCCCGACCGCGGTGCTCTTCGCGCTCCACGGTGTCGAGGAGGCCGCAAGCTATCTGGCCCATCCGGTACTGGGGCCCCGCCTCCACGAGACCGTCGATCTGGTGCTGCGCCATCGCGGGCGCGATGCGGAGAGCATCTTCGGCAAGCTCGATGCGCAGAAGTTCCACTCCTCCATGACGCTCTTCGCCCTCGCCGCTCCCGAAGAGCCGCGTTTCGCCGAGGCGCTCGCCGCCTTCTTCGACGGTGCGTCCGACCCGAAGACGCTCCAGCTCCTCGGCGCCTGACGACCGCCCGCGCTATTCGGCGTGTTCGAGGCGGGGGGCCTCAGGTCACGCCAAGGCTACCCGGAGAAGACGAAGCGCGAAGATGCCCGGATATGGCCATGTCCACTGACCGCTCCTTTCGCCGTCCTCGGATACCGACATCCGGTGCGCCGTCCGGCGATCCTTCGCCTCAGGCCAGCGGCAGCTCTGCCCGGAACGTCGCCCCTCCTTCGCTGGGCAGGCTCTTCAGGTCACCGCCCAGATTGCGCATGATCTCCCGGCTGATCGGCAGCCCCAGCCCGGCGCTGCCGGTCTTGGCACCGGCCTCGAGACGCAGGAACTTCTCGAAAACCTGTTCGTGCCGCCCCTCCGGGATGCCGGGTCCATTGTCGCGCACCTGCACATAGGCCAGAGAGCCCTCGGTCCCGATCGAGATGATCATCCGAGGGGCATCGCTGTCGCCGTATTTCACCGCATTGGTGATGAGGTTGATGACGACCTGCGCCAGCCGGTCGAAATCCGCCGGAACCACCGGCGTCTCCGGGCCGTAGTCCCGCACGATCTCGACCGGTGTTCCGCTGAGCAGACCTTCGCTCGAGGCGAGGGCCCGTTCGACCACGTCGCCCAGCGCCACCGGTTCGATGTTGAAGGTCACATGCCCCAATTCGAGGAACGACAGGTCGAGGATCTCGTCGAGAAGCCGCGTCAGCCGCTCGCTTTCCTCGTGAATGATCCCGAGAAACCGCCGCGCCGTGTCGGTGTTCGCGTCCGGCATGTCCGACAGGATCTCGGCGAAGGACCGGATCGAGGTCATCGGCGTGCGCAATTCGTGGCTGACCTGGCTCAGGAACGCGTCCTTCGCCGCATCCATCCGCCGGAGCTGCTCGTTGGCGTCCCGCAGGCTGGCGGCGGCCACCTCCAGTTCGCTCGACTGTTTCTCCAGCCGTCGCTTGGCATCGACGAGTTGCACCGTCTCGTCGGCGATCCGCATCAGGCTGTCGAGCGAGACCGTTTCCCTGCCGGTGATCTGTCGCACCAGCTCGTGGGCCGAGGTCGCCCCGACCGATCCGGCAAGCCGCCGCTCGAGGCCGGTGATGAACCGCTCTGTCGGGTCGGGCAGCGACCCGGCCTTGCCCTGCGCCCGCGCAGCACCCGCGAAATGTTCCTGCGCCGGCCCCGCCCCGAGAATCCGTCGCGCCATCGCCAGCAGATCCTGTGCCGCGGCCCCCGGCGCGACCAGCCGCTCGCCGCTCCCGGCGTGCCGGTAGACATCGACGAACTGCAGCGCCTGAACCTGCTCGAGCGGCCGCGGCGTCCCGGCAAGCGACACCCCGACGAAGAGCCCGATATTCACGAGCCAGCTCCAGAACATCGCATGCACCAGCGGATCGACACCCTCCTGCCCGAACAGCGCCTGCGGCCTCAGCGCGGCGATCCCGAACGGGCCCTCCGCGATCGTCGCGGCCGACATCACGAGGCTGCCTTCGAAGCTCGGCAGAAACAGCGTGTAGGCCCAGATCACGAAGCCCGCCGCCATGCCCGCCAGCGCCCCGTTCCGGGTCGCCCCGCGCCAGTAGAGCGCCCCGATCAGCGCGGGAGCCACCTGGGCCATGCCGGCGAACGACATCAAGCCGATCGCCGCCAGCGCCCTCGGCGCACTCAGCAGGAAATAGAGATATCCGAGCCCCAGGATCACCACGATCGAGATCCGCCGGCTGAGCACGAGCACCCGGCGCAGGTCGCCGTCGCGCTCCCGCCCGTTCGCGTAATGCAGCCACAACGGGATCACGATGTGATTCGAGACCATCGTCGAGAGCGCGATCGTCGCCACGATCACCATCGAGGTCGCCGCCGAGAAGCCGCCCAGAAAGGCCAGGAGCGCCACCCCGTTCTGCCCCGCGCTCAGGGGCAGCGTGAGCACGAAAAGGTCCGGATCCGTCCCGGCCGCCGGCGTCGCGAGCCCGGCGATGGCGATGGGCAGCACGAAGATCGAGATCAGCGCGAGATAGAGCGGAAAGGCCCAGGAGGCCGTCGCCAGTTGGCGCGGATCGGTATGCTCCACCACGGCGACCTGGAACATGCGCGGCAGGCAGATCACCGCCGTCGCCGAGAGCACGACCAGCGTGACCCAGCGCGGCGTGACGATATCACCCGTATCCGCCAGATGTGCGGGCATCTCGGCAAAGACCGCGGCCGGCCCGTCGAACAGCCCCCAGACCACGAACACCCCGACGCTCAGCAATGCCGCGAGCTTCACCAGCGCCTCCGCGGCGATCGCGGTGACCACGCCGTGGTGCCGCTCGTTGGCATCGATGTTGCGGGTGCCGAACAGGATGGTGAAGGCCGCGAGCCCGGCCGCGACCCACAGCGCGGTCAGCGCCCCGTGACCGGGCGCGAGCCCGTCCGGCGCGAAGACCTCGAAGCTCAGGGTCAGGGATTTCAATTGAAGCGCGATGTAGGGTGTCGAGCCCACCACCGCGAGCAGCGTCACCGCGACGCCGAGTGCCGCACTCTTGCCGTAGCGCGACGAGATCAGGTCGGCGATCGAGGTGATACGCTGCCGCTGGCCGATCGTCACCAGCTTGCGCATCAGGAAGAACCAGCCGGCGAAGACCAGCGTCGGCCCGAGATAGATCGCAACGAACTCCAGCCCGCCCCGCGCCGCCGAGCCAACGGCACCGTAGAAGGTCCAGGCCGTGCAATAGACCGAGAGCGACAGCGTGTAGACGAAGGGCGAGTGCAGCCAGCCAAGCTCGCCGCGTTCCGCCCGCCGCTCGGCCCAGAAGGCGATGGCGAAGAGAAAGGCGACATAGCCCAGACAGACCGCGACCAGTAGGTTGCCGCTCGGCAGGGTCTCAGCCATCGTCGCCGTCTTCGCGGAGACGCCGGGCGAGCAGACCTGCCCCGATGATCAGCCCGCCCCAGACCCCGAACACGTAGAGCACCCCCGCCGGGATCCCGAACGGCGCCCCGCCGGCCGCGAACAGGTTCAGAAGCGGCGAGACCAGAAGCACGGCCCCCGCGACCGGCAGCAGGCGCGCGAGATCGCGCCGCCTCCGCCGTGCCAGCGGGGCGGACGCAGCGCCGTCTGTCCCGGTCCGCTCCGTCTCGGTCATGGCGCCAAGTCTAGGCGCTGAACGGCCTGCCCCGCAATCTTTCCCGAACCCGGCCACCGGCCCGGATTCGCCCCCCGCCCCGCAGGCTTCGGCGCCGAAGGCTGCCGCACCGCAACGCAACCGGCGCGAGCCGCGGCGGAAAGCCTCACCCCGCCTGTCATGGAAGTCTCTGGACTCCCGAAACGTTTCGCATACAACTGCATATTTTTGCACTGCAACAGACATATAGTTTTACAAGTGCCGGCATTGCTTTTATAAAACTTCGCGACGGGTGCCGGGGGGACACTTCTGCGAAGGGTTCCGGCTCGGCATCGGGTCTAACGATCGATCGCCTGCGGCCCGCCCATGGGCCGACAAGAGCAGCCATCCATGGAGTGGAAACGTCAATGACAGACCAGATGCACAAGCCCTCGGCGGACATCGTCGGAAATGCCCACATCAATGCGGAGCAATATGCGTCGATGTACGAGGCGTCCGTGTCCGATCCGGATGCGTTCTGGGGCGAGCACGGCAAGCGGCTGGACTGGATCAGGCCCTATACCAAGGTCAAGAATACATCTTTCGACTTCCACAACGTCTCGATCAAATGGTTCGAGGACGGCAAGCTCAACGTCTCCGCCAACTGCATCGATCGCCACCTGAAGGACCGCGCCCACCAGACCGCCATCATCTGGGAAAGCGACGACCCCGAGGTGAGCCAGCACATCACCTACCAGGAGCTCTACGAGCAGGTCTCCAAGTTCGGCAACGTCCTGCATTCGATGGGCGTCAAGAAGGGCGACCGGGTCATCCTCTACCTCCCGATGATCCCGCAGGCCGCCTATGCCATGCTTGCCTGCTCCCGCATCGGCGCCATCCACTCCATCGTCTTCGCCGGCTTCTCCGCCGATGCGCTGCGCGCCCGCGTCGAGGGCTCCGGCGCCAAGCTCGTCATCACCGCCGACGAGGCGCCGCGCGGCGGCCGCTTCACGCCCCTGAAGGCCAATGCCGACAAGGCGCTCGAAGGCATGACCGGCGTGAAGCAGCTCGTGGTTCGTCGCACCGGCAACGACGTTGCCTGGGATGCCGACCGCGACGTCTGGCTCCACGAGGAGATGGAGCGCGTCTCCGATCATTGCGAGCCCGTGGTGATGGATGCCGAGGATCCGCTCTTCATCCTCTACACCTCCGGCTCCACCGGCGCGCCGAAGGGCGTCGTCCACACCACCGGCGGTTATCTCGCCTATGCGGCGATGACCCACGAATACATCTTCGACTACCACGAGGGCGACGTCTACTGGTGCACCGCCGATGTCGGCTGGGTCACCGGCCACAGCTACATCGTCTACGGGCCCCTCGCCAACGGGGCGACCACGGTGATGTTCGAGGGTGTGCCGACCTACCCCGATGCCGGCCGCTTCTGGCAGGTCTGCGCCAAGCACAAGGTCAACATCTTCTACACCGCCCCCACCGCGATCCGCGCGCTCATGGGCCAGGGCAAGGAATTCGTCGAGAAGCACGACCTGTCGGATCTGCGCATCCTCGGCTCGGTCGGCGAGCCGATCAACCCCGAGGCCTGGAACTGGTACAACGAGGTCGTGGGCCAAGGCCGCTGCCCCATCGTCGACACCTGGTGGCAGACCGAGACCGGCGGCATCCTGATCTCGCCGCTACCGGGCGCTGTCCCCACCAAGCCCGGCTCGGCCACCAAGCCGTTCTTCGGTGTGCAGCCCGTCGTGCTCGAACCGGCCTCCGGCGCCGAGATCCACGAGACCGAATGCGAGGGCGTGCTGGCGCTGGCCGACAGCTGGCCCGGCCAGATGCGCACGATCTACGGCGATCACGAGCGCTTCGTGGACACCTATTTCTCGCAGTACAAGGGCTACTACTTCTCCGGCGACGGCTGCCGGCGCGATGCCGACGGCTATTACTGGATCACCGGCCGCGTCGACGACGTGATCAACGTCTCGGGCCACCGCATGGGCACCGCCGAAGTCGAAAGTGCCCTCGTCGCCCATGCCAAGGTCTCCGAGGCGGCGGTGGTCGGCTTCCCGCACGACATCAAGGGCCAGGGCATCTACGCCTATGTCACCCTCAATGCCGGCGAGGAATACACCGAGGAACTCCGCAAGGAACTGCGCAACTGGGTCCGCAAGGAAATCGGCCCCATCGCCAGCCCGGACCTGATCCAGTGGGCCCCTGGCCTGCCCAAGACCCGCTCGGGCAAGATCATGCGCCGCATCCTGCGCAAGATCGCCGAGAACGACTACGGCGCGCTCGGCGACACCTCCACCCTCGCCGATCCCGGCGTCGTCGAGGAACTGATCGAGAACCGCATGAACAAGGCCTGATCCCGCATCAGCCTCCGAAGACCGCAAGGGCGGCGCACCAGCGCCGCCCTTCGTCTTTCCGGCCCCCGTCACCACTGCCCCGTTGCGCGCTCCCCGGACGTGACGGGCCCGCCACCCCTGCGGCGCCCTGACGGCCCGACCGGGCCTTTTGCCGCGTGACAAGCTCTCCGCCCCGGTGCTAGCCTCCCTCCGCGACAGGGGCGTCCGGCGTGAGCCGGGCTGAGAAGCACCCTTTGAACCTGACCCGGATCATGCCGGCGGAGGAAGTCACGAACCCGACCCGGCGCTTCGCCGCGGTCCGGTTTGCCTCCGCCCCAATACGCGGAGGCCCTCCATGACACCCGACGACGCCCTCGCCGCCCTGCGCGCCCGCACGCCGCTCGTCCATTGCATCACCAATTACGTCGCCATGAGCATCGCCGCCAACACGCTGCTGGCCGCCGGTGCCTCCCCGGCGATGGTCCATGCCGAGGCCGAGGCCCCCGGTTTCGCCGGCGCCGCCGATGCGCTCACGATCAATATCGGCACGCTCTCGCCGCCCTGGGCCGCGGCGATGACCGCTGCTGCCCAAGCCGCCAATTCCGCCGGCAAACCCTGGGTGCTCGACCCGGTCGCGCATTTCGCCTCGCCCTGGCGCGGCGAGGTCACCCGCGAGCTTCTGGCCCTCAAGCCGACGATCCTCCGCGGCAACGCCTCCGAGATCCGCGGCCTCGGCCCGGACGCCACCGCCGCCCGCGGCCCCGACGCCACCGACCCCGTCGCCGCTGCAGAGGCCACCGCGCGCCACCTCGCCGGCCTCACCGGCGGCGTGGTCGTCGTCACCGGCGAGACCGATTTCGTCACCGACGCCGCCGGCCGCGCCACCCGCATCGCCGGCGGATCGCCCCTGATGGCCCGCGTCACCGCGATGGGCTGCGCGCTCACGGCGCTGACCGGCGCCTTCGCCGCAATCGCCCCGCCCGCCGAGGCCGCGATCGCAGCCCTCACGCTCTACGCCGAGGCCGGCGAACGCGCCGCCGCCCGCGCCGAGGGGCCCGGTTCCTTCGCCTGGCGCTTCCTCGACGCGCTCGCCGCCATCGCCCCCGGCGATCTTGCCGGCGCAGACCGGGTGGTGGCGGCATGACCCCCGGCCTCCTGCGCCTCTACCTCGTCGCCGACGCGGGGGTCTGCGGCCGGACGGACCTCGCGGGCATCGTCGCCGCTGCCGTGCGCGGCGGCGCGACCCTCGTCCAGCTTCGAGACAAGTCCGCCACCACCACGGCGCGCATCGACGCCGCCCGCGCCCTCAAGCAGGCGCTCGCCGGCACCGGCGTGCCGCTCGTCGTCAACGACGACCTCGACGCCGCGCTCGCCGCCGAAGCCGACGGCCTGCATGTCGGCCAGGACGACCTCTCGCCCGCCGCCGCCCGCGCCCGCCTCGGCCCCGACCGCCTGCTCGGCCTCTCCTGCGAGACCCTCGAGACCGTGCGCGCAGCACCCGAGGGCATCGTCGACTATCTGGGAATCGGCCCGGTCTTCGCCACCGGCACCAAGCCCGACCACAAGCCCGCCATCGGCATCGAAGGCCTCGCCCGCCTCTGCGCCGCGACCCCGCTGCCCTGCGTCGCCATCGGCGGCCTCGATGCCAGCCATGCCGGCGCCGTGCGCGCCGCGGGTGCCGAAGGCATGGCGCTGGTCTCGGCGATCTGCGCCGCCCCCGATCCCGAAGCCGCCACCCGCGCCATCGCCCGCGCTCTCGCCGAGGCCCGCCCATGATCCCCACCGCGCTCTCCATCGCCGGCTCCGACCCGTCGGGCGGCGCCGGCATCCAGGCCGATCTCAAGGCCTTCTCCGCCAACCGCGTCTACGGCATGGCGGCGATCACAGCCCTCACCGTCCAGAACACCCAGGGCGTGCGCGGCGTGCATCTCATCCCCCCCGAATTCGTCGCCAGCCAGATCGCGGCCGTCTTCGACGATATCCGGGTCGGCGCCGTCAAGATCGGCATGATCGCCAATGCCGGCATCGCTGCCGCCGTCGCCAAAGCCCTCGGGGGTCGCGATGCGCCGGTGGTCCTCGATCCGGTGATGGTCGCCAAGGGCGGGGCGGCGCTGCTCGATCCCGAGGCCGTCGCCACCCTGCGCAGCCGCCTCGTGCCGCGCGCCACCATCCTCACCCCCAACCTGCCCGAGGCCGCAGTGCTGCTCGACACCGCCATCGCCGACAGCCGCGAAGCCATGGAGGATCAGGCACGCGCGCTGCTCGCTCTCGGCCCGGACTGCATCGTGCTCAAGGGCGGGCATCTGGGCGGTGATGCCAGCCCCGACTGCATCGCCTTCCCCGACCGGCTCGTCTGGCTCGACGCGCCGCGCGATCCCACCCGCAATACCCACGGCACCGGATGCACCCTGTCGGCGGCCATCGCCGCCCATCTCGCCCGCGGCGCCGGCCCCGAAGCCGCCGTGCGCGCCGCCCGCGCCTACGTCACCGCCGCCATCGCCGAGTCCGACACGCTCGACATCGGCAGCGGCCACGGCCCCGTCCACCACTTCCATGCGCTCTGGGGCCCCGAATGACGCTCCTCCCTGCGGGTCAGGCCTCCCTCGCCCCGTGCGCCCGCGCCGAAGCCGCGCCGCGCGCCGCCCGATCCCGTGTCGGCAGCGCCCACGGCCGCCTCCTTCATGTCCCCAACCTTTGGAGCCCCGAATGACCCTCTCCCTTGCCGATCAGATCGTCCTCGTCAGCGGCGCCGGACGCGGTTTCGGCGCCGCCATCGCCGCCGCCTTCGCCCGCGAAGGCGCGCGCGTCGCGATCAACTACCGCAGCAGCACCCTGGCCGCGGAAGCCCTCGCGGGGCGGCTCGGTCCGCGCGCCATGGCGGTGCAGGCCGATATCCGGCAGCCCGAGGAGGTCGCCCGCATGGTGGACGAGGTCCGCAGGCAGTTCGGTGCGCCCACCACGCTCATCCACAACGCCCTGGCCGATTTCAGCTTCAACGGCGATGCCCGCGCCCATCTCGACACCCTCACCGCCGAGGATCTCCGCGCGCAGTTCGACACCGCCGTCACCGGTGCGCTCACGCTCATCCGGGCGGTCCGGCCGGGCATGGCCGAGGCCGGCTTCGGCCGGATCGTCACCATCGGCACCAATCTCGTGCAGAACCCGGTGGTGCCCTACCACGACTACACCGCCGCCAAGGCCGCGCTGCTGGGCTTCACCCGCACCGCCGCCGCCGAACTCGGCCCGGAAGGCATCACCGTCAACATGGTCTCGGGCGGCCTGCTGCGCACCACCGATGCGAGTGCAGCCACCCCCGAAGCGGTCTTCGACCTCATCGCCGCCTCCACGCCGCTGCGCCGCGTCACCACTCCCGAGGAGGCCGCCGATGCCGTGCTGTTCTTCGCCAGCCCCTGGGCGCGGGCCGTCACCGGCCAGAACCTGATCGTCGACGGTGGCCTCGTCTTCGGCTGACCGGCAGCCCCTGCAGGAGCGCGCGACCGGACCCGCAAAGCCGCGCTCCGCATCAGGCATCGGTCCCAAGGCGCCGCACGGGTCGAGGGGTCAACGCTTCGAAGCCTCGCTTCTCGATGCGAAACCGGTGATGACCCGCCCTGCGCCTGCACCTTTTCCAACGCCCGCCACCCCCATCCCGCGATAAGGGCGATGGCCGGGCCCGTCCCCAATCCGAAAGCCGATTTCCCCGCATTAACACTTTTGTTTCACAATTTCAGACACTTATTTCTTGTCCCAGCTAGGACAATCGGAATCCCGCCCGATTTCGCCCTGCCGCGCGACTTGCCAAACCGGGACCGGCATGATTCCCTGCGCCCGGAACGACGGCAATCGAAAGGATCGAAACCCCATGTCCCCCACCCGGACCCTGTTCCTGAGCCTCGCAGCCCTCGGTCTCGCCGCCTGTGCCGCGACCACCGAGCAGACCGCCGAGATGGCCGACGCCAAGGCCGCGGCCGCCGGCGACGAGGCCTGCGGTGCCGACGGTCGGCAGGACTGGGTCGGTCAGAACGTCGCCGTGCTCAACACCGCCGACCTGCCGGCCACCGCCCGGGTGATGTTCCCCGGCGCCGCCGCCACCACCGATTTCCGCCCCGACCGGCTCAACATCACCATCGGCACCGACGATGCGATCAGCCGGGTCTATTGCGGCTGATCACCGCCCGGCCCGCGTGACACCGGAGCGGTCGCGGGACCGCCCCGCCCGAGGATAAGTGCCGGCATCAGCCCCAGCGGCGCCAGCACGGCGAGCGCCACCGGCAGGCTGACGAGGCTCGCCATCACGCCGATCAGCGGCGGGCCGATCAGGAACGCCACGAAGGCGATCAGGGCGAGCGTGGTCACGTTGGTTTCCGGCCGCCGCCCGGGCAGCCGCCCGACCATCGACATCGCCAGAGGATAGATGTTGGCGCAGCCGATCCCGGTGAGGATCGCAGCAGGCACCGAGATCGCCAGATGTGGCGACAGCCCGAAGCTCGCGAACCCCGCCATCATCAGCAGACCCGACGTGATCATCACCGTCTTCGGCCCGAACCGCTCGGCCAGCGCATCCCCCGCGAACCGTGTCAGCGCCATCGCGAGGGCGAAGACCGCGAAGGTCATGCCGGCGGCGAAGGGCGCGGCCCCGAGATGACTGCGCAGCAAGAGCGCCGACCATTCCATCATCGCCCCCTCGATCATCAGCGCCCCGATCGGCACGATGCACAGCATCAGCAGCGAGCGGTCCGGCCAGGCGAAGCGCCGCGGCGCGACAGCCGTGGCATCCTCCGCTTCGGACGGCTCATCGTCGATGAGCCGGCGTGCGAAGTGGATGGACAGGGCGGCGAAAAGCACCTGCAGAATGATCTGCTGGGTCAGGAACGAAATCCCGGCCTGGGCGAACGCACCGCCGAGCAGCGCGCCCGTCACCGCTCCGAAACTCCAGAAGGCGTGGCACCGCGTCATGACCCGCCGATCGAGCACCCGCTCCATCTGGCTGGCCTTGGCGTTCATCGCCACCTCGATCGAGGCGATCGTCAGGCCGCAGACGAAGAGCGCGAAGGCCAGCAGCGCCAGGCTTGGCGCGAGGGCCGGACCGATCAGGCTGATCAGGAAGGCAGCCCCGCCCCAGATGCAGGTCGCCTTGAGGCCGACTCGCTGCGTGATCCGCCCCACCATGAAGAACCCCGCCATGGTTCCCGCCGGGAGCCCGAAGAGCGCGAAGGAGAGCTGCAGCACGTCGAGGCCGAGGGCTGCCTTGACGTCCGGGATGCGTGGAAACCACACCGCCAGCCCGACGGCATTCAGCGCGAACACGAGTTGCAGGGCCGAGAGACGGCCGCGATCCGACGACATGGCACTTACCGGGACAGGGATGTATCGATCGGGCTCTACCCGTTCGGGAGGTTTGCGTCCAGCGTGCAGCCGCCACCCTGTTGCCTCCCGGAGAGCACACCGATAGAAGATCGCGGCTCCGTGCGTGATCGGGAAGCGACCTCAGATGTTCAGCCTCGGCCTGACCACGATGGGCACCAGCGCCGCCGCGCTGTTCGATGACGGCCGGCTCGTGGCCGCCGTCGAAGAGGAGCGCCTCACCCGGATCAAGAATGACGGCGCGTTTCCGATGGCCGCCATAGCCGAGTGCCTGCGGATCGGTGGTATCGGAATAGGCGATGTCTCGGAGGTCTGCGTCTACTGGCAGCGATGGCGGATCGGGCAACGGCTCCGGGGAACGCTGGCCAAGGCGCTCGGTTCTCGGGACGCAGCGCGCAACGTCGCCGGGCGCGCGGCGAAGATCTTCCTTGCGGGAGAAGCCGCCTCGGACCGGCCCGAAGATACCGGGTCCTGGCGAGACCTGTTCCGGATCAAGGCACTCCTGGAAAGCGGGTTTCCCGGTTTCTCCGGCACGGTCCGTTTCGTCGATCACCACATGAGCCACATGCTCTACGCCGAAGCGATGCGCGACTGGCCGGACTTCGTCTCGCTGTCCTATGATGGCGGGGGCGAGACCAATTCGACGGTGATCGCCACGATGCGCGGGGGGAAACGCGAGATCACGCCGCCGCATCGCTGGCCGAATTCGCTCGGGCATTTCTACAGCTTCTTCACCGGATTTCTCGGCTTCAGGATGCTCGAGGGAGAATACAAGCTCATGGGCCTCGCGCCCTATGGCAAGCCGGTCTTCTCCGAGGTGCTCAAGACGGATTTCCTGCGACTCCTGCCGGACGGGCGCTACCGCCTCGACACCCGGCTTTGCGACTACCATTCGGCCCTGAAGGACGTTTTTTCTCCGGAGGTGGACCGTCTGCTCTGTCCGCGCCGCGCCCGCGACGCCGACCCGACGCCCGAACAACTCGACCTCGCCGCCAGTGTTCAGGCGGTCTTCGAAGAGGCGCAGCAGCATGTCCTGCGACCGGTCCGCGCCGCCAATCCCGACCTTGGCCGGCTGGTGGTGTCCGGGGGCTGCGCGCTCAATGTCACCGCAAACGGGCGGCTTTTGCAGAGCGGGCTCTTCGACGAGATCATCATCCCGCCCGCGCCGCATGATGCCGGCTGTGCGATCGGCGCCGTGCTTGTGCAGCGATCAGGAACTGGGGCGACCCTTTCGCCATCGGATCTGGACGCTGTCCGCTCGCCCTATCTCGGTGCCGCGTACGACGCGGATGCCGTTGCGACGGCCGCCGCTGCGCCATTGCCGAGCAATCCCGGACCCGTTGGACGAAGCCATGCTGATCGAAGCAGCCGTGAGGCTGCTCGCCGAGGGGCTCGTGGTCGCATGGTTCCAGGGCCGGGCCGAGTTCGGGCCGCGGGCGCTCGGGGCGCGGTCCTTCCTTGCCGATCCCCGCAGCGACGGGATCCGCGATGCGATCAATGCCAAGATCAAGAAGCGCGAACTGTTTCGTCCCTTCGCGCCGAGCGTGACGGTCGAAGCGGCGCCGGACTTCTTCGAGCTCGATCAGGAAAGCCCCTACATGAACGTGCTCGCCCGGGTGCGCGACGACAAGGCGGCGCTGATCCCGGCGGTGACGCATGTCGACAGGACCGCCCGGGTGCATACGGTCACGCGTGCCGCCAACCCGCTCTACCACCGGCTGCTCTCGGCCTTCGGGGCGGAGACGGGCGTGCCGGTCCTGCTGAACACCTCGTTCAATATCCAGGAGCCGATCGTCTACAGTCCGGATCATGCCTTCGCGACCTTCGCGCGCTCCGGCGTCGACGCGCTGGTGATCGGCCCGCGCATCTTCCGGCGTGAGCATCTGGCGTGACGCTGCCAACGGTCGATCCGCAGGGAATCCTGTTCAGCATCGACTTCGAGGATTTCAGCCACGATCTGAAGCGCGATCTCGGTCTCTGGCGGACCGGCCCGATTCGGGCGGAGGCGCTGTGGCGGGCCTATGGCGAGATCGAGGGGTTTCTGCAACGCCTCGTGGGGCGTCCGCGGATCACCTTCTTCTGCACGGGGATCGTGGCGGAACAGGCGCCTGATCTGGTGGCGCGGATTGCTGCGGACGGGCATGAGATCGCCTGTCACTACCACTTCCACGACGAGATGGATCGGCAGAGCGCCGAGGAGGTCGAGGCGAATGTTGTTGCTGCCAAGGCTGCGCTGGAGCGGGCCTGTGGTGCGCCGGTGCGGGGGTTTCGCGCGCCGAAGTTTCGCATCGAGAAGCGCGATCCGGCGCAGTATCGGGTGATCGAGCGGCACTTCGACTACGATTCATCCTGGTTCGGTGACAGTCCGGCCGATCTCGAAGCGTTCCGCGCGCGGAATGGGCTGACGGGGCTGCGCATCCTGCCGATTTTCGAGGGGCGGGTCGTGGCGGGCGGGCCGAAGCTCAAGCTAGGCGGTTCGTATTTCAAGCTTTTTCCGGAATGGGCGAGCCGGCGTCTGGTCGCGGGGGCGTTTGCGGCCGGCATCCAGCCGCACATCTATCTGCATCCCTATGAGTTCTGCCGGACGGGGGATTTTCTGCTGTCGCAGCAGGAACTTGCGCCGCTCAGCCCGAAGGCCCGGGCCTATTGGAGCCTGCGCCAGCACCAGTGGTCGACGCTGGGGAACCGGAGCGTCGAGGGGAAGCTCGCGTCGATCTTCGGGTCGCTGCGGGTCATGGGGCGTCTGGGCGATCTGCCGCATTTTACGGATTTTCCCTGTGCCTGATTGACGCCCGGACCGGGGTGGCAAGGCGAAAAAGGGGCAGGCGTGGCGATTGCGGAGCAAGGTGCTGAAAAGCCGGTGTTTTTCGAGGCTGGAATCCGGCTGGAAAGTGGCTGGAAAGTGGCTTGCCATTTTGACCGGGTCCGAAGGCGTCCGGCGGGTGTCACAGGTCGTGACGCAAGCGACTCGACTCGCTCTCCCATCGACGTAAAATGGGAACATATCAGGAACATTCGAATCGCCTCCGCCGATGCCCCAGCGCCGCATCCTCTCACTCTGGTTTCCCCGTCTCGCCGCCGAGCGGGTGCTGCGGGCCGAGCCGCAACATGCGGGGCAGCCGCTCGGCGTGGTGGCCGAGCGGGCGTCGGGGCTCGTTCTTGCCAGCCTGACCGCCGAGGCCGAGGCGGCGGGGCTCCGGCGCGGCATGTCGCTGGGCGACGGGCGGGCGATCTGTCCCGATCTGGTCACCCGGCCGGAGGATGCACCGGGTACGGCGACGTTTCTCGAAGCCCTGCGGCGCTGGGCCGAGCGGTTTTCGCCCTGGGTGGCGGAGCAGGGTGCCGAGGCGCTGATGCTCGACATCACCGGCTGCGCGCATCTCTTCGGCGGCGAGGCGGCGCTGGCGGAGAGTGCGGAAGCCGACGCGGCCGGTTTCGGTCTCACCCTGCGCTACGGGCTGGCCGATACGGTGGGGGCGGCCTGGGCGGTGGCGCGATTCGCCGGTGTCGGGACCGGGTTGCAGCATGCCGGCGACGCCATCGACAACGAGGCCCGGGCCACCCGCTCGCGTGCGCGCAAGCGACGTTGGGAGAAGGGGGGATCTGCACCGGAAACAGCGGTGGATCTGTCCGATCGGGCGCGGATCGTGGCCACCGGGGAAGCGCAGGCGCATCTGGCCGGCTTCCCGGTCGCGGCGCTGCGGCTGGTGCCGGAGCAGATCGCGGCGCTGAACGGGCTCGGATTGCGGCGGATCGGCGACATCATGGCGTTGCCGCGGGCGCAACTGGCCCGGCGGCTGGGCCCTGAGGTGATGCTGCGGCTCGACCAGGCGCTCGGCCGGGTGGCCGAGCCGGTGGCGCCGGCCCGGCCGCGGCCGGTCTTCGCGTTGCGCATGGGCTTTCCCGATCCGATCGGCCTCGAGGCCGATATCCTCGCGGGGCTCGACCGGCTGCTCGATCCGCTCTGCGCGCGGCTTCTCCGGGCCGGTCAGGGGGTGCGGCGGCTGCGGATCACGCTGTTCCGGGCGGATGGCGGTCTGGAGAGCCGCGAGGTGGCCTTCGCCCGGCCGGCCACCACAGTGGAGATGATCCGCCCCCTGGCGGCCCTGCGGCTGGCGGACATCGATGCGGGCTTCGGCATCGATGCGCTGCGGGTGGAAGCCGTCGCGCTGGAGCGGATCGAGGACAACGCGCATCGCGGCCAGCTTGCGGTCTCCGCGGAGAAGAATGCGCGTCAGGCCGCCGACGAGACGCAGCAGCTGGCCGATCTGCTCGGCCGGATCGGCGCGCGTCTGGGGCTCGAGGCGCTGACCCGGCTGCATCCGGCCGAGAGCCACATTCCCGAACGGAGCGCGACGGTGATGATGGCGGGATTCGCGGCGCCCGCTGACTTCTGGCCCGTGCCGGCCGTGCCGCGGCCGGTGGTGCTGTTTCCGCCCGAGCCGGTCAGGCCGCGCGACACAGGGAGCCCGCCGCAGGAATTCGTCTGGCGGCGCAAGACCCATGCCCGCATCGCGGCCACCGGGCCGGAACGCATCGCGCCGGAATGGTGGCTCGACGATCCGGCATGGCGCTCGGGGCCCCGGGATTACTGGCGGGTGGAGACCGACGAGGGGCTGCGGCTCTGGCTCTACGAGGCCAGAGGCGACACCTTTGGCTCGAACTGGTTCGCGCAAGGCATGTTCGCGTGAGCCGGGCGTGTCAGGGGTTCCGTGCGCGCCGGCCGGGCCGGCGCGCGGGGGGCCGGATCAGCTGGCGTTCGGGCCGCGCAGGATCCGGATCTTCTCGCGGACCTTGCGCCATTGCTCGGCCTGATCGGCATTGCCGCTTTCCTCGGCGGCCTTGGCCTTCTGGGCGGCTTCGTATTCTGCCTTGTCGCCATGGGCGCTGTAGAGCCGGTTGGCGTAGTCGTCGATCTGGGTCATGTCCATTTCTGGTCTCCTTTGCTGCTTTGCCAGATGCTTTACCATGCCGGATGCCGAACTGTCAGCACCCTTGGCCGGTTCCGGGGTGGGCGTGACCGGGCATGGCTTTCGCGGAACTCGCCATCACCTCGAATTTCACCTTCCTCACGGGCGGTAGCCACCCGGAGGAATATGCGCGCCGTGCCGCGGATCTGGGGCTGGCGGCTTTCGCGATCGCCGACCGCAATTCGGTGGCGGGCATCGTGCGGGCGCATTGCGAATTGCGCGAGATCGCCCGCGAGACCGGCACAGCACCGCGCCTGCTGCCGGCCACGCGGCTGGTGCTGGCGAACGGGCTGGAGATCACCGCGCTGCCGCGCGACAGGATTGCCTGGGGCCGGCTCTGCCGGCTGCTGACCACGGGGGCGCGGCGGGCGGAGAAGGGCAAGAGCCTGCTGCATCCTGCCGATCTCGCGGGGATCGGGCCGGAGATGCATCTGCTGTTGCACCCACCGTCGGGGCCTGCTGCGCCGGACTGGGTCTCGCAGGCGCGGGCCTTCGCCGGGGCGCATCCCCACGCGCATCTGGTGGCGAGCCCGCGCTATGACGGGCAGGACGGCGCGCGGTTCGACCGGCTGGCGCGGATCGCCGGGGCGCTGGGGGTGCGGCTGGTCGCCTCGGCGGCGCCCCTGATGCATCACGGCGCGCGGCGGCGGCTGACCGATGTGCTGACCTGTATCCGCGAGGGGGTGCGGATCGATGCGATCGGCCGGGCGGCGCAGGCCAATGCCGAGCGGCGGCTGCGGCCCGAGGTCGAGATGCTGCGGCTCTTCGCCGGGCACGAGGCGGCGGTGCACCGGGCGGGGGAGATCGCGGCGGAGTGCCGGTTTTCGCTCGACGAGCTGCGCTACGAGTATCCGAAGGAAATCTGGGAGGGCGAGGATCCGCAGGCGCGGCTGGCCCGTCTCACGGCGGCGGGGCTGAAGGGCCGCTATCCGGCCGGGGTGCCGGAGAAGGTCCGCGCGCAGGCGGATCACGAGCTGGCGCTGATCGGGCGGCTGGCTTACGCGCCCTATTTCCTGACGGTGAACGACGTGGTGGAGTTCGCCCGGTCCGAGGGCATCCTCTGTCAGGGGCGCGGCTCGGCGGCGAATTCGGTGGTCTGCTACGCGCTGGGGGTGACCTCGGTGAGCCCCGAGATCGGCACGATGGTGTTCGAGCGCTTCGTCTCGGAGGCGCGCAACGAGCCGCCCGACATCGACGTGGATTTCGAGCATGAGCGCCGCGAGGAGGTGATCCAGTACATCTATCGCCGCTTCGGCCGGCACCGGACGGCGCTCTGCGCCACGGTGATCCATTACCGCGGCAAGCGGGCGGTGCGCGAGGTCGGCACGGCGATGGGGCTGAGCCGGGATACGGTGGCAGCGCTTGCGAGCCAGATCTGGGGCTGGGGCTCGTCGGAGCTGCCGGTGGAGCGCATCCGCGAGCTGGGGCTCGATCCGGAGGATCGGCGCCTCGCGCTGACGCTGGCGCTGGTCGAGGAGATCATCGGGTTTCCGCGGCATCTGAGCCAGCATGTGGGCGGCTTCATCATGACGGAAGGCCGGCTCGACGAGTTGGTGCCGATCGAGAACGCGGCGATGGAGGACCGCACGGTCATCTGCTGGGACAAGGACGATATCGACACGCTGGGGATCCTGAAGGTCGATGTGCTGGCCTTGGGCATGCTCACCTGCATCCGCAAGGGGTTCGACCTGATCGCGGCGCATCACGGCATCCGCTACACGCTGGCGACGCTGCCGGCGGAGGATCCGGCGGTCTACGACATGCTGTGCCGGGCGGACAGCCTGGGGGTGTTCCAGGTGGAATCGCGGGCGCAGATGAACTTCCTGCCCCGGCTGCGGCCGCGGACCTTCTATGATCTGGTGATCGAGGTGGCGATCATCCGGCCGGGGCCGATCCAGGGGGATATGGTGCATCCCTTCCTGCGGCGGCGGCGGGGCGAGGAGAAGGTGGAGTTTCCCTCGGATGCGCTGGGCGCGGTGCTCGCCAAGACGCTCGGGGTGCCGCTCTTTCAGGAACAGGCGATGCAGATCGCCATCACCGGGGCGGGGTTCACGCCCGAGGAGGCGGACCGGCTGCGGCGCTCGCTCGCGACGTTCAAGAAGCACGGCAATGTCTCGGAGTTCCGCGAGCGGTTTCTCAGGGGCATGGCGGCGAACGGCTACGAGGCGGAGTTTTCCGAGCGGTGCTTCAGCCAGATCGAGGGGTTCGGCTCCTACGGGTTTCCGGAGAGCCATGCGGCGAGTTTCGCGCTGCTGGTCTACGCCTCGGCGTGGTTGAAGTGCCATCATCCGGCGGTGTTCGCCTGTGCGCTGCTGAACTCGCAGCCGATGGGGTTCTATGCGCCGGCGCAGATCGTGCGGGATGCGCGCGAGCATGGGGTGGTGGTGCGGCCGGTCTGCGTCAATGCGAGCTACTGGGACAACATGCTCGAGCCGGACGGGTCCGGCGGTCATGCGCTCCGGCTGGGGTTCAGGCACATCAAGGCGATGCGGGAGGACGAGGCGGACTGGATCTCTGCGGCGCGGGGCAACGGCTACGGCGATGTGGAGGCGCTCTGGCGGCGGGCCGGGACGCCGCCACGGCTGATGGCGGTGCTGGCGGAGGCGGATGCCTTCGCGAGCATGGGGCTCACCCGGCGCGAGGCGCTCTGGCAGGTGCGGGCGATCCGGGGCGAGGCGCCGCTGCCGCTCTTCGCGGGGCTCGACGGCGAGGGCGGCGACGAGGGGCCGGTGCGGCTGCCGCCGATGACGCTGGGCGAGGAGGTGGTGGCGGATTACTCGGCGCTGCGGCTGAGCCTGAAGGCGCATCCGATGGCGCTGATCCGGCCGCTTCTGGATCAATGGCAAGCTGTGCAGTAACACTTATCCGGATTAGTCAGATCGGTCCGCTCACGCCAGTCAACCCGGGATGTCAGATGAGTTCCACACCTCAGCACCAAGTGTCGCTGCCCGTTTCGTACATGACGATCGTCGCGGCGCCGATCGTGATAGCAATACTCTGGTTCGGCCGCGACTTTCTCATCCCGCTGGTGATCACCGGCCTTCTGTACATCCTGTTTTCGGCGCTCGTGGATCAGATCCGGGGGATCCGGGTCTTCGGCCACGCACTCCCCGGCTGGATGGCGCCGATCCTGAGCGCAGCGATCGTGATCGGAGCCGTTCTCTTGTTTTGGATCGTATTGTCCGCATCAACCCAAAACGTGCAGGCATCTTTGCAAAAATACGAGGAACGCCTGTCCAATCTGGGCGTCCAGGCAGAAGCCTTCCTGGGTTCGAAGGCCATAGAGACAATAGAAAACACCATTGCGACAATCGACCTCGGCGCCTTGGTTGCCTCTGTCGCAGGCCAATTCAGCGGAACCTTCATGATGCTTGTGCTGGTCGCTCTCTATCTTTTCTTTCTGGCATCGGAGCAAGCAGCCTGGACCGAAAAGCTTCCGCGTCTTGCCGCAACGGCCGTCGGCGCCGATCGCTCCGCCAAGGCCCTCCACCGTATTTCGAGCGGTGTGAAGCAATATATGTGGGTGAATGCCGTGACGAGTGCGATGAGCGGACTGGTGGCCTTCGCGATCTTCACATGGGTCGGGTTGGACTTTGCCGGTATTCTCGCGTTGATCGTCTTCGTCGTGGGGTTCATTCCGAACATCGGCGCGTTCATCGGCATCACATTGCCCTCGCTGGTCGCCCTGCTCCAGTTCGACACGCTGACGCCGTTTTTCATCGTACTCATCGGCTATGGTCTTTCGGACCAGATCATTTCGAACGTCTTGCAGCCTGCAATGCAGGGCCGATCGCTTAATCTCAGTACATTCATGATCATGGTTTCGCTCACATTCTGGGCGACGATCTGGGGTGGGATAGGGGCTTTTCTCGCAGTGCCGATGATGGTGGTGACGATGGCCGTTTGCGCCGAGTTTTCCGCCATCCGCTGGATCGCCGTACTCCTGTCCAAAGATGGTATGATTGACGGGGATCATTCCGAAACTGCCGGAGAGTATTGACTCGTGCAAAGATGAACCTTTTTGGGCGGATATTGCCAATTGCAGCGTGTGACTGGTCGATTTGACCGTGTTTCGAGGGGCCCAAGCCGAGCCGGGCGTCGGCCGGCGGTCCGGTTCCGAGGCGTCCGGACAGCGGCCGGAGTGAGATGCGATGACGCCGACACGAGCGATACTGGGACCGGATGGCGGCGCGCTATGCAGCGCGCAGCATCGGCAATGTGGAGGCTTACGAGCGCACATTGGCGCGGACGGCCGACTGGCTGACGCGGGAGGATCGGGTGGTGGAGTTCGGCTGCGGCACCGGCACGACGGCGTTGCGGCTGGCAGATGCGGTCGGGCAGCTCGATGCGACGGACTTCTCGGCGGCAATGATCGCCATTGCGGCAAAGAAGGCGGAGGATGCCGGGGTCGGGAATGTGCGTTTTCGGCGCGCCGATGTCTTCGACGCCGAGGCGGTGGCCGGGCCTTACGACGCAGCACTGGCGTTCAATTTCCTGCAGCTGATGCCTGATCTCGACATGGCGCTGGCGGCGGTGGCGCGGCGGGTCCGGCCGGGCGGGCTGTTCATCTCCAAGAGCATCTGTCTGGGGGAAAGCGGGCTCGGGGCGATGCGGTTGGCGGTGCGGGGGTTGAAGGCAGTGGGCGTGCTGCCGCCGATCCGGTTCCTGACGATCGCGCGGCTCGAAGCGGCGGTGGAGGCGGCCGGGTTCGAGATCCTCGAGCGGGGGCTTTATCCGGAGCGGCCGCCGTCGCGGTTTCTGGTGGCGCGCAAGGGCGGCTGAGTTCGACTGCCCCTGAATCCAACTCGACAATTTCAAACGAATGATTTAATCAATCGATTTAATCGGGAGATTGAACATGGCGGAGGCGGATGGCACGCGCACGGCCCTTGTGGGAGCGGCGCTGCACCTGTTCGGGCTGAAGGGCTTCGATGCCACGACGACGCGCGAGATCGCGACGCAGGCGGGCGTCAACATCGCGGCCATCGCCTATCATTTCGGCGGCAAGGAGGGCTTGCGGCAGGCTTGCGGGGCGCGGGTCGCCGCGCAGGTGGCCGAGCTTCTGCCATTGACCGAGACCGATCCGGCGCTGACGCCGGAGGCGGCGGCCGCGCGGCTCGAGCATGTGATCATCGGAGCGGTGCGGTTCTTTGCGACCGATCACCACGCGCAGGATCTCGTGGCCTTCATGCTGCGCGAGATCGCGCAGGACGGGCCGGTGCTGGATGCGGTCTATGGCGCGGTGATCGAGGACCGGCACCGCGCACTTTGCGGGCTCTGGGGTCGGGCGACCGGCACCGATCCGGAGGCCGAGGCGACGCGGCTTTCGGTTTTCGCGCTGATCGGCCAGACGGTCTATTTCCGCATCGGCCAGCCGGTGATCCGGCGGCGCATGGGTTGGGAGACGTTGGGCGCGCCGGAGGCCGACCGGATCGCCGCGGTGCTGATCGGCAATCTGCGCGCCGCACTTGCCGCTGCGAAAGGAGCCGGGACATGAGCGGATTTCTCTGTGCGCTGCCGGTGATCGCCGGATTGCTGTCGGCCTGCGATGCGCCGACGCCGCTCGCGACCGGCTATGTGGAGGGCGAATACGTGATGGTCGCGCCGGTCTCGACGGCACAGATCGCCGGGCTGGAGGTGGCGCGCGGCGATCATGTGACCGAGGGCACGGTCCTGGTGCGGATGGAGCGTCGCGACGCCGACATCGGACTCGCCGAAGCCGCGGCACGGCTGGCGGAGGCCGAGAGCACTCTGGCCAATCTGCACGAGGGTCGACGCGATGCGGAAGTGAACGTGATCGCCGCGGCCCTCGCCTCGGCGAAGGCGCAGGAAGTCGAGGCGGAGAAGAATGCCGAGCGGTTCGAGCGCTTGTTCGAGCGCGGCATCACGCCCGAGGCGCAGCGCGACGATGCCCGGACCGCGCTTGATGTCGCGCGCGCCAAGGTGACCGAGATGGAGGCCAGCCTGGCGGTGGCACGCCTGCCGGCGCGCCCGCACGAGATCAAGGCGGCAGAGGCCGCGCTGGCCCAGGCGCAGAGCCGGCGCGACAGTGCGGCGTGGCAGCTCGAGAAGCGCACGCTGACGGCGCCGGCGGACGGGACGGTTTTCGAGGTGGTGCGGCGGGAGGGCGAGATCGCCGGACCGCAGGCGCCGGTGCTGTCGCTGTTGCCCGACGGGGCGGTGCTTCTGCGGCTTTATGTGGCCGAGCCTTCGGTGGCCGGGATCGCGCCCGGCATACGGCTCGCGGTGAACTGCGACGGCTGTCCGCCCGGCCAGACCGCGACAGTGAGCTATGTTTCCGACAGTCCGGAATTCACGCCGCCGGTGATCTACTCGCTCGAGAACCGGCAGAAGCTGGTCTATCTGGTGGAGGCGCGGCCGGATGCCGGGGCGGATGCCCTGAAGCCCGGCCAGATCGTCGATGTGGCGCGGGTGGCAGCGCCGTGAGCGACATCGTCATCGATGTCGACGGGCTCGTGAAGCGCTACGGCGAGCGGGTCGTGGTGGATCACGTGTCGATGGTGGTCAGGCGCGGCGAGATCTCGGGGTTTCTCGGGCCCAACGGCTCGGGCAAGACCACGACGATCCGGCTGATGTGCGGGCTGCTGACGCCGGATGGCGGCACCGGGACGGTGCTGGGGCACGACCTCTTGACCGATGGCGCGGCGATCAAGCGCGAGGTCGGCTACATGACGCAGAAGTTCTCGCTCTACGACGATCTCACGATCGCGGAGAACCTCGCCTTCGTTGCCGGTCTCTACGGCCTGGCTCCGGTCAAGGCGCATGTGCGCGAGGCGCTGGCCGATCTGGGGCTGACATCGCGGCGCGATCAGCTTGCCGGCAGCCTCTCGGGCGGCTGGAAGCAGCGGCTGGCGCTGGCGGCCTGTCTGATGCATCGGCCGAAGCTCCTGCTCCTGGACGAGCCGACGGCTGGGGTGGATCCCAAGGCGCGGCGGGAGTTCTGGGACGAGATCCACCTGCGTGCGGCGGACGGCCTGACGGTGCTGGTCTCGACCCATTACATGGACGAGGCGGAGCGCTGTCACCGGATCAATTACATCGCCTACGGCAAGCTGATCGCGTCCGGCACGGTGGACGAGGTGGTGGCGAGCGCCGGGCTGACGACCTTTCTGGTCGAGGGCGCCGATCTGGGTCGCGCGGCGCGGGCGCTGGAGCGCAGGCCCGGCGTTGATCAGGTGGCGCCCTTCGGAGCCACGCTGCATGTGGTCGGCCACGATGCGGCGGCCCTCGAAGCGAGCGTGCGCGGTTTCGCCGAAGGTGCCGGGCTGAGGGTGACGCCGACGGAGACCTCCCTGGAGGATGCGTTCATCCGGTTCATGACCCAGTCGGGAGACAACATGGCATGAACGGGTGGTTCTCCTTCGGGCGATTGCGGGCGCTGATCGGCAAGGAGCTGATCCAGATGCGGCGTGACCGGCTCACCTTCGCGATGATGCTCGGCGTGCCGCTGATGCAACTCGTGCTGTTCGGCTTCGCGATCAACAACGATCCCAAGAACCTGCCGGCGGCCCTCGTGGCGCCGATCGAGGACCGCTACACGCGGGCGATCGTGACCGCGCTGGAGCTGACCGGCTACTACCGGTTCGACCATGTGACCGCCAGTGCGGCGGAGGCCGAGGACCTGATCGAACGGGGCCGCGTTTCGTTCGTGGTGACGGTGCCGTCGGATTTCGGGCGGCGGATCGAGCGGGGGGACCGGCCGCAGTTGCTGATCGAGGCGGATGCGACCGATCCGGCGGTGGCGTCGGGGGCGATCTCGACGCTGGGGCAGGTGGCGTCGGATGCTCTGGTGCGCGAGCGGGGGCTGGAGGCCGAGGCGGAGGCCGCGGCGCGCGAGCGGGTCGAGATCGTGGTTCACAAGCGCTACAACCCGGAAGGCATCACGCAATACAACATCGTGCCGGGGCTGCTGGGGGTGATCCTGCAGATGACCATGGTGATGATGACGGCGATGGCGCTGACCCGCGAGACCGAGCGCGGCACGATGGAGAACCTGCTGGCGATGCCGGCGAGTGCCTTCGAGATCATGCTGGGCAAGATCCTGCCGTATTTCGCGGTCGGTGCGGTGCAGGTGGTTGTCGTGCTGGGGGCGGCGAAGCTCCTTTTCGACGTGCCGTTCGTGGGTGGCCTCGGTGTGCTGATGGTGGGCGTGTTCGTCTTCGTGCTGGCGCTGGTGCTGCTGGGCTACACGTTCTCGACGCTGGCGCGCACCCAGATGCAGGCGATGCAGCTCACCTTTTTCTTCTTCCTGCCGTCTTTGCTGATCTCGGGCTTCATGTTTCCCTATCGCGGGATGCCCGGCTGGGCGCAGGTGCTTGGCGAGGCGTTTCCGCTCACGCATTTCCTGCGGCTGATCCGGGCGGTGATGCTGAAGGGGGCGGGGTTCGGGACGCTGGCGGGGCCGCTTCTGGCGCTTCTGGCGTTCGTGGCGGTCTATGCGGTGCTGGCGCTGTCGCGGTTCCGGCGCACGCTCGACTGACGCGGGACGGCTCGACAGCGGCGCGCGGCTGGGGTTAGGTCGCGGCCATGCGCGACGCACCTCCCATTCTGTTCCTGCATGGCGCCTTCGTCGGACCGCCGGTCTGGGAGCGCTTCATAGCGCCCTGGTTCGCGGCGCGGGGGCACCGGGTGGCGGTGCCGCATCTGGCCGAGGAGGCCGGGAGCGGGGCGCGGCTGCGCGATTATGTGCGCGCGGCGCGGGTGGCGGCCGAGGAGCTTGGGGGTGCGCCGATCGTCGTGGGGCATTCGCTTGGCGGGATCGTGGCGCAGCATCTGGCGGCCGAGGGTCGGGTTTCGGGGGCGGTGCTGGTCGGCTCGCCGGGACCCTGGGGGCTCGGGCCGTCGCTGTGGCACATGTCGGCGCGGTCGCGGCGCGCGCTCGGGGCGGTGATGCTGGCGCAGATCGGGGCCGGCGAGAGCCTTGGCGTCGAGGCCGCGCGCGACATGCTGTTCGCGCCGGATACGCCGGACGACTGGATCCGCGACGTGATGGAGATGCCGGAGCCCGAGAGCCCGCTGGTGCTGTTCGACGCGATGACCTGGGATCTGCCGCTCTGGCCGCTGGCGCGCGCGGTGCCGATGCTGGCGGTGCAGGGCGACCGGGATGCCTTCGTGCCGATGAGCGATCTGTGGTCTCTCGGACTGACCTACGGGGCGGAGATCGAGCTGTTCCGGGGTGTCGGCCACGGCCTGCCGATCGATCCGGCCTGGAAGAGCCTCGCCTGGCGGATCAATGCCTGGATCGACGAGCGCGGCATTCTCGCGCGGCGCAACCGCAGGTTGGCCCTGTCCGGGTGAGGTCGGCGAACGTGACAAGACCACTCGCCATTTCCCTTCATCTGCTGTAGAAATTCGCATAAGAGGTGCGCCACTGGGTGCGCCGAGAATCAGGCAGGACATGGACGCGCACGGAACCATCATCGGGGCGGGCTTCGAGCTTGCGATTCCGGCCCTCGTGGCGTTTTCCGCAAGCCTGCTCGTCTGTCTGGGTCTGGTGCTGACGCAGCGGCTGCACGGCCGTTTCACCCACGACCACCATTCGGGCCCGCAGAAGTTCCACCTCGACCCGACCCCGCGCATCGGCGGCATCGGGATCGCGCTCGGGTATCTTGCGGTCTGGTTCGTGCTGCCCGTGCATTTGCGCGGAATCTGGATGGTGATCGGGCTCGCGGGCATCGCGCCTCTGGCGGCGGGGCTGGCAGAGGATCTGACCCGGCAGGTCGGCGTGAAGGTGCGGCTCATCGCGACGATGGGCGGCGGGCTGATGTTCGCGTTCCTGTCGGGCTACCTGATGGACAAGGTCGATCTGTGGGGCATGGACTGGCTGCTGGCGTTTCCGGTGGTGGCCTATCTCTTCACGGCCTTCGCGATGGGCGGCGTGGCGAACGCGATCAACATCATCGACGGGTTCAACGGGCTTGCCGCGGGCTCGCTGATCATCATGTTCGGGGCGTTCGGCTGGGTGGCGTATCAGGTGGGCGACGACCTGGTCTTCGGTCTGGCGCTCCTGTTCGCAGCCCTCGTGCTCGGGTTCTTCATTGTGAACTTCCCCACCGGACGGATCTTTCTCGGGGATGGCGGGGCGTATTTCTGCGGCTTTCTGCTGGCTGCGCTTGGGGTGCTGTTGCCGGCGCGCAATGTCGAGATCTCGGCCTGGACGGCGATCCTGATCTGCGCCTATCCGGTGATCGAGACGCTGGCCTCGATGCGGCGCAAGGCGCGGCGCGAGGGACACAGCGTCGGCCAGCCGGACCGGGTGCATTTCCACATGCTGGCCCACCGGCGCTATGCGCGGCGGATCGTGCGCCAGCCACGGCGGAAGAAGATGCGCAACCCGGTGACGGCAGCGGTGACCTGGGTGTTGCCGCTGATGACCACGCTCTTCGTGATGGCCAGCTACCAGAGTGCGTTTCTGAGTGCGTGCTTCTTCTTCCTCACGGCGTTTCTCTACGACCAGATCTACAAGGTGATGTCTCTGAATGGCGGACGCCTGAAGCTGGGGCTCGCCCGGCTGCTCTGAGGCGGCGGATCACATGCATTTCCAGTGATTTTTGCGTCGACCGGTCCAAGGGCTTGACGTATGCTCCGGCACAACAGGCGACCGGCCGCTTTGCGGATCCGAGAACGCCGTGAGTGGAGGGAACGCATGCCTAATGGATCGGTGTTGGTTGTCGATGACGAGCCGAATATCGCCCTGTCGCTGGAATATCTGATGCGCGCGGAGGGCTACGAGGTGCGGGTGGCCGTGGACGGCGACGCCGCCATCGCGGCGCTGCACGCGGCCTGTCCGGATGTGGTGCTGCTCGACGTGATGATGCCGGGCAAGGATGGCTACGAGGTTTGCCAGCTGATCCGCGCGACGCCGGAATGGAAGGATGTGCGGGTGATCATGCTCACCGCCAAGGGCCGCTCGATCGAGCAGGAGAAGGGGCTGGCTTTGGGGGCCGATGACTACATCACCAAGCCGTTCTCGACCCGGGCGGTGGTCGAGCGCGTGCAGCACTACATGACCGCCCGGGCCAGCTGAGCGCGCATGGCAGGGGGGGCGAGGATCAACGGGCTGTTCGCGGGTCTTGCCGCGCTGGCCTTCGGAGCAGTGTGGGCTGCGGTGCGCTTCACCTCCACCGGGCCGAACGACCTTGCGGCGCTGGCCGGCGGGGCGGTGACGGCCGGAATCGTCGGGCTGATCTGGCTTGCCGTGGCCCGGCTGATCGCCGCACCGGCGCGGCGACTGACCCGCGGGCTCCGGGCGGTGCGGGAATCGCGCAGCTCCGATACCGCGATGGCGGCGATCTCCTCGCCGCTCCTGGGCGATCTCGCGCAGGAATGCGATGCGCTGGCGACGACCCTGCGCAGCACGCGGCGCGAGGTGTCGAAGACCATCCGGTCCGAGAGCGCGCGGCTCGATGCGCAGAAGGCCTGGCTCGAGACGGTCTTGCAGGGGCTGAACGAGGGCGTGTTCGTGTGCAATCTCCAGCACCGGATCATGCTCTACAACCCGGCGGCCGTCAGTCTGGTGCCGGCGCCGGACCGGATCGGGCTCGGGCGCAGCATCGGCGAGGTGCTGACGCTTGCGCCGCTGCGCCACAGCCTGAACCGGCTCGAGGCGAACCACGAGGCCGAGGCCGGCAAGGCCGGTGAGATGTCGGCCCCGTTCGTGTGCACGGCGCAGGGCGGGCTGGGCATGTTCCACGGCCGCATGGCGCTGCTGACCGATGCGGGCGGCGGGGTGACCGGCTATCTCGTGACGCTGGTCGATATCTCCGACGAGCTCGCGCTTCTGGCGAAGGGCGACGGGGTGCGGCGCGCGCTGACGCGGGATCTGCGGGCGATGGTCGGCAATCTGCGGGCGGCGGCGGAGACCATGGCGGCCTATCCGAACATGCCGGGCGCGCGGCGGGCGGACTTCGAGAAGGTGGTGCTCGAGGAAAGCGTTCGGATCAGCGACAAGCTCGACGATCTGGGCCACGAGATCCGCGGTCACCTGCTCGGGCGCTGGCCGATGGCGGACATCTACGTGCTCGATCTGGTGCGGTTTCTCGACCAGTCCCTCTCGGAGGACGGCATCCATGCCTCGCTGGTCGGCATGCCGCTCTGGTTGCACGGGGACAGCCTGTCGCTGGTGCAGACGATGGAGTGCCTGATCCGCCAGCTTGCCGCGCATACCGGGGTGACGGATTTCGAGATCGAGCCCATGCTGGGCGACCGGCGGGTCTACGTGGATATCGTCTGGTCTGGCGCGCCGATCCCCGAGGGGGTGCTGGAGCGGTGGCTCGACCTGAGCTGTTCGGAGGAGACCGGGGGCCAGCGGGTGCGTGACGTGCTCGAGAGGCACGGCTCCGAGCCCTGGTCCAAGGCCTCCGGGCGAGAGGGGCTCGCGATGCTGCGACTGCCGCTGCTCGCGCCGCACCGGCCGCAATTCGTGTCGCAGAAGCGCAGTCTGCCGGCGCGGCCGGAATTCTACGATTTCGGGCTGATGCGGGCGCATCAGGGTGACGAGAAGTACAATTCGCTGCCGCTGCGCGAGGTGCCGTTCGTGGTCTTCGATTGCGAGATGACCGGGCTGCAGCCGATGCAGGGCGACGAGATCATCCAGATCGGCGCGGTCCGGATCATCCAGCACCGGGTGCTGACCGGCGAGGGGCAGGAATGGCTGATAAATCCCGGGCGGCCGATCCCGCCGGGCTCGATCAAGTTCCACGGGCTGACCGATGCCGACGTGGCGGGCAAGCCGACGATCGACGCGGTGCTGCCGGACTTCCACGCCTATGTCGGCGAGGGCGTGATGGTCGGCCACAATGCCGCCTTCGACATGAAGTTTCTCAGCGTGAAGGAGCAGGTGGCGGGGGTCCGGTTCCAGAACCCGGTGCTCGACACGATGCTGGTGTCGGCGATGCTCGACGGCGAGGAGGAGGATCACAGCCTCGATGCGCTCTGCGACCGCTACGGAATTTCGATCACGGGCCGCCATACCGCTCTGGGTGACACGATCGGAACGGCGGAGCTCTTGCTGAAGCTGATTGACCGGCTGGATGCGAAGGGGTTCAAGACCTTTGGCGAGGTCATGAAAGAGACCAACATGGCGGCTGCGTTGCGCCACCGGGGCGAGATCTTCGCCCACGGTGCCGGCGCCGGCAACTGACGGCTGCCAGGCAGAGTATTGGAGAACGGTTTGACCGACGAGACCACCGGGGAATCGACGCTGGGCTTCCTGCGGCATCACCCGCCCTACGAGCGGATGGCGCCCGAGCATCTGGCTTTTCTGGAGTCGCATCTGCGCGAGATCCGTTTCTCGGACGGTGACGCGATCACGGATCCGGCTGCGGGGCCGGCGGAATGGTTCTATCTCCTCAAGGAAGGGCTGATCGTCGGCGAGGAGCAGGGAGAGGACGAGGCGATCTCGGGCAATGCCTTCGAGCTGCTGCCGGGCGAGTGCTTTCCCATCGGTGCGCTGGTCGCCGGCCGGCCCGTGCGGAACATCCAGCGCGCGGTGGGCGACGTGGTCTGCCTCGCCATGCCGCGGGCGGCCTTCTCGGAGTTGCGCGAGACCTCCAAGGTTTTCAACGACTACTGCTCCAGCCGGCTCTCGGGGCTCCTGGAGAAGGTGAAGGCGCAGGTTCGGGCCGAGGCGGCGCGGGGGCTCGGCGACGATGACGGCACGCTCAACATTTCGCTGAGCCAAAAGCCGATGCCTCTGCCGGTGACGGCCACGCCGGAGACGTCGATCCGGGACGTGTTGGCGAAGATGAGCAGCCTTCGGATCGGATCGATGATCGTGGTCGACCCCGAGGATCGGCCGATCGGCATCTTCACGCTCAAGGATCTGCTCAACCGCGTGGCACTCCCGGGCGTGCTCTATGACCAGCCGATCTCCCAGGTGATGAGCCCCGATCCGATCACCATACCGCGTTCGGCCTTCGCCTTCGAAGCGGCGATGAAGATGGCGAACTCGAAGATCCAGCATCTGGCGGTGGTGGAGGACGAGAAGCTCGTCGGCGTGTTGTCGGAACGCGATCTCTTTTCGATGCAGCGCGTCGGGATGGTCAACCTCTCGAAGTCGATCTCCCGGGCCGCGAATGTCGAGGAAGTGGCGCGGCTTGCATCGGATGTGCATATTCTCGTCGCCCAGATGATCGCGCAGGGCCAGAAGGTCGGGCAGATCACCCAGATCATCACGCTCCTGAACGATCATATCGCGGTGCGGTTGATCGAACTGGTCCTCGCCGATCATGGCGGAGTGCCGCCGGTTCCGTTCACGTGGATCGCCTTTGGCAGTGAGGGGCGGCAGGAACAGACGCTCAAGACCGATCAGGACAATGGCATCCTGTTCTACCCGCCCGAGGGCATGAGCGCCGACGCGGCGCGTGCGGTGCTGATGCCGCTTGCGGAGAAGGTCAACCTGGCGCTCGATGCTTGCGGCTTCCCGCTCTGCACCGGCGGAATCATGGCGAAGAACCCGGAGTGCTGCCTGTCGATGGACGAGTGGAAGGCGCGGTTCGCGCGCTGGATCGACCAGGGCACACCGGAGCATCTGCTCAAATCGAGCATCTATTTCGATTTCCGGACAATATGGGGTCCGCGCGAGCAGCCGGGCGAATTGCGCGGATGGTTAATGGCCAAGGCGGCTGCCAACCGGCGGTTCCAGAAGCAGATGGCGGCGAACGCCATGCAGAACACACCACCGCTTGGATTGATCCGTGACTTCCGTCTCAGCGGTTCCGGTGATCAGGCCAACACGATCGACCTGAAGATCAACGGAGTAACCATGTTCATCGATGCGGCCCGCATCCTGTCGCTGGCGCGCAATGTCCCTGATACCAACACGGTCGAGCGGATCCGGGGGGTTGCAGCCGCCGGGGCGATCGATCCCCATGACGCCGATGCCTGGATCGACGCCTACGACTACATCCGGCTCTTGCGCATGCGGATCAATCAGGATCAGGCGACAGAGGGCCGGGAGCTCTCGAACCGCGTGGCGCCGAGCCGGCTCAACGACCTCGACAGGCGGATCCTCAAGGAAGCATTCCGGGAGGCCAGACGCCTGCAGGCCAAAATAGCGCTGGACTATCAATTGTGAAACAACTACGAAAAATTCCGCATTGCGACATAACTTTATGTCTGCAAGAGCAGTGCGCCCGGCCCTTCGCGGCGCTGGTGCGCGTCAGTGGGACAGCCGGGGAGAGAAAATGAGCGCTCACACGAAAGACAGGAACGCCTACTGGAAGAAGAACATCAGCATCATCACTTGGTGTCTGGTGGTCTGGTTTCTGGTTTCCTTGGGGGCTGGCATCCTGTTCGCCCCGATCTTGAACAATTTCAGCATTGGCGGTTATCCGCTGGGGTTCTGGTTCGCACAACAGGGTGCGATCTACTCCTTCATCATCCTGATCTTCTTCTATGCCTGGCGCATGAACAAGCTCGATCAGGAATTCGACGTCGACGAAAAGTGAGGGGGTAAACTCATGGAACTTCAAACACTGAGTCTGATCGCTGTCGGTCTGACCTTCGTGCTCTACTTCGCGATTGCAATCTGGGCACGAGCAGGCTCGACTTCCGAATTCTATGTCGCCGGCGGTGGCATCCCCCCGACGCTCAACGGTATGGCCACGGCCGCCGACTGGATGTCGGCGGCCTCGTTCATCTCGATGGCTGGCTTGATCGCCTTTCTCGGATATTCCGGTGGCGCCTACCTCATGGGCTGGACCGGCGGCTACGTCCTGATGGCGCTGCTTCTGGCGCCCTATCTGCGCAAGTTCGGCAAGTTCACCGTCCCCGAGTTCATCGGCGACCGTTTTTACTCGACCACTGCCCGGACCGTGGCGGTGATCGCGCTTCTGGTGATCTCGCTCACCTATGTGATCGGCCAGATGCGCGGCGTCGGCATTGCCTTCGCGAACATCCTCAACCTGTCGATCACCACGGGTCTGATCACCGGCATGGTCGTCGTTGCCGTCTACGCGGTGCTCGGCGGCATGAAGGGCATCACCTACACGCAGATCGCGCAGTATGTCGTGATGATCTTCGCCTACACCGTGCCTGCCGTCTTCATCTCGCTCCAGATCACCGGTCAGTGTCTTTCCGCAGATCGGCCTGGGATCGACCCTGACGGGCACCGACACATACATGCTCGACGCGTTGAACCGGACCGTGAACGAGCTCGGTTTCGGTCGCCTATACCGACCGGGTCAGCATGGGCTCGTTCAACATGTTCCTGCTGACGCTGTCGCTGATGATCGGCACTGCCGGTCTGCCGCACGTGATCGTACGGTTCTTTACCGTTCCGAAGATTTCGGATGCGCGGAAGTCGGCCGGCTGGGCGCTGATCTTCATCGCCCTGCTCTACACGGTCGCTCCGGCGGTCGGGGCGATGGCGATCTTCAACATGGCCAACACCGTGCATCCCGGCGTGGAGCAGGGTCTTCCGGTCACGGACCCGGAAGCCAACCTTCCGATCGATGAACAGCCGACCTGGATGCAGCGCTGGTCGAAATACTGGCCTGCTCACGGTCGACGACAAGAACGGCGACGGCCGCATCCAGTGGTACAACGACAGCAACGAGACATTCGTCGCTGAAGTCGCCGATCCGGCTGGCTGGGCCGGCAACGAGTTGACCGTGAACAACGACATCATGGTTCTCGCGAACCCCGAGATCGCCGGTCTTCCGAACTGGGTCATCGCACTCGTGGCGGCGGGTGGTATCGCGGCAGCGCTTTCGACGGCGGCGGGCCTTTTGCTCGCGATCTCGTCGGCGGTCAGCCACGATCTGCTCAAGGGGGTGTTCATGCCGAGCATCTCGCCGACAGCGGAGCTTCTGGCGGCGCGTATCTCGATGATCGTCGCGATCATCGTGGCGGGCTATCTGGGACTCAATCCACCGGGCTTCGCGGCTCAGGTTGTGGCATTGGCCTTCGGTCTCGCCGCGGCCAGCCTGTTCCCGACGCTGATGATGGGCATCTTCTCGAAGCGCATCAACCGCGAAGGGGCGATCGCCGGCATGCTGGTCGGTCTGATCTCGCACGATGGTCTACATCTTCCTGTTCAAGGGATGGTTCTTCATTCCCGGCACCGCGCCGCTGGTCGATACGCCGGACAGGCTGGATCTTCGGGATCAACCCGTCGGGCTTCGGCGTGATCGGGGCGATCCTGAACTTCGGGACGGCCTACATCGTGTCGGGCATGACCAAGCCGACACCGATGGAAATCCAGGAACTTGTGGAGAACGTCCGGGTGCCGCGCGCATCCGTCTGACCGGACCTACAGACACCACGAAACCGGAAGGCCCGCTTCGGCGGGCCTTTCACTTTTTGTGACGACGGGCGTGAAATCGCTGACGAATGACAAGGCGCCTGTTGAACGGAAGCGGCGCGGTGCATATTGACGACACTCGGGCAGGTTGGGTTCAAAATGTATCAAGGCGAAAAGCCGCGACTGCATGTCGGCATCATAATGGACGGAAACGGCCGTTGGGCGAAGGCCCTTGGCCTCAGTCGCATTGCCGGACATGCCCGTGGAGCACGGCGTGTGTCGGAGATCGTGCGCGCTTGCCCCGGGCTCGGCGTAACTCACCTCACGCTCTATGCCTTCTCGACGGAAAACTGGCAGCGTCCGCTCGCCGAGGTCGAGGGACTGATGCGGATCTTCCGGCAATACATCCACAACAAGATGGAGGATTTGCACAGCCACGACGTGCGGGTCCGCTTCATCGGTATGCGGCACCGGTTACCCGCGCGCCTTCAGGCTCTCATGGTCGCCCTCGAGGACCGGACCCGGCATTGTCGGGGTCTCGAGCTGACGATCGCGATCGATTACGGCAGCCGGGACGAGTTGACCCGTGCGGTTCGCCAGATCTGTGCGAAGGTGACCGACGGTGTTCTCGAGCCCGACCAGATCGGAATGGCGGAGATTTCCGCTCATCTCGACACGGCCGTCCTGCCAGACCCCGACTTCATCATCCGAACTTCCGGCGAGCAGCGGTTGTCGAACTTTCTGCTCTGGCAGGCGGCTTATGCGGAATATGTATTTCCGGAAATCGCCTGGCCGGATTTCGGGGCGTCGGAATTCGCGTCCGCCCTGCAACAGTTCCGCGGACGCGACCGCCGTTTCGGTGCCGTCGATGGATCCGTGGACGCTGGCGGGCGGCCGCTGCGGGTCGGTGCAGCTGCCGGTTCCTAGACGGTCCCTATGGCCCGTCGCAGCGCGTGGTAGCTGGCTTTCGGTGTGCGCTTCTGCGTTTCGAAGTCCACATGAACCAACCCGAACCGCTTGTCGTATCCGAACGACCACTCGTAATTGTCCATGAGTGACCAGACGAAGTACCCCTTCAGGGGCACGCCTTGTGCCATGGCCCGCTGCGCGGCGGAGATGTGGGAATCGAGATAGGCAATGCGCGCCCGGTCATCGGGCGAAGTGGCGTCGGCCATTCCGTTTTCGGTGACATAGAGGGGCAGGCCCTTTGCGGCGATGCGGTTCAGCCAGGTCAGGAAATGGTAGAGGCCGTCGGGATAGATCTCCCAGCCGAGGTCGGTTTTCGGAAGCGGTCCGTCCACCTCGCGAATTGCCGGCCAAATGCTTTCCGGGTCGTCCGCGATGATCTTGCGGGTGTAGTAGTTCACACCCAACCAGTCGAGCGGCGCTCCGATGGCGGGCATGTCGTCCATCCAGTCAGCCGGAAGATGCGGTGCCAATCCTTCGAGCGCCTCGGAAGGATACTTCCCGGACATGATGGCATTGATGAACCAGCGGTTGTAGATCGCATCCTGCCGGCGCGCGGCCTGCCGGTCGGCATCGCTGTCGGAGGCGGGGGCGGCATATTCGAAATTCAGAACGATCCCGAGGTTCTTCTGTCCCAGTGCGCGCATCGCCTCGATCGCGGCACCGTGGGCGAGCAGCACGTGATGCATTGACCTCGCGGCTGCGCGGATATCGCGCGTCCCGGGTGCGTGAATGCCGAGGAAATGGCTGAGCCATGCCACGCACCACGGCTCGTTGATCGTGGCGGTTGCGTGAATCCGGTCGCCGAAGCGCCGGGTCACCAGTTCGGCGTACTCCGCAAACCAGCCCGCGATGTCGCGGTTGCGCCAGCCGCCCTGATCGGCGAGCGCGGCCGGCAGTTCCCAATGATAGAGTGTGGCCCAGGGCTGCAGGCCACGTTCGAGCATGCCGTCGATCAGCGCGTCATAGAAGTCGAGACCGGCCGGATTCGGCACTCCGCGGCCTTCTGGCAGGAGCCGCGACCAGGAGAGCGAGAAGCGATAGGCGTCGACGCCGCTGTCACGAACGAGATCGAGATCTTCCTTCCATCGGTGAAGATGGTCGCATGCAATAGCTCCGTTTTCCCCGCGGGTCGTGTTGCCGGGGGCAGCCGCGAAGGTGTCCCAATGCGACGGGCCCGCCCCGCCTGCGGCGGAACCTTCGATCTGATAGGCAGAGGTGGCGGTTCCGAAGATGAAACCCTCGGGGAAATCGGCGCGGGTGAAGGTGAAACCGGGTCCGGATGGGTCGGGATCAGGCATTCAGTGTCCTTTCGCGGAGCGGACCCGTGGAGCGGCCGATCGTCAGATCCGCTTCGAGAAGTTCGTGCTGGAGGGGTGACGACGGGTTGGCGATCCGTTCGAGCAAAATCTCGGCGGCGCGCCGGCCAGCCTGACGGATCGAGGAGCGCGTCGCGGTGAACATCTGGACCGGGCCTGAATTGGGCAAGAACGACAGATCGTCGTCATGGGTGACGATCGAGACGTCGCGCCCGCTGCGCAACCCCGCCTCGCCGAGCGCGCGCTGGACCCCGAGCGCAATCATGATCGAAGAGGTCACGAATGCGGTCGGGGGATCGGCGAGGGCCAGCATGTCCCGGGCCGTCCCGAACCCGAAGGATTCCGTCATGTCGGCCCCGCGGACGAGGTCGGGATCAACCACGATACCGCGGGCAGTGAGCGCGTCCTCGTAACCGGTCCGCCGCCGCAGGGCGAAATGCAGGCTTTCGAGTCCGTTGACCAGTGCGATCCGCTGGTGCCCGAGATCGAGAAGCAACTCCGTAGCGCGCAGAAAGGCGCGGCGATTGTTCATGTCGAGCCACGAATAGCTCTCCTCGTCACGTCCATCGCGCCCGTGGACAACGAAGGGCACGCCGAGTTCGGTGAGGAGATCGATCCGCATGTCGTCGAGCTTCGGTCCGTGCACCATGATTCCATCGACCTTGCCCTGCGAGATCATCGACCTGTAGGCCTCGCGCTCGTCGTGGTCGGGTACGACCGAGAGGATCATGTCATAGCCTCCGGCCGAGTATGTCTCGCCGGCTCCGGCGATAAAATCCGCGAAGAGGGGATTGATCATCTGGTGGGTGGCGAGCGGGATCACGTGCCCGATGGCATGGGTCCTTCCTGTGGCAAGACGCCGCGCCATCTGGTTGGGTGTGTAGTCGTATCTCTGCGCAGCTGTCAGAACCCGAGCACGCGTTTCGGAATTGACCTCCGGGTAGCCATTGAGCGCCCGGCTGACCGTCGTGGTCGAGAGGCCGAGAATGTCGGATAGCTCCTTGAGGTTCATGGAGGCCTTCGGAAAATCAAACCGGTTTTAGAGTGTGACAAACAAAGAGCCATCTGGCAATCTCCGAGCATTGCAGCGATGTGCGGGGCCTTGACAGACCAAAGGGTCGATCGCATGGTCGTGGAATTCAAAGCGGTTTGGAGAAATCCGGAACGCAGAGCAAAACCTGATCGTCGAAAGATCGGGAATCGGGAGGTAAACTGATGAAATCAATTCTGATGGCCGGCGCGGCAATGTCGCTGGTGGCCGGAGCCGCAGCTGCCCAGGATCTGGCGTTTCAGGTCGGCGAAGGCCCCTTCAACTGGGCGAGCTTCGAGGAGTACAAGGCCGGCGCGCCCGACCTCACGGGTCAGAATGTGACGGTCTTCGGCCCGTGGCTCTCTCCGGAGGCGGAGTATTTCTCCAACGTGCTGGCATATTTCGAGGATGCGACCGGCGCGACCGCGACCTACACCGGATCGGATGGTTTCGAGCAGCAGATCGTCATCGATTCCGAAGCTGGCTCGCCGCCCAACATAGCCGTGTTTCCGCAGCCGGGGCTTGCGGCGACGATGGCGGCGCAGGGGCTTCTGACCCCGCTGCCCGAAGACATGGCCGATTGGGTGGCGAACAATTACGCCGCCGGACAGTCCTGGGTCGATCTGGGCACCTACCCTGACGCGACCGGCGCAGATCAGATGTTCGGCTTCTTCTACAACGTGAACGTCAAGAGCCTGGTGTGGTACAACCCCGAGAACTTCGAGGACGCCGGCTATGAAGTGCCGGAGACCATGGAGGATCTGATCGCGCTCTCCGAGCAGATGATCGCTGATGGCGAGACGCCATGGTGCATCGGCCTTGCTTCAGGCCCCGCAACCGGCTGGCCTGCGACCGACTGGGTCGAGGACATCATGCTCCGGACCCAGGCGCCCGAGGTCTATGACCAGTGGGTGACGAACGAGATCCCGTTCAACGACGACCGCGTCAAGGAGGCGATCGAGACCTTCGGCATGTTCGCCCGGAACGACGACATGGTTGCAGGCGGCGCTGGCGGCGTGGCTTCGACCGATTTCCGCGACAGTCCCACGGGTCTCTTCGCATCGCCACCGCAGTGCTACATGCACCGGCAGGCCTCCTTCGCGACGGCCTTCTTCCCGGATGATGTCGAGGTGGGTCAGGACGCCGACTTCTTCTATTTCCCGGCTTTCGCGGAAAAGGACCTGGGAAGCCCCGTCCTTGGTGGTGGCACGCTGATGGCGATCACCAGTCCCAACGAGGCGACCATGGAGTTCATGAACTTCCTCAAGACGCCGATCGCCCATGAAGTGATGATGGCCCAGACCGGCTTCCTGACCCCGCATACCGGTGTGTCGCTCGATGCCTACAAGGACGACATCCTGCGCGGCCAGGGGCAGATCCTGCTGGACGCGACGACGTTTCGCTTCGACGGGTCCGACCTGATGCCGGGCGCGGTCGGTGCCGGATCCTTCTGGACGGGCATGGTCGACTACGTTGGCGGCGCAGATGTGGGCGACGTTACCGACTCGATCCAAAGGAGCTGGGACGCCCTGAAATAGGCTGACCGCCGCCTGAGCTGCGGGGTCCGCCAGTGTTGGCAGGGCCCCGCGAGCAGCGAACGAGCAGGCCCGGTTTCACGGGCCGCCGCATAGGGGAGGGGCTACATGAATCCGGGAATTCAGGCGCTGTTGACGATCGTCATCGGGGTCGGTGGCTGTATCGGGTATTTCTACGGAGCCAACCTGTTCCTCGACAAGGTGCTCTTCCCCCCGCGAGGACCCAATGCCGGGCGCAATATCAACCGCGCCAACATCATCCGACCGTGGGTCTTCCTGTTTCCCGCCATGGTGGCACTGGGCCTCTATCTCGCCTATCCGGTGTTTGCCACGCTGCGGCTGAGCATGCTGGAACGCCTGCCTGGCAACGAATACGCCTTCGTGGGCTTCGATAACTATACGCAGATGTTCGCGGAGCCGAAATTCGTCGAGGCGATGCGCAACAACATGCTCTGGCTCACCGTCGTGCCGGCAATGTCCACCGGATTCGGGCTTCTGGTGGCGCAACTGACCGACAGGTTGCGCTGGGGAAACATCGCCAAGTCCATTGTCTTCATGCCAATGGCGATCTCTCTGGTCGGTGCGTCGGTTATCTTCAAGCTGATCTACGAGGCCCGTCCTGCGGACGCCGCCCAGATCGGTGTGCTGAACGCGGTCTGGCTGCAGTTCGACGGCGGCATCGGGGCTCTGCTGATGCTCAAGGCGCTGCCGATCGTTCTGATGATCGCCTTTGCGGTCCTGTGTGCCTATGTGGTCTGGATTCTGATCCGACCGCTCATGGATGGGACTGGGGGCTCGGGTCTGGCCCGGCTCGCGCTTCGGTGTGCGGCGGCGCTTCTTCTCGCGAGTATGGTCTGGATCAGTGTGTCGGGTGCCTTCTCGGTCGCGACGGCAGATCTGCCCTATGGCGAGCCGCAGCAATGGCTGACCATTCCGTTCTACAACAATTTCTTCCTGATGGTGGTGCTGATCTGGATCCAGACCGGCTTTGCGATGGTGATCCTGTCGGCCGCGCTCCGGGGAATTCCCGAAGAGACCGTCGAGGCGGCGATCGTCGATGGGGCGAACCCGGTTCAGGTGTTCTTCCAGATCAAGATCCCCCAGATCATGGGGACCATTGTCGTGGTCTGGACGACGATCACGATCACGGTGCTCAAGGTGTTCGACATCGTCTTCGCGATGACCAACGGCCAGTGGGAGACCCAGGTTCTGGCCAATTACATGTACGACAAGCTCTTTCGCGCCAATGACTGGGGCATGGGCTCGGCGGCGGCGATGATCATCATGCTTCTCGTGACCCCGATCCTCGTCTGGAACGTCCATAACGCCCGCAAGGAGATGCGCTGATGGACGGTATCGCCGGCTCGAAGTCCTCGCTGTCCTGGGCGGTGCACCTGTCGGTCATCGCGCTGGTCCTGCTGTGGATCTTTCCCACCCTCGGTCTCTTCGTTTCGTCCTTCCGCACCGGCGACCAGATCACCTCTTCCGGCTGGTGGGCCTCGATGTTCCCCGCCGAGCAGGTGTTGCAGTTGCGCGCCGACGCGCCGGAGGACACCCGCATCGAGACGGGTCCGGGCGTGTTCGTCGCGCAAGGCAACCTCTTCGGCACGGGCACGGTCGCGCAATTCAGTTCCTGGGGTGTGTCGAGCCGGGACATTGCAGCTTTCGAACCAGGCGATACGGCGGATCTCGGAGATGGCGAGAGTTTCACGCTCAACGCCGATGGCAGCTACGTCTGGCAGGGCGACGAGGACCAGATCTCCGGTCGCGGGCAGCGCATTTTTGCCACCGCGACGACGCCCCCGGAATTCACCCTCGACAATTACCGGCAGGTGCTGCTCGATCCGCGCAACTCGGAAGGCATGACCAAGGCGTTCTTCAACACGCTGACCGTCGTGATTCCGGCGACGATCATCCCGATCCTCGTCGCAGCGTTTGCGGCTTACGCGCTTGCCTGGATGGAATTCCCGGGCCGCGCTCTGCTGATCGCGGCGGTCGTGGGACTCCTGGTCGTACCCTTGCAGCTCGCTCTGATCCCGCTCCTGTCGTTTCACAACGCGATCGGGATCGGCAAGGGCTATCTCGGGGTCTGGCTCGCGCATACCGGCTTCGGCATGCCGCTGGCGATCTATCTCCTGCGCAACTACATGGTCGGCCTGCCTCGCGACATCATCGAGAACGCCAAGGTGGACGGGGCGACCGACTTCCAGATCTTCACGAAAATCATCCTGCCGCTGTCGTTTCCGGCTCTGGCGAGCTTCGCGATCTTCCAGTTTCTCTGGACATGGAACGATCTGCTGGTTGCCCTCGTCTTTCTGATCGACGCCAGCGGCGAGACCACCGTGATGACGAAGCAGATCGTCGAGTTGCTCGGCACCCGGGGCGGCGACTGGGAGATCCTGTCCACCTCGGCCTTCGTCTCGATCGCGGTGCCGCTTCTGGTGTTCTTTCTGCTCCAGCGCTACCTCGTGCGTGGGCTTCTGGCCGGCTCGGTGAAATAACGGACAGGACTGCGCGGCTCATGGTTGTTCCCGACATGTCCATCCATCGGAACCGTCCACTGCCCGTGGATCGGGACTGGTGGCGCGGCGCGGTGATCTACCAGATCTATCCGCGCTCGTTCCAGGATTCGAACGGCGACGGCATCGGCGATCTGAGCGGCATCATCAACCGGTTGCCCTATGTGGCCAGCCTCGGGGTGGATGCGATCTGGATGTCGCCGTTCTATCCGTCGCCCATGCTCGATTTCGGCTATGACGTGATGCATTACCGCGACATCGATCCGATGTTCGGCACGCTGGCGGATTTCGATGCCCTGATCGAGCGGGCGCACGAGCTTGGCCTGCGGGTCATGATCGATCTGGTCATCAGCCACACCTCCGACCAGCACCGCTGGTTCCGCGAGAGCCGGTCGTCGCGAAACAATCCGAAATCCGACTGGTTCGTCTGGGCGGATGCCAAGCCCGACGGAACGCCGCCCAACAACTGGCTGTCGATCTTCGGCGGACCGGCCTGGGAGTGGGACAGCGAGCGCACCCAGTACTACCTGCACAATTTCCTCGCAGCACAGCCCGACCTCAACTTCCACAATCCGGATGTTCAGGACGAGATGCTCGACGTGGCGCGGTTCTGGCTCGATCGGGGCGTCGACGGCTTCCGGCTGGACACGATCAATTTCTATTTCCACGACGCCGAATTGCGCGACAATCCCGCGCTCGCGCCGCAGGACCGGGACCATTCGACGGCGCCCGCTGTCAATCCGTACAACCACCAGAACCATCTTTACGACAAGAGTCGCCCGGAGCTGATCGGTTTTCTCGAGCGGCTGCGCGATCTGATGGATGAGTATCCGGACGTGGCTGCGGTGGGCGAAGTGGGCGACGCGCTGCGTGGCATGGAGCTGATGGGCGAATACACCCGCGGCGACGACCGGATGCAGATGTGTTATGCCTTCGACTTTCTCTCGCCCGACGCTCCGACCGGCACCCGCGTCGGTGAGGTGCTGCGCAAGTTCGACCGGGTCGCGGCAGACGGGTGGGCGTGCTGGGCATTCTCCAACCACGATGTGGAGCGCCATGCCAGCCGCTGGGCGATGGAAGATGCCCGGCTGCGGGTCTTTCTTGCCTTGATTCTCAGCCTGCGTGGCTCGGTGTGTCTCTACCAGGGCGAGGAGCTGGGGCTGCACGAGGCCTATGTGCCGTTCGAGGAGCTGCAGGACCCCTATGGCAAGCGGTTCTGGCCCAAATTCCGGGGCCGGGACGGTTGCCGCACGCCCATGGTGTGGATCACCGACAATCTGCATGGCGGATTCACCGATGTTAAGCCCTGGCTTCCGGTCGCCATGGAGCATCTGCGGGCGTCGGTCTCGGCGCAGGAGAGCGATCCGCGATCGCTTCTGGCGTTCTACAAACGCATGATCGCCTGGCGGAAATCGCATCCTGCGCTTGTGAAGGGCGACTTCCGGATCCACGAGACCGCGGCCGAGACAGTGTCCTTCACCCGAAGCTTCGAAGGCCAGACGATCTTCTGCGCCTTCAACCTGTCGCAAGCCGACCAGTCAGTCGATCTGCCCGAGGGCGGCTGGGAGCCGATCTCCGGCACCGGCTTCGAAGCGCATCAACGCGAAGCGCGGGTGTATCTGCCCGCTGCCCAGGCACATTTCGCGCAGCACATAGAAACATGAGACAAGAAAACCCCGGGGGAACACCATGGCCGACGTGACGCTGAAGGATGTGAGCAAGGCCTACGGCAAGGTCGAGGTGCTCCATGATATCAATCTCGACATCCAGACGGGCGAGTTGATCGTCTTCGTGGGCCCATCCGGATGCGGGAAGTCAACGCTCCTGCGCATGGTGGCCGGTCTCGAGCGCATCACCGGAGGCACACTCGCCATCGACGGCGATATCATGAACGATGTGCCGCCGGCGCAGCGCGGCATTGCAATGGTGTTCCAGTCCTACGCGCTCTATCCGCACATGACCGTGCGCGACAACATGTCGTTCGGGATGAAGATCGCGCGCAAGCCGAAGGAGGAGATCGTCAAGTCGGTCGAGGACGCGGCGCGGATGCTCCAGCTGACCCCCTACCTCGACAGGCTCCCCAAGGCGCTATCGGGCGGCCAGCGTCAACGGGTCGCCATCGGCCGGGCGATCGTGCGCGACCCCAAGGTGTTCCTCTTTGACGAACCGCTTTCGAACCTCGACGCCGCGCTTCGGGTCGCCACCCGGATCGAGATCGCGCAGCTGAAGGAGCGGCTGCCGAACTCGACGATGATCTACGTGACCCACGATCAGGTCGAGGCGATGACGCTGGCGACCCGTATCGTGGTTCTGAACGGCGGCACCATCGAACAGGTCGGCTCGCCGCTCGAACTCTACGAGAGGCCGCGGAATGTCTTCGTGGCCTGCTTCATCGGCTCTCCGGCAATGAACATCTTCGACGCGAAGGTCACGGAGGCAGGTGCGAAGACCGTGGTCACGCTGCCGGATGGTGGTCGGGCGACTGTCGATGTCACCTCTGGCCCGGCGGATGTTGGCGCAAGCGTGCGGCTTGGTGTGCGTCCGGAAGACCTGGTTCCGGTGCAGTCCGATCCTCTCTTCAGCGGAGAGATCGCCATTCTCGAAGCTCTTGGCGAGACGACGCTTCTTCACTTCAAGCCTCAGCATCAGGACCTGCCGGTGATCGCCAAATTGCCGGGCATTCAGGCCATCCGGCGTGGCGAGACGGTTCATCTCGGAGCCGATCCGGCGAAGTTGCACCTTTTCGGTACCGACGGTCTGTCCTATCACCATCGCTGAAGGCGGCCAGTCGCCTCGGAAATCGGATCTGCCCATCATGTTTCTCGTCTGCGGCGAAGCCCTGTTCGATTTCTTCCTCGTCGAGGAAGATCATGACGGGGCGGCTACCTACGCGGCACGAGCCGGCGGGTCGCCCTTCAACGTGGCGATCGGGCTTGCCCGGTTGGGCTGTGCCTCCGGCATGATGACCGGACTGTCGGACGATCTGCTCGGCCAGCGGCTACGGCGGGTGCTCGATGCGGAAGGGGTCTCGACCGGTTACGCTATCGCCACACACAGGCCGACGACACTGAGTCTGGTCGGGCTCGATACTGCGGGCGTGCCGGCTTACCAGTTCTACGATGCGGGCTCGGCCGGAAGCGGCGTGACCACCGCTGATCTGCCGTCGCTCGGGACGGAAGTGACCGGGCTGCATCTGGGGTCGTACTCGCTTGTGGTTTCGCCAGTGGCTGATGCGCTGGAGGCCCTTGTGGCGGCTCATCAGGGCCATTTCATCTCGATCGACCCCAACATTCGTCCGACCGTCGAGCCCGACATGACCATCTGGCGCCGGAGACTGGAGGCGCTTTGGGCCTCGGCTGATCTCGTCAAGATCAGCACGGAGGATCTTGGCCTGATTTACCCGAGCCGCTCCGCGGCCGATTTCGCGCGCGACCTTATTGCACGCGGCGTCGGTCTGGTGGTCGTGACCGATGGCGGTGGCCCGGCGGAGGGCTGGAGTTCCGGGGGGATGCATGAAACGGCGCAGCCGCCCTCCGTGGAGGTGGTAGATACCGTCGGAGCGGGCGATACCTTCCAGGCAGCTCTTCTCGCCAAACTTATCGAGGCAACCGGCGATCCGAAGGCCGGGCTCGCGGGGCTGGACTCTCGCGGCCTCAAGACGATGCTGGCATATGCAGCCCGGGCGGCTGCGATCACCTGCTCCCGGCGCGGGGCAGACCTGCCTCGCAGTGCCGACCTGGCCTGACCGGCCGCGGAACGAAAGACAGAACATGGTTTCAACCGTCATTCCCGTCCAGCCATTCGATCTGGTGATCTTTGGAGGCACCGGCGATCTCGCCCGTCGCAAGATCCTGCCCAGCCTCTATCATCGCTTGAAGGCGGGTCAGGTTCCACCCGAGGCGCGGATCATCGCCGCCGCCCGCTCGGAGATGAGTGCGGCGGAGTACCGCGACAGCGTTCGCGAAGCGCTGAACGAGTTCGTCGAGCCGGCCGCCTGCGACGATGCGGCGGTCGCGGCGTTCCTCGACAGCCTCGATTACATCCGGATCGATGCGATGGGCGAAGCCGGCTGGGTGGATCTGGCGGAGAAGCTGAACGAGCGGCCCGACAATATCAGGGCGTTCTACCTTTCCGTCGCACCCTCGCTCTTCGGCGAGATCGCGACCCGGCTCGCGGCAAGCGGCGTTGTCTCGGCCTCGTGCCGTGTGGTGATCGAGAAGCCGCTCGGCCACGATCTCGCATCGGCGCAGGCGCTGAACGCCAGTTTCTCCCGGCATTTCGACGAGGCGCAGATCTATCGGATCGACCACTACCTCGGAAAGGAAACCGTGCAGAACCTGATGGCGATCCGCTTCGCCAATGCGCTGTTCGAGCCGCTGTGGAACGCGCGGCATGTCGAGCATGTGCAGATCACCGTCTCGGAGACGGTGGGCGTCGCAGGGCGCGGCGCCTACTACGACACGTCCGGTGCGATGCGGGACATGGTGCAGAACCACATCATGCAGCTCCTGTGCCTCATTGCGATGGAGCCGCCGGCCCGATTCGAGGCCGATGCGCTGCGCGACGAGAAGCTCAAGGTGATCCGGGCGCTCGATCCGGTTCGGGTTGTCGACACCGTGCGCGCCCAGTACCGCGCCAATGGCAGCGCCGGCAGCTACCTCGAAGATGTCGGGAACCCCACGAGCCGCACCGAGAGCTTCGTGGCCCTCAAGGCCCATGTCGCCAACTGGCGCTGGGCCGGAACGCCGTTCTATCTGCGCACCGGCAAGAAACTCGCAGCGCGGCTCTCGGAGATCGTCGTGACTTTCAAGCACCCGCCGCACACGATCTTTCCGCAGGTCGACGATCTGAAGGGCAATGCGTTGATCATCCGCTTGCAACCGGACGAAGGGATCACGATGCGCATGACGATCAAGGACCCCGGTCCGGGTGGCATGCGCCTCGTGGAAGTTCCACTCGACATGACCTTCGCCGATGCGCTGGGGGCTGACGAGGGCACGCTGCCCGAAGCCTACGAGCGGCTGATCATGGACGTGATCCGCGGCGACCAGACGTTGTTCATGCGCGGCGACGAGGTCGAGGCGGCCTGGGCCTGGACCGATCCGATCATCGCGGCCTGGGCCGAGAGCGGCACGCGGCCGCTCGCCTACGATGCCGGCAGCAACGGACCGATCGAGGCGCACCGGCTGACCGGGGTAGAGGGTCATCTGTGGCGGGAGATCGCCTCATGATCGAGGTGGCCCGCGTCGATTACCCCGACCGCGATACGTTGATGAATCGGCTGGCGGATCTGGTGGCCGATCAGCTGCGCGCTGCCCATGCCACGAAGGGGCGCGCGACCTTGGCCGTGCCGGGCGGCACCACGCCGGGGCCGTTCCTGCGCGTGCTGGCGCGGGAGGATCTTGCGTGGAGCGAGATCGACGTCCTCCTGACCGATGAGCGGCTGGTTTCCGAACACAGCCCGCGTTCGAACACGCGGCTCTTGCGCGAGAACCTGATCCGCGACAGGGCGGCCTCGGCGCGGTTGGTGCATTTTCATGCCGAGGCCACGGTCTTCGAGGCCCAGCGCGCTCATCTCGCCGCCCGGGTCGACGCGGTGCTGCCGGTCGATGTGCTGGTGCTCGGGATGGGGGCGGACATGCACACCGCTTCCCTGTTCCCCGGCGCGCCCGAACTGCCCGAGGCGCTATCCGCCACCGCCCCATCCGTGTTAAGGATCCATCCCGAGGACCAGCCCGAGGCTCGTGTTACGCTCACTGCGCCTGTGCTGCGCGGGGCCGGGGTGATCCACGTGTTGATCGCCGGGCCGGAGAAGGCCGCCGCCCTCGCAACGGCGCTCGCCGACGGTCCGGAAGCCGAGGCCCCGATCCGGGTGGCGCTGAACGCGCCCTGCCCGGTTACCGTCCACTACGCCGACTGAACCGGGAGAGAGACGCCATGGACCTGAACGCCACCGTCGCCCGCGTCACCCGCCGCATCGTCGAGCGCTCCGCGCCCCTGCGCGGCCCCTATCTCGAGCGCGTTGCCCGGGCCCGCGATGCCGGGCCGGAGCGCGCGCATCTCTCCTGCGGCAACCAGGCCCATGCCTATGCGGCGATGCCCGATGCCGACAAGGAGGCGCTGCTGGCCGCCTCGGCCGGCAATCTCGGCATCGTCACGGCCTACAACGACATGCTCTCGGCGCATCAACCCTTCGAGACCTATCCCGACCTGATCCGCCGCGCCGCGCGCGAGGCCGGGGGCACCGCGCAGGTGGCGGGCGGCGTGCCGGCGATGTGCGACGGGGTCACCCAGGGCCAGCCGGGCATGGAGCTGAGCCTGTTCTCGCGAGACGTGATCGCGATGGCCGCAGGGGTCGCGCTGAGCCACAATGTTTTCGATTCGACGGTCTATCTCGGGGTCTGCGACAAGATCGTTCCCGGGCTCGTGATCGCTGCGGCCACCTTCGGGCATCTGCCGGCGGTTTTCCTGCCGGCGGGGCCGATGCCGAGCGGTCTGCCCAACGACGAGAAGGCGAAGGTGCGGCAGGCCTTCGCGGCGGGCGAGGTGGGGCGCGACAAGCTGATGGAGGCGGAGATGGCCTCCTATCACGGGCCGGGCACCTGCACCTTCTACGGCACGGCGAACACCAACCAGATGCTGATGGAGTTCATGGGGCTGCACCTGCCCGGGGCGAGTTTCGTCAATCCCGGCACGCCACTGCGCGAGGCGCTGACGCTCGAAGGGGCGAAGCGCGCATTGGCGATCTCGGCGCTCGGCAACGACTACACGCCGGTCGCGGATGTGCTCGACGAGCGCGCCTTCGTGAACGGCATCGTCGGTTTGAATGCGACGGGCGGCTCGACCAACCTGCTGATCCACCTGATCGCCATGGCACGCGCTGCGGGCATCGCGCTCGACTGGGAGGATTTCGCCGAGCTTTCGGATGCAACGCCGCTGATGGCGCGGGTCTATCCGAACGGGCTTGCGGATGTGAACCATTTCCACGCTGCGGGGGGGCTCGCCTACATGATCGGCGAGTTGCTCGATTCCGGGTTGCTGCACCCCGATACCCGCACGGTGGCCGGGGACGGGCTCGCACTCTATGCCAGCGAGCCGAAGCTGATCGACGGCGCGCTGGTCTGGGAGGAGGGGCCTGCCGCCACCCTCAACGACCGGATCCTGCGCCCGGTGGCCGAACCCTTCGCGCCCACCGGCGGGACAAAGCGGCTGGCGGGCAATCTCGGCACCGGGGTGATGAAGGTCTCGGCCGTGGCGCCAGAGCGCCAGCGGATCGAGGCGCCGGTCGCGGGTGTTTCATGATCAGGAGGCGGTCAAGGCGGCCTTCAGGGCGGGCGAGTTCACCTCCGACACGGTGGTTGTGGTGCGCTTCCAAGGACCGAAGGCCAACGGGATGCCCGAACTTCACAGTCTCACGCCAGTGCTTGCCGTGCTGCAGGATCGCGGGCTGAAGGTGGCGCTCGTCACCGACGGGCGGATGTCCGGCGCATCGGGCAAGGTGCCCTCGGCGATTCATGTCAGCCCCGAGGCGGTCGACGGCAGCCCGCTCGCGCGACTGCGCGATGGTGACATCGTTCGGGTCGATGCGATTGCCGGTACGCTCGATGTGCTCACCGAGGGCGTGCTCGAGCGGCCGCCGGTGGTGGCTGATCTGACCGAAAACGCCCATGGAATCGGCCGCGAGTTGTTCGCCAGCTTCCGGGCTGTGGTCGGTCCCGCCGAAACCGGCGCGTCCAGCCTGCGCCACGGAGAGCCCGCATGACCCCGCAAGAAGCCTCGAAATCCACGCGCGATATCTGCAATCTCGCACCAGTCATCCCGGTTCTGGTGATCGACGACGCCGCGTATGGCGAGCCGCTGGCACGCGCGCTGGTGGCTGGCGGTCTTCCCGTGCTCGAGGTCACGCTGCGCACCCCGGCGGCACTCGATGCGATCCGCGCCATGGCGCAGGTGCCGGGCGGTGTCGTGGGGGCGGGAACCTTGCTCACGCCGGCCGACGTGGCGGCGGCCCGCGCGGCCGGGGCGCTGTTCGGTGTTTCGCCCGGTGTGACCCCGACGCTGGTCGCGGCCTGCGAGGCCGAAGAGCTGCCGCTTCTGGGCGGCGTGGCGACGATCGGCGAGGCGATGATGATGCTCGAGCGCGGCTACGACGTCTGCAAGTTCTTCCCGGCCGAGGCGAATGGCGGTGCCGCGGCGCTGAAATCCTTCGCGGGACCGCTGCCGCAGATGAAGTTCTGTCCCACCGGCGGCATCACACCGGACAATGCGCTGGACTACCTCTCCCTGCCGAACGTGCTCTGCGTTGGCGGCTCGTGGATCGCCGATCCGCGGCTGATGAAGGCCGGGGCCTGGGACGAGATCGAGGCACGCGCGCGAATTGCCGCCACCCTGAAGGACTGAATCCGATGACCGAAGCCATCTGGAGTGCACTCGACGCGGCGGGGAGTGCCGCCGCCGATCGCCGGATCACGACGCTCTTCGACGCAGACCCCGGCCGCTTCGATGGGTTTTCCGTGCGGCACGGCGACATGCTGTTCGATTTTTCGAAGACGAACATCGACGATGAAGCGCTGAGGCTGCTGATAGGGCTCGCGGAGGCGCGGGGTGTTGCGGCGCGGCGCGACGCGATGCTGTCCGGTCGGCCCATCAACGCAACCGAAGAGCGCGCGGTACTGCATACGGCGTTGCGCAATCGCAGCGATACGCCGGTTCTCGTCGATGGAGCGGACGTGATGCCTGGTGTGCGCGACGTTCTCGCCGCCATGGGCACCTTCGCCGACGGCGTCCGTTCGGGGGAGATCACGGCCTCGGACGGCGCACCTTTCACCGATGTGGTGAATATCGGCATCGGCGGAAGTGATCTCGGCCCGGTGATGGTGACGGCCGCGCTGGCGCCGTATCATGACGGTCCGCGCTGTCATTTCGTGTCGAATGTCGATGGCGCGCATGTGCACGACGTGCTGGCGCGGCTCGATCCGGCCAGGACGCTGATCGTGATCGCGTCGAAGACCTTCACCACGATCGAGACCATGACCAATGCCGAAACAGCGCGCGACTGGCTGCGCGCGTCGCTTGGGGCCGCGGCCGACGGGCATCTGGCGGCCGTTTCCACGGCGTTGCAGAAGACGGCGGCGTTCGGGATCGCGGATGCGCGGGTCTTCGGGTTCTGGGACTGGGTCGGAGGACGCTATTCGGTCTGGGGCGCGGTCGGTTTGCCGCTGATGCTCGCCATCGGGCCGGAGCGCTTCGGGGCGTTTCTTGCCGGCGCCCACGACATGGACCGGCATTTTGCAGAGGCGCCACTCGCGGCCAACATGCCGGTTCTGCTCGCCCTCGTCGGCATCTGGCACCGCAATGTCTGCGGCTACCCGACGCGGGCGGTGCTGCCTTACGACCAGAGACTGTTGCGGCTGCCAGCCTATCTCCAGCAACTCGACATGGAATCGAACGGCAAGCGTGTCGGGCTCGACGGGGCGCCGCTGCCGCGCGCGAGCGGTCCGGTGGTCTGGGGCGAGCCCGGCACCAACGGCCAGCATGCGTTCTACCAGCTCCTGCATCAGGGGACCGATGTGGTGCCTTGCGAGTTTCTCGTTGCCGCGAATGGTCACGAGGCCGAACTCGGGGCGCATCATGAGCTGCTGCTCGCCAATTGCCTCGCGCAGTCCGAGGCGCTTCTGCTGGGTCGCGATCTGGACACGGTCCTGGCCGCAGGGGTCGATCCGGATCTGGCGCCGCACAAGGTCTTTCCGGGCAACCGGCCCTCGACGACGCTGGTCTACGACCGGCTCGATCCGGACACGCTGGGCCGCATCGTTGCCCTCTACGAGCATCGGGTATTCGTGGAGGGCGCGATCTGGGGGCTCAACAGCTTCGACCAGTGGGGCGTGGAGCTCGGCAAGGAACTCGCCACGGCGCTCCTGCCGCTCGTGAAGGGGGGCTCTGCGGCCGGCAAGGATGGCTCGACCGAAGGGCTGCTGGCGGCGATCATCGCATTGCGGCAGCCGGCCTAGCTTTCCGAGCGTTCCACGATCACCGTGCATTCGGCGTGCCGCACCACCCGTGCCGCCGTCGAGCCGATGAGGTAGGTGCTGAAATCCGGTCGGTGGGACGCAAGGATGATCGCGTCCGCCCCGATCGTCTGCGCCACCTCGAGGATCTTCGAGGCTGGGCTGCCCTCCCGGAGCATTGCGGTGCCCGCTATTCCGGCATCCTGCAGCATCTGCTCGAGCGTCTCGATCGTGTCCTGCTTGTTCGACTCCAATGCGTCGTCGCTGACGTAGTTCGAGATGTAGCCGGGCAGCGGTTCCACCACCGTCAGGACGGTAATGTGTCCGTCCGCATCCACAAGCTGGCGAGCGAGGGCGACAATGCGAGCGCCGACGTCTCCGTGGGCCGGATTGATCGGCACGAGGATGTTCTTGTACATGGTTCCCGACTCCGGAATAGGCGATGGTCGAACATGATAGGCTCATTCCAAACTCGGCGACTTGACCTGAATCATGACGCCCCCCCACCGCCGGGCATTCGCATTCTCCATGCCGATGCCCATCTCCTTGTTCTCGACAAGCCCTCTGGCCTCCTGAGCGTGCCGGCGAAGCCACCGGGCCCGGCCGATTGCCTGGAAGTCAGGGTGCGTGCTGTCTACCCGGAGGCGTTGCTGGTCCACCGTCTCGACGGCGATACCTCGGGCGTGATGCTTTTCGCCCGAACGCGCCTCGCTCAGCGCCATATCGGCTGGCAATTCGAGCGTCGGCAGCTGCGCAAGACCTATGTGGCGCGGGTCGCCGGGCAGGTGGAGGGCGAGTCCGGCTGCATCGACCTGCCGCTGATCTGCGACTGGCCCAACCGGCCGCTGCAGATGGTATGTTTCGAGCGCGGCAAACCCGCGCAGACCGACTGGCGGCTGCTCAAACGCGAGCCGGCCGCGACCCGACTTGAGCTCCGACCGCTTACGGGGCGGAGCCACCAGCTCCGGGTGCATATGCGCGCCCTGGGCCATCCCATCCTCGGCGACAGCTTCTATGCCGACCCTGCCGCCCTCGCCGCGGCCGACCGGCTTGCAGCTTCACGCCCAGGCCATCGAATTGCGGCACCCCGACGGCGGCAAATGGGTCCGCTTCGAAGCGCCGCTGCCGTTCTGAGCCCGGCTCAAAGCCAGGCAGCGCCCCGGACACCGGAACTGTCGCCGTGGACGTTCTTCACGAGCCGCGTCGCGAACCGGTTCCCGAATACGTGCGGCTCGATAAGCCCCGGCACCGTTTCGTAGAGCCGGTCGACGTTCGACATCCCGCCTCCGAGCACGATCACGTCCGGATCAAGGATGTTCACGATCACCGCCAGCGACCGGCCGAGCCGATCCTCGTAGCGGCGCAGGCTTTCCTCGGCCACCGTGTCGCCCGAAGCCACGAGCGCCACGATCTCCGGGGCCGTGGGCCCGTCGCCTTCCCGTATTCCGAGCCGCCGCGCGTGATCCTCGGCGAAGCGGATGCCCGAGAGCCAGCTTTCCGTATGTCCCGGAAGCCCGCAGGAGCAGATCGGGCCGGGCCGCTCATCATCCATCGGAGAGGGCAGCGGAATATGCCCCCATTCGCCACCGATGGCGTTGATGCCCTCGATCAGCCGCCCATGCACAACGATGCCGCCACCGACCCCCGATCCGAGAATCACCCCGAACACCACCTCCGCACCGGTCCCGGCGCCGTCCACCGCCTCGGAAAGCGCGAAGCAGTTCGCGTCGTTGGCGATCCTGACCGGCCGCTCAAGAGCCGTGGTCAGGTCGCCGCGCAGATCTTGTCCGTGCAGCCAGGTCGAATTCCCGAGCGACACCCGGCCCGATACGCGGTCAACCGATCCAGGCACACCGATACCCACCTGTTCGACCCGTCCTCCAGCCTCGGTCTCGAGGCGGAACATGAGATCCTGAATCGTCCGGATACCACCCTCATAGTCGTGGCGAGGCGTCGCCACACGGGCCCGCGCCAGCTCGGCACCGTCCGAACCGAGCACGATCCCCTCGATCTTGGTGCCGCCGTAATCGAGCCCCAGCCGCATGTCCGTCTCCGCATGATCAGGAACCTGACCTTAGGAACGACCGCCCCGGGCCGCAACGGACTTTGCCTTCCCAGGGCGCGCTGATAGACCGAGGCGACAAGTCACCGGGACCGCCATGCCATGCTCTGGAAACTTCCGATGTTCGGCAAGATCAGCAAGATCGGCATCCGTCCTCCGACCCCTTTGGCCTCTCGCCACGGCATCGCCATCGCCGCGATCATGCGTAACGAAGCGGTGCATGCCGGCGAATGGGCGGCCTTCCATCACCGGATCGGTGTGCGGCATTTCCTGATCTACGACAACGGCTCGACCGACGACACTCAGGCCGTACTCCGTGACAACCTCCCACCCGAAGCGCTGACCGTGATCCCGTGGAACCAGGTTTTCACCGATGCCCGCATGGGGAGGGAGATGCACAATCAGGTGATGGCCTACGCGCATGCCGCGAGCAATTTCGGCCAGGATTACCGCTGGATGGCGTTCATCGACGTGGACGAGTTCCTGATCCCGAAATCCGCCGACAGCCTGGACGCGGCCCTCGCCCATCTCGGCGATTGCCCCAATCTCTCGCTGCCCTGGCACATGTTCGGCCGCTCGGGCCATGCGAAGATGCCCCACGGGGGGGTACTCGCCAACTATACCCGCCGAGCCGCGGATCCGATGAGTGAGGTGCGCGGCATCCGGGCTTTCAAGTGCCTTGTCGATCCTTGCCGCCTGACGGCGCTTCGCGTTCATTCGATGGAAACCGACGGCTCCGACAAGACCTGCAACGATCGCGGTGAGCGTGCCACGGAGGCCGGCCGGGAGAAACCCGGTTTCTATTCCGCCGATCACATCCAGCTCAATCACTACTACACCCGGTCCGAGGCGGAGCTTTCCGCCAAGATCGCGCGCGGACCCAACCTGCGTGCCAAGTCCGGTGAATATGCCCGCAAGGTCCGCCGCACGGTGACCAATATCGAGGCCGACGAGGTCGAGGACCGTGCAGCCATCGATTGCCTCGATCGGATCGGGTGGATGTGGCAGCCATGAGAACCGAGCTGATCATCACGACCTACAACAGCATCGGGCCTCTGCTGCTGTGCCTCGAATCCGTCGCCTTCCAGACCTTCCGCCCGGGCTCGATCTGCATTGCCGATGACGGTTCCGGTCCCGCAACGAGGGAAGCCGTTGATCGCTTTCAGGCAGCGCATCCGGACCTGAACTTGCGGCATGTCTGGCACGAGGATCGCGGCTTCGAGAAGGCGGCGATCCTCAACCGCGCGATCGCCTCGTCGGAGGCCGACTACCTGTTCTTTCTCGATGGCGACGTGCTGATCCATCCGATCTTCCTTGCCCGCCACGCCGAGCTGGCCCGCCCCGGACGGTTCTGCACCGGCAGCCTGATCCGTCTCGACAACGCCGCCAGCGCCGCCGTCACGCCCGAGTTGGTCCGGAAAGGCACCGTCTTCGACCGCGACTGGCTCCGCGCCAACCGCGCCATCGACCGCTTCGGCACCTGGCTCAAGACCATGCCGTTTCCCCACCCGTTCCAGGCGGCACTCGATGTCGCAACTCCGGTGCAGAAGGCGCTTTGTGGTGCCAATGCCTCGCTGTTCCGTGCCGATGCGCTGAAGGTCAATGGCTTCGACGAGACCATCAAGTACGGCGGGGTCGACAAGGAGTTCGGGGTTCGGCTCCAGAATGCCGGCGTCCGGGGTCGCCATGTCCGCTACACTGCTCCGCTCATCCATCTCGAACATCCGAGGGGCTATCGTGACGCCGACAAGATTGCGCGCCACAAGGCGCGCATCCGGGCTGTGCGTGCCGATCGCATCACCTGGGCCGAGCAGGGTATCGAGAAGCCTGCCCTCGATGGCTGAGCCCGACACTCTTTCCGGACTGGTTCTGCCTGAAAGCCTGGGCCTCCGCCGGGATCACGTGGTGGCCGACCGTTATCGGCCCGAAGGTTACGACGATCGCTATGATTTCCGCACACTGGCCTATGACGCGGTGTTCTTTCCCTTGGAAGAGAAAGTCAGGTTGTTCTGTCCGAAGCTCGCCAACTTCCAGGCTCTGTTCGGTAAGGCCCGACTAAGACTTGACGGGGCACCGGTGCGCTCGGTGCGCCTCCGGCGCGAAGAGCGCTCTGACATCGTCGAGATCAGGGCCGTTTCCGGAGCCACCTGTTTGACGATCACGGTCGGGGAGTGGCAGGGAACGCTCGCCGTCGCGCGGGCGGATCCGGCGCCCTTTGCGCGGCACGAATTGCCTGATGACCCTGTCGCGCAACAACGACCTGGTCTGGATCCGCGACTGGGCGGAGTTCCATGTCCGGGAGCACGGCGCCAATGCGGTGCTTTTCTTTGACAATGGCTCCACCCTCTATGCTGCGGAGGAGATCGATGCTGTCCTCCGGTCCGTTGCCGGCCTTCGATGCGTCAAGGTCGTGCGCGCTGATTTTCCGTTCGGTCCGGCCGGGATAAAGCCCCACAAGTTCGACGCCAATTTCCTTCAGCGCGCCATGCTCAATCTTGCTCGGCTCCGCTACCTCGCCGAGGCCCGCAGCGTTCTGGTGTGTGACGTTGATGAACTGATATGGCGTGGCGGCGAGACCTCGATATTCGATGCGACGGTTGCCAGTCGCGGCGGCTATCTCCGGATACCGGGCGCATGGCGGTTTCCCGGCGCCAACGTCACTGGTCTGGTCCGCCATGCCGACCACACTCTGGTCGATCCCGTCCGCAGTCCCTGTCCGCCAAAGTACTGCATCGCGCCAACGGGACGCCTGGGCGGCCATGTCTGGGCGACGCACCGCGTGGCCGGTCTGGTCTGGCAAAGCCGCCACTTGGCGAAGGACTTTGGCTTCCTTCATTGCCAGGGCATCTCGGATTTCTGGAAAGGTCGACCGATGGGGACTGCCAGCCAATCGCTTCGCTCCGACCCGCTCGCGGAGTGCGTGCTGGCACGTTCGCTGGGGGCGCCGGACTGATCAGGCAGGCGTCCAAGGAGCGAAGCACGGCCATGTTCGTAAGGAAAGACCGATGACGTGCTTGCTCTCTGTTGCCCATGCCGATCAGACCGTCGGTTAGAATCCCCCGGTGGTCGTCTGATCATGATATCACTGCCCCGGGACCGATAACCCACGCGTCTTGCATTCCGCTGCGATGATCTGTTCCACCTGCGCGTGGAGCTTGCGGTAGTCGTATTTCTGCATCGCTCGCTTCCGGGCCGCCTCCGCCATCGCGGTTGCCCGCGCCGGATCGGCGACGACAGCACGGAGCGCCGCCGCGAAGCCCGGCCCGTCGTGCTCGTCCACCAGCAGACCGGTGACGCCGTCCTCCACCGCTTCGGGAATGCCGGCATGGCGCGTCGAGACGACCACGGCACCCGAGGCCATCGCCTCCTGGATCGATGTCGGAAGCCCTTCTTCGTTGCCATCCGGTGCCGTCACGGAATGCTGCAGATAGACCGCAGCCCGAGCGAGATGGTCGCGGACATCACTGTGCGGTCTTCTCCCGAGGAACCGCACGCGCGCCCCGAGCCCGAGTGCGGCCACACGCGCCTCGCTCGCGGTCCGCAGCGGCCCGTCACCGATTATCTCGAAGCGATGCTCCGGGAAAATCCGCCGCAATTGCCGCGAAGGCGTCGATCGCGACCAGCGGCGCCTTCTTGTCCATGATCCGCCCGACCGACAGGATGAGATGCGGATCGCGAACGCCGGGCGAGAAGGCGTCGGTATCGACCCCGGTCGGAATCACATGGGAATTGGGATGTTTGATCCCGTGCGCCTCGAGGTTGTCGAGCAGCGACTGAGAGACGGAAAACACGCCGGCCAGCCGCGGCATGGCCTCCCGGTAGCGACGCACGATCCTTGCTTCCCGCAGCCGCTTCGAGGCATCGAAGCCCCGGAAATAGACGAAGACCGGTATGTCCAGTCCTCCGCCTATGGGCGCGAGATTGGCCCCGATATGCCCGAATTCCGCCAGGATTGCCGAAACGCCGTGGGCCCGCAGGAAAAGCTCCATCTTCCGCCGGACCAGCGCGAATGGCACACCCGAGGAGCCGTAGCGCCAGCTCTGCACCGGTTTGCCGACCTCGCGCAGCACGGCGCCAATGGGTCCAGCGCCCGCTTCGGATGCGTCGAAAGTCGGCTTCAACGCTACGTGCTCTGGATCGCGCCGTTCGGTCAGCACCACCGTGTTGCCACCGAAAAGCTCGTTTACGTGCCGCCTGACACCGGTTTCGGTCGCAGTGCCGAGAATGCCCGTGGCGATGGCAATGGTCGCGCGGCCTCCGGTCACGTCGGTTCTGTCCATGTGCTGACGCCTCCCGAAACGACCTTGTCGATGCCGCGCACCTCGCGCCAGTTCCGGCCGATATCGGTGATCAGATCAGGCCGCGTCCGCCCCGGTACGACAACCGGCAGCGAAACGGCTGCTGGTAGGCGATCAGAGCTCTGGATTCCCCGGACGCCGCATCTGCTTCTCAGGATCGAGGCTCGGGTTCCATCAGTGCGGCGCAGTGCGCGGGCGAAATCTCCGTCGAGAAACCGTGGGCTGCACATGTCCGCGAAGACGTTGCGGCCAATGTCATACCGCCGTACCGGTACGAGAAGGACCGCTTCTTGCGTCGGCGCTCCGATCCACCACCTAGGTGGCAAGGATTGCGCCGTGCCGGATCCTGCAATTGAACAGAGCACTGGCCATCCCAGCCCATCTCGACCGAAACCGGCGCAACGGAGCGAGTGTTTCCAGACATCAGCGGCAGGATGTCGTCCGGCGTCAACAGGCTCGTTGAGAGTGCCAGTCATCCTCGAGATGAAAGACGAGATCGCCTGAAGTTGCGGCCCAGACCCGCTTCACCGCCGCGCCGAAGCCAGCCGTTTCGGGCTCGAAGAATTCGCGCCTGCGGGAAATGTGACAGGATCAGATCACGGCAGGCTGCCTGAAGACGCAATCTCGGCCCGCATCTCAAGCGAGAGACCAACCGGATCGATATTGGCAAACACCCCGTCGATTGCGAAGCCGGCAAACAGGTCAGTGCCGAACGAGGCGAGGGTGCGGGCCAGAAGCTCCGGCCTGCGCCCGGAAACCAGGGCGATATCGAGGTGCGGACGCTCGCCGGTCATGTCTCGAACCCAGGAGGAGCCGCCGGCCCAAATGGCCGGCGACCCGATCTGCGATAGGCCGCGCCGATGCGCCCGCAGGCACCCGGCGCGGCGCGGATGTCAGGCGTCCTCGGAGATCTCGGCGCCGGTTTCCTGATCGACGTCCTTCATCGACAGGCGCACCTTGCCGCGATCGTCGAAGCCCATCAGCTTGACCTTCACCGACTGGCCCTCGGAGACCACATCCTTCGGATGCCCGACGCGCTCGCTCGACATCTGCGAGACATGCACGAGGCCGTCCCGCTTGCCGAAGAAGTTCACGAAGGCCCCGAAATCCATGATCTTGACGACCTTGCCGGTGTAGACCTTGCCGACTTCCGGCTCGTCGACGATCGAGCCGATCAGCTCGCGCGCCTTGGCGATCGATTCCGCATTGGCCGAGGCGATCTTGATGACGCCATCGTCGTTGATGTCGACCTTGGCACCGCTCTCCTCGACGATCGAGCGGATCACCTTGCCGCCCGAGCCGATCACTTCACGGATCTTGTCGGGATTGATGGTCAGCGTCTCGATGCGCGGGGCATGGGCCGAGAACTCGTTCCGGCCGGCGGTCAGCGCATTGGCCATTTCACCCAGGATGTGGAGCCGGCCGGCCTTGGCCTGTGCGAGGGCCTTCTCCATGATGTCGGGGGTGATGCCCGCAACCTTGATGTCCATCTGCAGCGAGGTGATGCCGTTCTCGGTGCCGGCAACCTTGAAGTCCATGTCGCCGAGATGATCCTCGTCGCCGAGAATGTCGGTCAGCACCGCGAACTTCTCGCCCTCGAGGATCAGACCCATCGCCACGCCGGCCACGGGGGCCTTGAGCGGCACGCCGGCATCCATCATCGACAGCGAGCCGCCGCAGACGGTGGCCATCGAGGACGAGCCGTTCGATTCCGTGATCTCCGAGACCAGACGGATGGTGTAGGGGAAGTCGGTTCCCGCCGGCAGCACCGCCTGCAGCGCACGCCAGGCGAGCTTGCCGTGGCCGATCTCGCGGCGGCCCGGACCCATGAAGCGCCCGGCTTCACCGACCGAATAGGGCGGGAAGTTGTAGTGCAGCAGGAAGTTCGAGCGGTACATGCCGTGGATCGCGTCGATCATCTGCTCGTCGTCGCCGGTGCCGAGCGTGGTGACCACGAGGCCCTGGGTCTCGCCGCGGGTGAACAGCGCCGAGCCGTGGGTGCGCGGCAGGATGCCGACCTCCGACACGATCGGGCGCACCGTGGTCAGGTCGCGGCCGTCGATGCGGGTGCCCTTCTCGAGGATGTCGCCGCGCACCACCGAGCTTTCGAGCTTCTTGATGCAGCTGTCGAGATTGGCATCGGCCAGTTCGTCTTCGGAGAGGCCCGCCTTGATGGTGGCGCGCGCGGCCGAGATCGCGGCCTGACGCTCCTGCTTGTCGCGGTTGCCGAACGCTGCGCGCATCGCGGTCTCGCCGGCGTCCTTCACCTTCGCGTAGAGTGCCGAGTAGTCCGGCGCCTGGTAGTCGAACGGTTCCTTGGCGGCGTCTTCGGCCATGTCGATGATCATGTCGATCACCGGCTGCATCTGCTCGTGGCCGAACTTCACGGCGCCCAGCATCTCGGTCTCCGAAAGCTCGTAGGCTTCCGATTCGACCATCATCACCGCGTCCTTGGTGCCGGCGACGACGAGATCGAGCCGCTGCTCGGGGTTCTCGCGCAGCTTCTCCATGTCGTCCACGGCCGGGTTCAGCACATAGGCGCCATCGACGAAGCCGACGCGCGCACAGCCGATCGGGCCGAGGAAGGGCGCGCCCGACAGGGTCAGCGCGGCGGAGGCGGCGATCATGGCGACCACGTCGGGGTCGTTCTCCATGTCGTAGGACAGCACGGTGCAGATCACCTGCACCTCGTTCTTGAAGCCGTCGACGAAGAGCGGGCGGATCGGCCGGTCGATCAGGCGCGACGTCAGCGTCTCCTTCTCGGTCGGACGCGCCTCGCGCTTGAAGAAGCCGCCCGGGATCTTGCCGGCGGCATAGTATTTTTCCTGGTAATGGACGGTCAGCGGAAAGAAGTCCTGGCCGGGCTTGGGCGCCTTGTTGAAGACGACCGCAGCGAGCACGGTGGTCTCGCCGTAGGTCGCGAGCACCGCGCCGTCGGCCTGACGGGCGATCTTGCCGGTTTCGAGCGTGAGCGTGTCATGGCCCCACTCGATGGATTTCTTGACGATATTGAACATTGCGTTTCCTTCGCAACGGTGCGGCCCCCTGGCCTTGCACCGCATTTGGTCGGGCTCATGCCCGATGACCCCCGGTCAGTCGGTGTCCGGTCATGCTCCCGGGGTCGGGAGAGCAGCCGGCGGACAGGGTGTTGCGGCCTTTGGCCGAAACCCCGGAATCGGACCGGCGCGCCCCTTGTGGAAGCGCGCCGGCCGGAAATTCAGCGGCGGATGCCGAGGCGCTTGATCAGGCTCTGATAGCGGGCCTCGTCCTTGGCACGGGCGTAGTCCAGAAGCTTGCGGCGCTGCGCCACCATCTTCAGCAACCCACGCCGGGAATGGTTGTCCTTCTTGTGGGTCTTGAAGTGTTCGGTCAGTGTGGTGATGCGGCTGGTCAGGATCGCCACCTGAACTTCGGGCGATCCGGTATCGCCTTCCTTGATGGCGTAGTCCTTGATCAACTGCTCTTTCACGTCGGGCGTGATCGACATCGGGATATCCTTTTCAGACAAGGGTTACGGGCCATTCCGCCACGGCCACGGCCGGGATGTCGTCCAGCAGGGTCGAAAAACGAAAAGGGTCGCGGAGCCGGAAGCCCCACGACCGCGCTGCCTTACCCGGTTTTGCGTCCCATGAAAAGCCCGTCACCGAAAATGCGTCTCGTCCTGCCGCTGTCACGGGCCGGTCACGGGCAGAACACGCCCCGACTGCTTGAGTGGGCCCTGCCGACCCGCCCGGGTCTGGCCATGACAGGGGAAAGGACGGAGCGATGCCAGAATTTGCAGTGACCGATCACAGGATCAGCCGGCGGCGGTGGAACACGGACACGCTGCCGGTCGACAGTCATATGCTCGAGCTTTTCGGCCCCGAGGATTTCGAGGGCTGCCGCGACAGCGCCACGCTCATCTTCGATCAGGCGCTCGACATGGACCGGCTCGGTCCGGTCGTCGGCTATGCCACAAAGCCCGAAACAGGTCCGGTCTCGGTCGTGGGCTGGCTCCCGGCTGACAGTTTCGACGATTGGCGCGAGCTGGTGCTGTCGCGCGGTGTCGAGAAGGTCCAGTTCGAGATGCGCGAGCCGGGCGTGGAGAGCGGCTATCTGCGGCGCCTCGGCCTCGTTCATCCGAGCGGCCGGCGCGCGGTGTCCTGGGCGGGTCTCCGCGGTGCGGTGCTGCGGGCGTCGCGCGGCAGGTCTGCGGCACACGCCAACTGAGCGGCGGGCGGCCATTCAGTCCGGGACGAGCACGCGATCCGGCTGGAACCGGCCAAGGGCGACATGCCCGATCGCCAGCGGCCCGGCGTCGGCGCGCGCCCAGGCCGTGCCGTCTGGCGCGCCCGGTGCCGCGACACCGTTGCCGTTGGCCACGAGGCGCGCCGCCGCAGCGTCGAGCTCGATGACCGGCACACCGGCAAGGGCGGTCTCGGTCGGCAGGATCGCGGCCTCGATGGCCGCCTGCCCGGCGTCGAGGTCGTCCCAGCCGATCGCCTCGCGCAGGTCGAACGGCCCCGACCAGAGCCGTCTCAGCCCGGCCACATGGCCGAGGCAGCCGAGTGCCGCGCCCAGATCTCGCCCGATGCTGCGCACATAGCCACCCTTGCCGCAGACCATTTCCAGTACCGCGGTATCGGCGTCGGGACAGTCGATCAGCTCGAGCCGCTCCACATGCAGTGGCCGGGCGGCCAGATCCATGATCTCGCCCGCCCGCGCCCTATCATAGGCGCGCTGGCCGTCGACCCTGACCGCGGAGACCTGCGGCGGCACTTGCAGGATGTCGCCGGTGAAGGCCGGCAGCGCCGCGCGGATCGCGTCCTGGTCCGGCCGCAGATCCGAGGTGGCGATGACCGTGCCTGCGGCATCGTCGGTGCTGGTCGCCGCGCCCCAGCGCAGGGTGAAGCGGTAGGCCTTCCGGGCCTCGGCGATGAACGGAACGGTCTTGGTGGCTTCGCCGAAGGCGATCGCCAGGAGACCGGTGGCGTCGGGGTCGAGCGTCCCCGCATGCCCGGCCTTGCGCGCATCGAGCACGTGGCGCGCCCGTCCCACCGCCTGGGCCGACGTCACGCCGGCCGGCTTGTCGAGAATGAGCCAGCCGTGGACCGGCCGGCCGCGCTTGCGTCGGGACATGGACCTCGCTCCGTGAAGGGGGATCAGCTCTCGCCGAGATCGCGACGGACCGCCGGGGTCTCGAGCAAGGCACGGGTGCGGTCCATCTGGTCGAAGCTGCGATCCGGCTGGAACGCGAGCTGCGGCGAGAACTTCAGGTCGATCATCGCGGTCACCTGCCGGCGCAGCTCGACACGGTTCCGATTGAGCGCGGCCAGCACATTCTCGGTGTTCACGCCCCCGAGCGGCAGCACGAACACCGTCGCGTGACGCAGATCGGGCGAACAGCGCACTTCCGACACGGTGATCGAGACGTGGCTGAGCTCGGGATCGTGCACGTCGCCGCGCGCCAGCACGTCCGCGAGGGCGCGCCGGATCACTTCCGCCACGCGCAACTGGCGCTGCGAGGGGCCGCTCCCGGAAAGGGGTCTTGTCTTTGCCATGCCGCTCACATCCTATCGGGACCGTTCGAAGTCAAGGGCACGACCACGGGAGATCGACATGACGGACGCGGTTGGAATCGCGGTGATGGGTGCCTCGGGGCGGATGGGCCGGATGCTGATCGAGGCGGTCCGCGAGGCGCCGGGCGCAACCCTCACCGGCGCCAGCGAACGGCCCGGCCATGACTGGATCGGCCGCGATCTCGGCGAAGTGCTGGGCGGCGCCTCCCTCGGCGTCACCGTGAGCGACGATCCGCTCGAGATCTTCGCCCGGAGCCAGGCGGTGCTCGACTTCACCACGCCCGAGGCCACCGTCGCCCATGCCGAACTGGCCGCCCAGGCCCGCCTGACCCATGTGATCGGCACAACCGGCCTCCAGCGCGCCCATCTCGAAAAGCTCGCCGCCGCCGCCCGTCACGCGGTGATCGTGCGCGCCGGCAACATGAGCGTCGGGGTGAATTTGCTCACGGTTCTGGTGCGCCGCGTCGCCGCTGTCCTCGGCGCGGATTACGACATCGAGGTGGTCGAGATGCACCACCGCCACAAGGTCGACGCACCCTCGGGCACTGCGCTGATGCTTGGCGAGGCGGCCGCCGCGGGCCGCCGGGTCAACCTCGCCGATGTCTGGGAGCGCGGCCGTGACGGCGTGACCCATGCGCGCGGCGAGGGTGCAATCGGCTTCGCCAGTCTGCGTGGCGGCGACGTCGTGGGCGAACACGACGTCATCTTCGCCGGCCCCGGCGAGCGGGTGGTGCTGCGCCACGTCGCCACCGACCGGATGCTCTTCGCCCGCGGTGCCGTAAGGGCCGCCCTCTGGGGCCAGGACCAGGAACCCGGCCAGTACAACATGATCGACGTGCTCGGGCTGCGCGACCCGGAGGCCGAGATCCCCGACCGCTGAGCGGCGCGCAGACCCGTCGTCCCACACGAGGGATGACAAGCCGTCCGCCGAACGGTTAGAGGAAGGGAAGCAGGGCCGATTCCCGCCCGCTTGCCTCGTGAGTTCCATGACCGCCCCCGACACCGGACCCAAGTCCGCGTGGCTCGACCGCGCCACGCCGCCGCACACCGTCACCCTCGTCCTGATGACCGGGTTGGCGGCGCTCAACATGAACATGATCCTGCCCTCGCTGCCGAGCCTCGCGGCCTGGTTCGAGGCGGATTACGCGGTCGTGGCACTGGCGGTCTCGGCCTATCTCGCGCTCACTGCCGTCCTCCAGCTGATCATCGGACCGCTCTCGGACCGCTACGGCCGCCGGCCTGTGGTGCTCGTCTCGCTGGTGATCTTCCTCGTCGGCACACTCGGCTGCATCTTCGCGACCAGCATCGGCGCCTTCCTGTTCTGGCGCATGGTCCAGGCCTGCATCGCCTCGGCGATGGCGCTCAGCCGGGCGGTGGTGCGCGACACGGTCGGTCCCGATGAGGCCGCGAGCCGCATCGGCTACATCACCATGGGCATGTCGGTCTCGCCGATGATCGCGCCGATGCTGGGCGGCTTTCTCGACCAGGCCTTCGGCTGGCAGTCGGTGTTCGTCACGACCTTCGTCTTCGGTCTGGGCGTCTTCTGGCTCAGCTGGGCCGATATGGGCGAAACCAACCGCCACAAATCGGCGAGCTTCGCCGCGCAGTTCAGCGCCTATCCCGAGCTGTCGCGTTCGCGCCGGTTCTGGGGCTACACCGCGACCGCAGCCTGCGCCTCGGGCGCGTTCTTCGCCTTTCTCGGTGGCGGCCCCTGGGTCGCGACCCAAGTGCTCGGCATGTCGCCGGCGCGGCTCGGCTTCTACTTCGGCTTCATCGCACTCGGCTACATGGCCGGCAACTTCCTCTCGGGCCGCTTCACCGGCGCGGTGGGGATGAACCGCATGATGCTGATCGGCGCCATCGTCGCCACCAGCGGCATGCTCCTTGCCATGGCGCTCTTCGCCGCCGGGATCCAGACACCGCTCGCCTTCTTCGGCTCGGTCCTCTTCCTCGGCCTCGGCAACGGCCTCACCCTGCCCAGCGCCAATGCCGGCATCGTCTCGGTACGCCCCCATCTCGCCGGCTCCGCCTCGGGGCTGGGGGGCGCGCTGATGATCGGCGGCGGAGCGGCCCTCGCGGCCATCGCCGGTGCGCTGCTCACCCCGCAGACCGGGGCGTGGCCGCTTCTTGTCATCATGACGTTCTCCGCTGCACTCGGCATCCTCGCCGCCCTCGACGTGATCCGCACCGCTCGCAATCGCGGCGAACTTGGCGCCTGAGGAGACATGCCATGAGCGACGCATCCGCCGATCCCCTGTCGCAGAACATGCGCGGTGCGCTCTACATGTCGGCGTCGATGGCCGGCTTCTCGTCCAACGACGCGATGATCAAGCTGGTCTCGGGCGACCTGCCGCTCTTCCAGGCCATCCTGATGCGCGGCAGTTTCCTCGTGCTGCTGCTCGGCGCCATCGCCTGGGGCAGCGGCGCGCTGCGGATCCGGCTCGGCCGGAGCGACCGGTGGATCATGACACTGCGCACAGCCGGCGAGATCGGCGGCACGTTCTGTTTCCTGACCGCGCTCTTCAACATGCCCATCGCCAATGCCAGCGCCATTCTCCAGAGCCTGCCGCTCGCCATCACGCTCGCCGCGGCGATCTTCTTCGCCGAACCGGTCGGCTGGCGGCGCTACCTCGCCATCGCCATCGGCTTCGTCGGCGTGCTGGTCATTGTCCGGCCCGGCTCCGAGGGCTTCAATTCCTACTCGCTGTTCGCGGTCGCCGCGATCGGCTTCATCGTCTTGCGCGATCTCTCGACCCGGGCGCTTTCTCCTGCCGTCCCCTCGCTCTATGCGGCATTCGTCACCGGGGCGGCCATCACCGTGGCTGCCGGGATCGCCGTCGTGGCGCTCGGCGACTGGGTCACTCCCGAGCCGCGGCATTTCGGGATCCTCGGCATCGGGGCGATGTGCCTCATCGTCGGCTACATCTTCGGTGTGATGTCGATGCGTACCGGCCAGATCGCCGTGGTCTCGCCGTTTCGCTACACGCTGCTGATCTGGGCCATCGGCTTCGGCTGGCTCTTGTTCGGCGAACGGCCCGACGCCTTCATGCTTGTCGGCTCGGCGATCATCGTCGGCACCGGGCTCTACACCTTCTACCGCGAACGCAGGCTCGGCGCGCTCGAGCGGCAACGCATCCGCGACGCGACACCGGACTGAACCGTCTCTTCGTCCGCTCGCACCGCAAGTGTCGGGCCGGCCTGCGAAACCTGCGAGACAATCGTTTCGCGGTTCGCTAACGTCTCCGCAAAACAACGATATCCGGGGGGATGACACAGATGAAGAGCAAGGTTCTTTCAGGTGCCGAGGCGGCGGAACTCGTGCGGTCCGGCGATACGATCACCACATCGGGCTTTGTCGGCATCGGTGTGCCCGACGGGCTTCTCGCCGCCCTCGAGAACCGGTTCCTCGACACCGGCGAGCCGGCCGGTCTCACGCTGCTCTTCGCCGCCGGACAGGGCGACGGCAAGGAGCGTGGCCTGAACCGTCTGGGTCGCGACGGCCTGCTTGCGCGCGTCATCGGCGGCCACTGGGGCCTGATCCCCAAGGTGGCCGAGCTTGCACTGGCGGGACGCATCGAGGGCTGGAACCTGCCCCAGGGCGTGATCAGCCACCTCTACCGCGACATCGCCGCCGGCAAGCCCGGCACGCTCACCAAGGTGGGCCTCGGCACCTTCGTCGATCCCCGCCTCGACGGCGGCCGCATCAACGACATCTCGACCACCGAGATCGTGCGGGTGATGGAGATCGACGGCGAGGAATACCTGTTCTACCGCGCCATGGCGATCGACGTCGCCCTGCTGCGCGGCACCACCGCCGACGAGGCCGGCAACGTCACCATGGAGCGCGAGGCCTGGTGCTCGACAACCTCGCCCAGGCCATGGCGGTGCGCAATTCCGGCGGTGTCGTCATCGTCCAGGTCGAGCGCATCGCCGCCGCCCACAGCCTCAATCCGCGCGACGTGATCCTGCCAGCCGCCCTCGTCGACGCGGTCGTGGTCGCCACCCCCGACCTCCACCCCCAGACCTACGGAACCGCCTATTCCCCGGCCTTCTCCGGCGAGGTCCGCGCGCCCTCCGGTGCCCTGCCGCCGATGCCGCTTGACGCCCGCAAGGTCATCGCCCGCCGCGTCGCCTTCGAGCTGCCGGTCAACGGCGTGGTCAATCTGGGCATCGGCATGCCCGAGGGCGTTGCGGCCGTCGCCAGCGAGGAGGGCCTGCTCGCCCATCTCACCCTCACGGCCGAGCCCGGCGTGATGGGAGGTCAGCCGGCCTCGGGCCTCGATTTCGGCGCCGCGATCAACACCGACGCCATCATCGCCCAGAACGCCCAGTTCGATTTCTACGACGGCGGCGGCCTCGACATGACCTGCCTCGGCATGGCCGAGGCCGACGCGGCCGGCAACGTCAACGTCTCGCGCTTCGGCCCCAAGCTCGCCGGCGCGGGGGGCTTCATCAACATCAGCCAGAACGCCCGCGCGGTGGTCTTCGCCGGCACCATGACGGCGGGCGGCCTCAAGATCGAGATCCGGGACGGCAAGCTCGCCATCCTCCATGAGGGCCGCGCCCGGAAGTTCCTCGACTCCGTCGAACAGGTGACCTTCGCCGGCAAGCAGGCCGCCGCCGCCGGCAAGCCGGTGCTCTACGTCACCGAACGCTGCGTGCTTGCACTCCGGCGCGATGGCCTGGAGCTGATCGAGATCGCCCCGGGCGTCGATCTCGAACGCGACGTCCTCGCACATATGGCCTTCCGCCCGATCATGCAGGATGTCCGCGAGATGGACCTCCGCATTTTCCGCGACGAGCCCATGGACCTCAAGCGCGACCTCCTGCATCTCGACCTCGCCGACCGCATCCAGCGCGACGAGGCCGCCAACCGGCTCTACATCAACTTCGAGAAGCTCCGCGTGCGCAGCCGCGACGATGTCGAACGGCTGCGCGCCCAGGTCGAGAAAGTCTGCGCCGGGCAGAAAAAGCGGGTCGACGTCATCGTCAACTACGACGGCACCCGCATCGACGAGGAGATCCAGCCCGCCTACGAGGCGATGGTCGAGGATCTCGAGGACCGCTTCTACGGCACGGTCACCCGCTATTCGAGCTCGGCCTTCACGCGGATGAAGCTCGGCGAGGCGCTGCGCAAGCGCCGGCCGCACATCTTCGAGACCGCGGAGGACGCCAAGGCCTTCCTCGCCGCCCGCCAGAGGTGATGCGCGTCGCCTGCATCGGCGACTGCATGGTGAAACCGGCGCTTGACGCCGGCACCTCCGACACCTCGGCCCTCGGCACGATCCGCGTCGACAGGGCGCCGGGGCTCTACGCCGTGGACGTCGACCCCGCCGGCGAGCTCAGCTTCACCGACTGGCGCAGCCACTCTGCCGCCCGCGCCCTTTTCGAGCCGCCCGCGCGCGTCACGCCCGAACGCCTCGCCGCCTGGGTTGTGAGCTTTCGCGGCTCGATCATCCTGCGGAGCGTTCAGCCGGCGTCCTGAGCCGCCCGCCAGGCCTCGAGGATCACCCGTCCGGTCATCAGGTCGAGATGCGCCCCGCCGCCGTTCTTGTAGAGCGTGATCTCTTCCGCCCCGGTGCGTCCCGGCTCGCCATTGGCCAGATCGTAGAGATCGCCCAGCACGTCGTCGCGCGTGATCACCCCGCGCGCCAGTGGATCCCGCAACTCACCGATGTGATCGAGCACGGTGTCGCGGCTGTCGACGAAGATCCGCGCACGGGTCAGGGCCGCGTCGTCGACCTCGCGCATGTCGGCCCGGAACGCCCCGATCAGGTCGAGATGCTGGCCCGGTCGCAGCCAGTCGCCGTGGATCACCGGCTCGGTCGCCATCGTCGCGGTGGCGACGATGTCCGCTTCCGCCACCGCCGCCGCCAGATCGGTCACCGCCCGTGCCTCGGTTCGCGCGGCGAGATCGGCCGCCGGACCCGGCCGCCGGCTCCAGATCGCGATGTCGATGCCGGGAAAGATCGCGCGGTAGGCCTCGGTCAGCGAGGCCGCGACAGCACCCGCCCCGACGATCAGCAGCCGCGCGCAATCGGCCCGCGCCAGCAGCCGCGCCCCGAGGATGGAATCGCCCGCCGTCTTCCAGCGGGTGACCAGCGCGGAATCGATCACCGCCTCGACCTGGCCGGTCGCATCCTCGAACAGCACCATGGCACCATGCACCGACGGCAGGCCTCGTTCCGCATTGTCCGGCATCACCGTCACCGACTTGACCGCGACGCCCAGCCCGTCGATCCAGGCTGCCCGCGACAGCAGCGTGTCTGCGCCGCGGGTCAGGAACTGGTCGCCGAGCTCGGCGCGGTTGCCGCGATGCCCGGCTTCCAGCGCGTCCGCGAGCCGGACCCAGTCCAGCCGCCCGGCGACATCCTCCGCCGTGATGAGGGGAATGCGGGCCATCAGATGCCGCTGGCGACGATGGCCCTCGCCAGCTTGTCCATGCCCTCGGCCGGCAGTCCGGCGATGTTGATGCGCCCGGTGCCGACCATGTAGATGCCATGCTCCTCGCGCAGCGTCAGCACCTTCTCCGTGGTGCCGCCGAGCTGGGTGAACATGCCGCGATGCACGCCGATATAGTTGAATCGGTCCGAATTGCTCTCGCGGGTCAGCGCATCGGTCAGCCCCTGCCGCAGAACGAGCATCCGCAGGCGCATCGCTTCCAGCTCGTCGATCCAGTCGGCCCGCAGCGCCGGATCGTGCAGGATCATCGACACCACCTTGGCACCGTGATCCGGCGGAAACGAGAAGTTCAGGCGGTTGAGCGCGCCGAGATTGCCTTCGGCGACCTTCGCCCCGGCTTCGTCGCGGCCGATCACCAGCGCCGCACCGACACGGTCGCGATAGAGCCCGAAATTCTTCGAACAGCTCGCCGCGATCATCATTTCCGGCACGTTCGCCGCCATGTGCCGCAGCCCGGCAACGTCTTCTTCCAGCCCGTCGCCGAACCCCTGATAGGCCAGATCGACGAACGGCACCAAGCCTTCGGCGTTGAAACGCGTCGTCAGCTCCTGCCACTGATCCAGCGACAGGTTCGCGCCGGTCGGGTTGTGGCAGCAACCGTGCAGGATCACCACATCGCCGGGCTTCGCGGCCCCGAGGTCTTCCTGCATCGCCTCGAAGGCGACGGCTCCCGAGGCTGCGTCGTAGTAGCGGTAGGTCCGGCTCGGAATGCCGAGCTCCTTGAGGATCGCCGGATGGTTCGGCCAGGTCGGGTCGGAATACCAGACGGTCGCATCGGGCCGGGCGCGCTTGAGCAATTCGAGAAGCTGCCGCACCGCGCCTGTGCCGCCCGGCGTCTGTGCACCGCCGATCCGCGCGTTCGGCACCGTGCCCGCGAAGATCAGATCGCGCATGCCCTCGACGAAGCTCCGGTCGCCCGTCACGCCGAGATAGGATTTGGTCTCCTGCTCCTCCCAGAGCCGCTTCTCGGCGGCCTTCACCGCGCGCATGATCGGCGTGCGGCCGGCCTCGTCCTTGTAGACGCCGATCCCGAGGTCGAGCTTCTCGGTGCGCGTATCGGCGGCATAGATGCCGATCAGCTCGATGATCTTGTCGGCGGGCGGGGCTTTGAGGGCTTCGAACATGCGGTCTCTCTCCGGAGGGTCAGACGCCGATCAGGGTGCGATCGCGCGTCAGGGTGCGGGTAACGGTCTCGCGGCGCACCGGCGTGAAGCCGGCCTTCTGATAGAGCGGCAGCGCGCGCGGATGATCGAGGCTGTTGGTGTCCACCGTAAGCCGCGCCACGCCCGGCATCTCCCAGGCGGTATGAACCGCGGTCTCCAGCAGGAACGTGCCCAGCCCCTGTCCGACGGCCTCGGGCACCAGCCCGAAATAGGCCAGATTGCAGGTCTCTTCAGTGGTGCCGTCGAGGATGAAGAAGCCGTGCGGCCAGCCGGACCGCAGAAATGTCCAGAGCGTCACGTCAGGATCGGCGAGCCAGGCCGCAAGCTCGGTGTCCGCGCGCTGGTGCTGGTCGGTCCAGTCGTAGTCGCTGCCGACCGCATCGTAGAGTGCCAGAAAGTACCAGGACGGCGGCGCCTCGGCCGCCACCAGCGCCGACACCGCACCGCCCGGCAGATGCGGGTGCGGATAGGACGGGCGGGCGGTCATCTCGAGCCAGGTGACCTGAACCTCGACGCTTTCTCCGGCGCGGTGCCTCATCCCTTCTCCACCTTCAGGTCGGGATAGGCCCCCCATTCGGCCCAGGATCCGTCATAGAGCGCATGCGACCGGTTCCCCAGCCGCTCGAGGGCGAGGCTCAGGATCGCGGCCGTGACGCCCGAGCCGCAGGTGGTGATGGCAGGCTTCGCCACGTCCACTCCCGCGGCTTCGAACACCGCACGCAGCTGTTCGACCGGCTTCAGCGTCCCGTCCTGCTGCAAGAGTGTCGCGTAATGCACGTTCTTCGATCCGGGGATTCGCCCGCGCCGCAATCCGGGCCGCGGCTCCTCGATCTCGCCGCGAAACCGCTCCGGCGAGCGGGCATCGACGATCTGGGCGTCGCCGAGCTTCATCGAGGCGGCCACCTGCGTCACGTCGCGCACCAGCCCGGCATTGCGCCGCGCGGTGAAGTGCCGGTCGCGCAGCAGCGGCGCGCTGTCCTCGAGGGTGCGTCCCTCGGCCTGCCATTTGCGCAAGCCGCCATCGAGCACCGCCACGTCGTCCTTGCCGAACAGCCGGAACAGCCACCAGACCCGGGCGGCACTGAAGAGCCCCGCACTGTCGTAGACCACCACCCGGTGCCCGTCGCCGATGCCCATGCCGCGCATCCGCGTGATGAACTTCTCCACCGGCGGCGCCATGTGCGGAAGCTCGGAGCGGTTGTCGGAGATCTCGTCGATGTCGAAGAACCGCGCGCCGGGCACATGCGCCGCCGCGTATTCGGCGCGCGCATCGCGCCCCGTATCGGGCATGTGCCAGCTCGCGTCGATCACGCGCAGGTCGGGGGCGTCGAGATGCGCTTCCAGCCAGTCGGTGGAAACCAGAAGCTTCGGATCGCTCTCGGGCATCGGCAGGTCCGGTTCAGGAAAAGGGCAGTTCGGGATACAGCCGAAACCCGCGCGGGGCAAGAACCGCCCGGCCTCGCATGATCTCGTGTCAGGTCCCCGATCCGAGGCGCCTTTCGCGGGTTGAGTGGGCCGAAAATCGCCCGGATTGGAAACTTCAGGGCAAGGTTCTGAAAAGGCGTGGTTTTCCGGGGCTGGAATCCGGCTGGAAAGTGGCTGGAAACCGGCTTGCCAAATTGGCGGGTTTCGCGATGCGCCGTGACGGAGCGCCGGCGGCCGCCCGGAGCCGCCGGTGCCCGGTCCGAAACGGCAATCGTCCGCCTTCAGCCCGTCTCCGCCGCGCGCAGCACCGCGAGAAACGCGGATCCGAACCGCGCCGCTTTCACGTCGCCGACGCCCGGGATCCGCGCCAGCGCCTCGAGGCTCGCGGGCCGGGTCTCGGCGATCTTGCGCAAGGTGGCGGCGTTGCAGGCCAAGGGTTTGCCCAGGCCGTCCGAGCCCCGTGCCAGCTCGGCCTGTGCGGCCTCGAGCCGGTCGAAGAGTGCGCCCGCATCCTGCCCGGCGATACGGCGGCGCGCCGGGTGCACCGGCTCGGCCGCTTCGCCGCGGATCACGCCGAGAAACTCCTGCCCGAAGCGCTCGAGCTTCACCGCGCCGATGCCGGTGATGCCGCGCATCGCGTCGAGCGTGTCGGGCTGGCGCGTCGCGATCTCGATCAGCGTGCGGTCGGGGAAGATCACATAGGCCGGCACGCCGGCTGCCTGTGCAAGCTCCCGCCGCTTGGCCTTCAGGGCCGCGAACAGGCCCTCGTCCTCCTCGGCCACGAGGCTCATCGCCGGCCCGCGCGACGGGGCCTTGCCGGCCTTGCGCAGGCTGTCGGCGCGCAACTCGATGGTCACCTCTCCCAGGAGCAGCGGCCGCGCCGTCTCGGTCAGGCGCAGCGCGCCGTGGCGCTCGGGATCGGGCCGCACCAGATCGAGCCCCATCAGCTGGCGGAACACGTTCTGCCACGCACCCTTCGACATGTCGCGGCCCACCCCGAAGGTCGGCAGCCTGTCATGGCCGCGGGCCTTGATCCGTTCGGTGGTCTCGCCGCGGAGCACATCGGTCAGATGCTGCACGCCGAAGCTCTCGCCGGTGCGCAGGATCGCCGAGAACGCCTTCCGCGCCGCCTCGGTGCCGTCGAAGATTTCCGGCGGGTTGCGGCACAGATCGCAATTGCCGCAGGGCTCGGCCAGGTCCTCGCCGAAATAGGCCAGCAGCACCGCGCGCCGGCATTTCTGCGCCTCCGCCAGGCCGAGCAGCGCGTTGAGCCGCTTGTGGTCGGCCTGCTTGCGCTCCATCGGGGCGGCGCCCTCGTCGATCTGCGCGCGGCGCAGGCGGATATCTTCGGCCCCGAAGAGCGTCAGCGTGTCGGCCGGCGCCCCGTCGCGCCCGGCCCGGCCGATCTCCTGGTAGTAGCTCTCCACCGATTTCGGCAGGTCCGCATGGGCCACGTAGCGGATGTCGGGCTTGTCGACGCCCATGCCGAAGGCGATCGTCGCACAGACGATCAGCCCGTCCTCCTGCTGGAACCGCGTCTCGGCCAGCCGCCGGTCGTCGCCGTCCATGCCCGCATGATAGGCCAGCGCCGAATGCCCCGCGCCGCGCAGGGCCTGGGCCAGCGTCTCGGTCTTCGCCCGGCTGGCGCAATAGACGATCCCCGAGAGCCCGCGATGCGCCTCGGCGAAATCGAGGATCTGGCCGCGCGGATTGGCCTTGGGCTCGAAGGCGAGCGACAGGTTCGGCCGGTCGAAACCGCGCAGGAAGGTCTCGGGGGCGGCATCCGCGAAGAGCTGCCGGCCGATCTCGGCGCGGGTCTCGGCATCGGCCGTGGCGGTCAGCGCGACCACCTGAACGGCGTCCAGCCGCGCCCTGAGCGCGCCGATCCGCAGGTAATCGGGGCGGAAATCGTGGCCCCACTGGCTGACGCAATGGGCCTCGTCCACCGCGAGCAGGCTCACGCCGATCCGCCGCAAGAGCGCCTCCGCCCCGCCCGAGGCCAGCCGTTCGGGGGCCATGTAGAGAAGCTTCAGCCGCCCGGCCTCGAGCTCGTCGAAGATCGCCGCACTCTCCTCCGGATCGGTCTGCGAGGTCAGCGCTCCGGCATTCACCCCGGCGGCCCTCAGCGCGCGCACCTGGTCGCGCATCAGGGCGATCAGCGGCGAGATCACCACCGTCACCCCGTCGCGCAGGAGGGCGGGCAACTGGTAGCAGAGCGACTTGCCGCCGCCGGTGGGCATGATCGCCAGCACGTCGCGCCCGGCCACCACCGCCTCGACGATCTCGCCCTGGCCGGGGCGGAAATCCGCGAAGCCGAAGACGGCCGACAGGAGCTGCTCGGCGGCGCTGGCGGTATCTTTCATGGGCGGGAGACGCGGAAGATCGAGATCATCGTGTCCCCATACCGACGCGAGTCGCGCAGGGTCAAGCCGGGGGGCGGGCGGGGTGTCACGCTCTCCTCCCAGATCACCAGGGCGTCGTCGGCCACCCAGCCGCCGGCCAGTGCCGCGCCGAGGGCGGCTTCGCCCAGGCCCCGGCCGTAGGGCGGGTCGAGAAACACCAGGTCGAACGGCGCCTCGACGTTTCGGCCGATCTCGGTCGCATCGCGCGCGAGCAGGCTGGTCTCCGGCTCGGCCTTCAGGCGGGCGATGTTCATCTTCAGGATGCCGCGGGCCTTCGCGCCATTGTCCACGAAGGTCACGCTCGCCGCACCCCGCGACAGGGCCTCGAGCCCCAGCGCGCCGGTGCCGGCGAAGAGGTCGAGCACCCGGGCGCCCTCGGGCGGCGCGGGCTCGCCGTAGCCGCCATGGGCGATGAGGTTGAAGAGGCTCTCGCGCACCCGGTCGCTGGTCGGCCGCAGGCGTGCCTCCGCGTCGCCGCCGCCGACGGCTGCGAGTGTGGTGCCGCGATGCCGGCCGCCGATGATCCGCATCAGGCCAATCCCTTCAGATCGGTCGCCGGGTCGGCCACCTGCGCCGCGTCGGGCGACAGCCCGGCCTCGATCCAGCGCTTGGCGGTCATGTAGGCGCTTGGGTCGTTCATCGCATCGACCGCCAGCAGGGTCTCGCCGGAATAGTACCAGACCGATTGCGTGCCGGGCCGGGTGCCGGGCCGCGTCACCGTGCGCGCGTAGCCGGTATTGAGCCCGGCGATCTGGAGTTTCACATCATACTGGTCGGACCAGAACCAGGGCTTCGCGACATACTCGGTGGGCTGGTCCAGCATCGCGCCTGCCACCGCCTCGGCCTGGTCGATGGCGTTGGGCACGCTCTCGATCCGCACCATTTCCCCGCGATAGGGGAAGCGTGCGCAATCTCCGGCGGCGTAAATGCCCGGGACGCTGGTGCGCCCGGCCGCATCCACCACGATGCCGTCGGCCACCGCGAGGCCGGCCGCCTCGGCCAGGGCCGTGTTGGGCGCGACGCCGATCCCGACCAGCACCAGATCGGCGGGGATCGCCGTGCCGTCCGCCAGGTCTCCGCCGGTCACGCGGCCTGCGCCATCCTCCGAAAGCCGGGTGAGGGCTGCACCCTCGCGGATCTCGACGCCGTGGGACCGGTGCAGGTCGCGGAAGAAATCGGCGGTGGCGGGCGCTGCCACCCGCGCGAGGATGCGCGGGGCTGCCTCGATCACCGTGACCTCCAGGCCCTTCTCGCGCAGCACCGCCGCCGCCTCGAGGCCGATATAGCCGCCGCCGACGATCAGCGCGCGCCGCGCGCCGGCTTCCAGGGCCTGGGCCAGGGCATCGGCGTCGCGCAGGTCGCGCATCACGAAGACATTGGCCAGATCGCCGCCGATGCCGGCGGGCAGGCGCCGGGGCGTCGCCCCGAGGGTCAGTGCGAGCCGGTCCCAGCCCAGCGTCTCGCCGCTTTCGAGCGTGAGCGACCGGGCCTCCGGGTCGATCGCCGCCACGCGGCAGCCTGTGCGCAGCGCGATCCGGTTTTCCGTGTAGAAGCTCGGGGGGCGCAATTGCAGGCGCTCGCGCTCCATCTCGCCCTTGAAATAGGCCTTCGAGAGCGGTGGGCGCTGGTAGGGCGGGTCGGCTTCGGCGCCGATCAGCGTGAGCGGGCCGGTATGGCCGAGCGCGCGCAGCTTCGCCGCCATCGACGCCCCGGCCTGACCGGCGCCGACGATCACGATCCGGGCGGCAAGCGGGTCCATATGCGGGAAGCCTCGGGCAGAAGAACAGGAGCGCCCGGTCTATCCCCGCCGCCCCCGCGCCGACAAGCCCGGATCGGGCAGGGTGCAATCGGTGTCGTCGGGTGGGAGCAGCACAATCCGATCGCACGTGACCATCCGGCCGAGGGATCGATGCGCCACCGGCCTGTGTCATGGCGGGGGAGATGAGCGGTGGAAAGGCCCGAGGACGGGGTTGCGCACGGATATGTCGAAGGTCGGCAGTGAGCCCAGACCACCCGATGCTGCGATCCATTCGGATGTCTGCTTCGGGGTTTGAACTTTCATGTCTGGTTGCTTTTGACCCAAACCCGGGCATTTGCCGTGGAATATCGAACGCAGCGACCTTGCGCCCAATCGCGGAGCCAGGGCGACGGAAATCTGGCCCGGGTGCGTGTAACCGTATAGGTCCAAAAGAACTCAGGCTTGCATGGTCGCTTGCGATCTATCCCGGAGAAGCATCTTGCCGAATTTCCGCACTTCTGCCGCTGCGCTGTTGCTGGTCGGCCTTCCTGTCGGCGCGACCGCCGAACCGCTCACCGTCGATATCGTCAGGGAATGGTTCTCGGAGGCGCAACTTGTCTCCGACCCGATCGAGGTCGATTGCGTCCTTTCCGGTGGCGCCGAGACGACCTGCATTCAGATCACCGTGGTGCCGGCCCCGACGACCTACGAGGCGGGACCGTGGTGCCCCACCAATGTCGCGGACGGCCCGGAGAACGCGGGGATCTGGTTCTACGACGGCGAAGTCGTGGATGCAGACGGTGCGTTTTTCAGCAGTCTGGCCATGCTTTACGAGGACGACACCTGGCGTATCGTCGATCCTGAAACCGGCGATATCCGCTATACGGCGACCCGAGAGGCCTGCGACGCCGCCGCCCGCCCCGACGTCGCCGAGGAATACCGGAACTCCTGCGTGCAATGCCTGATCGAATACATCGACGAAGACCTGACGGTGACCTATTCGATCCCGGTCGAACCCGTCGCCGCGGATGAGCCCGCGGATGTCCGCCGCACGAGCGTCGGCGTCGCGTTCAACGGTATCCGCATCGACGGCCCGGCCCCGCTGGACGCGATCCTCGGTGCCTATACGATCGCGGCGTTCGATGATTGCGGCGGGCACGTCAATCTGCCCGTCGGATATCATTACCATGCGGTCACCGATTGCATTGCTCACAGCCACGGGGACGAGACCGAAGGGGGTGACCTTCACGCGCCTGTCGTCGGCCTCGCGCTCGACGGGCACATGATCACAACGCATCTGAACGCCGATGGCAGCGCTCCGGAGGACCTCGATGCCTGCTATGGGCACACATCCGATGACCTCGGATACCACTATCATGCAGGCAAACCGGGCACGAACCAGAACCTCGGCTGCCTTACGGCGCAGGCCGGATGCTCGCGAGGGCTGGAGGGAGAGGCCTGCGATGCCACGGCGCGCCCGCCGCGCCCATGAGATGGAGCCCCATGCGCGGGGCCGGAGATGAGTATCAAGAGTCAGGATTCCGCGATGATTCGAGAAGGCGGTCGTGGGTTCATCGCCGTTCAGCGGCCGGTGGTGCCTTCGCAGCGAACGACCGCTCCGTCGCGCAGGGCCGACAATGGTGGTCTCCGCATCGAGCGGGGGTCTCAGCCCTCGAGCACGGCGATGCCGCGCAAGGCAGCTTCACACACCTTTAATGAATTTTCCACGCAAAATCAGTATGTTGAAATCTGTCCTAGCTAGGACCGCGATTTCACCCCGGAAAACCGCCTCCCGACCCGCGGGTTCCGTCACCCCGCCAGCGCGTCCATCTTGCGGGCAAGCTTTGCGTCCAGTTCCGACACTCCGCCCGCATCATGGGTCGTGAGCACCACCGTGACCCGGTTGTAGACGTTGCTCCATTCCGGGTGATGGTTCCACTTCTCGGCCCAGAGGGCTGCCCGGGTCATGAAGCCGAAGGCGGTGACGAAATTGTCGAACTTGAACTCGCGCATGATCGCGTCGCGGCCGTCGACCTCGGTCCAGCCGCTCGGCGCCAACTCGTCGATCAGCGCCTTGCGGGCCGCCGTCTCAAGTCGCTCGGTCATTCTCGTCTCCCTCTGATTTCCGGAACGGCCCCCAGGCCGTCATCACTTCGATCTCCCGGCCGATGGCCCCGGCCTCCGCGTCGAGGTACTTTCTCACCGCCTGCGCGAAGCCCTCGTTGGCGAACCAGTGCAGCGAATGGGTCTCGACCGGCAGATAGCCCCGCGCCAGCTTGTGCTCGCCCTGCGCGCCGGCCTCCACGCGCCCGAGCCCGCGGTCGATCGCCGCCTCGATGGCCCGGTAATAGCACAACTCGAAATGCAGGCAGGCATGATCCTCGACGCAGCCCCAGTAGCGCCCGTAGAGCGTGTCGCGCCCGAGGAAGTTGAGCGCACCGGCGACCCAGCGGCCCTGCCGCCGGGCCATCACCAGCAACATGTCGTCGCGCAGCGTCTCCTGCGCCCGGTCGAAGAACTTCCGCGTCAGGTAGGGCGTGCCCCATTTGCGCGCGCCGGTATCCTGGTAGAACTCCCAGAACGCGTCCCAGTGTTCCGGCTCCAGCGCGTCGCCGGTGAGTGCCACGATCTCGCCGCCGAAGTCGTTCGCCCGCGCCCGCTCCTTGCGGATCGCCTTGCGCTTGCGCGAGGCGAGATCGCCGAGAAATGCGTCGAAGTCGCCGTAGCCGCGGTTGACCCAGTGGAACTGCTGCGTCGTGCGCGGCATCAGCCCCGCAGCCGCGCCCCAGGCCTTTTCCTCTTCGGTGCAGAAGGTGATGTGGAGGCTGGAGACCGTGTAGCGCTCCGAAACTTCCAGGGCGCCCTGAAGCAGCGCCGCGCGCCCCGCCTCCTCGAGCCCCGGTCGCGTCAGGAACCGCCGCCCCGTCGCCGGCGTGAACGGCACCGCGGCCTGCAGCTTCGGGTAATACTGCCCGCCCGCCCGCTCGAAGGCATGGGCCCAGTTGTGATCGAAGATATACTCGCCCTGGCTGTGGCCCTTGGCATAGAGCGGCATCACCGCGATCACGGCGCCGCCCTGCCGGGCCACCAGATGCACCGGCTGCCAGCCCGAGCCTTCGCCGACGCTGCCCGAAGCTTCCAGCGCATCGAGAAAACGGTGGGTGGTGAACGGATCGGCGGGCGGCCCGTCGCCCGGGGCGGCACAGGCATCCCATTCCGCGGCCTCGATCTCCCGGATCGATCCGAGCATGGCGATCTCGATCATCTCGCTGCCGTCCATCCGCGCCTCCTGTTCTTTCGGAGATGGCGGCTTTTGGGCCCCGGTCAACCGCCTGGCCGGGCCGGATAGCCCTCGAAGGTCACGTTGTCCGCAACCCGCCTTGCCAGACGATCCTCGCCGGGGCTTTTGACGGTCCAGCACAGGACCGGAACGCCGCGGGCCTTGAGCGCGCCCAAGGCCGGATTGTCGAGTTCCTTCCAGTTGTGGGAGATGAAGGACGCGCCGGAGGCATCGAAATCGGTGATGCCGGCGAGTTCGGCGCGTCGGTAATCCGGCAGCGCCCAGCCCGCCCCGATGAAATCGCAGGTCGTCAGCCCACGCGGGATTTCCGGCGCCATCACGGCCATCGCCTTCATCGAATGGGGGTTGAACGACATCACGGCGACCGGCCCGTGATAGCCCTCGAGACAGGCCGCGACGCGGGCCTCGAGCTTCCCGCTGCCCGGTCCGAGCATGGCGTCGGGGTCCTTCAACTCGATCAGCAGCGGCGCCCGTCCCGCCACCAGGTCGAGAATGTCCGGCAGGGTGGGGATGGTCTCCGCGTCGGCCGCACCTGCAAGGGGGATCGTTGCGAGGTCGGTCGCCGTCCGCGCCGCGACCTGTCCGATCCGGCCGGTAAGCCGGCGCAGGGTGGCATCGTGAAACACCATCGCTTCGCCGCAGGCGGCCACCTGCACGTCGATCTCGATGCCGTATCCCCCGGCGATGGCGGCCCGGACCGCCGCGCGGCTGTTCTCGATCACGCCGGCGGCCCGGTCGTGCAGCCCGCGATGCGCGAGCGGCAGCCGGAGGAAGTCGCCGGGCAGGTCAGGCGAGTTCGAAGACACCCTCGACCTCCACGGCCACGCCGAGGGGCAGCGAGGACGAGCCGACCGCGGCGCGGGCATGCTTGCCGCGGTCTCCCAGCAGGTCCGCCATCAGATCCGAGGCGCCGTTGATCACCTTGGGGTGGTCGGTGAAGTCGGCGGTGCAGTTCACGAAGCCGGTCAGTTTCACGACGCGCGCGAGCCGTTCCAGGTCGCCGTCGCAGGCTGCGGCGACCTGCGCGAGCAGGGAAAGCGCGCAACACTGCGCGGCATGCTGGCCGGCCGTGATGTCCATGTCCGCACCGAGCTTGCCGAGGATCAGCCCGCTCTCGTCCTGCGAGATCTGTCCCGAGACGAAGAGCAGGCTTCCGCTTTGGACGAACGGCAGGTAATTGGCCGCGGGCGCAGGGGCGGCAGGCAGGGAGAGACCGCGGGCGGCAAGGCGGTCGCGAATGGTGTCGGGCATGGCGCTGGTTCCTTCGAATTGCGTTTGCAAGCTAGACGGAGTGGCGGCCGGAGGGAATCGTTTCCTGCGATCACGGGTCCACTTGATTGCGCGCCCGGTTTGGATTTTAGGATAATCGTCGGGTTCATCGACGTATCGATCGGGGCGGGGTTTCAGTTGGCATCAGGCAGTCCGGAATTCGATCCTGGCAAGCCGGGCAGGCGTGCCGTGATTTTGGGGATGCTGGCAACGGTCATCTGGGGCCTGCCCGCCGTTTCGCGCGCCGATGCAACGGATCGCGCGACCGAATTCCTCATGGGTGTTCTCGACGAGATATCCAGACCACAGGGCTTCGATCTCGCCGGCCTGATCCGGCAGGATGCCGCCCTGGATGACATCGTCGATTTCATTGTCGACCCCGAACTGCGCGGATTCTCGGAGCAGCAGCGCGCGGCGATCACCGTGGCGTTTCCCGGCTGGCTCGCGGCCCGGTATCGCGGGCAGATCGGGGATCTCTCCCAGACCGAGATGATGGTTCAGCAGGTCCGGCGTTCGCGGATCACCGGCGTCAAGATCACCACGCTTTTCGTCTGGCCGGATGGATCGGAAGCCGAGATCGACTGGCACATCGTGACGCCCGACGATGAGCCGAAACTGATCGATCTCATCCTCGACGGAGATTCGATGCTGAAGCGCGAACGCCTGGTGATGCTCGGCCTGCTCGAGAACCTCGCGGGCGATGCCGATGCCCTGATCGAACAACTGGAAGCGGTTGGCTGAACCGGGGCCGTCAGTTCCGGCCGAACAATCCCTGCAGCACGTTCTCGAACACGGTCTGGACCGCAGTCCCGACATTGCCCACGATCTCCGCCGGTGCCTGAACCATGGCGCCGGGATTGGGCAGGGGTGCCGTTGGCGGCTCGGGCACGCGCAGGGGAAGCGGCGTCACCGGCAGGCCGTCATGGATGCGCAGCATCGTTTCGTGCCAGATCTCCGCGGGCAGCCCGCCGCCGGTCACGCCCTTGAGGGGGGTGTTGTCGTCGTAGCCCATCCAGACACCGGCGACGTAATCGCCGGTGAAGCCGATGAACCAGGCATCGCGGGCCGCCTGCGTGGTGCCGGTCTTGCCGGCTGCGGGCCTGCCTTCCAGCCGGGCGCGGGTTCCGGTTCCGCGCTCCACGACCTGGTTCATCATCCAGATGAGCTCGCCCGCCGCGCGCTCGTCGAGGACGCGGATGGGTGCGGACCGGCCACCATCCATCAGCGTCGAGCCGTCGGCCTTCATCTGCAGGGAGCGCATGCCGTAGGGAGTCGCACTCAATCCGCCGTTCAGGATGCCGGCATAGGCCCCGGTCATCTCCAGAAGCGTCGCCTCCGACACGCCGAGCGCCATCGAGGGACCGTCGGCGATGGGCGACGTCACGCCGAGATCCCGCGCCACCGCCTTGATGCGCGGCCGGCCGGTGCCCTCGGAGACCCGCACCGCGGAGGTGTTGACCGAATGAACCAGCGCTTCGGTCAGCGTGATCTCGCCCCGGTAGCTTCGGGTGTAGTTCTCCGGTGACCACGGGCCCGATCCCGGCACGTCGATGGTCAGGGGCGCATCGAAGACCGTGTCGTAGGGGCTGGCTCCGGACTGCAGGGCGGCTGCGTAGATGAAGGTCTTGAACAGCGACCCGGTCTGGCGGCTCGCCTGGGTGGCCCGGTTGAACTGGCCTTCGGTGCCGCCGAGGTCACGCCCGCCGATCATCGCGCGCACGGCGCCGTCGGGTGACATGACGACCACGGCCGCCTGCGCATTCGAGCCCGGACGGACCTTCGTCTCGAACACATAGGTGAGGGCTGCTTCCGCGGCCCGCTGGATGCGCGGATCGAAGGTTGTCAGGACGGCGACATCTTCGGTGGTGGTGCGGGTCAGGAAGTCCGGGCCCGAGGACATCACCCAGTCGGCGAAGTCGCCACCGGCGCGGTCGGCGGCGGCCTGGGAAAGCCGCGCCGGGTTGGCGCGCGCCTCGGCGGCCTGCGCCGCGGTCAGGTAGCCCTGGTCTTCCATCAGGCCGACGATGGTTCCGGCCCTCTCCTGCGCCCGCCCGAGATCGCTGGTCGGTGCGAAGCGGGACGGGGCCCTGAGCAGGCCGGCGAGCATGGCGGCCTCCGAGGGGGTGACGGCGGCCGCGGACTTGCCGAAATAGCGCTGGGACGCGGCTTCGAAGCCGGTCGCGCCGGCACCCAGATAGGCCCGGTTGAGATAGATCGACAGGATCTCGTTCTTGGAGAATTTGAGCTCCAGCGCCAGCGCCGCCGGGATTTCCTTGAGCTTGCGTTCGAGGGAGCGCGTGTTGTCGAAGAAGATCAGCTTGGCGACCTGCTGGGACAGCGACGAGCCGCCCTGAACGGTGCGTCCCGCGCGCGCATTGACGATCATCGCCCGGGTCAGGCCCTGCACATCCAGCCCGAAATGCCAGTAGAACCGCTTGTCTTCGGTCGCGACGATGGCGTTCACCAGATGCGGCGAGACCGCTTCGGCGCGGGTCACGCCTCCCTGGTCGCCCCGCCAGGCGAAGACTTCGCCGGACCGGTCGAGCATCGTGACCGAGCCGCGTTCGCGGCCGTCGAGCAGGCCGTCGAAATCGGGCAGGCTGCGGTAGTAGTGCCATGTGGCGAAGCCGAGCACGACGGCACCGACGATGGCCAGTCGCAGACCGAGCCACCACGTCACGCGGAATACGGTCCCGAAGATACCCCGGACCATACGCTCCATCGGCCCGACCTTCGGCCCGGCTTTTCTGGGTTTGCTCTTGCGGGCCATGCCCGTCGCCACCTGCTCGTTTTTTTTCTGTCCTCAGTTTACGCGGAATCGGCTTCGCGCGCCAGCCCTCAGGTCATCTGCGACGAATCGGCCTCGAACGGCCAAATGATTAAAGAAAGTGCAAAATCTGCCAAGCGATCAAGAAAGGTGCGGCAATCTGGCCGGTCTGTTACGCGCCATGGGATTGGAGACGAAAAAACGTAACATATACAATTATTTAAAAGATATCCATCATAGTGGCACGAAAATTGCTTTCTCATTCACAACGCGTGTTGCGTTGCACAATGACTAACGAGGAAGCTCATGAAATTGATTGTTGCGGTCATCAAGCCGTTCAAGCTCGAGGAGGTTCGCGAGGCGCTCACCTCGATTGGGGTGCAGGGGTTGATGGTTTCCGAGGTGAAGGGGTACGGCCGGCAATCCGGCCACACCGAGATCTATCGCGGCGCCGAGTACGTGGTGAATTTCGTTCCCAAGATCAAACTCGAGCTGGTCGTGTCGGACGGGATCGCGCCGCAGGTGATCGAAACCCTCTCTTCCACCGCCAAGACCGGCAAGATCGGCGATGGCAAGATCTTCGTTCTCGACGTCGAACAAGCCATGCGCGTGCGGACCGGCGAAGTCGGCGAGGACGCTCTGTGAGCGCGGACGAACAGCAACCAAGGACAAGTATCACGATGAGCAACTATCTTAAGTTTACCGGTGCTGCGGCACTTGCCCTGTGCGCCGCCGCCTGGCCGGCGCTGGCGCAGGAGACGACCGAGGCGGTTGACCTCGCCGCGATTGCGGAGGCGTCCGAGCACACGGTCTGGATCCTCAACACTTTCCTGTTCCTCGTCGCCGGCTTCCTCGTGATGTGGATGGCCGCAGGCTTCGCGATGCTCGAAGCCGGCCTGGTTCGCTCCAAGAACGTGACCATGCAGCTGACCAAGAACGTTGCACTCTTCAGCCTTGCCGGCATCTTCTACTACCTGATCGGCTACAACCTGATGTATCCGCTCGGAAACTGGACCATCGGAACGGACGAGACCGGTGGCTATCTGGGCGCGTTCGGCGTGGCCGTTCTCGAAGCGGTCGGGGTCGGCGCCGATGCGGCGGATGATATCGCCTATGCATCGACCGGGTCGGACTTCTTCTTCCAGCTGATGTTCTGCGGCGCCACGGCCTCGATCGTCTCGGGCGCGCTTGCCGAGCGCATCAAGCTCTGGCCGTTTCTCATCTTCGTCATCGTGCTTACCGGCCTGATCTACCCGATCCAGGCGTCCTGGAAATGGGGCGGCGGCTTCCTCGACAGCCAGTTCGGCTTCCTCGACTTCGCCGGCTCGACGGTGGTTCACTCCGTCGGTGGCTGGGCTGCGCTTGCAGGCGCCATCATTCTCGGACCGCGTCTTGGCAAGTATCCCAAGAGCGGCGGCGTGCATCCCTATCCGGGTTCCAACCTCGCTCTGGCCACCCTCGGCATGTTCATTCTCTGGCTCGGCTGGTTCGGCTTCAACGGCGGATCGCAGCTTGCCATGGGCACGATCGGGGATGCGGCGGATGTCAGCCGGATCTTCGCGAACACCAATGCCGCCGCCTCGGGAGGCGCCATCGCGGCCCTGCTGCTGACGCAGATCCTCTACAAGAAGCCCGACCTCACGATGATCCTGAACGGCGCTCTCGCCGGGCTGGTGTCGATCACCGCCGAGCCCCTGACGCCGACCCTCGGTGTCGCGACGCTCATCGGTGCGGTCGGTGGTGTGATCGTGGTCTTCGCCGTGCCGATGCTGGACAAGTTGAAGATCGACGATGTCGTCGGTGCGATCCCGGTCCATCTCTGCGCAGGTATCTGGGGAACGCTGGCCGTGCTGCTCACCAACCCGGACGCCACGTTCATGGGGCAGCTCATTCCGATCATCATTGTCGGTGCCTTCGTCTTCGTCACGTCGTCGGTGGTCTGGTTGATCCTCAAGGCGACCATGGGCATCCGGGTCAGTCAGGAAGCCGAGATCAACGGTCTCGATGTCGAGGAACTCGGCATGGAAGCCTATCCGGAGTTCTCGACCTCCAGCTGACGCGCGATCTGATTGCCGGACTTTTCCGGTTTCCAGGCAGGCCCGGTCCGAAAGGTCCGGGCCTGTCGTATTTTCGGCCCCGACCTGCGACTGCCTAATAACGAGGCAGCGCGAAACCTTTGACCCGGCTTTTCGTCCTGCGGCGACCCGACGGAAATTCCTCAAATCGTACACTGTCGACCCGGTTGGGCTTGAACGGTTCGGCGGAGAAGGCAAGGTAGGCCCATGAGCAAACCGCCTCCCCCCTGGCCCGACGTGGCCGCCGACCTGATCGCCGTCGCCGCGCGCCGCGCGCCTGCCGACACGGTCATCCGCAACTGCGCCTGGGTGAACGTGCATTCGCGCGAAGTGATCCCGGGCACCGACATCGCGATCAAGGCCGGACGCTTCGCGTCGTGCGGGCCGGATGCCGGGCCGATGATCGGTCCCGATACCGTGGTGATCGATGCCGGCGGCCGCTTTCTGATCCCGGGGCTTTGTGACGGGCACATGCATATCGAGAGCGGCATGCTCACGATCACCCAGTTCGCCCGGGCCGTGATGCCCCATGGCACGACGACCATGTTCACCGATCCGCACGAGGTGGCCAATGTGCTCGGTCTGCCCGGCGTGCGGCTGATGCATGACGAAGCGCTGGTCCAGCCGATCAACGTCTATGTCCAGATGCCGTCCTGTGCGCCCTCGGCACCGGGTCTCGAGACGCCGGGCGCGGAGATCACGCCTTCCGACGTGGTCGAGGCGATGACCTGGCCGGGCATCATCGGGCTGGGCGAGATGATGAACTATCCGGGCGTGATCAACGCCGACCCGAAGATGCTCGCGGAGATCGCCGCGACCCAGGAGGCGGGCCGCATTGTGGGCGGGCATTATGCCAGTCCGGACCTGACCGACTTCCCGGCCTATGCCGCGGGCGGGCCGGCGGACGATCACGAGGGCACCCGCGAAGAAGATGCGATCATGCGGGTGCGGCAGGGCATGCGCGCCATGCTGCGGCTCGGAAGTGCGTGGTACGACGTGAAGGCCCAGATCACGGCCGTCACCGAGAAGGGCCTCGACCCGCGCAACTTCATCCTGTGCACCGACGATTGCCACTCCGGAACCCTGGTCAATGACGGTCACATGAACCGTGTGGTGCGCCATGCCATCGCGTGCGGCCTCGATCCGCTGATCGCGTTGCAGATGGCGACGATCAACACGGCCACGCATTTCGGTCTCGAGCGCGAACTCGGCTCGATCACACCGGGGCGGCGCGCGGACTGCATCCTGACATCCGACCTCGCGACGCTGCCGATCGAAACGGTGATCGCGCGGGGGCAGGTGGTCGCGGAGGCGGGGGTCTGCCTTGCCGCGGATCCGGGCTTCGTCTGGCCGGAAAGCGCGCGGCGCACCGTGAGGATGGGCCGGATGCTCGCGGCGGAGGACTTCGATATCGCAGCGCCCGAAGGGGCCAACGGCGTGCGGGCCCGGGTGATCGGCGTGGTCGAGAACCAGGCTCCGACGCGCGCGCTCGAGGCCGATCTCGACGTGATCGACGGGCTGGTCGCGATGGACGCGGCGGCGGATGTCTGCCAGATCGCCCTCGTCGAGCGTCATCGCGGGACCGGGGCGGTGGTGAACGGTTTCGTGTCGGGCTTCGGCTACGACGTGCCCTGTGCGGTGGCCTCGACGGTCGCTCATGACAGCCACCACATGATCGTCGTGGGCACCTCCAAGGCCGACATGGCGCTTGCTGCGAACCGGCTCGGGGAAATCGGCGGCGGGGTCACGGTCTGGCGCGAGGGTCGGGAGATCGCGCAGGTCGCGCTTCCGATCGCCGGTCTGATGTCCGACGCCCCCGCGGCGGAGGTGGCGGCTGCGGCGGATCGCATGGTTCGGGCGATGCAGGATTGTGGTTGTGGGCTGAACAATGCCTACATGCAGCATTCGTTGCTGGCGCTTGTGGTGATCCCCGAACTCAGGATCTCGGATCTCGGACTGATCGACGTGACCCGCTTCGCAAGGACCGATCTGCTGATCTCTTCCTGAGGATACCGAATGCACATGGCCCACCGTAACGCCCTCGCGGAGCTGCCGATCATCGCGCCGCCGTCGGACGGGGACGAGATGTTCACCGATGCCGCCGCTGCCGTCGCCGATCTGCGTCGCCGCTACGAGGCGGCGACCGGATTCCTCAGGGAGCATTTCGCGCGTGTCATGCAGGGCGGCCAGCCGGAGGGCCGCTACCGCGCCTTCTATCCGTCGGTCGGCGTGACCACCGGCAGTTTCGCCAAGGTCGACAGCCGGCTTTCCTTCGGCCATGTCGCGGAGCCGGGTCTCTACGAGACCACCATCACCCGGCCGGATCTCTTCGAGGGCTACCTCACGCAGCAGATCGGATTGCTGATCCAGAACCACGGCATGCCGGTTCGGGTCGGAACCTCCGACACCGCGATCCCGCTGCATTTCGCCATGGGCGAGGGGGCGCATGTCGAGGGATCGATCGAGGATACGCTGCACCGGCCGCTGCGCGATCTCTTCGACGTGCCGGACCTGAACACCACCGACGACCAGATCGTGAACGGCAGTGCCGCGCCGGCCGGCGCGAGCAGGCCTCTCGCGCCCTTCACGGCGCAGCGGATCGACTACTCGCTGGCGCGGCTGGCGCACTACACGGCCACCAGCCCGGCGCATTTCCAGAACCACGTCCTGTTCACGAACTACCAGTTCTACATGGACGAATTCGTCACCTTCGCCCACGAGGCGCTCGCGCGGCCCGGTTCGGGATACGAGACGCTGATCGAGCCCGGCAATGTCGTCACCACCCGCGAAGGCAGCACCGGCACGCCGGTCGCGCGGCTGCCGCAGATGCCGACCTATCACCTGACACGGCCGAACCATTCGGGCATCACGATGGTCAATATCGGGGTCGGGCCATCGAATGCCAAGACGGTCACCGACCATGTGGCCGTGCTGCGGCCCCATGTCTGGCTGATGCTGGGCCACTGCGCGGGGCTCCGGAACTCACAGTCCCTCGGCGACTATGTCCTGGCGCACGCCTATATGCGCGAGGACCATGTGCTGGACGATGACCTGCCGATCTGGGTGCCGATCCCCGCCCTGGCGGAGGTGCAGGTCGCGCTGGAGAATGCCGTGGCGGAGGTGACCGGTCTCGCCGGCTACGAGCTGAAGAAGATCATGCGCACCGGGACCGTGGCCACGATCGACAATCGCAACTGGGAGTTGCGCGACCAGTCCGGTCCGGTCCAGCGCCTGAGCCAGGCGCGGGCGATTGCGCTCGACATGGAAAGTGCGACGATCGCAGCCAACGGATTTCGGTTCAGGGTGCCTTACGGAACCCTGCTCTGCGTCTCCGACAAGCCGTTGCACGGAGAACTCAAGCTCCCGGGCATGGCCACCAGTTTCTACAAGCGCCAGGTTGCCCAGCACCTCAGGATCGGGGTCCATGCGCTCGAGGCCTTGCGGGAGATGCCGCTTGAAAAGCTCCACTCGCGCAAGCTCCGGAGTTTCGACGAGACGGCGTTTCTGTGACATCGCGCGGGTGCGACACCGCCAAGGCGCGACTCTTTTTTGCAACAATCGCCTCAAGATTGACGAGAACCTAGCAAAACATGGCTCATGCGCCCATTGGACGATTGAGTTTTCGTCAACCAGCGGGTTAAGTGCCCGGGCTTCGGTGCCAGGGACGCACCGGTTTGAAGTTCCGCACGACAGGGAAACGCCAATGACACAAAAACCCATGACGAAGACGCAACTGGTCGCTGCTCTCTCCGAGTCCGCGGACATCGACAAGGTCACCGCAAACCGCGTGCTCGAGTCGCTGTCCGGCATCGTGAGCGAGCAGGTCGCGGCCGGTGGCGCAGTGACCCTGCCGGGCCTGGGCAAGTTCGCCTGCCGCACCCGCCCGGAGCGCATGGTGCGCAATCCCTCCACCGGCGAGCAGATCCAGAAGCCCGCTGACCGCGTCGCCAAGGTGACGATCGCCAAGCAACTCAAGGACGTGATCAACGCCTGATCGCGCTGCGTCCGGTTTCGCCGGACGTTCATTGACCTGACGCAGGCTGCGCTCTTTGCGTGGCCTGTTTCGTTTCGGGGACGGGTCACTTCATGATCGACATGCGCGCCCTCCTGCTTGGCCTGGTCTTCGCGACGGCCTGGAGTTCGGCGTTCACGTCGGCGCGTATCGTGGTCGCCGATGCGCCGCCACTTCTCGCCCTCGCGCTCCGTTTCATGATTTCCGGTGTCCTGGCCCTCGCCATCGGCTGGTTCTTCGGCCAACGCATCCGCTTCAGCCGGGCGCAATGGGTCGGGATCGTCGTCTTCGGCCTCTGCCAGAACGCCCTCTATCTCGGCCTCAATTTCGAGGCGATGCGCACGGTCGAGGCTTCGACCGCCGCCGTCATCGCCAGCATGCTTCCCCTCGTCGTCGCCGCACTCGGCCGGATCTTCCTCGGCGAACGGCTTCCTGCCCTGGCGGTCGCCGGTCTTGCGGCCGGTGCCATCGGCGTGATGGTGATCATGCAGGCCCGCCTCGGTCGGGGTGCCGATGTGCAGGGCCTCGTCCTCTGTGGTCTCGGTGTGCTTGCCCTGGCCGTTGCGACGCTCGCGGTGCGCGGTGCTTCCGATGGGGGCAATCTGTGGATGGTCGTCGGCATGCAGATGCTCGTGGGGAGTGCGGCCCTGTTGCCGGCCTCGGCCCTGGTCGAGACCTGGGCGGTGAACTGGACCGCGCCGATGCTGCTTGCCTTCACCTACACCACGCTGGTTCCCGGGCTCGCGGCCACGATGGTCTGGTTCGTGCTGGTCGGCCGCATCGGGGCCACGAGGGCCTCGACATTCCACTTTCTCAACCCGTTTCTCGGTGTGGCGATCGCCTCGTTCATTCTCGGGGAAACCGTGACCGGGCGCGATCTCCTCGGGGTCGCGGTCATCATGCTGGGCATCCTGGCGGTCCAGATCGCCCGTCGCCCGCCGCGCATGCCGGTGTGACCGGCATCGATGACTTCGCCTGACCGCGATGCCTCACCGACAGCGAGACTGGTCCCTCATGGGGTCGCTTCCCGCCGAACGTCACCAGCCGGGGCGGCGCCGATCCATTGGATCACCGCTGATCGAGCCAGAATTTCTCCATCGAGATATAGGTGAACGACGCAGACCAGGTGATCAGCACGAGACCGTTCAGCGACTGGATCCCGGCCATGATCCGCAGGGGGCCTTCCAGCGTCAGATCACCCACGCCAAGCGTCGTGAACGTCGTGGCCGAAAAATAGAAGTAATCGAAGCCGTTTCCTTCCAGGGTTCCGGTCAGAGCCCCGAGACCCAGCAGGTTGATCCCGACCCAGTAGCCGAGCGCGTAAAGGCCGATCTGCAGCATATGGGCGATCATGACCGCGGCAACGACGACGAGCGTGCGTCGCCTTGGCGGGATGGTCAGCATCGGGATCAGCGCCGAGACGCGCAGGAGGACCTCGTAGTGCAGGACACAGGCCGCGACGACGAGCACGGCGCTCAGGAGCGTGATCAGCAGATGATCCATGTGAAATCCTCCGGGGGCGGCACGCTAGAGGCTGCCGGCTCCGGAGACAACGCAGAAGCTTGGGGGCCGGGTCAGCGCCAGAGCAGGCCGGATTTCGGGTCGCGCCCCCAGGGTCCGACCACGACGTTCTGCTCGTCGAGATCCCGGCGGGCCGTCTGGCTTCCCGCCCGCGCACGGTCGACCAGGATGCGCGCATCAGTCGCCGCGCTGCCGTCCACCGCACTCGCGATCACGTCACGCATTGCGATGAAACCGTAGGCCTGTTCGGTCAGATCGGCCGCGTCATAGCTCATCTGGCCGAGCCCGACATAATGCCGGACATTGCCGTTCCGTCGCAGCCGATCCTCGAAGAAGGCGCAGGCGATCAGGCACTCGTCCGCAAGGGAGCGGATGGTATCCTGCGGTGCATTGGCGTCCATCGCCTTGGTGACGCGAATGGTCAGCATGTCCACGCTGATCGATGTGCCGATGAACCGCGCGAAGGTGATGGAGAGATAGGCTTCGAGGTTCTGGGTCAGCGGGACGCCGGCCTTCTCGATGCCGGCTTTCACGAAATCCGAGGCGATGGCGAGGGTCGCAGGGTTCATCTGCCCGACCCGCCCGTTGGCCTCGGGGCCGCCACGACCCGAAACCCGATCTTTCCGTCTTCGGACAGCTTCGGTCCGATCCTGTTGCATCTGAACATCATCACCTCGTGATGCCGTTGCTCCTTCGTTCCAGTATGCGCTCGCGATCTTCCCGTTCGGTTAACGCGGTTCGCGCGGCGATACCTGCAGGATCGAAAGGGTTTTCGGAGGCAGCAGGGGATCTCCGGTCCGGCCGGTGCAAGCTGTTGCTTTTCGGGGCTGATCCGATACCCTGCATGTCGCGAGGCTAGCACGAAATTCCAAGTCAACCAACACGGAGAGCGTTCCCGTGGCAGGCAAACCGTCGCAGGGCACCACGGAAGTGGAGCTCAAGATCAGCATGGATGCCGCCGACGAAGCCCGGCTCCGGCGCCATGCGGCCCTGAGCGCCCTGCGCACCACGCCGCGCCGCACCGAAAAGCTGGTCTCGGTCTATTTCGACACGCCGGACCATGCCCTCGCCCGGGCCGGAATCGCGCTACGGCTGCGCAAGGTCGGACGCGCCTGGGTTCAGACGGTCAAGTTCGGCAAGGACGGTGCCGGTGCCGGGCTGTTCTCGCGACGAGAGATCGACCTTCCTGCCCCCGGCGGACGGCTCGCGCTCGACGGTCCCGATCCCGAAGGGATGTTCGGCGCGATCCGGAAGGCCTGCGACGGGGCCGCCCTGTCCCCGGTATTCGAGACCCGGATACGCCGGATCGTCGAGCGGCTGCGCCTCGAGGACGGGAGCGCGCTCGAAGTGGCGCTCGATCATGGCGAAGTGGTCGCCGGCGAGCAGGATGCCCCGATACACGAGGCCGAAATCGAGCTCGTTTCGGGAGACGTCACGGCCGTTTTCGATCTGGCACAGATGCTGTTTCCGACCGGGCCGGTGCGATTCTCCGCCGAGAGCAAGGCTGCCCGAGGCTATGCCCTCGCGCGGGGAGACGCGCCGATGCCGCCCAGGGCACGCATCGCCGGCAATCCTGGCCACGATCGAAAGGCCAGCGTCGAATCGGTGGCCCGCGACCTGTTTCGCGATTGTCATGCCCAGATCGCCGCCAACATGGTCATGGTCACCGACAGCAACGCACTCGAGGGGCCTCACCAGCTGCGCATCGGCCTGCGTCGCCTGCGCACGGCGCTCTCGGTGTTCGGCGAACCACTCGGCCCGGAGGCTCTGGACCCGGTATCCTTGCGGGCGCGCGAGCTTGGCCACGTGGTCGGGCGTCTGCGCGATATCGACGTCCTGATCGACGAGGTCGTCGCTGCGGCGGTAGCCCGGGGCCTCGATTCTGCCGCGGCCGAGGCGCTGACTGCGGTGCTTCGAGAACGTCGGGAAGCCGTGCGCGGCGAGGTCAGGCAGATCCTTGCGTCCTCCGAAAGCACGGATTTCCTCTACGATCTCGGCCGGCTGATCGAGGGGCGGGGATGGCTGCGGCCCTCCGATTACAGCCAGACCGGACGCCTCGCGGAGCCGATCGGGGCCATTGCTCCGGCCCTGCTCGAGGCGCGCTACAAGCAGGTGGTCGGGCGCGGCCGAAAGATCCGAGGCCTCTCCGTCACTGGGCTGCACGAGCTCCGAAAGGATCTCAAGAAGCTGCGCTACACGGCCGACATGCTTGGCGTGATATGGTCCCGCAAGAAGGTCCGCGCCTATATCAAGACGCTCAAGCGCCTGCAGGACCGGTTCGGTACGCTCAACGACGCGGCGATGGCGGAAGCGTATCTCACCGGGGAAGATGCGCCCGGACGGGACGATCCCGATGTTCAGCGGGCGGTGGGCTGGGTCGTCGGGACGCTCTCGATCCTGGTGGGCGATGACCGTCCGGCGCTCTTTGACAGCTGGGACGACTTCGCGGCGCGGAAGCCCTTCTGGCGTTGATGCAACAAAAGCCTGCCGTCCGGCGAACCGGACAGGGAAGGCGGACGGACGAGGAGCCTGGCGATGATCGGACCCGGAGAGCGGCTGGAGTTTCCCGGCCATGACGGTGGCACACTGGCGGCGCGGCTCGATCTTCCGATCGGCGAGCCGCAGGCCTATGCGATCTTCGCGCATTGCTTCACATGCTCGAAGGACATCTTCGCCGCGGTTCGAATCTCGCAGGCGCTCGCGGCGCGGGGCATCGCCGTCCTGCGGTTCGACTTCACCGGACTCGGTGCCAGCGAAGGCGAATTCGCCAATACCGATTTCTCGTCGAATGTCGGCGATCTGGTGGCGGCAGCGGATTTCCTGCGCGAGACCCGGACGGCGCCGCAGATCCTGATCGGACATTCGCTTGGTGGAGCCGCTGTTCTGGCCGCCGCGCATGAGGTGCCCGAAGCGCGGGCGGTCGCAACGATCGGGGCGCCCTCCGATGCGGCGCATGTCGTCGAGAATTTCGCAGCCGATCTTGCGCAGATCGAGACGGAGGGCAGGGCCGAGGTGAAGCTCGCCGGGCGACGCTTCACCATCCGCCGCGAGTTCCTCGACGATGTGCGCGGCACCCGCCTGACCGACGATGTCTCGGCCCTCAAGAAGGCGCTCCTTGTCTTCCACGCGCCCCGCGACGAAGTGGTCGGGATCGACAACGCCCGGCGCATCTTCGAAGCCGCCCGGCACCCCAAGAGCTTCGTTTCGCTCGACGGCGCCGACCATCTGGTGAGCCGGCCCGAAGACGCGATCTATCTCGCTGACGTCCTTGCCGCCTGGGCGGGGCGCTATGTCGAGGTGGCCGAGCCCGAACATGTGAATACCGTGCTCGTGCGCGAGACCGGCGCCGGTCCGTATCAGCAGGCGGTGTCGGTGGGCCGCCATGTCCTCCTGGCCGACGAGCCGTCGGAGGTGGGCGGCGCCGACAGCGGGCCCTCGCCCTACGATTTCCTCTCCATCGCGCTCGGAACCTGCACGGCCATGACGCTGCGCATGTACGCCGATCGCAAGAAGCTCGATCTGGGCCGCGTCAGCGTCACCGTCGACCACGCCAAGGTTCATGCCGAGGATTGCGCCGAATGCGAAAAGGGCCGCACCGGGCGCATCGACCGCTTCGAACGCATCATCTCGGTCGAGGGCGAGGTTGCCCCGGATGTCCGGGACAAGCTGATCGAGATCGCCGGCAAATGCCCTGTCCACCGCACGCTCGAGGCCGCCTCGGCAGTGGCGACGAAGCTGGCGCCTCAGACCGCCACGGAGTGACGGGCCTCCGAATTGGCGAGATAGGCGTCGAACACCGCGGCCACGACCCGGCTCAGGCCGCGCCCGGTCTCGGTAAGCGTCACCCGCGGCCCGTCCAGAACCACGAGACCATCGCGGGCGAACCCCTCGAGCTCGGCCAGTTCCTGCGCGCACCAGCCCGGCCCGAAGCCGTGCTCCGCACCGATCACGGCCGTATCGGCCGCACCCTCGCACATCAGTGCTTCGATCACGCGCCCGCGCAGCCGGTCGTCGGCGCTCAGCGGCACACCCTTGGCCACCGGCAGGATGCCGTCCGCCACGGCGCGTGACCAGGCACCCGTCTCGGAGATGTTCTGCACGAAGCCGCCCGGATTGCGCCCGATCGAGGTCGCCCCGATGCCGATCAGCGCCGGCGCGGTATCGGTGGTATAGCCCTGGAAATTGCGCCGCAGCCGGCCTTCCTGCAGCGCAATCGCCATGTCGTCCGAAGGCAGCGCGAAATGGTCGAGCCCAATCGCCACATAGCCCGCCGCCACCAGCGCATCGGCCGCATAGGCCGCCTGCGCCTTGCGCGCCGGCCCGTCGGGCAGGGCGTCCTCGGGGATCATCCGCTGGTTCTTTGCCATCCACGGCACATGGGCGTAACCGAAGAGCGCGATCCGGTCGGGCGCCATGTCTCGGCAGAGCTCGATGGTGTGGAGCAGGCTCTCCACCGTCTGGAAGGGCAGCCCGTAGATCAGGTCGAAATTGATCCCCGAAACTCCGGCGGCGCGCAGGCTCTCCACCGTGTGGCGCACCATGTCCGGCGGCTGGATGCGGTTGATCGCTTCCTGCACCTTCGGATCGAATTCCTGCACACCGAAGCTCGCCCGCGTGAAGCCGAGCTGGCCGATCATCGTGGCCATCTCATCGCTCAGGGTGCGTGGGTCGCTCTCGATGGCGATCGAGGCGCCCTCCATCATGTCGAAGCGCGCATGCACCCGCTCCATCGCCCGCATCAGATCGGCGGGTTCGAGCGCGGTCGGCGTGCCACCGCCCCAGTGCAGATGGCTGATCGTCATCCGGCCGGGCATCGCGTCGGCCACAAGATCGATCTCCTGCAGCAATCGCTCGACGTAATCCGCCACCGGCGCGTATTTCGCCGCGAGCTTCATGTTGCAGCCGCAATACCAGCACATCTGCCGGCAGAACGGCACATGGAGGTAAAGGGATACCGGCTCCGACGGATCGAGCGCTCCGAGCCAGCCGCGATAGGTCGCCTCGGCGAAACCCTTCTGGAAATGCGGCGCGGTCGGATAGCTCGTGTAGCGCGGCACGGCACGGGCGGCATAGGCAGAGAGAGCGTCGGTCATGATCGTGAACCCCGGATCGTTTGCACGCCAGATTACGGGCCGCCGACCTGGGGAGACATGACTCATGTCAAGTCCACGTGACAGGTCAAGAAAAAGGGGCGCGGCCCGGCGCCACGCCCCCTTAGCATTGACGTGCCGCCTCAGGAGAAGCGGTAGGGCGGTCCGGCCTTTTCCATCGTGTCCTTGTAGCCCTTGAGAATCTCGACGATCCGCGCCGACCGCTCGCTCTCCCCGGCGATCTCGTCCCAGAACGCCATCGCCTCGGCCTCGACCTGCGCCCATTCCTCTTCAGGGATCGAGGTCAGTTCCAGCTTGCCGCCGGTGGTGCGGAAATGCGCCTCGCCCCACCAGTACCAGTGCTGGCGGTAGTAATGCGAATTGTCCATCGAGAGCCGGAACAGCACCTTCAGGTGCTCGGGAAGCTCGTTCCACTTTTCCGAATTGGCGAAATAGCTGCCGCACCAGGCGCCGGAGATGTTGTTGGTCAGGTAGTAATTCGTCACGTCGGCCCAGCCCACGGTGTAGACCTCGGTGATCCCCGACCAGGCGATGCCGTCGAGCTCGCCGGTCTGCATCGCCACCTCGATATCCTCCCAGGGCAGCGTCACCGGCACCACGCCGAACCGGCTGAGGAACCGCCCGCCGGTCGGGAAGGTGAAGACCCGCTTGCCCTGCAGGTCGGCGAGGCTGTTGATCGGCTCGCGAGTGGCGAAGTTGCACGGATCCCAGGCGCCGGCCGAAAGCCAGGTCACGCCGGTCTCGGCATAGGCCTCCTCCCAGATCTCCTTCAGCCCGTAATGGTTGAAGAGAGCCGGCACATCGAGGCTGTAGCGCGAGGCGAAAGGGAAATAGGCGCCGAAGATCGACACATCCACCGGCGAGCCCATGGAATCGTCATCCGACTGCGCCGCATCGAGCGTCCCCTGCTGCACGGCGCGAAAGAGCTCGCTCTGCGGCACCAGCTGGTCGGCGAAATAGAGCTCGATCACCATCTCGCCGTTGGCGGCGGCGTTGAAGGCATCGATCGACGGCTTGATCACGTGTTCGGCCAGCGCCGGCCCGGCATAGGTTTGCAGCCGCCATGTGATCGGCGCCTGCGCCTTGACATGCGGCGCCGCGAGGCTCGACGCACCGACGGCGCCGGCCGAAGCCAGGCTGGCCTTCTTGAGAAATCCGCGTCTGTTGGTCATGGTCTCTCTCCCTTGGTTGGTGGTCGTGGTCGCGCGCTGAAGCGTCAGCGCACATTGTATTGCCCCGGCAGCCAAAGTGCGATCTGCGGGAACAGCGTCACCATCGCGAGGCCGAACACCATGATGCCGACGAAGGGCCAGACCGAGCGGTAGATGTCGCGCAGGCTGATCTCCGGCGGCGCCATCGCGCGCATCAGGAACAGGTTGTAGCCGAAGGGCGGCGTCATGTAGGCGATCTGGCAGGTGATCGTGTAGAGCACCCCGTACCAGATCGGATCGAAGCCGAGCTGGATCACCAGCGGGATGTAGAGCGGGGCGACGATCACCAGCATCGCGGTGTCGTCGAGGAACATTCCCATGATGATGTAGCTCAGCTGCATCATCAGCAGGATCTCCCACGGCCCCAGCCCCCAGCCGTCGATGAAGGTCGAGGCCAGCGCCCGCCCGGCCCCGAGCCCGTCGAACACCGCCCCGAAGCAGAGCGCTGCCATGATGATCCACAGGAACATCGCGCTGATCGCCAGTGTCTGGCGCAGCGTGTCCTCCATCACCTTCCAGGTCAGGCGCCGCCGCAGCGCCGCGGCGAGCGTGGCGGCCACCGCCCCCACGGCGCTCGATTCCACGAGGCTCGTCACGCCCAGCAGGAAAAGACCGGTCATCGTGAAGAAGATGAAGAGCGGCAACACGCCTGCCCGGAGCAGCGCGAGCTTCTCGCGCATCGGCATCGCGCGCTCGGCTGCGGGCAGCACCGGCCCGAGGGCGGGGTTCAGCCGGCAGCGGATGTAGATGTAGGCCATGAAGAGCGAAGCCAGCATCAGCCCCGGAAACACGCCCGCGAGCCAGAGCTGCCCCACCGGCTGGCGGGCGATCATGCCGTAGAGCACCAGCACCACCGAGGGCGGCACCAGGATGCCGAGCGACGAGCCCGCCTGGATCACCCCTGTCACCATCGTCTTGTCGTAACCCCGCCGCAGCAATTCCGGCAGCGCGATCGTCGCCCCGATCGCCATGCCGGCCACCGACAGCCCGTTCATCGCCGAGATCACCACCATCAGCCCGATCGTGCCGATCGCGAGCCCGCCCGGCAGCCCGCCGAACCAGACATGGAACATCCGGTAGAGATCGTTGGCGATGCCGCTTTCCGACAGCATGTAGCCCATGAAGATGAAGAGCGGCAGGGTCAGCAGCGGATACCAGTTCATCAGCGTGATCGCCGAATTGAACGGGATCTCCTTGGCCCCGTCGCCCCACAAGGCGAGCGCCGCCACCGCCGCCACGAAACCGATCGCCCCGAACACCCGCTGCCCGGTCAACAGGAGCACCATCATGCTCGCGAACATCGTCAGCGCGATCATCTCGCTGGTCATTCGATCTCCACGCCCCGCCACCGCGCCAGGTCGCGCAGGAAGATCGCGACGGTCTGCAACAGCATCAGGAAGATGCCGAAGGTCATGACGATCTTGATCGGCGCCATCGGCGGCCGCCAGGCCGAGGACGCCTTCTGGCCGTATTCCAGGGCATAGCCGGTCGAGGACAGCCCGCCCATCAGCAGCACGACGAGGTAGGTGATCAGGCAAAGCGACGTGATCGTGTCGGTGAAGGCGCGTCGCTTCGGGCTCCAGCGGCCGTAGAACAGATCCATCCGCACATGCGCATCGAGCTGCATCGAATAGGCCCCGCCGAGCAGGTAGTAGGAGACCAGCAGGAACTGCGCGACCTCGACGGTCCAGATCGGCGGCCGATTGAAGCCGGTACGCATCACCACCGACCAGAGAAGCACGCCTACCATCGCGAAGATCAGAAGCATCGCGAGCCGGCCGACCACCCGACCGACCGCCTCCACCCCGTGGATATACGCCCGGGCGGCGCCCGTCATGGGCACGTCACGGCGCAGCGCGGCACGGATGGGTTTGCGGCAGGTATCATGTCCCTCTCTCAACCCGCATCGTGTCACGGGGCCGTCTCCAGTCAAGCGAAATGCCGCTCCGGCCCGTTGCCTCTGGCACCCCTCGGTTGCCCGGCTATACTTCCCCGGGCAAAATCGTGGGAGACGCAGCGTGAAACGATCCGAGGTGAACGAGATCATGCGCGCGGCGGACGACTTCATCCGCTCGTTCGGCTTCATCCTGCCGCCCTTCGCCTACTGGTCCCCCGACGAAATGCAGGCCCGCGCCGCCGAGGGCACGATCCGCGGCATCCTCGACGCGCGCCTCGGCTGGGACATCACCGATTACGGCGAGGGCGGTTTCGCGAAGAAGGGCCTCTTCCTCTTCACGGTCCGCAACGGCTCCGAAGCCGATCTCCGGCGCGGCGGCGGCATGTGCTACGCCGAGAAGATCATGATCTCGCGCCAGGACCAGCTTTCGCCGATGCACCGCCACGTGGTGAAGGCCGAGGACATCATCAATCGCGGCGGCGCCACCCTCGCCCTCAAGCTCTTCAACTCCGACAGCGTTGGCCATATCGACCGCGATTCGGATGTCGAGGTCGCCACCGACGGCGTGATCCGCCGCCAGAAGGCCGGTGAGGTCCTTCTGCTGAAGCCGGGTGAGAGCGTGACCCTGCTGCCCGGCAATTGGCACGCCTTCTGGGGCGAGGGCGGCGACGTGCTGATCGGCGAGGTTTCCACCGTCAACAACGACCTCACCGACAACATCTTCGCCGAACCCCTGGGCCGCTTCTCCGACATCGAGGAAGACACCGACCCGCTGCACCTGCTTGTTTCGGATTATCCACGGTGGTTCGGGTGAGTGTTGGTGCGGAACGCTTGCGCCGACCGAACCGGACTCGGCATGTCGACCGTGACGCGCTTGTCGCGGCTCTGGACCCGCTCGCTCCTGAGCCGTGCCGTCAGTCCCCGTCCCTGAGGTCCAGAAACTCCAGAACCATCGCCGCCGTCGCGGTGGGCCGGGCGGTGCCGAGCGGCGCACCGTTGCCCGGATCGTAGTATTCGGCGAAACCGTTCGCGCGGACCAGGTCGAGACTCGCGGCCATGATCCGCTCCGCAACCGCCTCCGACCCGGCCTGTCGCAGCCCGTCGGCGATCATGTAATTGACCACCAGCCAGACCGGCCCGCCCCAGGCGCGTCGGGCGTCGAAGCGCGGATCGGCCGGGTCGTGGGAGGGCACGACGTGTCCCGTCGCTGCGGCGAGGCGATCGATGGTCGCGGCAATGCCTGCGGCGCGGGGCTTGGGGATGCCGGCGAAGACAGGAAGCAGGCCGCCGACCGAGGCACTCTCGATCTGTGCGCCGGCAACCCGGTCGAAGGCGAGATACTGGCTGCGGGACGAACTCCAGAGGCTCTCGAGCGCGGCAAGCCCGGTCGCGGCGAAGCCGGCATTCTCTTCGGCCAGCGCGTATTCGCCGAGATCGGCGGCCAGCGCGGCGAGATCGGCCGACGAACGGATCAGGATGGCGTTCAGTCCCGGATCGACCACCCGGAAGGGAGAGGCATCATGCAGCTTCGAATGATCCCAGCCCAGCCTGCGGAAATGCTCCACGAGCGACAGGCAGCGCTCGGTATGGCCCCGCGTCAGAGGTCCGTCCGCCTCGGCGTTCTGCGGTTCGCTGGCGGGACCGGACCTGATCCCCTCGGTCGGAACGCGGGCGAGGGCACTGTCCCAGTCGATCGCATCGTCGCGACCGGATTCCCAGGGGTGCAGGATCGCCACCAGCCCGGTGCCCTCGGGGTCCCGGTTCTCGAGAAACCAGCGATGCCAGGCCGCGACCTTGGGCAGAAGCGCGCGCAGCCGCGGCTCGAGGGCGGACTTCTGCCGGCTGCGCTGCCAGAGCCGGCGCAGCACGAACCCCGCGACCGGCGGTTGGGTGATGCCCGACGTCGGCACCTTGCGCCCGGTCTCCCAGACTGCGGGGCCGGCAACATAGCCGTCGTCCGCCTCGTGGAAGACGATGTGCGGCACCATGCCGTCGGGCCATTGATGGGCGAAGAGCGTCTCGACCTCGGTCCAGGCGCGGGCCTCGTCGAAATGCCACTGGCCGAGCGCGGCAAGGCAGGAATCCCAGTTCCACTGGAAGGGATGGAGCCCGCTCATGGGCACGGAGTAGCTGCCGCGATCGTTCTCCTGCAGGATCTCTATGGCCTGCGCCGCCAGTTCCGCCTCGGTGCTCATGGGATCGCCTCTGCAGTCTCGGGGTCGAACAGGCAGGCTCGGCCGGGGGTCGGGCGCCGGATCGAGTCCGTCACCGGCGCATGTGTCGATATCGGTGTCGAGGAGTGCGTGCAACGCCGGGCGGTCGAGATGCGGGACGACGATGATCGTCGGGGCTTCCAACGCCGCAGCAACGCCCGGCGGGTTTGGCGCGCTTCATGTGCATATGTCTTGCGCAGGATCCGCCCGACCACACCAATTCGGTGTCAGGAGGCTTTAGCGTCCCGAACCCGAAGAAGGCGGTCCCGAAGCCCGTGAGATGCGCCGGGACGCCGCCGCTCCCCGCTTCTCCGGCCCGAATGCCGGCCCGGTAACTGCCGGTCGGCCGGATCACGAAAGCCCGGACCCAACGAAAAAGGCCGGCGCATGCGCCGGCCTTTCCCGATTGCCGCAGTCCGTAGGGCTTATTCGCGCTGACCAAAGAGCGAGAGCAGCATCATGAACATGTTGATGAAGTTCAGATACAGGCTCAGCGCACCCATGATCCCTGCCTTGGCGAGCGTCTGCTCGTCGTGGCTCGCAACCATCTGCAGGTAGGTGTTCTTGATGTTCTGCGTGTCGTAGGCGGTCAGACCGGCGAAGATCAGCACGCCGAGGACCGAGATCGCGAACATGATCGCCGGCGAGCCGAGGAAGATGTTGATGATCATCGCGACCACCAAGCCGATCACGCCCATGATCAGGAACGACCCCCAGCCCGAGATGTCCTTCTTCGTGGTGTAGCCCCAGAGCGAGAGGCCGGCGAAGGAGATCGCCGTCACGAGGAACACCTGCGCGATGGAGATGCCGGTGAAAGCCTGGAAGATCCAGGCGAGCGACAGGCCCATCACCGCCGAGAAGGCGTAGAAGAACAGCTGGGCACCGGCCGCCGACATCTTGTTGATCATCGATCCGAAGGCGAAGACCATGATCAGCGGCGCGAACATCACGATCCAGCCGAGAATGTTCGGCGACAGCGTCACTGGATCGCGGAACACACCCAGCAAGTGCGGGGCTCGTGCCGACCGCCCAGGCAACCGCAAAGGTCACCAGCATGCCCACGGACATCGTTCCGTAGACCTTGCTCATGTGCGCGCGCAGACCCTCGTCGATCGCGGCAGTTCCGACGCCGGCGCCAGTCCGACGAATAGTCTCGAATTCGGCCATGTTCTCCTCCGTGTGAACCCGTTCCTGCAGCCCGAGCCGCAGGTCTCGTCGGAATATCGGGTCATCCCCGCCGCATTTCAACGGTTCAATGCGCCGCGACACCCGGATTCGTGACAAAAATGGTTATGATTGTCGATTTGACGCTGCCCCGGGGGTCAATCGAGGGTCTCGGCGATGATTTCACCGTCCATCATCAGCGGAATCACCACTGTCCCGGTCGCCTCGACATATTCGAGATCGGCACTGCCCTGCGGCAGATCGCGCAGCAATTCGAAACTGCCGTCTGGCGCGATGCGATAGAGCGCCCCGGCGATCCAGTCGGTGACCAGCCAGTTGCCCGCCCCGTCCGGTTCCAGCCCGTCGAGATTGCCGATCGGTGCTCCGGAGCCGAGGTCGGATACCACACCGCTTTCGAGATCGACCGAGAGCAGATTGCCTCCGGTCTCGGTGGTGAAGTCGTCGCGCAGCCCCGACCCCCAGGCGGCGACCACCAGCGCGTCCATCCGAGACCGCCAGCCCGTTCGGGTGCTTGAGCATGTCGCCTTCCGCGAAGACCGACAGCTCTCCGTCGGCCAGCACATGGATCCGATTGGTTATCATGTCGGAGACATAGACCCGCCCTTCGGCATCGACGGCCGTGTCGTTGAGAAAGATCGCGCCCTCGGCTGGCCAAGTTCCGCTGATGGTTCCAGCCGCGATATCGATCGCGACAAGGCGATCGATATCCGAGACGAAGAGCGTGTCGCCGGAGATCACCAGACCCGCCGGCCCGTCGAGGCCGGTCACCCAGTCGCGCTCCACGATCTCGCCCTCGGGCGATATTCGTGAGATGAACCCGTTCCCGTCCTTCTTGCTGGGCTCGCCGCCGACGTTGCTGACATAGAACACCGATCGGGTCTCATCGAAGAGCACGCTTTCGGGTGTATCGAACCCTTCGAGCTTCCAGACCTCGGCAGCGTGCCCTGTGGGAGCGCCAAAGGCCAGCGCGGCGAACACAAGTCCCCATCGTGCAAATGTCATGGCGTTTTTCCCCCTGAAAACGATGTTGGTGCCCGATGAGCCTACCATGGAGGGGGCTTGCGGCATAGCGCCGCGCCCTGGGCGCTACTCCCGGGCCCGCAGGATCCGGGCCGGCCTCGCGGCGAGCGGGCGCAGGGCGAAGGCGAGGCCGGCGAGCAGGCTGGCCAGCGCGCCGCCGGTCACGATGGCGAAGGCCGAGACCGGCTCGAAGCGGTAGCTGCCGTCCATCACGAAGGTGGTGACCCACCAGCCGGCGATGGCGCCGGCGGCGATCGCCACGATGCCGGCGGCCATGCCGATCAGCGCCGAGCGCAGCGCGAAGCTCGCGAGGATGCGGCCGCGGCTCGCGCCGAGGGTCTTGAGGACCGCCGCCTCGAAGACCCGCCGTCGCTCGCCCGCCGCCGCCGCGCCGATCAGCACGACGAGGCCGGTCAGGAGCGTCGCCGAGGCGCCCCAGCGGGTGGCGGCGCCGAGCCCGTCGAGCGCTTCGGCCACCCGGTCGATCGCCTCGCGGACCCGCACCGCGGTGATGTTGGGCCACTGATCCGCCACGGCGCGCAGGAGCGGCGCCTCGGCCTCGGGGGCGGCGTAGACCGTGGCGATATGGGTGTGCGGCGCACCGGCGAGCGCCGAGGGGTTCACCGCCATGATGAAGTTGATCCCCATGCTCTCGAAGCTCACTTCGCGCAGGCTGGTGATCTCCGCGGTGAGGTCGCGGCCCAATATGTTGACGGTGAGCCGGTCGCCGATCCCGATGCCCATCTCGAGGGCCTCCTCGGCGGCGAAGCTCATCACCGGGGGGCCGTCGTAATCCGCGGGCCACCATTCGCCCGCGGTGAGCACTGATCCCTCGGGCGGCACAGCGGCATAGGTCACTCCCCGGTCGCCTTCCAGCACCCAGTGGCCTGGTGCCACCTCGCCCGCGGGGCGGTCGTTGATCCGGGTGATGATTCCCCGGAGCATCGGCGCGGTCTCGACCTCGCTCACCCCCGGCTCGCCGCGGCTGGTCTCGAGAAAACCCGCGAGCTGGTCATTCTGGATATCCACGAAGAAATAGGCCGGAGCGCGTTCGGGCAGCTCGCCGGTGATCAGCCCGCGCAGGTTGCTGTCGATCTGGCCGATGGCGGCGAGCACGGTCAGCCCGAGCCCGAGCGAGAGCACCACCGAGGCGGTCTCGCCCGAGGGCCCGCCGAGGGCGGCGAGCGCCCAGCGCAACGCCGGGCGGCCGCGAGTGACGCTGCTCCGAGAGAGCCGCCGCGCCAGCAGACGTACGCCCAACGCCGCCACCAGCAGCACCAGCAGCGCCCCGAGAATGCCCCCCGCCGTCGAGAGCGCGAGCTCCGGTGCGCCGGAGATCAGCGTCGCGGCCCCGACCAGCAGCGCCACCAGCGCCAGCGGTGGCCGCGATATAGACCGGCCGCGGCCAGCGCCGCATCCCGCCCGAGCCGTCGCGGAACAACTCCGCCGCCCGGATGTCGCGCGCCCGCGCCAGCGGCCAGATCGTGAAGATCAGCGCGGTCAGCGCCCCGTAAAGTGCCGCCTCCGCCAGCGCCCCCGGCACGATCCCGAACTCCGCCGGCACCGGCAGCCGCGCCTCGATCAGCGGCGCCACCAGAAGCGGCACCCCGGTCCCGAGCACCAGCCCGATCGCGATTCCGAGCAGCGACAGCAGGCCGATCTGCACCAGATACGCCGCGAAGATCGTCCCGCCCGTCGCCCCCAGCGTCTTGAGCGTGGCGATGGTCGCGGTCTTGCCGTCGAGATAGGCCCGCACCGCCGCCGACACCCCCACGCCGCCCACCGCCAGCCCGGCCAGCCCCAGCAGCACCAGAAAGGCGCCGAGCCTGTCGACGAAGGCACTCACCCCGGGCGCCCCGTCGCGCCGGTCGCGCCATTGCAGGCCGGTCTCGCCGAAAAGCCCGCGCCCTTCCGCCTCGACCGCGCCCAGATCGGTCTCGGGCGGCAGCCGCAGCCGGTAGGACGAATCGAAGAGCGACCCTTCGGCCAGCAGCCCGCTCTCGGCCAGCGCCTCGAGCTCGACGATCACCCGCGGCCCGAGCCCGAAGCCCGCCGCCGCCCCGTCCGGCTCGACCACAAGCTCGCCGGTCAGCCGGAAATCCGTGGTCCCGAGGCGCAGCACCTCGCCGATCTCCAGATCCAGCCGGTCGATCAGGATGCGCTGCGCCACCAGCCCCGGCAGCCCGTCGCCGCCGGCAAGGGCCGCGGCAAGCGGCTCTCCATCCGCCAGTTCGGCCACGCCGTAGAGCGGATAGCCCCCGTCCACCGCCTTCACCTGCACCAGCGCGCGCTCCGGCTCGGCCCCGTCGCGCGCCAGCGTCACCATCGAGCGGAAATCGACGATCTCCGAGACCTCGGTGGCGACGCCCTCCATCCAGGCCCGCTCTTCCGCGCTGGCGAACCGATAGGTGAACTTCACCTCCGCATCCCCGCCGAGGATCGCCGCCGCCTCGCGGGTCAGCCCCTCGGTGATCGCGCCGCGCACCGTGCCCACGGCCGCGATCGCCGCGACCCCGAGCGCCAGACAGGCGAGGAAGATGCGGAACCCATCCACGCCGCCGCGCAACTCGCGCAGCGCGATCCGGACCGAAACCGGCAGGGCGCGGCTCATTCGGCGGCCTGCGCGTCCGCCTCGGCGAGGTCGAGCGCCCCGTCGCGCAGCCGAACCACCCGGTCGCAGCGCGCTGCAAGCTCCGTCGCATGGGTCACCATGACCAGGGTCGCGCCATGGCGGTCGCGCAGGTCGAACAGCAGCCGGATGATCGCCTCGCCATTGGTGCCGTCGAGATTGCCGGTCGGCTCGTCCGCCAGCAGGATCTCAGGCCGCGTCACCACCGCGCGGGCCAGCGCCACCCGCTGCTGCTCGCCGCCCGACATCTGTGCGGGGTAATGATCGGCCCGGCTCCCGAGCCCCACCGCCTCCAGCTCCGCCGCGGCTTTCTCGAAGGCATCGCGATCTCCGGCCAGCTCAAGAGGTGTCGCAACATTCTCTACCGCTGTCATCGTCGGAATGAGGTGGAACGACTGGAAAACCACGCCCATGTGATCGCGCCGGAACCGTGCCAGCGCATCCTCGCCCAGAACCGTCAGATCCTGCCCCAGCGCCATCACGCTGCCGCCGGTCGCGCTTTCCAGCCCGCCCATCAGCATCAGGAGCGACGACTTGCCCGACCCGGACGGCCCGACCAGCCCCAGCGTCTCGCCGCGGGCGACCTCCAGATCGATGCCGCGCAGGATGTTGACCGGACCGGCATTGCCCATGAGGGTCAGCGACACATCCTTCAGGGCGATGACGGGAGACGACATATGATCCGGACCTTCGAGCTTTTGCGCATCGCTTCGCCATATGGGGCGGGGCACAGCATCCGCAACCTGCTCTTCGCGATCGCGGCATCGCTGGTACTCGCACCTGCAGCCCTCGCCGAGGTGCGCATTCTCGCGTTCGGCGATTCGCTCACCCAGGGCTTCGGCCTTCCGCAGCAGGATGGGCTCGTGCCGCAGCTTCAGGCCTGGCTCCACGCCAATGGCGCACCGGATGTCACGATCATCAATGGCGGTGTCTCCGGCGACACCACGGCAGGCGGGCTCAACCGCATCGCCTGGTCACTTCAGGACGATGTCGACGGCGTGATCGTGGCGCTGGGCGGCAATGACCTGCTTCGGGGTATCGATACCGGCGTGATGGCGGCCAATCTCGACGGCATCCTCACGGAAATCGAAGCCCGCGACCTGCCGATGCTTCTCGCCGGCCTGCCCGCCCCGCCGAATTACGGCGAGGAGTACCGCAGGCAGTTCCACGGAATGTTCCGCCAGCTCGCCGAGAAGCACGATGCCATCTACTACCGCTCGCTGCTCGCCGGCATGGGCGAGGGCCGCAACGTGATCCAGGTCATGCGCCTGATGCAGCCAGACGGCATCCACCCGAACGCGCGCGGCGTCGAGGCCATCGTGGCGCATTTCGGACCTGCGGTGCTCGAACTGGTCGACGCCGCGCGCCGATAGCGATCCGCCGCGCGGCAATCGCTCGACATTCGCTTGGCTGGACGATGGCAGGGTTGAGAAGACCCGTCGCGCGTTGTCCCATGGCCCCGATCGGATCCGCGGCCGCGCAATCCCGGCGCCAGGAAGCCAAAGCGCAGGATCCCGAGCCAAGCCCTTGAGGGCGGCACCTCTGCCTCTTCCGGCTCTGCTGGGAACCGCCCGCTGTCTCGCAGGTTCTCTGAGCGACGGTCGATTGCTCAGAAGGGGCCCGGAAAGCGTCTCGCTGCTCCGCTTTCACCGTGCCCCTGTGGCCGAATCCAACCATGTGTGCGGTGCCCATGCTTGCTGCCTCAACACACCAAAGAAGAATATCCATTCTGGTCTGGTTCGGGCTCGTTGAGGTATGTTAATCGACTGTTTCGGAGTGAAATTGAAAGGAAGCCGAGCCGTCGAGCTTGGCGGCTTGATTGTCGTGCGAATTACTTCTGAACGCCTGGTGTCCGGACTGGAGCCGCGCCGGATCGCCATCTGGACGGCGATCGTCTTCGGTGCCTCCATGCTTTGGGGGCTGGCGCGTGGCGGCGTGGTGAGGGGCTTTGACGAAGGTCATCCGGGCACGATCCTGTCCATAGCCTTGCTTCTGGCTACCGCGGCGACGGCCTTTGCAATCCATGCCGTGCGCAAGAAGGACGGAGCCGGGTTTCCACGGTTGATCTGGTGGTTGATCGGGATCGGATTCGTCTTTCTCGCTTTAGATGAAGCGCTGGAGATCCACGAAAAACTCGACGCCGCAATCCATGCGATCTTCCGGATCGAGGAAACCGCCGCGACCGATCGCATCGATGATCTCCTGATCCTGCTCTATGGAGTGATCGGCCTCTCGGTGCTCGCACTGTTCGGGACCGAGGTCAGACGGGCGCAGGGCCTCGTGCAATGGCTTCCGCTCGGCTTCGCGCTCCTGGTGATCCAAGTGATCATCGACGCCGCATCCAATCGCGATGACTTCATGCTTTGGCTCGGTGTGCCGCCGGACTGGCTTTCCCGGCTGTCGACGCCCCTCAGCCTGGCCGAAGAGGCGGCGAAGATCGGTGCGGAGGTCGCCTTTCTTCTGGGTTTCCTGGCAACCCTGCGATCGTTCCAGAATCGGGTGGATCAGGAGGGCTAAGGCCATGCGCAATCAAGCTTTTCGATTCAGAAATGGCTCGAAATCAACAGCTTGATATATGTTTCAGGTTGCGCGCACATCTCCGGTCAGTCGATCCGGACCACCACCTTGCCCGTCGCCTTGCGCGTCCGTAGCAGGTCGAGCGCCTCGTTCGCCGCCTCGAGCGGCAACACATGGCTCACATGCGGATGAAGCCGCCCCGCCTCGTACCAGCCGAAGAGTTTCGCGAAACTCTCCGCCAGCACCGATGGCCGCAGTTTCGCATAGCCGCCCCAGTAGAGCCCGTGCACCGTGAGGTTCTTCACCAGCAGGATGTTGGCCGGCAGCTGCGGAACCGCGCCGGACGCGAAGCCCACGGGCAGGATGCGCGCCTCGGGATTGCAGGAACGGAGCGCTGCCTCTGCCAGCTCGCCCCCCACCGGATCATAGACCACGTCCGCCCCGCCGAGCGCCTTCACCTCCACCCTCAGATCGACATCCGTATCGAAGACCCGGTCCGCCCCGCCGCCCGCGCCACCTCCATCTTCTCGGCACCCCGCGCCACCCCGATCACCGTCGCGCCCATCAGCTTGCCGATCTCGACCGCCGTCAGCCCCACGCCGCCCGAGGCGCCCAGCACCAGCAGCGTCTCACCGGGCTTGAGGCGGGCGCGGTAGTCCAGCCCGACCTGGCTCGTGCCGTAGGCGATCAGGAACCCCGCGACCTCGGTATCCGGCATCGCCGCAGGCACCGGCACGCAGGCCTCCGCCGGGACCACCAGCTCCTCCGCGAAGCCCCCCGATCCGCAATAGGCCGCCACCCGCGTGCCGATCGCCGGGCCCGCTACCCCGGCGCCGAGCGTCTCGACCACGCCGCAGACCTCGAGCCCCGGCGAGAACGGCAGGACAGGCTTTTCCTGATACCGCCCGGCAACCATCAGCGTGTCCGCAAAGTTGACACCGCAGGCCCGCACGCGCAGCCGCACCTCCCCCGGCCCGGGGTCCGGACGCGCCACCTCGCGCAGAACAAGCGGTTCGTTGAGGGCGACGAGCTGCATGGCGCGCATTGGCGGGTCTCCGGTGCTGCGGCCCGCAACCGCTGGCCGTGAGGAACATGCGGGCCTCTGTGCCCGGCAGGAGCGAGATTGTCATGCGGATTCCCGACACAACTGTCGTCACGGTGGCCTGGAGCCGGCCATGACGCTGGAGTTCCTCGACGCCGCGTTCGGTCTGGCCGTGGCAAGGCTGCGCAACTGGCTGGCGCGACGCGCCCGGAACCGCCGTGCCACCGGTCACACGCCTTGCGCTCCGGCCCGGACGGCCCTATTGCGGCCGCAAAGCGGGGCGCCACGGTCCTTCCGCGCGCCTTCAGCCCCAGGGAACCACCCACTATGGATATCCGCAACATCGCCATCATCGCGCATGTCGACCACGGCAAGACCACGCTCGTGGATGCGCTCCTGAAACAGTCCGGGACCTTCCGCGACAATCAGGCCACCGTCGAGCGGGCGATGGACTCGAACGATCTCGAGCGCGAGCGCGGCATCACCATTCTCGCCAAGGCGACGTCGGTGGAATGGGACAACCACCGCATCAACATCGTCGACACGCCCGGCCACGCCGATTTCGGCGGCGAAGTCGAGCGCATCCTGTCGATGGTCGATGGTGTGGTCCTGCTGGTGGATGCGGCGGAAGGCCCGATGCCGCAGACCAAGTTCGTCACCGCCAAGGCTCTGGCACTCGGCCTGCGCCCGATCGTGGTGCTCAACAAGGTCGACAAACCCGACGCCGAGCCAGACCGCGCGCTTGACGAGGTTTTCGATCTTTTCGTGACCCTCGATGCCAACGAGGACCAGCTCGATTTCCCGGTTCTCTACGCTTCGGGCCGCTCCGGCTGGGCCGATACAGAACTCGACGGCCCGCGGGAGAACCTCGAGGCGCTCTACCGTCTGGTGCTCGACCATGTTCCGGCACCGGCGCAGGTCGCGCATCGCGACGAGCCCTTCGCGATGCTCGCGACCACGCTCTCGGCCGACCCCTTCCTGGGCCGCCTCCTGACGGGCCGGATCGAGCGCGGCACGGTCAAGACCGGCCAGACCGTGCACGCGCTGAGCCGCGAGGGCCGCGAGGTCGAGCGTTTCCGCGTCTCGAAGATCCTCGCCTTCCGGGGCCTGTCGCGCACACCGATCGATCTGGCCGAGGCCGGCGACATCGTCAGCCTGTCGGGCATGGCCAAGGCGACCGTGGCGGACACGATCAGCGATCTCTCCGTCGATGCGGCGATCCCGGCACAGCCGATCGACCCGCCAACCATCTCCGTCACCTTCGGCATCAACGACAGCCCGCTTGCCGGGCGCGACGGCGACAAGGTCCAGAGCCGGGTCATCCGCGACCGCCTGATGCGGGAGGCGGAATCGAACGTCGCGATCAAGGTCGCCGACACCCCCGGCGGCGAGGCCTTCGAGGTTTCCGGCCGCGGCGAGCTTCAGATGGGCGTGCTGATCGAGAACATGCGCCGCGAAGGCTTCGAGCTGTCGATCTCCCGGCCGCGGGTGCTGTTCCGGGAAGAGGACGGCCAGCGCCTCGAGCCAATCGAGGAGGTCACTGTCGATGTGGACGAGGATTATTCCGGCGTCGTCGTCGAGAAGCTCTCGTCCCGCAAGGGCGATCTGGTCGACATGCGCACAGGCGCCGGCGGCAAGACCCGGATCATCGCGCATGTGCCGTCGCGCGGCCTGATCGGCTATCACGGCGAGTTCCTCACCGACACCCGCGGCACCGGCGTGCTCAACCGGGTGTTTCATGGCTGGGCACCGCATCGCGGGCCGATGCCCGGGCGGCGCAACGGCGTGCTTATCTCGATGGAGGACGGCACCTCGGTGGCCTATGCGATCTTCAACCTCGAGGATCGCGGCAAGTTCTTCATCGGTTCGGGGGAGGCGGTCTATACCGGCATGATCCTCGGCGAGCACAGCCGCGACAACGATCTCGAGGTGAACCCGCTCAAGGGCAAGAAGCTGACCAATGTGCGCGCCTCGGGAACCGACGAGGCGGTGCGGCTCACCACGCCGACGCGCCTCACCCTCGAGCAGGCCATTGCCTATATCGACGATGACGAACTCGTCGAGGTGACGCCGAAGTCGATCCGCCTGCGCAAGCGCTATCTCGATCCGCACGAGCGCAAGCGGCAATCCCGCGCCGCTGTTTCCTGATTGAGCGGTTTTCGGCCGGTTGAGTGAGTTTGTTATCTTTTCGTTGACGTTCGCATTCTGCAAAATCCTTTGCAAAAAGTATCTGAGTCGCACCTCCGGTTTTGCAAAGGCCGCATTGCTCTCCTTCTGATTGCAACGCTCGCGTTACCGGTGCACACTAAAATACCCCTGATTGAAACCCCATTTACTCTTTTAACGGATGCCGGGAGAGTTGGCACGGTTGTTGCATAGGTCTCCCTGATCGGAAACGATAGAAATTTACAAGTGGAGCACAGTGTCATGAAGCATCCTGTTGACGTTCATGTAGGCAAGCGGGTTCGTCATCGTCGCTGGATGGTGGGCATGACCCAGCAGCAGCTGGGTGATATCGTCGGGATCAAGTTCCAGCAGATCCAGAAGTACGAAACCGGGATGAACCGCATCTCGGCCTCCCGCCTCTGGGACATCGCCCAGGCGCTCGATGTCAGCATAAGCTTCTTCTTCGAGGGTTTCGAAGGTGCCGAGATAGAGGCCGATGCAGCTCTGGACATGGTGCGCGAACCGCAGCGCGGCGACCTGCTCGCGGACAAGGAGGCCCTTGAACTGGTTCGGTCCTACTACGCGATCCCCGAGACACAGCGCCGGCGCCTCTTCGATCTGGCCCGTGTCCTCAGCGACGTCGCCTGATCCTGCCTGCCCTTGACCGTCGCCCGTCTCTGTCGGAGACCGGGGGACGGAAACCGGGGCAAGCTGGGGGGTGAGCGATGGGTGCGGCTGATTGCGCGCAGAGCGATCTGCACCTGGTTCTGCGCGAAGTCGCTCTTGAGCTGGCGGATATCGCGGCGGGAGAGATCCTGCCGCTCTTCCGCAAGAGAGACCTGGTCACGGACAACAAGGCTGCGATCGGCTTTGATCCCGTCACCGAAGCCGATCGCGCCGCCGAGCGGGCTATGCGTGCGCATCTCGCCAGGGTGCGACCCGAGGACGGGATCCTTGGGGAGGAGTTTCCTCCAGTCCCCGGCACTTCGGGCCTGACCTGGGTGCTTGATCCTGTTGACGGGACACGCGCCTTCATGAGCGGTACGCCGACCTGGGGGTGCCTGATCGCCGTGAATGCGGGCGGCCCGCCGCTCTTCGGTCTGATCGACCAGCCCCATATCGGAGAACGCTTCGTCGGTGGCTTCGGCACGGCGGAACTGCTGCGCAACGGAACGGCCACTCCGCTCGCTGTACGGGCGGCGAGCGATCCTGCCGCCGCAACTCTCTTCACGACCTTTCCCGAAATCGGCAGCCCGGCCGAACGGCGCGCTTTCGAAGCGGTGCGCGACCGCGTCCGGCTGACCCGCTACGGGCTCGACTGCTACGCCTATGCCCTGGTCGCCCTCGGGCAGGTCGATCTGGTGATCGAGGCAGGGCTCAAGCCCTTCGACATCCAGGGGCCCCAAGCAGTGATCGAGGCGGCCGGCGGCATCGTCACCGACTGGGAGGGCGGACCCGCCGAGAACGGAGGACGGGTGATCGCCGCCGGGGATCGCAGGCTCCACGCAGCCGCGCTGGAACTGCTCGGATCCGTCAGCGGCTGGCGCTGATCGACGCGGCCGTCCGCTGCGCCGGAACGCGCTCGAGAAAGCCGTCGATGCTCTTCCATACCGTCTGCTGCACCGCGGGGCCTTCCATCAGCACCTCATGCTGGGCGCCCTCGCAGATCACAAGCTCGCCGGCGGCCATCTTCGCAACCTGGCTGCGGATCACACTCTTTGAAACCACACTCTCGTCGGTGCCGAGAAACACCGTCACCGGAATGCCCGGCAGCGGCGCCACGTAGAGCCGCGCCATTTCCTCGAGGGCCGCGTAGGTCCATTGCATGCTCGGCCCACCGAGCGACAGGTGCGGCACCGCATTGATCTGCCCGACCATCCAGTCGAAGGTCTCGCGGTGGCTGGTGAGCGAATTTCCCTCGAACTGCACCGCGAGCGGGGTCGGGCGCGCATTGGTTCCCGGCGTCAGCCGCCCGCCGAGCCCGACGAGATTGGCGAGGCGCGTCATCTTGCTGGTGAGTTCACGCGTCGCGGTGCGCATCTGCAGATGCCACATCGGCGCGGACAGGATCGCGCCGGAGAAATGGGCCTGCTCGAGCAGCGTGCGAAGCCCGATGCACCCGCCCATCGAATGCGCCAGCATGTAGAGCGGCCCGGGCATCTGCTCGTCCGCAATCAGGTCGAGCAGCGCCGAAACGTCGCGCTGGTAATGCCGGAAATCCTCGACATGACCGAGATTGGGGTTCCCGGGATAGCGCTCCGACAGGCCTTGTCCGCGCCAGTCGAGGATCGCGACCGAGAGGTCACGCTCCATGAGCCGGCCGATGATCCGCCCGTATTTCTCGATGTATTCGGTGCGGCCGGGCAGGATCGCCACGGTGCCCCGTCCGCCTCCCTGCCAGAGCGCCGCGCGCAGCCGTGTGCCGTCCGAAGCCGTCAGCCAGAACGCCCGGCCACCCTCGGGCGCGCCGGCGATCTCGCCGTGGAGCGGCGCGGACTCGTTCACCCCAGCACGCTGCCGAGCTTCATCGCGAGGCCCATGTCACCGTCGACCTTGAGCTGGCCGCTCATGAAGGCGGCGGTCGGGTTGATCTCGCCGCTCAGCATGCCCTCGAAGGTCTCGGCCGAGGCCGTGAGGGTGCAGTCCGCCTCCGAATCATCGGCAGAGGCGCCGGATTCGTCGATCCGCACGGCACCTTCATCCTCGATGATGAACTTCACCGAACCGTCGAAACCCTCCCCGTTCATCTTTGCGTTCAGGGCCTTCACGGCCGATGCGATCACATCGCTCATGCGATTCCTCCGGTCTGCGGGCGCAACGCCCTCGATTTCTGATGCAGTCCCGCTAATCTAGGTTTCATGGATCGGTTACGAAAGCGTCTCCTTGCGATTTCCCTCGCGTCACTCTGCGTGACAGCGGCCTTGTCGTGGAATGGCGCGGCCCTTGGTCAGGAGGAGGCCGTGCCGGACTCCCTGACCGAGGCAGATCTGCTTGCCCGCCTTGCCGAACCCGACCGCGAGGACTGGCAGCAGATCGAGATGCAGATCCAGCGTCTGTGGTCGCGGTCCGGCTCCGAGGCGATGGACCTGCTGCTGCGCCGGGGCAACGACGCCCTCGAAGCCGAAAACTACGAGGCGGCCCTCGAGCATCTCACCGCGCTGACCGATCATGCTCCGGACTTCGCCGAAGGCTGGAACGCCCGGGCGACGACCTTCTTCCTGATGGAGGAATTCGCCCTGTCGATCGCGGATATCGAACGCACGCTCGCCCTCAATCCCAATCACTTCGGCGCCCTGATGGGGCTCGCGACCATGTTCGAGCAGATGGGAGAGGATGACCTCGCCTTGCGGGCCCTGTATGCGGTGCAGGAACTCAATCCGAATCGGCCGGGGATCGCGGATTCGATCATCCGGCTCGAGAGCGGAACGGGTGCGGCCGACCTCTGATCTGACGTACCGACTTCCGGAGGCCGTGATGGCATCGACCCGCGACAGCCGCGTGATAGCGATGCTGGGCCCCACCAACACCGGCAAGACCCATTACGCCATCGAGCGCATGCTCGGCCACCGCACCGGCGTGATCGGTCTGCCGCTCCGGCTCCTCGCCCGGGAGGTCTACGACCGCATCGTCGCGCTGCGCGGCCCCTCGGTGGTCGCACTCGTGACCGGCGAGGAACGAATCGTGCCGCCGCGCACCGCCTACTGGGTCTGCACCGTCGAGGCGATGCCGGTCGATCTCGGCGCCGACTTTCTCGCCATCGACGAGATCCAGCTCTGCGGCGATCCGGATCGCGGGCATGTCTTCACCGACCGGCTCCTGAATGCCCGAGGCCTCTCCGAGACATTGTTCCTCGGCTCGGATACCATTCGCCAGGCGATCGCCGATCTGGTCCCGGGCGTGCGCTTCGAGCGCCGCGAACGTTTCTCGAAGCTCACCTGGACAGGTCCCCGCAAGATCAGCCGCATGCCGCCGCGCAGCGCCATCGTCGGCTTCTCGGTCGATGACGTCTACGCGATCGCCGAACTTCTGCGTCGCCAGAAGGGTGGGGCGGCCGTGGTGATGGGCGCCCTTTCGCCGCGCACCCGCAACGCCCAGGTCGAACTCTATCAGAACGGCGACGTGGATCATCTTGTCGCCACCGACGCGATCGGGATGGGCCTCAACCTCGACATCTCTCATGTGGCCTTCTCCGGCGTCGTGAAGTTCGACGGCCGCCGGCACCGGCATCTCTCGCCGGGTGAGCTCGCGCAGATCGCCGGGCGGGCAGGCCGCTACACCACCGACGGCACCTTTGGCGTGACCGGTGAGGCAGCCCCCCTCGAGCCCGAGGTGATCGAGGCCATCGAGAGCTCGCGCTTCAAGCCGCTGCGCAAGCTGCAATGGCGCAATTCCGCCCTCGATTTCGGCACGGTCGAGGCGCTGATCGCCAGCCTCGAGACCGGCTCCGATCATCCCGACCTCGTGCGGGCACGCGAATCCGACGATCTCGCGACGCTGCGCGCGCTCTCGGATCTGCCCGATACCCGCCGCCGACTCGTATCGCCGCGCGATGTGCGCCTGCTCTGGGACGTCTGCCAGATCCCGGATTTCCGGAAGGTATCGGAAGCGGAACATGCCAGCCTCTGCGCCCGGCTTTTCGGTTACCTGCACGGCGGCGGCCAGGTTCCGGCGGACTGGATCGGCCGGCAGATTTCGCGAATCGATCGAACCGAAGGCGACATCGACGCGTTGTCGAAACGGTTGGCGTATATCCGCACATGGACATATGTCGCGCAGCGCAAGGGCTGGATCGACGATTCGGACCATTGGCGGGATGAGACGCGTGCGGTAGAAGATCGCCTGTCGGATGCGCTTCATGCGCGCCTGACCCAGCGATTTGTCGACCGGCGCACCTCGGTGCTGATGCGCCGGTTGAAGCAGAGGGAGAGCCTTGTGGCCAGTGTGACCGAAAGCGGCGAGGTGACCATCGACGATCAGTTCGTCGGCCGGCTCGAAGGGTTCCGGTTCCGGCTCGACCCGTCGGCGGATGCCGAAGCGGCGCGAACCCTGCGCTCGGCCGCTGTCGCCGCGCTCACCCCGGTGCTGTCCCTGCGCGCCGACAAGCTCTACAACGCGCCGGACACCGAATTCGACATCACCGAGCAAGGCGGGCTGATGTGGGGCGAATACGCCGTCGGCCGGCTCGCCCCCGGCGCGGACGCGCTCTCCCCGCAGGTTCAGGTCTTCGCCGACGAGGATGTCGATGCGGATATCACCACCCGGATCGCCCGGCGCCTGTCGCATTTCGTCGACCGGCGTATCGCCGCCCTTTTCGAGCCGCTGATCGCGCTGCGCGACGATGCGGCGCTCGCCGGCATGGCGCGGGGCATCGGTTTCCGGCTTGTCGAATCCCTCGGCATCCTGCCGCGCGGCGAAGTGGCCGACGACGTGAAGGCCCTCGACCAGGATCAGCGCGCCAGCCTGCGCAAGCACGGCGTGCGCTTCGGTCAGTTCACGATCTTCCTGCCTCTTCTCCTCAAGCCCGCCCCGACCCGCTTGCGGCTCGTGCTCTGGGCCCTGTCGGAAAATCTCGACGAGTTCCCCGAAGCCCCGCCCCCGGGCCTCGTCACGGTCCCTGCACCGGGTCACGCGCCCCGCGGCTACTATCCCCGGGCCGGCTATCGGCTGGCCGGTGAGCGCGCCATCCGCATCGACATGCTCGAACGCCTCGCCGACATGCTGCGCCCGCTCGATGCCCGCGGCGGCTTCGAGGCGGCGGCCGACATGCTCTCGATCACCGGTCTCACGCTCGAGCAGTTCGCCAATCTGATGCAAGGTCTCGGCTACGATGCCGAACGGGCTACCCGCGCGAAACAGCGCCCGGCACCCGCGTCTGACGTTGCGAGCCCTGCGCCTGCCGAAGCCGCCGAGCACGGGGCTCCTGCCCCCGAAACAGTGACGGCGCCGGCACCAGATGCGCCGCAGACGGACGAGGGCCCTGGCCACGAAACCGCTGCCACGCCCACGTCGGCGGATACCGCCACATCGCCTGAGGCGGGTGCGTCTCCCCAAGAGGACACCATACCGGATCCGGCGCCGATGGCCGTGGAATCCGCTCCGCCCTCCACGCAAGACGCCGCCGATCCGGTGGCCGAAAGCCAGGATGCCGTCGAGGAGCCATCGGCTGCGGCCGTGCCGCCGGCGGAAACCGAGATCTTCTTCGTCTTCACCCGCGGCCAGCGCCGTCGCCCTCCCCGCAGGGAGGCCGCGCCCGGCCAGGGCAAGGGTCGCCAGGCGGGTCATGCCGGTCCCGGCGGCAAGCGCAACGCCGGCAAGGGTCAGGGCCGCAAGCCGAAAACCGGCAACGAGGCGCCGCGTCCGGAGAGGACCCGCCCGCCGCGGCCCGAGAAGAAGATCGACCCCGACAATCCCTTTGCGGCCCTGCTCGCGCTCAAGACCGATACCTGACGCGGCCCGCAGGGTTGAGCGACGCTCCTGACACCATCCGCCTCGACCGCTGGCTTTGGCAGGCCCGCTTTTTCAAGACCCGGGCCCTCGCCACGCGGTTCGTCGCCGGAAAGGGCGTGCGGATCAACGCGCGCCGGGTCTCCAAGCCGGCAGCCGCGCTGCGTGTCGGAGACGGCCTGAGCTTCGCGCTCCATGGCGAGGTCCGCGTACTTCGCATCCTCGCGCTGGGCGATCGCAGGGGGCCGGCGGTCGAGGCGCGCAGCCTCTATGCCGAACTTGCCGAATCCGGTCCCGGTGCGGCGGTGTCGCCCCTTGATCCCGCGTGACAGGCTGGTAAACAGCCTCTGCGAAGTGTGACAGGCTTTGCGGAGGAACAGTCTGATCGAGGCCGCCTGCCATGACCTATGTCGTGACGGACAACTGCATCTCCTGCAAATATACCGATTGCGTCGAAGTCTGTCCGGTGGATTGCTTCTACGAAGGCGAGAACATGCTCGTCATTCATCCCGACGAATGCATCGATTGCGGAGTCTGCGAGCCGGAATGCCCGGCGGATGCCATCCGGCCCGACACGGAGCCGGACATGGAGAAGTGGGTCGACTTCAATCGCAAATATTCCGAGATGTGGCCTGTCCTGGCGACCAAGCGCGACCCAATGCCCGATGCCGAAGAGCGCGACGGCGAAAAGGGCAAGCTGGAGAAGTACTTCAGCGAAGCGCCCGGCGAAGGCGGCTGAGGCCCCGACCGGCGCTCAGGCATGCTCCGAAACGGTTTGACGTCACGGTTCCGGCATCACATCGGCGGCCGAGGCTTCCATCGGGACGTATTTTCTGCTAAGGATACGTTTATCAGAAGGTCCGGGAAATTGACCGACGCGAGTCGGTCCCTCTTAAGTGTGCCCCGTTTTCGATCCAGACACGCGATGCTTAGGCATGCGGTTTGGTTTTTTTGCGCCGATGCGCACGGGGTTTCGGATGGTCAGAAGGAAACGACTGTAACATGAGCAAGAACAAGAAATCGGCCGAATTCCGCCCCAACGACTTCGTCGTGTATCCTGCGCATGGCGTGGGCAAGATCGTTTCCATCGATGAGCAGGAGGTTGCAGGCCTCAATCTCGAGATGTTCGTGATCAACTTCGAGAAGGACAAGATGACGCTGCGGGTCCCGATCGCGAAGGCGAGCTCCGTGGGCATGCGGCCGCTCAGCTCCACCGATATCGTCGACCGCGCCATCGAGACCCTCAAGGGCCGCGCCCGCGTGAAGCGCGCCATGTGGTCGCGCCGCGCGCAGGAATACGAGCAGAAGATCAATTCCGGCGACCTGATCTCGATTGCCGAGGTCGTCCGCGACCTGCATCGCAACGATGACCAGCGCGAGCAGTCCTATTCCGAGCGCCAGCTCTACGAAGCCGCCCTCGAGCGCCTGACCCGCGAAGTCGCGGCCGTGAACGGCATCGAGGAGGTCAAGGCGCAGCAGCATGTCGGCTCCGTACTCGAGGGCCGCGTCGCCGCCTGAGCCGACCAATCCCGAGACATCCGACGGGCGGAGCCGCAGGGCTCCGCCCGTTGCCGTTCCGGCCTGCCGCTGCGGGGCCGTTCGCTTGCGCCGGGCCCGGTTTGCAGGCAAGGGACGCCCATGACACCCGGTGCCCGCCTTTCCGCCGCGATCGAGCTTCTGGACGCGATCATCGCCGGTGATCCGCCGGAACGTGCCCTGACGCGCTGGGCTCGCGCCAGCCGATTCGCGGGCTCGAAGGACCGCGCCGCAGTGCGCGACATCGTCTTCGAGGGCCTGCGATGCCGCCGCTCGCTGGGCTGGCTCGGCGGCGCCGACAGTGGCCGGGCCATCGTCGCCGCCCGTGAGGTCCGCTCGGGCGGCGACCCGGACCTGCTCTTCACCGGCGAGGGCTTCGACCCGGCCCCGCTCACACCGGACGAACGCGCCCAACTGGCCCGCGACCCGGTCGAAGCTCCCGCCCTGGTCCGGCTCGACGTGCCCGAGGCACTGGCGCCGGATCTCGTGGCGTCGCTCGGCACGGAGTTCGAAGCCGTGATGCGGACCATGCAGGACCGCGCCCCGGTCGATCTGCGGGTCAACACCCTCAAGACCAATCCCCGCGCAGCCATGGTCGTGCTCGCCCGCGACGGCGTTCAGGCGAGCCCCTTGCCCCAGCTTCCCGATGCGCTCCGGGTCGAGGAAAACCCGCGTCTCGTCGCGGCGAGCCGGGCCTACAGCCAGGGCATGGTCGAATTGCAGGACGTCTCGAGCCAGATCGCCGCGGCCGAATCGGGTGCCGCGCCGGGCATGTGCGTGCTCGATTACTGCGCAGGTGGGGGTGGAAAGTCCCTCGCGCTGGCGGCGGCTGTCGGCCAACAGGGCAAGGTGCTGGCCTGGGACATCAATCCGCGACGGATGAACGATCTGCCTGCCCGTGCCCGTCGCGCGGGCGCCACGATCGACATTCTCGACCCGGAGGGTCTCGCGAGCCTCGGTGCGGTCTGCGATCTGGTCTTCGTCGATGCGCCCTGTTCCGGCTCCGGCGTCTGGCGCCGCAAACCCGGCGGAAAATGGCTGCTCACCCCGGCCGCCCTTGCGGAATTCCCAGCCCTGCAGGACGAAATCCTCGATTCGGCCATGGCCCATGTCCGCCCCGGCGGCCTCCTGGTCTACGCCACCTGCTCGCTGTTCCGGGCAGAGAACGAAGACCGCGCGGCGGCCTTCGCGGCGCGCCATCCCGCCTGGAAGAAGCTGGGCGAACGACGTCTGAGCCCGCTCGAGGGCGGCGACGGCTTCTTCCTCGCCCGCTTTCGGGCTCCACGAGCGTGATACAACTTTAACGTGCATTGAGCTTCTGTTAACCTGCGACGTGGTTGAACCGGCGTTCGGCCGCGGCCGCGGGGCCGGAGTGAACCGAAAGGACGCACGTGCAGGAGACCAGATCGCACCGGATCCATGCGGAGGACTCTGGAAACCTCGGCGCCCTGCTCACCTTGCTCGGGGGTGGTGGGCTCCTCGCCTCCACGGCCGCCGGCTTCTGGACCGGGCCCGTGGTCATCCCCACCTCCCTGGCGATCGCGCTGATGGTGTTCGGCGGGGCGCGCCTCCTCGGTCAGACCGCCTTCGCCGGCTTCGGGCGCGGGGGCCGGCGCAACGCCATCGGCTATTTCGAGAGCGATATCGATCCGGTCTACCTCACCGATCTCACCGGCCGCATCCGCACCAGCAATCCTGCCGGCGCGGAGGAACACCTGCTCGAGGGACGGGTCGCCGATCCCGGCGGCGCGCTCTACCGCCTCTGCCGCGAGGCCCGGCTCAACGGAGCCGCCAGCGAATCCGTGGCCGACGGGACCGAACGGATCTCCGTCCTGCGCTACGGCGCCCGCAGCCTGCTGTGGCGGATCGAGCGCCTCCCGGCCCCCGAACCCACCGGTGCCGATTTCTCCGCCGCCCCGGTGCCCTGGATGCGCCTCGATGCCGAGGACCGCGTGCTGCAATCGAACGCCGCCGCCGCGGAGCTTGCCGGCACGCTCCCGACCGCGCTGGCCGATCTCCTGAGTGACGGTCCGCTGAAACCCGACGCGGTGCATGTCACGACGGTTTCCGGCCGGGCGATGCGGGCGATCGTGCTGCGTGATGTCGGCGGGCTGCGCGATGTGGTCCTCGTCCCGCTCGACGGCGCCGAGGTCTCGGGCCTCGTGCCGAACCATTTTCTCGAGGACCTGCCGGTCGCCCTCGCGCGCCTCAAGCCCGACGGTACCCTCACCTTCGCCAACCGCGCCGCCCGCCAGCTTCTCGGCGCGCAGGTCGAACCGGGCGCGGCGATCGCCGATCTGATCGAGGGCCTCGGGCGGTCGATCGCCGAACGGCTCGACGACACCAACAAGGGCCGCGCACTCGGCCGCTCCGAGGTCGCCCGCGGCAAGACGGAAGGTCAGGAGATCTTCCTGCAGGTCGCCTTCACCCGCACGGTGCTCGACGGCGAACCGGCGCTGCTCGCCGTGCTCTCGGACGCGACCGAGCTCAAGACGCTGGAGGCGCAGTTCGTCCAGTCCCAGAAGATGCAGGCTGTGGGCCAGCTCGCCGGCGGCGTCGCCCACGACTTCAACAACCTCCTGACCGCCATCAACGGCCATTGCGACCTGCTGCTGATGCGCCACGACGTCGCCGATGTCGAACACGGCGACCTGATGCAGATCCGCCAGAACGCCAACCGCGCCGCAGCCCTCGTCCGCCAGCTCCTCGCCTTCTCGCGCAAGCAGACCCTGCGCCCGACGATCATCAACCTGCAGGACACGCTCTCCGAACTCGCGCATCTGCTGAACCGCCTGCTCTCCGAGAAGGTCACGCTCCGCATCGAGCACGGCTCCGACCTCGCCCCGGTCCGTGTCGACGAGCGCCAGCTCGAACAGGTGATCATGAACCTCGTGGTCAACGCCCGTGACGCCATGCCCCGCGGCGGCGAAGTGCGCATCACCACCCGCAACGAGCATCTCGCCGAGGACATGCACCGCGACCGCGCCGTGGTGCTCAAGGGCGACTACGTCGTCGTGGAAGTGGCCGATTCCGGCACCGGCATCCCGCCCGACAAGTTCCACAAGATCTTCGAGCCGTTCTTCACCACAAAGCAGGTGGGCGAGGGCACCGGCCTCGGCCTCTCCACCGCCTACGGCATCATCAAGCAGACCGGCGGCTTCATCTTCGCCGCCAATCCCGAGAGCGGCGGTGCCATGTTCTCGATCTACCTGCCGGCCTACGAGCGCAGCGCCATACCCGCCCCCGTGGTCGAACCGGAGGTGCGCCGCCCGCGCGACCTCACCGGCCGCGGCCTCGTGCTGCTGGTCGAGGACGAGGACCCGGTGCGCTCCTTCGCCGCCCGGGCGCTGCAACTGCGCGGCTACACCGTCATCGAGGCGGCCTCGGGCGAGGAGGCGCTCGAAGTCCTGGAGGACGAGAGCCTCCACGTCGACATCATGCTCTCGGACGTCATCATGCCCGGCCTCGACGGTCCGGCCTGGGTCCGCGAGGCCCGCAAGCGCCGCCCAGACGCCAAGGTGATCTTCATGTCCGGCTACGCCCAGGACGCCTTCTCCGGCGGCGACAGCGGCATCCCCGACGCGGCCTTCCTGCCCAAGCCCTTCACGCTGCCCGAACTCACCGAACGCGTGAAGGAGACCCTCGATGGCTAGACCCATGCGCGCCCACCCGCGCAGCATTAACGACACCACCGATTTGTCTTGAAATGTTCCTGTTTTGATCCCATTGTCCGAAACAGGAACAAGACATGAACACAACCTTGATTGCCGTAATCCGGCAAGTGTGGAATAAGAGGCAGCGATGAACAAGCAGATCGTGGATTTCTCCGAAAGGCGCGGCGGGATGGACAAGGAAAAGGCGCTGGAATCAGCCCTTGCACAGATCGAGCGCAGCTTCGGCAAGGGCTCGATCATGCGGCTGGGCTCCACGCCCGCCCTCGACATCGCCGCCATCTCCACCGGCTCCATCGGCCTCGACATCGCGCTGGGCATCGGCGGCCTGCCCAAGGGCCGCATCATCGAGATCTATGGGCCCGAGAGCTCGGGCAAGACGACGCTCGCCCTTCACGTCATCGCCGAGGAGCAGAAGAACGGCGGCATCTGCGCCTTCGTCGATGCCGAACACGCGCTCGACCCGGTCTATGCCAAGAAGCTCGGCGTCAACATCGACGAGATGCTGATCTCCCAACCCGACACCGGCGAGCAGGCGCTCGAGATCACCGAGACCCTCGTGCGTTCCGGCGCGGTTTCGGTGGTGGTCGTCGACTCGGTCGCCGCCCTCACGCCGAAGAACGAGCTCGAGGGCGACATGGGCGACAGCCAGGTCGGCGCCCAGGCCCGGCTGATGAGCCAGGCCATGCGCAAGCTCACCTCCGCCATTTCGCGCTCGCAATGCATGGTGATCTTCATCAACCAGATCCGCATGAAGATCGGCGTGATGTTCGGCTCCCCGGAGACAACCTCCGGCGGCAATGCGCTGAAGTTCTATGCCTCCGTGCGCCTCGATATCCGCCGCATCGGCGCGATCAAGGACCGCGAGGAGGTCGTCGGCAACGCCACCCGCGTCAAGGTCGTCAAGAACAAGGTCGCGCCCCCGTTCAAGCAGGTCGAATTCGACATCATGTACGGTGAAGGCATCTCCAAGCGCGGCGAACTGATCGATCTCGGCGTCAAGCTCGGCGTCGTCGAGAAATCCGGCGCCTGGTATTCCTTCGATGACCAGCGCATCGGGCAGGGCCGCGAGAACGCGAAGACCTTCCTCAAGGAAAACCCCGACATCGCCTGGTCGATCGAGGACAAGATCCGCGCCGCCCACGGCCTCGATTTCGGCATGTCCGACGAGGAAGATCCGGTCGACGCGCTCGACGAGTGATCCCGGCCGGCTCCGAGGCCGCTCATGGCACCGCTCTTCCATGCCCGCGCCGCGCGGGCGTGGACAGCGCCCGCCCGGGGCGCTAACACCGTCGCCTGAATGACCGGCGCGCCGCGCGAGGGCCGCGTCCGGCACAGCCTTCCGCGACGGGATCAGCATGGCCAGCCTGAACGACATCCGCACGACTTTCCTCGACTACTTCGCCCGGAACGACCACGCGGTGGTGCCGTCGTCGCCACTGGTGCCGCGCAACGATCCGACGCTGATGTTCGTCAATTCCGGCATGGTGCAGTTCAAGAACCTGTTCACCGGTCTCGAGCACCGCGACTACACCCGCGCCACCACGAGCCAGAAATGCGTGCGCGCCGGCGGCAAGCACAACGATCTCGACAATGTCGGCTACACCGCCCGCCACCACACCTTCTTCGAGATGCTCGGCAACTTCTCCTTCGGCGACTATTTCAAGGAAAATGCCATCCCGCTCGCCTGGGATCTGCTCACCAGGGAGTTCGGCTTGCCGAAGGACAAGCTCCTCGTCACCGTCTACCATGACGACGACGAAGCCGCCGATCTCTGGAAGAAGGTCGCGGGCCTGCCGGACGAGCGCATCATCCGCATCGCCACCTCCGACAATTTCTGGATGATGGGCCCGACCGGCCCCTGCGGTCCCTGCTCCGAGATCTTCTACGATCACGGCCCCGGCGTCGCCGGCGGCCCGCCGGGCAGTCCCGACGAGGACGGGGACCGCTTCATCGAGATCTGGAACCTCGTCTTCATGCAATACGAGCAGCATGCCGACGAAAGCCGCGACGCCCTGCCACGCCCCTCCATCGACACCGGCATGGGCCTCGAGCGCATCGGCGCCGTCCTGCAGGGCAAGCACGACAATTACGACACCGACCTGATGCGCAGCCTGATCGAGGCCGCCGCCCGCGCCACCGCGAGCGACCCCGACGGCCCGGGCAAGGTCCATCACCGCGTGATCGCCGACCATCTGCGCTCCACCGCCTTCCTGATCGCCGACGGGGTGCTGCCGTCCAACGAGGGCCGCGGCTACGTGCTGCGCCGGATCATGCGCCGGGCCATGCGCCACGCCCATCTGCTCGGCGCCGACGATCCGGTGATGTACCGCCTCGTCCCCGCCCTCGTCACCCAGATGGGCCGCGCCTTTCCCGAACTCACCCGCGCCCAGTCGCTGGTCGAGGAAACCCTGAAGGCCGAGGAAACCCGCTTCAAGGCCACCCTCGACCGCGGCCTGCGCCTGCTCGACGACGAGCTGGACAAGCTGCCCGACGGCGCCCCGCTGCCGGGCGCGGCCGCCTTCCGCCTCTACGACACCTACGGCTTCCCGCTCGACCTCACCCAGGACGCGCTCCGCGAGAAACAGCGCGGCGTCGACGTCGCCGGCTTCGACGCGGCGATGGCCGAGCAGAAACGCATGGCTCGTGCCGCCTGGGCCGGTTCCGGCGACGCCGCCGACGAGGCGGTCTGGTTCGACATCGCCGAGGAGCACGGCACCACCGAATTCCTCGGCTACGACACCGAGACCGCCGAGGGCCAGATCACAGCACTCGTGCTGGGCGCCGCCCGCGTCGAGCACGCCGATGCCGACGAGGAGGTGCAGATCGTCCTCAACCAGACGCCGTTCTACGCCGAATCCGGCGGCCAGGTCGGCGATGCCGGCATCCTGCGCAGCGAAGGTGCGCAGGTCGCGATCTCCGATGTGCGCAAGAAGGCCGGCCTCTTCGTGCATTCGGGACGCGTTCTCGAGGGCCGGCTGCGCGTCGGCGCCCCGGCCGAACTCGCCGTGGACCACGCCCGCCGCGCCGCCATCCGCGCCCACCATTCCGCCACCCATCTGCTGCACGAGGCCCTGCGCCAGGCGCTCGGCGACCACGTCGCCCAGCGCGGCAGCCTCGTCGCCCCGGACCGCCTGCGCTTCGACTTCGCCCACGCCAAGGCGATGAGCCCCGACGAGCGCGCCCGCGTCGAGCGCGACGTCAACGCCTTCATCCGCCAGAACACGCCCGTAGAGACCCGCATCATGACCCCCGACGACGCGCAGGGCCTCGGCGCCCGCGCGCTCTTCGGCGAGAAATACGGCGACGAGGTTCGCGTCGTCTCCATGGGCCAGCAGACCGGAAGCGGCCTCGGCAGTGGCGGCGACACCTATTCGCTCGAACTCTGCGGCGGCACCCATGTGGCGCGCACCGGCGAGATCGGCACCTTCAAGCTGGTCTCCGAGGGCGCCTCGGCCAGCGGCATCCGCCGCGTCGAGGCCCTGACCGGCGCTGCCGCGCTCGATTTCGTCGCGGCCGAGGAAGCCGCACTGGCCGAATCCGCCGCCCTGCTGAAGACCCGCCCGGACGAGTTGCCGATCCGCATCCGCGCCCTTCTCGACGAGCGCCGCGCCCAGGCCGATGAGCTCGCCGATCTGCGCCGCCGCCTCGCCATGGCCGGCACCGGCGGGGACAGCGCGCCCGAAAGCGAGGCCGAGGAGATCGCCGGCGTGAAGTTCGTCGCCCGCAGCCTCACCGGCATCTCCGGCAAGGATCTGCGCGGCCTCATCGACGAGCACAAGACCCGCCTCGGTTCCGGCGTCATCCTGCTGGTCGCCGATACCGGCGGCCGCGCCGCCGTCGCCGCCGGGGTCACCGACGACCTCACCGACCGCATCTCCGCCGTCGAGATCGTGCGCGCCGCCGCCGAAGCCCTCGGCGGCAAGGGGGGCGGCGGCCGCCCCGACATGGCCCAGGCCGGCGGCACCGATCCCGGCAAGGCCCCCGAAGCCATCGCCGCTGCCCGCGCGTTGCTCGGCGCCTGACCCCTTCCGAGGACAATGCCCCGATGCCCGCCTACTGGATCGCCCATGTCATCGTGACCAACGAGGAAGCCTACGGCCGCTATGCCAGCGGCGCCACCGCCGCCATCGAGCAGCACGGCGGCAAGTTCCTCGCCCGGGGTGGCCGCCACCTCCAGCTCGAAGGCATCGACCATCCGCGCAATGTCGTCGCCCTCTTCCCGAGCATGGAGGCGGCGGAGGCCTGTTACCGCTCGCCGGAATACCAGGCGGCCCTTGCCCATGCCCGTGGTGCCGCGGTGCGCGATCTGGTGATCGTCGAGAGCCTCTGAGACCTGCGGCCCCGGTTCCTGATCCGGGGGGATGGCGCGAAATTCGCCGCTGAGGGCGGATTCGGCGCAAACCTCGGAAAAGGCGTGGTTTTCGAGGGTTGGAATCCGGCTGGAAAGCGGCTGGAAAGTGGCTTGCCAATTTGGCTGGGTTTCGCCCCGCGCCCGACAGGAGTCGCGCGCCCGGGCCATGGGCCGGAGCCGCTCACATCCCGATGTAGCGATCCGCCCGGTGATTGATCGCGATCACGAGGTTGAGCGCGACGGCGCCGACGAGGCTGTAGACCACCGCCATCGGCGGCAACGTCAGGGCCGCGAGCGCGAACACCACCACGTCGACCGCCATCTGGGTCCAGCCCGCCCGGAACCCGGTCTTCTCCTGCAGCCAGACCGCCATGATCCCGATGCCCCCGAGGCTGGCGCGGTGCCGGAACAGCACCAGAAGCCCGGTGCCCGACAGGATCCCGGCGAGGATCACCCCGGCCAGCGGCTGGATCTCGGCGAAAGTCAGCAAGTGCGGCGTCGCCCAGACCAGCAGCGAGAACAGCGCCACCGCGATCACCGTCTTCAGCACGAAAGCCCGCCCCATCCGGCGCAAGGCGAGCACGTAGAACGGCATGTTGAGCGCGAAGAACACCGGCCCGAAGGCCAGCCCGGTCCAGTGCGTCACCAGAAGGGCCAGCCCGGCGATCTGCCCGGTCACGAACCCCAGATGCTGCAGGATCGCGAGCCCGGTGGCCGCCAGCACCGTGCCGACGAACAGGCTCTGCGCATCGTCATAGAGGGAGTGCCGGGTGCCCGGAGGCGACGCATCGCCTCCGGGTCCATCGGTCATCAGCCCGCGAGCGCGGCGTTGAGGTTCTCGTCGACCTTCTCGAGGAAGCCCATCGTGGTCAGCCACTTCTGATCCGGCCCGACCAGCAGCGCGAGATCCTTGGTCATGAAGCCCGATTCCACCGTGTCGACCGTCACCCGCTCGAGCGTCTCGGCGAAGTTCAGGAGTGCGGTGTTGTCGTCGAGCTTCGCGCGATGCTTGAGGCCCCCCGTCCAGGCGTAGATCGAGGCGATCGAGTTGGTCGAGGTTTCCTTGCCGGCCTGGTGCTGGCGGTAATGCCGCGTCACCGTGCCATGCGCCGCCTCGGCCTCCACGGTCTGCCCGTCCGGCGTCATCAGCACGCTGGTCATCAGCCCCAGCGAGCCGAAGCCCTGCGCCACGGTGTCGGACTGCACGTCGCCGTCGTAGTTCTTGCAGGCCCAGACATAGCCACCGTTCCACTTCATGGCGCAGGCGACCATGTCGTCGATCAGCCGGTGCTCGTAGGTGATCCCGGCATCCTTGAACTTCTGCGCGAATTCGGCCTCGATACACCTCCTGGAACAGGTCCTTGAAGCGCCCGTCATAGGCCTTCAGGATGGTGTTCTTGGTGGAGAGATAGACCGGCCAGCCGAGCGAAAGCCCGTAATTCATCGAGGCCCGCGCGAAATCGCGGATCGAGTCGTCGAGGTTGTACATCGCCATGGTCACGCCGGCGCCCGGCGCCTGGAACACCTCGCGCTCGATCTCCTGGCCATCCTCGCCGACGAACTTGATGGTGAGCTTGCCCGGTCCGGGGAAGCGGAAATCCGTCGCGCGGTACTGGTCGCCGAAGGCATGACGGCCGACGACGATCGGCTTGGTCCAGCCCGGCACCAGCCGCGGCACGTTCTGGCAGATGATCGGCTGGCGGAAGATCACGCCGCCGAGGATGTTGCGGATCGTGCCGTTGGGCGAGCGCCACATCTGCTTGAGTCCGAATTCCGCGACCCGGTCCTCGTCCGGCGTGATGGTGGCGCATTTCACGCCCACGCCGTATTGCTTGATCGCATTGGCCGCATCGACGGTGATCTGGTCGTCGGTCCGGTCGCGCTCCTCGATGCCCAGATCATAGTATTTCAGGTCGATGTCGAGATAGGGCAGGATCAGCTTCTGCTTGATGAAATCCCAGATGATCCGGGTCATCTCGTCGCCGTCGAGCTCGACGACCGGATTGTCGACTTTGATCTTGGTCATGGAAGGCGTTCCCTCGCGCTTGTTTCAAGGATTCGGACGCCGTCTCTCTAGCCGATCGCGCCGGGAAAGGAAAGCGTTGTATACGTCCGTATACCCTGGATCCGCTCTGGGCCGCGACCCCCCGCTCCCTTGCCTGCAAAGCCCGCCCGGCGTATCACCCGCCCGCCGGCGACAGGTCCGGCACGGGGAGGCAGCCGGTGGCAGGAACCGATCACGGCAAACGCGACGCGACAGGGCGGACCCCGCAGCCGGTCTTCATTCTCGTCGGGCCGCAGATGGGCGAGAACATCGGCGCCTCGGCCCGCGCGATGTGGAATTTCGGCCTCGACCGCCTGCGCCTCGTCAGCCCCCGCGACGGCTGGCCCAATCCGCGCGCCGAGGCCACCGCGAGCGGTGCCGCCCCGGTGATGGACGCGGTGCGCGTCGACGAGACCACCGCCGCCGCCTGCGCCGACCTCTCGGTGGTCTACGCCACCACCGCCCGCGACCGGGCGATGACCAAGCGCGTGCTCACCCCCGAACGCGCGATGGAAGAGGCCCGCGAGATGATCGCCGCCGGCGAGCGCGTCGGCGTGCTCTTCGGCCCCGAACGCGCAGGGCTCGAAAGCGCCGATGTGGTGCGCGCCAGCGCGGTGGTCTCGGTTCCGGTCAACCCGGCCTTCGGCTCGCTCAACCTCGCGCAATGCGTGCTCCTGATGGCCTATGAATGGGGTCGCCGGACCCTGCCGCAACTGCCCGAGGAACAGCGCGTCGAGCGCGGCCGCATGGCCGAGGGCGCGGAGATCGACGCTTTCCTCGATCGCCTCATCGGCCGCCTCGATGCCGTCGGCTTCTTCTACCCCGAGGAGAAACGCGCCCGCATGCAGGCCAATCTCGAGAACCTGTTCCACCGCGCGCCGCTCAGCGAAACCGACATCCGCACCCTGCACGGCGTGGTCCGCGCCCTTGCGGAACCGCCGAAGGGGCGCAAATGACACGTCACGCGCCGAAGGACCGGAGGCCGGCATGAGCAAGACCCGCAGCATCTTCGAGGAGGTCTCCGAGACCGACCCTGTCCCCGCGGCCCCCGCCCGCAAGCGCAAGCCCGCGCCGGCCCGCGGCGCCATCGCGGTCTGGCTCTCGATCCTCTTCGCCCTCGTCGTGGTGATGATCGCCGTCGGCGGCATGACCCGCCTCACGGATTCCGGCCTCTCGATCACCGAATGGCGCCCGGTCACCGGTGCGCTGCCGCCGCTCGATGCCGCGACGTGGCAGGCCGAATTCGACAAGTACCGCGAGATCCCGCAATACCAGCTCGTCAACAAGGGCATGACCCTCGACGAGTTCAAGATCATCTACTGGTGGGAATGGGGCCACCGCCAGCTCGGCCGCGTGATCGGCCTCGTCTGGGGCCTCGGCTTCCTGTGGTTCCTCGCCCGCCGCCAGATCCCGCTCGGCTGGACCGGACGCCTGCTGGGCCTCGGCGCGCTCGGCGGCCTGCAGGGCGCGATCGGCTGGTGGATGGTCGCCTCCGGCCTCGAGGGCCGCATGGTCAGCGTCGCCTCCTACCGCCTCGCCACCCATCTCGGCCTCGCCTTCACCATCCTCGGCCTGATCGCCTGGTATGTGATGAGCCTGCGCCGCTCGGAAGCCGACCTGCTGCAGACCCGCCGCCAGCGCAACGAGAAGCTGATGGGCTGGGGCACGCTTCTCATCGTCGTGGGCTTCGGCCAGATCATCCTCGGCGCGCTCGTCGCCGGCATCGATGCGGGCCGCGGCTATATCGACTGGCCGCTGATGGGCGGCGAGGTGTTCCCCTCGGATGCCTTCAACATCCAGCCGCTCTGGCGCAACTTCCTCGAAAACCCCGCGCTGGTGCAGTTCAACCACCGCATTCTCGGCTACATTCTCGCCCTGCTCGGGCTCTTCGCCTGGCTCGCCAGCCGGAAATCGGCCTCCGGCGACATCCGCCGCGCCTGGCGCGACATGATGCTGATGCTGGGGATCCAGGTCGCCATCGGCATCGTCACGGTGCTCTACGCCGCGCCCTGGCAGATCGCCATCGTCCATCAGTTCGGCGCGGTCCTGCTCTTCGTGCTGATCATCCGCTGCCGCTTCGTCGCCCTCTATCCGCGCAGCGAACGCATCGCCCGCGGCTAGGGCTACTGCTTCCAGTCCGGCGGGCGCTTGTCGAGAAACGCCGCGATCCCGCCCGCCGTGTCCGCGCGCATCATGTTCTCGGTCATCACCCGGCCGGTATGGGCATAGGCCGCTTCGAGCGACATCTCCGCCTGCTCGTAGAACGCCCGCTTGCCGATCCGCACCGCCGGCCCGAGCTTCGAGGCGACCGTCGCCGCCAGGGTCGCGGTCTCGTGCGCCAGCAGGTCCGCCGCGACCACATGGTTGACCAGCCCGACATCGAGCGCATCGAGCGCATCGAGAAAGCTCCCGGTCGTCAGCATCTCGAAGGCCTTCTTGCGGCCGATATTGCGCGTCAGCGCCACCATCGGCGTCGAGCAGAACAGCCCGATATTCACCCCGTTCACCCCGAAGCGCGTGCCCTTCGCCGCCACCGCCATGTCGCAGGTCGCCACCAGCTGGCAGCCCGCCGCCGTGGCGATGCCCTGCACCTCCGCGATCACCGGCTGCGGCAGCCGCACGATCGACAGCATCATCCGCGCGCATTTGTCGAAGAGCTCCGCGAACACCGCCTGCCCGCCATCGGGCGCCTGTCGCGCGGCACTCATTTCCCGCAGGTCATGCCCGGCACAGAAGGCCCGCCCCGCGCCCCGGATCACCACCGCGCGGATCGCGCCGTCCTCCGCCAGCGCGTCGAGCCGCGCCTGCATCGCGTCGAGCATGGCGTCCGACAGCGCGTTCAGCTTGTCGGGATTGTTCAGCGTCAGCGTCGCGACGGCCCCCTCGTCCGCGCGCAGCACCAGATCGTCCGGCATCCTGTCGTCCCTTGCTCTTCGTCTCCGGTCCGGGCCAGTCTGCGGGATATTCCCCGCGACCGGAAGGCCCCGATGCAGCTTCACTTCACCATTCCCGAAATGCAGGCCTATCTCTGCGAGGTCTTCCCGCAGCTTGGCGAGCGTTTCGAGGTGCTCGCCCTCGAGCCCTTCTTCACCCGGGTCCGCATGATCGCGACCGAAGCCGATCTGCGCCCCGGCGATACCGTCTCCGGGCCCGCCATGTTCACGCTGGCCGATTGCGCCTTCTACATCGCCACGCTCGCGATGATCGGCCGCGAGGCGCTCACCGTCACGACGAACTGCTCCATCGATTTCATGCGCAAGCCCGGCACCGGCGCGCTCACCGCCGAGACCCGCATCCTCAAGCTCGGCCGCACGCTCTCGGTGGGCGACGTGCTGATCTTCTCCGAAGGCATCGACGGCCCGGTCGCCCGCGCCGGCCTCACCTACTCGATCCCCCCGCGCCGCGCCGCCTGAGCCACCGGCGCCGGCCCCGCAACTCATCGCAGCCCGGAATCAAGCCGCAGGCGCCGGGCGAGCGCCTGCCCGTCCCGGCGGGCTGGCGCTTCATCACCGCCAGCACTCCGCCCAAGCGGAGCGAGTTCGTGTCACCATAAAGCACTTCGCCCGACCGTTGCTGCGCCACCCCACGGGCAGGCGCTCGCCCGACGCCGCCACATCGGTGCGGCAGCGGAACCTGTTTGGCACGCGGATTGCCGAGTCCGAGCAGAGCAACCAGCCCAAACGCGTCAACGATCTTTCCGTGTCAGCTCAGCAGCGCGCCAAAGGCCCCAGGCGCGCACCGCCACGCGAATCCCCGGATCCGTCCCCACTTCACGGCGCGATCGCCGCGCCGGTCAGCTTGTCGAGCGCCCCGGTCATCGTCCCCAGCGCCTCGAGATCGCCCGGCACCTCGTGGCTCGCCGCGAGCTCCGCCGGATCGTGATAGGCCACCGTCACCACCCCGTCTTCGCCCTCGAAGATCACCACCCGCATCGGCAGGTCGAGCCCGGCCGCCTGGTCGGCCTGCATCACTGGCGTGCCAAGGGCGGGGTTGCCGAACACCAGCAATGTCGTCGGCCGCAGCTCCGCATCCACACCCGCCGCCGCGGCCGCATGATCGATCCGCGCCACCACCGAGGCCCCCGCGCCCTCCACCGCGGCCGCCAGCCGGTCGGCGGTCTCGGAGACGGAATGCGGGCTGGTCTTGCGGATGATCTCCGCATGTGCGGGCAGGGCAAGACCGGCGAGCAGGACGGCGGCGACGAGATGGCGCATCGGGAAAACTCCTCATTGATTGGTCCGGGCAGCATGCGCGATCCCCGCCGCGGGCCGGGTCACAAGCCGGTGACCGCCCGTCCTGCTGCCCGTCTCACCGCTCGTCGCGCACCCAGATCACCAGCATCTCGTAGAACACCGCGAGCACCACCGGCCCGAGAAACAGCCCCACCAGCCCGTGCGTCAGCGTCCCGCCGATCACCCCGGCGAAGATCACCGCCATCGGCGTCGCGAGGCCCCGCGCGATCAGGAGCGGCTTCAGGACGTTGTCGAGCAGGCTGATCGGCAGGAGCCAGAGCGCCAGCAGCACGGTCGTCAGCGTGTCCTGCTGCAACCCCGACCAGATCAACACCGGGATCGTCACCAGGATCGGTCCGATCTGCAGGATGCCCAGCACCGCGACGGCCAGCGCCAAGCAGGCCGTGCGCGGGAACCCCCGCCACCATCAGCCCGATCCCGACCAGCAGCGCCTGGAACAGCGCCACCCCGATCACCCCCTGCGAGACACCGCGGATCGTCGCCCCGGCCATGTCGACATAGGTCCCGCCGTCGCGCCCGATGACACGGCGCGCGAAGGCCCGCGCCGCCTCCGCCAGACCCGCGCCATGAACCAGCAGCACCCCCGACAGGATCACCGCCAGCCCGAAGACCCCGAGCCCCAGCGCGAATCGCTCGGCAACTCGCAGGAGCACGGTACCCACCCCGACCAGCCTGTCGGCATATTGCCGGACCAGATCGCCCAGATCGGTCGTGGCCCGCGTCCAGAGATCGCCGAGCGCCGGACCGATCATCGGCAGGTCCATGAGCCGCTCGAGCGGCGCCGGTACCCCCTGCGGTGCGGCGGCCCAGCCGCCATGCAGCCCCGCGGCGAGGGTCTCGAGCGTCCGGGTCAGATCGGCGACCAGCACCGCCATCGGCCCGATCAGCAGCCCGAGCAGCACGAGCGTCACCAGCCCCGCCGCGAGCCGCTCCCGCCCCCCGAGCCGGGCCGCGAGCCAGCCGTGCAGGGGCGCGACCGCCACCGCGAGGATCACCGACCAGAGGGCAAGGATGCCGAACGGCGCCAGCATCGACAGCGACAGCCAGACGAAGAGCCCCAGAAACCCCGCCCGGATCAGCCCGTCGAGCGTGATCGGCTCGAAGCGCGCGGACCGCTCGGGCGGCGCGGCGGGCGGCGGGATCGGTGGCGGGCTGGCAGGATCGGACATTCCGGAGCTCCGGCGGTGGACGGGCGAGGCCTGCTTCTTAGCCGGGCAGGGCGGGCTTGGCGATCCTGCAGCGTCCCGGCTTGAAACGCCCGGGCGACCTGCCATAAGTGCAGCCATGCTCAGGCTCCTCGTCATCGTCGTCGTCCTGCTCGCGGTGATCGCGCTCCTCACCCGCGCGCCGGCCCCCCGCCGCATCCTCTTCGCGCTCGCGGCCCTCGCGGTGATCTACACCATCCTCAAGCTCACCGGCGTGATCGACGCCGCCGCCCCCGACCGGATCGGCATTTTCGGCCTCTGAGCCCCCGATCCATGTGGGGTATTCAGATACCGTATTTTTAACCCATTGGTTCGAAACAGATAATTCGCGTCTCCGCACCTTGACGCGCCGCGAAATCCCGGTAGAACAGCGGCTCGTTCGGAGACGGGACGCGGCACAGGCCCGCCACCCCGCCGCGACCCGAGACAGGACAACAGACATGAAAACCTATTCCGCCAGACCGGCAGATATCGACAAGAAGTGGGTCATCATCGATGCCGAAGGCATCGTGCTGGGCCGGCTCGCGACGCTGGTGGCGATGCGCCTGCGCGGCAAGCACAAGCCGACCTTCACGCCGCACATGGACATGGGCGACAACGTGATCATCATCAACGCCGAGAAGGTGCAGATGACCGGCAACAAGCGCGCCGACAAGAAGTACTACTGGCACACCGGCTTCCCGGGCGGCATCAAGCACCGCACCGCCGGCCAGATCCTCGAGGGCAAGCACCCCGAGCGCGTGATCGAGAAGGCCGTGCAGCGCATGCTGCCGGGCGGTCCGCTCAGCCGCAAGCAGCTGTCGAACCTGCGCGTCTATGCCGGTGCCGCGCACCCGCATGCCGGGCAGGAGCCCGAGGTGATCGATATCGCCGCGATGAACCCCAAGAACACCCGGAGCGCGTGACCATGGCCGAACTTTCCTCGCTCGAAGAGCTCCAGGGCTCGGTCGTCGACATTCCCGTCGCCGACGCGGCCCCTGTCCGCGAAGCGATCCGCGACGAACTCGGTCGCTCCTACGCCACCGGCAAGCGCAAGGACGCGGTCGCCCGCGTCTGGATCAAGCCGGGCTCCGGCAAGGTCGTCGTCAACGGCAAGCCGATGAACGAATACTTCGCCCGCGGCGTGCTGCAGATGGTGATCGGCCAGGCCTTCACCGTCGCCAATGTCGCCGGCCAGTTCGACGTGATGGCCACCGTCAAGGGCGGCGGCCTCTCCGGCCAGGCCGGCGCGGTCAAGCACGGCATCAGCCAGGCGCTGACGCTCTACGATCCGACCCTGCGTCCTGCCCTCAAGGCCGCCGGCTACCTCACCCGCGACAGCCGCGTGGTCGAGCGCAAGAAGTACGGCAAGGCCAAGGCGCGCAAGAGCTTCCAGTTCTCCAAGCGCTGATCGAGGCCAGGGTTTCGCCAGACACGGGCGCCGGAGCAATCCGGCGCCCGTTTCCGTTCGGGGCCGCTGGACCGCGCTGCGACGTCCCGCCTACCAGCCGCGCGTGCCCGGCCCGCCCTTGAACGGCCCGGTGATGCGCGGCGTGATCCATCCGCCGTAGAAATCCCCGGCCTGGGCCGCGACGACCTCGTCGCCGACCCGCGCCTCGTCCACCCGCGAGGCATAGAACGCCAGATACCCGGCGATCTGGCGGTAGGCCGGTGCGGGATCGGCGAAATACCAGCCGGCGCGCTCCGACCGCCGCCCGCCGGCGACCAGCGTCACATAGGACGCCACGCCCTTGAACTCGCAGAACGTGCTGCCCGGAACCTCGACCAGGAGATCGGTCCGGATATCGGCGCGCGGCAGGTAGTAGACCGGCGGATGGCTGGTCTCGAGCACCCGGTACGCCCGATCCGTCTCGGCGACGATCACCCCGCCGAACCGCACCGTGATCCGCTCCGTCACCGGCTCCAGCCGGGGCGGCCGCGGATAGTCCCAGACCAACTCGGTCGCCGGCTCAGACGGTGCGTCCATTGCGCGCCTCCCGCCGTTTCAGCCAGGCCTGCAACCGCGGCCGCAGTTTGAGAAACCCCAGATAGGCCCGTTCCAGCCCGCCGAGCACCAGCCGGTTGCGCGCGGCCAGCCCCAGGGGCCGCAGCGCCGGGATCGCCCGCCACATCGCCGCGAAGGCCTCGGCGCCGGACAGCATCCGTCCATCCTCGCTGGCATGGAACCGCGCGAGCAGGTCGCGCCGGTCGAGCGGGCAGGCGGCGTTCCCGTCCGCGAGATCGACGAAATCGATCGCACCGCGCCGGTCGAGCCGCCGCATCAGCGCGATCTCCCGCGTACAAAGCGGGCAGTCGCCGTCGAACCAGACCGTCACCTGTGCCATGGAGTGCCACCTAGCCTGCGCGCGCCGATCTTCCATCCTTCCCCGGCGCCCCATTGACGCAGGTCATGGCGTCCGCCCCCGCTTCGGGCGCAGGCTTCGCCTGTCAGCCTGCAAGGGACGCCTTCATGGAACAGACACCAGACGCCCGACCCGCGACACCGGCCGGTCCGCAGCCCGGAGCCGCATCGCTGCTGGCGTTCTTCGCCATCGCCTTCGGCCTCGCCTGGGGGCTCATCCTCCTGCTGGTCCTGGCCCCCGACCGGGTCACGGCCACCTTCGGTCCGGTCTCCGCGCACAATCCGCTCTTCATCCTCGCGGTCTACGCCCCGGCCCTGGCAGCCCTGGCCCTGGTGGCCCGCCACGCCGGCCTGCCGGGCCTGCGGCGTTTTCTCTCCCGGCTGCTGCTCTGGCGCTGCCCCGCACCGTACTGGGCGCTCCTGCTGCTGGGCATTCCGGCCGTCTACATTGCGGGCGCGCTCATCAAGGGCACCGCCCCGACCGATCTCCTCCCGGACGCCAGCCCCGGCGAGATCCTCGCCGCCCTCGCCTTCATGGCGGTTCTCGGCCCGGTCGAGGAGATCGGCTGGCGCGGCTACGCCCTGCCGATCCTGCAGCGGCACATGGCCCCGCTCTGGGCGGGGCTCGTCCTCGGGCTGATCTGGGGCCTCTGGCATCTGCCGGCCTTCGGGCTCAGCGGCACGCCGCAAAGCGCCTGGTCCTTCACGCCGTTCCTGATCGGCTCGGTCGCGGTCAGCGTGATCCTCACGCCGATGTTCAACGCCGCCGGAGGCAGCATCCTGATCGCCATGCTGTTCCACTGGCAGCTCAACAACCCGATCTGGCCCGACGCGCAGCCCTGGGACACCCCGCTCTTCGCGGCCCTCGCCCTCGCCGTGGTCTGGCTCGATCGGCGCACCATGTTCACCCGAGGCACCGGTACGATCGCGGTGATCCCCCCGTCCGGCCGGGGATCTTTCGAGCAGGGACAAGGCCCGGCGGACCGAACGCCGCCCTGATCCCCCCCCTCCGCCACCGGAGACGTCACCAGCCGCGAGATCCGCACCCGGGCGCGGCGAAGCAACCCTCTGCCCGAGGCTCAGGCGCGCCTGGTCGGCACATCACCGCGAGCGCCGCTGCCCGCGGCGCTCAGGGCCTGGCGCGGGCCCCGATCAGCTTCGGCGGCCGCCGTTCAGGAAGAAGTTGTCGCTCGGCTCCGGCTGCTCGGGCTTCTTGGCCGTGTCGGGAGCCTCCGCGACCGTCTCGCGCACCGGTTCCGCCGCCGGCCCGTTCGCGCCGGAAGGCTTCGACGGCTCCACCTCGGCATCCTCCACCGAGGCGAGCGGATCGGCGGCTGCGGGCTTCGCCGCCGCCGGCGCCTCCGGCTCGACGCGCGGCGCCGGCTCCGGATCGCCCACCAGGAGCGGCAGCATCGCCGCCCGGTCGATCCCGGTATCGGCGGTATGGGGTGCCGTCTTCCAGTCGAGCGTGTCGAAGGCGCCGCAATTCTCGCAGACCGGCACCCAGGCCGTGTGCACCTGATTGCACTTGTCGCAGATCCATTGCGGCCCGCGCGAGGCATCGAGTGCCCGCGCCAGCCAGCCGCGCACCACCGCATCGGGCGCGCCCTGACCCCGCTCGATCGCCGCCATCAGCGCGAGGCTGCGCGTCGTCGGATCGGTCTCGGCGAGATCGCCCAGCGCCTTGCGCGCCGCCGGGAAATCCTCCGCCGCCAGGGCAAGCTCCGCCGACAGCAGCCGGCTCTCGGGATGCGCCGGGGCGGCATGGATCAGGCTGTCGAAGCGCTTGCGCCGCGCCTCCGGCGTCTCGTTGGGTTCCATCGCGGCGAAGGCCGCGGCGATGTCGGGATGCGGATTGGCCGCCCAGGCAGCGGTCAGGGTGCGCACCGCCTTGCGCCGCGCGCCACGCTCGGCATGCACCTCGCCGGCAAGCGCCGCCGCCGGGATCAGCGTCGGCGCGAGCTTGTTGGCCTGCAGCGCCGCCTCCTGGCCCCGCGCCGTCTCGCCCGCGGCCAGCGCCGCCCGGGCATCGGCCAGCGAGAGCACCGCGTCGCGCCGCGTGCCGATGTCCCGCGGCAGCAGCCGCGCATGCATCGAGGCGTTGAGCGTCTCGCGCGCGCCGGACCAGTCCGCCTTCTGCGACTGCAGGTCGAAGAGCTTGCGCAGCAGCACCGGATTGTCCGGCCGGAGCGCGAAGGCCTTCTTGGCGAGGGCGAGCGCGGTATCGGTGTCGCCCGCCGCGAGCTTCTGCTCCATCAGCCCGGTCACGCCGATAAAGCGCGTGCGGTCGTTCTTGAGCATCTCCTTGTACTCGTCGGTCGCCTTGCGGCTGTCCCCGCCGAGCTCGGCCGCCTGCGCGGAGACCAGCCGCGTCAGATCGGGCCGCTGCAGCAGCTTCTCGGCCTTGGCGGCCTTCTTCGAGGCGGACGGCGCATCGCCCGAGGCGAGCGCGATCATGCTGTCGGAGAGCGCGTTGAAGCCGCGCTGCTCGCGCTTGCGGCTGAAGAACCGCGTCAGCGCCGTCTCGTCGCCGAGCAGGAACCGCACCAGCGCCGTCAGGAAGCCGATGAGCTTGAGGATCACCAGCGCCGCCACGAGGATGACGGCCACGGCGATCATGAAACCGATCGGGGTGAGGCTCAGTTCCCGGCCGCCAAAGGCGACGACGATTTCGCCAGGGGTTTCGAGGATCCAGGCCGCGCCCCAGGCCACGAGGGCCGCGAGCACGAGGAAGATGACGACTTTCAGCAGGGACCAGAGCATCTATGCCTCCCGTTCAGTTCGAGGTCGGGAGGCTGGAACGAAGTGCCTCCATGCCGGTCTCCGCGTCGAGGCGGCGGCGGGCGTCGGCGAGCCAGCCGGACATCGCATCGCTCACCTCCGCAGGCAGCGCCTCGGCCTCGGCCAGCGCCGCCGCCAGATCGTCGCGCCGCAGATGATCCTCCATCCGGCTCAGCACCGCGTCGGGGTCGAGCCCCTGCTGCGGGGTGAGCGAGCGGGTCGCGACCTGCGCCTCGAGGAAGGCCTGCGAGCGCGCCATCACGCCGTTGCCGGCGGACGCCATTATGCTCGCACGGATCCCCGAATACGCCGCATCCGAAAAGCTGTCGCGCAGCATCGCCACCGTGGGCGCACCGGTTTCGGCAGCCGCGACAAGCGTGTCGGGCATCGCGATGTCCGGATAGGCGGACAGCTTGGCGACCGGTTCGGCATAGGGCTGGCCGGCGGCCAGCGCGCTCGAAATCGCCGCCGCTTCGGCTTCCACCTCGGCCGCCGAGACGCGGCTGGAGGCAGCACTCTGCGCCTCCTCGACGACCGCTTGCGCCTCGGCCTGCACCTGTTCCACCGTCAATTGCGCCGCCGAAATCGACCGGTCGGCGGTGGCGGCAACATCGTCGATGCGCGACGACAAGCACGCTCACGCTGTCGGTGACCGCGCCCATCTCGGCACGCAGCCCCTCGACCTGCGAGCGGTAGAGATCGACCTGTTCGGCCCCGATCGCGCCCACGGCTTCCGTGCCGCCGGCGGTGAGCTGGTCCTTCAGCGCGGACAATTCGGTCGTCTGGCCCTCGAGGGCCAATTCGACGCGGCCCAGCCGCTGCCGGGTCTCCGTCCCGTCGAGGCCCGACACCGTGTCGCGCAGCTCGGTCAGGGCGGCTTCCGTCGCGGCGATCCGCGCGTCGAGATCGGAGCGCAACGTCGCGACCGCAGCCTCGGTCTCGCTCGACGTATCGAGCGAAGCGAGGCGATCCTCCACACCCGAAAGCCCGGTCTCGAGCTGTGTCTCCAACTCGGCGATCCGCGCCTCGGCCGCATTCTGGCCGGGCGAGAGCCAGGCCGCGACCGGCGCCATGCCCGCGGGCAGCGAGGGGGCGATCTTCGGACCGGCCCAGAGACCGAGTCCGGCACCCGCCAGCAACAGCACCAGCCAGGTCAGCGCCTTGGCCGCGAACGAGCCGCCATGCTCCTCCTCGGCATATTCCTCATGCGCCTCCGGGTTGCGCGCCGCGGTTGTGTCTTCGACAACCTCCGACCGTTCGACCTCGGCGGGCTCCGGATCCGTCTCGACCCGCTCGGGATCCACCGGGTCCGACCCGGCCATCTCGACCTCGCCGGGGGCCTCCGCCGGCTTGTCCGGATCGATCTCGGCTTCCATGGTCTCCGAGGCCGGCGCCTCGCTTGCGCTCACCGGTTCTTCGGCTTCGCGGGCCTCCGGGGCGTCGCGCGCAGGGTCGGGCGAATCGGCTGCCGCCGCTTCCGCGGAGACCGCATCGGCGACCGTTTCTTCGAGGGAGTCCGGGGTTTCGGGCAAGGCTGCTTCGGTTTCGGACGCGGTCTCGTCGCTGGCACCTGTCCGGTTGTTCTTGCGTGTCGCCATGAATCCCTTCCCCGTCGGCGCCCCCTGCGCCTCGTTCGATACTAGGCTAACGATTTTTCGGGAACAAGCGAAAGCCCGGCGCCGCCTCGGCCGTGCCTCAACTCCGGGCCAGCGCCGCGATCATGGCGTCGCGGTCCGGCCGCGCCGCGATCCGCCGCGCCCCGAAGCCGGCTTCCGCCAGGGCCGCATCGGCCGCGGCACTCAGCGACACCGCGGTCACCCCACCGAGCGGCCAGCCCGAAGTCCGGGCCTGCGCGGCGAAGAGCCGGGCCGAACGCGGCGAGAAGACTGCGACCACCGCGATTGCCCCCCGGGCCAGCTCGGCCGCCGCATCGCCGCCGATCGGGCAGGGGGTCTGCCGGTAGATCTCCGCCGCCCGCACCTCGATGCCGTGCCGCGCCAGCGCGCCCGCCAGATCCCCCGCCGCGTGCTCGCCGCGCACATGCAAGAGCGCCCCGGCTCCGGGCCGGACCTCGGCCAGCGCCAGCGCCGTCAGTGCCGCGACATCCCCCGCGGCCGAGAGCGCCGACATCCCGGCCTCCCGCGCCGCCCGCGCCGTCAGGTCCCCGACGCACCAGGCCGGAAGGTCACGCCGCCCGGTCCGTTCCGCAAAACACGCCACCCCGTTCGCCGAGGAAAACAGGAGCGCCTGCACCCCGTCGAGATCGAGCGCCACATCGTCGCGCGCCTCGATCCCGATCACCGGCGCGATCACCGGCGCGAACCGCCCGGGAAATGCGGCCTCGAGCGCCGCCGCGAAGTCGCGCGACGCCTCTTCGGGACGGGTCAGCAACAGCCGCGCGGGCCGGGTCATGGCAGGCTCTCCGGGGCCGCGCGCCGTTGCGCGAGCCCATGCCCGGTGTTACGCGTCCCGCCAGCCCGGCGCAATCGGCCGCCCCCGGAGAGGCATGGACCCGACCCGCATCATCCTCGGTCTCGAGAGCAGCTGCGACGACACCGCGGCCGCGATCCTGCGCGCGACCCCCGGCCGCGCCCGCGCCGATATCCTCGCCTCCGAGGTCTTCGGGCAGGACAGCCTCCACGCGGCCTACGGCGGCGTCGTGCCCGAGATTGCCGCCCGCGCCCATGCCGAACGCCTCGACATCGTCACGCAAGCCGCCCTCGACCGCGCCGGCCTCACGCCTCGCTGATCTCGACGCCATCGCCGTCACCGCCGGTCCCGGCCTCATCGGCGGCGTGCTCGCCGGGGTGATGTTCGCCAAGGGCCTCGCCGCCGGCCTCGGCCTCCCGCTCTACGGCGTCAACCACCTCGCCGGCCACGCCCTCACGCCCCGCCTCACCGACGACCTGCCCTTCCCCTACCTCATGCTCCTCGTCTCCGGCGGCCATTGCCAGTTCCTCGCCGCCCTCGGCCCCGAGAGCTTCCGCCGCCTCGGCGGCACCATCGACGACGCGCCGGGCGAGGCCTTCGACAAGGTCGCGCGCCTGCTCGGTCTCGGCCAGCCCGGCGGCCCCGCCGTCGAAGCCGCCGCCCGCACAGGGCGACCCCGCCCGCTTCGCGCTGCCGCGCCCGCTCCTCGACCGCCCCGGCTGCGACCTGTCCTTCTCCGGCCTCAAAACCGCCCTGCGCCGCGCCCGCGACACCCTCGTCGAGGCCCAGGGCGGCCTCACCGAGACCGACCGCGCCGATCTCTGCGCCGGCTTCCAGGCCGCCCTCGTCGACGTGCTCACCGAGAAGACCCGCCGCGCCATGGCCGCCTTCGCCGAGACCCACGGCCCCACCACCCTCGCGGTCGCCGGCGGCGTCGCCGCCAACACCCCGCTGCGCACCAGCCTCGCCGCCGCCGCCGCCACCGCCGGCTTCGGCTGGACCGCCCCGCCGCTCGCGCTCTGCACCGACAACGGCGCGATGATCGCCTTCGCCGCCGCCGAGCGCATGGCCGTCCGTGGCCCCGACGATTTCACCCTCTCGGCCCGCCCGCGCTGGCCCCTCGACCTCGAAGCCGCCCCGCTCGTCGGCTCCGGACGCAAGGGCGCCAAGGCATGATCGCCGTCGCCGGAGCCGGCGCCTTCGGCACGGCGCTCGCCGTCGTGCAGGCCAATGCCGGCCAAGAGGTCACGCTCTGGGGCCGCGACGCCGAGGCCATGGCCCGCACCGCGCGCAGCCGCCAGAACCCGCGCCTGCCCGGCATCCGCCTCCCCGACGGCCTCACCGCAACCTCCGACCTCGCCGACCTCGCCCATGCCGACGCCCTCCTCGTCGCCGTCCCCGCCCAGGAAACCGCCGCCTTCCTCACGCGCCACGCCGCCAGCCTCCCCGACGCGCCCCTCGTGCTCTGCGCCAAGGGCATCGGCCGCGACCGCCTGCGCCTCCAGACCGAGATCGCCGCCGAGACCCGCCCTCGCGCGGCCCTCGCCGCCCTCACCGGCCCCGGTTTCGCCGGCGAGATCGCCCGCGGCCTGCCCACCGCCTTCACGCTGGCCTGCGCCGACGCCGCCTTCGGCCGCGCCCTGCAGGAACGCCTCTCCGGCCCCCGCCTGCGCCTCTACCTCACCGACGATGTCATCGGCGCCCAGCTCGGCGGGGCGCTCAAGAACGTCATCGCCATCGCCTGCGGCATGGTCGAGGGCGCAGGGCTCGGCGCCTCCGCCCGCGCCGCCCTGATGACCCGCGGCTTCGCCGAAATGGCCCGGCTCTCCGTGGCGATGGGCGGCCGCGCCGAAACGCTCGCCGGCCTCTCGGGGCTGGGCGACCTCTCGCTCACCTGCAATTCCGGCCAGTCGCGCAACTTCGCCGCCGGCGAGGCGATCGGCGCCGGCCGCATCCGCCCGGACGGCACCGTCGAAGGCGTCGCCACCGCCCGCGCCGCCTGCGGCCTCGCCGCCCGCCACGGGTCGAGATGCCCATCGCCGCCGCCGTGGCCGACGTGCTCGACGGCACCCTCACCCTCGAGGGCGCCATGGAAGCCCTGCTCGCCCGCCCGCTCCGCGACGAATGATCCCGAACCCCCGAAAGGACAAACCATGCTCTTCGCCATCATCTGCGACGACAAGCCCGGCGCCCTCGAGATCCGCAAGGCCAACCGCCCCGACCACGTCGCCTACCTCAAATCCACCGGCGCCGTGCTCGCCGGCCCCTTCACCGACGAGGCCGGCGAGATGTGCGGCTCCCTCGTCGTCATCGAGGCCGCCGACCGCGCCGCAGCCGAAGCCTGGGCCGCCGCCGACCCCTACGCCAAGGCCGGCCTCTTCGCGCAAGTCAGCATCCGCCCCTGGACCCGCGCCATCGGCTGATCCGGCGCACACCACGCCCGCACCCACCCGACTCCGGCCAAGCCACCCACCCCGCCCCAAGCCGGGCGAGCGCCTGCCCGTGGGATGGCGCTCCGACACCCCCGCAACGCGCTTTATGCCCCCACAAACATCCTCCGCCCAACCGACGCACCAACGTCGACAAAGCGCCAGCCCGCCCGGACGGGCAGGCGCTCGCCCGGCGCCTTCGGCTCGATTCCGGGCGGGGGTGCGTCGCTCGGCGACCTTCGGCTCGATCCACGGGTGCAACCCGAGCTCGCCTGCAGGGACCCAGTCACTTTGATCGCCGAGCTATCACCGGCACGATCAAAGCTCGACATGTCCGAGCCTCGTGCCTGTCAAGCAGAAACTGCGCCACTTCTGATCTTTAGATCAAACAAAATATCTCACTGTAGGTTGCAGTTCGCCATACTCGCTGTCGCAGATCGCACGACCAACACCCATGACGACCTGTCAGATCACGATGTCGCGTCGGACCCGAATTCCGACGGTCGCCGTCCAGATCGACAGAGCGTTTCCCTTGCATCGAAGCACTGGCGTTATCGACTTTGGTTGTCTCAAGTGAGACCCAGTGAAAAGTGTCGCGACGGCAGCGAGCAGCCGTGGACAGTACGAACGCTACTTTTACTGGTTGGGAAACTAAATTCATAAATCGCTTCTCGATTTTTTGCGCCCTCGAACGAATGTTTGGATTTGCCTTCGGAACCTGAATAACAAAGTGAAGGTACCATAGGATGATTCAATAAAAATAAAAATGTAAGTGATCGCATATTTGCCATCCCAGATACATGTATGCAAACGACCACGAAGGTAATTGGTATAGAGGAGTGCTGTAAGGCAATCGGGGAACGAGAAATAACAGCATGCTGAACATCGTGGCGACTTGCCGAAAGCGTGCAATTTTCGACTTTCAGCCGCGCAACTGTCGCGACGCGAAGATGCCTAGAAGAATCGCGAGCCCAAGACGCAGCCGCGCATCAACAGCGCGACCGAAGATCGCGAGGCGGCTACTGCGATCAGAGACTGCTAAGACAGTATTAAATGATGCGTACAAACTTGTATCCACTAGATACAAAAAGCTTCGACAGCGACGGTCAGCGCCTCGATGCCGTCAGACAAGCCGCGCTTGCGAGCTCCCAAGTTGAGATCAGCGCAAACAAACCGATGGCACGAATTCGCGGACTCAGTCGTGACCTTAGTACATCGATCGACCGAACTACTTCACGACCGTGTTCAAAGATGCCTATCGCATCGATTGACTTGCCGACAGTGCGGTTCCGCCACGTGCGGTGCGAACACCGAGCAAAGAATTTGCGACTGATAGCGACGTTTGAATTCGATGCGCGCCCGGCACGTCGGGCTTGTTCCGGGAGGTGGCGCACAACAGTACGAATAGACGCACCGGCCCCGATCCGAAAGTCGCTTGCCCGACCAACGCCGCCCCCCCTCACCCCACCGTCTTCGCCACCTTCGCCATCATGTACGCCCGCAGCACCGCGTTCATCCGCGCCTGATAGCCCTCGCCCTGCCGCCAGAACCATTTCGCCACCTCGCCGTCGAGCCGCAGCGTCACATGCACCTTGCGCGGCTGCGTCGGGTTCTCGGCATCGACCCACGCCTGAAAGCCGTCCTCCCCCGCTCCCCTGCCCGCGCCTTGTCGGGAACGGACACCCATGCGGCGCTGCGGCAACGGCGGCGGCGGCCGGATCGTGTCACTCCCGGGGGCAGGCACCGCGCGACAGGAAGGCAGGTCCCATGATCCACGTATTGTCCGGCGTCTGGGCCCTGCTGCTCGGGATCGTGCTCATCATGCTGGGCAACGGCATGCATTTCACCCTGATCGGCCTGCGCGGCGGCATCGAGGGCTTCTCGGCGGCGGAACTCGCCATCGTCACCTCGGGCTATTTCGCCGGGTTCCTGTCGGGCGCGCGCCTCACGCCGCTGATGATCCAGCGCGTCGGCCATGTGCGGGTCTTCGCGGCGCTGGGCAGCTTCATGTCGGCGGGGCTGATCTCCTTCCCGCTGGTCACCGAGCCCTGGGCCTGGACGCTGCTGCGCCTCCTGGTGGGCTTCTGCATGTCGGGCATCTTCGTCGCCGCCGAAAGCTGGCTCAACGCCGCCGCCACCAACGAGACCCGCGGCAAGGTGCTCTCGGCCTACATGATCGCCCAGACGCTGGGCATCATCGCGGCCCAGGGCCTGCTGACCCTGGGCGACCCGGCGACCTCCGCGCTCTTCATCGTCGCCTCGATCCTCGTCTCGGTCTCCTTCGCGCCGATCCTGCTCTCCGCCGCCGTGGTCCCGGTGGTCGAGGTCGCGCGCCCCATGCCGCTGCGCACCCTCTTCACCAGCTCGCCCCTCGGCGCCGTGGGCATCTTCCTGCTCGGCGGCGTCTACGCGACGCAGGCCGGCATGGGCGCGGTCTTCGGCACCCAGATCGGGCTCTCGGCCGACCAGATCGCGCTCTTCGTCGCGATGATGTTCGGCGGGGCCATGGTGCTGCAATTTCCCATCGGCTGGCTCTCGGACCGCATGGACCGCCGCAAGCTGATCTTCGGCGCCTCCTGCATCGGCGCGGCCGCCTGCGCCGCACTCTGGAGCATCGGCGGCGGCCTCTGGCCCCTGATGGCCGGCGCCTTCTTCGTCGGCGGCGTGACGACCCCGCTCTATGCGCTCTTCCTCGCCTACACCAACGACTTCCTGTCGGCCGAGGACATGCCGGCGGCCTCGGGCGGGCTGATCTTCACCTTCGGGCTCGGCGCCATCCTCGGCCCCCTGGGCACCGGATGGGCGATGGAGGCGCTCGGCCCCTACGCCTTCTGGCTGGTGCTCGGTGCGACCTTCGCCGTGATCGCGCTCTATGCCCTCTACCGCATGACCCAGCGCGCCGTCGTGCCGGTCGCCGAGACCGAAAGCTATCTCGGCGTGCTGCCCACCGCCTCCCCCGTCGCCGTCGAGGCCGCGGGCGCCTGGTCCGCCGATCAGGCCGACTCCGGACGCGACGCCGAGGCCCATCCCTGACCGGCCCGAAGCGCGCCCGCATCGCGGATCCGCGCAGCTTCTTGACGGACGCAGCGGGAACGGTACGCTCGACCACCCGAATTGACTGCGCTTCGCACGAACCCTGATGTTTTTCCGAACGTGGCAGCCTGTCACGTCGTCACCCGGTCCCGCTCCATGACACGCACCCAGGACGACCCGTCCCCAAAACCGTCGGCCGCGCCCGCACCGGAGCCGCGCCCGGCGTATCGCCCTGCGCGTCGCCGCCGGTCTGGCGATCTACCTCGCCGTCGCCTATCTCGTCGCACCGCTGCTCTGGGACCGCTATGCGAGCGATCATCCGAGCTTCGAGGACGATCCCCACCTGACCGAAACCGGCGACGGACATCCCGGCGGGCCGCTCAACGTCGCCCTGATCGGCAGCGAGGCCGAGATCCGCAGGATCTTCGCCGCCGCGAAGTGGTACGACGCCCACGCGCTGGACCTGCGAAGCGATGTCGCGATCGCCGCCGGAACGGTGCTGAGCCGCCCCGACCCCGAGGCGCCCGTCAGCAAGCTCTATCTCTTCGGCCGCCCCGAGGATCTCGCCTTCGAGCAGCCGGTCGGCAGCAATCCGCGCCAGCGCAACCACGTCCGCTTCTGGCGCACCGGCAAGACGACGGCCAAGGGCCGGGTGATCTGGATCGGCGCCGCCTCCTATGATGCCCGCGTCGGGCTCAGCTACACCACCGGCCAGATCACGCACCACATCGCCCCGGACGTCGACCGCGAGCGCGACCGGGTCTTCGCCGATCTCGAGGCCACCGGCGAGCTCGCCGACAGCTGGTCGGTGCCGGGCTTCCAGAAGGTCCTCGAGGGCCGCAACGGCGGCGGCGATCCCTGGTACACGGACGGCGCGCTGCGGGTCGGAACCATTGCCCCCGGCTAGCCGCGTCCCCCCGCATCCGGGCGCGGAACCGCCCACCGCACCCTGCGCATCGACGCGGGCCTGCAAGCTTCCGCCCGCTGCGGCGGCGCCCGGCGGGCGCAGGGGGCCGGGCGGAGTTCACGCCGACAGAGGAGACAGGCATGGCTGACACGGACATCGTCACGCAAACGGTCGATCCGGTTCTCGACACGGTGGGCTCCACGCTGGCCAGCGGGTTCGAGAATCCCGGCCTGCTGACGGAACTCGGCGCCGGCCTGCTGGTGCTTGTGCTGGTGATCTCGGTGCACGGCTGGTGCATGGGGGCGGTGTCGAAGTTCTTCGCAATCCGCTTCGCCCGCTTCGGCCCGGATGCGGCGCAATGGCGCGTCAGCTTCCTCGTCAGCGTCACCGTCGGCCTGCTCGCCACCGTCCATCTGGTGGAAACCCTGCTCTGGGTCCTGCCGATCTGGTGGTTCGGCTTCATCGACGGGTTCCGCGATTCCTTCTACTTCGTGCTCGAAAGCTACACGACCCTCGGCGCGGCAAACGTCGCCCTGCCGGAAGCCTGGAGCCTCACCGGCCCGATGATCGCCATCTCCGGGCTCTTCACCTTCAGCTGGACCGGCTCGGTGATGGTCTATGTGGTCTCCGAGACCGGCCGGCGCCATTCGCGCAACACCGCGCACGCCGCCGCCGCCCGCCCCGCGGACCCCGCCGCGCCCGATCGGCCCTGACCGCGCTCCCTGACGGCCCGCGCCCGGCTCGCCGCGCTGTTGCAAACCGCCCGGCGACGCAGCACAAAGGCCGCGCACAGCGAGGGGAATTGCGCGATGAACTACTGGCTCTTCAAGTCCGAGGCGAGCACCTGGAGCTGGGAGCAGCAGGTCGCCCGCGGCCAGGCCGGCGAGCAGTGGGACGGCGTGCGCAACTACCAGGCCCGCAACAACATGCGCCTGATGAAGACCGGCGATCTGGGCTTCTTCTACCTTTCCCAGAAGGAGAAATCCGTCGTCGGCGTGGTCGAGGTCTCGGCCGAGGCCCACCCCGACAGCACCACCGACGACCCGCGCTGGGAGTGCGTCGACATCCGGGCCGTCGGCCCCTTCGCCACCCCCGTGACGCTCGACATGTGCAAGGCCGAACCGCGGCTCTCGGGCATGGTGCTCGTCAACAACACCCGCCTCTCCGTGCAGCCGGTCACCCCGGCGGAATGGACGCTGATCTGCGAGATGGGCGGCTATACCGGCCCGGGCGCCAAGGCCGACTGACCGCCGGTCACTCGACGTCGAGGAATCCCGGCTGCAAGACCACCACCGTCGGCTCCCGTGGCAGCGTGCGCATCGACACGTCGATGAACCGCTCCTCGCGCAGATCCACCCGGAACACGTCCGACATGCCGGTGGTGAAGGTGCCGAGCGACGCGAGCGAGAACCAGTGCATCGGGATCACCACCAGCGACCTGAGCCGGTTCAGCACCGCGATCATCTCCGGCAGCGGCAGCGTCAGCCCGCCATCCACCGGCGCCATCACCACGTCGAGCCGCCCGATCGCCGCGAACTGTTCCGGCGTCGGCATGTGATGGAGATGCCCCAGATGCCCGATGCACAGGCCCTCCACCTCGAAGATGAAGATCGAATTGCCGTACGCCTCCTGCTCCCCACCGAACCGGCCGCGGATATCCGTCGGCACGTTGCGGATCAGCATCTCCCCCAGATCGAGATGATGCTCCGCCGGCCCGGTGCCGGCCGGGTTCCAGCCCGGCAGCACATGGGGGATCCGCGGATCCGGCGCCGCCGTCCAGTGCGTGCCATGCGCATGGTTCATGGTGACCACATCCGGCACGAAATCCGACGGCCCGATATAGCCGTTGTAATCGGTGATCACCGACAGCCCGCCGGGCGTGCGGATCAGGAACATCGCATGGTCGATATAACTGATGCGCACCGTCTCCGCCGGCAACGCCTCGCTGTAATCCACGGGGATGGGCAGCGTGTAGGACGCCGCCTCGATCACCTCGAGCCCCGGAATGTTCTCGGCGAAGGCGAGGCAATGGGACAGGCGCCGTTCGCCCTGGCTCTCCTGCGCGGCAAGGCCGCCGGCGGAGACGCAGGCAAGGACGACAAGGCCGGGGAGCAAAAAGCGCATGATGCAGGCTTTCCTCTTGCTGGCGTCGCAAAGGTAGCGCGCCGGTCCGTCACGGCAATCATCAAGGTCCGACCCGCCAGCCTGCCCGAAGCGGTCCGACGCCCCGACACCCGGAAACACGGCCTGCCCGGTTGCACTTTGCCCCCCGGCGGCGTCTGATCCGCAGCGCGCCCGGGCCGGTCCGGCGCGACGGCCAGCCCCGGGGATCTGCGCGCCATGACCGAAATCGGCCTTCTCGCCATCCTGGTTCCCGCTTGCCTCGCGGCGGTGACCATTCCGATCGGCGGCCTGCTCGGCCGCATCGAGGGGCTGCGCCCGGGCTGGCTGACCGAGGAATGGCGGCATGCCGTGCTCGCCTTCGGCGGCGGCGTGCTGATCGCGGCCGTGGCCCTCGTGCTGGTGCCCGAGGGCACCGCCTGGCTCTCGTCCGGCGCCGCGCTCACGGCCTTCGCGGCCGGCGGGCTCACCTTCTTCGTTCTCGATCGGCTCATCGAGCGCCGCGGCGGTGCCGTGGCGATGCTGATGGCGATGATCGTCGATTTCGTGCCCGAAAGCCTCGCGCTGGGCGCCATGCTCGCGGAGGGCTCCGCGACGGCAATGCTCATGGCGGTGCTGATCGGCCTGCAGAACCTGCCCGAGAGCTTCAATGCCTACCGCGAGGTCGCCGCCACCGGGCGCCTCGCCCCGGGCCGCATCATCGCCGCCTTCGCGGCACTCGCACTGCTCGGCCCGCTCGCGGCGATCGCCGGATGGTCGCTGCTGGCCGGCGAGGCGGGCCTGCTCGGCGGCATCATGCTCTTCGCGGCCGGCGGCATTCTCTACCTGACCTTCCAGGACATCGCGCCGCAGGTGCCGCTCGAACGGCACTGGGCGCCACCGCTGGGGGCCGTGGCGGGCTTCATGCTCGGCCTCGCCGGCCAGCTTCTGCTGATCTGACGCCGCTTCAGCCCCGCAGGCCCTGCAGAGCCCCCCAGAGCGGGGCGATCACGCGGCCGACGATGGGGATCATCGCGCCGCCGACCGCCAGCCCGAAGAGGCCGGCCCCGAGCGCCGAGACGCTCCATGTGGCGAAACCCGGCGCGGCGGGAAGGGCCGCGCCCGCGGCGAGGGCGAGCTCGTGGATCAGATGGGCCGGACCGGGCAGGTGATAGCCTTCCAGCCCGTGGCTGATGATGCCGCCGCCGACCCAGAGCATCGCCGCCGTGCCGACGATGGCCAGCGTCTTGAGGAATCCCGGCATGAATTTCACCAGCCCCCGGCCGAAAGCGCGCGTGCCCCCGCGCAGCGCGCCGCCACCGTCGCGGGAGGCGAGATGCACCCCCAGATCATCGGCCTTCACGATCAGCGCCACGGCACCGTAGACCGCCGCCGTGATGCCGATCCCCACCAGCGCCAGCACGATCGCCTGGGTCATCAGCCCGGTATCGGGAATCGTCGCGAGCGCGATCGCCATGATTTCCGCCGACAGGATGAAGTCGGTCTTGATGGCGCTCGACACCTTCTGATCCTCGAGCGCCTGCGGGTCGACGGGCGCGGCACCGATCTTCTCCTCGTGATCATGCGCCTCGTGCGGAAAGACCGCCTCATAGACCTTCTCGGCGCCCTCGTAACAGAGATAGAGCCCGCCGAGCATCAGGAGGGGCGTGATCGCCCACGGCGCGAAGAGGCTCAGCAGCAGCGCCGCGGGCAGCAGGAAGACCAGCTTGTTCTTCACCGATCCGCGCGCGATCTTCGCGACGATGGGAATCTCGCGCGCGGCGGCGAATCCCACCACGTAGCGCGGCGTCACCGCGGCGTCGTCGATCACCACGCCGGCGGATTTCGCCCCCGCCTTCGCGGCATGCCCGGCGATATCGTCGAGCGAGGCGGCAGCCACCTTGGCGATGGCGGCCACGTCGTCGAGAAGCGCGATCAGTCCTGTGGCCATCGGTGTCCCCCGTTACTCCCGGGAGAGCCTACAGCCCCCCAATACCGGAATGCCAGAGCCGCCAACGGCCCGGAGATTGCCCGAGAGATTGTACGTACGGGATGCGTACAGGTTGCATACGCGATGCATACAGCCAGAACGGCGTCGGGAGAGCCTCCCCTCAAAGGCTCTCCCGACCCGATGCGTGCGGGCATAGACCCTCATTCGGGGGCGCTCCGGCCGGCGCGGGACCGCTGACGGACCCCACACCCGAGAGGATCCCGCAAATTCGCCGATGTCCGGTTGGCTCCCCGCCGGCCCGCACGATCCCCCGGACCTTGCGGCCCGCGGTGCACCCGATGCTTGCTGTAGCTGGAGGCGACGGTGAAACGTGAGGGGCGGTTCTGCCCAAGCCGTCGATGGGGAAGAGATGCCCGAAAAACCGGATTCGGGCAAGCGGCAAGTGCCTAAATTTTATGGATAAAAATGCGTTAAGGCTTCACGTAACTTGAGGGCGACCGGGGCCGGTCAGACCGGCCCCGTTCGGCGGTCAGTTGTTGGCGACGATTGCTTCGATCTGGCTCTTCTTCTCGGAGTTGTTGTAGCCGGAGCTGCCGATCACGCCCTTGATGGTCGAAAGCTGCGCGAGCGAGAGGCTCATCGGATCAACGTCGTCGATGCCGAGGATGGAGAACTCCTTGTCGACGGCTGTCTCGAGCATTGTCAGTCCTTCTTCCATGGTCTGCGCATAGGCGACGCCACCGCCGAGAAGGGCTCCGACGACGGTCATCGCGATTACTGAACGTTTCATTTTACTGTTCTCCTTTTAATTGCGCCGTAATGTCCGGCATAAATACAATTCGCGGTTCGGCCTTATTGATTACAGTAATCACGAAGTTGTTAACTGTTCAAATATTTCAAATGAGACGGGCTCAATAAAAGGCCGCGAGGCATCCCTCGCGGCCGGCGGGCGAATGGCGCCCGCAACATGTCAGTTCGTGACCGGCTCGAAAGTAAGGCTCGTGCCGTTGATGCAATGGACCAGTTTTCCCTCGGTGACGAGGATATGGCCCAGATGGCTGCCGCAACGGCGGCAATGCGCTTCGATCATCGCGCTCCCGCCGTCTGCTCCCATCCCGTAGGCGTCGGTATAATCGATGTCGGTCAGGACCGCGTTCGGTCGCGAATGCCGGAAGAACACGAATCCCTGCTCGATCTCCGCCCGGTGCTCCGAGACGTAGAGCGGCAGATCGCAGCCGCGGCAGGCGAAAGCGCCGGGGGTGTAGTCGTTCCAGAAGGGGCTGGTCGTCGGGAACTCGGTCCCGCCCTCGCGCAGAATGGCATATTCCTCGGGGTCGAGGAGGGCGCGCCATTCGGCTTCGGTTCGTTCGATCTCGAAGCGGAACGCGCCGCCGGGGGCGGGTTCGGCGCTGGCTGCGCGGGCCAGCGGCGCGGTCAGCGCTATGAAGGCAGTGGCCGCCATGAAGCGGCGGCGGGTGGGCGACAGGGTTTGCATCGGGTGATCCTCCTGATCGGTGTGGGCAGTTCCGATACGGGCCCGACCCCGGTCGTGTTACTTCACCTTGTCGGGAGGCGGCGCCGATCCGGAGTGCCCGGGGCCTTCGGACCCCGAATCTGGTCGGGCGGCGTGCCGGGTTTGATCGCCTGGGTCGGCGTCGGGATCAGAGTGTCACGTCAGGGAAGTATTGCGGCGCTTCGGCGCGGTCGAACATGCCGTAATCGCGCGACACCCGGCATAGCATCGCGTGGGTCATGTCGGGTCGGGTGCGGACGCGGTCGAGCAGGGCGTGGCCGTTTTCCGGGGTGGCGAGGTGCACGACCGTCAGCAGGGCGGCGCTATCTGTCACGCTGCGGAAGGTTTCGCCGTTTGCGGTAGTGGAGGTGACGCGGGTGCTGCGGGTCGAGAGGATAGCGAGATAGCTCGCGGCGTTCGTTTCGGGATCGGCGTAGGCGCCGTCCTCCGCGTAGTGCGTGTCCTCACCGGTCCGGGCAATCGCACGCAGCACATGGGAGATCCGGATGCGGTAATCCTGAAAGTGCTCGCGGCGGCCGGCGCATTGAGCGGCGTGGTGCTGGCCGTCGGCGCGCCAGCGGGCCAGCGAGGCTTCGTCGCGCCAGTGCGAGTGCGACAGGATGATGCCGGGGCGGCTCTCCGACCGGTAGCGGTCGAGGAACAGCAGCCCGTCATGGCCGGCGAGCAGCGGACGCAGCGCCGCGGCGCTGCGGAAATACTGGTCCTCGTGGCCGGGTCGCGGAAGGACCTCGAAAAGCAGGGCTTGCATCGGGGGTCTCCTGCCGGGGCGGGTGTGCGGGCAGTGGCGCGCCGACCCCGTGCGCCACCGCCTGTCCCGGTCAGTAGCGGTAATGCTCGGGCTTGAACGGCCCCTCCGAGCTCACCCCGATATAGGCCGCCTGCTCGGAGCTGAGTTCGGTAAGCTTCACCCCGATCTTCGCCAGATGCAGCCGCGCCACCTTCTCGTCGAGATGCTTTGGCAGCACATAGACCTCGTTGGCGTACTGGTCACCTTTCGTGAAGAGCTCGATCTGCGCCAGCACCTGGTTGGTGAACGACGCCGACATCACGAAAGACGGATGCCCCGTAGCATTGCCAAGGTTCAGCAGCCGACCCTGGCTGAGCAGGATCATGCGCTTCCCGTCGGGGAAGGTGTACATGTCGACCTGATCCTTGATGTTGGTCACCTCGGTGTTGCGCAGGGCCGCGACCTGGATCTCGTTGTCGAAATGGCCGATATTGCCGACGATCGCCATGTCCTTCATGGCCCGCATGTGGTCGAGGGTGATGACGTCCTTGTTGCCGGTCGCGGTGATGAAGATGTCGACCTTCGGGGCGGCCTCGTCCATCGTCACGACCTCGAAGCCGTCCATCGCCGCCTGGAGCGCGCAGATCGGATCGACCTCGGTGACGAGCACCCGGGCACCGGCGCCCGAGAGGCTGGCCGCCGAGCCCTTGCCGACATCGCCGTAGCCGAGCACGAGGGCGGTCTTGCCGGCCATCATGGTGTCGGTGGCGCGGCGGATGCCGTCGACGAGGCTCTCCTTGCAGCCGTATTTGTTGTCGAACTTGGACTTGGTCACTGAATCGTTCACGTTGATCGCCGGGAAAGGCAGGTGGCCCTTTTCCATCAGCTGGTAGAGCCGGTGGACGCCGGTGGTGGTCTCTTCGGAGACGCCCTTGATCTTGTGGCGCTGCTTCACGAAGAAGCCCGGCGTCTCGGCCATGCGCTTCCTGATCTGGGCGAAGAAGTATTCCTCCTCCTCCGAGGTCGGCGTCTCGATGAGATGCGTCTCGCCCTCCTCGACCCGCGCGCCGATCAGGATGTACATCGTGGCGTCGCCGCCATCGTCGAGGATCATGTTCGCACCCTCGGGGAAGGCGAAGATGCGGTCGGTGTAGGACCAGTACTCCTCGAGGGTCTCGCCCTTGACCGCGAAGACCGGGGTGCCGCCGGCGGCGATGGCGGCCGCGGCGTGGTCCTGCGTCGAGTAGATGTTGCACGAAGCCCAGCGCACGTCGGCGCCGAGGGCCTTGAGGGTCTCGATGAGCACGGCGGTCTGGATGGTCATGTGGAGCGAGCCGGCGATGCGCGCACCCGAAAGCGGTTTGGTCTCGCCGAACTCCTCGCGCAGCGCCATCAGGCCCGGCATTTCGGTCTCGGCGATGTCGAGTTCCTTGCGGCCGTAATCGGCCAGCGTGATGTCCCTGACGTGATAGTCCTTGGTCATGGCGATACTCCTCGTGCGGCCGGCACGCCGCGTTCTGCAGCTGCATCTAGCAGGGGGGGCGAGGCTCGACAAGAACGGCGGCCCGGTCTAGCAACCGGGAGCCCTAATCTTCGGAGCGGTTCATGGCGATCACCCTGCACGCGGTCGATCCGGCCCGTCACGACCGGGCGGTCGTCTTCGCCGTCGACGGTAAATATGCCCGGTTCGCGCTGTTCGCGGCGACGCAGATCGCGGCGCTGCATCCGGTGCGTGACTTCGATATCGTGATCTGCTCGATGGTCGAGGATCTCGCCGCGCCGCCGACGCTCACGCATCTGGGCATCCGGTTCTGCCGGGTGACAACGGGGGATGCCTTCGACGGGCTGCGTCTCGATCCGGGCCGAACCCCGGCGGTCTATCTGCGGCTCGCCCTCCCGGACGCCTTCAGGGCGGAGTATCGGCGGCTGCTCTATCTCGACGCCGACATCTTCGTTCAGGGCGGGGACCTGTCGGCCCTGATGGCACTCGATCTGAAGGGTTTCGGGCTCGGGGCGGTGCGGGACAATATCCAGTGGCGCACGCCGGGACGGCGGCCGGAACAGTTCCGGCGTCTCGGCCTGCCGACAGCGAAGTACTTCAACGCCGGCATGCTGCTCATCGATGTCGAGGACTATCTCGACGCCGACATCATGGCGCGCTGTGTCGAACTCGGACGGCAACACCGGGAGATCATGATCCGGCACGACCAGAACCTGCTCAATGCCGTCCTGCAGGGCGGCTGGGCAGAACTGCATCCGACCTGGAACTGGCTCTACACCCGGGATACCGCGTTCTTCGAGGCGATGGAGGATGCCAATATCGTGCATTTCATCGGGCCGAAGAAGCCGTGGAATCACAGCGGTGGGGCACTGCCGCGGCGATTCCGGCGGGCCTACCGGGACTTCTTCGCCGCGCATCTGCCGGAGGCGCCGCAGATCGGGCCGGATGGCAAGGCCCCGCATGAAAACCGGAGCTGGATGCGGAAAAGCCTGCTGCGCCATGTGGTCTCGATGAACCGGTTTTGCGACTATCTGGACCGGTTCGAGAGCGAACTCGACGTGAAGTCATGACCGAGCGCACACCGGATCGTGGCGACTGGGGTTTCGAGCGGATGATTGGGAGGCCGAAGGGCCCATTGATCGCGCCGGTCGATCTCGCGGCATCCGACGTGATCGCATTGCCGGGTCATCATGCCACGACGTCACGGGCGCAGAGCGAAGCAGGGAGCGCGCATGCGCGGGATTTCGACGGCCGGCGCGGTCCGGATATTCGGGTCTGGACGGTCCGCGACAAAGGGCAGCTTCTTGCAATCGGAGCGCTGAGGCGGCTCGATGCGGGGCATGGCGAGGTGAAGTCGATGCATGTCGCCGAGGCCGCGCGCCAGCGCGGCGTGGGCAGCCTTCTCGTCGCCCGTCGGATCGCCGTGGCGCGGGCAGGCGGTCTGAAGCGGTTGAGCCTCGATCCCTGAGCGACCCGACCAGATCTGGCCAAGCCGGAGCGGCGCGGTTAGGGATGCCCGTCGGGCGCATGGTCGGGTGCGCGACAGGAGACGGGAGACGGAAGATGGCACGGGCGGCACCGCGGGCCTGGCAGAGGATGCTCTCGGGGAGGCGGCTCGACCTGCTCGATCCCTCGCCGCTCGATGTCGAGATCGAGGACATCGCCCATGGCCTTGCCTTCGTCGCACGCTGGAACGGCCAGACCCGGGGCGAGTTCCCTTATTCGGTGGCCGAGCATTCGCTGCTGGTCGAGCGCATCTTCTCCGCTTTGACCGCGCGGACCGAGCCGCGCTGGCAGATGGCCGCGCTGCTGCACGATGCGCCGGAATACGTCATCGGTGACATGATTTCGCCGGTGAAGGACGCGGTCGGGCCGGATTATGCGGCGATGGATGCCAGGCTCGCGGGTGCGGTCCATCTGCGGTTCGGCCTGCCCGCGGTGCTGCCGGCCCAGGTCAAGACGCGGATCAAGCGGGCCGACCGCATGTCGGCCTGGCTGGAGGCGACCGGGCTCGCGGGGTTCTCCGAGACGGAGGCGACACGGTTCTTCGGGCGCTGCGACGCGGCTGCCATGGCCGAAGCGCCGCTGGCCCTGCGCCAGCCGGCGGAGGTGAAGGCGTCGTTTCTCGCGCGTCATGCGGCGCTGCTCGCGGCGATGCAGAACGCCGCACCGGCACGGAATGCCGGCCGGGTCGCGGGTTGACGCAAGCGGCCCACTGCCCCACCTAAGCGAAACGAAACTTCCCCGAGGTCGTCCGAGGGGACAATTCCGGTGCCTCCGTTTCCGGGCGGGCCGGGGGGAGGCTGCTTCATGGAACTCAATCTCGCACCCAAGGCCAGTGGTGACCTCATCAAGGACGGCACCGAAGCGACCTTCATGGCCGATGTGATCGAAGGCTCCCGCGAGGTGCCGGTGATCGTCGACTTCTGGGCGCCTTGGTGCGGCCCCTGCAAGACGCTCGGGCCGGCGATCGAGGCCGCGGTGACCGAAGCGCGCGGCAAGGTTCGGCTGGTGAAGATCGACGTCGACCAGAACCAGATGATCGCCAGCCAGATGCGGGTGCAGTCGATCCCGGCGGTGTTCGCCTTCGTCGACGGACAACCGGTGGACGGCTTCATGGGCGCGCAGTCGGCATCGCAGATCAAGGCGTTCGTCGACCGGGTGATCGCGATGGCCGGGCCCGACGCCGGGCTCGAGGAAGCGATCGCCGCCGCCGAGGAGATGCTGGCCGAGGGAGCGGTGGCTGATGCCGCACAGACCTTTGCCGCCATTCTCGGCGAGGAGCCCGGGCATCCGGCGGCGCTGGGCGGCCTGGCGCGGGCCTATCTCGCACTCGGCGACGTGGAGAAGGCCAAGGGCATTCTCGAGAGCGCGCCGCCCGACAAGGCCTCCGATCCCGCGATCACCACCGTGCGGGCGCAGATCGAGCTCATGGAAGCGAGTGCCGGCGCCGGCGATGAGGCCGAATTCGTGGCAGCGCTGGAAAGTGATGCCGACAACCATCAGGCTCGCTTCGATCTCGCGCTGGCGCGGATCGCCCGAAACGACCACGAAGGTGCGATCGAGGCGCTGCTGGAGTTGTTCCGGCGGGATCGGGAGTGGAACGAGGGGGCGGCCAAGGAACAGCTCTTCAAGCTTTTCGACAGCCTCGGTCCGAAGAGCGACCTGGCGCAGAAGAGCCGTCGCAAGCTGTCATCGATGATCTTCGCGTGAGACATTCGCACGTGGGAAGCCGGGCCTGACATGGCAAGAAATTTCAGCCTGGCGGACCTGCCGGAGGTCATCCCGGTCTTCCCGCTTCCCGGGGCGCTTCTGCTGCCGCGCTCGCGGCTGCCGCTGAACATCTTCGAGCCCCGCTATCTCGCGATGCTGGAGGATACGCTCAAGACGCCGGACCGGCTGATCGGGATGATCCAGCCGGTGCTGATGCCGGAGGATCGCTCGGACGGGCGGCTGCACCGGATCGGCTGCGCCGGCCGTGTGACGGCATTCCAGGAGACCGAGGACGGACGCTACCTGATCACGCTGGGGGGCATCAGCCGGTTCCGCGTCGTGGAGATGCAGGACGGCTTCACGCCCTATCTCAGGTCGAAGGTGGACTGGACGAGCTTCGAGCGCGATCTGGGCCGTGCCGAGACGGACGAGAGCTTCGACCGGCCGGCGTTCCTGAAGGTGCTGGCGCGGTATTTCGATACCGCGCAACTGTCGTCGGACTGGGACAGCCTCAAGGAGGCGGACGAGGAGATGCTGGTGAATTCGCTCTCAACGCTCTGTCCGTTCGATCCCGAAGAGAAGCAGGCGCTGCTGGAAGCGCCGACGCTGACCAACCGGCGCGAGACGCTGGTCACCCTGATGGAATTCGCCCTTCGGGGCGGCGAGGACGGAACGCTGCAATGAGTGACGGATCCGACGAGTTGCGCCCGGACGCGATCCCCGAGGTTCCTGCCCATGCGCCAGCGCATGTCGACCGGCGGCTGTTGTCGCTTCTGGTCTGCCCCGTGACGCGCGGGCCGCTGGTGTATGACGCCGAGCGGCAGGAACTGATCTCGAAAGGGGCAGGCCGGGCGTTTCCGATTCATGACGGCATCCCGGTCATGCTGATCGACGAGGCACGACTTCTCGAGGACTGAGCGGAAATCGGACGGCCCGGCCCTCAGATGATTTCGTCCTCGTCGAGCAGGAAGTCCGGTTGTGGTGCCGAGGTCAGCGCATCGATCGTGGCAGAGCTGTCGGGATGGGCGGTCGAGCCGATATGGAACAGGGCATCGCCCTCGTTGACGATGGGCATGTTGCGCCGGCCGATCACCACTCCGGGTTCGGTGCTGCGGATCTCGGCCTCGTTCTCGCCGAAGGGATCAGCGACCACGCCCAGGACCTCGTCCGCCTCGATCGTATCGCCGATGGTGCGGAAGCTGCGCAGGAGGCCGCCGACCGGGGCGCGCAGCCAGCGGCTCGAGGTCGCGGTCACGGAGCGCGCTCCCGGGCCGCCGATGCCGCGCTTGGGGATCATGCCGAGTGCGCCCATCACGCGCAGGATACCGCTCGCGCCGATCCGGGCCGAGGTTTCGTCGAGCCTGAGGGCCTCTCCGCCCTCGAAGAGCAGCATATCGACGCCGTTCTCCTCTGCGATCTGGCGCAGGGATCCGTCGCGCAGGCGGGCGACGATCATCACCGGTGCGCCGAAGACATGGGCAAGCTCGAGGGTGCGCTCGCGGGCGGGCGAGACACGGACCTGAGCGAGGTTGCTTCGGTGCAGCGCCGCGGAATGCAGGTCGATGCCGAAATCCGAGCGCAGGACGATCTCGGTCATGAAGATGTGGGCCAGCCGCCCGGCGAGCGAGCCGTGCGGAGCGCCCGGGAAGGAGCGGTTGAGATCGCGGCGGTCGGGAAGGTAGCGGTCGTGGTTGAGGAAGCCGAAGGCGTTGACGATCGGAACGACGAGGAGCGTGCCGCGCAGCCGGTCGAGTTGCGGCGCACGCAGGATACGGCGGGCGATCTCGACGCCGATGACCTCGTCGCCATGGATCGCGGCGCTGACGAAGAGTGTCGGGCCGGGCCGCTTTCCGTGCACCACATGGACCGACATCGACACCGGCGTGTGGTCCGAGAGCTTGCCGACCGGCAGGTCGATGGTGGCGCGCGACCCGGGGGCCACGCGGGTATCGCCGATCTCCAGATCGGGCCGCGTAGGGCTCATCCCTTGCCTCGGGTGCGGGTCTTGTTCGGCTTGGCGTGGGTCTCGAGGTATTCGATGATCTTTCCGGCCACGTCGATGCCGGTGGCCTTCTCCACGCCCTCGAGGCCCGGCGATGAGTTGACCTCCATCACGACCGGTCCGTGATTGGCGCGCAGCATGTCGACACCGCAGACATTGAGCCCCATCGCCTTGGCCGAGCGGATCGCCGTCGAGCGTTCCTCGGGTGAGATCCGGATCGACTGGGCGCTGCCGCCGCGGTGCAGGTTCGAGCGGAATTCGCCCTCCGCACCGGTGCGCTTCATCGCGGCGATCACCTTGCCGCCGACCACCAGCGCGCGAATGTCGGTGCCGCCGGCCTCCTTGATGAATTCCTGCACCAGAATGTTCACGCCCGCGCCGCGGAATGCCTCGATCACCGACTTCGCCGAGCGGTCGGTGTCGGCGAGCACGACACCGATGCCCTGTGTGCCTTCGAGCAGCTTGATGACCATCGGCGCGCCGCCCGCGAGCTTGAGCACCTCCTCGGTCTGCTTGGGGTCATGGGCGAAGGTGGTGACCGGCAGGCCGATGCCGTCGCGCGCCAGAAGCTGCATCGAGCGCAGCTTGTCGCGGGAGCGACCGATGGCGACGCTCTCGTTGAGGGGGAACACCCCTTGCATCTCGAACTGCCGCAGCACGGCAAGGCCGTAGAAGGTGACCGAGGCGCCGATGCGCGGGATCACCGCGTCGTAGCGCGGCAGCTTCTCGCCGTTGTAATAGACCTCCGGTCGGCGCGAGGCGATGTTCATGTAGCACCGCAGGGTGTTGACGATATCCAGCTCGTGGCCACGCGCCGTGGCGGCTTCGACGAGCCGCTTGTGCGAATAGAGGTCGGGATTTCGCGCCATCATGACGATCTTCATGTCGTCGCTCCTTTTCGGTGCTTCGATCCTGTTGCAGGTGCCGGCTCTTGCAGGCCGTCCGCATGTATCAGCGGAGCACCTGCAAGAAACGACCGGCCGGGATTGACCGTGATTCCCCGCCGGCGGATCGCCGTGCGGCCGAGGATCATATCGAATTCCATCTTTTCGCGGTTCGCCAGCGAGGCTTCGACGTGCCAGCGATGCCAGCCCAGGATCAGCAGCACCCGGATGACGATGCGGGATTCCGGCTCGCCGCTGGTGTTCTTGATATCGCGCTCGTCGAGCACCGGGGCCGAGAACCGGCTGGTGCGGGGCGCGCCGGGGATGGGCACCCGGAACTGAACCCAGGGCTGGCCGTCCTTTTCGAACCGCTGCTGGTCGAGGGCGTGCAGGGCAGAGGTCCGCGCACCCGTGTCGATCTTGGCGCGCATGCTGGTGATGCCGAAGTCCGGCAGCGCTATCATTTCGCGCCAGCCGATCACCAGCTGCCGTTTGCGATGTGTCATGTCATCCGTCCCGGCACGCTGGTTACGTCGTCCCGCACGTTAGCACAGGCCGCAACCGGGAGGTCAACTCGGCACGGGAGGCCGGGGGCAACTACTCGTGCGGAGCGGTCGTCAGGTAAGCAACGATGGCCTTCGCGCTGTCGCTGTCCCAGTCCGCGCCGCCCATGAGCCGGGCGATCTCGGCTCCGTCGCGGTTGAGCACCACCGTCACCGGCAGGCCCGGAACATTCATCCCGGCGGCCAGTTCGCTGCGCGGGTCGAGATAGGTGTCGAGGGTGGTGATGCCGACGTCCTCGTTGAAGCGCGCGATGCCCTCGAGGCTGTTTCGGCCGGTGGCGATGGCAATCACCGCGAAATCGTCGCTGGCGAGTTGCGCCTGGAGCGCATCGAGAGAGGGCTTTTCCTGCCGGCAGGGTGCGCACCAGGTCGCCCAGAAGTTCACCAGACGGATCGCCCCGTTGCTGTCGGAGAGCCGGTATTCGGTCTCGCCCGGATCGGTGTAGACGGTATCGGGGGCCGGGATCGGTTCGGAATGGACCACCAGCTTGCGCATCTCGCCGCTCCGCAGCGCCTCGAGTTCGGCGCGCTGGCCCTCATCGAGCGTCTGCGCCGCGCCCGGGTTTGCGAAGGCGAGGGCCGCGGTGTAGACGAGGGCGGCGATCGGGGCGGTCAGGCGCTTCATTTCGGTATTCCGGGACAGGTGACGGGACGATGACGGACAGCACAGGGTCGAACGCGATGTGGGGCGGCCGCTTCGCCGCCGGGCCGGACGCGATCATGGAAGCGATCAATGCATCGATCGGCTTCGACAGGCGTCTGGCGGCCCAGGACATCGAGGCAAGCCGCGCCCATGCCGCCATGCTGGCGGAAACGGGCATCATCAGCGATAGCGACGCGGCGGCGATCCGGGAAGGTCTGCTCACGGTCTTGTCAGAAATCGCCGAGGGAAGTTTCAGGTTTTCCACGGCTCTGGAAGACATTCACATGAATGTCGAGGCCCGGCTGCGCGACCTGATCGGCCCGGCGGCGGGGCGGCTGCACACCGCGCGCTCGCGCAACGATCAGGTGGCGACGGATTTCCGGCTCTGGGTGCGGGACCAGTGTGATGCTGCCATCGAAGGGCTGACGGCGCTGATGGCCGCTCTGGTGGATCAGGCCGAGGCGGGGGCCGATCTGGTGATGCCGGGCTTCACGCATCTCCAGACCGCGCAACCGGTGACGTGGGGCCATCACATGCTGGCCTATGTCGAGATGCTGGCGCGCGACCGCAGCCGCTTTGCCGATGCGCGGGCGCGCATGAACGAAAGCCCGCTCGGGGCGGCCGCACTTGCGGGCACTTCGTTCCCGATCGACCGGGAGATGACCGCCGCAGCACTCGGCTTCGCGCGGCCGATGGCCAATTCGCTCGATGCGGTGTCGGACCGGGATTTCGCGCTGGAGTTTCTCGCGGCGTCCTCGATGTGTGCCACGCATCTGAGCCGCTTCGCCGAGGAGCTGGTGATCTGGTCCTCGGCGCAGTTCCGCTTCGTGACGCTGTCGGACCGGTTCTCGACGGGCTCGTCGATCATGCCGCAGAAGAAGAACCCCGATGCCGCGGAGCTGATCCGGGCCAAGGTCGGGCGGATCACCGGGTCGCTGGTCGGTCTGCTGACGGTGATGAAGGGGCTGCCGCTGGCCTATTCCAAGGACATGCAGGAGGACAAGGAGCAGGTCTTCGACGCCGCCGACAGCCTGATGCTTGCCCTTGCGGCGATGGAGGGCATGGTGCGCGACATGGCCCCGAACGCGCCGGCCCTGCGGGCCGCGGCCGGAGCCGGGTTCTCGACCGCGACCGATCTCGCCGACTGGCTGGTGCGGGCCCTCGACCTGCCGTTCCGCGAGGCGCATCACGTGACCGGGACGCTGGTGAAGATGGCCGAGGAAAAGGGTATCGATCTGGCCGATCTCGAGCTCGGTGAGATGCAGGCGGTGCATGCGGGAATAAACCCTGAGGTTTATGACGTGCTAGGTATAGACAACTCAGTGGCGAGTAGGGCAAGCTATGGTGGCACGGCACCCGATCAGGTGCGCGCGCAGGTTTTACGCTGGCGCGAGGCGCTTTCGTGAGACCGGCGCGCAAGCCTCTCTGGTTCGGCCTCTGCCTCGCCCTGCTGGCTCTGGGCGCCTGCGGCATCAAGGGGGAACCCGAGACACCCCCAGCCGCGGTCGTCGCACCCTCGGGAGGCTGAGTTCCGGTCGGCTGTCGGGCGGGAACTGACGCAAGTGAAACGAGAGGCTTTCCGATGCTGACAGAATTCAGGCGTATCCTAACAAGTGCTGCGGCCGGCCTCGTGCTGGGCGCCGGGCTTGCTTCGGCTCCGGCGCTCGCCGACGGGCCGGTTCTGGTCACGGTCTCCGGCGCTGTGGCGAATGCCAATCGCGGTCCGATCGATGCCGAGGTCGACAAGCTCTTCGAGTTCACCGATGTCAGCTTTGACGCTGCGCATGAATTCGATCTCGATGCGCTTTATGCGCTGCCCCAGGTCCGAGTCCGGGCCGATTTCCCGATGGGCGGGCGCATCATCGAATTCGAGGGCCCGACGCTGGCCGACGTGCTGGCCGCAGCCGGTGCCGAAGGCGAGACGGTGACCATTCAGGCCATCGACGGTTACGCGGTCGATGTGCCCATGACCGAGATGATGGACAAGGGTGCGGTCGTGGCGCTGAAGCGCGACGGCAAGCCGCTCGGCATCGGGGGCTTCGGGCCGACGCAGATCGTGTTCCCGCGGGCCGACCGCGAGGATCTGGCGGAGATGCCGGACGATTGGTGGATCTGGTCGATCTACCACATCCGCGTCGAGTGATACGAACGGCTCCTGTCCCTGACCGGCACCCGTATCGGGGTGGCAAGGCCGGAAAATCGCGAGGTGCGGCGAATTCGGGTCAAACTGCTGAAAAGGCTTCGTTCTTTGCGGGCTGGAATCCGGCTGGAAAGTGGCTGGAAACCGGCTTGCCACTTTGGACGGTTCCGAAGGCGTCCGGCACGGGCGCGCGCGTCGGGACCGTCGGTATACCTTGAACCCCGGGGCGGCGCGGGCTAGGTGCGCTCCAACCGCCGGAGCACCCGCCCATGTCGCCCCTTCGCATTGCCTTTCTCGCACTCGCCGTGCTCGGAACGGTCTGGCCGATGTCGTATTTCCTGGCCTGGTTCGCGGAACACGGCTGGAGCCTCGCGGGCATGATCGACGCCTGGCATGTGAACGACGCGACCTCGGGGCTGGTCTATGATCTCACCGTCGCGGCCATCGCCCTGACGGTCTGGATCCTCGCGGAAGCCTGGGCGCGGCGCGACTGGCTCTCGATGATCGCCGTTCCGGCCACCTTCATGATCGGCGTGTCGTGCGGGCTGCCGCTCTATCTGTTCCTGCGCAGCCGTCCCTCCGTCGCCGGAACCTGATCCGATGGACCATTTCCTCTATCGTGGCGGCGTGCTGCATGCCGAGGACGTGGCCCTGCCGGAGATCGCGGCCAGCGTGGGGACGCCGGTCTATGTCTATTCCGCGGCCACGCTCGTTCGGCACTTCCGGGTGTTCGAGGAGGCGCTGGCGGGGATGCCGCACCTGATCTGCTACGCGATGAAGGCCAATTCCAACCTGGCGGTGCTCAAGCTGATGGCGTCGCTCGGAGCCGGCATGGACGTGGTGTCGGGGGGCGAGTACCGCCGGGCGCAGGCGGCCGGCGTGCCGGGCGACCGGATCGTGTTCTCCGGCGTCGGCAAGACCCGCGACGAGATGCGGCTGGCCCTCGAGGGCGGCATCCGCCAGTTCAACGTCGAGAGCGAGCCGGAATTGCTGGCGCTCAACGAGGTGGCCCTGTCGCTGGGTCTGCGGGCGCCGATCACGATCCGGGTGAACCCGGATGTGGACGCGAAGACCCATGCCAAGATCGCCACCGGCAAGTCGGAGAACAAGTTCGGCGTGCCGATCGCCAAGGCCCGTGCCGCCTATGCGGAAGCCGGCGCGCTGCCGGGGATCGAGGTGATGGGGATCGACGTGCATATCGGCAGCCAGCTCACCGAGCTCGAGCCCTACGAGCACGCCTTCGCCAAGGTGGCCGAATTGACCGCGGTGCTGCGGGGCGACGGCCATGACATCCGACGGCTCGATCTCGGCGGCGGGCTCGGCATTCCGTATCGGCGGTCCAACGAGGCGCCGCCGCTGCCGTTCGATTACGGCGAGGTGATCCGGCGCACCGTCGGGCATCTGGGCTGCGAGATCGAGATCGAACCGGGGCGGCTGATCGCCGGCAATGCGGGAATTCTGGTCAGCGAGGTCATCTACCGCAAGGCCGGCGAGGGGCGCGACTTCCTGATCCTCGACGCGGCGATGAACGACCTGATCCGCCCGGCCATGTACGACGCCTGGCACGACATCGTGCCGGTCCGTGAACCGGCCCCCGGCCTCGAGACGGCGCCGGTGGACGTGGTGGGCCCGGTCTGCGAGAGCGGCGATACCTTCGCGAAGGCGCGCGATCTTCCGCCGCTCGCCGCGGGCGATCTGGTGGCCTTTCGCTCGGCAGGGGCCTACGGGGCGGTGATGGCGTCTGAATACAATTCGCGCCCGCTGGTGCCCGAGGTTCTGGTGTCCGGAGATCACTTCGACGTGGTGCGACACCGACCGAGCTTTGACGAAATGCTTTCGCGCGATACCATCCCTGACTGGATCGGTCGAGACTGAGGCTGCGGGACACCGCTGGCCGGAAAGAGCGAGGCGGATGACGACAGAGACCGAGGACCCGCACAGGCAGGATTCCGAGCGCATCTCGCGCATGATCGGCCGCACGCGGGCCGGGATGATCGCCGAGTCGGCGCTGCGCGCGTTCTGGCCCCTGGCAGCCGTGATCGGCGTGATCTGGGCGCTGCTTGCCTTCGGGCTCGGGGAGACCCTGTCTTATCCTCAGGCCTGGATGGCGCTCGTTGTCGCCGCAGCCGCGGTTCTCTGGTGCGGGTGGCGCGGCGCTGTGGCTTTCGTCTGGCCGAGCGACGCCGATGCCATGGCCCGGATCGATGCGACCCTGCCCGGACGGCCGCTCGCGGCGCTGGCGGATCGTCCCGCCGGTGGCGAGGACGACCCCGAGGTCCGCTCGGTCTGGGAGGCGCACATGGCGCGGATGCGCGCCCGCGCCGCCGCGGCCCGCGCCGTCCCGGCGGACCTGCGCCTCGCGCCGCGCGACCCGTGGGCGTTGCGGCTGATGGCGCTGGTGGTTGTTCTTGCGGCCATCGCCTTCGCCCGGTCGCAGGGCATCGAGGGCATGAGTGCGGCGCTGCGCGGCGAGGAGCCGGTGGCGGTCGCGACCGGGCCGAGCTTCGAGGGCTGGGCCGAACCGCCGGCGCATACCGGCCGACCGACGCTCTATCTTCCGGAGATCGGCGCCGGCGAGGTGATCTCGGTTCCCGAAGGAACCCGCGTGCTGCTGCGTGCCTATGGTGGGGTGGAGGAGTTCGGGCTCACCGAAACGGTGTCCGACATGCCGGCCGTTCTGGCGGAAGCCGGCGACGGTATCGCGCTCGCGGAGTTCGAGATCCGTCGCGCCGGGATGATCGACCTGACGCGCGACGGCAACCCGCTGGCGGCCTGGAATTTCGTTGCGGAACCCGACCGCGCGCCGGACATCACGCTGATGGGCCCGCTCGAGCGCGCTCCGGGGGGCGAAACGCGGCTGAGCTTCTCGGCCACCGACGATTACGGTGTCACCGGGGCCACCGCGCGGATCACCCTCGATCTCGACCGGGTCGATCGTCGCTACGGGCGGGTGCCCGACCCCGAGCCGCAGGAGGCGCTCGTCGTCGACCTGCCGCTGCCGATGACCGGGGCCGGGACCGACATCGCCGAGACGCTGGTGGAGGATTTCTCCAAACATCCCTGGGTCGGCCTGCCGGTCACCGTCACGCTGACCGCCGAGGACGCCGTCGACCAGACCGGCACGACCGAAGTCGCGGCCGATGCGCTGCCGGGAAAACGGTTCTATGATCCGCTGGCCGCGGCGGTGATCGAGCAGCGGCGCGATCTGCTGTGGTCGCTGGAGAATGGCAGACGGGTGACGCAGGTGTTGCGCGCCACGACGCACCGCCCGGAGGATCTTGTCGACAGTCCGGGCGCCTATCTGGTGCTGCGCACCGCGATCCGAAGGCTCGATTCGGCGGTGAAGGGCGACACGCTCGCGGCCGATCGCGCGGAGATTGCCGAGGCGCTCTGGCAGGCGGCGCTGATCCTCGAAGAGGGCGGTCTCGGGGATGCCGCAGAGCGGCTTGCGCGGGCGAAGGAGCGGCTGCAGGAGGCGCTGCGCAACGGAGCGACCGACGAGGAGATCGCCGAGTTGATGGACGAGTTGCGGGAGGCCACCCGCGACTACATGCAGCAGCTCGCCGAGGAAGCGATCGAGAACGGCGAGATGGAGCGCGCGGAGGCGCCCTCCGACGGCCAGATGATGTCGCAGGATCAGATCCAGGAGCTCATGGACCGCATCCAGGAGCTGTCCGAACAGGGGCGCCGGGCCGAGGCCGAGGCGCTGCTCGAGATGCTCCAGCAGATGCTCGAGAACATGGAAATGCGGATGGCCGAGGGTCAGGGCCAGGGCGAAGGTCAGGGCCAGGGTCAGCAGAGCCTGCAGGGCATGGCAGATGCGCTCCGCCAGCAGCAGGGTCTTGCCGACGAGAGTTTCCAGCAGCTTCAGCGGGAGTTCCAGGAGGGCCGGCAGGGCGGCCAGCCTGGCCAGCCCGGCGATCCGCAGGGCAATCAGCCGGGCCAGCCCGGACAGCAGCAAGGCGAAGGCCAGCCGGGTGAACCGCAGCAGGGCGAGGGGCAGGGCGGCCAGTCGCTCGCCGAACGCCAGCAGGAGCTCCGAGACATGGTCGAGCAGCTTCGGCGCGACCTTCCGGGGGCGGCGGGCGAAGGCACCCGCGAGGCGTTGCGCGAGGCGGAGCGCAACATGGAAGAGGCCGGACGCGGGCTGGAGGAGGGGGATACCTCCGGGGCGCTGGACCGGCAGGCGGAGGCGATCGACAACCTGCGTGACGGCATGCGCGGCCTCAGCGAGGACATGCAGCAGGCGCAGGGCGAGGGGCAGCAGGGCGAGGGCCAGGACGGACAGGCACAGGCCGATGGCGGTCGCGATCCGCTTGGTCGTCCGCTCGGCTCGCGCGGCAGTTTCGGGACCGATGCCGACATGTTGCCCGACGGTGATCCGGCGGCGCGGGCGCGCGAGATCCTCGACGAGATCCGGCGCCGGTCGGGAGAACTCGGGCGGCCGGAGATCGAGCTCGACTATCTGCGCCGGTTGCTTGACCGGTTCTGAAGCCGACGGTCAGGACTGGGTGGCGAAGGCCAGTGTGGCGCGCATCCCGTCGATCATCTCGACGTAGCCGCCGAGCAGCGGCACCGCGCCCGCGACCGGCCGGGCCACGACGTAGAGCAGCAGCGCGGCCAGAACGAGGCCGAGCCCGATGACCAGTCCGCGCCGGAATCCGCTCCGCTCCCGCGGTGTGGCCTCGGCGGGCATCATGGCTTCCGCGGTGAGGTCGAGCCTGTGGGTCTCATTCGATGCATTGCGCGGCGTGACGGCCGGACGTGGCGCGGCTTGCGGAGTGGGCTCGGGTACGGAGCGCGGCTGCGGCACGGCGCTCGTGCCCGGAAAGGGCACGAGGCCGGAGGGAACCGGATCGGCCGGCGGGGCGGGGGCTTCCGCCTCGGCGGATTCGGCCGGGGGCACTCCTTCCCATTCGAAATCGCCCGGATCCTCGGTGGCCACTTCGACATCCGGGACAGGACGCAGATGCGGACGGCGGCTTTCGAGCCGGGTGAGGATCTCGTCCTCGCTCACCTGCTCGGGGATCGCCTTGCGGGCGAACCAGCGGGTGTGACAGGCGGTGCATTGCACATGCCGGCCCTCGGTCGGGATCTCGCTGTCGGGAGCCTCGTATTCGGCGCCGCATTCGGGGCAGGTCAGGCGCATGGACGGTCTCTCCGGCGGGCGATCGGCCACGGAACGGGAGGCTGCCGAATCGGTCTTTCCGTTCTAGCGGCGCGGCGGCAGCATTCCAAGGCGCCGGGCCCCGCATCACGTTGCGCCCGCGAGCCGGCGCGGTATAAGGCGGCCATGGCCACGGAGGACCCGGTGATCGAGTTCGAGGATGCTGGGTTCAGCTATGGCGCGAGCGTCGTGCTGAGAGATATGACTTTGGCGCTGGCTCCGGGGGCGTTCCACTTCCTCATCGGCCCGTCGGGCTCGGGCAAGACCACCTTCCTGCGCCTGTGCTACATGGACCTGGAACCGACGAGCGGCAGCATCAGCTTCTTCGGTCATCGGATCGCGCCTCATGATCGCGATGCGATCTCGGATCTGCGCCGGGCGGTCGGTGTCGTGCATCAGGACTGCCAGTTCCTCGACCATCTGCCGCTTCTCGAGAACATCTCCTTGCCGCTTCTGGTCAGCGGGATCGATATGCGCGAGCGGTCGCAGGATTTGCAGGCCCTGCTCGAATGGGTCGATCTGACCGATCGTGTCGATGCGCTGCCACCGGAACTGTCGGGCGGCGAACGCCAGCGTGCCGCGGTGGCACGCGCCGTGATCCTCAGCCCGCGGGTGATCCTCGCGGACGAGCCCACCGGCAATGTGGACCATGACATGGCGATGCGGGTGCTCACGTTGCTGATCGAACTCAACCGCATGGGCAAGACGGTGCTGATCGCCACCCATGATCTCAATTTGATCCGGGCCGCCAAGGCCCGGGTTCAGGCGCGGGTCTTGCGGATCGACCAGGGCCGGGTGCATCTCGCGGGCGCCGATCTGTGACGGCAATCGGGAAACTCCGCCGCTGGACCCTTGGCGAGACCGGCGACATGCGGATCGTGCCGCCGGGCGCGCAATCGGCGCGCTCGGTCGGGCTCCTGTCCGCCATCATGGCGTTCTTCGCGATCGTGGTGCTGGCGCTGGCCCTCGCCGCCGGCCGGCTGGCGGAGACCTGGGAGGGCTCGCTCGCCGATACGGCGACACTGCAGATCCTCGGGGGCGGCGAGGATGTCGAGGAGCAGGCACGCGCCGCGCTCGACGTGCTGCGCACCACGCCGGGGGTGCGCGGTGTGCGGATGATCGAGGTCGCCGAACAGCGGGCCCTGCTCGAACCCTGGCTCGGGTCGGAAGCTGCCCTCGACAGCCTCCCGCTGCCGCTCCTGATCGAGGTCGCCACCGACCCGGATCGGCTCAACATCGAGAGCCTCACCTTGCGACTGCAGGCCGAGGCGCCGGCGGCGGTCTATGACGACCACGGTGCGTGGCGGGCTTCGCTGGTCACCACTGCCGAGCGGCTGCGGCTCTTTGCCTTCGCGAGTTTCGCGTTGCTCGTCGCCGTCCTCGCGGGCGTGCTCGGCCTCGCGGCGCATGCGGCGGTCGCCGCCAATGGTCCGGCGATCCGCACGCTCCGGCAGGTCGGCGCGCGGGATCGCTACATCGCCGGTGCCTTCACGCGCCGCTACGTGGTGCGGGCCCTGCAGGGGGCCCTGGCAGGGGGGCTCGTCGGGCTGATCCTGCTCGCGCTCCTGCCCAGCGCCAGCGAGCCCGGCTTCTTCCTTGTTGGCATCGGGCCTCAGGGCTGGCACTGGTTGATCCTCGCGCTGGTTCCGGTCGCGGTGGCCCTTGTTGCCCGCCTCGCCACCGGCCGCGCCGTGCGCCGCGCGCTCCGCCGCTGGAGCTGATCCGAGGAGACTGCCGCCCGATGCTGCTTGTGCGCTCGCTGATCTTCGACGTCCTCATGTACGTTCGATGCTGATCATGGGCATCGCCTTCGCGCCCGCCGCGATCTGGTCGCAGGACGGGGCCTACTGGGCCTGCAAGGTCTATTGCCGCTGGGTGCTGTGGCTGCTGCGGGTGATCTGCGGACTGCGCACCGAGGTGCGCGGGCCCGTGCCGCAGGGGAATGTCATCGTCTGCGCCAAGCACCAGTCGTTCCTCGACATCCTGCTGCTGATGCATGCGCTGCCGCGCATGAAGGCCATCATGAAGAAGGAGCTCAAATGGGCGCCGATCTTCGGGTTCTACGCCACCCGCGTCGGTTCGACGCCGGTGGCGCGCGGCAGGAAAGGCCAGGCGATGAAGGACATGGTCGCCCATGCGGAGAAGAGCGCGGAGGCGGCGAGCCAGCTCCTCATCTACCCGCAGGGCACCCGCGTGCTGCCCGGCGCGAAGCTGCCCTACAAGATCGGCGCCGGCGTGCTCTACGAGCGGCGCGGTCAGCCCTGTGCCCCGGCGGCGACCAATGTGGGCGTGTTCTGGTCCCGGCGAAGCCGCTACCGCAAGCCGGGCCTCGCAGTGCTCGAATTCCTCGAGCCGATCCCGGCGGGCCTGCCGATCCCCGAATTCATGACGCGCATGGAAGCCGTGGTGGAGGAGAACTCCGACCGGCTGATGCGGGAGGCCGGGTTCGATCCGGACCGGCTCTCAGCCGACCAGTGACCTCTGCCCCATGTCGAGATACTTGCGCTGGCGGGCGTCGCGCAGGGCATCGCCGCGCAGACCGTCCATCTCGCCCAGCATCGCGCCGATCGCCGTGCCGACGCCGGAAATCGCCATCTGCCGGTCGCGCTGTGCCCCGCCGCGGGGTTCGGGGATGATCCTGTCGGCCACGCCGAGGGCAAACAGATCCTGCGCGGTCAGCCGCAGGGCCGCCGCGGCCTCGCGCATCTTCTCGGCGTCCTTCCAGAGGATCGAGGCGCAGCCCTCCGGCGAGATCACCGAATAGATCGAATGCTCGAGCATCGCGAGGCGGTCGGCGGTGGCGAGCGCCACGGCGCCGCCCGACCCGCCCTCGCCGATGATGACGGAGACGATGGGCACCCCGAGCGTGAGGCACTTCTCGGTCGAGCGCGCGATCGCCTCGGCCTGTCCGCGCTCCTCGGCGCCCTTGCCGGGATAGGCGCCGGGGGTGTCGACGAGCGTGATCACCGGCAAGCCGAACCGGTCGGCGAGATCCATCAGGCGGATCGCCTTGCGGTAGCCTTCGGGGCGCGCCATGCCGAAATTCCGCTCGATGCGGCTCTTGGTGTCGTTGCCCTTTTCCTGGCCGATCACCATCACGGGCCGGTCCTCGAACCGGGCCAGCCCGCCCATGATCGCGAGATCGTCGGCGAAGTTGCGGTCGCCGGCGAGCGGCGTCCAGTCGGTGAAGAGTGCGTCGATGTAGTCCTTGCAATGCGGCCGGTCCGGATGCCGCGCCACCTGACATTTCCGCCAGGCGTCGAGATTGCCGTAGAGATCGTCGAGCAGTTTCGACGCCTTGGAATCAAGCGCCGCCGCCTCGGTCTCGACATCCATCTCCGCATTCTTGCGCGCGAGGGCCCGCAGTTCCTCCGCCTTGCCCTCGATCTCGGCAAGGCCCTTTTCGAAATCGAGATAGGTCTGCACCGCCGCACCTCTGTTGAACCCGGCCCGGATTACCCCGAAATCGCGACCGGGCGCAATCGGCGCGACGTGCGGATCGTGTTATGCTCGGTCGTCACACACCGAAGGAGAGCACGATGTATCAGGTGAACCTCGTCGAAGGCCCGGAGCGGACTCTGCTCGGCTTGGCGCATCGTGGCCCCTATCCCGAGATCGGCCCGGTCTTCGCGGCGATGTTCGACGCGATCGGCCGGGCCGGGCTGTTGCCGCGCATCGAGGCGATGATCGGGGTCTATTTCGATGATCCCGGCCGCGTGGCGCCGGCCGATCTGCGCGCTTTCGCCGGGGTGCAGATGCCGCCTGGTGTCGCTTGTCCGGCCGATCTCGAGAACTTGACGCTGGCTGCAGGGCCCCATGCGATGCTGCGGCTGCAGGGGCCTTATTCCGGCCTGCCCGAGGCTTGGGCCTATCTCTACGGAGAAGGCTTGGCGGCGACGGGTCGGACGGCCTCCGACGCCCCCAGTTTCGAAGTCTATGTCAACGATCCCATCGATACTGCGCCTGAGGACCTGCTGACGGAACTCTGGGCGCCGCTGGTCTGAGCGGCGCCCGCGGCCGGTTCACTGCGCGATCTTCTCCGCGGTATCGACGATCACCTGTGCCTGCTTGATCGATGCGATGTCGATCAGTCGGCCCTTGTAGACCGTGGCGCCCTGGCCTTCCGTCTTGGCCTTTTCCATGGCGGCAAGGATCTCCCGGGCTTCGGCGACCGCCTCGTCGGTCGGCGTGAAGACCTGATTGGCGAGGGCGATCTGCTTGGGATGGATGGCCCATTTTCCGACCATGCCGAGGGTTGCCGCGCGGTGCGCCTGCGCGATGAAGCCCGCGTCATCGGAGAAATCGCCGTAGGGACCGTCCACCGGCAGCACGCCGTGGGTGCGGCAGGCCGCGACGATGTCGCAGGTCACGCCGTGCCAGGGATCGACGTAGTGCCGGGTCTCGCGGTCACCGCTCTCCTTGGGGGCAGCATGTAGTAGTTTTCCTGGGTGCCACCGATGCCGGTGGTCTGCATCCCCATCGAGGCTGCGTAGTCCGCGGCGCCGAGCGACAGCGCCTGCAGCCGGGGGCTGCCCTTCACGATCTCGCGGACATTGGCGAAGCCGGATGCGGTTTCGATGATGCCCTCGAAGCCGAGACGACGCCCGCGGCCGGTGGCGGCCTCGATCGCGCTCACCAGCGCATCGACGGCGTAGAGATCCGCGGCATTGCCGACCTTGGGGATCATGATCATGTCGAGCCGGTCGCCGGTCTGCTCCATCAGATCGACCACATCGCGATACCAGTAGGGCGTGTCGAGACCGTTGATCCGTACCGAAAGGGTCTTGCGGCCCCAGTCCACCTCGTTGATCGCCTTCACGGCACTGGCCCGCGCCATCTCCTTGTCCGAGGGCGAGACGCTGTCCTCGAGGTCGAGGTTGACCACATCGGCTGCGGAAGCCGCCATTTTCTCGAAGAGCTTCGTGTTGGACGCCGGCCCGAAGAGCTGGCAGCGGTTCGGGCGGGCCGGTGGGCTCGGGGGGATCGTGAAGCTCATCTGGAGTATCTCCTGCGGGGGCGCGGAAAGCAAAGCCGCGACTGCGCCCGTGATATTATGCTGCGCTGCACACTGTCAAATGGCGCTGCGCGATCTGTCCAGCCCGGATCCGGGTTGACCGCGCCGGGTGCTGGCCCAAGTTGAGATCATCGACCGGAGGGTAGACCCATGCATCGAACCATCGGGATCGCGACTGCGCTGGCGATCGCATGGCCTGTGGCGGCGCTCGATCTGGTGCTGACCGACAGCTACCGCCTCGACCGGCCGGCGAGCCTCGATTACGACCCGGATTTTTGTGGGCTCTGGATCGCGAATGAAGGTCCGGAGGCGATCCTCGTCACCCTCGATGGCCGCGAGATCGCGCGGGTCGGGTCCGATCTTCGGCGGATCAAGGCGATCTCGCTGGAAGGGGAGAACCTGATCGTCGCCGACGGGTCCGGGAATTTCCAGCGGCTTTCCAAGCGCGGCGAGCCGCTCGCGGCGCCGTTCTCGAGCTCGGAGGGCTGGACCGATACCGAGGGCATCGCGATCGACGAGGACGGATCCATCATCACCGTCGAGGACGATCCCGAATGGCTGAGCTGGTACGCGCCGGACGGCACGCTGCTACGCCGGATCGACACGATGACGCTCGATCCGCCGCTGAGGGAGGCGCAGGGGATCGCGCGGGATCCGCGGACCGGGCATCTGCTGATCGTCGACGACATGGAGGGGACGAACAGCCTCTACGAGTTCGACGCGCAGGGACGGTTGCTCGCGACGGCTCCGCTGGCAGGCTACGGGATGGACCCGGAAGGGATCGCGATCCGGCAGGGCTCGAACCAGCTCTTCATCGCCTTCGACGTGGGGGCGATGATCGCCTCGTTCGAATACACGCCGACGCTGCCTCCGGGCATGGATGCGCTGCCGCCGGCGCCGGATTGCGTGATGTTCTGACGCTATCGGATTGCCGGCCGGAAGGGTTTTTTGTCTGTCCTAGCCAGGACAGAGACCAACCTATTGTTCTTGAAGGGAAAAAGGGTAAACGATTCCTGAAGCGAGACTGTCCGGCCGATACATCGGTGCGCGCGCCCGGCGAAATCACCGCCCGGTCATTGCAGGTCCGAGAACGCGTCCTGCAGCCTTGCGACGGCTTCCTCGACGCGGGCGCGCGGGGTTCCGAGGTTGAAGCGCAGGAAGCCTTCGCCGCCGGTGCCGAAGACCGGGCCAGGGCTCGGGGCGATCCGGGCGCGGCCGCAGACCCGCTCGGTCAGTTCGGCCTGGTCGATGCCGGTGCCGCGGAAGTCGGCCCAGGCGAGATAGGTGCTCTGCATCGGCGACAGCCGCACGCCCGGAATGGCGGCGAGGCCGGCCTCGAAGATCGCCGCGTTCTTCGCCAGATAGGCGCAGAGCGCGTCGACCCAGGCATCGCCGTGGGCATAGGCGGCGGTGACCATCATCACGCCGATCCGGTTGACGGTCTTTCCGGTTGCCCGATGGGCCGCATCGAAGCGGGCGCGCAGGGCGGCGTCGGGAATGATCGCGTTGCCGGTCAGCCCGCCGGCGATGTTGAAGACCTTGCTTGCCGCCGTCAGCATCACCAGCCGGTCGAGGCAGTCGGGGGCCGCGAGGGGCATGACCACATGCTTTTCGCCCGGAAAGACGATGTCGTGATGGATCTCGTCGCTGATCAGGATCAGATCATGCGTCCGGCAGAATTCGGCGACCTCGCGCAATTCGTCGGCGTCCCAGATGCCGCCCACCGGGATTGTGCGGCGAGCAGAGGATCAGCAGTCTTCTCGCGGCCGGTGAGCCGGGATGCCAGCGCATCGAGGTCCATGCGGTAGCTGCCATCATGTTCCGCGAGCACGGATTCGACCACCTCGCGGCCGTTGGCTTTCACCATGCGGGCGAAGGCGTGGTAGACCGGGGTGAAGAGGATGACGCCGTCGCCGGGCTCGGTGAAGGCCCGTATCGAGATCGCCACGCCGGCGACGACGCCATTTGTCGTGGTGATGGCCTCGGGGGGGACGTCCCATCCGTGCCGGCGCTGCATCCAGCCGCAGATGGCGCCACGATAGGGGGCATCATCACCGTAATAGCCGTGCACGCCATGGGCTGCGGCCTCGGCGATCGCCGCGTTCACCTCGGGTGGCGCGCGGAAATCCATGTCCGCGACCCACATCGGCAGACCGCCGTCGTCGGGGGAGATCCCGTAGAGCCGCTCCATGTCGTCCCATTTCTCGGCATGGGTGTGGCGGCGGTCGATGATCTCGTCGAAGTCGAACATGGGGCTCTCCGGTCGGGCGTTCGCGCGGTATGGGCGCCGGAGGCGGGCATCTTGTCAAGGTCGCGACCATCGCCTAAGTGCGGCGCATGACGATCCGCCCGATCCTGATCCATCCCGATCCGCGGCTGCGCAAGCTGGCCGAGCCGGTCGCCGCGCGCGAGCAGGGTCTCGAGACGCTGGCCGACGACATGCTCGGCACGATGTACGATGCGCCCGGAATCGGGCTCGCGGCGCCGCAGATCGGGGTGATGAAGCGGGTCTTCGTGATGGATTGCGCGGGGCCGGAGGACGAGCCTGATCCGCGGGTGTTCCTGAACCCCGAGATTCTGGAGTTGTCGGAAGAACTCGCGATCAGCGAAGAGGGCTGCCTGTCGATTCCGGATGTCTACGCCGATGTGACGCGGGCGTCGTCGCTGCGGCTGCGCTGGCTGGGGCTGGATGGCGCGACCCACGAGGCGGAGTTCGACGGCCGCCCGGCGGTCTGTGTGCAGCACGAGATCGATCATCTCGACGGCAAGCTCTTCATCGACTATCTCGGCACCGTTCGGCGCACGATGATCACCAACCGGATGAAGAAGCTCAAGAAAGAGCGTGCCCGGGCCTGATGGCCCGTCCGTCTCCGGAGGCTCGGCCGATGCGGCTCATCTTCATGGGAACGCCCGATTTCTCGGTTTCCGCGCTCGATGCGCTGGTGAAAGCCGGGCACGAGATCGCCTGTGTCTACACCCAGCCGCCGCGCCCCGCGGGACGCGGCAAGCATCCGCGCCCGAGCCCGGTGCAGCTTCGGGCCGAGGCCCTCGGTCTGCCGGTCAGGAGCCCCTCGAGCCTGCGGGATCCGGCCGAGCAGGCGGCGTTCGCGGCTCTGGATGCAGACGCGGCGGTGGTGGTGGCCTACGGGCTGATCCTGCCGCAGGCGGTGCTCGATGCACCGGCGCGCGGGTGCTTCAACATTCATGCCTCGCTTCTGCCGCGCTGGCGCGGGGCGGCGCCGATCCAGCGGGCGATCATGGCCGGAGATGCCGAGACCGGTGTGTGCATCATGGCGATGGAGGCCGGGCTCGATACCGGGCCGGTTCTGCTGCGCGGGGCGATCCCGATCGGCCCGGACGGACACGTGCGGGCGATCTGCACGACCGGCTTTCGACGCTCGGTGCCGGGTTGATCGTCGAGGCGCTGGACCGGCTCGACGATCTCGTCGCGGAACCGCAGCCGGAGGCCGGTGTGACCTATGCGGAAAAGATCGACAAGGCGGAGGCGCGGATCGACTGGACGCGTCCGGCGGCGGAGATCGACCGGATGATCCGGGGCCTCGCGCCGTTTCCCGGTGCCTGGACGATGATCGACGGCGAGCGGGTGAAGCTGTTGCTGGCCGAACCGGCTGTCGGGGCGGGTGCGCCCGGGCTGGTGCTCGATGCCGCGCCGACCATTGCCTGCGGGAGCGGTGCGCTCCGGCTCCTGCGGCTGCAGCGGGCGGGCAAGGCGCCTCTCGAGGCTTCGGAGTTCCAGCGCGGGCGGGCGATCGTGCCGGGCCAGGTGCTGGGCACTGCGTAGTTCCGGCCTCAGCGCCGGGGCGGATTCGTTCGCGGGGCCCGTGGCTTGTAGACCGGAAGCCGCCAGCCGAAGGCGAGCGAGCCCGCGCGCAGGGCGAAGGTCGAGCCGGCGCAGACGGCGATCAGCACCGGAATGGAGTCGGTAAGGGGTGCCACCAGCACCGCTACCGTGGCGCCCGCAGCCGCGGCGGTGACGTAGAGCTCGCCCTGGCGCAGCACCATCGGCACCTCGTTGCAGACCACGTCCCGCATCAATCCTCCGAAGCAGCCGGTGGCCACGCCCATGATGACGACGACGGGTTCCGAGACACCGGCAAGGCGTGCGGCGAAGACGCCGGCCGTCACGGCGACCGCGAGGGCCAGCGCGTCGAGCCAGAGGATCGCCCGGTAGCGCGATTCGAGGCGGTGGGCGGTGAGAAAGACGAGGAGGGCGGCGGCGCAGGCGACGGCGATGTAGGTGGGGTTGGCGATCCAGAAGACCTCGTCGCGGCGCAGCAGGAGGTCGCGCACCGTGCCGCCGCCGACCGCGGTGAGGCAGGCGATGAACAGGAAGCCGACGATGTCGAGCTGGGCGCGGCTGGCCGTGAGGCCGCCGGTCAGGGCGAAGACGAAGACGGCGGCGAAGTCGAGCGCCTGCGTGTAGCTCATTGCGCGGCTTTCGCGGGCTTGAAGGGGGCCATGCCGGCGCGGGCCAGCGCATCGGCGCGTTCGTTCTCCGGGTGGCCGGCATGGCCCTTGACCCATTCCCAGGTCACGTCGTGGGATTGCGGCTGCGGCGTCGAGGCGCTTCCAGAGGTCGTCGTTCTTCACGGGCTTCTTCGCGGCGGTCTTCCAGCCGTTGCGCTTCCAGCCGTGGATCCATTTCGTGAGCCCGTCGCGGACATAGACGCTGTCGGTCACGAGGGTGAGGGCTGCCTTGCGCTCGAGGGCTTCGAGGGCGGAGATCGCGGCCATCAGTTCCATGCGGTTGTTGGTGGTCTCGGAGGCGCCGCCGGAGAGTTCGCGCTCGCGCAGCACGGTGTCGCCGTCGCGGGCGATCATCAGCACGCCCCAGCCGCCGGGGCCGGGATTGCCCGAGCAGGCCCCGTCGGTATAGGCGAAGATCTCGGTCATGCCGGCAGGTCGTCGAGGCCGACATGGCCGGGCAGCGCCGCGATCCGGGCGATCCAGGCGCGGATGGACGGGAAGCCAGAGAGATCGTAGCCGCCGCGGCTCTCCGCCGTGTGGGTGTAGGCGTAGAGGGCGATGTCGGCGATCGTCGGGCCGTCGCCCTCGAACCAGTCGCGGCCGGCAAGGCGGGTTTCCATGATGTCGAAGACCGCGTTGCCGGCCTGCGAGAAGGGCTGCGAGGCGCGCCGGCGTCGCGTCGGGCGCACGATGCGGGTACATTCGCAGGGCGGCGCGCACGGCGATGGTCGTCTCGTGCTGGTTCTGCTCGAAGAACATCCACGAGAGGATCCGGGCGCGGGCGAACGGACCCTCGGGAAGGAAGGTGGTTCCTTCGGCCGAGAAACCACAGGATCGCGTTCGATTCCGACAGGACCCGCCCGTCGTCGAGTTCCAGCACCGGGAGTTTGCCTGTCGGAAGCCGGCCTGCCGCCTTGGCCTCGCGCAAGTTCGGGTGTCTGGTATTCGAGCGCGACATGCACATAGTCGCGCCCCAGAAGTGCCAGCAGGAGGCGGACCTTGTAGCTGTTTCCGGAGGACGGCATCGACAGAAGCGTGAGGCGTTCAGCCATAGAGCGCCCCGGTGAGAAGGCAGGCGATCACGCCGGCGGTGAGCGGCAGGCGCAGGCTCAGCCAGTAATCGGGGGCGATGCCGGCGCGGCTGAATACCAGATCGATGCCCTGGAGCACCACGAAGCCGAAGGCGAGCCAGAGACAGCTCAGGGCCGGGTCGGGTCGCATGGCGAGGATGGCGATGAAGGCGGGCACGATGGTGGCGGCGAGCAGGCCGAGGGTCGGTTTGCGCCCCGGAGCGGCGGTGAAGCCCCAGAGGCAGCCGCCCATGAAGCCGAGGATGATCGCGCCGAAATCCTGCAGGAGCTTCGCGCCGCCGGCGGGTGTGGGATCGATCAGCCCGAAACCGTTCAGGGTGCCGGGTTCGGCGAAGAGCAGCGTCACGCCGAAGGCAAAAGGGATCAGTCCGGCGGCGCCGAGAAACATCGCCGGGAAGGGGACACGGCTCACGCCACCTTCTCCCGGAGCACGCGCGGCACCTTGAACTCGACGTCCTCGCGGGCGGTCTCCACGAGATCGAGGGTGACATCGTAGCGGGCGCGGAAGGCATCGACCACTTCGTCGACGAGCACTTCCGGGGCGGAGGCGCCGGCGGTGATGCCGACCGACCGGATGCCCTTCAGGGCGCGCCAGTCAATGTCGGCGGCACGCTGGACAAGCTGGGAATAGGCGCAGCCTGCCTTGCTGCCGACCTCGACCAGACGCTGCGAGTTCGACGAATTCGGCGCGCCGATGACGAGCATCGCGTCGACCTTCGGCGCCATCGCCTTCACCGCTTCCTGCCGGTTGGTGGTGGCGTAGCAGATGTCTTCCTTGTGCGGGCCGACGATCTTCGGGAACCGCGCCTGCAGGGCCGCGACGATGTCGGCGGTGTCGTCGACGCTCAGCGTGGTCTGGGTGATGAAGGCGAGCCGGTCGGGATCGTTCGGGGCGAGGCCTGAAACGTCTGCCACCGTCTCGACCAGGAGAACCGCGCCGTCCGGCAACTGGCCCATCGTGCCGATCACTTCCGGATGGCCGACATGCCCGATCATCACCATCTGAAGCCCGTTTGCGTGGTGCCGTTCGGCCTCGATATGCACCTTCGAGACCAGCGGGCAGGTCGCATCGACATAGAGCATCCGCCGCGCCTCGGCCTCGGCCGGCACGGATTTCGGCACGCCGTGCGCGGAGAAGATCACCGGCCGATCGGGGGGGCAATCCTCGAGTTCCTCGACGAAGACCGCGCCCTTGTCGCGCAGCCCGTCAACCACGAAGCGGTTGTGGACGATTTCATGGCGCACATAGACCGGGGCGCCCCATTTCTCGAGGGCCATCTCGACGATCTTGATGGCCCGGTCGACGCCGGCGCAGAAGCCGCGCGGTGCGGCAAGGTAGAGGGTCAGGGGATCGGGCATGGACCTCGCCATCGCTCGTTTCGGTCCCGGCCATGCTACAATGTCCGGGGGGCGGGAATGAAGCCTCAATCGGCCGCAGCGTTGCCCATTGGCTCGAGATGAAACCGGATGGCCGCGAGCACGCCGTCGAGCATGGCGGCAGTAAGTCGGCCGGTATTCGTGTTGAGCCGGGAGCAATGGTAGCTGTCGAAAACCGCGAGGCCGGAGAGCCTGTGTCGGGCGCCATGTGCGAATGCATGGTCCCGGCGCCGGGCACCGAGCGCGTCTATCAGTGCCGTGTGGGCGACCGTACCGAGGCAGAGCACGGCGCGGAGACGGGGCAAGGCGGCGAGACGCGCCGCCAGAAAGGCCCGGCAGGCGGCGATTTCGGCGGCGACCGGGCGATTCTTCGGCGGGACGCAGCGCACGGCATTGGTGATCATCGTATCGTGCAGCACCGGAGCGCCCTCGCGGCCAAGGTCATGGCCTGCGAATCCGGCGCGGGACAGGGCCGCGAAGAGCATCGCGCCGGAAGCATCGCCGGTGAAGGGAATGCCGGTGCGGTTCGCGCCACGCAGGCCCGGAGCGAGGCCGAGCACCAGGAGGCGGGCATCGGCGGAGCCGAAGGACTGGACAGCGCCGTTGAACCAACCGGGCTCGCGGGCCTGCCAGTCGCGGCGGAATTCGACGAGTCGCGGGCAGCGGTCGCAGTCGTGCGGCGGTTCCGGCCCAATGGCCGGACCGCCGCCCGTCACTGTTCGCTGTCTGCGGTCACGGGCGGACTGCTTTCGGTCCGCGGCGGGCGACCGATGACTTCGCGCAATTCGTCGAGTTCGATGAAGTTGTCACTCTGGCGGCGCAATTCGTCGGCGATCATCGGCGGCGAGGTGCGGATGGTCGAGACCACCGAGACCCGCACGCCCTGGCGCTGCAGCGATTCCACCAGGGGCCGGAAATCGCCGTCGCCGGAGAACAGCACGATGTGGTCTACGCGCGGAGCGATCTCCATCGCGTCGACGGCGAGCTCGATATCCATGTTGCCCTTCACCTTGCGGCGGCCCTGCGAATCGGTGAATTCCTTGGCGGGCTTGGTGACCATCGCGAAGCCGTTGTAATTCAGCCAGTCCACCAGCGGGCGGATCGGCGAATATTCCTCGGTCTCCAGAAGGGCGGTGTAGTAGAAGGCGCGGAGCAGCTTCCCGCGCCGCATGAACTCCGTCCGCAACAGCTTGTAGTCGATGTCGAAGCCGAGCGCCCGTGCGGCCGCGTAGAGATTCGCGCCATCGATGAACAGCGCCAACCGCTCGTCCCTGTAGAACATTTTCTTCGTCCTTTGTATGCAGGTCGTTGTGGTTTCAATGAACTCTGCCCGCACCGAATGCGCGCCGAGGGCGGCGCGCCGGACCGGGTGAATAGGTATTCCGATCAGCAGAGGTCGTTATAAAAGCAGAAAACCCGGTTGAAAAGCCGCCTCGGTCTCGGCCCCGCGAGAAAGGTTAACAGATGTTCGCCATAATTGCACTTGGCGCGAATCTGCCCGGTCCGGACGGCCGGTCGCCGCGCGCGACGCTCGAGGCCGCTCTCGCTGCGATCGTCACGCGTGGGCATCGGATCGTTGCGCAAAGCCGCTGGTACCGGAATCCGGCCTTTCCCGCCGGCTCCGGTCCGGACTTCACCAACGGTGCGGCGCTGCTCGAGACAAGCGTCTTTCCCGAGAGGCTGCTGGCCGATCTCCACGCGGTCGAGCACGAACTCGGGCGGGAGCGGAGCCGGCGCTGGGCCGCGCGGGTCTGCGATCTCGACCTGATCTCCTTCGACGGCCGCATTGCACCGGATGCCCGGACGCTGCGCCGCTGGATCGATCTGGCACCCGAGGATCGGGCGACGCCGCCACCGGCACTCATGCTGCCGCATCCGCGCCTTCAGGAGCGTGCCTTCGTTCTGGTGCCGTTGACGGAGATCGCGCCGGATTGGTGCCATCCGCTGCTGGGCCGGACCGCGGCCGAGCTTCTGGCCGCGCTGCCGGGAGACGACAAGGACGCGGTGACGCCGCTTTGACCGGCCTTGCCCTCGGCAGGCCTTGCGCTCGGTTGACTGGCACGGTACATACCGCACTTTCCGAATACCGGACTTTAGTGGAGGTCGCGATGGCCCGCGTAACCGTTGAAGATTGTGTCGACAAGGTTCCCAACCGGTTCGAGCTGGTGATGCTGGCCGTGCACCGGTCCCGCGAGCTTGCCGCGGGCGCTCCGCTGACTGTCGAGCGCGACAACGACAAGAACCCCGTCGTCGCTCTCCGGGAGATCGCCGAGGAGACGCTCACGGCCGACGCGCTGCGCGAGGATGCCATCGAGAGCCACCAGCGCCAGATCGAGGTCGACGAGCCGGAGGACGATGTGATGACCCTGCTCGCCGGCAACCGCGACGTTCCGGCCGAGGACGACATGTCCGAGGAGCGCCTCCTGCGCGAACTCATGAAAGCGCAGGGCGAGAGCTGACACCGCCGGGCGAGCCTGCAGTCTCCGGAACCGTCGCTGCTCAGGGCGGCGCAATTCCGGTCGTTGCGGCGCATGCGCTCACCGACATGGTCTCGGCCTACAATCCCGGGTCCGATTCCGGCCTGATCGCCGCTGCCTATGAATACGGGCAGCGGATGCATCAGGGCCAGTTCCGCTCGAGCGGCGAGCCCTATTTCAGCCATCCGGTGGCCGTGGCGATGCTGCTCGCGGAGCAGAAGCTGGACGACGCCTCGATCATCACGGCGCTGCTGCACGACACCATCGAGGACACCGGTTCGACCTATTCGGAGATCGCGCTGCGCTTCGGCGACGAGGTGGCGCAGCTCGTCGACGGCGTGACCAAGCTCACAAATCTGCAACTCTCCTCGGTCGAGGATGCGCAGGCGGAGAATTTCCGCAAGCTCCTGATGGCGATGTCGAAGGATCTGCGGGTGCTGCTGGTCAAGCTCGCCGACCGGCTGCACAACATGCGCACGATCCGGCATCTGCGCGCCGAAAAGCAGGCCCGCAAGGCGCGCGAGACGATGGAGATCTATGCGCCGCTTGCGGGCCGGATGGGCATGCAGTGGATGCGCGACGAGCTCGAGGATATCGGGTTCCGTATCCTCAACCCCGAGGCCCGCAAGTCGATCATCCGCCGCTTCGTGACGCTGCGGCGCGAGACCGGCGACGTGATCCCGAAGATCACCGAAGATATCCGGGCCGTGCTCGATGTCGCCGGTGTTCGCGCCGAGGTGTTCGGCAGGGAGAAGAAACCGTTCTCGGTCTGGCGGAAGATGGAGGAGAAGAAGGAGAGCTTCTCGCGCCTGTCGGACATCTACGGCTTCCGGATCATCACCGACGATGTCGAGAGCTGCTATGTGGCGATGGGCGCGGTCCACCGTCGCTGGACGGCGGTGCCGGGGCGCTTCAAGGACTATATCAGCCAGCCGAAATCGAATGGCTACCGCTCGATCCATACCACGGTGTCCGGGCGGGACGGCAAGCGGGTCGAGGTCCAGATTCGCACGCAGGAGATGCATGCGGTGGCGGAGACCGGGGTGGCGGCGCATTGGTCCTACCGGGATGGCGAGCGCTTCGAGAACCCCTTCGCGGTCGATCCGTTCCTGTGGCTCAACACCATCACCGAAGGGCTGGAGGATGCCGAGGATTCGGCGGATTTCCTCGAACACGTCAAGCTCGAGATGTTCACCGATCAGGTGTTCTGCTTCACGCCGAAGGGCGAGGTGGTGAAGCTGCCGCGCGGGGCCACGCCGATCGATTTCGCCTATGCGATCCATACCCGCATCGGGGACAGCTGCGTCGGCGCGAAGGTCGACGGCAACCGGGTGCCGCTCTGGACCCGGCTTCGCAATGGCCAGTCGGTGACGATCATCCGCGCGGAGGGCCAGCGGCCGCAGCCCTCCTGGGAGGACATGGTGGTGACCGGCCGGGCGAAGTCCGCCATCCGCCGAAGCCTGCGCGGTGAGCAGCGTGCGACCCAGGTCTGGTTGGGACGCGAGATCGCCCGGGTCGCGCTCGAGCGCGTCGGCAAGAAGGCGAGCGACAAGGCGATGGCGGCGGCGGCGAAGCGATTCGGTCTCGACGAGGGGGATGACGTGCTTGCCCGGCTCGGCGCGGCGGAACTGACCGGCAAGGAACTCGTCGCGACGCTCTACCCCGAACTGGTGCGCGAAGCCGATCTCGCCCCCGCGGGTGTCTCCGGGGGCCCGGTGGTGATCGGTCTCGGCAGCGGGCAGGAGGCAAGCCCCGCGCCGTGCTGCAACCCGATCCCCGGCGAGCGGATCGTCGGAATCGCCGTGCGGGGCAAGGGGGTTACGATCCACGCGATCGACTGCGCGGAGCTGGTGTCCTACGAGGATCAGCCGGATCGCTGGATCGATCTGCGCTGGTCCGAAGGGCATTTCCGGGCCGATCACGAGGTGCGCGTCGAGATCACGATGGCCAACGATGCCGGGGTGCTCGGGCGGATCTGCACGCTGATCGGAGAGCAGCACGCAAATATCACCGACATCGACTTTACCGAACGTAAACCCGATTTCTATCGTATGATCGTTGATATCGAAGTCCGCGACATGGAACACCTGACCCATGTGCTGACCGCGATCGATGCCGATTCGGACGTGGCCAAGGTGCGCCGCTACCGCGCGGGTCCGAGCGGCGCGCAGGAGGGGCCGGTCGCGGGCTGACCCGGAAACCGAACACGTCGCGGAACGGCGGGACGTCTGGAAGTCATGGTCTTCAAGCGACGCAACAAGCCGCCCTTCCTCAATCGTGTCTGGCACGTGCTCTATCCGCGGCGCGGCTGGCGGCGCGGCATCGAGTATCTGGGTCATCGTATCCGCCGGCTTCCCGACACGCCCGAGCGGATCGCGCTCGGCTTCGCCTGCGGCGCCTTCGCTTCCTTCACGCCCCTCTTCGGGGTGCATATCCTGCTCGCCGTCGCCCTCGCGCGGCTGCTGCGTGCCAATATTCTGGCCAGCATCATCGGAACGGCCGTCGGCAACCCGCTCACCTTTCCGATCATCGCCTCGGTCTCGCTGGCACTGGGCCGGCGGATCCTCGGCTACGGCGCGACGGGGCGCGACTTCAGCCGGATCTCGGATGCGTTCGGAGCGTTCCTGTCCGGTCTGTGGGAGAGCTTTCTGAGCCTTTTCGGCTACGGCGAGCCGCAATGGGGCAAGATCGCCCTCTTCCTTCAGGATGTCTGCTGGCCCTATCTGGTGGGCGGGCTCATGCCGGGTCTCGTCGTGGCGATCGCCTGCTACTACGTCACGCGACCGCTTATCGCGGCCTATCAACGCGCCCGGCGCGCGCGGCTCCTCAAGCGCACCCGGATCCGACGCGCCGAGAGGCAGCTTGCACAGAACGCGGCTGACGCGCAGGTTCTGCACGGCTATGGTGCGCCAAAGACCACCCCGACCAAGTACAGGCAACAGACATGACGACTGCATCGACTGGCCCGGGCTATCTGCGCCTCGGCGTGAACATCGACCATGTCGCCACCGTGCGCAACGCGCGCGGCGGTCCCTGGCCCGATCCGATCCGCGCTGCCCTGCTGGCCGAGGCCGCGGGCGCCGACGGTATCACCGCGCATCTGCGCGAGGATCGCCGGCACATCACCGACGCCGACATCGAGGGGCTGATTGCGGCATCGAACCTGCCGCTCAACTTCGAGATGGCCGCGACCGACGAGATGCAGGCCATCGCGCTGCGCCACCGGCCCCATGCGGTCTGCATCGTGCCCGAGCGGCGCGAGGAACGCACCACCGAGGGCGGGCTGGAGGTGGCCAACGACGAGAACCGGCTGGCGCATTTCATCGGGCCGTTGCGCGAGGCGGGCTGCCGGGTGTCGATCTTCATCGCCGCCGACCGTCGCCAGATCGAGGCCGCGCACCGGATCGGTGCACCGGTCATCGAACTCCACACCGGGGCGTGGTGCGAATACGGCATCGAAGGCGATGCGGCGGCACAGGCCCGCGAACTGGCGCGGCTGGCCGACATGGCGGCCTTCGCGACCGATCTCGGCCTCGAGGTCCATGCCGGGCACGGGCTGACCTTCGACAATGTCGTGCCCATCGCCGCGATCCCGCAGGTGCGCGAGCTCAATATCGGCCATTTCCTGATCGGCGAGGCGATCTTCACCGGCCTCGACGCGGCCATCCGCCAGATGCGCGGCCTGATGGACGAAGCGCGGGCGGGCGTCGGATGAGTGCGGCACGGCACGCACCTGCTGAGCAGGGCCGGGCTGGCCCTGCGCGGATGATGGTCCGGATCGTGGCGAGCGAAGCCGGATGGCGCTGCCTGGCGGCCAAACGCTGATTTCAAAAGGATTTTTATTGTCCTGAAGGGCCCGGTGCCGCGTTTCCGGGGCTTGCGCCAGTCCATCTTGGTCCGGGCTTGTCGCGCGAACCGGCCCTTGCGGGGCTTCGGGCTTCTGTGGTCAGAATGGGGCGGGTGATCCAGCGCCTGCAGATCGATCTGCTCGAGGAGACTGCCCGTGACGACCGGCCCAGGGCGCCGCATGATCCTCGGCATCGGTGCGGATCTCGCGAATATCGAGCGCATTCAGGGAACTATCGACCGGTTCGGGGAGCGGTTCCTGGCGCGGGTGTTCACCGAGCGGGAGCGGGCGACGGCGGATCGGCGGCTGTTGACGGTCGAGACCTATGCCAAGCGCTGGGCGGCGAAGGAGGCCTGTTCGAAGGCGCTGGGGACCGGGCTCCGGATGGGAATCGCCTGGCGGGACATGGGGGTGGTGAACATCCGCAGCGGCCAGCCGACGATGATCCTGACCGGCTGGGCGGCGGAGCGGCTGGCGGTGATGACGCCGCCGGGGCACCGCGCGCGCGTGCATGTGACGCTGACCGACGACCATCCCTGGGCACAGGCCTTCGTGGTGATCGAGGCGGTGCCGGAGGCGGGCTGAGGCGGCGAAATGCCTGTATGCATCCTGTATGTTTCCCGTACGGATCCCGTACGTACGTTTTCGGGGCCGGGTGCGGGCTGCGGCGCGGGGCGTCCGGGCGGTTTCGACGGAGAGTTTGCGCAAGAATTATGCGCATGACCTGGTGGCTGGGAAGGATGGCGGAAGATGGCAGCGGGACCGGGGCGGCGCGGGCGCTCGGCGATCGGGCGATCGCTCGACGTCTATTACCGCGATGCGGCGCGGACGGCGCGGATGGACCGGCTGAACGCGGCGTTCGTGCCCGCGGGCGGGCTGGCCTTCGATATCGGCGCGCATGTCGGGGACCGGACGGCGAGCTTCCGGCGGTGCGGCGCGCGGGTGGTGGCGCTGGAGCCGCAGCCCCTGGTGTTCCGGGCCTTGCGGCTGATCCACGGGCGCGATCCGCGGGTGGCGCTGGCCTGCGCCGCGGCGGGGGCAAAGGCGGGGGAGATCGTGCTTCATGTCAACTCGGCCAATCCGACGGTCTCGACGGCCTCGGGCGACCTGGTGACTGCGGCGGCCTCCGGGGCGGGCTGGAGCGCGGAGGTCTGGGACCGGACGATCCGGGTGCCGGTGACGACTCTGGACCGGCTGATCGCCGAGCACGGCGTGCCGGACTTCGTGAAGATCGACGTGGAGGGGCACGAGGCGGAGGTGCTGGCGGGGCTGAGCGCGCCGGTGCCGGCGCTGTCGTTCGAGATCACGATGCTGCAGCGGGAGGTGGCGCGGGCCTGCGTGGCGCGGCTGGGCGCGCTCGGGCGGTATGAGTTCAACCTCTCGCTCGGCGAGGAGCATCGGCTGCGCCACGGGCGCTGGATCGGGGCGGCGGAGGTGCTCGACGAGATCGCGGGGCTGCCGGAGGCGGCGAATTCGGGGGATGTCTATGCGCGGCTTGCGTGAGGGGTGAGGGGGGATGCTGACCCGTCCCTCTCTGGCAAGCGGCAGGCAACCTCGCTAGACAGGCGCCATGGATCTTTTCGAGCGCCTCCGCTTTTTCGGACCGGCCGATGCCGTCGCCCTGGGCCTGCTGGTTCTGGCCTGGCTGACGATCGGCTGGATCATCGAGCGCCCGAACCCGAAGCGCCCCTCCGTCACCGTCCTGATGGCCGATTACCGGCGGGAATGGATGAAGCAGTTTCCGACCCGCGATCCGCGCATCTTCGACGCCACCATCCTCGGCAGCCTGCGTGACGGCACGGCCTTCTTCGCCTCGGCCTGCCTGATCGCGCTCGGCGGCGGCCTCGCGCTGATCGGCAATACCGAGCGGTTGCTGTCCGTGGCGGAGGATTTCGCGCTCGACGCCCCGGTGATGATCTGGAACGCGAAGATCATCCTGATCCTCGCCTTTCTCGCCAACGGGTTCCTGAAGTTCATCTGGGCCAACCGGCTGTTCGGCTATTGCGCCGTGGTCATGGCCTCGGCGCCGAACGACGAGAGCCCGCTGGCCTACAGCCGCTCGGCGCGCGCCGCCGAGATCAACATCCACGCCGCCAAGAACTTCAACCGGGGGCTCAGGGCGATGTATTTCGCGCTGGCGGCGATGGCCTGGCTGCTGGGCCCCGCCGCCCTGATCCTGGCCACCGCCCTGACGCTGGCCATCCTGTGGCGGCGCGAATTCGCCTCGCATTCGCGGGCGATCCTGCTGGAGGGCAGGCTTCCGTAGCGGCGGAGAGCGGTCCGGCTCGATCGGGCGCGGGGGTGCCGTCCGGGCGCGATGGGAGTGCCGTCGGTCGAGACGGGTGGGCGCTGAGGGGCTGGTGCGTCGGTCGGGCAGAGGATGTGTGTGGGGCATGAAGTGCCTCCCGGGGGCGTTGCGGCGCCATCGCGCGGGCCGCCGTGCGCCCGGCTTGGGGCGGGGCGGACCGGCGGTGGTTTTGACCGATGCAGATCGGGCGGGTTCGTTCCCGACGCCATGCCGCCGCCCATGCTGCGCACCCCTGCCCGGACTCGAGCCGAAGGCGCCGGGCGAGCGCCTGCCCGTTCCGGCGGGCTGGCGCTTTGGTTGCGTTGGCGCGCCGTGTGGGCGGAGGATGTGTGTGGGGGCATAAAGCGCGTCGCGGGGCTGTCGGGGCGCCAGCCCACGGGCAGGCGCTCGCCCTGCTCGAGACGGTGTGGGGCGACCTGGGTGTGTCGGGCGACGGAAATCGAGACGATTTACTTTCCGGGCGGGTCGCTCGTCAGGTCCGGGCCGGGTTCTGGCGTCGAGCGCCCGAAGCTTTCTCGGGGCGGTGCGCGGCGCGCCCTCCCTCGCCCGTGATGCGCCCGTCCTTGACAGGCTCGGGGGCAGGCGCGACAAGGCGGGCTTGATTGCGGGCCGCGGGGTCGCGGCAATCCGTCATTCATCGAACACGGACGGACCCATGTCGACCAAGAGCAAGGCCAAGGGCGGGTTCGTCGAGCTGATCAAGACGATCGTGTATGCGCTGCTGCTCGCCGGCGTGATCCGGACGCTGTTCTTCCAGCCGTTCTGGATCCCGTCGGGCTCGATGAAGCCGACGCTGCTGATCGGGGATTTCCTCTTCGTCAACAAGATGGCCTACGGCTATTCGCGGCATTCCTGCCCGTTCTCGATCTGCCCGATCCCGGGGCGCATTCTCGGACGCGAGCCGGAGCGGGGCGATGTGGTGGTGTTCAAGCATCCGGTCAACGGCACCGATTACATCAAGCGGCTGGTGGGCCTTCCGGGCGATACGGTGCAGATGGTCGGCGGTGTGCTCTACATCAACGGAGCGCCGCTGCCGCAGACGCCGGACGGGATCTTCGTCGAGGCGAATGCGCCGCAGGGGCCGATGCGCTCGATGCCGCGTTGCGCCAACCGGCCGGTCGGGCCGGGCGAAGAGTGCGAGAAGCCGCGCTTCATCGAGACGCTGCCCGAGGGGCAGGAACATGCGATCCTCGACATCGACGAGGGCTTCGGGGATTCGACGCCGATCTTCACGGTGCCCGAGGGCGAGTTCTTCTTCATGGGCGACAACCGCGACAATTCGATGGACAGCCGCTTCAACCGCGCGACCGGCGGGGTCGGCACGGTGCCCTTCGAGAACCTCGTGGGCCGGGCGGACCGGGTGATCTTCTCCTCGGCGGGCTCGTCGATGCTGGCGTTCTGGACCTGGCGGCCCGACCGCTTCTTCGTGAGGATCGATTGAAGCTGAGCCGGAATCTGGCCGAGGCCGCGGACCGGCTCGGCCACGCCTTCGGCCGGCCCGAGCTTCTGGTGGAGGCGCTCACGCATCCCTCGATGGGCGGCGGCGTGCAGAACCAGCGGCTCGAATTCCTCGGCGACCGGGTGCTGGGGCTGGTGATCGCCGAGGCGCTGCTCGCGCAGGACCCCGAAGCCGAGGAGGGCCGGCTGGCGCCGCGCTTCAACGCGCTGGTGCGCAAGGAGACCTGCGCGGAGGTCGCCACGGAGATCGATCTCGGGGCGGCGCTGCGGATGGGACGTTCGGAGATGCTGACCGGCGGGCGGCGCAAGCAGGCGATCCTCGGCGATGCGATGGAGGCGGTGATCGCCGCCATCTATCTCGACGGCGGGCTGGAGGCGGCGCGGGCGGTGATCCTGCGGCACTGGCGCAGCCGGATCCGGGCGGCCCCCTTGCAGCGGCCGGATGCCAAGACCGCGCTGCAGGAATGGGCGCAGGCGCGCGGGTTGCCGCCGCCGGACTATCTCGACCTGGCGCGCACCGGCCCCGACCATGCGCCGCATTTCACCGTCGCGGTGGCGCTCGAGACCGGGGTGCGGGCCGAGGCCAGTGCCGCCTCGAAGCGCGCCGCCCAGCAGGAGGCGGCCCGCCTTCTGCTCGACCGACTGGAGACCGAAGACATGACCGAGCCTGATACCCGCTGCGGCCTCGTGGCGCTGATCGGCGAGCCGAATGCCGGCAAATCGACGCTGCTGAACCGCATGGTCGGCGCGAAGATCGCCATCGTCACCCACAAGGTGCAGACGACGCGGGCGCGGATCCGCGGGATCACGATGGAGGGGCGGGCGCAGATCATCTTCATCGACACGCCGGGGCTGTTCCGGCCGCGCCGCCGGCTCGACCGGGCGATGGTGAAGGCGGCCTGGGCGGGGGCGTCGGATGCGGATGTGGTGCTGTTGCTGGTGGAGGCGCATCGCGGGATGAGCGAGGGGGTGAAGGCGATTCTCGCGAACCTCGGCGACCAGTTGCCGGCGACCACCAAGGTCGGGCTGGTGATCAACAAGATCGACCGGGTGAAGGCGGAGAAGCTGCTCGCGCTGAGTGCCGAGATCAACGCGGCCTTCACCTTCGCGGCGACCTTCATGATCTCGGCGGAGAAGGGCTACGGCGTGCAGGATCTGCGCGAATGGGTGGCGGACCGGATGCCGCCGGGGCCCTGGCTCTATCCCGAGGACCAGATCGCCGACATGGCGCAGCGCCAGATCGCCGCGGAGATGACCCGCGAGAAGCTGACGCTGCGGCTGCACCAGGAATTGCCCTACCAGCTGACGGTGGAGACCGAGAGCTGGGAGGAGCGGCCGGACGGGTCGGTGAAGATCGACCAGATCGTCTATGTGGCGCGCGACGGCCACAAGGGGATCGCGCTCGGGCCGAAGGGCGAGACGATGAAGGCGGTGGGCAAGGCGGCGCGCGAGGAGATCTCGGCGTTTCTCGGGCGGCCGGCGCATCTGTTCCTGACGGTGAAGGTGCGGCCGAACTGGCTCGACGAGGCGGAGCGCTATTCCGAGATGGGTCTCGACTTCCGGGACGGCGAGGCTTGACGCCGCGACTGACCGCCGGTTTCTGGGTTCAGGCCTATCTCGCGCGGCTGCGGCTTGCCGATATTCCGGCCTATGTGGTGGCGCATGGCGACGACACGGCGGGCGCGGTGATCGTGAAGCTCAACACGCTCGACGGCGCGGCGCGGGCCTTCACCCGCAGCTATGACGCTGCCGGCAACCGGATCTGGGCGGTGCTGGCCGAAGGGGCGGAGGCGGAGGTGGATGCGGCGCTGGCGCGGCAGCGGGGCTTCGATCCGGACCTCTGGGTGATCGAGATCGAGAGCCGCGCGGGGCGCACGCTGCTGGATCAGGACGGCTTGTCGGGCTGATCCGCGGGGGAGCTGAGGTTCGGACCCGGTTGTGACATGCAACGGGCGAAACCGGGCCTTCGCCCTGGCATCGGGGCGGGCTAGGGTCGCGGCCATGGACTGGCGCGACGAAGGTATTCTGCTGACGGTGCGGCGGCACGGCGAGAGTGCGGCGATCATCGACGTGCTCACGGCGGCGCATGGGCGCCATGCGGGCGTGGTGCGCGGCGGCGGCAGCCGGAAGATGGCGCCGGTGCTGCAGCCCGGCGCGGTGCTGTCGCTCGACTGGTCGGCCCGGCTCGAGGATCATATCGGCACTTACCGGATCGATCCGATGCCGGGGCATATTGCGCGCATCATGGCGGACCGGGCGGCGCTGGCGGCCTTGGGGGCGATGACGGCGCTGGTCTCGGCGAGCCTGCCCGAGCGCGAGGCGCATGGGCGGCTCTACGGGGCCAGCCGGGACTTGCTGGCGGCTCTGGGTGCCGAGCCGGACTGGCCGGCGCATTATGCGATCTGGGAGCTGGAGTTGCTCGCCGATCTGGGCTTCGGGCTCGACCTCTCGACCTGTGCGGCGACGGGGACGACGGAGGATCTGATCTGGGTGTCGCCGAAGACCGGGCGCGCGGTGAGCCGGGAGGCGGGGCTGCCCTGGGCGGACCGGTTGCTGCCGCTGCCGGGGTTCCTGCGGGAGGGGGGGCTGCGCCGGGGGCGCAGGATGTGGCGGCGGCGCTGCGGCTGACCGGGCATTTTCTCGAGCTCTGGCTGGCGCCGCATCTGCCGCGCGGGACGCTGCCGGAGGCGCGGGGCCGGGCGGTGGAGGCGCTGGGGCGGGCGCGCGGCGCCGGCCCCTAGGTCACCCTGCGGCGCGGGCGGCTCCGGCCTTGCACCCGACCTGTCTTTGGGCGCAGGCTCCGGCAGAACCGGGGCAGGCAGGACATGGCGGACAGCAAGACGAAGCGGAAGAAGCGCAGCGACATCCTTCTGGATCAGCGCCGGGCGGTGGTGGAGTTCGGACGGACGGCCCTCAGGAACCCCGACCTCGACGAGATCCTGACCGAGGCGTGTCGGCATTGCGCGAATGCGATGGCGACGGAGCTGTCGAAGGTCATGGCGCTGGAGCCTGAGGCCGACGAGCTTCTGGTCGTCGCCGGGGTGGGCTGGAAGGACGGTGTCGTCGGCGAGGAACGGGTTCCGGCGATCCGGCAATCCTCGGAGGGCTATGCGCTCCGGACCGGCAATCCGGCGGTGTCGTCGGACATCGAGGACGAGGACCGCTTCGACTACGCCGCGTTCCTCAAGCGGCACGGCGTGCGGGCCATGGTCAACGTGGTGATCCCGGGCGCCGAGGGAAAGCCGCCCTACGGGCTGTTGCAGGTCGACAGCACCGAGGTGCGGGTGTTTTCCGACGAGGACGTGCAGTTCCTGCAGGGTTACGCGAACATCCTCGGCGCGGCCATCGAGCGGCACAATTACCAGACCGCGCTGGCCGAAGCCGTGCGGGCGAAAGAGCGCGCGTTGCAGGAATTGCAGCACCGGGTGGCCAACAACCTCGCGCTTCTGGGGAGCATGGTCCGGATCAAGTCGCGCGGCATCGACAACCCGGTGGTGACGCAATACCTCACCGAGGTCTTGTCGCAGATCAACGTGCTCTCGGAGCTTCACACCAAGCTCTACGCCAACAGCTCGGAAACCTGCGTCGATCTGGGCGGCTATCTGGCGGGGCTGTGCAGCGGGATCGCCAGCTTCGCCAGCGGCGAGGGGCGCCGGTTCGAGCTGTCGACGCAGCTCGCGCCGACGCTGGTGGATGCGGACCTCGCGATCCCGCTGGGGATCGTCGTCAACGAATTCGTCACGAACAGCCTGAAGCACGGCACCGTCGAGGGTGTCTGCACGATCGCGCTGGCTGTCGGGATCGACAATCAGGACCTGACGGTGTCGATCTCGGATCGGGGCCCGGGTCTCGCCGATACCGGCCCGGCGGCCGAAACGCGCTCGTTCGGCAGCGGCATCGGATTGATCGAGGGCATGTTGCAGCAGGTCGGCGCGGACTGGGACTGGACTTCGGAGGCCGGCGCGCGGCTGGATATTCGCCTGAGCCTTGCCACGCGGGCCAGTGTCGCGGCGTCTCCGGGCTGAGGGCTTGGTTGGTGCCGATTGCCTCTGACGGGGTGGTCAGGTCGCGCCGGATCGTCTGGGCCTTGGCTGGTGACGTGCATCACCGAAGCGGTCTGGTACGAGCCGGGCGAGGGCCTGGCCGTCGGGTGGCGCTGCAACAGCCGGGCGATGCGCTTTATGGTAACACGGACATCCTCCGCCAGATCTATGCGCCAGCGTCAAAGAAGCGCCAGCCCGCGGGGACGGGCAGGCGCTCGCCCGGCGCCTTCGGCTTGAGTCCGGGCGGGGGTGCTTGGTGCAGATGGCGGGATCGCCGGGAGGCCGCGCTCAGGTTGCTTTCTGTTCCAGCAGGCGGCGGGCGATGACCTGGGCCTGGATCTCGGCGGCGCCCTCGAAGATGTTGAGGATGCGGGCGTCGCAGAGCACGCGGCTGATCGGGTATTCCAGCGCGAAGCCGTTGCCGCCGTGGATCTGGAGGCCGTTATCGGCGCAGGCCCAGGCGATGCGGGCGCCGAGGAGCTTGGCCATGCCGGCCTCGAGGTCGCAGCGGCGCTCGGCGTCCTTCTCGCGGGCGGAGAAGTAGGTGAGCTGGCGGGCGATCATGATCTCGACGGCCATCATCGCGAGCTTGGAATAGACCCGCGGGAATTCGATCAGCGCCTTGCCGAACTGCTTGCGGTCCTGGGCGTATTTCATCGCCAGGTCGAGGGCGTTCTGGGCGACGCCGATGGCGCGGGCGGCGGTCTGGATGCGGGCACTCTCGAAGGTCTGCATGAGCTGCTTGAAGCCCTGGCCCTCGACGCCGCCGAGCAGGTTTTCCGCCTTCACCTTGAAGCCGTCGAAGCCGAGCTCGTATTCCTTCATGCCGCGGTAGCCCAGCACCTCGATCTCGCCGCCGGTCATGCCCTCGGCGGGGAAGGGGGTGGCGTCGTCGCCGCGGGGTTTTTCGGCCAGCAGCATCGACAGGCCCGAGTAATTGTCGGTGGCGGGGTCGGTGCGCACCATCATGGTCATCACGTCGGTGCGGACGGCGTGGGTGATCCAGGTCTTGTTGCCGGTGACGATGTAGTCGTCGCCGTCGCGGACGGCGCGGGTGCGCAGGGAGCCGAGGTCGGAGCCGGTGTTGGGCTCGGTGAAGACGGCGGTGGGCAGGATCTCGGCGGAGGCGAGCTTCGGCAGCCAGTGCTGCTTCTGCTCCTCGGTGCCGCCGCAGAGGATCAGTTCGGCGGCGATCTCGGAGCGGGTGCCGAGGGAGCCGACGCCGATATAGCCGCGCGAAAGCTCTTCGGAGACCACGCACATGGCGGTCTTGGACATGCCGAAGCCGCCGTATTCCTCGGGGATGGTCAGGCCGAAGACGCCGAGCTCGCCCATCTCCTCGATGATCGACATCGGGATCAGCTCGTCCTTGAGGTGCCATTCATGGGCGTGGGGCACGACCTTGTCGTCGGCGAAGCGGCGGAACTGGTCGCGGATCATCTCGTATTCTTCGTCGAGCCCGGTGGCCCCGAAGGTCGCGGCACCGGCCTGCTCGATCATCAGCGCGACGAGGCGGCGGCGGGCGGAATCGGTGTTGCCCTGCTGGGTGAGGGTGACCACTTCGGGGATCATCAGGCCGCGCTGGTCGTCCTGGGTGAGCCCGAGGTCCTGCGGGCGGATCATCTCGCCCTGGGACATCGGGATGCCGCCGTAGAGCTGCCAGAGATATTCGCCGAAACCGATCTGCAGGATCAGGCTTTCCATCTCGCCGAGGCGGCCGTCGGCGTCGAGGGCCTGCGCCCAGCCGAGCATTTCCTTGAGGCTTTCGACATAGGTGGCCATCCAGGCGAGGCCGTGGGCGGCGGTCTGGTCGGCCTCGAGGGCGGAATTGGAGATGCGTCCGCCGGTGCTTACCCGGGTGGCCATGCGGTCGCGGGCGATGTCGAGCAGGCTGCGCGCGGCCCCGGCTGCGGCGGCGCAATCGGCCAGCAGGGTGGGCAGGATCGGGCTGTCGGGGGCAAGCGCGCGGGCGGCCTGGTTCATCGCTACACCTTTCATCGTCGGGTTCTCGGAGCCGGGCACGCGGATGGTGCGCCGCGGAATCATTTGCTGCAGTCGCGGGCAATCTAGGACCCTGCGGGCAGCACGTCAATTCGCGCGCAACAAAATAGCGCAGTGCAGGCTTGATGTCGAAACTTTATTAGCATTGTGCGCTGCCGGGCTTCCTGCCATCACCGGGCGCCGGCGACGGGCCGGCCCGGGATGGCTGATGTGTTCGGACTAGACGGCTTCGTGACGGCCTATGGGGCGGCCGCGCTCCTGGGGGCCTCGCGCGCGCTCGCGGCGGGGGGCTTCACCAAGGGCGTGGTGGGCTTCGCGCTGCCGCTGATCGCGCTGTCGACGATGGGGTCTTTCCTGTCCTTCGAGGTGGCGGTGGCGCTGCTGATCGTGCCGACGCTGGTGTCGAACCTGTTTCAGGCCACGCGCAACGGGCTGCAGGCGGCCTGGGGGAGCCTCAGGCGGTTCTGGCGGCTCAATCTCGTGCTGGTGGGGACGATCGCGCTGTCCGCCCAGCTGGTCGTCGTGCTGCCGGACGCGCTGCTGTTCGGGTTGCTGGGCGCGCTGGTGACGGCGTTCGGGATCAGCCAGATCCTCGGCTGGCGGCCGGGTTTTCCGGCGGCGCGCAAGAACCTCGTCGAGGTGCTGGTGGCGCTGGCGGGCGGGTTCATCGGCGGGCTGTCGGGGATCTGGGGGCCGCCGGTGGTGATGTATCTGCTCGCCGCCGAGGTGCCGAAGGTCGAGATGGTGCGGGTGCAGGCGCTGTGTTTCCTGCTCGGATCGGTGGTGCTTCTGGGCGCGCATCTGCATTCGGGGGTGCTCAACCCGGTGACGCTGCCGACCTCGGCCTGGCTGGTGCTGCCGACGATGGCCGGGCTCTTCATCGGCTACCGGGTGCAGGACCGGCTCGATCAGGCGCTGTTTCGCCGGGTGACGCTGATCGTGCTGGTGGTGGCCGGGCTGAACCTGCTGCGGCGCGCCTTCTTCGGCTGAACGGCCGCGGGCATCAGCCGAGCAGCAGGATCCCGGCGAGCACGAAGCAGGCGATGAAGGCGGTCTGGGCGATGATCAGGGCCACGGCCTGCCCGCCCATGTCGACCATGCTGGCGAGCGAGGTTTTCATGCCGACGGCAGCGATGGCGATCAGCAGGGCGGCGCGGGAGATGGTCGAGAGCGCGTCGCCGACGGCCGCCGGGATGATGCCGGTGGAATTGATCGCGGCCAGTGCGATGAAGCCGAGCACGAAGGCCGGGATCAGCGGCGGGCGCGGGCCGTCGCCGCTGTCGCGGTAGACCAGCGTGAACACGAGCACCACGGGCGCGAGCATCGAGACGCGGATGAGCTTGACGAGCGTCGCGGTCTCGCCGGTATCCTCGGAGACCGAGAAGCCGGCACCGACCACCTGGGCGACATCGTGGATGGTGGCGCCGAGGAAGAGGCCGGTGGTGTGGGTGTCGAGGCCAAGGGCGGCGGCGAGCATCGGGTAGAAGATCATCGCCAGCGTGCCCATCACCGTGACGGCGAGCACGGTGAAGATCAGGTCCTTCTCGCCCTTCTCGTTGCGGGGCAGCACGGCGGCGATGGCCATGGCCGCGGAAGCGCCGCAGATCGCCACCGAGCCGCCGGTCAAGAGGCCGAAGCGGGTGCTGCGGCCGAGGAAGCGCGCGGCGACGGTGCCGAAGGCGATGGTGGCGATGACGGCGCAGACCACCAGCGCGATCAGCGCCGGGCCGAGGCCGACGAGCAGATCGAGGCTGATGCGCACGCCGAGCAGTGCGACGCCGATCCGCAGGACGGTGCGGGCGGCGAAGTCGATGCCTTCGACGCATTTGCCCTCTTCGGCGAGGAAGTGGAAGGCGATCCCGAGCAGGAGGGCCATCAGCATCGCCGGGGCGCCGTAATGCTCGGAGATGAAGGTCGCGGCCATGCCGAGCACCACGGCGACGGAGACGCCGGGGGCGAGGAGGCGCGCGCGATCGCGCAGATTGGCGGGCTGTTGCGGCGGGTCGATCATCGGCGGGGCCTCGGCGTTTCGGCCACCGTCAAGCATGGGGCGGCGCGGCGAGGCAAGGCCGCCCTGCAGATTAGCATGGCGCTCCGATTCTATTCGGTATAGGGAATACGTCCGTTACCCCGGCCGATTTGCCGCCATATGGACCCGTGACATGAAGAGTACATCCGATCGCTATGGCACAGTGGCGGTGATCGTTCACTGGATCACGGCACTCGGAGTGGCGCTCCTGTTTCTCTCGGGCACGCGCGCGGCGGATTCCGATGTTGCCGCGACGAAGATCGGGGCGCTCGGGGTTCATGCGCCGCTCGGGCTCGGCATCCTTGCGGTCACGCTCCTGCGCATCCTGTGGTGGCGGCTGGCGGATACGAAGCCCGCACTGGTTCCGGGCATGCCGCGCTGGCAGGAGATCGCGTCGCATGCGGTGCACGGGTTGCTCTATCTGGCACTGGTCGGCATGGCTGCGAGCGGGATCGGGCTTTTCCTGCAGACCGGTGCGGGTGAAATCGTTCTGTTCGGCGCGGATCGCGAGTTGCCACGGTTTCACGACTACACGCTAAGGGCGATCCACGGCCTCGGCGCCAACCTGATCCTCGCGCTGATCGTGGTGCATGTCGCTGCGGCGCTCTGGCACCAGTTCGGACTGAAGGACGGGTTGATGCGGCGGATGTGGTTCGGGCGGGGCCGGGCCTGACTCGTACATTCCTCCTGTTCAAGGACCGGGAAAGATGAGCCTTGCGGCCTTTCGCGGCTTGGCCGGAGCGATGTTCGCCTTTGCCATGGTAGCGGGCCTGGGCATCCTGATGCGTCCGCTGCTGCCCATCGACGAGACCCGGTATCTGGCGGTCGCCTGGGAGATGCGACAGAGCGGCAACTGGATCGTGCCGCATCTGAACGGCGCGCTCTACGCCCAGAAGCCGCCACTTCTGTTCTGGCTGATCGATCTGGAATGGGCGCTCTTCGGGGTTTCCGAAACCGGCGCGCGCCTCGTCGGGCCGTTGGCCGGCGTGGCGGGCCTCTTCCTGACCGGGCGCCTCGCGGGCCGGCTCTGGCCCGATGACCCGGCACTGTCCGGCCGGGCGGCCTGGATGCTCGCGGGGTTTTCGACCTGGGCGCTCTATGCCGGGCTGACGATGTTCGATGCGCTGCTCGGGGTCGCGGTTCTCGTTGGCATGTCGGCGCTGGTGGCGGATCGCGACGGCCGGTTCGGCTGGATCGGTCTCGGGTCGGCGCTGGCCTTCGGCGTGCTCGCCAAGGGGCCGGTGATCCTCGTCTATCTCCTGCCGGCCGCGCTCGCGATGCCGTTCCTGCGCCCCGAGCGCTGGACGGTGTCGCTGCGCCGGATCGGGTTGGGGCTTCTTCTGGCGCTCGGGCTGGTCGGGCTCTGGCTGGTGCCGGCCCTCGTGCTTGGCGGGGCCGAGTATCGCGAGGCGGTGCTCTGGACCCAGAGTGCGGGTCGGGTGGCAAATGCTTTCGACCATGCCCGGCCATTCTGGTTCTTCGCAGCCCTTCTGCCGCTCCTGCTGTGGCCATGGCTCTGGTCGCGGCAGGTGTGGCAAGGGCTGATCTTCGCCCGCTGGAGGGACGATTTCGGTCTGGGACTCGCAGCTGTCTGGGCACTCGGCACATTGGGGCTGTTCAGCCTGATCGCGAGCAAGCAGCTTCACTACATGGTGCCGGCGTTCCCCGCGGTCGCGCTGATCCTGGCGCGGGCGACGCCAGTGGATGCCCTGCGGGCTCCGGCGGCGGCTCTGCTGCCGGCAGTGCTTGGCTTCGGGTTGATCGCGCTGGGACTGGGCTGGCAGCCCGACGCGGATCTCGGGGCCGTTGCCGGTCCGCCGTTGGCGCTCTGGGCGAGCGGGCTGTGGCTGCTCGCCGTTGCCGGTGCTGCGCTGCGACTGCGCGGCGGCGTTCCCGTGGCGCTGACGGCGCTCGGGCTGGTTGTCGGCATCAATCTGGTGTTCCTGCTCGGGACGCCGGGCCGGGTCTATTCCTCCGGGCCGATGGCCGCGGCGATTGCACCCTCCGATGCGGTCGGCATCGGTCTGGTCGGCGAGCGCTATGCCGGTCAGTTCAGCTTCGCTGCGCGGCTGACCCATCCAGTGATCGAACTGGCCGATCCCGCTGCTGCGCAGGACTGGCTGGCCGAGGTTCCGGGACGGGTTGCGCTCTGCCGGACGGACGATGCCTGCCCGGAGGGTGCGCCCGCAAAGACCATTTCTTGGCGTGGCAGCGATTACGGGCTCTGGAGGAGCTGAGGTCGAGACTGCCCCGATAGCGGGCGCGCGCGGCCGGGAACGGCTTCGCGATCCCCGTCAAAGCAACGGCCTGACCGATGTTTCACGCCGAAAGCACGCCGCGCGAACTCGCTCTCGGGTGCCCTTCAAGCAAGGCAGCGGCGCAGGTTGCCGCGCCGCCACTGGTCGGCACATCAGTTCATGCGCTCAGGCGGCGCGGACGGCGGCGGCGCGCACGTCGTCGCCGACATGGGCTTCGTACTGGGCGAAGTTGTCGCAGAACATCTTCACCAGCTTGGCCGCCTGGGCGTCGTAGGCTGCCGGGTCGGCCCAGGTCGCGCGCGGATCGAGCAGCGCGTCGTCGACGCCGGGCACCGAGACCGGCACGTCGAAGCCGAAATTGGGGTCGCGCCGGAACGCGCCGTCCTTGAGCGAGCCGTCGAGGGCCGCCGTCAGGAGCGCCCGGGTCGCCTTGATCGGCATGCGCTTGCCGGTGCCGTAGGCGCCGCCGGTCCAGCCGGTGTTGACCAGCCAGCAATCGGAGCCGTGGGCGGCGATCTTCTCGCGCAGGAGCGCGCCGTAGACTTCCGGGCGGCGCGGCATGAACGGGGCGCCGAAGCAGGTCGAGAAGGTCGGCTGCGGTTCGGTCACGCCGGCCTCGGTGCCGGCGACCTTCGAGGTGAAGCCCGACAGGAAGTGGTACATCGCCTGCGCCGGCGTGAGCCGGGCGATCGGCGGCAGCACCCCGTAGGCGTCGCAGGTCAGCATCACGATGTTCTTCGGGATGCCGGCGAGGCCGGTGGACGAGGCGTTGGAGATCGCCTCGAGCGGATAGGCGCAGCGCATGTTCGCGGTGATGCTGTCATCCTCGAAGTCGAGCTCGAAGGTGACGGGATCATGGACCATGTTCTCGATGATCGTGCCGAAGCGGGTGATCGTCGAGTAGATTTCCGGCTCGGCTTCCTGCGAGAGGCTGATGGTCTTGGCGTAGCAGCCGCCCTCGAGGTTGAAGGTGCCGGTCTCGGACCAGGCGTGCTCGTCGTCGCCGATCAGGATCCGGTTCGGATCGGCCGAGAGCGTGGTCTTGCCGGTGCCCGACAGGCCGAAGAACACCGCGACGTCGTCGGGATCGTCCTTCGCGTGGTTGGCCGAGCAATGCATCGGCATCACGCCCTTTTCGGGCAGGAGATAGTTGAGCACCGAGAAGATGTTCTTCTTGTTCTCGCCGGCATAGCCGCTGCCGCCCACGAGGATCAGCTTGCGCTCGAGCGAGACCGCGATCACCGTGTCGGTGCGGCAGCCGTGGCGCGCGGGGTCGGCGGCGAAGCTCGGGCAGTTCACCACGGTGAATTCGGGAACGAACGCGGCGAGATCGGCGATGTCGGGCCGGCGCAGCATGTGGCGGATGAAGAGGCCGTGCCAGGCGAATTCGTTGATCAGGCGGACATTGAGGCGGTACTGGGGATCGGCGCCGGCATAGAGATCCTGCACGAATATCTCGCGGCCCTGCATGTGGGCGCGCATGTCCTCGAGGAGGATGTCGAAATGGGCGGGCGACATCTCGCCGGTGTTTTCCCACCAGATGTTCGCTTCGGAGCCCGGTTCGCGCACGATGAACTTGTCCTTGGGGGTGCGGCCGGTGTGGCGCCCGGTGGCGACCAGCAGCGCGCCGCCGATCCCCAGGGTGCCTTCGCCGAGCCGGAGCGAGGCCTGGACGAGGGCGGGCTCGCGCAGGTTGTAGTTCACGGTGCCGATGCCGGGGAACCCGGTCACGTCAAGCGTCTGCTCCGGGTTGACCATCTCCGTCATGTCTCTCAACTCCTCTTGGCGGCGCGGGCATGCATCCGCCCGGCCGGCACCCGATTGTGTCCCCGACCGGAGTTCGCGCATGCAGCATCCGGTCTCGCAATGCCGTCATAACATGAAATCCGCCGGATTGCGCCGCGCTGACAGGGTTAACCGGGCCGCGACACGTCGTTTTTGCGACAATGGTGTTGATCCGTGTTGAGGTGCATGTTCGATTGTGTTCGCTTTCGCGGAAAAGGAAAGGGGTCTTGCATGAATGCCGGCCGAATGTCGTGAGTCGGGACGAGGAACCGCTGAACATCCATGCCAGCGCTGTCGCCGTCGGGGATCGGGCGGCCTTGATCCTCGGGCGGCCCGGGGCGGGAAAGTCGCGCCTCGCGCTCAGGATGATCGCGCTCGGGGCCGATCTGGTCGCCGATGACCGCGTCGATCTGATCAGGGACGGTGACCGGTTGATGGCCGCGGCACCAGAGGCCCTGCGCGGGCTCGCGGAAGCCCGGGGCGTCGGCCTGCTGCGCCTGCCCAGCCGGGAGGGGGCGGAGTTGTGCATCGCGGTCGATCTTGACGCCGCGCCTGTCACACGAATGCCACCTTCGGACACGATTACGTATCTCGGAGTGCCGCTGGATTTGATTTCCGCACACGGAGTGCCAGATATCGACGTTATCTTGACACTTCTGTTGCGTCATGGATGCGCAGAGCCCGGGTGATCCGGGCGGGAAGGTCAAACGGAAGCAGGCGCGCTGTGACCCAGCATCAAGGTCCCGAGGCGGGACGCGACATCGTCATCATCACCGGACCCGCCGGCGCGGGTCGGTCGACGGCGATCCATGCGCTCGAGGATTTCGGGTTCGAGGCGATCGACAATCTGCCGATCTCGCTGCTGACCCGGCTGTTTTCCGGGCCGCCGATGGAGCGGTCCGGTGGTGGTGGGGATCGATCCGCGCAACCGCGACTTCGATGTCGAATGCCCTCATGGCGGCGCTGCAGGAGGTCGAGAGCGCGACCGGCCGCGCGCCGATCCTCGCCTATCTCGACTGCGACGTCTCGACCCTCGTGCGACGCTACAGCGAGACGCGGCGGCGCCATCCGCTCAGCCCGCAGGATTCCCCCCGGGTCGGCATCGCCCGCGAAATCGCGCTGCTGATGCCGCTGCGGGAGATGGCGGACGTGCTGATCGATACCAGCGCGCATACGCCCCACAGCCTGCGCGCGGTGATCGCCGCGCAGTTCGATGCCGGCGAGCGGCTTGGCGGGCTGGCGATCACGCTGCATTCGTTTTCCTACAAGCGCGGGATTCCGCAAGGGATCGACATGGTGATGGACGTGCGCTTCCTGCGCAATCCGCACTGGGAGCCGGCGCTGCGCCCGCTGGACGGCCGCAGCGCCGAGGTCCGGGACTTCGTGTTCTCGGACCCGCGTTACCCGGAATTCGAGACCCGGCTGACCGACATGCTGCGCTTCCTGCTTCCGGCCTATCGCGACGAGGGCAAGAGCTATTTCGCGCTCGGCATCGGCTGCACGGGCGGGCGCCATCGTTCGGTGACCCTCGTGGAAACGCTCGCGAAAGCGCTTGCGGAGGAAGGATGGCACGTGTCTATTCGACACAGGGAACTGGAGCGCGCGGAAGCGGCGCCAGCCCCGGAAACCAAGGTGACACCAGCTTGATCGGAATCGTAATCGTTGCTCACGGGGGGCTTGCCCGGGAATATCTCGCCGCGATGGAGCATGTCGTCGGCAAACATGCCGGAACCGCCGCGGTCTCGATCGGACCCGACGACGACGGCAGCACCAAGCAGGGCGAGATCGACGCCGCGGTGGCCGCGGTCGACGAGGGGCAGGGGGTGGTCGTGGTGACCGACCTCTTCGGCGGAACACCCTCGAACCTGGCACTCGGGGCCTGCAAGCAGGCCAACCATACGGTGCTCTACGGCGTGAACATGCCGCTCCTGATCAAGCTCGCCAAGGCGCGCCATCTGCCGATCGATGCCGCGGTGGCCAACGCCTTGACCGCCGGGCGCAAATACATCAATTCGGTCGAAGGGTTCGGTCCGGAGCAGGAGCGGATCGCGCTCTGATCCCGGTGCCCGCGGAGTCCCGATGCGTCTCACCCTCGACATCGTCAACGACAAGGGGCTGCATGCCCGCGCCTCGGCCCGCTTCGTCGAGACCGTCGAGCGTTTCACCTCGCAGGTGACCGTGCGCCGCGACGGCATGGAGGTCTCGGGCAACTCGATCATGGGCCTGATGATGCTCGCCGCCTCCTGCGGCACCAGCATCGACGTGGAGATCGAGGGCGCGGATGCGCCGGAGGTCGCTGCGGCCCTCGGGGATCTCGTTGCCGGCCGGTTCGGCGAGCCGACCTGACGCACCGCCGGTCCGCTTGTGCCGTCCCGGCCGCGCGGCTAGAGCAGGCGCCATGAGCGAGGACGACGACCGCCAGGGGCGGCAGACCTACCATCACGGCAATCTGCGCGAGGCGCTGGTCGAGGCGACCGTGGGGCTGATCGTCGAGAAGGGACCGCAGGGCTTCACGCTGGCCGAGGCCGCGCGGCTCGCCGGCGTGAGCGCGGCCGCGCCCTACCGGCATTTCCGCGGCCGGGACGAGCTGATCGAGGAGGTGGCGCGGCGCGGCTACGAGATGTTCGCCGACCGGCTCGATTCGGCCTTCAACGACGGCCGGCCCTCGGCGCTCTCGGCCTTCGGCGCCACCGGACGGGCCTATCTCGCCTTCGCGCGGGAAAATCCCGGCTACTACATCGCGATGTTCGAGAGCGGCATCTCGATCGCCGGCAGCCCGGACCTCGCCCGCGCCGCCGACCGGGCGATGGGGGTGCTGCGGCGCGCGGCGGAGCGGCTCTTCGCCCATCTGCCCGCCGAGAAGCGCCCGCCCACCGGCATGGTCGCGAACCATATCTGGGCCATGAGCCACGGCGTGGTCGAGCTGTTCGGGCGGGGCAGTCCGGGCGGACGCGCGCCCTATTCCGCCGACGAGATGCTCGAGAGCGGCACGGCGATCTATCTGCGCGGGCTCGGCCTGATCCCGTGACAAGTTTTTTCGGCGAGAGGATTGACGCGGGCATCCTGACCTCCCATCTATGTAAATGTAATTAACATTAACATCGAAAGGAGCACCTGATGACCACTGCCACCACATGGCCGGCCGACGAGAGATCGGACTGGGGCCACCGTGCCCGCAACTGGGCCGAACGGTCCCGCGACTGGCTCGACGCCCGCGGCCGCCCCGCATGGATCATGGCGATGGTCGCCGGGTTCATCCTGTTCTGGCCGGTCGGCCTCGCCCTTCTGTTCTACATGATCTGGAGTAATCGCATGAGCTGCATGTCCCGCAAATCCCGCTACGCGCGCCCCTCCGTGGCATTCGAGGGAACCGGAAACCATGCCTTCGACAGCTACCGGGCGGAGACGCTCAAGCGGCTGGAAGAGGAGCACGAGGCCTTCCTGAACTTCCTCGAGGAGCTGCGTGCCGCCCGGGACCGGGCCGAGTTCGACCAGTTCATGGCCCGGCGTGACGCGCCGCAGCCGCCGGAAGCGCCGTCCGCGGCCTGACCGGAGCCCAACCGCCCGCGCCGAGCCCCTGACCCGGGCGCGGCGCGGTCCTGTTTTGCGCACGAGCCGTCAGTCGCCGAGGTGCAGCCTCAGGGCGTGGCTGACGATCCCCTCTCGGGTCACGCCCTCCCGCGCGAGGGCGGCATCGGAGAGCGCCCTGAGCCGCTCGATCTCTCGTCCGGCGCGCAGCGCCCCCCGCGCCCCGAGAAGCAGATCCGCAAAGCGGGTCCGTCCGCCACGCGGCGCGCCGCGCGCGCAGCGTGGGGCGGCAAGGCCCGTGAAAGTCGCGGCATGCGCCATCGTCGATCTCCTCCTTGTGGTCATCAAAACCCGTCAGGCCTCCGCCTCCGCCACCGGGCGGCAATCCCAGCTCTCGATCTGCCGGCCCGGATTGCGACGCGACCAGGCCGAGGTGATCGCCGGAGCCTCGCGGAGGCATTGCGTCAGGCTCACATCCGGCCCGAAGATCGGGCCCTCGATGCGCTCGCAGGCGGGATCTCCGCTCGCGAGACAGGCGACAAAGACGAACTGGTACGGTCCCATCGGCAGGCTCCCGAAAATGCGGTGCTGTGCGATGGGGACCATGATGCGCGACGAAACCAGGCCTGTCCTCACCCGATCGGGTGAGCCCGAACGCGCCGCCGGCTCACTCCCCTCCGGATTTCATATGGGCGGAAACCCTATCGGGCAGGAATCGGGCCCCGTGCCAACAGGCACGGGGGAGAGGCAATCCGGCCAAAGGGCCGGTCATTTGAACCCATGGTCCACCCGGTCCGGCGCGGGGCGTCATCCCGTTGGGATCACCAGGCGCAGACAAAGGTTGGTCCGACCGTGCCGGCGTGGCGCGCGCGGACAAGTGCGGCAGGCGGAAACCGCTTAAGGACGGGGCGTCGTCGCGGGTCGTAGAGGCCGGGGCGGCGGGACACATGTTTTCGAGGAGCCCCCATGGCCCATCTCACCCGCGTCTCGGCCATCGCGCTGCTGACGCTTTCCCTCGGCACCGCTGCGGCGTCGGCCCAGGACGATCCGACGGAGACGCTGCTCCGGGCGATGACCGATTATCTCGCCGCGCAGGATGCGCTGGCCTTCAGCTACGATTCCAGCCTCGACATCATCACGACCGAAGGCCAGAAGCTCACGCTCGCGGCGTCGGGCGAGGTGCATCTCGCGCGGCCCGACAGGTTCGCGGCCACCCGGCAGGGCGGCTTTGCCGATGCGACCATGACCTTCGACGGCGAAACACTGACCCTCGTCGGCAACCTGGCCAATGCCTACACCGAAATCGAGGCGCCGGGCACCTTCGACGCGCTGGTGACGACGCTCAAGCAGACCTACGGCGCACCGCTCCCGGCGGTCGACCTCTTGACCTCCGACGCCTTCGACGCGCTGACGGCGGGCGTGACCGAGGCCCGCGATCTCGGCAGCGGCGTGATCGATGGCGTGGAGTGCGATCACCTGGCCTACCGCGCGGGCGATGTCGACTGGCAGATCTGGATCGCGCAGGGCGATGCCCCCTATCCTTGCCGCTACGCGATCAGCACGCAGAACGTGGACGGATGGCCCAGCTACGTGGTCGATGTGCGCGACTGGCGCACCGGTGCCGACGCCGCGGGCGACTTCACGGCAACCATTCCCGAGGGTGCGACGCAGGTCGCGCCGGGGGATCTCGCGGATCTCGACGAAATGGGCGACATCTACGCTCCGGCAGAAGGAAACTGACATGACCAGACGCATCGGCATCTTTCTCGCGGCCCTGTTCTGCGCGGCCCTCGTGCTCGAGGCGGGCGCCAGTTTCCAGGCGCAGGGCCGTCTCGGCATCTCCGCCCCGGCCGAGGCCCGGGTCGGACGGCCGCTCACACCGGTCAGCGTGGCCGGGGTCGGCCGTCGCACGGTCCGTCGCTGTGCTGTGGGTGTCTACTACTGCTGACGAAGGCTCGGCCCGGCCGGTTCCGACCGGCCGGACCTCTCGCCTGCCGGCGGATCAGTCCGAGCCGTTCGCCGTCGTGTCGGCCTCGGGCTCTTCGTCGGCCGCCTCCGCGATCAGCGCCACCGAGACCACGCGCTCGCCGGCGGAGGTGTTGAACACCCGCACGCCGCCTGCGGTGCGCGAGCGGAAGGAGATGCCGGTGACGGGGACCCGGATCGACTGGCCGGCATCGGTGGCGAGCATGATCTGGTCGTCCATCGTGACCGGGAACAGCGCCGCAAGCGCGCCGCCGCGCATCGCGCGATCCATCGCCATCACGCCCTGCCCGCCGCGGCCGCGCAGCGGGTAATCGTGGCTCGAGGAGAGCTTGCCGGCGCCCTTTTCGGTGACCGTCAGCAGCAGGTCCTCGGCCTCGGACATCGCGACGTAGCGCTCCTGCCCGAGGGCGGCTTCCTCGATGCCCTCCTCCTCGCCGTCCGCATCGGTCTCGGCCTCGTCCTCGTCGGTGAGGCCGGCGACGGCCCGGCGCATCTTGAGATAGGCGGCGCGCTCGCCCGGCGTGGCCTCGAAGTGACGGATGATGGCCATCGAGACGACCTCGTCGCCCGAGGCGAGGCGGATGCCGCGCACGCCGGTCGAATCGCGGCCCTTGAAGACACGCACATCGGTGGTGCGGAAGCGGATCGCCTTGCCCAGCCGGGTTGTGAGCATGACGTCGTCATCTTCCGACGCGATGCGCGCATTGATCAGCCGCACGCCCTCGGGCAGCTTCATGGCGATCTTGCCGTTGCGCATGACATTGGTGAAATCGTCGAGCGCGTTGCGCCGCACATCGCCTTCGGAGGTGGCGAAGACGATCTGCAGGTTGGCCCATTCGTCCTCGGGGGCATCCACCGGCATGATCGCGGCGATCGACATGCCCGGCGCGATCGGCAGGATGTTGACGATCGCCTTGCCGCGCGCATTGCGTCCGCCGAGCGGCAGCCGCCAGGTCTTGAGCTTGTAGACGATGCCGTCGGTGGTGAAGAACAGCAGCTGCGTGTGGGTGTTGGCGACGAAGAGCGTGGTGACGAAATCCTCGTCCTTGGTCGACATGCCCTGCGTGCCCTTGCCGCCGCGCTTCTGGGAGCGGTACTCGGTCAGCGGCGTGCGCTTGATGTAGCCGCCTTGCGTGATCGTGACGACCATGTCCTCGCGCTCGATCAGGTCCTCGTCGTCGAGATCGGTGTCCCATTCGACGATCTCGGAGCGGCGCGGCACCGCGAAGAGCTCCTTCACCTCGGTGAGTTCGGCGGAGATGATCCCCATGATCCGGTCGCGCGAACGCAGGATGTCGAGATAGTCGGTGATCTTGCCGGCCAGCTCCTCGAGCTCGTCGGTGACCTCCTTCACGCCGAGGGCGGTGAGCCGCTGGAGCCGCAGATCGAGAATGGCGCGGGCCTGGGTCTCGGAGAGGTAATAGGTGCCGTCCTCCTGGATCCGGTGCGAGGGATCGTCGATGAGGGCGATGTAGGGCGCGATGTCGGCCGCCGGCCAGGCGCGGGTCATCAGCCGTTGGCGGGCCTCGGCCGGATCGGCGGAGGAGCGGATCGTCGCGACCACCTCGTCGACATTGGTGACCGCCACGGCGAGGCCGCAGAGGATGTGGGCGCGTTCGCGGGCCTTGCGGAGCTCGAACGCCGTGCGCCGGGCCACCACTTCCTCGCGGAAGGCGACGAAGGCGGTGAGGAAGCCGCGCAGGTCGAGCTGCTCGGGGCGGCCGCCGTTGAGCGCCAGCATGTTGGCGCCGAAGGAGGTCTGGAGCGGCGTGTAGCGGAAGAGCTGGTTGAGGACGACATCGGGGGTGGCGTCGCGCTTGAGCTCGACCACCACGCGCACGCCGGTCCGGTCGCTCTCGTCCTGCACATGGGCGATGCCCTCGATGCGCTTGTCGCGGGCGAGCTCGGCGATGCGCTCGATCATCGTCGCCTTGTTGACCTGATAGGGGATCTCGTCGACGACGATGGCGAAGCGGTCCTTGCGCAGTTCCTCGATGCGGGTCTTGGCGCGCACGATCACCGAGCCGCGGCCCTCGTGATAGGCCTTTCGGGCCCCCGAACGTCCGAGGATGATGCCGCCGGTGGGGAAGTCGGGCGCGGGGATGTGCTCCATCAGCTCGGCGACGCTCAGATCGGGGTTCTCGATCAGCGCCAGCGTCGCGTCGATCACCTCGCCGAGATTGTGCGGCGGGATGTTGGTGGCCATGCCGACCGCGATGCCGGCCGCACCGTTGACCAGCATGTTGGGGAACCGGGCCGGCAGCACGGTCGGCTCCATGTCCTTGCCGTCGTAGTTCGGCTGGAAGTTGACGGTGTCCTTGTCGATGTCGGCCAGCAGATAGGCGGCGGGCTTGTCCATGCGCACTTCGGTGTAGCGCATCGCCGCGGCGGCATCGCCGTCCATCGAGCCGAAATTGCCCTGGCCGTCGAGAAGCGGCAGCGACATCGAGAAGGGCTGCGCCATGCGCACCAGCGCGTCGTAGATCGCGGAATCACCGTGCGGGTGGTACTTGCCCATCACGTCGCCGACGGGGCGGGCCGACTTGCGGTAGGACTTGTCGTGGGTGTTGCCGCTTTCGTGCATCGCATAGAGGATGCGCCGGTGCACGGGCTTCAGGCCGTCGCGCAGATCGGGGATCGCGCGGCTCACGATCACGCTCATCGCGTAGTCGAGATAGGAGGATTTCATCTCCGCCTCGATGGTGATCGAGGGGCCGGAGAGCGGCGGCCGGGGCGGCGCCGGGATGTCGTCGTCGGGTTCGTCGGTCAAGGCTGCCTGAATCCTGAAAAATCGCTCGTTTTCTTATGGTTTACTATATCGGGCGATACCGGAAAGGGCAATCGCCGAGACCGGCAGAGGCGGGGCGGACCAAGTGCCGCTTGACCCGGCCCGGGCCGCGGGACCAGGCTCCGGCGCAGATCCGTGTCTCAGCCATCGGGAGCCAACGTGTCAGGACCCGCAACCCGATCCACCGGCTTCGGCCTTCCCGATGTTCTGGGGTGGCTCGGACGGATCGTTCTTGCCCTGCCGCTGGCTGCGATCACTGTCTGGGGGGCGCTTGCGCTGCACTTCCAGGGTCCGGATGCGGTCTCCTTGCGGATCGGTCTGATCGCGCTCTGGCTGGGTCTCCTTGTTCTTGCGATCGTCTCGATCCTGCGGGGTCGCATGGCGCCGGTCCTGGCTCCGGCCGCCCTGGCGCTGCTCGGAATGGCGCTGTGGTGGCAGGGGATCACGCCCTCCAACGACCGTGACTGGCAACCGGAGACGGCGCAATTGCTGACCGGCGCGGTGGATGCGTCCGATCCGTCGCGCGTCGCCCTCCGGAACGTGCGGAATTTCGACTGGCGCACGCTGGAGGACTTCGACGCCATCCGGGAGGATCGCAGCTACGACCTCGACGCCCTGACCGGCGTGGACATGATCCTGTCGTTCTGGACCCGGCCGATCTTCGGGCACACGCTGGTCAGCTTCGGTTTCGAGGACGGGCGGCATCTGGTGTTCTCGGTGGAGGTGCGGAAGGAGGCGGGCGAGCGCTATTCGGCGCTGGCGGGGCTGTTCCGAAGCTACGAGATCGCCATCGTCGCGGCGGAAGAGCGGGATGTGGTGCGCCTGAGGACCAGCCTGCGCGGCGAGGATGTGAGCCTCTACCGGGTGGCGCTCGGCCCGGAGTCGCGCAAGCGGCTGTTTCTCGACTATGTGGCCGCCGCGAACGACCTCGCCGCAGCGCCGAAATTCTACAACACGCTCTTCGCCAATTGCACGACCCGGGTGTTCCGGCTGATCCGGCAGAACCTGCCGCATCTGCCGCTCGATGCGGCGCTGCTGCTCAATGGCCGGCTGCCCGACTACCTGTTCGATCTCGGGGCACTCGACATGCGCTATCCGCTCGAGGCGTTGCGGGAGATGAGCGCGATCACCGCCGTCGCCCGGTCCGCGGATCCGGAGGCGGATTTCTCCGCCGCGATCCGTGCCGGTATTCCGGAATTACCCGTGGAGTGAGCGGAGCCGTCCGGATCGGGGTCCCTCGCGACAAAATCGACCACACAAGCGGCGCCGATGTTTCGCCCCAATATCACGGTCTCCGGGATCGGGCATCGGTGGGGGGCGGCTACGGGTTGCGGGGCCACGACCCAGCGGGCAGGATTTGCGCCCAATGGGAATCTGGAGGTCAGCGCATGGGTCAAAGACCGCGACAAGGGTGTTTCGCGAGGCTGCCGGCGGCGCTTGCGCGCGGCGCCCGAAATCGATGACGGGCGCGCACCGGCTTCGCGCGCGGCTCGGGGATGTCTGCGGTCTCGCGGGCCTCGGCGGCGTCCTCCTGCTCTGCCTGATGCTCTGGCCACTGGCGGCGCTGCCCCAGCAGGCGGACCGCCCGTATCTGATCGGAACCCGGGAGGCCCCGCCCTTCGCGATGAAATCGGCGGTGGATGGCAGATGGGAAGGTATCAGCATCGACCTCCTGGAGGAACTCGCCGGCGCCATCGGCTTTCGGTACGAGCTGAGGGAAGTCTCGCTTCCGGAGATGATCGACGGCGTCGCAGCCGGGCGGCTCGACGGGTCCATCGCCGCGATGACGATCACCGCCGAGCGCGAGCAGCGCGTCGATTTCTCGCATACCTTCTTCCGGACCGGGCTCGGCGTCGCGGTTCCGGCGACCCAGCATGCGGGCTGGCTCGCGATCCTCGACGTGCTCACCTCGCGGGCCTTCCTCGGGACGATTTCGCTGCTGGCCACGCTGCTGCTGACGGTCGGGTTCCTGATCTGGGTGCTGGAGCGCAAACGCAACTCCGCCCAGTTCGAACGCCCCCCGGCGCGTGGCCTGTTCAGCGGCGTGTGGTGGGCTGCCGTCACGATGAGCACGGTCGGTTACGGCGACAAGACCCCGGTCACGCTGCTGGGGCGGAGCCTTGCCATGCTCTGGATGTTTCTCGCCCTGATCCTGACCGCGGTCTTCACGGCGCAGATGACCGCCGGTCTCACCTCGACCCAGATCAACAGCCCGGTCCAGACGATCAACGATCTGCCCCGGGTGCGGGTCGGCAATGTCGCGAATTCCGCCTCGCTTCAGCCCCTCGGCACGATCGGCGTGCGTCCCATCGCCTTCGGGTCGGTGACCGAGGGGCTGCAGGCGCTGGCCGATCACCGGATCGAGGCCTTCGTGCACGATGCCTCGGTGCTGAAATGGGAGACCGGTTCCGTGAACGGCGTGCAGATCACGCCGCTGCAGTTCGCGCCCCAGGATTACGGGATCGTGTTGCCGCAGGGCACGGATCGGCGCGAGGAACTCAACCGGGTGCTGCTGTCGATCCTGTCCTCGAGCCGCTGGACCGACATTCAGCGCCGCTACCTCGGGGAGTGAGCGAGCCGGCGGCTCCTTGCCCCGGGCGTGGCGGCGGTGCCACGCTCATCTTGTGGATCGCCGAAGCACCTACCCAAGCAGTTGTCGGCGACCTATAGTGCACCGGCTTGAACCCCGACGGCACGAGGAGGCGGCATGCGCTGTCCGTTTTGCGGCAATATCGACACGCAGGTGAAGGACAGCCGTCCCGCCGAGGATCATGTCGCCATCCGGCGGCGGCGGTTCTGCCCGGCCTGTGGCGGGCGCTTCACCACCTATGAGCGCGTGCAGTTGCGCGACCTCGTCGTGGTCAAGAAGACCGGCAAGCGCGAGCCCTTCGACCGCGACAAGCTCGAGCGCTCGATCCGCATCGCCATGCAGAAGCGCCCCGTGGAGGCCGAGCGGCTCGACCAGCTCATTTCGGGCATCGTGCGCAGGCTCGAGAGCCTCGGGGACACCGACGTGCCCTCCGACACCATCGGGGCGATCGTGATGGAGACGCTGGCGCGGATCGACACGGTGGCCTATGTGCGCTTCGCCTCGGTCTACAAGAACTTCCAGGCGGCGGACGATTTCGAGGATTTCGTCTCCGAGCTGCGCCCCGAGACCAAGCCCGGCGACGACGCCTGATCCGATGATCCGCAGCACCGACGATACGGGCTTCATGCGCGTGGCCCTCGGGCTGGCGCGGCGCGGGCTGGGCCGGGTCTGGCCCAATCCGGCGGTGGGCTGCGTGCTGGTGCGGGGCGGCCGCGTGGTCGGGCGCGGCTGGACCGCCGATGGCGGCCGGCCCCATGCCGAGACCCGGGCGCTGAAGCAGGCCGGGTCTGCGGCGCGCGGGGCCACGGCCTATGTGACGCTCGAGCCCTGCTCCCATACCGGCGAGACGGCGCCCTGTGCCGAGGCGCTGGTGGAGGCCGGGATCGCGCGCGCGGTGATCGCGATCGAGGATCCCGATCCGCGGGTTGATGGCGCGGGCGTCGGGATGCTGCGCGAATCCGGCATCGCCGTCGAAGTGGGCTGCCTCGCCCGAGAGGCGATGGCCGTCAATCGCGGCTTTCTCATCCGCCAGAGCACCGGGCGGCCGATGGTCACCCTCAAGCTCGCCACATCGCTCGACGGGCGCATCGCCACCGGCACCGGCGAGAGCCGCTGGATCACCGGGCCGCGGGCGCGGGCCGAGGTACACCTGATGCGCGCGCAATCCGATGCCGTGCTGGTCGGGGCGGGGACCGTGCGGAGCGACGATCCGAAGCTCGACGTGCGCGATCTCGGCATCGAGGGCGCGGATCCGGTGCGGGTGGTGATCGCCGGCGGGCTGACGGTGCCGCGCGACGGGCATCTGGGGACGAGTGCGCACAAGGTGCCGCTCTGGCTCTGCCACCACGCGGAGGCCGAGGAGAGCCGGCGCGAAGCCTGGCGCGAAACCGGCGCGGAGCTGATCCAGATCCCGTTCCAGGCCGACGGGCAGATGGATCTCTCGGCGATGATGCAGAAGCTGGGCGACCGGGGCCTGACGCGGGTGCTCTGCGAGGGCGGCGGGCGGCTTGCGGCGGCATTGCTCGGGGACGGGCTGGTGGACGAGGTAATCTGCTACACCGCCGGGCTCGCGCTGGGCGAGGACGCGGTGTCGGCGGTCGGTCTGCTCGAGGTCGAGGCGTTGCAGCTCGCGCCGCATTTCCGGCTCATCGAGGTGGCCCGGGTCGGTCCCGATGTGCGGAGCCACTGGCGGCGGCAATAGGCTGACTGGCGGTGGGCCGGCGCGTTCGGCTTGAGTCCGGGCGGGGCGCCGCTCAGAGGGATTGAGGATAAGGATCACGCATCCGGCCCGCACCTCTGCGGGCAGGAATCGCGCGACCGATCCGGGCTAGTTCGAGATCGCCGCGACCGAACCGCCCAGCGCCACGGCGGCGGCGGTGAAGTTGATCACCTGTCGCCAGGCGGCGAGCGGGGCTTCGGTGACGTAGACGGTGTCCTCGTCGCGGATCACGAATTCCCGCGCGGCGAACATGCCCTGCGGCTCGGTCAGGTTGATGACATAGGCGACGCGCTGCGGGCCGATCAGGTCGGCGCGTCCGGTGACGCGGTTGGCGACGTCGGAGTTCTCGGCGCGGAACACGAAGATGCCGGTCGGGTCGGCGGATTCGCTCTGAAGCCCGCCCGATGAGCCGAGCGCCTCGATGGCGGAGAGTTGTCGCTTGTTGAAGGGCACGCTCGCCTGATTGGTGGTGGCGCCCAGCGCCGTGAAGCTGCGGCGGTCCTGCTCGACGATGATGCGGTCGCCGGAGCGCAGCGCCACGTCGAAGGCCGGGTTGTCGTAGAGATCCTGCAGCCAGACCGATCCGGTGCGGCCGCCGCGCTCGATCTTCACCTGGGCGGTTTCCGGCACGATGGCGACACCGCCGGCGCTGGCGATCATCGCCGAGAGCCGCAAGGTCGGGGTCTCGATCGGATAGACACCGGGTTCGCGAACATCACCCAGCACGCTCACGGTGGCACCGTCCCCGGCGAGCCTGCGCACCTCGACCTGCGGGTCGGGGGTCTGGGCCAGCAGCCCTTCGGTGATGCGGCCGCGCACGACCTCCGGGCTCGACCCGGCCACCTGGACCCGGCCGACATAGGGCATGAAGATCTGGCCGCTCTCGTCGACCTGGATCTCCTGCACCGCCGTCGACCTCTGGCCGATCCCGGCGAGAAGCCCGGCATCGACATTCTCCCAGACCGTGATGGCGAGGGTGTCCCCGGGACTGATGGAATCTGCGGAGATCGGTCCGGCGCCGGTGAATTGCGAGCCGAAGCCGATCGGCTCTTCGGAGCGCGCCGCGGCGGCCACCGAGGGTGTGACGGCGACGATGTGAAGGCCAAGCTCGGGGTCGTCCCCGGCGCGCAGGATCTCCCCGGCCGTCGGGCCGGAGCGCGGCAGGGTGCAGCCGGCGAGCGCGATCACCATCGCTCCGACCATCATCGCGCGCATGACCTGCGCGGTCCTTCGCGTCCACTGCATCGACTGCCTCGCTCGCGCCTGTTTTCCAGCGTCTGAGGTGATTCTACAGGCAAATCACCCGTGAAGCCAGACCGAAGGCACAGGGCGCCTCGGGGCGCGTCCGGATGCGCCCTTGCTCCGGCGTCGCGTGCGGGCTAGGAGGCGGGCCGAAGCCAGCAGGACGGAAAGCCGCGCGATGTTCACCGGGATCGTCACCGATATCGGCACGGTCGAGCGCCTCGAGGACCGGGGCGACCTGCGCGTGCGCATCCGCTGCGCCGCCGAGCCGGGAACCATCGCCATCGGCGCCTCGATCGCCTGCGACGGCGTGTGCCTGACGGTGGTGGACCGCGGCGCCGCCTCGGGCGGGGGGGCGTGGTTCGACGTGGATGTTTCGGCCGAAAGCGTCTCGAAGACCGCGATCCGCCGGGGGCGCCGGGCCTGGAGCGAGGGCGAACGGATCAATCTCGAGCGCGCGCTCAAGCTCGGCGACGAGATGGGCGGGCATATCGTCTCGGGCCATGTGGACGGCGTGGCCGAGATCGTCGCGATGACACCCGAGGGCGACAGCACCCGGTTTCGCTTCCGTGCCCCGCCCGAGCTTGCGCGCTTCATCGCGCCCAAGGGCTCGGTGGCGCTGGCCGGCACGTCGCTGACGGTGAACGAGGTCGAGGGTGCGGAATTCGGCGTGAACCTGATCCCGCACACCATGGCCGTGACGACCTGGGGCCGGATGCAGCCCGGCGATCCGGTCAATCTCGAGATCGACATGCTCGCGCGCTACGTCGCAAGGTTGGCGGAGGCGGAGGCATGAGCGAGGATCTGCCGCGCTACGACTACACCGACGCGATCTCGCCGATCGAGGAGATCGTCGACGATGCCCGCAACGGCCGGATGTTCGTGCTCGTCGATCACGAGGATCGCGAGAACGAGGGCGATCTGGTGATCCCGGCGCAGATGTGCACGCCGGATGCGATCAACTTCATGGCCCGCCACGGCCGCGGGTTGATCTGCCTGACGCTGCCCGGCGCGCGGCTCGACGCGCTGGGCCTGCCGCTGATGGCGGCGTCGAACTCGTCGCGCCACGAGACCGCCTTCACCGTCTCGATCGAGGCGCGCGAAGGGGTGACGACCGGCATCTCCGCCGCGGACCGCGCCCGAACCGTGGCGGTGGCCATCGATCCGACCTCGGGGCCGCAGGACATCGCGACGCCGGGTCACATCTTTCCGCTGCGGGCACGGGATGGCGGCGTGCTGGTGCGCGCCGGGCATACCGAGGCGGCGGTCGACATCGCGCGGCTGGCCGGGCTGAACCCCTCGGGCGTGATCTGCGAGATCATGAACGACGACGGCACGATGGCGCGGCTGCCGGATCTCGTGGCCTTCGCGCAGCTTCACGGGCTGAAGATCGGCACGATCTCCGATCTGATCGCCTATCGCCGGCGTCACGACAATCTGGTGGCCGAAACCGCGCGGCGCCCGGTGCATTCCGAGTTCGGCGGCGACTGGGAGATGCGGGTCTTCGCCGATCAGGCCGAGGGCGGCGAGCATGTCGCGCTGATCAAGGGGGATCTGGGCGGGGCCGCGCCGGTGCTCGTGCGGATGCATGCCTCGAACCCGTTCGAGGACCTGCTCGGGCTGCATCCGGGTCGCTCCAACCAGTTGCGCGATGCGATGCGGCTGATCGAGGCCGAGGGGCGTGGCGTGGTGGTGCTCCTGCGCGACATGTCGATGAAGCTCGACGAGGCGGCTCCCGGGGGCTCGAAGGCGCTGCGGCAATACGGCGTCGGCGCGCAGATCCTCAACGCGCTCGGACTGCATGAGCTCGTGCTCCTGTCGAATTCCCCGAGCCGCAAGGTGGTGGGGCTCGACGGCTACGGCCTGACGATCGCCGGGACCCGGCCGATCCCCGAAACGAAGGGCTGAGATGGCGCAGCACGATCCCGCCGAGGGCCTGGCCCTCCCCGCGCTCGACGGCCCGACCCGGGTGCTGTTGGTGGTGGCGCCGTTCTACCGCGCCATCGCCGACGACCTGATCGCCGGGGCGCGCGCCGTGCTCGAGGCTGGAGGCGTGGCTCATGATCTCGTCGAGGTGCCCGGCGCGCTCGAAGTGCCCACCGCGATCGCGCTGGCGCGGAAGACCGGCGATTTCGACGGCTTCGTGGCGCTGGGCTGCGTGATCCGCGGCGAGACGACGCATTACGAGACGGTCTGCGCCGACAGTTCGCGCGGGCTGACGCTGCTCGGATTGCAGGGGGTCTGCATCGGCAACGGCATCCTGACGGTCGAGAATGCGGCGCAGGCCGAAGTGCGGGCCGATCCTGCGCGCATGGACAAGGGGGGCGGGGCCGCGGCGGCGGCGCTGCATCTGATCGCCCTGTCGCGCCGCTTCGCACCCCCGCGCCGGCCGCTGCCCGAGGGCGGGATCCTCGTCGCCGGCGCCCCCGATGGCGGAGACATGGCCTGATGGCGCGCAAACCGAAGATCCCGGCGGCCGAGGCGCGCCGCATGCGCTCCGCGGCGCGGCTCCATGCCGTGCAGGCGCTGTTCCAGCTCGAAGCCTCGGGGGCGGCGCTCGAGGATGTTCTGGCCGAGTTCGAGACCCACCGGCTCGGTGTCGAGATCGACGGCGTTGCACTCGCCGATGCCGATATCGGGCATTTCCGCAAGCTGGTGGACGGCGCCGTCCGGCATCAGGGCAAGATCGACCAGATGACCGATCGTGGCCTCGTCGCGCGGTGGCCGATCGCGCGGATCGATCCGACCCTGCGGGCGGTGTTTCGGGCCGCCGGTGCGGAATTCGTCGTGACCGAAACGCCGCCGAAGGTGGCGATCAACGAATTCGTCGAGGTGGCGAAGGCGTTCTATGCCGAGGGACGCGAGACGAAATTCGTCAATGCCGTGCTCGATCACATGGCGCGGGAGGCCCGCCCGGAAGCCTTCGACAGCGCCGCCCCGACCCTGCAGGACTGACCCGATGAGTGTCACCCGCCCGCCCCTCGGCGCGATGAAGCTTCTGGGCGAGAGCTTTCGCCTCGTCTTCGGCAATTTCGGGCTGCTGTTCCCGCTCGCCCTTGCCCCGGCGCTGCTGGTCGAAGCCATGCTGGTCGCGGTGATGCCCGCGGAAACGCCGGAGCCCGGAGAGATGTTCGGTGCCGGCGCGCTCTTCGCCTCGCTGGCCGCGACCGTGGTCGGCTACATGGTGACCGCGATGCTCTGCCTCGCGACGGTGGACATCCTTGCCGGACGGCGCCGGCCGCTGGGCGCCTATGTCTCGGTGGCGACGCGGAACCTCCTGCCGCTCGTGGTGATCGGCACGCTGCTGTCGATCGCCGTGGCGATCGGCATCCTCGCGCTGGTGATCCCCGGGCTCTACATCTACGCGCAGTTCTTCGTCTGGATCCCCTGCATCGTCTTCGAGGGCGGCGGCATGAGCGGCTTCGGTCGCGCCCAGGCGCTCACCAGCGGCCATCGCTGGCCGCTCATCGGGGCGATGCTTGTTATCGGGGTGCTGTTCCTCGGGCTGTTCCTGATGATCGCGCCCTTCGTCGCCGTCGGCATGGCGGGCACGGGCACGCTGGCCACGGCGCTGGTGAGCGCGATGATCCAGGCGGTGACCTACGCGATCTTCGCGGTGTTCACGACGCTGGTCTATCTGCGGCTGCGCGGCCTCGAGGACGGCACCGATGCGGAGGCGCTCTCGAACGCCGTGACCTGACACCTGCGTCAGGTTGCCGCATTTGACGTGGATCAATCCGGGTTTCGCCGGGATCGGTATTCTACAGGTGCTTGCTCACGATGCTGCGACCTGCGCGGGCAAGACGACCTCCCTGACGACTGGCCGGGCTTCCCGAGGGAACCCCGGCCTTTTTCCTTTCTGGAGAGTGGGAGCGTTTCCCGATCAGAAGCGAACATCCGCCGTCAATCGAAGCGGTTTTCCTTGGGGAAGCCCCGTCGGCGCCATGCGTCCGGCACTGGCGCGTGCGCCCCGCCATTCGGCGAGTTCCTCGGCACTCACGCTGCGGCGCCGGCCGGCCGGGTCGAGCCACGAGAGGCCGTCCTCGAGGTCGAAGGTGATGGCATCCGACAGGCCGCCATCCTTGTAGCGCTGAAGCCGCACGCCCTTGCCGCGGCCCATTTCGGGCAGTTCGGCTGCCGGGAAGACCAGCACCTTGCGGTTGTGGCCGACCACCGCGACCGTGTCGCCGGCGACCGGCCGGCAGACCGTCGCGCGGGTGCCGGCCTTGACGTTGAGCACCTGCCGGCCGCCGCGGGTCTGGGCCAGCGCCTCGTCCTCGGGCAGGATGAATCCGTCGCCGGCATCGGAGGCCACCAGAAGCCTGCCGCCCGGCACGTGCACCATGAGCGCCACCGGCTCGGCATCGTTGGGCAGATCGACCATGAGGCGCACCGGCTCGCCCATGCCGCGCCCGCCCGGAAGCTGGCTGGCCTGCAGGGTGAACATCCGGCCGTTGGAGGCGAACATCAGCACCTTGTCGGTGGTCTCGGCATGGAGGAAGAAGGCCGGCCCGTCGCCATCCTTGAACTTCAGCTCGGCGCCCGGATCGAGATGGCCCTTGAGCGCCCGGATCCAGCCCATCTTCGAGCAGACCACGGTGACCGGCTCGCGCTCGATCATCGCCTCGAGCGGCACGTCCTCGATGTCGGGCGCATCGGCGAACTGCGAGCGGCGCGCGCCGTTCGGGCTCGCCTTGCCGAACTGCTTGCGGATCGCCCGGAGCTCGTCGGAGATCCGCGCCCATTGCAGCTCCTCGGAGGCCATCAGCGCGGTGAGGTCGGCCTGTTCGGCGATCAGCTCGTCACGCTCGCGGCGCAGCTCCATCTCCTCGAGCTTGCGCAGGTTCCTGAGCCGCATGTTGAGGATCGCTTCGGCCTGCACGTCCGTGAGCGCGAATTCGGCCATCAGCAGCGCCTTGGGCTCGTCCTCGTAGCGGATGATCTCGATCACCCGGTCGAGGTTGAGATAGGCGATCAGGTAGCCTTCGAGCACTTCGAGCCGGGCGGCGATCTTGCCGAGCCGGAAGGCCGAGCGGCGCAGCAGCACGTCGCGGCGATGGTCGAGGAAGGCGCGCAGCACCTCCTTGAGCGAGCAGACCTTCGGCGTGCGGCCGTCGATCAGCACGTTCATGTTCATCGCGAAGCGCGTCTCGAGATCGGTGGTGCGGAACAGCGATTCCATCAGCAGCTCGGCGTTCACGGCGCGGGATTTCGGCTCGATCACCAGGCGGATGTCTTCCGCACTTTCGTCGCGCACATCGCCGAGGATGGGGATCTTCTTCGCGTTGATCAGATCGGCGATGCGCTCGATCAGTTTGCCCTTCTGCACCTGGTAGGGCATTTCGGTGACGACGATCTGCCACTGGCCGCGCCCGAGGTCTTCCGTCTCCCATTTCGCCCGCAGCCGGATCGAGCCGCGCCCGGTGAGATAGGCCTGCTTGATGTTGGCGCGCGGCTCGATGATCACGCCGCCGGTGGGGAAATCCGGCCCCTGGACGTAATCCATCAGGGTCTCGTCGCGGGCGTTCGGGGTCTTCACGAGATGCAGGCAGGCGCCGATCAGCTCGTCGATGTTGTGGGGCGGGATGTTGGTGGCCATGCCGACCGCGATGCCCGAGGAGCCATTGGCCAGCAGGTTCGGATAGGCCGCCGGCAGCACCACCGGCTCGCGCTCGGAGCCGTCGTAATTGTCCCGGAAATCGACCGCGTCCTCGGCGAGGCCCACCATCAGCGCCTCGGCGGCTTCGGTCAGGCGGGCCTCGGTGTAGCGCTGGGCTGCCGCATTGTCGCCGTCGATATTGCCGAAATTGCCCTGACCGTCCACGAGCGTGTAGCGCTGGGCGAAATCCTGCGCGAGCCGCACCAGCGCATCGTAGATCGCCTGGTCGCCGTGCGGATGGTAGTTGCCCATCACCTCGCCGACGATCTTGGCGCATTTGCGGAACGAGCCCTTCGGGTCGAGCTTCAGCCCGCGCATGGCGTAGAGAATGCGCCGATGCACGGGCTTCAGCCCGTCGCGGGCATCCGGGAGCGCGCGGTGCATGATGGTCGAGAGCGCATAGGTCAGATACCGCTCGCCCAGGGCACGGCCCAGCGGCTCGACGGTGATGGCGCCGCCGGGCAGATCGGGGGGTATTTCGGGGTCGTCGGTCAGATCGCTCATAGATGTGGTGTTTACGCCAAGGCGCCTGCCCGGTCCAGTTGGAATGGGTTAACGCGGCGCAACGGGTCTCGAGCCACGTCGCGCCGTCGCTATCGACCGTCGCGGCACGGCGGGCTAAGGAGGCCCGGCGGCCGGGCGTCGCGGCCGGACAGGCGGAGGCAGAGCATGGACGACGGAAACGGGGCGCCTGACCGGCAGATCGGCACGCTGCCGCTGTCGGAGGTCTTCGGCCGCAGCGGGCGCGACTTCTTCGCGGCGCTGATCGCGGGCGAGGTGCCGGTTCCGCCGATCGCCGACACGGTGCCGATGACGTTCAGCGAGGCGACCGAGGGCCGGATCGTGCGTGACGGCGCGGCCCGAGGCGCGGTTCATGAACCCGATCGGCTCGATCCACGGCGGATATGCGGCGGTGCTGCTCGACACGGCGCTCGGTTGTGCGGTCCACACCACGCTCGGCGCCGGCGAGGGCTACACTTCGCTCGAGATCAAGTGCAGCTTCCACCGCGCGCTGCAGCCCGAGACCGGCGAGATCACCGTGACCGGCACGGTGATCTCGCGTGGCCGCCGCGCCGCAAGCGCCGAGGCGCGCATCGAGGATGCAGAGGGTCGGCTGCTGGCCTCGGGCAGCTCGACCTGCCTGATCTTCGCGCTGCCGACCGACGCCGCATGAGCCGCACGATCCTGATCACCGGTTGCTCCTCGGGGATCGGCCGCGATGCGGCCCTCACCCTCGCCGGGCGGGGCTGGCGGGTCTTCGCCACCTGCCGCAAGCCCGAGGATTGCGCCGCACTCGAGGCCGCGGGGCTGGAGAGCTTCGTGCTCGATCTCGCCTCGGAGGCGAGCATCGCCGGAAGCCGTCACCGAGGCCGAGACCCGCGCAGGCGGTCCGCTCGATGCCGTGTTCAACAACGGCGCCTTCGCGATCCCCGGGGCCGTCGAGGACCTGCCCCGCGCGGCGCTGCGGGAGATCTTCGAGACCAATCTCTTCGGCCAGATCGACCTGACCAACCGGCTCTTGCCGGGGATGCGCGCGAAGGGCGCGGGGCGGATCGTGATGAATTCCTCGGTGCTCGGCTTCGTCTCGACGCCCTGGCGGGGCGCCTATGTGGCGACCAAGTTCGCGCTCGAGGGGATCACCGATGCCATGCGCATGGAGCTTGCGGGCAGCGGCCTCCATGTCGTGCTGATCGAGCCCGGACCGATCGCCACCGCCTTCCGGCAGAACGCCATTCGCGGCTTCGAGAAACATATCGACGTTGCGGGTTCGGCGCATCAAGCGGCCTATGAGGGCCGGTTGAAGAAGCGGCTCTACGAGGGCGGCACCGACCGGTTCGAGCTGCAACCCGCCGCAGTGACCGCGAAGCTGATCCACGCGCTGGAAAGCCCGCGCCCGCGGCCGCGCTACTTCGTCACCACGCCCACCCGCGCCGCGGACCTGCTGCGCCGGGCCCTGCCCACCCGCCTTCTCGACCGGGTCCTGAGCCGGGGCTGAAACCAATTCGGCGAATTTTGCTCGCATCGGGCGAGTCGCATCTATAAAGCACTATGCATGAACGAGACGTCGCCCGATCCGATGAAGAACCGCCGCCCGCTGGCCACCCGCCAGCGCAAGGTGATCCATCGCCTCGTCGACGCTCTCTTGCGCACCGGAATCACCCCTGACCAGATCTCCGCCGCCGGCATCGTCGCGGCACTCCTCGCGAGCCTCGCGCTGATGGCCGCCCCAGGCTGGCCCTGGGGGTTCCTTGTCGCGGGCGTCTTCATCCAGCTGCGCCTCCTGGCCAACCTGCTCGACGGGCTCGTCGCAGTCGAGGGCGGGCGGGCCGGGCGCTACGGCGCGCTCTGGAACGAACTGCCCGACCGGCTGGAGGACACGCTGATCCTCGCCGGTTTCGGCTTCGCCACCGGCAGCCTCGTGCTCGGGCTCTGCGCCGGCCTCGCCGCCTTCGCCTGCGCGAATGTCCGGCTGATGGGCGGCGCGCTCGGCCAGAACCAGAGCTTCATCGGCCCGATGGCCAAGCAGCACCGCATGGCGGCGATCACGCTCGGCTGCCTGATCGGCCTCGGCGAGGGCCTCGCGGGCCAGCCGCCCCGCCTTGCCCAAGGGCTACTCTGGCTGGTGCTCGCCGGCAGCCTGTTCACCATCGCCCGGCGCATCCGGCTTGTGGCGCGGGGGATCCCGGAATGATCGGGTCGCTTCTGATCGGGGCCACGCGTTTCCTGGTGGGCGGCAAGGCCCGCTGGGTCGGCACGACTCCCTCGGCGCGCCAGTGCATCTACTTCGCCAACCATGCGAGCCATCTCGACACGCTGGTGCTCTGGGCCGGCCTGCCGCCGAGCCTGCGGGAAAAGACCCGGCCCGTCGCCGCGGCGGATTACTGGGACGGCGACGCGCTGCGCCGGCACATCGCGCTCGACGTGCTGAATGCGGTGCTGATCGCGCGGGGGGCCGGCGAGGCGGCCCTCGAGCCGGTGACCGAGGCGCTGCAACAGGGCGCGTCGCTCATCGTGTTTCCCGAGGGCACCCGCGGCCCCGACCTGATGCCCGCGCCGTTCAAGTCCGGCCTCTACCACCTCGCCAAGGCCTTCCCGCAGGTCGATCTGGTACCGGTCTGGCTCGACAATCTCGTCCGCGCCATGCCCAAGGGGGTCTTCGTGCCGGTGCCGGTGAGTGCTGTGGCGCTGTTCGGCGCGCCGCTCCATCTCGCCGTCGACGAGGACCGCGCCGCCTTTCTGGACCGCGCCCGCGCATCGGTGGTTGAACTCGGCCGGAGCCTGCATCCGGAGCTCGCCGATGGGTGACGTGCTCACCACACCGCTGGTCTGGCTCTTCGCCGGCGTCTTCGCGATCCTCGGCGCGTCGAGCCTGCTGGGCCGACGCCTCGCCGCCCGGGACCCGGGCACCGACGCGAAGAAATCGGCCACCATCGCCAATCTGCGCGAACGCATCACCGCCTGGTGGGTGATCGTCGGCGTGCTGGCCGGGGCCTTCCTCATGGGCGAGGCCGCGGTGCTGGTGCTGTTCGCCTGGTGTCGTTCTGGTGCCTGCGCGAATTCCTGTCGCTGACCCCCACACCGAAGGCCGATCACTACGCGCTCGCCGCGGCGTTCTATCTCGTGCTGCCGGCCCAGTACCTTCTGCTCTGGAACGAGCGCTTCGTGATCTTCGCCATCGCGATCCCGGTCTACGGCTTTCTCGGCCTGCCGGTGCTCTCGGCGCTGATGGGCGAGACCCGCGACTTCCTGCAGCGTATCTCCAAGGTGCAATGGGCGGTGATGCTGGCGGTCTATTGCACCAGCCATGTGCCCGCCCTGCTGATCCTCGACTTTCCCGACCAGCCGCTGACCGGCTTCGGCCTGCTCGCCTTCCTGCTGCTGGTCGTGCAGGGCAGCGACGTGCTGCAATACACCTTCGGCAAGCTCTTCGGAAAACATCCCGTGGCCCCTTCCGTGAGCCCCAACAAGACCTGGGAGGGGCTCTTGCTGGGCGGAGCCGCCGCCACGGCGCTGGGCGCGGCGCTCTGGTGGATCACGCCGTTTCCGCCGCTCGGGGCCGCCGCGATGGCCCTGGTGCTGGTGATCGCGGGCTTTTTCGGCGGGCTGGTGCTCTCGGCGGTCAAGCGCTCGCTCGGCGCCAAGGACTGGGGCACGATGGTCGAGGGGCATGGCGGCATGCTCGACCGCATGGACAGCCTCGCCTTCTCCGCCCCGCTGTTCTTCCACCTCACGAACTTCTTCTTCACCGGCTGATTGCGGCTGCATCTTTGCTTTCGCGCGCCGATGAGCTAGGTCCCTCCACCTGACCTTGGGGGACACCATCATGGGCAAGGATCCGCTTTTCATCGTCGCCGCCATCGCCTGCCTCGCCGTTCTGGCGGTTCTGATGGTCGGGGTGATGGGCTTCGCGCGCGGCGGCGAGTTCAACCGCAAATACGCCAACAAGCTGATGCAGCTTCGCATCCTTCTGCAGTTCATCGCCGTGATCCTGATCGTCGCCTTCGCCTATTTCGCCCGGCAGGGAGGCTGAGACCGTGGTCGTTCTCAACCGCATCTACACCCGCACCGGCGATGCCGGCGAAACCGCCCTCGGGGACGGCTCGCGGGTCGCCAAACATGCGGTGCGCGTCGCCGCCTACGGCACGGTGGACGAGCTCAACGCCACGCTGGGCGTCGCACGGCTCCATGCGGGCGCGGAGGCGGATGTCGCCCTGTCGCGGATCCAGAACGATCTCTTCGATCTCGGAGCCGATCTCTGCACCCCGGACATCGAGAACGACGAGAAGGCGGAATATCCCCGCCTGCGCATGGTTCCTGCGCAGGTCGACCGGCTCGAAGCCGAGATCGACGTGATGAACAAGGCGCTGGAGCCGCTGCGCAGTTTCATCCTGCCCGGCGGCACACCGCTTGCCGCCCACATGCATGTCTGCCGCACCGTCTGCCGGCGGGCGGAGCGCGGCGTCGTCGAGCTTTCGGCCACCGAGGCGGTCAACGAGGCCGCCGTGCGCTACCTCAACCGGCTCTCGGACTGGTTCTTCGTCGCGGGTCGCATCGCCAACGACGAGGGCCGCGCGGACGTGCTCTGGGTGCCCGGCGCCAACCGCTGAATGGCGTCTGACGCCACGGCATTGACCAATGCCGCTGAATTGCTTTGTCGATTCGTCGCAAATCTGCTCTAATTTATTCATGGGTCGGCATGTATATCATGGCCGAACCAGGAACGGAGCGGTCATGATCGGGTCTCGCAATCCAAAGGTCTATTCGCGCGCCGAGTTGCTTTCGGACGCCACGGTCCATGTCGCCGGTGTGGTGGCCGCGCTCATCGCGGCACCGCTCGCGGTGGTCTGCGCGGTCCTCTGGATCGGCGATGGCCGCACCGTGACCGCCACGGCGGTCTATGGCCTCAGCCTTCTCGCCATGCTCTCGTGCTCGGCGCTCTACAACATGATCCACCGCCCGGAGTTGAAGGATCGCCTGCGCCGCATCGACCAGTCGGCGATCTATCTCAAGATCGCCGGCACCTACACGCCCTTCGCGGCCCTCGCCGGCAGTTCGGCGGCGATGTTTCTCGCCGGCATCTGGAGTGCCGCGGTCGCCGGGGCCGCGATGATCCTCTTCGGCTCCGAGCGCCTGCGCCGGCCGAGCCTCGTGCTCTATCTCGCCATCGGCTGGGCCGGCCTCGTCGCCGGTGAGCCGCTCTTCGCCGCCCTCGACCCCACGACGGTCACGCTGATCGTCACCGGCGGCTGCCTCTACACCCTCGGCGTCGTGTTCTTCCTGATGGAGCGCATGCCGTTCCACTACACGATCTGGCACGTCTTCGTGCTGGTGGCGACCGGCGTGATCTACTCGGCCGTGCTCGTCGAGATCTCGCACCGCGCCGCCCTGATCTGAGCCGAACGCCGCGATTAGCGGCTCCACGGGCGCCGAAGACCCCGGACAGGTGCGCACCGCGACGACACGACCTGCCCCTGACGCGAAGTTCCTGTTGCACCACTGCCTCCGCGACCTTATCCACACGCGACTGGACAGAGAGCGCCGTGGTGCCGCGCCGGGCCATTTTCCCCGGAGTCGAGCCGCGGCAGGTGAATGTCATGACCGGGAAGGTGAGAGCGCCATGAAGATCCTCGTGCCCGTGAAACGCGTGATCGACTACAACGTCAAGGTGCGGGTGAAGGCCGATGGCACCGGGGTCGATCTGGCCAACGTCAAGATGTCGATGAACCCCTTCGACGAGATCGCCGTCGAAGAGGCGATCCGCATCCGCGAGAAGGGCGGCGCCGACGAGATCATCGCGGTCTCGATCGGCGTGAAGCAGGCCCAGGAAACCCTGCGCACGGCGCTGGCGATGGGTGCCGACCGCGCGATCCTCGTGGTCGCCACCGAGAACGTCAACGAGGACATCGAGCCGCTCGCGGTCGCCAAGATCCTCAAGGCGGTGATCGACGCCGAGGCCCCGGGACTGGTGATCGCCGGCAAGCAGGCCATCGACAACGACATGAATGCCACCGGCCAGATGCTCGCGGCCCTGCTCGGCTGGCCGCAGGCGACCTTCGCCTCGAAGCTCGAGCTCGGCGACGGCAAGGCGACGGTCACCCGCGAGGTCGATGGCGGCCTGCAGGTCATCGACGTCAACCTGCCCGCCATCGTCACGGTCGATCTGCGCCTCAACGAGCCGCGCTATGCCAGCCTTCCCAACATCATGAAGGCCAAGAAGAAGCCGCTCGACGAGAAGACCCCCGCCGATTACGGCGTCGACACCACCCCGCGCCTCAAGGTCGTGAAGACCGACGAGCCGCCGACCCGCAGTGCCGGCGTCAAGGTCGGCTCGGTCGACGAACTGGTGGAGAAACTCAAGACAGAAGCGGGAGTGATCTGATGGCCGTCCTGATCCTTGCCAAGCACGACAATGCGAGCCTGAACGACGCCACCGCCAAGACCGTGACCGCGGCGAAGGCGATGGGCGGCGACATCCATGTGCTCGTCGCCGGCCATGATTGCGCAAGTGCCGCCGCCGAAGCCGCCACCCTCGACGGCGTGGCGAAGGTGTTCCATGTCGAAGGCGCGCATTACGCCAACCGCCTCGCCGAGCCGCTCACCGACCTGATCCTCGGCATGGCCGATGGCTACGACCACATCGTCTTTCCGGGCACCACCACCGGCAAGAACGTGGCCCCCCGCCTCGCCGCCCTGCTCGACGTCATGGTGATCTCCGAGATCACCGCCGTGATCGACGCCAACACCTTCGAGCGGCCGATCTACGCCGGCAACGCGATGCAGACCGTCGAAAGCGCGGACCCCAAGAAGATCGTCACCGTGCGCGGTGCCAGCTTCGACGCCACCGGCCAGCAGGCCGCCTGCCCGATCGAGACCGCCGAGGCCGCCGCCGATCCGGCGATCTCGGCCTTCGTCGAGGACCGCGTGCAGGAAAGCGACCGCCCCGAACTCGCCTCCGCGAAGATCGTCGTCTCCGGCGGCCGCGGCGTCGGCTCGGAAGCCAATTTCGCGATCATCGAGAAGCTCGCCGACAAGCTCGGCGCCGCCGTCGGCGCCTGCCGCGCGGCGGTCGACAGCGGCTACGCCCCCAACGACTGGCAGGTCGGCCAGACCGGCAAGGTCGTGGCCCCCGACCTCTACATCGCCGTGGGCATTTCGGGCGCCATCCAGCACCTCGCCGGCATGAAGGACTCGAAGGTCATCGTCGCGATCAACAAGGACGAGGAAGCCCCGATCTTCCAGGTCGCCGATTACGGCCTCGTGGGCGATCTCTTCGACCTGGTGCCGGAACTGGAAGGCAAGCTGGGCTAGAGCGGGCGGGCGATTTCGATCCGACCCTTTCCGACTTCGCGCTCCCGAAACCCGCACGTTCTGCAAGCTGACGCGAAAGCTGCCGCCTCCCTTCGGGTGGCCGTTCTTTCTCAGCTTGGACCCGAGTGTCTCCAATATCCATCCACTCCGACCCGTTCATGGCCTTGTTGACGGCTTCGACCAACGGATCGGGCGGGGCTGCTGGCGGCTCAACGGGCCCTAGCTCCAGCCAGTCGTGATACGCGAGGCGCAGCGCGTCGCAGGCCGCTCGGTGCCCGGCGCCGACCACACGCCGTCCTGCAGCCCGCAACTCGTGCGCCAGCGGCACGAAATCGCTGTCCGCCGAAACGATGCAGAACCCCGTCGGAAATCCGGAATGCATCAGTTTCATCGCATCGACCGCCAAGCGCGATATCCGCGCCGTTCTTGGTGCCGTAGCCAGCTGCGCCTGATGCCGAAGAACCAGACCATGCGCCGCTGCCGCCTCCACCCAGCCCGGCTGCGCGTTTGATATTGCCGTAGACCCGCGCAACTGTCGATATCGCCCCTGTGACGCACAAGTCTCAGAAGCGGCTCACGGCTTGCCACCGGAATATTCTCGGCATCTATCAGCAGCGCCCAGCTCGTCGTCATCCTCACCCCCGGCACGTTTCACCCCTTCGGAACCGAAACTCTGCATGGGAAGTATGGAAAACCGTTGACGCCTCCGCCGGACAATCCGGTTGCGGAGCGGAAGGGCGCCAGCCTATTGTCCGGGGCAATCCGGAACGAGGCGAGGCAGACCATGGAGATCAAGCGCGTTGGTGTCATCGGCGCGGGCCAGATGGGCAACGGCATCGCCCATGTCTTCGCGCTCGCGGGCTACGACGTGCTCCTCAACGACGTCTCCGCCGAGGCGCTTGAGCGCGCCCGCACCACGATCGGCAAGAACCTCGACCGGCAGGTCAGCCGCGAGAAGATCTCCGCCGAGGACCGCGACGCCGCGATGGGGCGCATCCGCACCGTCACCGACCTGCCCGAGATCGGCACCACCGATCTCATCATCGAGAGCGCCACCGAGAACGAGGCGATCAAGCACAAGATCTTCGCCGGCCTCGCCGAGCACCTCGCCGATCACACCATCCTGACCTCCAATACCTCGTCGATCTCGATCACCCGCCTCGCCGCGGCCACCGACCGGCCCGAGCGGTTCATGGGCTTCCACTTCATGAACCCGGTGCCGCTGATGCAGCTCGTCGAGCTCATCCGCGGCATCGCCACCGACGAGCCGACCTACACCACCATGGCCGGCGTCGTGGAGAAGCTCGGCAAGACCGCGGCGAGCTCCGAGGATTACCCCGCCTTCATCGTCAACCGCATCCTGATCCCGATGATCAACGAGGCGGTCTACGCGCTCTACGAGGGCGTCGGCTCGGTGCAATCCATCGACACCTCGCTCAAGCTCGGCGCCAACCACCCGATGGGCCCGCTCGAGCTCGCCGATTTCATCGGCCTCGACACCTGCCTCGCGATCATGAACGTGCTCCACGAGGGCCTCGCCGACACCAAGTACCGCCCGTGCCCATTGCTCACGAAATACGTCGAGGCCGGCTGGCTGGGCCGCAAGTCCAAGCGCGGCTTCTACGACTATCGCGGCGAGACGCCGGTGCCGACACGCTGACCGCGGCTGACGCAGTCACGGCATCCTGTCAGAAGGGATGCCGACGAATTACCTCCAAGAATCGGCATTCAAAGTAACAACCAAGGGTAGAAATCGTTTTTTCTATCAAAAAGTTGATTCTTGATGTACTGTTTGTTTCAGAAAACAGTGCCGAAGATTACACATCTGTAGATGAGTTGAGGGCGGCGCAACGCCCGCGCTCACTCGAACGACCTGACGTGCCCGGACAAAGCGGCGCGCGTCACGCCATCGCATTTGCCGTCCAGCACGGCTCGGAAGCGGCAGCGGCGGCAGACCAAGGGGGGATTACCGACCATGGCGACCTTCATCGTCACGACCGCATCGGGCGGCTTCAACGCGAGCGACGGCCAGCTCAGCATCGACGAGGCCTTCGCCGCCGCCAATGACCGCGCCGGCGCCGACCGCATCGAGTTCGCCGACGGGATCACCTCCGTGCGCTCGGCAGGCGCCCTGACCGTCGCGGCCGGCGAGAAGCTGGTTGTGAGCGGCGACACCAACCGCGACGGCGTCGCGGACGTGAGCATCAGCGGCTTCACCACCACAAACCGTCTCTGGTCGGTGGAGGAGGACGCGAGGCTCACGCTGAGCACGGTCGAGCTCACCGGAGCATCGATATTCGGCGACGGCGTCCGCGCCCTGATGGAAAACCGCGGCGATGTTCAGCTCGAGCGGAGCGAGATCTCTGCCGATATCAACGGCCAGTCCGGGTCCAGTGGCGCCAGCGGCGTGGCCGGGCAGGATGGCGTCGATCGGGGCCGGGCCCCGTCCGGGTTCAACGGGGCAAACGGAGGCAATGGGGGCGACGGTCGCGACGGGAATGACGGCGCCGACGGCGGAGATGCCGCCCTGATCGTCAATTACGGCAGCGTGCTCCTGACTGATACGCTTCTCGACTTCGACGTCGATGGCGGGCGTGGCGGCTTCGGAGGGCGTGGTGGCAACGGTGGACAGGGAGGCGATGGCGGCGGCGGCGGAAACGACACCTCGTTCGGCGGCGTCGGCGGCGATGGCGGCGACGGCGGCGATGGCGGCGATGGTGGCGATGGTGGCAACGGCGGCCGGGGCGGCGACGGATTCGGATTTCTAAACATGGACGGCGGCACCGTCACCGCCGAGACCGCCCTGGCAGTCGACTCCATCTCGGCGAGCGGAGGATCCGGCGGATCCGCAGGGTCCGGGGGTAACCGCGGCTTTGGCGGTGCGTTTGGCGACCGCGGGACCGGAGGGTTTCTCGGCGCCAACGGTGACTTCGGGGACACGGGCGCATCGGGCGCCACCGGCAGCGCAGGTCGCGGCGGAAGCTCCGGCTCGGGGTCGCAACCGCTCGCCGGCGTGAGCGGTCAGGTTCAGGCCTCCGATGCGATCGTCTACGCGTTCGGGGAGAGGCGTGCGGTCGAGGAAGGCGGCACGCTGGTCTTCAACGTGATCCGCTCCGGTGACGACAGCGAATTCTCCGTCGACTGGGAAATCCGTCTCCGGCGACGGCGTCACCTTTTCCGACGTGGTCGGCAACCAGCTGCTCTCGGGCACCCTCACCTTCGAGGAGGACGGACCGAGCGTTCAGAAGGTCCGGCTCGGCGTCGCCATCGACGATCTGGCCGAGGGTCGCGAGAACTTCACTTTCCGGCTCTCCGATGTCTCGCCCAACGACCCCGACGAGGTCAGCATCGGCACCGGGTCGATCAGGGGCAGCATCACCGACCGAAGCCGCTTCACCGAAGGCGACGACGTGGTGCGCCTCGGGCCGGGCAACGACACGGCGAAGGGGCTGGGCGGCAACGACCGCATCTTCGGCCAGGGCGGACGCGACGATATCGCCGGCAAGCGGGGCAACGACACGCTGTTCGGCGGCAACGGCGATGACAAGCTGGTCGGCGGGAACGGACGCGACAAGCTCTACGGCGACCGTGGCCAGGACACCCTGATCGGCGGCAACGGCGCCGACAAGTTCTTCTTCCGTGATGCCCGCGATTCCGGCACCGGCAACCGACGCGACGAGATCCGGGATTTCGACCGCGGGACCGACACGCTGCATTTCCGCAAGATGGACGCGAATTCCGAGCGCAGCGGCCGGCAGGAGTTCGATTTCATCGGCCGCGAGCGCTTCTCCGAGACCGCCGGAGAGATCCGCTATATCGTCAACGAGGCGCGGGATGTAGCCATTGTCTCAGGAGATACCGACGGCGACGGCCGCGCGGATTTCCAGATCGAGCTGGCCGAAATCACCCGGCTCAACGCCAGCGACTTCGTTCTCTGACCCTTCGCCTCGGCGCCGCGACCATCCTTCATGCCGCGCCGACCCCCGAAAGCCGGAACGCGGCACCGCCGAGAACCCGGCCGTTCGCGACGATCTCGACGCGGTGGAGCCCGTCATGGTAGCGCCGGGTGGTGATCGGCCGCATCGGATGCCGGCGCGCCAGCGCGAGCGACGCGCCGGCCTCAAGGGTCAGGACCTTCCACTTGAAGACCTTCGGGCGGGTCTCGCCGCCGCTCTTCACGTGATGCACGATGTAGTCGAGCGCGATCCGCTGCGCCGCTTTCCCCCGTGACACCAGCACCACCTCGAAGTCCAGCGCCTCCCCGAACCGGACCTCCGGTGTGCGCACGACAAGCGTGTCGAGCGCCACCTGGGCCGGTCCGAAGCCCAATGCCGCGAGCGCCCCGGAATGACCCTGCTTGATCAGTGTCCGGCAGGCATGGCGGATCAGCCGCGCGCGGTCCGGCGGCGCGTCCTTGATCCAGTCCGCGGCGATGCCGGCGACGAGATCGGGATGATCCTTGGCGATGTCGTTGAGATTGTTGGCGACCGAGCGCCGCACATATTCCGAGGGATCATCCCTCAGCCGCGTGAGCAGCGGGATGAGCGGCGCAGGATCGGCGACGAAGGCCCGCAATTGCATGAACCAGGGCAAGCGCGGCCGCGACCCCTCGGAGGCCAGGCGCCGCAGATGCGGATCGGGGCTCTCGGCCCAGGCCAGAAGCCAGGCCATCGCCCGCCCCGGATCGGCGGCGATGAACGGTCGCACCGCGCCCTCGGCGGTGAAACGCGGGGTCATCACCGCCAGGGCTTCCATCGACAGGTCGAAATGCGCGAGACCGCGCGCGGCAATGAAATCCGCCATCGGCATGATCGCCCAGCCCCGCAAGCCCTCCGCATCGGCCCTTGCGCCCTCCGGATGGGGCGCGAGGGCCGCGATCAGCAGGGCGCAGGCCCGCGGGAAATCCGCCGGCAGGCAGGCTTCGAGCGCCGCCGTGATCTGCGCCGAGCGGGCCTTGAGTTCGAGATCGTCGAGCCCCGCGCCGGCCAGCGCGCAGAAGCGGTCGGCATCGAAGGCGCTGTCATGCCGCGCGAGATGGTGCCCGATCGCGGCCACGAGATCGCGATTGAAGACGGCCTTGAACGGTTCGGGCATGGCGCCATCCTCCTCTCAGGCCGGCGTGACGGTTGCGCCCGGCCGACGATCAGGGTTGATAGACCGAAGCGTCCGTGGTCGCGAAGGGAAATCCGATGCTCTTGCGCATGCTTGCCATCCTTCTTCTCCTGCCCGCCCTCGCCTCCGCCGCGACCTGGCGGATCGATCCCGGCACCTTCATCATCGCCGACGTGCTCTGGCGCGGCGCGAGCGTCGCCGTCAATTTCCCGGCCCCGCAGGGCACGATCAGCTTCGACCCCGAGCGCCCCGAACTGGCGAAGGCAGAACTGACCGTGGCCGCGGGAGCCGCGACCACCGGGGTCGGCCCGGTCGATGCCCTGGTGCGCAGCGAGGGCTATCTCGACAGTGCGAGGTTTCCCGCCATCACCTTCAATCTCGACCGGCTGATCCGCACCTCCTCGAGCACCGCCGATGTCGAGGGCCGCATGACCCTGCGCGGCGTGACCCGCCCGGTGCGCTTCGCGGCGCGGGTCGTGCGCTACGGCCCGGCAGAGGACGACCCCGCCCGCTTCGAAGCCGGCTTCGACCTGACGGGGGCGATCGACCGCACCGAATTCGGCTCGACCGGCGGCTTGCCGGAGGTGCCCGCCCGCCTTCCCATCCGCATCCGCCTGCTGATGTCCTCCCAGTGACGGGATCCGCCTGCGCCGCATTATTGTATCTAAATGGGCGACAATGAGTTGATTTCAGGCGGGGTTGGCCTCGAATGGGGAGCGGAATAAGTGACCGGGTATCGTTCAAGCCATCACGGGATACCGACCATGAAACTCTCCACCCTGCTGCTCTCCTCCGCGCTCGCCCTCGCGCCGCTGCCGCTCCTCGCCGCCGACTGGAGCTTCGACAAGTCGCACACCACCGTGCTCTTCACGGTCGAGCATCTCGGCTTCTCCGACACCACCGGCATCTTCCGCGACTTCGACGGCGACGTGACCTTCGACCCCGAGAACATCGCGGCCACCGAAGTGAGCTTCACCGTCGATGCGGCCTCGATCGACACCTTCTGGGAAGCCCGCGACGAACATGTCCGCGGTGCCGACTTCCTCGACGTCGCAAACCACCCGCAGATCACCTTCGTCTCCACCGCCGTCGAACAGACCGGCGACGCGACCGCGACGGTGACCGGCGACCTGACCATCCGCGGCGTGACGCAGCAGGTGGCGCTCGACGCGGTGCTCAACAAGCTCGATGCCAATCCGTTCAACCCCACCGTGCAGATCGCCGGCTTCACGCTCACCGGCGAGATCGACCGCACGGAGTTCGGCATCGATTACGGCGCGCCGGTGATCGGCACGCTCATGCCGCTGACGATCAATGTCGAACTCAACGCCGCCAACACCGACGGCAGCTGATCGAGGGGACCGGGCGATGCAGGCGTCGAACACGAAGACGGGCTGGGGCTGGGTGACGCGCGCGATCCACTGGATCATGGCGGCCCTGATCCTGTTCCAGCTCGGCATGGGCATCTGGATGACCAACTTCGTCGACGACCTTCTCGTCCGGTTCGATCTCACCCAGACCCACAAGAGCTGGGGCTTCGTGATCTTCGCGCTGGCCCTGCTCCGCATCGTCTGGCGCCTCGCGAACCGCGCGACGCCGTCGCTGCCCGCGGACACGCCGCGCTGGCAGGGTCATGCGGCGCAGGTCAGCCATGCGATGCTCTACCTGCTGATGCTCGTCCTGCCGCTCTCGGGCTGGGCGATGTCCGCGGCTTCGCCGACCCAGGATCTGCTCGGCATCCAGAACAGCGTCTTCGGCTGGTTCGCCATGCCCGACCCCTGGGTGCCGGGGGTGAAGTCGGTCGAGGAAGCGGCGCAGATCGTGCATTTCGCCAGTGGCCTCCTGCTCGCCGTCCTGCTGGTGATCCATGCGGGCGCCGCGCTCAAGCATCACTTCATCGACCGCGACCGGGTTCTGGCGGGCATGGTGCTCGGTCGCTCCGGGGAGTCGTCCAGCAGGTAAAAGGACCGGCCCTTTGGCCGGACTGCATCTCCCCCGTGCCTGTTGGCACGGGGCCCGATTCCTGCCCGATAGGGTTTCCGCCCATATGAAATCCGGTCTCGCGCCCCCGCCTGCGGACCGATCACGAAAGAGTGGCCTCCGGGCGCGGCGGCCGCTAGGGTTTCCCCGGGCCGGACGCAGAATCGGCCGTTTCGGGGGAAACACAGATGACAGCCTTTCTGATCGCCGACGTGACTCTGACCGATGATGCCTGGGTTCCGGACTATGCCGCCGCGGTGCACGACATCGCCGCGAAGCATGGCGGGCGGTATCTGTCGCGCAGCGGCAACATCACCACACTCGAAGGCGACGCCACCGAGACGACGCTGGTCGCGTTGATCCAGTTTCCGGACATGACGGCACTGCAGGCCTTCGTCGACGATCCGGACTACGCGCCGCATGCCAAGGCCCGCCAGGCGGGCAGCAAGAGCTGGTTCCGGGCCATCGACGATACCGATCTCGCCGGAGCGATCCCCTACCTGCCCAAGGCCCAGGACTGAGGACCGGCGGGAGCCCGCAAGCTTCGCGCGCGGGTGCATCCTGACCGACTTTCCGCAAACCCTGTGCGGCTCTCATCCGGACCCGGCGCTGGTTCGGGAGATGCCCACACAAGCATCACGGGGACGACATGGCGACATCGGGATCGGATCGGCCTGCTGAAACCCAGGCGCGCGAGACACCCTCCGACGAGGTATCCGCCGCTCCGGTTCCGGTGGCGGGGCTTCGTCTTCTGGGGCTCGTCGGCGGTCCGCTGCTCGCGGGCCTGGTCCTCGTGTTGCCCGCACCCGAAGGGATGCCGCCGGAAGCCTGGCGACTGGTGGCGATGGCGGTCTGGATGGTGGTCTGGTGGCTCACCGAGGCGATCCCGATCCCGGCCACGGCGCTGCTGCCCATCATCCTGATGCCGCTTCTCGGCATCGACGGGATGCGGGAGGTGACGGCGAACTACGCCAATCCGCTGATCTATCTGTTTCTCGGCGGCTTTCTTCTCGCCGCGGGCATGCAGCGTGTCGGTCTGCACCGCCGCATCGCGCTCCAGATCGTCAGCCGCGTCGGAACCTCGCCGGACCGGATCATCCTCGGCTTCATGCTCGCCACCGGCTTCCTGTCGATGTGGATCTCCAACACCGCCACGGCCATCATGATGTATGCCGTCGGCCTCTCGGTCATCGGCTTCGTCGCCAGCAAGACCGATGACGATCGCGTGGTGCGCAATTTCGGCGTCGCGCTGATGCTCGCCATCGCCTATTCCGCCTCGATCGGCGGGATCGGCACCCTGATCGGCACACCGCCCAACGCGCTGCTCGCGAGCTTTCTCGCCGAGACCTACGACATCCGGATCACCTTCTTCTCCTGGATGCTGATCGGCGTACCGATCGTCGTCGTCATGCTGCCCGCGGCCTGGCTCCTGCTCACCCGCGTGCTGTTTCCGGCCCACCAGATCGCCATCGCCGATGCCGGTTCGGTGGTCGCGCGCGAGCTTGCCGCCCTGGGCGCCATGCGCCGTGGCGAGAAGCTGGTGGGGCTGGTGTTTCTCGGCGCGGCACTGTCCTGGATCCTGCGCGAGCCGCTGGTGGCCGTCACCGGTCTCGCCATCGACGACACGATGATCGCCATGATCGCCGCGATGATCCTCTTCGCGGTGCCGATCTCGCGGGCGCGAGGCGAATTCGCGCTCGACTGGCAGGCGGCGCGCGATCTGCCCTGGGGCATTCTCCTGCTCTTCGGCGGCGGCCTGGCGCTGGCCAGCGGCTTCGGCAAGACCGGACTTGCCGAATGGATCGGCGATTCCGTCGCCGGTCTCGATATCGGCACGCTCACGCTGGTGTTCATCGTCACCGCGGCGATCGTCTATCTCACCGAGATCACCTCGAACACCGCCTCGACCGCGACCTTCCTGCCGGTTCTCGGCGCGGTGGCGGTGGGCCTCGCGCTCGACCCGCTGGTGCTCACGGTGCCGGTGGCGATCGGCGCCTCGATGGCCTTCATGATGCCGGTGGCGACCCCTCCCAACGCGATCGTCTTCTCCTACGAGCGCATGAAGCTGTCGGACATGGTGCGCGCCGGCTTCCTGCTCAACATCGTCGGGATCGCGGTGATCTTCGCGGTCTTCGTCTGGCTCGGACCGCTGGTGTTCGGCGTGGAGTTCTGACCGCTCAGGCCGGAAAGCGGTCCCGCGTGCGGTTGGCGAAGGCCACGAGCGACAGCATCACCGGCACCTCCACGAGCACGCCGACCACCGTGGCAAGGGCGGCCCCCGAATTCAGCCCGAAGAGGCTGATCGCGACCGCCACCGCCAGTTCGAAGAAGTTCGACGTCCCGATCAGCGCGCAGGGTGCGGCCACCGCGAAGGGCACCCGCCAGGCCCAGGCGGCCGCATAGGTCAGCGCGAAGATGCCGTAGGACTGGATCAGGATCGGCACCGCGATCAGCGCGATCACCAGCGGCTGGGCGAGAATGACCGGGCCCTGGAAGCCGAAGAGCAGCACCACGGTCGCCAGGAGCCCGATCACCGAGACCGGCTTGATGCGCGCCGTGAACGCCGCGACCGCCGCCTCCGATCCGAGCGCCCGCCGCGTGACCATGCCCGCGGCGAGCGGGATCAGGATGTAGAGCGCCACCGACAGGATCAGCGTCTCCCAGGGCACGACGATATCGGTCACGCCCAGGAGCAGGGCCACGATCGGCGCGAAGGCGAAGACCATGATCACGTCGTTCACCGAGACCTGCACCAGCGTATAGGTCGGATCGCCCCGCGTGAGCTGCGACCAGACGAACACCATCGCCGTGCAGGGCGCCGCCCCCAAGAGGATCAGCCCGGCGATGTATTGCTGGGCATCCTCGGGCGCGATCCACGGCGCGAAGACATGCTCGAAGAACAGCACCGCCAGCGCCGCCATCGTGAAGGGCTTGACCAGCCAGTTCACCACCACCGTCAGGATCAGCCCCTTCGGCCGGTCGCCGATATGCGCCAGCGAGGCGAAATCCACCGCCACCATCATCGGATAGACCATCGCCCAGATCAGCACCGCCACCACGAGGTTCACCGAGGCGATCTCCGCCCCCGCCAGCACCCCGAAGACCCCCGGAAACAGATTCCCGAGCAGCAGCCCCGCCCCGATGGCCAGCGCCACCCAGAGCGACAGCCACTTCTCGAACCCGCCGATCCCCGCCGGAGCCTCCGCCGCCGCACTCATGCGCAGACCTCCCGCGCGGTCACGGCGCAGACAGCCCCGCCGCAGCAATTCTCCGTCAGATAGCCGATCAGCCCCTCCATCGCGCCGAAATCCGCCATGTGGATCAGGCTCCGCCCGTCGCGGCGCACCGTCACCAGCCCCGCCTGCTTCAGCGGCCCGAGATGAAACGACAGCGTCGCCGGTGCGAGCCCCAGCTCCCGGCCGATCCGCCCCGCCGCCAGCCCCTCGGGCCCCGCCGCCACCAGGAGCCGGAACACGTCGAGCCGGGTTTCATGGGCGAGCGCCGAGAGCGCCGCGAGACTGCCTGACTTTTCCATGTTTCCGGAATAGTCGTAATCCAGGCCCGCGCACAAGCCGGCTTTCCAATCCCGCACCGCTGCCCTAGATCGACCCCATGGCAAGCATCGAACCCATCCACATCATCGGCGGCGGCATGGCCGGCTCGGAGGCCGCCTGGCAGGCCGCCAACATGGGCGTCCCCGTCATCCTCCACGAAATGCGCCCGCACGTCGCCACCTTCGCGCACCGGACCGACGGCCTCGCGGAACTCGTCTGCTCCAACTCCTTCCGCTCCGACGACGACGAGCAGAACGCCGTCGGCCTCCTCCACTGGGAGATGCGCGCCGCGAACGGCCTCATCATGCGCACCGCCGATGCCCATGCCGTCCCCGCCGGCGGCGCGCTCGCCGTCGACCGCGAGCCCTTCTCCGCCGAGGTCACCGCGAAACTCGAAGCCCACCCCCTCATCCGCATCGAGCGCGGCGAGCTCAAGGGCCTGCCGCCGCCCGACTGGGGATCGGTCATCATCGCCACCGGCCCGCTCACCTCGCCCAGCCCTCGCCGAAGCCATCCGCGCCCTCACCGACGAGAGCGCGCTCGCCTTCTTCGACGCCATCGCCCCCATCGTGCATTTCGAGAGCATCGACCTCTCCAAGGCCTGGTTCCAGTCGCGCTACGACAAGGGCGAGACCGAAGCCGAGCGCACCGCCTACCTCAACTGCCCGATGGACCGCGTAGAGTACGAGGCCTTCATCGACGCGCTGCTCGCAGGCCGAAAAGACCGAGTTCAAGGACTGGGAGCGCGACACCCCCTATTTCGAGGGCTGCCTGCCCATCGAGGTCATGGCCGAGCGCGGCCGCGAGACCCTGCGCTTCGGCCCGCTCAAACCCGTCGGCCTCACCAACCCGCACGCCCCCACCGACAAGCCCTACGCCGTGGTCCAGCTCCGCCGCGACAACGCGCTCGGCACGCTCTTCAACATCGTCGGCTTCCAGACCAAGATGAAATACGGCGCGCAGGCGGAGGTGTTCCGCACCATCCCCGGCCTCGAGAACGCCGCCTTCGCCCGCCTCGGCGGCATCCACCGCAACACCTTCCTCAACTCCCCCCGCCTGCTCGACGGCGCGATGCGCCTGAAGGCCGACCCCCGCCTGCGCTTCGCCGGCCAGATCACCGGCGTCGAGGGCTATGTCGAGAGCGCCGCCATGGGCCTCCTCGCCGGCCGCCTCGCAGCCGCCGAACGCCTCGGCAAGCCCCTCGACACCCCGCCCCCCACCACCGCCATGGGCGCGCTGGTCACCCACATCACCGGCGGCGCCGACGCGAAGACCTTCCAGCCGATGAACGTCAATTTCGGCCTCTTCCCCCCGCTCGACGCGGCGCGCGGCGGCCGCAAGGGGCGCAAGGAGCGGTACAAGGGCTATACGGACCGGGCGAAGGCGGATTTCGCGGGGTGGCTCGGGACAGAAACGGGAGCTGCCGCTGGGCGCAAAAGTTCTCGGACCCCTCAAGTAAATGGACATCTGGCAGGAATCCTTTAGGTAAATCGAAAACATGCTGCGAAGGAGGCCGCTTTGATCGCTAAACGCTGCGCACTAACCGCGTCGATGATCCTATGGAGCATCATGGCCATGGCGGCGGGCGGAGAGGCCATCGCCCAGACCGGCGAGGCGGCGGAACCGGCCGCGACGGACCGGGAGGTGGACCTCGCTGCGGCGCAGGTGATCTTCTCTAAGACGTGCCGCGCCTGCCACGGCAACGACGCCCAGGGCGCCTCGAGCTACCCGGGCATCGCCCACCTCGAGCCGGACTACGTCGCCGACATGTTGCACCGATACCGGTCCGGCGAGAAGTTCGGGCCGAATTCGATCCTCATGATCCAGAACGCTAAGAAGCTCTCCGACGAGGACATCGCAAACCTTTCGGTCTACGTCACGACGGCTTTCGACTGAGCCCGTGCTGATCGATCCTCTCGGACGTCGGCGCCCGTCGCCGCCAGGACAAAACCGTTGACGGTGCGATCCCTCGAGACCTACGCTGCACACTCGGCCTTCCGGATTTGAGAGGGCCGGCAAAGCCCGGCCTGATCCGGCTGGAGAAACATCAAAAAGGGGGAATCATGCTTCGCGTCAGTTCAAGTCAGTCCGCGTCCGTCATCGCGACTCTGCTCGCCGCGACGGCAATTTCGTCGTCTCCGGCAATCGCCCAGAGCGGCATGAACACCACCAGCCTGCAGCACGAGGTCGTGCTCGAAGGACTCGACAACCCGTGGGACATGGCGTTTCTCGACGACGGCACGATGCTGTTCACTGAGAAATGCAAGGGCCTCTCCGTACGCCTTCCGGACGGGACGGTGAACGCGCTCTACGGGGTCGGCGAGACCGAGGGCTATCCGTCGAACGGCGCCGACCTGTTCTGCGAGGGTCAGGCCGGCATGATGGGCGTCGCGTTCGATCCGGCCTTCGCCGACAACCGCCGCATCTACGTCTACTCGACCTCGAACATGTCGGATCCGCACACCAACCGCCTGATGCGGTTCACGCTGAACGACGACTTCACCGCCGTCGCCGACCGGACCGACATCGTCGACGACGTGCCCTACAAGATGGCGGCGTCCGATCACCCGTTCGGCGGTCCCGGCGCCCATAACGGCGGCCGCGTGCGCTTCGGACCCGACGGCGCGCTCTGGCTGACCACGGGCGACAACCACAACTCCGAGGTGCCCCAGAGCCCGACGCTGATGGGCGTCGAAGGTCCTGCGCATGGACACCGACGGCAACGCCCATCCGGACAACGCGCCGCCCGAAGGCTTCGACAAGCGGACCTACACCTACGGCCACCGCAACGTGCAGGGCATCGCCTTCCACCCCGAGACGGGCGCCGCGATCACCGCCGAGCACGGGCCGTGGCACTCCGACGAGATCACCATTCTCCGGAACGGCGGCAACGCCGGCTGGGATCCGCGGCCGAACATGGCGGGGCGCGGCGACTGCCCGGGCGATTACTGCGGCTACTCCCCGAACCAGGAGGAGGGCATGAACCGCTACGAGCGCGCGGCCTTCATGCCGATGACCGATTTCGACACCTATCCCGACGCCATGCCGCCGATCTGGAACAACAACGGCTGGTCGCAGGGCACTTCGTCGGCCGCCTTCCTCGAAGGCGAGGCCTGGGGCGACTGGGACGGCGCGATGGTCGTCGGCATCATGGGCATCGGCTTCGGCGGCACGCCGCATCGGTCAGAGGATCGACGTCATCCACTTCAACGACGACCACACCGACGTCGAGGACGTGACCGAGATGACGCTCCCGATGGAGCCGGGGCGCTTCCGCTCGGTGGTCATGGGGCCGGACGGCAGCCTCTACACCTCCATCGACGAGGGCACCATCTACAGGCTGACGCCGGGCGGCTGACGCCTCAAGGCCGGGGCCGCGCCGTCGCGCGGTCCTAATTTCCTGACACCAGCGCCTCGGGCAACTCGAAGCGCTGGTCGTCTACCCTTACGCGGTACGTGCCATCAGACAGCGTCCATTCCGTGTCGGTCCCGACGCCTGACATCGTCGCGTCGCCGCGCAGGAAGGTGCCGTCGTCAAAGGTCAGCATGCGGGCGAAGCCGTTCGGAAACGTCACGACGACCGCCGCCGCGGCCCCCTCGGAACGAGCGACTTGCGCCACGCAGGTCCCGAGCGCCTGACCCGCCTCCTGCGCGCAGCGGACCTCGCTGGTCGCGTCAAACGCGCCCGACCGCGCCAGTCCGACCGCCGCCGTCACGTCCCCGGCGGCGACGCCCGGCACCGTCACGGCCGCGGCGAGCCAGATCGTCAGGGCCGCGCGCATCGCTTGGGTCTCCGTATCATGCACAGCGCCTCATCGGCTCGCGACTAGGTGACAAGACCACGAAGGCCGACTTGAAATCCAGCCTGAAAACGCCGTGCCCGCTCGAATGGGCGTGCTGATGGTCTTGTTGTGCCCTTGATTTCCCGACAGTGTCCGCCCCATCACCCCTCCTTCGCTCGCTTCGGCGCCGCCTTCCCCCAGATCTCGTCGCCGTTCCGGTCCCGGTCGCCCGCGCTCAGCACCTCCTTCGAGATCACCGCCAGCATGTAGGTCCTGAGCACCCCGTTGATCCGCCCGTGATAGCCCATCCCGAGCCCCCGGAACCAGCGCGCCACGTCGTCGTCGAGCGCCACCGTCACCTTCTTCTTGCGCGGCCGCACCGGCGCCTCGGTCTCCAGCCGGCTCCAGCCGGGCGGGATCAGCGCGCCCCGCAGCCGCGCGTCGCGAATCTCCTGCTCGCGTCGGTCAAGCTCCATCATCAACTTCAGATGGGCCTGTTCCTGGGCGATCGTGCGCATCCGGTCATCCACGGGCCATGTCTCCTGTCTCATGTCTCGGAAAGCCCGCATCCTGCCCGAAATCCGTTAAAATGCCCCTCAAAAATGGCAAGCCACTTTCCAGCCGCTTTCCAGCCCGTTTCCAGCCCCCGCAACCCGCTGACACCAAACCCGAAATCCGCCCCCCGCCCCCCGCCATGGACAGATCCGCCCCGGCGCCCTATCCTCCCTGACCCATGAGCAAGGTATCCCGCAGGTTTCTCGACAAGGTCTATGATCTGGTCCATCCGGCCGAGGCGCAGCAGCTCTACGGCCAGTGGTCCGAGAGCTACGAGGCGGATGTCGGGGCCGCCGGCTACGTCACCCCCGAGCGCTGCGCCGAGGCCCTGACCGAGGTCGGCGCCGACCCCGACGCCCCGCTGCTCGATTTCGGCTGCGGCACCGGCCTGTCGGGCAAGGCCTTCAAGGAGCAGGGTTTTTCGGTGATCGACGGCGCCGATATCTCCCCCGACATGCTGGCGGAGGCGGGCGCCAAGGGCGTCTACCGCGATCTCCTGCCGATCTCTCCCGACGATCCGCTGCCCTTCGAGCCCACCGAATACGCCAATATCGCGGCGGTGGGCGTGTTCAGTCCGGGCCATGCGCCGCCCGAAACCATCGACGCGGTGATGGACAAGCTCGGGCCCGGGGGCCGCTTCGTGTTCTCGCTCAACGACCATGCCCTCGAAGACCCCACATGGATGGGCCGGATCATCGAGCATGTCGATTGCGGCACCGCCGTCCTCGAATTCCGCAAGCACGGCCCCCATCTCCCCGACCTCGACATCGGCTCCTCCGTCTGCGTGCTCCGCCGCACCTGACCCCCATGCGCACCCGCTTCGCCCCCTCGCCAACCGGGTGGCTGCATCTGGGCCACGCCTTCTCCGCGCTCACAGCGTGGGAACGGGCGCAAGCTGCTGGCGGGACTTGTCTTTTGCGGATCGAGGATATCGACACCACGCGCTGCCGCCCCGAATTCGAGGCGGGCATCCTGGAGGATCTCGCCTGGCTCGGCCTCGCCTGGCCCGACCCGGTGATGCGCCAGTCCGAGCGCCGGGGCGCCTACGCCGCTGCCCTCGAGCCGGCTCCGCGCCGAGGGCCTGCTCTACCCCTGTACCTGCACCCGCCGCGAGATCGAGGCCGCCCTCTCCGCCCCTCAGGAGGGCGTGGCGCCCCTACCGGTCTATCCCGGCACTTGCCGCGGCCGCAGCGATGCGCCGCAGAATGCCGCCTGGCGTCTCGACATGGCGCGCGCATTCGAGCGTCTGGGCGGTGCCTCCGCTGTCGCGCGCCTCGGCTGGACCGAGACCGGAGAGGTCGCCGGTCCGTGTCGCCTCGATCCCGCCAGTCTGCTGGCGGAACACGGCGACATCGTGCTGGGCCGCCGCGACATCGGCACCTCCTACCACCTTGCGGTGGTGGTGGACGATGCCGACCAGGGCATCACCGAGGTGGTCCGCGGCGCCGATCTTCGCGATTCGACCCCGATTCACCGCTTGCTGATCGCATTGCTGGGCCTGCCGGTTCCGGACTGGCATCACCACCGCCTGATCCGCGACGAAGCCGGCAAACGCCTGGCCAAGCGCGACGACGCCCGGGCGATTCGGAGTTTTCGCGAGAAGGGTGTCAGCCCGGCGGAAGTCCGGGCGATGGTCCTTGATGCCGATCACGCACGCGCAGCCTTGCTGCCTGATCAATCCGCCTGACCGAAGGCCTCGCAGCGACGATCGCCGTTCCGGCACCGACGCCACGTCAGGCGTCACGCAAGGCCTCATGCTGACGAGAAGTTCCCTCCCGGTAGCTCATCCGAGGCGCCCACGGGATCCGGATCCGAGCGCCAGTTCCGTGCCAATGCGTACCGTATATCTGTTTGATACATTGGTTCGGAAACAGCATGCTTGCTCAATGTTGAACGATGCACACACTCAGGAGATCGGCGCCGAAAGTTCGATTTCCGTCCCCGTCGCGCACTGCCGTGTAGAAGCAGCTTCGCCGGTTGGTATGGCAGGCCGGCCCGGTCTGGTCGACGATCATCAAGAGGCAGTCCCGGTCGCAATCGACACGCATCTCCACCAGTCGCTGCACATGCCCGGAGGTCGCCCCCTTCCGCCAGAGCTCCTTCCGCGAGCGCGACCAATAGGTGACCTCGTCGGTTGCCAGGGTCTGCGCGAGGCTTTCCGCGTTCATCCAGGCCATCATGAGGACAGTTCCGTCGCGATCCTGGGCGATCGCCGGGATCAGTCCGGCCGCGTCGAAGCGCAGGCTCGCGATATCGAATTTGGCCACCTTCGGCTCCCTTTTCCCGTTCCTAGTTTTGGCCTATCTATGGAAGGCCAAAATTGCAAAGGGCGGGTGCCATGAGCGGCGACGACGATCTGATCAAGCTTTATTCCCGGCGCATCCTTGCGCTGGCCTCGGACATTCCCTGTTCCGAGCGCCTCCCGACGCCGCAGGTCACGGCCCGTAAACGCTCGCCGCTCTGCGGATCCACGGTAACGGTCGATCTCGTCCTCGACGGCCCCCGCATCGTCGGGTTCGGCCAGGACGTGAAGGCCTGCGCTTTGGGCCAGGCCGCGGCATCCGTGCTCGGGGGCGCCGTGATCGGCTGCACGCGCGACGATATCGCCCGCGCCCGGGAGCAGTTGCGCGCAATGCTCAAATCCGACGGCCCGGTTCCCGATGCCCCGTTCGAAGGCTTCGAGGTTCTGCTGCCCGCACGCGACTACAAGAATCGCCATGCCTCGATCCTGCTTGCGCTCGATGCGACCCTCGCGGCCTGCGACGAGGCCCTCGCCGCGGCCTGAATCTGGACCGTCGCGGACTATGCCAAGACTCCGACGCTCACGAGGCGGCCGGTCCCGAAGAGTCAAAAAAATCGCCGCGACATCCCGTGGATGCGCGGCGATTGAGTGGCGGGGCCGGAGACGACAGGCAGCGTCGGGCGGAGAGGCAGGAATCCGCAGGTCCGGCCCCGCAGGGCAAAGAGGGTGCGAAGCTCAGCCGGCGAAGGGCAGGCTGAACCCCGCGACGATCAGGGCGCAGAGGGCAGCGAGGCCGTAGGCCTCGCGGATCAGCAGGTCGGGTTCGGCAGAAAGCATGCGGCGGACGGCGTCTTTCATGGTGAATATCCCCTGTCTGATCTGTATGTTCCCTTAATGTTCTCACCAAATTAACCTCTGGTCAACAAAAAAGAGAACGAGACAGGAACAAAAAGGTCAGCCGACCGCCAGCATCCGGATTGCGCGGTCCCGTTCCATCAACCACAGCAGCGTTCGCATGGCCTGACCGCGCGGAGAGGTGAGGTCGGGATCGGTCGTCAGCAGCAGGCGTGCATCGTCCTGGGCCACCCTCATCAGGTCCGGCCGGGTCTCCAGATCGGCGATGCGGAAGCGTGGCAGTCCCGATTGCTGCACCCCGAGCAGATCACCGGCGCCGCGCAGCCGAAGGTCTTCCTCCGCGATCGCGAAGCCGTCCTCGGTCTGGCGCATGATCTCGAGGCGCGCGCGGGCGCTGTCGCTGAGCGGGGCATCGTAGAGCAGCAGGCAGGTGGAGCGCGCGGTGCCGCGTCCGACGCGGCCGCGCAGCTGGTGGAGTTGGGCGAGGCCGAAGGATTGTGCGCCCTCGATCACCATGATGGAGGCCTGCGGTACGTTCACGCCGACCTCGATGACAGTGGTGGCGACCAGCACGCGCGTCCGGCCGGCGACGAAGGCGGCCATCGCAGCATCCTTGTCCTCCGGGCGCAGGCGTCCGTGGACGAGACCGACCAGCTCGGGTCCCAGTGCGGCGCGCAGCGTGTCGACCCGTGCTTCGGCGGCCTTGAGATCGACGGTCTCGGATTCGTCCACCAGCGGACAGACCCAGTAGACCTGTCGGCCCTCCTCGAGCGCATGGGCGAGATGGGCGATGACCTCGTCGGTGCGGGCGGCGGAGATCAGCACGGTCTCGACCGGCTGGCGCCCGGGCGGTTTCTCGTCGAGGATGCTGAGATCCATGTCGCCGTACTGGGCGAGGGCGAGGCTGCGCGGGATCGGCGTCGCGGTCATCACGAGGATGTCCGGTGCGCGGCCCTTTCCGCCGAACTCCATGCGCTGGCGAACTCCGAACCGATGCTGCTCGTCGATCACCGCGAGCCGCAGGTCACGGAAGGTCACGTCGGACTGGAACAGCGCATGGGTGCCGACCAGAATCGCGATCTCGCCCGAGGCCAGCGCGTCGAGCTTCGCTGCGCGCGCCTGGCCCTTGTCGCGGCCGGTCAGCAGCGCCAGCCGGAGCCCCGCGGCGTCGGCAAGCGGTGCGAGGCTTTCGAGGTGCTGGCGGGCGAGGATCTCGGTCGGCGCCATCATCGCGGCCTGTCCGCCGGCCTCGACGGCCGCGAGCATCGCCATGAGCGCGACCAGCGTCTTGCCCGAGCCGACATCCCCCTGCAGCAGGCGGTTCATCCGATGCGCCGCCGCCATGTCGGCGACGATCTCGTCGATCGCCCTGCTCTGCGCGCCCGTCGGGCTGTAGGGCAGGGCGGCGAGGACCTTCTTGCGCAGATGCCCGTCGCCGGCCGAGGCGAAGCCCTTGGCGCGTTTCACCTTTGCCCGGGCGAGGGCGAGGGTCATCTGGTGGGCGAGCATCTCGTCATAGGCGAGGCGCTCGCGTGCCGGCGCGTAGGGGGCCAGATCGGCCGGGCCGTGGGGCGCATGGGCCTCGGTGAGGGCGGCGCGCCAGCCGGGCCAGTCGCGGGCCCGCAGCAGGCTCGGCTCGATCCATTCGGGAAGCTCCGGCGCACGGCCCAGCGCGGCCCGGGCGGCGCGGGTCATCGTCCGCAGTGCGAGGCCCTGGGTGAGCGGGTAGACCGGCTCGAAATCCGGCAACTCATCGCCGCCGCCGGGCTCGAAGACGTGGTCGGGATGCACCATCTGGCCGATACCGTCGAAAAGCTCGACCCGCCCGGACACCACCCGCCGCGCGCCTTGGGGGAAGGTCTGGCGGAGCCAGTCTTCCCGGGGGCGGAAGAACACCAGCAGGAACTCGGTGCCGGCGTCCCGGACATGGATGCGGTAGGGCCGGCCGCGGCCGGAGGGGGGCTGGTGCAGGCCGATCTCGACCTCGACGGTGACGATCCCCGGAAGCACCGCGTCGCGGATGGAGGCGCGCAGCCGCCGGTCCACACCGGATACCGGCAAGGTCATCAGCAGATGCGCGGGCGCCGTGATCTCGAGCTTTTCGAGGAGCTTCGCGCTCTTCGGCCCGACCCCGTCGAGCGCGGTCAGGTCGGCGAAGAGGGGGAAGAGGATTTCCGGGCGGCCGCTCATGGCGCGAAGAGACGCGACGTGCGGCGCCGGATCAACCGTTTTCGCCGGTCATGCTGCGGGTCGGCGCCCGCTTGACCGGCGCGCAAGGCTGGCGATGATGCGTCGCAACACCCGAGGGAGCACCCGACCCATGCCGATCCGCCTGCGCCGTTCCGTCTTTCTTCTTGCGCTCGGTTGGATGCCGGGTCTCGGCCTGGCGGCGGAACCTTCTTTCGACTGTGCGGCGGCCGGGTCTGATGCCGAGACGGCGATCTGTGCCGATGCGGGGCTCGCGGCGCTCGATCGGGAGCTTGCGCGGCTCTACGGGCTTGCGCTGGCCGATGCCGATCTCGATGCGGAGCGCCGGGCCACGCTGCAAGCCACCCAGCGGGGCTGGATCAAGGGCCGCGACGATTGCTGGAAGGCGGACGAGCTCGCGGCCTGTATCGCGGCCGCGTATGCCCTTCGCATCCACGAGATTCGCGAGGGGTATGCGGCGGCACGAACGCAAGCGGATGCCGGTGTTTCGATCGGGCCGACCGCCTGGGCCTGCGACGGTCTCGATGCGCTCCTGAGCGTCACCTTCGTGAACACCGATCCGGCGCTTGTGGCGATCCGCTGGCGCGACGCGGCGCTGGTTCTGCCGCAGGCGGTCTCGGCTTCGGGGGCACGCTACGCCTCGGAGAGCGAGCCCGGTGGCAAGGCCCTGTTCTGGACAAAGGGCGATCAGGCCCTGTTCGCCGCGCCCGGCGGTCCGGAGCTGGCCTGCGCCATGGTCGAGACCGGTTGAGTTTCAGCGCTCGCCGATCAGGGCGAGCCAGTCGTCCTCGCTGAGGAGCGTGAGGCCGAGTTCGCGGGCCTTTTTCTCCTTCGAACCGGCGCCGGGACCGGCGACGACGTAGTCGGTGCGCGCCGAGACCGAGCCCGAGACCTTGGCACCCATGGCCTCGGCGCGGGTCTTGGCCTCGGCGCGGGTCATGCGCTCCAGGGTGCCGGTGAAGACGACGGTCTTTCCGGCGATCGGGCTGTCTGACGACGCGGGAGCGGAGACGTCGGAGATGTCGAGCTCGGCCACCAGCCGGTCGATGGCGGCGCGGTTGGCGGGCTCGTGGAAGTAGTCGACGAGGCTGCCGGCCAGGACCGGGCCGATGCCGTCGATGCCGTTCAGGGCTTCCCAGTCGGGGCCTGCGTGCTCGCGGCCGGCCTCGAGTGCGGCGCGGAACTTCTCCCAGCTGCCGTAGTGGCGCGCGAGAAGGCGGGCGGAGGTCTCGCCGACATGGCGGATGCCGAGGCCGAAGATCAGCCGGTCGAGCGGGATGGCGCGGCGGGCGGCGATGGCCGCGAAGAGGTTGCCGGCGGACTTCTCGCCCCAGCCGTCGCGGCGACGCAGCTCGGCGCCGTGGCGGGCCTCGAGGGTGAAGATGTCGGCGGGCTCGCGCAGCCAGCCTTCGGCGAAGAACGCCTCGACCTGTTTCGCCCCGAGCCCCTCGATGTCGAAGGCATCCCTGCTGACGAAATGGCGCAGCTTTTCAACGGCCTGTGCGGGACAGATCAGGTTGCCGGTGCAGCGGTGGATCGCCTCGCCCTCTTCGCGGATCGCGTCGGAGCCGCAGATCGGGCAGGTCTCGGGGAAGGTGTAGGGCACGCTGTCGGCGGGGCGTCGGGCGAGGTCGACATCCTCGATCTTGGGGATGACGTCGCCGGCGCGGTAGACGGTGACCCAGTCGCCGACGCGGATGTCGCGGCCCTCGCGGATCGCGCCGCCCTGGCTGTCGCGGCCGGCGATGTAGTCGGCGTTGTGCAGCGTGGCGTTGGAGACCACCACGCCGCCGACGGTGACCGGGGTGAGGCGGGCGACGGGGGAGAGCGCGCCGGTGCGGCCGACCTGAATCTCGATGGCCTCGAGGAGGGTGGTGGCGCGTTCGGCGGAGAATTTGTGGGCGATGGCCCAGCGGGGCGTGGCGGAGCGAAAGCCGAGCCGGGCCTGCAGGTCGAGCCGGTCGATCTTGTAGACGACGCCGTCGATGTCGTAGCCGAGTGCGGCGCGATCGGCTTCGATGCGGCGATACTGCGCGATCATCTCGTCCACGTTTTTGCAGAGCTTCATCAAGGGGTTGGTGGAAAATCCCAAGGCGGCGAGGCGGGCGATGGCACCGGTCTGGGTCTCGGCCAGGGGTGCCGAGAGGGCGCCCCAGCCATAGGCGAAGAACCTGAGCGGGCGGGCGGCGGTGATGGCTGGGTCGAGCTGGCGCAGCGAGCCGGCGGCGGCGTTGCGGGGGTTGGCGAAGGGCTTGAGGCCGGCGGTCTCCTGGCGGGTGTTGAGGGCGGCGAAATCGGCGTGGCTCATATAGACCTCGCCGCGGACTTCGAGGAGGTCGGGGGCGCCGGTCAGGGTCTCGGGGATGTCGTCGATGGTGCGGGCGTTGGCGGTGACGTTCTCGCCGGTCTCGCCGTCGCCGCGGGTGGCGGCGCGGACCAGCTGGCCGTCCTCGTAGCGCAGCGAGAGCGAGAGGCCGTCGATCTTGGGCTCGGCGGCATAGGCGAGCGGGGCCTCGGCGTCGAGGCCGAGGAAACGGCGGATGCGGATGTCGAAATCGGTGATCTCGTCATCGTCGAAGGCATTGGAAAGGCTCAACATCGGCACGTCATGGCGCACCTTGCCGAAGGCCTCGGAGGGGGCGGCGCCGACCTTGCCGGAGGGGCTGTCGGGGCGCTGGAGATGCGGGAAGCGGGCCTCGATGGCGGCGTTGCGGCGCTTGAGGGCGTCATAGGCGGCGTCGGTGATCTCGGGCGCGTCGGCGCCGTGATAGGCGGTATCGGCGGCGGCGATCTCGCGGGCGAGCATCGCAAGCTCGGCTTTCGCCTGGGCTTCGGTGAGGGCATCGACATCGGGGCGCGGGGGCATGGGCTCGGGTCCGGCGGGGGCGGGGAGCGCGATTTGGCCTTGCGGGGCAGGGGGCGTCAAGGCGCCGGGTCCGGTCGGAATCGGCTGTATGCATCGCGTATGCATCCTGTACGCATGCCGTACGTACAATCGCGCCATCGCGCGGACCGGGCGCGCCGCAATCCGGCTCGGGCGGCGGCGGCGCGGAATGGGTTTCTCGACCCGAGAGACATCGGGTAAATCTCCAGGAGACCGTCAGCGGGACAGGGATCCGATCCATGCAGATCTACGACGAAATGGCAGCGGCGATGCAGGCCGACGATGTCGATCGCTACGTCGCGCTCTTCCACGAGGATTTCCGGTATGTCCGGCACAAGTCGAAGGACACGCTGAACCGCGACGAGATGGCCGCCCTGCTCGCCAAGGTTTGGGCCGGCGGAAACCGGACGATCGAGGATATCCGCTGCCTCTACGAGAACGACGACATTCTGGTGCTTCACACCATCCTGTCGTTCCGCAGCGGATCGCGCGAGGGAGCGATGATCGTCAACCTCAAGAAGGACGGCAAGGTGATCCGGATCGAGACCGGGGTCTCGGATCTGACCTGACGGCTGCGGCGGTCCGTCGCCGGCTCGAGGCGCTGGCGGATCGGTCTCGGTGCGGGCGGGGCGTGACTCCGCTGCGTCCGCGACCCATAGTCCGGGCTTGCGCGACACGGGTGCCGCGGGCGGAGGGACGGCATGACAGAGAGCATTTTCGACCGGGATCTCGGGCAGGGTCCGGCGAATTTCACGCCGCTCACGCCGCTCGACTTCATCGCGCGTTCTGCGGCGGTCTGGCCCGATCTGCCGGCCGTGGTGCACGGGGAGGTGCGGCGGAGCTGGGCGGAGACCTATGCGCGGACGCGGCGGCTGGGCTCCGCGCTCGCCGGTCGCGGGATCGGGCGGGGCGATACCGTGGCGGTGATCGCCGCGAACATTCCGGAGATGTTCGAGGCGCATTTCGGGGTGCCGATGGCGGGGGCGGTGCTCAATGCCATCAACACCCGGCTCGATGCGGCGACCGTCGCGTTCATCCTCGGGCATGGCGAGGCGAAGGTGCTGGTCGTCGATCCGGAATTCGCCGATGTGGCCGAGGCGGCCCTCGCCATGCTGCCGGAGCAGGAAATCCTCGTGGTGGACATCCTCGCGCCGGACGTGCCCGACGGGCGGCGGATCGGCGCGCTGAGCTATGACGATCTGCTGGCCGAGGGCGATCCGGAGTTTGCCTGGGCGCCGCCGCGCGACGAATGGGACGCGATCAGCCTCAACTACACCTCCGGCACCACCGGCGATCCGAAGGGCGTGGTCTATCACCACCGCGGCGCGGCGCAGAACGCGCTGTCGAACATCGTGACCTGGGCGATGCCGGCCCATGCGCGTTATCTCTGGACGCTGCCGATGTTCCATTGCAACGGCTGGTGCTTTCCCTGGACGATCGCGGCGAATGGCGGGGTCTGCATCTGCCTGCGGCATGTGCGCGCCGAGACGGTGTTCGGGCTGATCCGCGACGAGGGGGTGACGCATTTCTGCGGGGCGCCGATCGTGCTCACCATGCTGATCGCGGGCCCCGATGCGCTCAAGGATTTCCCGCAGCGCGTGAAGGTGATGACGGCGGGCGCCTCGCCGCCGGCGGCGGTGATCGAGAAGATGGAGGCGATGGGGATCGAGGTCACCCATGTCTACGGGCTGACCGAGACCTACGGACCTTCGGTGGTCTGCGCCTGGAACCCCGACTGGGACCGGCTGCCGGCGGCGGAGCGCGCGCGGCTGAAGGCGCGGCAGGGGGTGCCCTATCTCGCGCTGACCGGGCTGATGGTGGCGGACCCGGAGACGCTGGCGCCGGTGCCCCATGACGGGGTGACGCTGGGCGAGATCTTCATGCGCGGCAACAACGTGATGAAGGGCTATCTCAAGAACCGGGCGGCGACCGAGAAGGCGTTCCGGGGCGGCTGGTTCGCCTCGGGCGATCTCGGGGTGATGCATCCGGACGGTTATGTGGAGATCAAGGACCGCTCGAAGGACATCATCATCTCGGGCGGCGAGAACATCTCGTCGGTGGAGATCGAATCGGTGCTCTACCGGCATCCGGCGGTGATGGCGGCGGCGGTGGTGGCGAAGCCCGATCCGAAATGGGGCGAGACGCCCTGCGCCTTCGTCGAGCTGAAGGCCGGTGCGGAGGTGACGGAGGCCGAGCTGATCGCGTTCTGCCGCGAGAACATGGCGCATTTCAAATGCCCGAAGGCGGCGGTGTTCGGCGAGCTGCCGAAGACCTCGACCGGCAAGATCCAGAAGTTCGTGCTGCGCGACCGGGCGCGGGAGGATGGCTGAGGCCGTGTCGCGGACGATTTCGGGGGGCGGCTGCGGGGCGGTTGTCGGGCTGGGGGATTTCCACTAAGGCCGATGCCGTGGGATCAGGGATCGGGGGGCCCATGTCTCGAGGACGCGTCGGACGGATGCTGGCGATCGGTGCAGTTCTCGTGCTGGTCGCGGGCTGCAGCAGGAATCCGCAGTTCCAGATGACCAATGCGAATCGGGCCTACACGGCCTTCGCCGATCTCTACGTGCTGCTCGCCAAGGCCGAGATCGGCGCCCTGCGCTCCCCCTCCTCGTTCAACGGCACCGTGGACAGCTACGCCGAGGTGATCGGCGGCTTCGAGATCGGCCGGCTTCTGGGCGGTGACCGGCCCGCAGCCACGGCAGCCCTTCAGGCGCCGATCGACGGATGTCTCGATCAGCTGCGCGCGATGGCGACGATGCACAAGGCGTCGGGAGTGGCTCCCGATGCGCCGATCGTGCAGGCCGTGCGCCGCCAGTGCGATACGGCGGTGCAGGCCGTCGCGGAGAACGAGGTCTCGTCCTGGCTGTTCGAGACGGCTGCCGGCGATCTGTGATCCTGCGGGCCGGGGCGTTTCATGGCGAAGCGCGGCGCGTGGCCGCGGCGCGAATCGGGGGCTGAGATCGCAGCTTGCGAGCGAATCGGTTCGCATTCGGGTCGAGACAGAAAGATGCGGCGACCGGGGGGTCACCGCACAGGGGGGAGAGATTGGGGGATGGCACGCCCCGGGTCGCAGGCCCGGGACGCGCCTGATGCGATCCGGCCCGCCTCAGGCGCCGACCGCCAGCTTGCGTTTCGCTTCGCTGTTCGCGGGGTCGCGGAGGACATAGCCCCGACCCCACACCGTCTCGATATAGTTCTCGCCTCCGGTGGCTTCGGACAGTTTTTTGCGGAGCTTGCAGATGAAGACGTCGATGATCTTCAGCTCCGGCTCGTCCATTCCGCCATAGAGGTGGTTGAGGAACATCTCCTTGGTGAGCGTGGTGCCCTTCCGCAGAGAAAGCAGTTCCAGCATCTGATACTCTTTTCCGGTGAGATGCACCGGAGATCCGTCGACCTCGACCGTCTTGGCGTCGAGATTGACGGCGAACTTGCCCGTTTCGATGATCGACTGGGCATGGCCCTTGGAGCGGCGCACGATCGCATGGATGCGCGCGATCAGCTCCTGCCGATGGAACGGTTTGGTCATGTAGTCGTCGGCGCCGAACCCGAAGCCCTTGAGCTTGTTCTCGGTATCGTCGGCGCCGGTCAGGATCAGGATCGGCGTCTCGACCTTGGCCAGCCGGAGCTGGCGGAGCACGTCGTGCCCGTTCATGTCCGGCAGGTTGAGATCGAGCAGGATCAGATCGTAGTCGTAGAGCTTCGCAAGATCGATGCCCTCTTCGCCCAGATCCGTCGCATAGACGTTCAGGTTGGCGTTCTGGAGCATCATCTCGATGCTCTTCGACGTCGTCGGATCGTCTTCGACCAGAAGGATGCGCATGGGGCCGCTCTCCGTTCTCTAAATCGTTCGTTACCTCTTCAGCGAAAATAGGCGCGGATTGGTTAACGACTGATTACGATAGAGCGACCGTACGCACTCGCCTTAAAGTTGTCTATACTTTTGTATCGCCGTCACGCGCAGGGCCGCGGCACCGTGCCGGCTGACCGCATCGCGCCACAGATCGAGCTCTTCCGGCGAGAGCGCGTACATCGCGCAGGCCTCGTCGGCATCGAGCAGGCCGTGATCGACCGCGGCCACCACCGTCGCCTTGCGACGCGCCACCCAGCGCTTGGTACTTGCCGGAGGCAGATCCGACCGTGTCATCTTGGTTCCGTCAGGAAGAACCACGTAGACCGGCCCCTTTTCTCTGCGAATATACATCTCGAACTCCCGAACTCGCTAAACACCCGGCGATTTACATACGTTGGAGGCTCTTAAACGGGCATGAACCAAGCCCTTGATGTTGCGGAGGATTTTACTATATTCGCGACGCATAGAAGAAAGACTTCGTTCATGATGACCGTCCGGCCAGATCCCGCCCGCGCCCCGGCGCTCAATTCGCTCGGCTTCGCGAAGCCGCCGGCGGAGACGCGCGTGGTGGTCGCGATGTCCGGCGGCGTCGACAGTTCGGTGGTGGCGGCGATGCTGGCGGAGGAGGGTTACGACGTCGTCGGCGTGACGCTGCAGCTCTACGACCACGGGGCGGCGCTGGCGAAGAAGGGGGCCTGCTGTGCGGGGCGCGACATCCACGATGCGCGCCGGGTCGCGGAGACGATGGGCTTCGCGCATTACGTGCTCGATTACGAGAACCGGTTCCGCGAGAGCGTCATCGACGAGTTTGCCGATTCGTATCTGGCGGGCGCCACGCCGGTGCCCTGCATCCGCTGCAACGAGCGGGTGAAGTTCCGCGACCTCCTGGAGACCGCGAAGGATCTCGAGGCGGATTGCATGGCGACGGGGCATTACATCCGGCGAGTCGACGGGCTGCAGGGGCCGGAACTGCACCGGGCGGCGGATCCGGACCGGGACCAGAGCTATTTCCTGTTCTCGACGACGGCCGAGCAGCTCGCCTATCTGCGGTTTCCGCTCGGGCATCTGGCCTCGAAGGCGGAGACGCGGGCGCTCGCGGTGCGCTACGGGCTGCCGGTGGCCGACAAGCCCGACAGCCAGGACATCTGCTTCGTGCCGAACGGCTCCTACGCGGCGGTGATCGAGAAGCTGCGGCCCGGGGCCGCCGAGCCGGGCGAGATCGTGCATCTCGACGGCACGGTGCTCGGGCGGCACGAGGGCGTGATCCGCTACACGGTCGGGCAGCGCCGGGGGCTCGGGATCGGTGGGACCGCCGATCCGCTGCACGTGATTCGGCTCGATGCCGATGAACGACGCGTGATCGTCGGGCCGCGGGCGGCGCTGGCGAGCCGGCAGGTGCGGCTCAAGGAGGTGAACTGGCTCGGGGACGGTGCCTTCGCGGACGCGCCCGAGGCGGGTTGGGAGGTCGCGGTGAAGGTGCGCTCGACGCGGCCGCCGTTCCGGCGCGGGTGTTTCCCGACGGCGCGGGCGGCGCGCGGCTCGAGCTTCTGGATGCGGAGGAGGGCGTGGCGCCCGGTCAGGCCTGCGTGTTCTTCGCGCCCGAAGGCAGCCGGGTGCTCGGCGGCGGCTGGATCGTGCGGGGCTGAGCCCCGGGCTCAGGAGTGGTCGTCGCGATCCACCGGCTCGGGGAAGCGGCCACGGCGGCCACCCCGGCGGCCGGGCGGGGTGTCGATGCGGCCGAGGCCCTCGCGCAGCACCGTCGTCATCGGATGGCCGGGATAATCGTTCGCGTAATGGGCGAGCAGCACGCGGATGCGCTCGGCATCGGATTGCCCGGTCTGGGTGCCGGTGCCGGCGCCGAGCACCCAGTCGAGGAAGATCGAGCGGCAATCCTTCTCGTCGAGGTCCATCCGGTAGGCCTCGTGGATCAGGCCGCGCGGGTCGACTTCCAGATCGTGTTTCGTCATTGCCAGAACGCTCCGTTGCCCGGCGTATCGTCCCTCGCCTAGGAGGCTCGCGCCGGCGCGTCAAGAGCCCGGGCGGCTTCCTCGAACAGGATCGCGTGCTTTGCGGCGAGCCGCTCCTGGTCGTCGTCATAGCCGCCACCCAGCACACCGGCGAGGGGAAGGCCCCGGGTCCGGGCCCAGCCGATCACCCGTGCGTCACGGGCGCGCAGGCCGGCATTCGAGAGGCCGAGGCGGCCGAGGCGATCCTCGCGGTGGGCATCGACGCCGGCATTGTAGAACACGATGTCGGGGGCGAAGGCCTGCGTCCGGGCCAGGCCGTGGTCGAGCATCTCGAGATAGGCGGCGTCCTCGAGACCGTCGGGCAGCGGCAGGTCGAGATGCGAGGCGGCCTTGCGCGCGGGGTAGTTCTTCTCGGCGTGGAGCGAGAGGGTGAAGACGTCGGAGCGGCCGGCGAAGATGCGCGCGGTGCCGTCGCCCTGATGCACGTCGCAATCGACCACGAGCACGCGGCGCACGCGGCCCTCGTCGAGCAGGGCCTGGGCGGCGACCGCGACGTCGTTCAGCACACAGAAGCCGGCGCCGCCCTCGGGGCCGGCATGGTGCGAGCCGCCCGCCATGTTGCAGGCCAGCCCGTGTTCGAGGGCGAGGCGGGCGGCGAGCAGCGTGCCGGCGGCGGAGAGGAAGGCCCGGCGGGCGACGGCGGGGGTGTCGGGCAGGCCGATGCGGCGGACTTCCTCGGGATGCATGCGGTTGGTCGCCACCCGTTCGACGTAGTCGCGGGCATGGACGGCGGCGGCGCGGGCGACGGAGGCTTCGGCGGGCGCGATCCAGCCGCCGCCGCTGTCGGGCAGCAGGCGGCGGGCAGTGAGGGCGGCGCGCAGATAGCCGTATTTCGACATCGGGAAGCGGTGGCCGGGGCGCAGCGGCGCCATGTAGTCGGGATGGTAGACGATGGGCAGCCGGGCCATGCGGGATCAGGCTTTCGCCAGCCGGGCTTCGATGATGGCGGCCGAGCGGGCGCAATCGGCGGCAAGCTCGGCGCGCAGGGTCGCGAGATCGTCGCAGCCGCTGACCGAGAGCACGAGGCGCACGAGACCGCCGCCGCCCTCGGTCGGGTCGATGGTGTGATCGCTGGCGAGGCGGTTGACCTGCTGGAGGGTGGCGAGGCGGGCGAGGGCGGCGATCAGATGATCGCCGTCCGCCTTGTCGAGCCAGCCGAGCGAGACCAGCCGGGAGAGCATCCGGGTGGGGCGGCGCAGGCCGGTCAGGCCGTGGATCAGCGCGCCGGCCTGGGCGAGCAGTTCGATGTCCATCATGCGGCCCGGCCCGTGCTTGATCGCCCAGGGGTTGGCGGCCGGTTCGGCATGGGCTTCGGCAAGGCGGCGGCGCATGTCGCGGGCGTCGGCCGCGACCTTTTCGGGGTCGTGCGGCGCGGAGATCACCGCGTCGATGGCCTCGGCGACGCGGGCCTGCAGCGCGGCGGGGCCGGCGACCACGCGGGCGCGGGTGAGCGCCATGTGCTCCCAGGTCCAGGCCTCCTTGGCCTGGTAGGTGGCGAAGGCGGCCAGCGCGGTCGCGACCGGGCCCTGCCGGCCGGAGGGGCGCAGGCGCATGTCGACCGGATAGAGCACGCCCTCGGGCATCGGCGCGCTCAGGGCCGAGATCAGGGCCTGGGTGAGGCGGGCGTACCAGGCGCTGACCGCGAGCGGGCGGCGGCCTTCGGAGGTCTCCACCCCGGCGGGATCGTAGATGACGATGATGTCGAGATCGGAGGTCACGGTCATCTCGCGGCTGCCGAGCTTGCCGAGGGCGACGACGGCCGCGCCCTCGCCGGGCGGCGGGCCGTGGCGGCGGGCGAATTCGGCCTTCACCACCGGCAGGAGCACGTCGAGCACGGCTTCGGCGACGGCGGAATAGGCGGCGGCGGCCTCGGAGGCGTCGGCGAGGCCGCGCAGGAGATGGACGCCGATGCGGAAGTGGCGCTCCTTCTTCCAGATCCGCGCCCGGTCGAGGGCGGTTTCGTAATCGTCGATCGGGGCGAGGAGGGCGCCGAGCTCGGAGCGCAGGGTGCGCAGATCCTTCAGCGCGCCGTAGAAATCCGGGCTGATGACCGCGTCGAACACGCCGGCGTTGCGGCCGAGATAGCGGGCCAGTTCGGGGGTGGTGCCGCAGATGTCGATGAGCAGGTCGAGAAGCGGCGGGTTGGCGTCGAGGAGCGAGAAGAGCTGCACGCCGGCGGGCAGGCCCGAGAGGAAGCTGTCGAGCGAGCGCAGCGCCTCGTCGGCGTCGTGGGCGGCGGCGAGGCGGCGGAAGATCTCGGGTTCGAGGCGGGTGAAGATCGCGCGGGAGCGCTCGCTGCGCAGCGCCGGAAGGCGGCGCCAGCTCTGCATCAGGTCGGTCGCGGAATCGGGGTCGGTGAAGATGTCCTCGGGCTCCGGGGCGGGGGGCAGGGCCGCGCCGCCGGTTTCCTGGGTGAAGAAGGGCTCGGTGAGGGCGTGGACCTCTTCGAGGCGGTCGCGCAGGGCGGCGGTGAAATCGTCGACCGGGTCGCCGCCGCAGAAATCGGCGAGGCGGGCCATGCCTTCGGGGCTGGTGGGCATCTTCTGGGTCTGGGCGTCCTCGAGCATCTGCAGGCGATGCTCGAGATTGCGCAGGGCGATGTAGTTCGTGGTCAGGGCCGCGCGGGTGTCGGGCTCGACCCAGCCCTTGCCGGAGAGCGCTTCGAGGGCCTCAAGGGTGCGCGGGGAGCGCAGGGCGGGATCGCGGCCGCCCATGATGAGCTGGCGGGTCTGGGTGAAGAACTCGATCTCGCGGATGCCGCCCTGGCCGAGCTTGATGTCGTGGCCGGGGATCTCGAGCGGTCCGGTCAGGCCCTTGTGGGTGCGGATGCGCTGGCGCATGTCGTGGGCGTCCTGGATCGCCGCGTAGTCGAGATGCCGGCGCCAGACGAAGGGGCGCAGGCGGTCGAGGAAGGCCTGGCCTGCGTCGATCGCGCCGGCGCAGGGGCGGGCCTTGATGTAGGCGGCACGCTCCCAGGTGCGGCCGAGGCTTTCGTAGTAGTTCTCGGCGGGTTCGGTGGCGATGCAGACCGGGGTGGCCGAGGGGTCGGGGCGCAGGCGCAGATCGGTGCGGAAGACGTAGCCGTCGCCGGTGACTTCCGAGAGCATCTTCACCAGCCGCTGGGTCACGCGGATGAAGCCGCGGCGCAGTTCGCCGTAATCGTCGGGGTCGTGGCGGGTCTCGTCGAAGAGCACGATCAGGTCGATGTCCGAGGAGTAGTTGAGCTCGAAGGCGCCCATCTTGCCCATGGCGAGCACGAACATGCCGGCGGCTTCCCCGGTCACGTCGTCTGCGGCGATGCCCGGCAGCTTGCCGCGGCTGGCCTCGTGGGTGACGAGGGCGCGGAGCGAGGTCTGCACGGCGCAATCGGCGAGCCGGGTCAGGGCGTCGGTGACGGCGTCGAGGTCCCAGGCGCCGCCGAGATCGGCAAGTGCTGTGAGGAGCGCGACCCGGCGCTTGGTCTGGCGCAGGAGCGCGGGCAGGGCGGCGACGTCGTCGGAGCGGGCGGCGTCGAGCAGGGCGGCGAGGCTCGCTTCGGGGGGCGCGTCGAGGGCCGCCGCGAGCCAGTCGGTCTCGCGCTGCATCAGCCCGGCGAGATAGCCCGAGCAGCCGGCGGTGCCGGCGATGAGGTCGTGCACCGGGCCGCTGCGGGTGCCGAAGAGGGCGGCGATCTCGGCGCCGCGCTCGGGGTCGTGGGGGTGCGGCGCGCGGGTTATCCGGGCGGAGAGAGGGCCCGTCGGGGCGTCTGTCGTGTCAGCGGCCTTCATAATCGGGCGTCCGCTTTTCGAGGAAGGCCATCACGCCTTCGCGGAAGTCGCGGGTCTTGCCGGCCTCGCCCTGCAGCGCGGCTTCGAGGTCGAGCTGGGCGCCGAGATCGTTGGCGAAGCTTGCGCGCAGGGCCTGCTTGATCAGGCGGTAGGAGACGGTGGGGCCGGTGGCGAGGCGGGCGGCGCGGGACTGGACCACGGCGGCGAAGTCGGCATCGGGCACCGCTTCCCAGATCATGCCCCAGGCGGCGGCCTGTTCGGCGCTGACCGGCTCGGCGAAGAGGGCCGCGCCCATCGCGCGGGAGAAGCCGATCTGGCGCGGCAGCCAGTAGGTGCCGCCGGCATCGGGGATGAGCCCGATCCGGGCGAAGGCCTGGATGAAGACCGCGGAATTGGCGGCGATCACCACGTCGGCGGCGAGGGCGAGGTTGGCGCCGGCACCGGCGGCCGGGCCGTTCACCGCCGCGATGGTCGGGATCGGGCAGTCGTAGATCGCGCGGAGCATCGGCTCGTATTCTTCGCGGAGCGTGCGCTCGATGTCGAGATCGGCGGCGCTTTTGCGGTCACCGAGATCCTGTCCCGAGCAGAAGCCGCGCCCGGCGCCGGTCAGCACGACGACGCGCGCCTCCTGCGGCGCGTGCTGGAAGGCGTGGGTGATCTCGAGCCGCATCTGGGCGTTGAGGCCGTTCATCACGTCGGGGCGGTTCAGCGTGATGGTGGCGATGCCGCCATCGACGGCATAGAGAAGGGTCTCGTAGGGCATGCACCGCTCCGGTCAGGATTCCGCGCCGAGGATAGCCGGGGCGGAGCGGCCGCGAAAGCGGCAACGCCGCGTCACTCGCTGGTGAGCGCCTCGAGCCTGCGTCTTTCGGCATCGCTGAGCGGCGCCGAGGAGGCCGGGGCCGGCAGGGCTGCGCGCCGCCGGATGAAGGTGAAGGCGATGCCGCCCCCCAGCAGCAGCAGGAGCGGGCCGGAGAACCACAGGAGCGCATTGTTCCAGGTGAAGGGCGGGCGGAAGAGCACGTATTCGCCGTAGCGGTCCACGACATAGTCGAGCACCGCGTCGTTGTCGTCGCCCGCGGTGATGCGCTCGCGCACCAGAAGCCGGAGATCGCGGGCGATCTCGGCGTTCGATTCGTCGATCAATTCGCTCTGGCAGACGACGCAGCGCAATTCGCGGGTGATCTCGCGGGCGCGGGCCTCCTCGGCGGGATCGGCCAGCATCTCGTCGGGTTGCACCGCTCCCGCGGCGAGCGGGAGCAGCAGCGAGAGCGCCACCAATGCGGTCAGCAGGCGTGAGGTCATTCCGCCGGCACCGTGGTAGCCCCCCGGGCCGCCTTGGCGCTGCGTTTCGGCGCGCCGACGCGGTAGCGCCTGTCGGTGAGGCTGATCGTGCCGCCGAGGGCCATGATCATCGCGCCGATCCAGATCCAGTTGGCGAAGGGCTTGACGTAGGTGCGCACCGCCCAGCCGCCGCCCTCCTGCGCGTCGCCGAGCGCCACGTAGACGTCCCGCGTCCAGCCGCGGTCGATGGAGGCTTCGGTGGTCGGCATCGCCTGCACCGGATAGACCCGCTTCTCGGGGTGGATGGTGTCGATGATCTCGCCGTCGCGGATCAGGGTGAGCGTCGCGGTTTCCGAGGTGTAGTTCGGCCCGGGGATCGTCTCGACGCCCTCGAAGCGCATGGTGTAGTTGCCGGCGATCATGGTGTCGCCCTCGCGCATCACGCGGATGTCCTCGGTTTCCCAGGCGGTGATCGCGGCGATGCCGAAGAACATAACCCCGAGGCCGGCATGGGCGACGGTCTTGCCCCAGTCGGAGCGCGGCAGGTTGCGCGCCCGGCGCAGCGGTTCGCGCCAGCCGGAACGGCCGAGCTTCACGCGCTGGGCGATGTCGGCGAAGGCGCCGAGGATGAGCCAGCAGGCGAGGGCGATGCCGACGGGGGCGAGCATCGAGCCGCCCGTCTGCATCGCCCAGACCAGCGCGCCGAGCGCGACCGAGAGGGCGAGCACGCCCCAGAGCGGCTGCATGGCCTTGCGCATGTCGCCGCGTTTCCACGGCAGCATCGCGCAGGGCGGCAGGATCACCGCGAGGGCCACCATGAAGGGCGTGAAGGCGAGATCGAAGAACGGCGCGCCCGACCGAGACCTTCCGCCCCGTGAGCACCTCGGCCATCAGCGGCCACATCGTGCCGAAGAACACCACGAGGGTCGCCACGACCAGCAGCAGGTTGTTCGCGACCAGTCCGCTTTCGCGGCTCACCGGCGCGAAGACGCTGTTGGAGCGCAGGACCGGGGCGCGCCAGGCGAAGAGCGTGAGCGAGCCGCCGATGAAGGCGCCGAGGATCCAGAGCAGGAACACGCCGCGTTCGGGATCGGTGGCGAAGGCGTGCACGCTGGTGATGATGCCCGAGCGCACCACGAAGGCGCCGATCAGGCTGAACGAGAAGGCGAGGATCGCGAGCAGGATGGTCCAGGTCTTCAGGGTGTCGCGCTTCTCGACGACGATGGCCGAGTGCAGCAGGGCAGCGGCCAGCAGCCAGGGCATGAAGCTGACGTTCTCGACCGGATCCCAGAACCACCAGCCGCCCCAGCCGAGTTCGTAATAGGCCCAGAACGAGCCGAGCGCGATGCCGATGGTCAGGAACACCCAGGCCACCAGCGTCCAGGGGCGTACCCAGCGTGCCCAGGCGGCGTCGACCTTGCCCTCGATCAGCGCCGCGATGGCGAAGGAATAGGCCATCGAGAGGCCGACATAGCCGAGATAGAGGAAGGGCGGATGGAAGGCGAGGCCCGGATCCTGCAGCAGCGGGTTGAGATCGTTGCCGTCGATGGGCGGCACGCCGATGCGCCAGAACGGGTTCGACGTGAAGATGATGAAGGCGAAGAACGCCACCGCGATGGAGGATTGCACCGACAGGACGCGGGCCTTGAGGCTTGGCGGCAGGTTGCTGCCCCACCAGGCGACCATCGCGCCGAAGAGCGTGAGGATCAGCACCCAGAGCAGCATCGAGCCCTCGTGGTTCCCCCAGACGCCGGAGATCTTGTAGAGCATCGGCTTGGCGGAATGCGAGTTGGCGGCGACCAGCCGGACGGAGAAGTCCGAGGTGACGAAGGCCCAGGTGAGGGCGAGGAACGCGATCATGGTGAGGGCGAACTGCACGCTGGCCGCCGGCACGGCGAGGCGCATCCAGTCGGTCCAGCCGCGGCTCGCGCCGATCATCGGCACGATCATCTGCACGATTGCCACGCAGAAGGCGAGGATCAGGGCGAGATGCCCGAGTTCGGCGACCATGATGCGACTCCGTTGTTCTTCGGAATCATATATGCGGTGAAAGCTCCGCAGGATCAAATCGTCGTGGCCGTCTGCGACGAAAGGTTTCGGGGGAGGGCGCGCGCCCGGGTGCCGTGCGCGCGCCCCGGGGGCTCAGCCGATGCTGCGGCGCCATTCCTCGACCGCGGCGTTGAAGTCCGGATCGGCGGGATCGAACTCGGGGACCGGGGTGGTGGCGGCGGCCGCCGCGGGGCGGGGCCGGGGGTCCACTGCCGGTGCTGCGGGTCGTTTGGGCGGCGCCACGAACGCCGCGGGCGCCGGGGCCGGCGCCGCCGGGTCAGGGGCCTTGCCGGGGGCGTTTGCGGTTTTCGGCAGCGGGCCGGCTGTGGGCACCGGCATCTCCGCCTCCGGGCTCATTGCGTCGCGGGCACCGGTGAGGACCGGGGCGAGAAGCCGCGCCCGGCGGTGGTGCATCTCCCGCGCGCCGAAATAGAACGACACGATCACGCCCAGCAGCCACCACATCTGGTCGGGAACCCGGGCGAGCCCGGTCATCCGGCTCGAGAACGAGTCCGGATCGACCATCGCATGGACGAAGAGCCCCAGCGTGCCGAGGGTCATCAGCGGGCGGGGCAGGCGGTTGAGGCCGTTCACGAAGCGATCGAACCGGCCGGAACCGACGGTGGTGAATTCGCTGCCGAACTGCTCGAGGGCCTGCACCTGCCGCGCGTGATCGGCGGCCTCGCGCTCGGCGCGGTTGCCGACGAAGACCTCGGCGACATTGCCCACCGCGCCGCCGATCTGCTCGGCGGCCCGGCCGAGGCCGAGAATGCGTCCGATCACTGCCATTTGGCTACCCTCGCATCGTGCTGCGCCCGGGTCAGGTGGAACCGTGCGGTCATGAATTCCTCGGCCCGGACGATCCAGCCGCCCTTGCCGCCGTCGCGCCGGCGGGCGTATTTGCGGCTCTGGGGCCGCCGGTCGCCGATGGCGTAATAATAATTGCGCCGGGCGATCCCGTAGGCATCGACCAGATGGTCCGGTGCGGCCTCGTGGGCCTGCGCGACCGCCGCGGCGGTCAGGGGCCCGATGGCGCCGTCGACGCGCACCGGAAAGCCGAAGGCCGCGAGCAGGCCCTGCAGGATGCGCACGGCATTGCCGCCGGCATTGACCTGCATGTCGAAGACGCTGGGCTGGATCTGCCCGGGCAGCAGGTGAAGCCGCGGTTCGGTGAAATAGTGCCGCACATAGATGTCGATCGCCATCTGCGGCGTCAGGGCGCGCACATCGGCCTCGTCGACCCGCCCGTCGCCGTTCACGTCCAGGCCGAGGCGGCGCATGGTGTGGATCGTCACGCCATGGTTCGTCGCCCCGCCCGGATCGTCGGGGTCGTTGACGTACCCCCCTTCGCGGCGCACAATTTCCGCCGCAATGCTCTCTACCGAGTGCATGATCATGTCCCATCGATTTGATTGAAATCGTCGGGAGCTTGGCACGAATTGCCTAAATTTCGATTGAACCGCCCAAGGACGGGTGCGCGGTCACGACCCGGTCAGGCCGCGTTCCGACGTCCCGAGGGCCGTGCCACGGGGCGCGGTCAGGTTCCCGGATCGGTCTCGGGGATGCCTTCGCCGTACTGGAACACGCCCTGTTCCTTCAGGGCGTCGGCGACTTCGCGGGGCATGTAGGTCTCGTCGTGCTTGGCCAGAACCTCGGAGGCGACGAAGACGCCGTTCTCGATCTGGCCGGTGGTGACCACGCCCTGGCCCTCGCGGAAGAGGTCGGGCAGGATGCCGTCGAAGGCGACGACCATGCTGGCGCCGCCGTCGGTGATGGTGAAGCGCACGCCCTCGCCGTTGCCGCGCTCGACGGAGCCTTCCTCGACGAGACCGCCGAGCCGGAACCGCTCGCCGTCGGCCGCCGGATGCTCGGTGAGCTGGCTCGGGCTGCGGAAGAACTCGATGCCGTCGCGCATGCCGTAGCCCACGAGGGCCGAGGCGAGCACCAGAAACACGGCGCCGATGGCGACCAGCTGGATCCTGCGACGCTTCTTGAGTCCGACGGCCATGACACGTCTCCTTCAGTCACTCGTAATAGGCGCGGGCATTGTCCTGCCGCACGATGCGGTCGAGCGCCGCGTTCACTTCCGCCCCATATATAATGGTCGCACCCGTCAGGTAGAAGAACATCAGCGTGATGATCACGCCGGCCAGCGTCCCGTAGGTGACCGTATAGGTCGGGGTCAGGCTCAGATAGGCGCTGAAGGCGAGGGCCGCCATGATCCAGATCACGGTGGTGACCAGAACGCCCGGCAATCATCCTGGTGCCGCGCATCCTGCGGCCCGGCAGGATCCAGTGCATGGTGAAGACGAAGCCGATGAACACGGCGATGCCGAGACCGTAGGAGATGAGCCCGGCCGAGGCCGGCACCGGAACGCCGGTGTAGCTCTCGATGAGGTCGAAGAGAATCGGGCTGAACAGGATCGAGATGCCCAGCAGGGCCGCGACCATCGCGCCGATGAAGACCAGCAGGATCGCGGTGAACCGATTGGCGATGATGCCGCGCGGATCATCGACCTGGTAGGCACGGTCGAAGGCGGTGCGGAACGATTCGACCGCATTCGAGGCGACGAAGATCGCGAAGAGCGCCGAGAGCGTCAGCACCTCGCTGCTCTGCTTGCTGAGCACTTCCTTGACCACGGGCTCCAGCGTGCGGGCGACGTGGTCGGGGGCGATTCCGAACAGCGCGTCGATGATCCGGTCGGTCTCGGCCTCGCCGACAAGGATGCCGATCAGCGTGGCGGCGAAGATGAGGAACGGGAAGATCGACAAGAGGCCGGAGAACGCGATGAACCCGGCCATCGCGGTGCCGTCGTTGCGGTTGAACCCCTTGAGGCCCTCCCAGAGTACGCGCAGCGGGCGGGTCCAGTGGATCACGGGAAGAGGGGCGCGGCCATGAGGCCCGTGGTCTCGTCGAGGCCGAGCATGAGGTTGGCGTTCTGCAGGGCCTGGCCGGAGGAGCCCTTGGTGAGGTTGTCGAGGGTCGAGAACACCATCACCCGGCCCGGCCGTCGGTCGGGGATCACGCCGAGATGCACGTAGTTCGAGCCGCGCACATGCCGCGTGGCCGGGGCCTCGCCGAGGGGCAGGACCACCATGAAGGGCTCGTCCGCATAGGCCTCGGCAAGGGCCGCGTGGATCGCCGGCGCGTCGCCGCGCACGTAGATCGTCGCGAGGATGCCGCGGTTCTGCGGCAGGAGATGCGGCACGAAGGTGACCTCGACCGGCCGGCCCGCGGCCAGCGTGAATTCCTGGTCGAATTCCGCAAGGTGCCGGTGGGCCGCGACGTTGTAGGCGGCGTAGCCCTCGCTCACCTCGGAATGCAGCGTGCCCTCCTTCGGCGCCCGGCCGGCACCCGAGACACCGGTGGCGAGGTCGATGATGATGTCGTCGGTCTCGATCACTCCGGCCTTCAGCAGCGGCAGAAGGCCGTAGAGCCCGGTCGCGGCGTTGCAGCCGGTGCCGGCGACGAGCCGGGTGCGGCGGATGTCGTCGCGGTAGAATTCGGTGAGGCCGTAGACCGCCTCGGCCTGCAGATCCAGCGCCCGGTGTTCGTGGCCGTACCAGCGCGCGTAGACCGCCGGGTCGCGCAGGCGGAAATCGGCGCTGAGATCGACGACCTTGAGGTCGCGGGGCAGGCCGGCGATCACCTCCTGGCTGGTGGCGTGCGGCAGGGCGCAGAAGGCGAGATCGATCCGTGAGAAATCCACCGCGTCGATGGTCGTCAGATCCGGCAGGTCGAGATGGCGCAGATGGGGAAACACCGTGCCCATCGATTGTCCGGCCTTGCGGTCGGCGGTCAGGGCGACGATCCGCATCGCCGGGTGGGTGGCGATGAGCCGCACCAGCTCGGCGCCGGTGTAGCCGCTCGCGCCCAGAATCGCGATGTCGTAGATCTGCCCCATCCGATGTCCCTTGTCCGCCCCGTGTCCCGGGACTTAGAGCAAAGCCCGCTGGCGTTCAATCGGTGCCCCGGGGAACCGGCATGCGATGCTTCTGCGTGGCAGGCTGTCCCTATGCGCCGGACGCGCCGCTGTTGGAGACGGCTTCGAAGGGCAGCGGGTGGTCCATGAACACCCGCGCCCGGCTCCCGACCGCCTGCGGATCGCCGGTGGTGAGGAACCGCACCTGTCCGCTGCCGCCGGCGAAGCGCTTGTGGCGCAGGAGATAGTCCGCAAGGCTCGCGGCGATGAGATCGGGCTGCGAGATCAGGGCGGTCTCCGGCGGCAGCGCCTCCCGGAAGGCGGCCTCGACCAGCGGGTAATGGGTGCATCCCAGAACCGCGCTCTGCGGCCGCGGAAGCCGGTCGAGCAGCTGGGTCACATGGCCGCGGGCGATCCCGGCGGCGCGCGCGAGGTCGCCGGCTTCGATGGCCTCGACGAGGCCGGTACAGGCCTGCGGCTCCACCACCACGTCCCGGGCGCGGAAATGCAGTTCGCGCGGAAAGGCGCCCGAGGCCACCGTCGCCGGGGTCGCGAACAGCGCGACGTCATGGAGCCCGGTATGGGTCGGTGGCGAGTTGTCGCCCCAGTCGCGCCGGGTCAGGTGCTCGATCACCGGCACGAAGACGCCGAGCACCCGGTGCTCGGTCGGGTCGAGCCAGTTCACCTGCAGGTCATGGAGGGCGACCGCCGAGGCGGTGTTGCAGGCGAGGACCACGAGGTTGCAGCCCTGGGCGAACAGCCGCTCGACCCCGGCGATGGTCAGATCATGGACCTCTGCCGCGGGGCGGGTGCCGTAGGGGGCATTGGCGTTGTCGCCGAGATAGACGAAGTCCTGCCCGGGGAGCCGGTCGATCAGGCTGCGCAGGATCGTCAGGCCACCGAGACCGCTGTCGAAAACACCGATGGGCATGGGTCAGCGACCGTCCTCGAATTCGAACCCGTAGCCGAGATCGGCATAGGGGCGCGGCGCGAGGCGGTAGGTTTCGGCGCGCAGGAAATCCATCAGGGCGCGGGCATCATCGGCATGGGCGGCGAGCGTCTCGGGCGGGATCGGCTCACCCACTACTATAGGCACCGCGGTCCCGATGCGCCCGCGGAACTCGTTGATCAGGAGCGCGAGGCGGAGGGTCTGGTGCAGATGGCTTGCGACCTGGAACAGCCGCGAATTGTGGCCGTCAAAATAGACCGGCACCACGGCCGCGCCGGATTTCGCGATCAGCCGGGCGGCGAAACGCCGCCAGCCCGGGTCCATCGGGCGGCCGAAGGGGCGCAGCGCCGTCGACACGGTGCCGCCCGGAAAGATGCCGAGACAGCCGCCGGCGGAGAGATGGGCGAGGGCGGCCTTGCGGGTCTCGATGTTGCTGGCCTGCGCCTCGCGGGTGTCGTCGAAGCGAATCGGCAGGATCACGTCCTCGAGCTCGCGCGCCTTGCGGAACACCGCGTTGGCAAGGATGCGGAAACCCGGGCGGCTTTGCGACAGGATGTGGCCCATCACCAGCCCGTCGAGGATGCCGTAGGGATGGTTGGCCACCACGACGAGCGGGCCCTCGCGGGGAATGTTGTCGAGGCTGCCGCCGATCACCGCGAGGGAGAGACCGTAGCGCTCGAGCATGACCTCCCAGAAGTCCCGCCCCTGGGCCACGTCGATCTGGTAGTTCTGTGCCATGCGGATGAGCCTGAGGCGGCCGGTGAGGTTCTCGACCGACCGGATCACGACGCGTCCGCTTCGGCTGGTCGCGGAGCTTGCATAGCTGATGTCTCGGGCGACGCTGCGGGACTGGGTCATGAGCCTTGGTCCGTAGGGGGCGCGCGGCCCGGTTTCGCGGCTCCTGCATGGAGCACGCGATTTCAATGCGGGAAATCCTTGCGCAAATCAACACGCGGCGCGTCGCATGTGCGCGGGAAGCGCGGATGCGGGCAGTGGCTGCCGCTCCGGCCGGAACGGCCAATGCGGTTGCCGGTGAGGGCAGCTCGCAAGGAAAGAAGGGGAAGTTTGTGGTACGCCCTAGGGGAATCGAACCCCTCTTTCCAGAATGAAAATCTGGCGTCCTAACCGATAGACGAAGGGCGCGTGACCGAGGGGGTATGTATCGCCGCCCCCCGGCGGGTTCAAGGGGTTTTCGCGCTGTCAGGGTCCGGTTTCCGGAAGGGCCGCATCCTCCAGAAAGAGCTTGGCCTTGCTGCGACCGCCCCAGTCGTCGCGCTCGAGCCGGCCGGCCAGGTGCACCGTCGTGCCCATTCGGGCGGCGAGTTCCGGCCCGAGGGGGCTGTCGAAGGCGCGAAACGCGATGGCATCGAGCCGTGCCCCACCCGGATCGCCGACCCGGAGCGAGAGATGGTTTTCGCCGACCCGCCGGGCCTGCAGGATCCGCACGGCCGGCAGCGCGATGCGCGGCGCGGGCGCGCCGGCACCGTAGGGTCCGGCGGCGGCGATTCGATCCGCGAGTTCGGGCGTGGCGGCGGAAACGGCCACGAGGCCGTCGATGGTCATGTCGTCGCCGCGATCCGCACCGGCGCCGGCGGCGGCGAGGAGTTCCCCGAGGCGGGCCATGGCCGGTTCGAGCTGGTCGGGGTCGAGGCTGAGGCCGGCGGCCATGCGGTGGCCGCCGCCCTTCTCGATGAGGTTTTCGCGCATGAGCCGGGCGATGGCGGCCCCGAGATCGACGCCGGAGACCGAGCGCGCCGAGCCCTTGCCGGTGCGACCGTCGAAACCGATCACCACCGCCGGCCGGCCGAAGGTCTCCTTGAGCCGGGCGGCGACGATGCCGACGACGCCCGGATGCCAGCCCTCGCCGGCGGCCCAGACCAGCGGCCCGTCGGTGCCGCGCGCTTCGGCCTGGGCCATCGCCTTCGCGAGCACTCCGGCCTGGATCTCCTGCCGCTCGGCATTGAGCCGCTCGAGGCGTTCGGCGAAGGCGGCCGCCTCGTGCGGGTCGCGGGTGGACAGCAGCCGGGCGCCGAGATCGGCGGCGCCGACCCGGCCGCCGGCGTTGATCCGGGGCCCGAGCACGAAACCGAGTGCATGGGTATTGGGCTGGGTCTTGAGCTGTGCGATGTCGCAGAGGCTGACCAGCCCCGGCCGCCCACGCCCCGCCATCACCGCGAGACCCTGGCGCACGAAGGCGCGATTGACGCCGATCAGCGGGGCCACGTCGGCGACGGTGGCGAGGGCCACCAGATCGAGCATCGCCATCAGGTCGGGGCCGGTCCGTCCGGCCGCGCGCAGGCTGCGATTGAGCGCGACCAGCAGCAGGAACACCACCCCGGCGGCGCAGAGATGCGCAAGCTCGCCGCTCTCGTCCTGGCGGTTCGGATTGACCACGGCGACGGCGCCCGGGAGCGTCTCGCCGGCGAGATGGTGATCGAGCACGATCACGTCGCATCCCGCCGCCGCGATCGGCGCGTGGCTGAGCGTGCCGCAATCGACGCAGACGATGAGGTCGTGGGACGCGCCGAGCGCCTGCATCGCCGGCTCGTTCGGCCCGTAGCCCTCGTCGATCCGGTCGGGCACGTAGAGCGTCGCGTCGGCGCCGGCCTCCCGGAGCCAGCCGATCAGCAGCGCGGCACTCGCGCCGCCATCGACGTCGTAATCCGCGAAGACCGCGATCCGCTCGTGTGCTTCGAGGGCCGCGAGAAGCCGCGCCGTGGCCGTGTCCATGTCGCGCAGGCTCGAGGGGTCGGGCATCAGGTCGCGCAGGGTGGGGGCGAGGAAGGCCGCGGCTTCTTCCGGGGCGACACCCCGCCGGGCGAGGATCGCCGCGAGGATGTCCGGCAACCCGGTCCGCTGGGCGATCATGCTGGCGCACCGGTCCACCTCGGGGGTCGGTCCGACCCAGCGGCGGCCGGTGAGCGAGTGTGTGACGTCGAGAAGGGCAGCCGTCCTGAGCATCCCGTGCTCATGCCCGATCGTGGCGGTGGCTGCCAGCGGCTTTCGCGGCGGCCCGGTCGAAACGCCGGTCCGGTGCGGGCTCAGCTGTCGCGAGGCTCGCGTCCCGGTCCGGACTTGCCGCCGGTCCCGTCCTTCCAGCTGTGGTCGCGGGCGGGCGCCGGCGGGGGGAGGCCGTCGAGCATCAGGGTGCGCAGGGTGCGGATGCCCTTCGAGAGCCCGAAGGTCGCGGCGGCAAGCCAGACCAGCATGAAGGCCGCCGGGGCCATGTTGCGCTCCCAGAGCGCCACGCCCAGTCCGTAGAGCACGATGAACATGCAGGCCGTCCAGAACACGACCCAGACGACCATGAAGCCGATGGCGACCTTCTCGCGGCGCGGGCGCTGGCGGGGCTGCAGCTCGGTCACGGAAGCAAAGACCCTACTGGTTGCTCTGGCGGTAGATGATCCGGCGTACCGAGCCGGTTTTCGAGCGCATCAGGATGGTTTCGGTCTCGAGATAGTCGCCGTCGCGGCGCGCACCCGAGACGATCGAGCCGTCGGTGACGCCGGTCGCGGCGAAGATCACGTCCGAGGTCACCATCTCGTCGCGGGAATAGATCCGGTCGAGTTCGGTCACGCCGTGCTTGGCCGCACGGCCGCGTTCGTCGTCGTTGCGGAACAGCAGCTTTCCCCAGATCTGGCCGCCCATGCATTTGAGCGCGGCCGCCGCGAGAACGCCTTCGGGCGCACCGCCGGATCCCATGTACATGTCGATGCCGGTCTTGGCGTATTCGGCGCAATGGATCACGCCGGCGACGTCGCCGTCGGTGATCAGGCGGATGCGGGCGCCGGTGGCGCGGATCTCGGCGATCAGCTCCTCGTGGCGCGGGCGCTCGAGCACGCAGACCATGATGTCGCTGGGCTTGCACTTCTTGGCCTTCGCGAGCGCCTCGATGCGTTCGGTGGGGCTCATCGCGAGGGAGACCACGTTCTTCTTGAAGCCGGGACCGATTGCGAGCTTGTCCATGTAGACGTCCGGGGCGTTCAGCATCGTGCCGCGCGGGCCCATGGCGATCACCGCCAGCGCGTTGGGCATGTCCTTCGCGGTGAGGGTGGTGCCTTCGAGCGGGTCGAGGGCGATGTCGACGGCGGGGCCGTTGCCCGAGCCGACCTCCTCGCCGATGTAGAGCATCGGCGCCTCGTCGCGCTCGCCCTCGCCGATCACCACGGTGCCGTTGATGTCGAGAAGGTTGAGCTGGGTGCGCATGGCATCGACGGCGGCCTGGTCGGCGGCCTTCTCGTCTCCCGAGCCGATCAGCTTGGCCGCGGCGATCGCCGCCTGCTCGGAAACCCGCGCGAGGCCGAGCGACAACATGCGGTCGGCGAAGATATTGGTGTCTGACATGCTCGAAACGGTCCCCCCGGCAAAGCCCTGCGGCGCTTCTAGGCGATCGGGGGCCGCGAGGGCAAGCCGGAAGGCTGCCAGAGGGTTAGCGGGCGAGCTGCCGGGTGGCGAGCCACCAGACGTGGCCATCGGCATCCGCGACGCCGCCGCGCATGTCGTCGTCGTCCTTGCGGACCGGTGCCTCTACGGAGGTGCCGCCGGCGGCGAGGGCGCGGGCATAGGCCTGTTCGATATCGGGCAGGTAGACATGGATATGGGAAGGTGTCGGGTCGGGCACCTCGCCCATCATCACGACGCAATCGTCGATCCGCGCCTCGGCATGCATCACGCTGCCGTCGGGGCGGTGGATGACCCGGAGCCTCCCGGCCCCGAAAACGGCCGAGAGAAAGGCCAGCGTGGCCTCGGCATCGCGGACCAGTAGATAGGGCGAGACGCTCGGGTAGGCGGCGGGCTTCCAGGTCATCGGGAGAACTCCTTCGGGAGTTTCGATCTTCGCACGGGAGGGCGATTCGACCCAGCCTGCGAGATGTCCCAGCTAGGACATGGCTTAACATACTGATTGGAAACAATAAAAGTGTTAACGCGGGAAACCGGCACTATGCGAGACGCTAT
>CAVQAX010000003.1:0-66143 GCA_963710515.1 uncultured Alphaproteobacteria bacterium
CCCAGCCCAAGCTGCGCGCCTTCATCGACTACCTCGCCGCCCATTTCCGCGACGCCGGCCCCGACGACTGGCCCGCCTGAGCCCCGCGCCTCAGCGCGCCTGCGCGTGGTAGTCGGGATTGGGGCGCTATCGCGGCGGCACTCGCCATGCGGTTCGACATGTTGAAGAAGCTCGCGACGGCAGCGATGTCCCAGATGTCGCGGTCGGAAAAGCCCACCGCGCGCAGCGCCTGAGCGGTCCGCGATCGGCGATCGTCGCACTGGCGGCTCGTCAGCCAGCACCGCGAAATCCAGCATCGCCCTGCGGGCGTCGAGGGCGGCGCCACCGGTAGTTCATCACGATCTTCTCGCCCAAGTCCGGATAGCCCGACAGCCGCCGCACCGCCGCACCATGGGCACGGTGAGGCAGTAATAGCAGTCCCCGGTTGCGGCCGACACCGCCACCGCGATCATCTCGCGTTCGAGCTTCGAAACCCCGCAATCCCCCAGCATCAGCTCGTTGTAGATGTCCATGAAAGCCCCCGAACTTGACCGCATCGAAGCCGTAGGCCCTCAGCACGTTCGGCACGAGACCGAGCTTCTCCTGACAGATCTCGAAATAGCGCCGGATTTCGTCGGGAAGCGGATCGAGCTCGGCGAGATCGAGGGCGGTCGGGCGGGTCATGGCATTTCCTTCAGCGGACGGACGCGGTAATGGTACCGCGAAATCTCCCCCATCCCCAGACCTCCATAGAGCGCGCAGGCCGGCGCATTGGCCGCCGTCACCGCAAGGGCCAGCCGCGTGGCCCCATGGCGCGCGCCGAAACTCGCCGCTGCCCGGGTCATGCGCGCCCCCGAGCCCCCTGCCGCCGGGCCTCCGGCGCGATCTTCGAGCGCATGAGCGAGGCGGTATCCCCCGCGACCGCCACGAAGCCGCAGCCCGCCGGCCGGTCGCCGCGCCGCCCCATCAGCCAGGTCTTCGGACCCGGGCCCGCGCCATCACCGCGAGCCGGGCCGAGGCAGATGCCGCCCAGGCCGATATAGCCCTCCATCACGGCGAGCGGCCCGTCGCAGAAGATCGTGCGCTCGTCGGCAGGCCGAGCGCGAGACCGGCCACCGGCGCGGCAAAGATGATCATCCGGATCGTGCTCGCGGTACCCCGGCGGCGGACTGCGGCCGCTCGTCCTGACCGGCCGGCACCTGGAACAGCGGCGCCTGCCCGGCGCCGCCATCGCCCCGCTCCGCCGCAGCGATCTCGGCCCCTTCGGCCACCCGTCGCGCCGGCCGAACCCGCTGGCCGCCACCGTCGCCCCGCCGGATCAGCCAGCCCCCTCCGAGAGGCTTGCCTCGGCGGGCGGCCATGTCGTCGAGCGCGGCGGAGGTTTCCGTCAGATACCGCCAGCCATTCACGCAGGCTTGCCGCAGCGTCCAGCCGCCCGAAGCCCAGCGGCCCAAGTCGAGGCTCACCCAGCGGCCATGGGCGATCCATTCCGCCAGCCCGCGCCCCACCCCGGCCGCCTGCTGCAATCCATGCCCGGAAAAGCCGTTCGCGCAGAGGAAGTTCTCCACCTCCGGATGCGGTCCGACGATGACATTCGCATCCACGATGTTCATGTCGTAATGCCCGGCCCAGAAGCCGGCGAGCTTCAGCGCCTCGAAATGCCGCGACCGCGCGGCCGCGCCGGCCAGACCACCTCCTCCCAGAGCGCGTGGTCGGGCTCGATCCTCCGCATCCACCGCCGGGTCGGGATCGGCCGGACGGCTCGAGAAGACCGCGCCCCCTCCGGCCGAAACCATACGCCCGAAGGATCGATCACCAGCGGCAGCGGGCCGGGCGGCGGGTCGGCCGGCGTGATAACAGAACACCGTGCGCTTGCGCCGCTCCACCGGCAGCGCGATCCCGGCCATCGCCGCCACATCGGCCCCCGCACCTCCGCTCGCATTCACGAACACCCCGCAGGCAATCCGCCCACCGAAGCGAGCCGCGCCGCCGTACGCCCCCGCGCTCATGTCCAGCCCAACCACCCGGTCCGAAATGTAACTCACCCCACGCGCCCGGCTCCGGTCGCGAAAGGCCTGCATCAACCCCATTCCGTCGAACCAGCCCTCCCCCGAGAGGCCCAGCGCGGCAAGCCTTACGTCCGCCGTCTCCAGCGCCGGATACCGCGCGGCAGGCGCCTCCGGCCCCATCAGCGCGATATCGGCCCCCTCGGCGCGCTGCATGTATGTCCGGTCACGCAGCCGGTCGGCCTGCGCCTCGGTCGCCACCGCCGAGGTAGAGATAGCCGTTCTCCACGAAATCGAGCCCGAAGTCGCGGATCACTTCCAGCCCGAAGGCCGAAAGCCGGATGTTGAGCGGCGTCGAGAATTGCTGCCGGATCCCGCTCGCCGAGAGCGCGGTCGCGGCCCGCGCTGGCCCGGATCGGCCTCGACCACCACGACCCGCCCGTCGAACCCCGCTTCCGCGAGGTAATGCGCGACGGCGCAGCCGGTGACCGCCCCGCCGCAGATAGGAGCATCAGCGCTCGTCATCCGGATGGCCCGTCGCCGCGAAACCGCCCCCCACCACCTTCGACACGGCCCCGTCGGATCGGGCCGCTCGGTCCGCGCCCGCACCGCTTCGGCGAAACCGTCGGCGCTGTCCTGCGGCCGGAAGCCGATCTATGGCTCGCGCGGTCGTTCGACACGCCCTTCTGCGCATTGTCCGAGGTGCCGTAGACCACCGAGAAGCCCACCCGCGGCGCGGTCAGCGCGGCCTCGGTCAGCCGCACGCAATCCGCGAAGCTCAGCCACGACCAGAACATCCGGCGGTCCGCCGGCTCCGGAAAGCACGAGCAGATGCGCAGGCACACGCTCTCCAGCCCGAACTTGTCCCAGTAGAGGCTCGCCAGATCCTCGGTGAAGGTCTTGGTCAGCCCTGGACGAACGTGTCGGGCCGGTGGCGCACCTCGGTATCGGGCACGCTGTCGACATCGTGGAAGCCCACCGCGTGGATCGAGCTGGGCATAGACCACCCGCTTCACGCCCAGAAGCCGCGATGCCTCGTAGACATGATAGGTCGCCGGCAGCGTGTCCTTCAGTGCTCTCCTCGAAGGTCTGCTCGCGCGGATGGCCGGCGAAATGCACCGAGCACCGCATCGCAGCCCTCGACGGCGGCGAAGGCGGCATCGCGGTCCGCGAGGTCGCATTCCACGACCTCCTCATGCGCCGCAGCGCCGCCCATCGACCGGATGTCGACGAGCCGCAGGTTCGTCGCCGAGATGCGGCAGCCCGGCGCGCAGATGTGCCCCGAGACTGCCCGCCGCCCCGGTGATCAGTATCCGTTCGTATTCCGCCATGGCCGCCCTTTCCCGCTCCCGCACCGCAAGCTTCGCGCTTTCGCCGCCGATGGCAAGACCCCGGGCCCGGAAAACTCCGGCGCGGCCGGCCTATTGCAGGTCGAGCACCACACGACCCTCGATCTCGCCGGCGCGCATCCGGTCGAACACCGCGTTCACGTTGTCGAGCTTGTCCCAGCTGAAATGCGCCGCCACCGCACCCTCGCCCGCAAAGGCCAGCGCCTCGGTCAGGTCGAGCCGCGTGCCGACGATCGAGCCGCGGATGGTCAGGCGCTTCAAGACCACGTCGAAGATTGGCGTCGGGAAGGTGCCCGGCGGCAGGCCGACCAGCGCCAGCGTGCGTGCGGCGCAGCATGCCGATCGCCTGGTGAAACGCGGTGGTGCTCACCGCCGTCACCAGCGCCCCGTGCACGCCGCACCGATCTCGCGGTTGATCCGAGCCCGCCGGATCCTCGCTCTTCGCGTTCACCGTCGCCTGGCGCCGAGGCTCTGCGCCAGCGCGAGCTTGTCGTCGGCCACATCGACCGCGACGACCCGCATCCCCATCGCCCGGGCATTTGCACCGCCATGTGCCCCAGCCCGCCGATGCCGCGAGATCGCCACCCTGCCGGGCTTCACCTCGGTTTCCTTGAGGCCCTTGTAGACCGTCATCACCGGCGCAGAGCACGGTGCCGCCCCGCCGAAGTCGAGCTTGCCGGGCAGATGGCCGACATAATCAGGGTCGGCGATCACGTAATCCGCGAAGCCGCCATTGACCGAATAGCCGGTGTTCTGCTGGCTCTCGCAAAGCGTGTCCCAGCCGCCGACGCAATGCTCGCAATGCCCGCAGGCGGTGTAGAGCCAGGGCACGCCCACCCGGTCGCCCTCGCGCACGCCGGTCACGCCCGCGCCGATCGCCGCCACCTCGCCCACGCCCTCATGGCCCGGAATGAACGGCGGCGTCGGCTTGACCGGCCAGTCGCCGGTGACCGCATGGAGATCGGTATGGCAGACGCCGCTCGCCATCACCCGCACGAGGATCTGGCCCGGCCCCGGCTCGGGGCGGTCGATCTCGCGGATATCGAGCGGCTTGCCCAGTTCGGTCACGACGGCGGCGCGCATGGTCTTGTTCATGTCGGTCCTTTCCCCATTGATCAGGAGGGGCGGTCAGCCCGCCCCGTCGCGCGCAGGATGCCACGGTCCCGCAGCACTTCCATGACGCGGATCAATTCAGGCCGGTGAAGATGAGCTCAGCGCGGCCGCGCCGAATGCTCGACGGTGCGGATGAAGACGTCGTTGTCCGCGCAGAGCCGCAGGATGCTCTTGGGCGGGGTGACATCCGTGAAGAAGCCGTCGAGATCGGCGAGGCTCGCGATCCGCACCGGGGCCGCCATGTTGAACTTGGTGGCATCGGCGACGAGATAGCTCTTGCGGGCGTTCTTGATCAGCGCCTGCGCCACCCGCACCTCGCGGAAATCGTAGTCGAGCAGCGAGCCGTCCGGATCGACCGCCGCCGAGCCGATGATCGCGTAATCCACCTTGAACTGGCCGATGAACTCCGCCGTCACATCCCCCACCAGCGCCCCGTCCGAGCGCCGCAGGATGCCGCCCGCGACGATCACCTCGCAATTGGGCGAGGTGGCGAGGATGTTGGCGACGTTGAGGTTGTTGGTCACCACCATCAGGTTGCGGTGCTTCAGGAGCGCGCGCGCCACCGCCTCGGTGGTCGTGCCGATATTCATGAAGATCGACACGCCGTCCGGGATCTGTGCGGCCACCATCCGCGCCATCGCGTCCTTCTCGGCCGAGGCGAGGCTGCGGCGGTCTTCATACCCCAGCGCGATCACCCCCGACGGGATCGTCGCGCCGCCCGTGCACCCGGGCGAGCTGGCCGATATCGCAAAGCTCGGTCAGGTCCCGGCGGATCGTCTGGGCGGTGACGCCGAACTTCGCCGCGAGATCCTCGACGGTGACCTTGCCGGTCTGGCGCGCGAGGGTCAGGATCTCGGAATGGCGGAAGTTCTGGGCCATGCAAACCTTCGTGCGGCGACACGGAAACCCTAGCCGCGGCACGGTTTGCTGACAAGAATGCACGTCCCGCAACCTCGGAACAGGCCGCGCGCCCAGAAATCGACCCGGCCGCCGCCCCACACATATCGCAAGCCGGGCGAGCGCCTGCCCGTGGGATGGCGCTACAACGCCTCCGCGATGCGCTTTATGCCCCCACGCACATTCTCCGCCCCCGCGACGCACCAACGGCCCCAAAGCGCCAGCCCGGTCACGCCGAAGGCGTGCCATCCATGATCGGCGCACCTCCGGTGCGACACGGGCAGGCGCTCGCCCGGCGCCTTCGATTCCGGGCGGGATGGCACAGCGCAGTCGGTGCCACGCAGAAACCGAACCAAGATGATGCGTCGCGAGCCCCATCACCCCGGTTCAGTCCGCCCCCGTTTTGCTCTAAACCGAACCAAACGCCGCGCAAGCCGGCGCCGCAGCGGAGGACACCCCATGAGCCACATTCTCGCCATCGACCAGGGCACCACCTCGAGCCGGGCGATCGTCTTCGACGCCTACCTCGCCATCCGCGCCTCCGCCCAGGAGGAATTCCCCCAGCACTTCCCCCGCTCGGGCTGGGTCGAGCACGATCCCGCCGACATCTGGTCCACCACCGCCGCCACCTGCCGCGCCGCCATCGAGCGCGCCGAGCCTCCGCCCCGGCGACATCGCCGCCATCGGCATCACCAACCAGCGCGAAACCACCCTGGTCTGGGACGCGAAGACCGGCGCAGCCCCTGCACAACGCCATCGTCTGGCAGGACCGCCGCACCGCCGACATCTGCGCCACCCTCCGCGCCGAAGGCCATGAGCCCATGGTCACCGAACGCACCGGCCTCATCCTCGACCCCTACTTCTCCGGCACCAAGCTCAAATGGATCCTCGACCAGGCCGAGGGCTCCCGCGACCGCGCCGCCCGCGGCGAGCTCCTCTTCGGCACCGTCGACAGCTACCTCGTCTGGAAGCTCACCGGCGGGGCGTCCCACGTCACCGACGCCACCAACGCCGCCCGCACCCTGCTCTACAACATCCGCGAAGGCCGCTGGGACGCCGACATCTGCGCCCTCCTCGACATCCCCCTCGCCATGCTGCCGGAGGTCCGCGACAGCGCCGCCGAGTTCGGCATGACCCGCGCCGACCTCTTCGGCCGCGAGATCCCCATCCTCGGCATCGCCGGCGACCAGCAGGCCGCCACCGTCGGCCAGGCCTGCTTCGAGCCCGGCATGCTCAAATCCACCTACGGCACCGGCTGCTTCGCGCTGCTGAACACCGGCGACACCCTCGTCACCAGCCAGAACCGCCTGCTCTCCACCATCGCCTACCAGCTCGACGGCAAGCCCACCTACGCGCTCGAAGGCTCGATCTTCATCGCCGGCGCCGTGGTGCAATGGCTGCGCGACGGCCTCAAGATCATCCGCCACGCCAGCGAGACGCAAGCCCTCGCCGAACAGGCCGACCCCGACCAGCAGATCTACCTCGTCCCGGCCTTCACCGGCCTCGGCGCGCCCTGGTGGGATGCCGAGGCCCGCGGCGCCATCTTCGGCCTCTCCCGCGGCACGGGTCCGGCGGAATTCGCCCGCGCCGCCCTCGAGAGCGTCGCCTACCAGACCCGCGATCTCTACGAGGCGATGCGCGCCGACTGGGCCGCCACCGGCGCCGATATCGGCGACGCCACGCTGCGCGTCGACGGCGGCATGAGCGCGTCCGACTGGGCGATGCAGAGCCTCGCCGACATCCTCGGCGCCCCCGTCGACCGCCCGAAAGTGCTCGAAACCACAGCCCTCGGCGCCGCCTGGCTCGCCGGCATGCGCGCCGGCCTCTATCCCGGCCGCGCGGACTTCGCCCGAACCTGGTCCCTCGACCGCCGCTTCGAGCCCGCAATGGCCGAAGACCGCCGCGAGGCCAAATACGCCGGCTGGCGTGACGCCGTGCGGCCGCACCCTCAGCCGCGCCCAAACCGGCCTGACCCGCCCCGCGCCGTCCCGCCCACCAACCCGGCCCCGGGAAACACCGGTCCCACCCACCCCCCGGATCGCACCGGCGGGGCACCGCCCCGCGCGATCCGGTCGCCCGCAGCGCGCGAGCGCGCGAGGCGCGAGGGGCCCCAAGCCTCGCCCGACCGCTCGGGATCGGTGCGCGCCTGCCTGGGCGGGCGCGTCTGTCGCGCCTGCCGGGGGGCAGGCAGGCGCGCACCGATTTGTCGACGGACAAATCGGTGAAGGGAGCGATGCAGCAATTGCCGGCTCCCAAATCGTAGGCCCAACGCTGCAATCGTAAGTCTCGCAACCATTATTGACGAAATATACGTCAACGGTCTTTTTGCTGGCGAAACAGCCAAACACTCTACCTGCAATTCGAAACAGTCCTGAAAGACGAAGCCCAGACTGAGGAATCGTCGGGAATCATGGTTGACTGGGTGATACTAGAAGGTCATTAGCTCAGCGTGTCGGGGTCATTTTTTATTATTCGTCAAGGCGACGCAGAGACAAACGCATATCTACTGCCTCCTCATGCAACAGATCCCACAACGTGCTGTGATGACACAGGGTTGTATGGTAGCAGTAGTATGCGATGTCGAAGTAATCAACGAATTGAATTATAGGTGATCGATAGGACACGGCTGAAAGTTCATTTTTAACGAACTATAACTGAACGACGTACAGTCTCGCATAATATTTTCGTTCTAGCCGCCATAAATCACACACTTAATATTTCATGAATATCGAATTGGCTCATAAGTATTCTTTTATGAATTCCCTGCCAATTATTTTGTTTCTTTTGCAGCAAGAGGTTTCGGCTTGCTTTCAAAACTCTGCTTACATTGGACCAGCAAGAGCAACGACTAGCCGGTTTGACAGGATCCAGGAACTCGCGGTGAACCGACTTGCTTCGAAAGGAGAGAATACCGCAATGTATCTGCATTCACTATCCGACAGCGAGAAAAATACTTTCAACGAACTTATGGAGATAGCTTCAGGACACTACGTCGATATTGAGTCCTCCGGCCCCAGTCACGTGAGCATAAGAGTTGGTAATTCCGAAAAGGGTTATCTTGAGAACGTCGCTGATGTTGGGTTTGGCTTTTCACAGATTATTCCAGTCGTTGCTCAGCTTCACGCTGTTATGCAGCGACGAATGAACTCAGAGAGCTTTACGGCGATCGACGCCATATACGCCGTTGAGCAACCTGAGTTACATCTTCACCCTGCCATGCAAGGACGCCTAGCGGACCTCTTTGTCGCGGCGACATCCCAACCCGCAGAAGACGGTTATTCCGTAAAGGTCATTGTTGAGACGCATAGCGAAAGCTTGATATCACGTCTCGGAAGTTTGATTTCACAGGGAGTCGTGGAACCGTCGCGGGTCAGCATCATTTTCGTTGAGAAGGATAATGAGACGCAGTCTTGCTCCCTTCGCCCGATGGCTTTTGATGACGACGGGCTGATTGCGGAATGGCCAATCGGTTTTTTTTCAAACTGAAATGCTTGTCAGATTTCACGAAAGTTTTACGTTGCTTACGGACGACGAGGTTCGGTCTCATACTGAATGTTTTGAAGAACTCCTCTATCATCACAAAGACAAAAGAATATTTATCTGCCCAACGCCGCGACATATTAGACTGTTTAGTGAACATATGGATCTTGGCGCCCTTTCAAAAGGTATTCTTGGTACTATCGAAAAAAGAATGCAGGATTACGCTTCAATTTCAAGAAATATAGATCGATATCTGATCGCACTACCGTTCCAATCCCCAATCCAATCGACTTATGGTTCTGATGTTATTTGCTGCAGGATTACAGAGGCGTTCGATTTAGTTAGAGCGACGCCGAATCTATACGTTGAAAATTCTCAGAACGACGGAAGAATATATTCTTTGCTTATTCAGATGGTTTGCGATTTGATACACTTCCCGCGTGAGTACCTTAGTGTGAACAGGTTTCACGGTGGCGGCACTGCGCTTGGTCAAGCAATTTCAGATTTGGATGGTCCATTGAGAGGGTTTTGCATTTGCGACAGGGATCAAGCAGTATCGCCACCTCCGTTTCGCCAAGGGACGACTGGAGCGTCCGCGCTAAACGCCCTTCTCCAAAAAGGCGTCTTAGAGAATGCTGGTCACACGATCACTTATAGATCACCGTTCTTCAGGTTCCTTGGTACCTTTGGATGGAGTTTGGAGAATTACATTGGACCTAATGTTTTGAGTTATTTCTTTTCGGAAAACAAAAATAGTGCTGCCGACTTACCTATATTTGTTAGTGCATTTCCTCAGTTTCCGGATGTGTCAGATGACGAAATGGAGCTCTGGAAAATTATTCATTTCAAATCTGAATTGCAGAAAATCGACGACATACATTTAGCGCTGACCCAGATGCACCTCGATCAAAATAGAGCAGCCTATCTTGCGAGACTGAAAATGCCAACAAACGCACTAGTTTGGGTTAGAGACAATTTTGAGGGCTCGCGCTTTTCTAAACACATTCAAGAGGCTTTCAAACGAGATCTGAGGAGCTCAATTTACAGACATGGCTTGATGGAACTTGCTGAAGCTCTGCCTATTTTTATCGCTGATACACGAATTGCGCTAGCCTGAACCAATACGCCATCCCCCCTCAAATCAGATCCCCCTTCCAGTCCCGGTCCCCCCGCCGCTCGATCTCCTTCGCGATCACCGCATGCATGTAGACCCGCAGCACCGCGTTCATCCGCGCCTGGTAGCCCTCGCCGAGGCCGCGGTACCAGCGGGCCACGTCCGCGTCATAGGCGGCGGTGATCCGCACCTTCTTCGGCCGGGTCGGCGCCACCTTCTCCAGCCCGTGCCAGTCGGGCGGGATCATGCGCTCCCTGAGCTTGCGGTCCTCGTTCCAGCATTCGAGTTCGTGCAGCTCGCGCATCATCGCGCCATAGCTGCGCTCCTCGGCCTTGGTGCGCCGTCGGTCGGTCATCGGTCTCTCCGGATGTGAAGCCGCCACTCTGCCACAGCAGGGTTAATGCGGGCTTTGCGCCCCGAAACCCTGCAGACGCCCCGTGCATGGGTTGTGCAGGCCCCGTGCATCCCGAAATCCGAGCGATTCCAGCCCTTTCACACCCCATCCCCCGACCCCCGCCCGCCGCCGCGAGTCGACGCCTTCCGATCCGGGCATGGCTTGCGGGAACCCGCGCGGCCCTGTATCCGGGTGCCGCAGAATGCGCGCCGACGCCGCAAGGCGCCGGCAGGCCGGCATCCGCCGGAGACCGGACCAGCGGTCCTGACACGAAGAGGGGGAACCACCATGACAGTGAAAGTTGCCATCAACGGCTTCGGCCGCATCGGGCGTAACGTGTTGCGCGCCATCATAGAATCCGGCCGCACCGATATCGAGGTGATCGCCGTCAACGATCTCGGCCCCGTCGAGACCAACGCGCATCTGCTGCGCTACGACAGCGTGCACGGCCGCTTCCCCGCCAGGGTCACCGTCTCGGGCGACAGCATCGATGTCGGCCGCGGCCCGATCCGCGTGACCGCCGAGCGCGACCCCAAGGCCCTGCCCTGGGGCGACGTGGACATCGCCCTCGAATGCACCGGCATCTTCAACGACCGCGCCAAGGCCGCCCTCCACCTCGAGAACGGCTCCAAACGCGTCCTCGTCTCCGCCCCCGCCTCCGGCGCCGACAAGACCATCGTCTTCGGCGTCAACGACGACGTGCTCTCGAAGGACGATCTTGTGGTCTCGAACGCGTCGTGCACCACCAATTGCCTTGCCCCGGTGGCTTACGTGCTCAACAAGACCGTCGGGATCGACAAGGGTTTCATGACCACGATCCACTCCTACACCGGCGACCAGCCCACGCTGGACACCATGCACAAGGATCTCTACCGCGCCCGCGCCGCCGCCCTCTCGATGATCCCGACCTCCACCGGCGCCGCCAAGGCCGTGGGTCTCGTGCTGCCCGAACTCAACGGCAAGCTCGACGGCGTGGCGATCCGCGTGCCGACCCCGAACGTCTCGGTGGTCGACCTCACCTTCATCGCCAGCAAGGCCACCTCCGCCGACGCCATCAACGCCGCCATCCGCGAAGCCGCCGACGGCCCGCTCAAGGGCGTGCTCGGCTACACCGACGAGAAGCTGGTCTCGACCGACTTCAACCACGACCCGCATTCCTCGGTGTTCCACATGGACCAGACCAAGGTGATGGACGGCACGATGTGCCGCATCCTGACCTGGTACGACAACGAATGGGGCTTCTCCAACCGCATGGCCGACACCGCCGTGGCGATGGGCAAGCTGATCTGACCGGCGGAAAAAAAGCGGGTCAGGTCGATGGCCCCAAGCAGACCGGCAGCGTCCGAAACTCGTTCGCTGCCGATACAACGGCGCCGGTGCTGTTCTTCACGGCGACCGGCATCCTGACCGAACGCGTCGTCGCCGGGATGGACCGGTCCAAAGTTGTTCGCGCGAGACGGATGGGGGCGCCCTTGATGGTGTTGACCGCATGGCCCCACGGTCTTTGGCGGGACTTTATGTTGGGCAATGCCGGTAAGGAATGCTGCTCGCGACTGGCCTGAAACAGCGGTGCTCTGCTTGCTGTTTCAGGTCCCGATCTATGCGGCGATCATCGCGCTCAATGGCGCGAGCATGCCCGAACTGATCCAGCGCACTTGGGGCGCCACGATCATCATGCTCGCACTGGTACGTCCCTAAGGCGTGTCTCCGGGTGTCATCCGAGGCCTGTTCGGATTGCCGCAAGGCGGGAGGAAACCCATGTCGGTCGATCCCTTGCTCCAGAGGACAATTGCGCCGGATTGTCATTTGACAACGACCGCCGCTTCGACGTCTTCTTCGCGCAAATCCAAGCTCCGGGAGAAATCACATGACCCTCACCCCCGTTCGCACCGCATGCCTGGGCCTCGCACTCGCCCTGTCGATCGGCGCCGTCCCGCAGGGTGCCCGGGCCGACATGATGGCGGCCTGCAGCGCGGATATCGCCAAGTTCTGCCCGGATGTCGCCAACGGCCGCGGCCGCATAACCGCTTGCCTGATGGCCTATGACAACGACCTCAGCGCCGGGTGCAGACCCGAGGTCGACGCCCTCGCGCAGAGGTCGAGCACCAACCGGCTGATCCCCGCCAACGCGCGGCAGATCTTCTCTCCCAGCTTTCGGGCGGACCTTCCGGCAAGCTGCTCGGCCGATGCCGCCAGTCTCTGCCCCGGCGTTCCGCAGGGTGATGGTCGCGTCTTCGCATGCCTCTATTCGCGTCAGAGCCAGGTAAGCTCCACCTGTACCTCGGCGACCGACGTTCTTCTCGGGAATTGAGCTCAAGGTGATCGCGCGCCGCGGGCAAAACAAAGGGCTCGCAACCCGCGAAGTGCGCCGAACGATCTCGCCGGATTTCCGAGGCAATGTTCTGTCCAAATTTTTTTCGTCGAATATCGGCCAGTTTTGTGGTGGCGTCCCAAGCGGCTGGGCGCGACAGGACGCTTGTCTCCATGAACGGCTCGACAACATTGACACAAGCTGCGCGACTGATGCGCGGTCGGCGATGCCGCGCTAGGAAGACCGCCCGCCTCACGCGGGCGTGACTTTATGGGGCATCGGGAGGCCCGGCTTGCTACCAAGGTCGGTGTCCGTGCGGCGCTGCGAACAGTTGACCGGACCGCGAATTGCACACAATCTGAGGTCGCGGAAGCCACAAGAATTAACCGGAGGAATGCAAATGTCTTGGACCAAGCCTGTACTGCGCGAAGTCAGCTGCGGAATGGAAATCAACATGTACGGCCCCGCCGAGGGCGACGATCACGGCGTTCTGTTCTGATCAAACGCGCGCGGAGGACGATACGGTGCTCCGCGCGCGCATTCTCGGAGCTGCGGCCGGCGGTGGCCTGCCACAGTGGAACTGCGGCTGCGAGAACTGCCGGCTGGCGCGGTCGGGACAGATTCCGTCCCTGACACAATCTTCGCTGGCGGTGAGCGGCAATGGCCGCGACTGGGCTATCCTCAACGCCTCGCCCGATATCCGCAGCCAGCTCGCCGCGACACCTGAACTGCACCCGACCGGACCGCGCGACGTGCCGCTCGTGTCGGTGCTGCTGACCAACGGCGATATCGATCACGTCGCGGGCCTGCTGTGTCTGCGCGAGCGCCAGCCCTTCGCGCTCTTCGCCACCGGAGAGATCCATGCGGTCCTCGCGGCGAACCCGATCTTCTCCGCCGTGGGGTCCGATCTGGTGCCGCGGGTGAGCGTCGCCATGGGGCGTGCGGTGACGCTGGCCGACGGGCTGGAGGCAGAACTGTTCGCGGTGCCGGGCAAGGTGCCGCTCTATATGGAAGGCGACGAGGTGCGGACCGATCTCGAGGGCGAACAGACCGTGGGCGTGCATCTGCGCGCAGACAGCCACGACATGTTCTATATCCCCGGCTGCGCCCTGGTGACCCCGGCACTGGCCGACCGGCTTCGCGGTGCTTCGGTAGTCTTCTTCGATGGCACGCTCTGGCGCGATGACGAGATGCAGACCACCGGCGTCGGCAGCAAGACCGGCCGGCGCATGGGGCATATCTCGATGAGCGGCCCGGACGGCTCGATGGCGGCGCTTGCCGGGCTCGGTATCCGACGGAAGGTCTACGTGCACATGAACAACACAAATCCGGTACTGCGCCCGGACGCCTCGGAGCGCGCCGAGGCAGAGGCAGCCGGCTGGACCATCGGACAGGACGGTCTGGAGATCGCCGCATGAATGCCCTGTCGCGCCCGGATTTCGAGGCCCGTTTGCGCCGCATCGGCGCCGAGCGTTACCACGACCGGCACCCGTTTCACGCCCGCCTGCATGGCGGCGACTGCACGCCCGACCAAGTCCGGGCCTGGGTGATCAACCGCTTTTACTACCAGTCGCGCATCCCGATGAAGGATGCGGCCTTCATGAGCCGCGTTGACGACCCGGCCCTGCGCCGCGCCTGGCGCTCGCGCATCGAGGACCACGACGGCACCGCAGACAACGAGGGCGGCATACGCCGCTGGCTGCGGCTGGCCGAGGCGGTGGGACTCGACCCGGATTACGTCGCGAGCACCGAAGGGGTGCTGCCGGCCACGCGCTTCGCGGTGGATGCCTATGTGCGTTTCGTGCGCGAGAAAACGCTGCTCGAGGCCGTCGCCGCCTCGCTGACCGAGCTCTTCGCGCCGGCGATCCATGCGGCCCGCATCGAAGGCCTGCTCGCGAATTACGAGTTCGCCGACGATTCGAGCCTGTCCTATTTCCGCAACCGGCTGAAGGAGGCGCCCAAGGACGTGGCCTTCGGGCTGGCTTGGGTGCTCGACCGTGCCGACACGGCCGAGAAACAGGACGCCGCCGCCGCGGCGCTCACCTTCAAGACCGATGTGCTCTGGACGCAGCTCGACGCGCTCGACGCAGCCTATGTGGCCCCGGGCCGCATCCCGCCGGGGGCCTGGCGCCCTGGCGAGGGGCTCGCCGAGGCCCGGGCAGCGCAATGACGCTCGCGCCGGAAGCCGTGCCGATGATGCCGCGCGGCGTGCGTCTGCATTTCGACCGGGTCCGCGACGGCTGGGTGCTGCTCGCCCCCGAGCGCGCGGTCAGGCTCGACGCGGTCGGGCATGCGATCCTGTCGGAGGTCGACGGAGCGAAGCCGTTCGCGGAGATCGTCAGCTCGCTCGCTGCGCGCTACAGCGCTCCCGAAGCCGAGATCAGCGGCGATTGCGACGCGTTCCTGTCGGGCCTCGTCGAAAAGCGCTTTCTGGATCTCGAACCGTGAGCGGCTCCGTCGCCCCGCGCCCGCCGATCGCGATGCTGGCGGAGCTGACCCATCGCTGTCCGCTCTCCTGTCCCTATTGCTCGAACCCCGTCGAGCTCTCGCGGCGCGACAGCGAGCTCGACACCGGCACCTGGATCGACGTGTTCCGGCAGGCGGCCGATCTCGGCGTGCTGCAGCTCCACATATCAGGCGGCGAGCCGGCGTCGCGGCGCGACCTGGTGGCGCTGGTGACCGGTGCACGCGAGGCCGGACTTTACACCAATCTCATCACCTCAGGCATCGGCCTTACCGAGAAACGTATCGGCGAACTCGACGCCGCCGGGCTCGACCACGTCCAGCTCTCGCTCCAGGGAACCGATGCTGCTATGGCCGACCGAATCGGCGGCTACAAGGGCGGCTTCGACCGCAAGATGCAGGTCGCGGGCTGGCTCGGAAAGGCCGGCTTTCCGCTCACTCTCAACTTCGTGATGCACCGCCACAACATGCACCAGCTCGAACGGGCGCTCGAAATGGCCGTCGAGATGGGGGCGCGGCGCATCGAGATCGCGACCGTGCAGTTCCACGGCTGGGCGATGCAGAACCGAGCGGCGCTGATGCCGAGCCTTGCCCAGGCGCAGGAGGCCGGACGGCAGGTCGTGGCGGCGCGCGAACGGCTGCGCGGAACGCTGGTGATCGACTATGTCACGGCGGACTATCACGCGAGCTACCCGAAACCCTGCATGAACGGCTGGGGCAGCACAGGGCTCAACGTCACGCCCGAAGGCCTGGTCCTGCCCTGTCACGCCGCCCAGACGATTCCGCATCTCTCCTTCGAGAACGTCCGGGATCGCCGCTTGGCGGAAATCTGGACCGACAGCGCCACCTTCAACGCCTATCGCGGCACCGACTGGATGGCCCAGCCCTGTCGATCCTGCGATCGCAAGACCATCGATTTCGGCGGCTGCCGCTGTCAGGCGATGGCGGTGGCGGGTAATGCGGCCGCGACCGATCCGGTCTGCGTGAAGTCGCCGGATCACGGAAAGATGCAGGCGCTGGCTGCCGAATTCGCCGGCGGCGATTCCGACGCGCTGACCTGGCGGCAAGGCCCGGGCTGAGCCGCCGCGTACCGCGTCGAAACCTTGCCCGTCGGCCCGCGTTGTGATCCTGTCACGCGACATCCAACATAGTCCGGGGGCCCGCCATGCTCGACCACACCGATCTGAAATCCCGCCTGTCCGATGCCGACCTGCTGCGCGAGCAGGCCTTCGTGGCCGGCGACTGGATCGGCGCCGACGACGGCACGTCCTTTCCGGTGACCAACCCGTCGCGCGGCGACGTGATCTGCACCGTACCCGATCTGGGCGAGGCCGAGATCACCCGCGCCATCGAAGCCGCCCATGCCGCCCAGAAGGACTGGGCCGCAAGGACCGGCAAGGAGCGCGCCGGGGTGCTGCGCCGCTGGTTCGAGCTGATGGTCGAGCACGCCGATGATCTGGCGGCGATCCTGACCGCCGAGATGGGCAAGCCGCTCGCAGAAGCGAAGGGCGAGGTGCTCTACGGTGCGTCGTTCATCGAATGGTTCGGCGAGGAGGCCAAGCGGGTCTACGGCGAGACCGTGCCCGGCCACCAGCCCGACAAGCGCATCATCGTTCTGCGTCAGCCGATCGGCGTCGCCGCCTCGATCACGCCTTGGAATTTTCCCAACGCCATGATCGCCCGCAAGGCCGGCCCTGCGCTGGCCGTGGGTTGCGCCTTCGTCGCCAAGCCCGCTGGCGAGACACCGCTCTCGGCGCTGGCGATGGCGGTGCTGGCCGAACGCGCCGGGGTGCCGAAAGGTGTTCTGAGCGTGGTGACGTCGAAATCCTCGTCCAAGGTCGGGAAGCTCTTCTGCTCGCATCCGATGATCCGGAAGCTCACCTTCACCGGCTCGACCGAGGTGGGCCGCATCCTGCTTGCCCAGGGCGCCGAGCAGGTGCTCAAGATGTCGATGGAGCTGGGCGGCAACGCGCCCTTCATCGTCTTCGATGACGCCGATCTCGATGCAGCGGTCGAGGGCGCGATGATCTCGAAGTACCGCAACAACGGCCAGACCTGTGTCTGCGCCAACCGCATCTACGTGCAGGATGGTGTCTATGACGCCTTCGCCGAAAAGCTCGCCGCGAAGGTGGCGAACATGAAGATCGGCGACGGCTTCACCGAGGGAGTGAGTGCCGGACCGCTCATCTCCGAGGACGCAGTCGAGAAGGTCGAGGAGCATATCCGCGACGCAACCTCCAAGGGCGCGAAGATCGTCATGGGCGGCGCGCGGCACGAACTGGGCGGCACCTTCTTCCAGCCCACCGTGCTGACCGGCGTGACCCGGGACATGATGGTGGCACAGGACGAGACCTTCGGGCCGGTCGCACCGCTCTTCCGGTTTTCGGACGAGGCGGACGTGATCGAGCAGGCCAATGACACGATCTATGGCCTCGCCTCCTATTTCTACGCGCGTGATCTGGGGCGCGTCTGGCGGGTGGCCGAGGCGCTCGAATACGGCATGGTCGGCATCAATACCGGGCTGATCTCGACCGAACTCGCACCCTTCGGTGGTGTGAAACAGTCGGGACTCGGGCGCGAAGGGTCGAAGCACGGCGTCGAGGATTTCCTCGAGATGAAGTATCTCTGCATGAGCCTCTGATCGGCACACGCCGTTCGAAAACATTGTCCGCAGTGCACTTTCCGCGCTAGGGGTAAGGCTTCGGCACTGATCGGGGGACGGCGCGGAACATGGGGGCGAGCACGGCAGCATCGCAGATGTCCGGCGAGGGGGTCGCGGAGCTCTGCGCCTATCTCGGCCCGGCCGGCGATGCGCAGGGTGCGCTCGGCCCGGCCTTGGCGAGGCTCGACTTCGTTGCGGCTCTGCCCAATGCTGCCGCACCGTCCTATGTCTATTTCGCCGGGAGCTGTCTCGGCACCGCCGTCGGAGGCGGAGGCGCCACGGCCCTCGAGGCGGCCGGCCGGCTTGCGGGCGAGGCCGCGGAAGTCCTCGCACTCGCAGGAAATGCGCCTGCCGCATCCGGAAACGATGGCGGTGCTCGACTTCATGCGATCGATCTGGTGTCGAACGAATCCACATCCATCGAGCGGCATGTGGTGCTGTCCGGGCCCGGCGAGCCCCCACCGGACCTGCCGCTCGGCCTGGGACTGGCGGCCGGCACCGACAGCGCCTCCGCGCGCCTTGCGGGGCTCCTCGAACTCGTCGAGCGCGACGCCGCAGCGCGCTGGTGGAACGAGGGTGTCCTGCCGCGCCAGCCGGACAGTGCAACGCTGGCGGAGGCCACGGACATGCTCGCCGGGCTTCGCGGCCGGGTTCCGAAGCGCGCCACCACGCTGCTCGCTCTGACGGGCGCGGCCGGAATTCCCGTCATCTGTGCGCTGTCCTGCGGACAGGGGGGCAGTGATCTGGCCTTCGGCCTGAAGGCCGCGTCCGATCCCGCCGCCGCCGCCCGCGGAGCGATCATCGAATGCCTGCAGATGGAGATCGCCCTCGATCTGGCCAGGCTGCGCGCGGAGCGCGGCACACCCGCTGCAGCGGACGCCGATGTGCTGGCACGCGCCAACCTCGATCCAGACGGTTTCGCGACCTTCGCGGCCCGCCCGGCGGTGCCCGCGGCAGCCCTGTCCGGAGACCTCGACGCACTGGTTGCGCGGCTGGCGACGGCCGGCCACCGACCCGTTGCAGTGGACTTGCCAGAAGCGCCGCCCGGCTTCGCGGTCGCGCGCATCGTCGCGCCGAGCCTGCGCCCGCTGCCCGCCAGAACGCCGGGACGGCCGGGCACACCCGGCGCCGTGGCGAAACTCATCTGATGGGCGAAACGACCACAAGCCCGAAGGTCCTGCTCTCCGCCTCGGGCACGATGCGGCTGACCGTCGATGGTACCGACGTGGCGTTCTCCAGTCGCAAGGCGCTCGCCATCCTCGTCTATCTCGCCCTGCAACCGGGTCATTCGGAAAGCCGCGAGCGAGTCGCGGCGCTGCTCTGGAGCGATTCGGGCGGGGAACAATCGCGTGGGGCCCTGCGCCAGACCCTTCGCCGCATGAAACAGGACCTTGGGCCCGCCGAAGACCTTATCGACGCCGACCGGACCATGCTCCGGCTGAAGCACCCGCTGCGTCTCGATATTCTCGACGCGATCGAAGCCGCGGGTCGCTCCGAAGCACTCTCGGCCTTCGGCACCGACGAGGCAGGTCTCGACCGGCTCTTCATCGATCTCGAGGACCTCGATCCGGATTTCAATCTCTGGATCACCGTACAGCGAGAGCGACTGGGCGCGGCCCTGCTCGAACGACTGGAAGCGGCTCTGAAGGCCAGTGCGGACGATGCCGGGCGGCTCTCGGTCGCCGAAGCGCTCCTGCGCACCGACCCGACCCACGAAGGAGCCTGTCGCGCCGCGATGCAGGCCCATCTCGCGCTCGGCGATACCGCCCAGGCCATGCGCTGCTACGAGCGGCTCTGGCAGGTTCTCGAGGACGAACTGGACGTCGAACCTTCGGAAAAGACCCAGGCGCTCTATGTCGCGATCAAGCAGGGCCAGGTGCGCCCGCCGCCGCCCGAGACGCCCCGCGCCGCGCCCGACCTGCTCGCGCCCATCGCGATCATCGTGGAGCCCACCGCAGCCCAGCTCCCCGAGGAACTCGATTACTTCGGCGAGATCTTCCGGGACGAGATGATCGCGGCCCTGTCGCGGTTCCGCGACTGGCTGGTGGTGGACGGCGAGCGTGGCGGCCCGACCCCGCCGACCTACCGCGCCTACGCCCTGCGCATCCTGCTGCACGGCCGCGACGGCGGCGTGATGGTGGCACTCAGGCTCATCGACCAGTCCGACAGCCACACGATCTGGGCCGAGCGCTTCTCGGTCACCCTCGACGGCATGGCGGCGTTGCACCGCACCGCGCTGCGCCAGCTCGCACTTGCCTTGAATGTGCATCTCTCGACGCCGCGGCTGCAGAATGTGCGCGAAGCAAGCCCGATGGGCCGGAAATACGAACTCTGGATGCAGGCTCAGGTGCTCGGCGGCGAGTGGCGGCCGGAATCCGACGCCCGCGCCCAGACGATCCTGCGCGACCTGATCGCGACCACGCCGGACTTCGCGCCCGCGATGGTGGCGCTCGCCCAGCTCATCAACGCCACGCCGATCGTTTATCCGGGCAAGCTGCGCAACCGCCGTGATCTCGACGAATGCCTCGCGCTGACCGCCCGCGCGGTGAACCTCGATCCGCTCGACTCGCGCACGCATCTCTGCCGGGCCTGGGCGCATTCGATCGCCGGCGCGCACGGCGCCGCACTCAGCCATCTCGATCTGGCGCTTGATCTCAACGAGAACGATCCCTGGACCATCATCTCCGCCGGCCTCGGCTACGCCTTCGCCGGAGAGCTTGTGCGCGCGCGAAAACTCGTCTCGCAAGCGCAGGGTTTCGGGATGCGACACTCGCGGGCAGCGCAGGGCTACGTCGCGACCGCGTCCTACCTGATCGGCGACTACGAAGCCTCGGTCGGAGCCGCGGAAGTTGCGGGAGATGCCATCATCAACCTGCCCGCATGGCAGGCGGCCAGCCTGATGCATCTGCGACGCCCCGGCGAGGCATCACTCGCGATCGAGCGATTTCTTACCCTCGCCCGGGCGGCATGGATCGGCGAGGACGGCCCCGAGGACGGCCAGATCCTCGACTGGTTCATGGGCTGTTTCCCGATTCGCGCCGACGAGGTCCGGGCCGATCTGCGCGAGAGCCTCGACGACGCGCTGCGCGAGAAGGGCAAGCGGCGCGGCTGATCGCGCCGGCCTACTTGCACTGGGCGATGGTGTAGTCACCCACCCGCGCCAGCAGCGTCTCGAGCGGCGTCATGACAGGCCCGAAACCCGGCTTGTAGACGTCGGCATAGAATTGCGGAAAGGGGTAGGCCGCTTCGACCAGCGGATCGGTCATGTTGGTGTAGCTCTCCTCGATCATCTCCGGCACTGGAAGCCGAAGCACGAGCTTCTCGAGCGTTCCCTGGCAGAACTCGATCTCCCGGATCCGGTCCGGCACCTCGGCAATCCCGTCGAGCTGCCGCTTCAGGCCGGCGACATCGGTCGGACGGGAGTCCGGGTCGCGGACCCATTGATGCACCAGGCGGCCCATCTCGATGTAGTCCGCCACCTCGATGCGCGGAATGGGTGGGCTCTGATCGCGGTGCTGTGTATCGAGCATTTTCCTGTCTCCGGATTGTTTGCGGGATCGGCTGGGTTCGGACGAGGATTGTGTGGCTGCCGGATGCAGGCGGGCGCCCTCGGCGAACCGGTAATGTGCCTGCAAAAAGGTTACGATTTCGGCGAGCTTGGCGGGCGCGGCACCGCCGAAGATCTCGGCCTCGACCATGTCGATATCGGCTCCAGTGGCCAGGTCCGGCAAGGCAGACGCGAGCGTCTCGCCCATCAGGATCGAGCCGAGCGCGCCGAGGCTCCTGCCACCGGTGTCGGCCTCGGCCTCCAGCATCAGGAAGAGAACAAGCGGCGGGTCGGCCGCGAGGCGCCCGGCCAGCTCCTCCGGCACGCCGTCCTCCGCCTTCAGCCAGTCGGCGACAGCGGCCTGCCAGCGCGCCGGATCTGCGGCGAACGCATTTGCGGGCAACAGGTCGCCCGCCCAGTCCACCAGCGCCGCGACCGAGCGCAGGCCAGCCGAGGTGCAGGCTTCCATGTCGCGCTGGATCAACGGCGACATCGTGCCCTCCGGCTGCCCGAAGGCGCGGGCCACATGCGGCCCGAGCGCGCGGGCGTGCTGAGGCTTCGAGCCGTCCACCGAAACGAAGTGCGAGAAGTCCACCAGCCAGTCCTCGGTCAGCGGCATGTCGTGCGGCCGTCCGGTGCCGGTGTGGCGAATCAGGCTCCGCAGCCCCACCACCGGCATTTGCGGACCAAGCGCGTAGATCTCGCGCACCAGGCCGTGGCCGAGACGCGCCACGCCCTTGAGAAACTCGGGAGGCGTGCCGGGAAGCCGCCCCCCGGCCGGAGACTGCGCGCGTCCACCCCCGTAAACCGCGCGCAGCTCCGGCATCAGCCAGACATTCAGAACATCTGCCCGGATGGTGTCCGCATAGATGTTCCGGCAAACCCGTTGGGCGAGACGGAAGGTATCTCGCACCGCATCCGCCGGCCGGCCGTCATAGGCCTCCCGGGCGGACAGGATCGGCAATAGCTGTCCGGCGATGGCATTGTGGAGCAGCATCCAGAGCGTCTGGACCTGTCCCAGAAGAAGGTTCGAATCCGAGAACCGGTTCGGGATCAACACCTCGGTCTTGGCCTCGGCGGCATGGGCATCGAGATGCGGGCATCCGATTCGCGGCAGGTCGCGCGCGGCGCCCCAGGCCGGCGAGGTCGCAGTCGGGCGGCTCCGCCCGATCCGCAGGAGATGCCGCGGCATCCCCGGCCGCGACGGCACCTGGTAGCAGGTCGCATCGTGACCCGGCCCATCGCCGTAGATCAGCGCGAGATCGAGCCGGATCGGACCTGCCCGGTCATCCGGACCCCGAAAATCGAGGTCATGCACGACGAACTGGGCGAAATAGGTCGATCCGGCAGGAATGTCCGACAGCGCCTCCGGCTTGCGGGTCGCCGCAATTCGCCCGGCGATCGCTGTCAGGGCCGCCTCGGCCTCACCGGCAGCAACACCGTCGAAGGCTGCAAACAATGCATCGGCGGATGGCACCTCGGAAAGGCTGGGACGGGGGGTCTGCGCGGATCTGGCGGTGTCGGTCATGGCATCTGGGCTCCGGTCTTTCGTTGACATCGCTTTAACCATGTCGACCGTTACGCCAACGTGACAGGATTATTCGGGATATAATTCCGCCGGATAGGCGAACGGCAGGCCAATCCTCGCCGATACGATCAGAAAGCTTGCCGCCGATGAACCGATCGCGGACACTGGACGTTGTCTCGTGCAAGGCAGCCTTCATGCTGCCGCCAACCGATTCCGGCACGGCGCCCGGGGCACGTACAGGAGACGCTCCACCATGAGTATCCGCGATCTGGCGCGCGCGCTCGATCTGTCGATCGGAACCGTTTCCCGGGCCCTCAACGATCGCCCGGACGTGAACGCCGGAGACGCGGGCGCGGGTCAAGGAGGCTGCGCGGCGGATGGGTTACCAGCCCGACCAGTCGGGTCGGAGCCTGCGCAAGGGGTCAACCGGTTTCGTCGCCGCGATGCTGCCGACCGGGCCGCATACCTCATCGGATGGCGGTCTGCTCCGGCTTCTGGAAGGCGCGCGCCGGGTGCTGCTGCGCGAGGATATCGATCTGATCGTGCTGCTGCAGGCACCGGACCAGCATCCGCTCGAGCATCTGCGCCGCGTGGTGACTCGCCATATCGCCGATGCGCTGATCATCTCGCATACCATTCCGGCGGATCCGCGGCTGAAATTCCTCGACGAGGCCGGCGTGCGTCATGTGGTGCTGGGGCGGAGCGAGGGGATCACGGCAGGAAGCTTCGTCGATTTCGACGTGGAGAACGTCGCGGCGGATGCGGCGATGCGTTTTGCCGAGCAGGGGCACCGACGGATCGCGCTGCTGACCCGGGACGCGCGGATGAATTTCGAGGAGCTGATGGCGCGGGCGTTCCGCCGCGCGGCGGTCCGCGCCGGGCTCGCAGCGCGGGACGTGCATGTGCTCGATTGCGAGAACACTCACCTTGCGGCTGAGGGGCAGGCGCTGCTGGCGGATCCGGAACGGCGGCCGACCGCGTTCCTCACATCGCACGAATCCCTCGCGGCCGCGCTCTACCGCGATGTCCGGCCCTTCGGACTGGAGATCGGGCGGGAGGTCGCGCTGATCTCGACCTCGCCGACCATCGACTACCAGGCGCTGGTGCCCCGGCTGTCGCATTTCGATGTCGATCTCGCGGCGGCCGGCCGGGCGATCGGCGAACGCCTGCTGCAACAGATCCGGCACGGCCGGGAGGCCGCGGCCGGCACACTTCTCTTGCCGATGCGGTTCGTTCCGCTCGAGAGCCATCAGGTCGACCTGCCGCGCGTCCTGTCGGACGTCACGAGCTGAGGGCAAGGCAGGCTTTGCGGTGTGCGCAGGGATGTACGCAACGTGAAACATAGGTCAAATCTCTGATTTCAAATGCGATTTTTGGTTCAGTGCGTCCGTGTGCGAAATCGGGCGGACCGCGGAGGTCGCCCGGGCAGTGCGCCCACGCGGGATCAGTGGTTGTCGCGCGGGATGCCCTTGGTCTGGGCGATCCGCTGGTACTTGACGGCGCCTTCGAGCACGGCGCCGCTTTCGAGCTCACCGACAAGGCCGCGCTGGATCTCCTGCCACGGGGTCTGGTGGTCGGGGTATGCGTAGCCGCCCGCCGCGTCGAGCGCCGCGCGCCGCGCGGCGAGCTCGGCTTCCTCGACCAGCACGTCGAGCCGGCCGGCGCCGAGATCGAGCCTGACGCGATCGCCGGTCTTCAGGAGCGCCAGCCCCCCGCCTGACGCCGCTTCGGGGCTGGCGTTCAGGATCGAGGGCGAGCCCGATGTGCCCGATTGCCGCCCGTCGCCGACGCAGACCAGCGACCCGATGCCCTTCTTGAGCAGATAATCCGGCGCGCGCATGTTCACGACCTCGGCGCCGCCCGGATAGCCCTTCGGCCCGACACCCCGGATGAAGAGGATGGTGAATTCGTCGATATCGAGCGCGGGATCGTCGATGCGGGCATGATATTCCTCCGGCCCGTCGAACACCACGCAGCGGCCCTCGAACATCTCGGGATGATCGGGGTCGGAGAGGTAGCGGTCGCGGAATTCCGGGCTGATCACGCTCATCTTCATCACGGCGGAATTGAAGATGTTGCCGGTCAGCACCCGGAAGCCGGCACGCTCCTTCAGCGGCCGGTCGAACGGGCGGATCACGTTCTCGTCGATGATCTCGGTCCCGCGATAGGTCTCGCCCACCGTGCCGCCGCCGATGGTGCGCGCGCTTTCGTCCAGCAGGCCCTGGCCGATCAGCTGGCCCATCACCGCCGGCACGCCGCCGGCATGGTAGAAGTCCTCACCGAGAAACTCGCCGGCGGGCTGCAAGTTGACCAGAAGCGGGATGTTCTCGCCATGTGCCTGCCAGTCCGAGAGGTCGAGTTCGACGTCGAGATGCCGGGCGATGGCCTGCAGATGGATCGGCGCATTCGACGAGCCTCCGATCGCCGAATTGACCCGGATCGCATTCAGGAAGGACGCGCGGGTCATGATGTCGGAGGGCTTGAGATCCTCATGCACGATCTCGACCGCCCGCTTTCCGGTGCGCCAGGCCATTTCCTGGCGGTCGCGATAGGGCGCCGGGATCGCGGCGCCGCCGGCGAGCTGCATGCCCAGCGCCTCGGCCAGGCTGTTCATCGTCGTGGCGGTGCCCATGGTGTTGCAATAGCCGGTCGAGGGCGCCGAGGAGGCCACCAGATCGAGGAAGCCGGCATAGTCGATCTCGCCGCGCGCCATCATCTCGCGGGCCTTCCAGATGATGGTGCCCGAGCCGGTGCGCTCGCCGCGAAACCAGCCGTTGAGCATCGGCCCGACCGAGAGGGCGATGGCCGGCAGGTTGACCGTCGCCGCGGCCATCAGCAGCGCCGGCGTGGTCTTGTCGCAGCCGATGGTCAGCACGACTCCGTCGAGCGGATAACCGTAGAGCACCTCGACGAGGCCGAGATAGCTCAGGTTCCGGTCCAGCGCCGCCGTGGGTCGCTTGCCGGTCTCCTGGATCGGATGCACCGGAAACTCGATGGCGATGCCGCCCGCATCGCGGATGCCGTCGCGCACCCGCTTGGCGAGCTCGATGTGGTGCCGGTTGCAGGGCGAGAGGTCCGAGCCGGTCTGCGCGATGCCGATGATCGGCTTGCCCGATTGCAGTTCCTCGCGGCTCAGGCCGTAATTCAGGTAGCGCTCGAGATAGAGCGCGGTCATGTCCGGATTGTCCGGATTGTCGAACCAGGCGCGCGAGCGCAGTTTCCCGCCGGTCTTGTCGGTCATTCGAGCGTCCTCCCCAGACGTTCCGCGAGATATGGGACGGATCGGCGCGCCGAGGCAAGCGCGGCGGCGCTCAGACCAGCACCGGCTCGAAGTGCTGCGCGCCGATCTCGAACACCCGCTTGTAGCGGGCGATCTCCTCGGCCGGTCCCATCGCCTTGGCCGGGTTGTCGCTGAGCTTGACGGTGGGGCGGCCGTTCGCCGCCACCGCCTTGCAGACGAGGCTGAAGGGCGCGAGCGAATCATGCGGGGCAAGGCCGCGAAAATCGTTGGTCAGCAGCGTGCCCCAGCCGAAGCCGATCTTCACCCGGTCGTGGAAGCGGCCGTAGAGCATCTCGATCTTTTCGACTTCGAGGCCGTCGGAGAAGATCACGAGTTTCTCCGACGGATTCTGGCCGCGCGCGATCCACCAGGCGATGGCCGCCTCGGCGCCCTCGACGGGATCGCCCGAATCGATGCGGATGCCGGTCCAGGCCGAGAGCCAGTCGGGTGCCTGGGCGAGAAACCCGGCCATGCCGTAGGTGTCGGGCAGGATGATGCGCAGATTGCCATCGTAGTCGCGGTGCCAGTTCTCCAGCACCTTGTAGGGTGCCTCGCGCAGGGCCGCGTCGGTTTCCGCCAACGCCGCGAAGACCATCGGCAATTCATGGGCATTGGTGCCGATCGCCTCGATGTCGTGGCGCATGGCGATCAGGCAGTTCGACGAGCCGGTGAACTTCTCGCCCAGCCCCTCGATCATCGCCTGCACGCACCAGTCCTGCCACAGGAAGCCGTGCCGCCGCCGTGTGCCGAAATCCGAGATCCTGAGATCGGGCAGCTTGCGCAGGCGCTCGATCTTCTCCCAGACCCGGGTCATGGCGCGGGCATAGAGCACCTGCAGTTCGAACTTGCCCATGCCGTTCAGAACGGCCCGCGAGCGCAGTTCCATCAGCACCGCGAGGGCCGGGATCTCCCACATCATCACTTCCGGCCAGGAGCCGCGGAAGGTCAGCTCGTACTGGTCGCCCTTGCGTTCGAGTTCGTAGGGCGGCAGCCGGAAACCCTCGAGCCAGGCCATGAAATCCGGCGAGAACATCTGGCGCTTGCCGTAGAAGGTGTTGCCGCGCAGCCAGGTGCTTTCGCCGCGCGAGAGGCGCAGGCCGCGGGCATGGTCGAGCTGGGCGCGCAGGTCACCCTCGTCGATCAGCTCCGCGAGCGGCACGTCTTTCGAGCGATTGATCAGGCTGAACGTCACCTCCACATCCGCGTGCCGCCGATACACCGTCTGCAGCATCAGGAGCTTGTAGAAATCCGTGTCGAGCAGTGAGCGGATGATCGGGTCGATCCGCCAGGCGTGGTCGTAGACGCGTTTCGCGATGTCGGTCATGGCCGCTCCTCAGACCGCAAGGTCGGCGGCGCGGGCCATGGTCACCCCGGCCTCCGCCATGTTCTGCCGCGCCGCGTCGAGCGAGCCGTCGAGATCGATGGCGCGGGCGGCATCCTCCAGCAGCGTGACGCGGAAGCCGGATTTCACCGCATCGAGTGCCGACCAGCCGACGCAGAAATCGGTGGCGAGGCCGGCGAGCCAGACCTCCGTCACGCCGCGGTCGCGCAGGTACCCGGCGAGCCCTGTCGCGGTGGAGCGGTCGTTCTCGAAGAAGGCCGAGTAGCTGTCGATCTCGCGGCGGAAGCCCTTGCGGATCACGAGGTCGGCCCGGTCGGTCTCGAGGGCGGGGTGGAAGGCCGCACCGTCGGTTCCCTGCACGCAATGCACCGGCCAGAGCACCTGGGGGCCATAGGGCATCTCGACCATCGAAAAGGGCGCGGCGCCGGGATGGGAGGCGGCGAAGGAGAGATGATCGGCCGGGTGCCAGTCCTGGGTCAGTACCCGCACGCCAAAGGCCGGCAGGATGCGATTGACCGGTGCCACCACCGCATCGCCGTCCGCCACGGCGAGCGCGCCGCCGGGGCAGAAATCGTTCTGAACGTCGATGACGAGCAGCGCCGCATCCTGCGGCGGCCTCACACTCTGGCCCATGGCCGCATCCTCCCCCACGCATCCTGCGCGCTCCGGGAGCGGAGACTGACAGCCGCCGGCACCGAGATCAATACCGGCGGCAGGCGCGTGTCAGCGCTTGAGCGCCGGCGGCGTGAAGACGTCGGTCATCTTCATCATGCGCTTGGCGGCGGAGGCGTAATCCTCCATCGCGTTCTGGAAGAAGGTCTTCTGAACCGCCTGCAGGTCCTCGAGGTTCCGGCAGTTCATCAGTTGAGACTGAACTTCCATGTCCTTGCGCAGCCGCTCGGTGACGAACTCGGTCATCTGCTGCTGGATCTCGGTGGCGCCCTCGAAGGCCGCGGAGCCGGCGAGATCGGTTCCGGAGAAGCCGGGCATGGTGGGCATGCCGGGGATCTTCGGCGTCATGGCGCGCGACATCGCGGATTCGGCCTCGCCGACGGCGGCCCGGGTCTGCGCCTTCAGGGCGGCGACCGCCTCTTCGGCGGCCTTCACGCGCTCCTCGACCAGCTTGTTGACGCGGGCCATGGCCTTTTCCATCGCCGCTTCGACCGACGCGGTGTGGGCGGCGGCCTGTTCGGTGATGGCGGAGACGAGACCCGACACGCGCTCGGAGGCCTGCTCGGCGGCGCTCTCGATGGCGGAGGTGTTGGACGCGGTGCGCTCGGTGGCACTGGCGACCAGCGCCTCGGTGCGCGCCTCGACGGCCTTCATCTGCTCGGCCATGCGGGCGGGCAGGTCTTCGAGCATCTTGCGGGCATTGGCCTGTGCGGCCTCGAGCTGGGCGAGCACCTGCTTGCCGGCCTTGTCGGCGGCTTCCTCGGTGGAGCGGATCGACGAGGACATCAGATCGTTGAGCTGGCGAGTGGCGCGCTCGGTCGCGTCCTGTGCCGTGCGGATGCCGGCGGTGATCTGGGCGTTGATCTGCTCTGCGGCCTCGCGGCTCATGGCGAGATTGGCCGCGGCGATATCGGCCGGCTGGGCGGCGGCGGCCGTTGGCGCGGCGACCGGCTCGGACTTTGTGGCGGCCGGCTTCGCAGCGGCGGCGGCCGGCTTGCGGCCGGTGGCGGGGGCCTTGGGCTTCGCCGGAGGCTTCGGAGAGGCCTGGCGCGCGGTCGCCTTGCGGGCGGCGGGCTTGCGGGTGGCGGTCTTGCGGGCGGGTGTCTTGGGCTCGTCTTCGGGCATGGATGCTATCCTCGTGTTCTGTCCTGAGGCCTGCATGCAGACCGTGGAGGCTTATACCGCACTGCAGCATAAACCGGAAGGGCCGAAAGATGGTGGCCGGCAGCGTGCCGGACGACCCTGACCGCCGCCTTGATCCGGATCAAGCGCCGTCCGGCGACACGAAGATCAGATCGGCGATCGGCGCGCCGCCTTCCGGCGCCTGCAACCCGGCGGCGTCGGGCAGGGCGATGCAGACCGGCCCGGCCCCGAGATCGGCGAGCTGCGCCGGCGTGCCGTGGCCGAATTCCAGATGCCCGCGGCCGATGATGCCGACCGCCAGGGCATCGGGCCGCCCCTCGAGACCTCCCGCCAGCGCGCAGGCAAAGGCCCGGTCCCAGACCTGCTGGGCGCGCACGAAGCGGTCGAAGGCGGGATCGTCAGGACTTCCGGCGGTCCGGTCCGGCCGGGCGCCCCCGGTCACCTCGAAGAGGTAGTGCCGGTAGGCCGGCGTCGCCGCCGCGGCCTCGGTCAGCCAGCCGCGATCCGCCTCCGGCACAGCCCCCCAGCCGTCGCGGCCCACCGCGCTCACCACCGGCCGGTCGACATTGAGGGCCCGCATCGGCAGCCGCAGGTCGCGACAGAGCGCGAAGAGCGGCCGGTAGAGCGCCGGATCGAAGCCCCAGACCTCGCGCCAGCCGCTGGCCTCGAGGAACGCCGCCTCGGTGACCCCGCCCGCCACCCAGTCGTCGAGCGCGGGCTGGCTCCGGCGCGGAAACATCTCGAAACCGACCACGAGATCGGCCCGGAGCGCCGCCAACCCCGCAATCACCGTGGCCTGCCAGCGATGGTCCTCCACCCGGTCGTGCCGCTCCCCGAGCAGCACGAGCCTTGCTTCCGCCATCCGCGCCAGCGCCGCTGCATGCGGCAGCCGGGCCCCGGTCGCACCGTCGATCCAGATGCCGGCGGGGCTCATGGCGCCGCAAGCGCGGGGAGCCGGCGGCGGGATGTCACCGGACCGTCACCCGCAGCGGCGATGCGCGCGATCGCGCCCTCGCATGGCTCACACGCCACCGCCATATGCGTGGCATTGGCATGCAGGAGCGTGGCGGCATCGACAAGGATCCCCACATGGCCCTTCCAGAACAGCAGATCGCCGCGCTGGCCGGGGGCACCTTCGGCGAAGCGCGCGGCCGAGCAGCGCCTCCTGCATGTCCGAATCGCGCGGCGCATCGAGGCCCGCTGCAGCCATTGCGAGTTGCACCAGCGCCGAGCAGTCGAGCCCTTCGGCACTGCGCCCGCCCCAGAGATAGGGCACGCCGACCAGCCGCAATGCGTGATCGACCAGATCGCCCGGCACCGGTTCGAGATGCGGCGCCGGGACGTAGCCGCCCGGCACGGCGACGAAGCCGCCCTCTCGCGGACCCGCGTCCACGTCGGCGAGCAGAGGCAGGGCACCCGCCACCCGCGCCTTGAGGGTAGGCGCGACATAGACGTGACTGCGCAGGGCCGTGATCCGCGCGCCGTCGGGCCGCGCCGGGCCGAGGGCGGCGGTCGGCACGTAACCGACATAGCCGTCGCGCGCCGACTGGCCCCAGCTCAGCCCTTCGGCGCGGGTCTCGTAGACCGTGAAGGGCTCGCCGCAGAGCAGCTGTGTGGCGAGCATCGCCGCCCGGTCCGGGACGAGGGTGAGATCGGCCAGCGGTGCGGTGACGCGCATCGGCGTGCCCCGCACGAAACGGGCCGCGTCCACCTCGTCGCGCAGATGCGCTGCAGCCAGATCGCCGCGTGCCGGCACCAGCCGGGTGTCGAACCGGCTCAGATCGGGCGACACGGTCGCGTCTCCAGGAGATCGAGCAGCGCCCGCGCGCCCTGACAGGCCCCGCCCTTCGGCCGCCCGGGTTTCGCCACCGGGGTCCAGCCATAGAGATCGACATGGAGATAGGACCGGGCCGCTCCGGTGAAGCGCCGCAGGAACAGCGCCGCGGTGATCGCCCCGGCCATGCCGCCCGAGGGGGCATTGTCGAGATCGGCGATGCCCGGCTCGATCAGCGGCTCGTAGGGATCCCAGAACGGCATGCGCCAGAGCGGATCGGCCACCCGAGCCGCCGATGCCGCGAGCGCCGCGGCGAGATCGTCGTCATCGGTGAAGAACGGCGGCAAATCGGGGCCGAGGGCCACCCGCGCGGCTCCGGTGAGCGTGGCGAGGCTCACCAGAAGGTCGGGCGCCTCCTCATCGGCGAGGGCGAGCGCATCGGCGAGCACCAGCCTGCCTTCCGCATCGGTGTTGTTGACCTCGACGCTCAGGCCCTTCCGGCTCGTCAGGATGTCGCCGGGCCGCATCGCCGGGCCGGAGATGCTGTTCTCCACCGCCGGGATCAGCACCCGAAGCCGCAGATCGAGGCCCAGCTCCATGATCATCCGCGCCAGCGCCAGGGTGGTCGCCGCACCTCCCATGTCCTTCTTCATCAGGCCCATCGAGGCGCCCGGCTTGATATTGAGCCCACCGGTATCGAAGCACACGCCCTTGCCGACCAGCGTGACCTTCGGCGCGTCCTCGCGGCCCCAGACGAAGTCGATCAGTCGCGGCGGCCGTTCGGCGGCAGCGCCCACGGCGGCGATCATCGGGAAGTTCGCCTCCTCGAGGGCGGCGACACCGCGGATCACCGAGACCCGCGCGCCCTGCGCCTCGGCGAGCCCGGTCGCTGCGGCCTCCAGCGCATCGGGACCCATGTCGCGGGCCGGGGTATCGATCAGATCGCGGCCGAAGCACTCCGCCGCGGCGATGGTGTCGAGCCGCTCAGGCCCGGCATCGACCGGCACGAGCAGCACCCGTGGCGCTGTCTCCTTCGGCGTCCGGTAGCGCTCGAAGCGATACTCGGACAGGAGCCAGCCGAGGGCCTCCAGCGCCGGATCGACCGTTTCGCCCTCCCCGGCAAGCACGTAACGCCCGGCGGGAAGATCGGCCCGGACGCGCGCGAGGTGGAACCGGTCGCGCCCGCGCGCCGCTGCGTCGCCCCAGCCGACGAGGACGCCCGCCAGCGTGCCCTCCGGGCCGGGCAGCAGGCAGGTCTCGCCGAGCCCGGCCTTGAAGCCGCGCAAGCCGACCCAGGCCTGCACCGCGCTCGATTGCGCCGCCAGCCAGCCGCTCAGGGCCTCGGTGTCGAGCAGGTGAAGCGGCACCGCATCGGTGTCGGCTTCGGTACGTGCTGCCAGCGGCATGGAACCTCCCGTTTCGGAACGGGATGATCCTAGTGCAAAAGCCATCGGGACTGAAACAGGTCGATGAAGGCGCGCCGCCTCCCTCCGCCCGGAACTGCCGGGCATCAGCACAAAGCTTGGGCTCGGGGACGCCTCTCCTAGAGCGCGGTCTGCTCGGCGTAGCGCATCACCGAATAGAGCGAATCCTCGCCGAGCCGGATCAGCCGCGCCGACACCGCGGCCATCGCCACCGGGTCCATCACCGAGATCACCGTGCAGAGATCGCGCGAGACCCGGGCGAAATCCGCGAGTCCGACCTGTTCGCTGAGGCTCGTCATCCGCGTGGCCAGCCGCTCGATCTCGACCCAGTCATCGGCCTCGAGCGCCTGGTTGAGAAGCGCGAGTCGGTCGGCGACGTGGAACACCACCTCCTCGATCACCTCGCGGCAGCGCTGATCGCCCAGCGACTGGCGCAGCACGTTCAACCGCGCCGTATCCAGCGCCGCCGGTTCGTGCGACGCGATCTCGTAGACAAAAGCAGTCATGGCATGCCCCCACATCACCCGTCGGCCAACCTGCACATCTCGCGTGAAGCTTTCGTTAAATCTCGCTCTTGCGGTGCAGCAAGAAGGCGATAAAAGTCCGGGGACTTTGATGAAAAGGCGCCCGGCCCATGGAATTCGCGAGCCCCCTTCCCGATTTCATGGTCGACCGGCACCACGCCTGGCGGGAAAATCTCGCCCGGGAAGATCGCGACACCCTCGCGCGGCTCGCCGAGGAGGGCCAGTCGCCGCGGGCCATGATCATCGCCTGCTGCGACAGCCGGCTGATGGCCACCGAGCTGTTCGGCTCGGGCGCAGGCGAGTTCTTCGTCCACCGCAACATCGCCAACCTGGTGCCGCGCTTCGATGCGCCGGGCGGTCAGCGCGCCACCTCGGCCACCATCGAGTTCGCCGTCGAGACCCTGAAGGTCAGCCATATCGTCGTGCTCGGCCATTATGGCTGCGGCGGGGTGAAGGAATGCCTCGCCCAGGCGACCGGCTGCGCCCCGAATCACGCGCCCGACCCGACAAGTTTCGTCACACGCTGGCTCGAGATCCTGGCACCCCAGGTGCCCGGCATCCTCGCGCGCCATCTCGACCGGGATGCCACCCTGCGCGCCCTCGAGCACGAAACCATCCTCTTGAGCCTGCGCAACCTGATGACGTTCCCCTTCGTGCGGGACGCGGTCGCGGCCGGCACGCTGCAACTCCACGGCACCTGGAACGACATCCGCGAAGCCGTGCTCGAGGTCTACGACCCCGTCACCGCCGCCTTTCACAAGCTCTGAGAAGGAGCCCGGGCCCCGATGGACATCTTCGCGCTCGCCGGCCAGAATCTGGGCTCGCCCATGGTGCTCAGCTTCGCGCTGGGCCTCGCCGCCGCCTTCGCCCGCTCCGACCTGAGCGTGCCCGAGGCCGCCGCCAAGCTGCTGTCGCTCTACCTTCTCTTCGCGATCGGCTTCAAGGGCGGGGTCAGCGTCAACGAAAGCGGCCTCACCGCCAGCCTCGCCTTCGCGCTCCTCGCCGGCATCGTGCTCTCCGCCCTGATCCCGCTCGTCGCCTACACCATCCTGCGCACGGTCTCGAAGCTCGGCATCGTCGACGCCGCCGCGGTCGCCGCCCATTACGGCTCGATCTCCATCGTCACCTTCGTCGCCGCCTCCGCCGCACTGACCTCGATGGGCATCACCTCCGAGGGCTACATGGTGGCGGTCGCCGCCGCGATGGAGGCGCCCGCCATCCTCGTGGCCCTCTGGATCGTCGGCCGGGCGCGCAAGCACGACGGCATCGGGGCGGGCGAGGAGATGGACAGCGGGCTCTGGCGCGAGATCCTGCTCAACGGCTCCATCGTGCTCCTCGTCGGTGCCTTCGCCATCGGCTGGATCACCGGACCGGACGGCCGCGCCGAGATCGCCGCCTTCATCGATGCGCCCTTCAAGGGCATCCTCTGCCTGTTCCTGCTCGACATGGGGCTCGTCGCCGGCCGCGGCCTGCGCCAGGCCTCGAAGCTCCTGTCACCGCCCGTCATCGTCTTCGGCATGACCATGCCGCTCGTCGGCGCCACGATGGGGGCCACCGCCGCCCTCCTCCTTGGCCTCTCGCCGGGCGGGGCCGCCCTGCTCATCACCCTCTCGGCCTCGGCGAGCTACATCGCCGTCCCCGCCGCGATGCGCGTGGCCCTGCCCGAAGCCAACCCCTCGATCTACCTCACGCTCTCGCTCGGGATCACCTTCCCCTTCAATCTCGTGCTCGGCATCCCGATCTACATCGCGGCCGCCCGCATGATCGCCGGCTGACGGAGACACCCCATGCACCAGACCCACCAGGCCAAGCGCGTCGAGATCATCATCGAGGCCCCGATGCGCTCGCGGCTCTCGGATGCGCTCGAACGCGCCGGGGTGACCGGCTACACCATCCTGCCGGTCTACGGCGGCAACGGCCGGACGGGGCGCTGGTCGCGCGACGAGCAGTTCACCGGCGCCGGCGGCATGATCGCCGTGGTCTGCATCGTCGCTCCCGACCGCAAGGACGCGCTGCTCGACGCCGCCTTCGAGGTGCTCGACCGCCATATCGGCGTGGTCTCGGTCTGCGACTGCGAAGTGCTGCGGGCAGAGCGTTTCTGAGCCGGCAACATCCCGTTCACGGAATTGCGACCCAACCAGCCGGAACTTTGTGCAACGTTCCGAAATTGTTCGACACGGCCCCGGTCTTCCGCCGGCCGCCGCAACCGGAGGGACACATGACGAGATTCCTGGCACTGGCAACCGCGCTCGTTGCGCTCGCCGCCCCGGCCTTCTCCACCGAGGACGCCATCGCCACCCGAAAGGCCATCATGCAGGCCAACGGCGCCTCCGCCGGCCTCGCCGCCGGCATGATGAAGCAGGAAATTCCCTACAGCCCGGCCGCCGGCCGCGCGGTGCTGACCTCCTTCAACGCCACCTCGATGGCCTTCGGCGACTATTTCCCCGAGGGCTCCGAGACCGGCGACACCAAGGCAAGCCCCGAAATCTGGTCCGACGCCGCAGGCTTCATGGCCGAACTCGAGAAGTTCCAGACCGCCTCCGCCCAGGGCGCCGCGGCAGCGGGCCGCGAAGGCCCGGCCGATCTCGCCGCGTTCCAGGCCGCAGTCGGCCCGATCCTCGAGACCTGCCGCGCCTGCCACGAGGGCTATCAGCTCTCCGACTGACCGGAAGGATGCGCCGATGCGCAGGTTCCTCGGGGTGCTGGTCCTGCTCGGCCTGGCCGGCACCCTCGGCTTCTTCGTCCTGACCATCCCGCGCGGCCTGCCGGCCGCCGAGCTCGCCACGCTGCCCGAAGGCGATGCGGCACGCGGCGAGACATGGTTCTGGGCCGGCGGCTGCGGCTCCTGCCATGCTCCCGAAAGGGCGCGGGGCGACGACAAGTTCCTGCTCGGTGGCGGGCTGGAGCTCGTCACCGAGTTCGGCACCTTCGTCGCCCCCAACATCTCGCCGCACCCCGAGGACGGCATCGGCGGCTGGAACGCCGCCGAATTCGCCAACGCCATGAAGCGCGGCATCTCGCCCGAGGGCCGGCACTACTACCCGGCCTTCCCCTACGCCTCCTACACACGGATGGAGCTGGCCGACATCGCCGACCTCTGGGCCTTCCTGCAGACCCTGCCGCCCGTCGAGGGCCGGGCTGCTGAGAGCGCCCTCAACTTCCCCTACAACATCCGCCGCGGCCTCGGTCTCTGGAAGCTCGCCTTCCTCGACGACGCGCCGGTGGTCGCCGTCGACCCCGCCGATCCCGTGCTCGTCCGCGGCCGCTATCTCGTGGAAGGTGCGGGCCATTGCGCGGAATGCCACAGCCCGCGCAATTTCGGCGGCGCCGTCGACACCGCCCTCTGGCTTGCCGGCGCCCCCGCCGCCGACGGTCCCGGCCGCATCCCCAACATCACCCCGGGCGAGGGCGGCATCGGCAGCTGGTCGCCGGGCGACCTCACCTACTATTTCGAGACCGGCTTCACCCCCGATTTCGACTCCGTCGGCGGCAGCATGGTCTCGGTGCAGGACAATCTGAGCCGCCTCGACGCCGCCGACCGCGGCCGCCATCGCCGCCTATCTCGGCGCCGTGCCGCCCCACGCCAGCGCGGCGCCAGCCGCACCCTGAACCGCGCCACCCGACGGCGTCTCCCCGGCATCCGCGCCGCGACAGCGACCCGGCTCCGGACGTGGCGCGGCTCGCGACAATGGCGACCCACCGCCGCGCAAAGTCCGGCCGCCTGCCCTCTGAAATCAGAAGTGATGTGCGTCACGCTCGCGTCACGCGCATGATGCCATGTACGGGGCGCAGGACAACGGCGGCTCCTTCAGGCTCCCGACCGGAGATCTTCCAACATCCCGGGACGGACCTCCCAGGCAGATCGCCGACCCCTGCCGGAACCCGACACCCAAGGAGGATGCCCAGATGCCGTGCCGTCATCACCTGACCACCCGCTGCAAGGCGGCCCTGATCGCCACCGCACTCCTGTGCGGCCCCGCCTTCGCCGACACCCTCACCATCACCGGCGACCCCAACCACCGCAACGTCGCCCTTCCCGACACCGTCACCGGTGACAGCAACCACCGCAAATTCACGCCGGCCCTCGATCCGACGCTTCTCACCGAGGCGCCCATGCACCGCCGGCTCGGCCTGACGCCACGTGACCGATGGCAAGTGGCGTCAGTGAAATCGATTTCGCGGTGCGCGAGATCGAACGGCAAGGCTACAGCGGGATCATGGTATTGGGCGCTCAGGCCAGCAGCTTCACCGCCCTCGACGCCGAAGGACGCGAAATGGTGATCCGCTTCGATCCGCACCGCAGCCTCATCACGGAGGTCATCCCGCGCAGCGAAATCCGCGCGCGGCGAATGGCCGGCCGCTGACACGACACCCGGATCGGTCCCGGCGCGCCCGCGCGGGCCGATGGCGAATCGGGCCCGCCTGCTCCAGTCTTTCTTCCGCCGTTCCGGTCGAGCGACGGAGGATACCCGACATGCACCTGCGGCCCGCCACCCTTGCCGACGCACCGCTCCTGCGACGCTGGGACGAGGCGCCGCATGTGATCGCCTCGGCGGGGGACGATGGCGGCTGGGACTGGGATACCGCACTCACCAGCCCGCAGCCCGGCTATGAGATGCTGATTGCCGAGCAGGACGACCGCCCGATCGGGTTCCTTCAGATCCTCGATCCGAACCGCGATCCGACCCGTTACTGGGGCGACATGCCGCCGGGCCTGCGCGCCATCGACATCTGGATCGGCCCGGCGGAGTGTCTCGGACGGGGCGTCGGAACGGCGATGATGCGGGCTGCGATCACCCGCTGCTTCTCGGCGCCCGAGGTGAACGCGATCGTGATCGATCCGCTCGTCACCAACACCCGCGCCATACGGTTCTATCAACGCCTCGGATTCCGTCGTATCGGACCAAGGCGGTTTTGGAAAGATCACTGCATAGTGCTGCAGCTGAATCGCACCTAACGCCGGACGTCGTTCAGACTGCCTGGCGCGTTAGCGTAACAACGTTGGGTGCACCGCCCTCGTCCGCGGCGCGTCGCTTGCGCACGATCCGCCGCAACGAGGCGATGTTGGGTGCGACGGCAGTCGGTCCGCTCTGTGACTTGCCAGAAGCGCCGAAGACATCGCCCTTCATCAGGGGCGTGCTATCCAGCAGGCCGATCTTGGCCGCGAGCACCGCCGCCTGCCAGACCGTGCGGGTCTCGAACAGCTGGCAGATCGAGGTTTCCATCGTCTGGTAGGATCCGTACTGGAAATGCAGCGCCTCGAGTTCTTCCTCGTCAGCGCCCATCGCGATCTTGCGTAGCACCAGGATCTGGTCATCAGTCGGCGTGAAGGAAGCGGGGCGGCGGTCGGAAGCCAGCCGGCAGAACGCGTCGATCAACAGGCACCCCAGATTGTAGAGATCGCTTTCGAAGCGGGCGAATCGCGCGCTGAAGACGTCGGGGCATTCGCCGGAACACACTGTCAGCGCGATCAAGTCACCTGATTCGGTACGAATCGGCAGCGAATAGCCTGAGGGACCGATTCCGAACTCACAGGCATCAGACTGGAATGCGCGCGCGAGCGGGTTGGAAACAATCAGGCTGTCCCAGTAGAAGCCGTGGCCGAAAGTCGAGCAGGCATCGGCGATCGGATCGATCAGCGAATAGCGCCGATCGACGTAGCGCGAGATCCATTCCTCGGGATAGGTCGTGATGACCCGGGTGCGGAAATTCATCGTGGAACTGTCGCTGATTACATGCAGCGTGGAATGCGCCACATCGAACTGGCGCGTGAGATGGTTGAGCACCTCCACCAGTTCGGGCAGCGATTCCGTTTCCACGATCCGGTCGGCAAATTCATCGGCGCCTGAGGTTCGCAGGATCTCCATGTCCTCGAATTCCACATTCGCCAGAATGCGGTTCAGATCCGAAGCCAGATCGTTTCGTCCGTTTCCGGCAATCAGCTCGATCGCCTCACGGAGTGAATTTTCGGCCCAGTTATGCACGGCGTCCTCGTTACTCATATCGAGATACCAACGGCTCCACACTTGTGACCGATTGGTAAAATATCGGTAAATAACTGATTAACAATGAAATTTTGACTGCAATCGCGACTTAGTTTCGGGAACGATTAACCATCATATGTTCTCTTTCCGTTCTCAGACGGAGAAACGCGCCATGAAAATACTTACTCTCGACTCGCTTTCCCTCGACACCGAACTTGCCAACTCGATGTTCCGCGATCGTGCTCTGCAATTCGTGGAACGCCACCGATGGGAACTGCCGGCGCGCAGCGACGGGCTCGAAGTTGACCAGTACGATGATGCAGCCGCCACATATTGCGTGGTAGAGCAGGACAACCGCCACCGCGCCTCGCTGCGCCTGCGCCCCGCCACCGCCGGCTCGATGGTCGAACAGCATTTCCCCGCACTCTGGGCCGGACAGGAGGCCGACCTTGCCGACGGCCTCGAAGTGACCCGCTTCTGCGCCGCGCCGACGCTCTCACCAACCGATCGCATCGACGCGATCTCGGACCTGCTCCTGGGACTGTGCCGGCACTGCGAGCGCAGCGGCATCGAGCGGTTCTTCGGGGTGGTTTTTCCTCAGGCCGCCCGCACAATTCGACAAGCCGGGTGGGCGCCGGAGTTCCTAAACAAGACCAACGATTCGCGCGGCACACTGATTCTCGCGCAGTGGCGGGTGGATGCGTTCACCGCTTGGACCGTCCAGGAACGCCGGGAGTTTCGCGAGGAAGCCTATCGTCGTCGCAGCGAAACGGCTGCCACGGCCCCCGAGATCGCCCGCGCGGCCTGATCGGACTCAGCCCTTCTTGAGCACCCGCCGGCCGAGCAGTTCCGCGATCTGGACCGCGTTCAGCGCCGCCCCCTTGCGGAGGTTGTCCGAGACCACCCAGATGTTCAGCCCGTTCTCGATCGTGCTGTCGTCGCGGATGCGGCTCACATAGGTCGCATATTCGCCCACGCACTCGACCGGCGTCATGTAGCCACCGGGCTCGCGCTTGTCGATCACCAGCACGCCCGGGCTCTCGCGCAGGATCTCGCGCGCCTCCTCGGCGTCGAGCGGGTCGGCGAACTCGATGTTGATCGCCTCCGAATGCCCGACGAAGACCGGCACCCGCACGCAGGTCGCCGTGACCTTGATCTTCGGGTCCATGATCTTCTTGGTCTCGGCGACCATCTTCCATTCTTCCTTGGTCTCGCCCGAGTCGAGGAACACGTCGATATGCGGGATCACGTTGAAGGCGATCTGCTTGGGATAGACCTTGGGCTCGACTTCCTGCCCCGGCACGAAGATCCCCTTGGTCTGCAGCCAGAGCTCGTCCATCGCTTCCTTGCCCGAGCCCGACACCGACTGGTAGGTCGAGACCACCACGCGCCGGATGGTCGCGCGGTCATGGAGCGGCTTCAGGGCCACCACCATCTGCGCCGTCGAGCAGTTGGGGTTGGCGATGATGTTCTTCTTCCCGTAGCCCATCACCGCGTCCGGGTTCACCTCCGGAACGATCAGCGGCACATCCGCATCGTAGCGGTAGAGGGACGAGTTATCGATCACCACGCAGCCGGCATTCGCGGCGATCGGGGCATACTTCTTCGTCGCGTCCGAGCCGATCGCGAAGAGCGCCATGTCCCAGCCGGTGAAGTCGAAGGTGTCGAGATCGAGGGTGCTGAGGGTCTTCTCGCCGAACGAACATTCGGTGCCGAGGCTCCGGCGCGAGGCGAGGGCGACGATCTCGTCGACGGGGAATTCCCGCTCGGCGAGGATGTTCAGCATTTCGCGGCCCACATTGCCCGTGGCACCGACGACGGCGATCCGATAACCCATTTTCTTCTCCAGTGTGACGCGGTGCTTCTGAACGCTGGCGCGGCAAATGTAAATCGGCCGCCCGCCCGGTTCACCCGCCGTCCGGATACCAACAGCTCCGCGGCATCCGCCACACGGTGATCTCGCGGGTCACATAACCCAGTTCCGGCGTCCAGCGCGCCACCGGCTCGATCACCGCGTCCGGATCGGCGCAATCCGGCACCCGCGAGCGCGAATGCACGAACAGCACCGTGCCCTCGCCGGGCGGCAACGGATGCTTCTGGGCGTAGTGATGCGGCGGAAAGCCCGCGACCGGCGCGGCATGGATCGCAAGCCCCGAGTCGCGCAGCGTGAAGAACATGTCCGCCAGCAGGCCGCGATTGTCCGCCACCACAGTGTCCGCCCCCTCCGCAGCGGCGATTTCGGCGATGCGGCGGCTGATCGCGGCCTGTCCCACATGCCGTTCGAGCGCCAGATTGTCGCCGAGCATCCAGCGATCCGCCACCACGGTCGCGATCGGCAGTGCTGCACTGATGGCAAGGTTGATCGCGAGACCCGCAGCCAGCCAGCGCGGCCGGCCGGCCAGCACCGAGGCCGCCACCAGCACCGCGCCGACATGCCCGGCCGCCGCCCAGTTCGCATTTGCGCCCGAAACCAGCGCCTGAACCGTGACGATGACGAAGACCGGCAGCGACATCAGCGCAAGCCAGGCGACGTCCGGCCGCCGCCGCACGGCGCCGAGCCCCGCGAGATAGGCCCCGAAGAACACCGGCCCGGCCACCGCGAACTGGCCGGCGACGAATTCCGCGAGCTTGGCGAAATCGAGCGTGATCCCGCTTTCGAGATCGGTGTTGTCGGCGGTGTGCTGGAGCGTGGCGAAGTCGTTGGCGGCGTTCCAGGCGAGGTTCGGCGCGACCAGCGCCAGCGCGACCCCCGCCGCAACCAGCGCATCACGAGGTGCGATCCGCGCGGCGGGCAACACGAGGGCTGCGATCAGCGCCGAGATCGGGAAGTAGATCATCGCGTATTTCGACAGCAGGCCCGCGCCGATCGCGGCCCCCATCACCACCGCCCAGCCAAGCGACCGACCCTTGCGCAAGTGATCGAAGGCCAGCAGGGCCAAGGCAAAACAGAACAGCATCGGCGTATCGGTCGAGACCAGCAGGCTCGCCAAGGCCACCGCCGGCAGGCAGACGAAGCCGAACCCCGCAATCCCGCCGATCCGCGCCCCGAAGAGCCGCCGTCCGAGCAGCGCCACGAGGACGGCCGTGCCGGCATGGATCAGCGGCAGCGGCAGCCGCACCCAGAATTGCGTGACATCCCCGAGCTCGGTCGAGGCCCGCAGGAGCCAGCCGATCAGCGGCGGCTTCGAATAGTAGCCCCAGGCCAGCTCCTGTCCCCAGAACCAGTATTGCGCCTCGTCGACGAAGAGATCGGTCGCGTTGAACGGCAGGAGCGCGACCCGCCAGAGCGTGACGAGCGCGATGCCGACGAGCGCGAGCGCGAAGGTATTCCGGCCGTCAGACGCGCTGCTTGTCGGCATGGATCAGCCAGAGATTGCGCGAATAGATGAAGAGGCCGGTGAACTGGCCCAGAATGAAGACCGGATCGCGCCGATAGATCGCGTAGGACAGGAGAATGATCCCGCCGGCCAGCGAGAAATACCAGAAAGCCACCGGCATCACCGACTTGCGCGCCCGCTCCGAGGACAGCCACTGGATGATGAACCGCATCGAGAACATCACCTGGCCGCTGAGCCCGACCATGACCCACCAGAACTCGCCCCAGTGATCGACCCGGAAGATCTCGAAGAGCTTTTCCATCATTCGGCCGGATACTCCGCTTCGCTGCCTTTGGCCTTCTTGCGGCGCTTGACCAGCCACATCACGCCGTTGAGATCGCTGAACCCGACCAAGGCGCGGCCCAGATTGGCGTATTTCGATTTGCCGGCATGACGCTCGGCGTGGCCGACATCGACATGCAGGGTCGTCCAGCCGTCGCGGGCCACGATGGCCGGCAGGTAGCGGTGCATATGGTCGAAATAGGGCAGCGAGAGAAACACGTCGCGCGGGAAGAGCTTCAGGCCGCAGCCGGTATCGCGGGTGCCGTCCTTGAGGAGCCGGACGCGCAGGCTGTTGGCCGCCTTCGACGCCCATCGCTTCGAAGCGGTGTCCTGCCGTCCGACGCGCTCCCCGGCCACGAGGCCGACACCGGGCGGGAAGGCCCGACCCTCGAGGCGAGCAAGCAGCTTCGGAACCTCTCCGGGCGGGTTCTGGCCATCGCCGTCTAGCGTGCAGATCGCATGGCCGCGGGCGAACTGCACCCCGGAATGCACAGCCGCCGACTGGCCGGCACTCACGGGATGGCGGATCAGGCGCACGAAGGAGTACTTTTCGCGCTGGGCGAGCACGGTCTGCGCGGTGGCATCATCGGAGCCGTCATCGACGAAGAGGATCTCGAAGGGCGCGAAGGGCGCACAGGCCTCCGCGAGGCCGTCGGCCATCAGGGCGACGTTCTCGGCCTCGTTCTTCATCGGAATGACAATGGAGAGCCAGGGGTCGTCGCTGCTGTCGTCCGGCATGGGCGGCTCGCCTCTCCCTCGCCTCCGCCTGGCTCCGCACTGGGCCTGTGGGGCGGCCGGCGTCGGGGCCGGTTCTAGCGTCGCTGGTCGGAGTGAGAGGATTCGAACCTCCGACCCCCTGCTCCCGAAGCAGGTGCGCTACCAGGCTGCGCTACACTCCGACACCGGCCGGTTCATAATCGTGTTGCCGGAACAAGGCAACGTCGATTTCTGAGCCGCGGCAGAGCAGGATCCTGCTCGCATCGGCCGCCCGGACATGGCACGCTCGCCCCCATGAGAATCCTTGCAACAGCGCTTCTCGCGATGCTCCCGGCACTGCCGGTTCCGGCCGGCGAGGCACGGGTCACCGGGGTCGAGGCCCGCCCCGACGGCGACGGCTGGCGCTTCGACGTGACGGTCGCGCACACCGATACCGGCTGGGACCACTACGCCGATGCCTGGCAGGTGCTCGCCCCAGACGGCACGGTGCTCGGCACCCGCGAGCTCCTGCATCCGCATGTCGAAGAGCAGCCCTTCACCCGCTCCCTCGGCGGCGTTGCGGTCCCGCCCGAATTGACCCATGTCGCCGTGCGCGCACGTGACAATGTTCACGGCTGGGGGGCGCCCATCGAGGTTGTGCTCCCGCGCTGAGCAGGCACTCAGCCTTTCGGCCTCAGAATGTCGCGCAGCGCCCCGATCCGCGGCAGCACACCGAAGACGTAGCGCGAGCGGGTCTGCAGCACCGGCGAGGTCTTCGAGCCGATCCGGTCCTCGCGGAACACCACGTAGATGCCGCTCGCGATGATGATCGCAGCCCCGAGCGCCGTGCTCGGCGAGGGCGCCTCGTCGAACAGCAGCGCTCCGAACGCCACCGCCCAGAGAATCTGCGAATATTGCATCGGCGCGACGATCGCTGCCCGTGCCGACCGGTAGGCCGCGATGTGAAGAAGCGCCGCGACGAATCCCATCACGGCGATCAGTCCGAGCCCGGCCAGATGCAGCGCAGGCATCGGCACATAGACGAACGGCAGAAGAACGCCCATCGTCACGAAACTCGCCAGCATCGGATAGAGGATCAGCACCGCGGAGCGCTCGTCCGCGCCGATCTTGCGCACGATCACCGCCGAGCCAGCCGATCCGAGCGCCGCCATCAGCCCGGCCAGATGCCCGGCTCCGAGCGGCGCCGCTCCCGGCTGGAGCACCACGAGCACACCCGCGAGCCCCGCCAGAACCGCGAGCGACCGCCGCCAGCCGACCTTCTCGCCGAGAACCGGAATCGCGAGGATGGTGATCAGCAGCGGTGCCGCGAAGATGATGGCATAGGTCTGGGCCATCGGCAGCACCGAGAAGGCGTAGAACGCCGCCGCCGTCGTGATCACCGAGAGCGCGGTACGCAACAGCACCAGCCAGGGGTGCCGCGGCCGCAGGTTGCCGTCCGACTTGTCGCGGATCAGCATCAGCGTGACGACCGGAAACCCGAACAGCGTCGAGAAGAAGATGATCTGGGCCGGTGAATAGATGCCGCCAAGGGCCTTCACCACGACGTCGTGGCCGGAATAGATCGCGAAGGCCAAAAGCGCCAGGAGCGCGCCGCGCGTGTCGGGCGGACGGGAACTCATGCGGACGCACCTCGGGGCAGGGATTGCGACCGGGCAGGCATCACCCTACATCCCAGCCATGTACCATTCGACGATGATAGCCACTTGCTGCTATTGCGGCAACCGCACCCGGCTGGACCTCGCGGGCGGCAAGCGCTCCGAGCTGGCCTGCGCCGCCTGTTCGGCGCCTCTGCGCAACATGAAGCCGCTCAAGGTCCACGAGCACGCCCAGACCATGCCCCCCGCCGAGCGGGCCGGCCCGCCGCAGAAGCTGCGCACCAGCGAAAAGCACGCGCAGAACCGCCGCAAGAAGCGCAAGAGCACCGCGAAACGGTTTTTCGACATTGCCGAGGACATCTTCGACATCTTCGACTGACGCCAGAGACCTGCCACGACCTGCGCCGCTAGGTTCTCGGAACGCCGTCGGCGCCTCGGCTCCATCTAGAATCCGGACAGTTTCGGGTTTTCCGATCCCCAAGACCCGTCGACTCCAGCGCATTCAGCTAGACCGCAGCGCCGTCCACGCGCCAGTCGATCGCGCCGCGCCCCTGCGCCGTGAGCCAGTCGTTCGCCGTCGAGAAATGCCGGCAGCCGAAGAAGCCTCGGCGGGCCGATAGCGGCGAGGGATGCGGTGCGGTCAGGACCAGATGCCGGTCCGCATCGATCAGCCGCGCCTTTTCCTCTGCATGCCGCCCCCAGAGCAGGAACGCCACCGGCGCCGGCCCGTCCGACACCGCCGCGACGATCGCATCCGTCACCGCCTGCCAGCCCCATCCCGCATGGGAATTGGCCGCGCCCTCGGTCACCGTCAGCACGCTGTTCAGGAGCAGCACGCCCTGCGCGGCCCAGGGTCCCAGATCGCCGCTTTCGGGGGGCGCCTGCCCCAGATCGTCACCGAGCTCGCGGAAAATGTTGCGCAGCGAGCGCGGCGGCGCCACGCCCGGCCGCACCGAGAAGCACAGCCCGTCCGCATGACCCGGCGTCGGATAGGGGTCCTGCCCGAGGATCACCGCCCGGACCCGGGCCGGCGGTGTCTCCGCCAGAGCGCGGAACTCCGCGCCGGGACCGGGCGCGATCGCCCTTCCGGCGCGGCGCTCGGACGCGACGCGCGCCATCAGCAAATCGGCCCTTTCGAGCGTCTCCGCATCGAGAACCGCATCCCAGCCGGTGGCGATCACAGGCTGGCGTCGAGCGCCCCGAGGATCGCGTCGCCCATTTCGGTCGTCGAGATCGGCGTGCCGCCGTCGGGCCCCAGAAGGTCCGGCGTCCGCGCGCCCTGGGCCAGCACCGTCTCGATGGCATTCTCCAGCCGCGTCGCCTCGGCGCCCTGATCGAACGAGTAGCGCAGCGCCATCGCGAACGACAGGATGCAGGCGATCGGATTGGCCTTGCCCTGCCCGGCAATGTCCGGCGCCGAGCCATGCACCGGCTCGTAGAGCGCCTTCGGCCGGCCGTTCGCCATCGGCGCACCGAGGCTGGCCGAGGGCAGCATGCCGAGGCTACCGGTCAGCATCGCGGCGGCGTCGGACAGCAGGTCGCCGAAGAGGTTATCGGTCACGATCACGTCGAACTGCTTGGGCCAGCGGCAAAGCTGCATGGCGCCGGCGTCGGCGTACATGTGGGAGAGCTCGACGTCCGGATACTCGGCCGCATGCACCTCGGTCACCACCTGCCGCCAGAGCACGCCCGATTCCATCACGTTGGCCTTTTCCATCGAGCAGACCTTGTTGGAGCGCTTGCGGGCCAGCTCGAAGGCGGAGCGCGCGACGCGGGCGATCTCGCCTTCGGTGTAACGCTGGGTGTTGATGCCCACCCGCTCGTTGCCTTCGGTGATGATCCCGCGCGGCTCACCGAAATAGATGCCGGACGTCAGCTCGCGGATGATCATGATGTCGAGGCCGGCGACGACCTCCTTCTTCAGCGACGAGAAATCCGCCAGCGCGTCGAAACACTGCGCGGGCCGCAGATTGGCATAGAGATCCATCTCCTTGCGCAGGCGCAGAAGCCCACGCTCGGGCTTCACGGAGAAATCCAGCACGTCATATTTCGGACCACCCACGGCGCCGAGCAGCACCGCGTCGGCCCGCTGCGCCCGCTCCATCGTCGCATCCGTGAGCGGCGTGCCGTGAACGTCATAAGCCGCCCCGCCCACAAGGTCCTCCTCGACGTCGAAGGTCAGCCCACGCTTCTCGCCGTACCAGCCGATCACCCTGCGCACCTCCGCCATCACTTCGGGGCCGATGCCGTCGCCGGCGAGGATCAGAAGGGTCGGGGCAGTCATGGGCGTGTCCTCGCGCAGGTTCCGGGGTTGCGCGTTGCGGTAGCGGCTGGGTGGGGGCGGGTCAAGCCGAGGTCAGGTCAGCGCGCCCTCACGGCAGGGCGATGTCGACCCAGACGAGGCGGTGGGGTACCGCGCCGGCGGCGGTGGCGAGGGGGTCGCCGCGAACCGGCCAGACGACGCCCGCATCGACGACCCGCAGGCGCGCATCGGGCAGGACGTAATCCACACGCAGATTGCCCGGACCGTCCGCCTCGTCATTCCAGTCCGCGGTATCGAGGGCCGGCGGGCCGGCATGGTCCGGGTTGGCCGCAGCGGAAGCGCCGGGGCTTTCGGGTCCCGGATCCTGAAGGCGGCGATGGGCGAGGAGGTCGGCGATCCCGTCCTTGAAGCCCGCGCCGTCCACCGGGTCGGCATTGAGATTGCCCAGCACGATCACGGGCGCCTCCGGTGCAGCGCCGCGCATTCCCGCATCGTCAGTCAGCGGGGTGCCGTCGAGATAGAGGCTCCAGAAGCGGATCTCGTCGCGGTTGCGCAGCCGGTTCAGCGCCTCGTCGCCGTCAAAGAGCGGCGGCGTCGGGTTCGCGGCCAGCAGGTGGAGGCGGCCACCGTCGGGCAGGATCACCGGGACATCCCAATGCGACCGGGAAGAGAGCCGGAAGATCTCGACGGCCTCCGGGTCGGGCCAGGGCCTGCCGTCGGGATGCACCGGCAGCGTCGCGCCGGGAAGATCGGCCCAGCGCAGGTCACGGAAGGTTCGGACGGCATCCGCATCGAGGGGCAGGCGGGACAGGATCGCCATGCCGCCATGGCCGGGATACTTGCCCCAGCCGAGCGCGTCGTTCCAGCCGGAGACGAGGCCGTCACCGTCGAGATCAAGGCCCGAGGGCACGCCGGCATTGACCGGCGCCGTGAAGCTGTGGGGGTAGTCGATCCCGCCGTCGCCGTCGCGCAGGAGGACGGCGAAGGCCGCAAGGGCGCGGCCCGCCATGTCGTGGTCGAAGCGGGTCAGGAGGAGCACGTCGGGTCGGGCAGCCCGGATAACCGCGAGCGCGGCGTCGATCTCGGGGTCGGGATCGCCGGTCAAGTCACCCAAGAGCACGCCGGCGCCGTCGCGGGACAGGCCGGGCTCGAAAGTGGCAATGCGCAGTGTCTCCGCCTGGAGCGGCGACGTGAGGAAGAGAAGAAGGGCAAGGATCCGGTGCATGGCGAGACCTTGCACCGGGATGGTTAGCGGATTCTGAACGGCGATCAGCCGGCGCGCAGCCAGGGCGTGGTGGCGTCCATCCGGGCCTCGAAGGCGTCGATCGCGTCGGCCTTCTCGAGCGTCAGGCCGATATCGTCGAGCCCGTTCAGCAGGCAGTGCTTGCGGAATGGATCGACATCGAAGGCCACCGAGCCGCCATCGGGGCCGGTGATGACCTGGGTCTCGAGATCGACGGTCAGGATCGCGTTGGCCCCGCGTTCGGCGTCGTCCATCAGCTTGTCGACGTCTTCCTGCGGCAGCACGATCGGCAGGATGCCGTTCTTGAAGCAGTTGTTGTAGAAGATGTCGGCGAAGGAGGGTGCGACGACGCAGCGGATGCCGAAATCCAGCAGAGCCCAGGGCGCGTGCTCGCGCGACGAGCCGCAGCCGAAATTCTCGCCCGCGACGAGGATCTTCGCGTCGCGGTAGGCCGGCCGGTTCAGCACGAAATCGGCGATCTCGTTGCCGTCCTGATCGAAGCGCATCTCGTCGAAGAGATTGGCGCCGAGGCCGGAGCGCAGGATCGTCTTCAGAAACTGCTTGGGGATGATCATGTCGGTATCGACATTGATCAGCGGCAGGGGGGCTGCCACGCCGGTGAGGGTGGTGAACTTGTCCATGATCGGCCTCCGGATGGAACGACCGGGAGATAGCGCAGCCGCCGGCTCGGCACAAGCGGGCGGCCGGTGGCGTCCTGCGAAGGTGTGTGCGCAACGTGAAACATGGATCAGGTCATGGGTTTCATGAATGCCCATGACTCGATTTCGCTGTGAGCGCACCTTCGGGCCGGCAGGGCATGCGGGCACCGACCTGCGCGCACACTCCGCCATTGCCGAGCGAAACACCGGTTTCGCGAAGTCCTGGGCAGGGAAAGCAGCCGTTCGATCCTTCACCGGACTGGGTGAGGTGCTCTCTCCGATTCCAACGGAAATGAGTCGCCATGCCTTCGCCCGCCCCGAGTCCCGTCTCGACCGGTTCTGCGGTGCGAAGGAACGACGGCCCTCTCATTCCTGATTTCTAGCCGGAGAGTTCTTTTTCTCCGCGCGGCGGCTTCAGATATCTCATGAACTCCTGCACCTTCTGGGTCCGGTGCAAATCCACATGGGTCACGATCCACAGATCGGCCGACCAGTCATCCTGAGGCGAGACAACCTCGACGACGTCCGGACGCTCCTTGGCATCGTGTTCCGCGAGAAATCCCAGCTCCAAGCCCGCATGGACGCCTGCCATGATGACAAGTCGGTCCGACGTCCGGAGAGCGATCTGGTCCTGCGCGAAGTGCCGGACCATCCACCGGGCACAAGGCAGACGGGAGAAGCCGTTGATCTCTCCGACGATGCGATGCCGTGCCAGATCTTCCGGCTCGGGCATCCCGAAGCGCTCGATGTACGACTTGGCGGCGAACAGACCCAAACGCAGTCTGCGAAATGGCAGCACGACGTAATCCGCCTCCAGCGGGCGCGATCCGGCCCGGATCGCCACATGGGCTTCCCCGTATTCCAGCCGGGCGAGGTTTTCATCCGCGATGAAGACCAGGTTCGTCTCGGGGTGGGCGGCGCTGAAGTCCTGAATGGCCGGCATGATCGTCGGTCGGCGGCTTGCCACATCCAACAGATCCCGCCCGGCTTCCGTCAGCGTGTACCCGCGAGCGTGGCGTTGAAAGAACGTCGTCCCGAAGGCCGCTTCGATCGCATCGACGTGGCGGTTCACCGTCGCGCGGTGGACGCCCAGATCGTCTGCCGTCGCTCTGACCGTGCCCAGCCTGGCCAGAACGTAGGCGGTGCGCAGTTCGAGCCAGTGATCCTTGATCAGGACCTAACCTCATTCGAGATGGCACATCTACGCGCATTCCGTGCGCGTCTGGGTGTCTGGTGCGCGAATGCGGGCCGCCGCATCTCGAGGGAGCAAACCGACTTCGAGAGGAGTTCGCCCGTGCAAAGATATCATCCCGTTCTCTTTGCGCTCCACTGGCTGATGGCGCTGATGATCCTCGTGGCGCTGGCCGCCGGTGGTCTCGCATTGGCCAACATGCCACCCGACAGCCCCGACAAGGTCGCGGGCCTCGGCGGACACATGATCTTCGGCATGGCCATCGGCGTGCTGTTGATCCTGCGCCTCGTGACCCGGACTCGCAGCGCGCACCCGCCCGCTGCCGCCACCGGCAATGCCCTGCTGGACCGGATCGGACGCTGGACACATTGGGGCTTCTACGCCCTCATCGTCGGCATGGTGTTGACCGGGCTGGCCACGGCCCTGGGCGCGGGCCTGTTCCCCATCGTTTATGGCGGCGCAGCCGAGACGCTGCCGCCGGAACTGGCGACGCTGCCGCAACACCCAGCGCACGGGTTCATCGCGACGCTTCTGGTTGCGCTGATCGTGCTGCACGCCACAGCGGCGCTCTATCACCGGTACGTTCTCAAGGACGGCCTCTTGCGCCGGATGTGGTTCGGCAAGCGCCGGACATGACCAGGACAAGGGAAAGATCGATGAAGATCCTCGCTTTCGCGGCCACGAACAGCCGCCATTCGTTCGACCGCGCGCTGATCGCCCATGCCACGGCGCGGCTGCGGGCCGACATCATGCCCGACGCGGAAATCGAAACACTCATTTCAATGATCTACGAGATGCCAATCTATTCCATCGACCGCGAGAAGGAGAACGGAATCCCCGCTCCGGCGCAGGACTTCTTTTCACGGATCGGCGCGGCGGATGCGGTGCTCGTCTCCTTCGCCGAGCACAACGGTTGGGTCACGGCGGCCTGGAAGAACATCTTCGACTTGATAAGCCGGATCGAGAGGAAGGTCTTTCAGAACAAGCGAATGGCGATACGCCCGATGCCATCGCGGCGATCGCCGATGCGGTCGATCCGGCGATGTTGGCCGGCCCCCATCATGACGCGGCCGGCGCCGTGATCAACCAACATGGCTTCAACCTGCTTTGGATCGGTCTCACCACCACGATCTGTGCCGTCTTCATCTGGCGCGGCAATCTGACAGCGGTGTTCATCGCAGGCCTCACGGGCGGTTTGGCGGATGTGGGATATTTCCTGTTCCTCGACCTGGGCGGTTTCGTCCATTTCGTGCCGGGCACGGTGCATGACGCTGGTCTCGTCCACGGCCATCCTGCTCAGCCTGTGGGTCTGGAAGCAATCCCGCGCAGGCGTGCAAGGCGGCACCGAGTCCGCCCGGACGGAGGTCTGATCCGGCCGCATGGCCGACAATCCGACATGCCGGCGGATCGATGTCTGAGGGCGCGCAGCTCCGGACCGGGAGGGCGGGCCTCACCGACCAGCGCGCAGCCGATTTCAGCTGAAGGTCACCGGCGCCTGGCGCCTGCGATCCACGCTCAAGGTGAACACATCGGGCCGGGCATAATGCCCGGTCGCGTCGAACTTGCGCCGCGAGGCCTTAGCGGCGGAGACGTCGATCTCGGCGAAAAGCAGGCCCTTCTCCTTGTGCATCGGACCCGCGATGGCAGCGCCAAAGGGCCGGAACACCACCGCATCGCCGGCATTCACCCATTCCTCCGGGTCGGGAAAGATCTCGTCGCGGAAGGGCAGATCGGCGGGAATGTCGGCGGCCTCCAGCGCCGTCGCGCATCCGACCACCCAGCACCCGCCCTCGCGCGCGATATGCTGCATGGTCGCGAGCCAGGTCGCTCCGCTGTCCCATGTCGGGGCGACATAGATGTCGATGTTCTGGGCATAGAGCGCATAGCGCGCGAGCGGCATGTAGTTCTCCCAGCAGATCAGTGCCCCGATCCGCCCCACCGCCGTCTCGACCACATTGAGGCCGGACCCGTCGCCAAACCCCCAGACCATGCGCTCGGGGTTGGTCGGCATCAGCTTGCGATGGTTGTTCACGATCCGCCCGTCGGCATCGATGATCGCGCAGCTGTTGTAGAGCGTGCTGCCGCTCATCGCACCGTCCACCTCCTGATGGCCCATCACGATGACCATGCCATGCTCGCGGGCCGCAGCACGCAGCGGCGCCAGGCCGTCCTTTCCCAGATCGACCGAATTGGCCTGGCTGAGCGCATAGAGCGCGTCAGTCTTTGCCATCCCCGCCCCGGCCGTCAGACGCCAGACAAACTCCGGATAGCCCGGCAGCCATGTCTCGGGAAACACCAGCAGTCCCGCCCCTGCCGCGGCCGCCTCTTCGACGAGGGCGACGGCACGCTCCAGCGACCCGGGCAGATCGAGATAGACGGGCGGCTGCTGCACGACGCATATTCTGGTCATCGCAAACCTCTTCCTCCGGCCGGCTCGGAACGGCAGGCCAGGCTGTCAGTGTAGCACATCGTGCGACAGGCCCGGTCCGCAATGCGGCCAGCGCCTTCCCGAGGCGGCGCCCGCACCATCCCCGCGCCATCCTCAGGCATGCACCGTCACTGCGCGGCGACGGGATGCAGCACGATCGGAAGGCCGTTCTTCGGCCTCGGTATAGGCATCCGTTGCCACTCGGTTCCCGTTGGGCTCGCCAGCGTCACGCGCCGCGCGCGCAGCAAGGTCGCGATGAAGAGCTTCACCTGCAAGGTCGAGAAATGCATGCCGATGCATTTGTGTGCCCCGCCACCGAACGGCGTCCAGGCGAATTTGTGCGCCTGGTCCTCCGCACGGTTGGGCGAAAAGCGCGAGGGGTCGAAGCGGTCGGGGTCGGTGTAGAATTCGGGCGACAGCATCGTGATCCCGGGATTGAGCGTGATCGCGGTGCCAGCGGGAATGTCAAAGCCCTTCCAGCTGAATCCTTCGATCGCACGACGCGGGATGAACGGAACCGGCGGCACGAGGCGCAGCGCTTCCTTGAAGACCTGCTCCGTCTGGATCATCTGCGCCAAAGCCTCAGCGTCGAGCGGTCCATCGCCGATCTGCGCCAGTTCGGAGGCCAGGATATCCTGCCATTCGGGGTGCGCCCCGAGGACCCAGATCATCGTGCTCAGAGCGGTCGATGTCGTGTCATGCGCCGCCATCATCAGGAAGTTGAACTGGTCGAGGATCTCGTCCTCGCTCCAGCCCCTGCCGTCCTCGTCGGTCGCCAGACACATCTGCGAAAAGAAATCCTCGCCGGGTGCCGCACGGCGCTCGGCGATCAGGCCGCGAAACCGCTCGCGCAGGAACGCCCGTCCGCGCACGCCGTGCCACATGGGCGTGAGAGGTACGGGATAGCGGATCACCGCAAGTGCTGCACGGACTTCGTCGGTGAAGGCGGTGTTCAGCTTGCGGGCCAGATCACCGTCGGGAGGCAGGCCCATGAACACGGCGCAGCCGAGCCGAAGCGTCAGCTCCTTGATCGCGTCGTAGAAACGAAACTCCGTGCCGACCGGCCAGGCCCCGACAAGCGATTGCATCGCGTCGGCCATGTGCCGGGTATAGTCGCGCAGCGCCGTCGCCCGGAACGCGGCCTGCATGATCCGCCGGTTCTGGCGATGCTCCGCGAAATCCTGCAGCATCAGCCCGCCGGGAAAAAGCCGCGAAAGCGCATCCCAGCCCATCCTCGACGAAAAGTTCTGGTTCTTGTCCAGCAACACCATTTCCATGGCGTCGGCGCCGCAGAGATTGACCCGCCAGATCCCGAGCAACTTGATCTTGTAGACCGGGCCATGGGTCGCAAGGCAATGCTGGTGGAGGCCATAGGCATCGCGCACGACGCGCAGGGTATGGCCCACCACCGGCGGTGCAGGCGGCCCCGGAATGTGGGAGAGTGCAGCCCCTGACGCCATTCCGGCATTCCCTCGATCAAACGCCCCTGGGCCTGTACCAAGGGTACATCAGCTTCCCCGTCTTGTCGCCTTGTCTTGTCCGGGGATCAGGCCTCCCGGACATCCGCAGCCTCGAGACCGGCCCCTGACTCCGCACGCGACCGAAGGATGCACTCCCGACCTGGAGGCCATGTCTGCTCCAACTCCATCCGGACGCGGTTTCGCATTCCGGTGAAGGACAGGACGGCCCGCACGGCCGACACTCGGGACTTCCTTGCCGCCGGCGGATTTCTGCGTGGGCGTTCGCGCACGATTGCACCCTGGTCACGTCATGGCGCGTGCAGCCCGCCCGAAAGGCCGCGCCTGCGCTTCAGATATCGGCGGCGATGCGCAGATCCCGGAGCGGACGGACGGCGGCGACGGCCGCCTCGTAGACCGGATGAGCGCGGTAGGCGGCGAGCGCCTCGGCGCTGGCGAATTCGGCATAGACCACCACGTCGATCTCGCGGGACCAGATGTCGCTGCGGGTGTTGGTCCGTACCTCGAAGACTTCCGCATGGGGGATGGTCCCGAGCGGTTCGAGGCCCGCCACGATCCGGGGGATGTCGGCCTTGTCCCGCGCACTGAAGAACACGATGTGGCGGATGGCGGGTCGCTCGGTCACGGCGGCGGTCTCTCCTGCGATTGGTCCGGGACAGCACCATCACCAATTCCGCCTCGAGCGAAAGCCCGATCCGGTCGGGCGCGAGCGCGGATTTCGTTTTCCCCGACCATCACGGCGAAGGCGGCCGGATTCGAGGCCGGCCGGCGGAGGAAGGCGGGAGCCTGGCGAACTTCTCCGGGGTCGGGCTTCCGGCATGGATGGCGCGGAAGCCCGAGAGGCGGTGATGGCTGGAGATCAGCCCGCAGCGCAGGTGTGCCGCCATCGGTGGGGAAGACCTCGATCGGCATGTGCAGGCAGTTACGGGCGATGCAGGCCCGGCATTGGAGCAGGGCAGCCTCATCCAGGCCGGTGCGGTCGCGCAGAAGGCCTGCGGCCTCCATCAGGTCGAGCGGGACGAGACGGATATCCGGGGTGGTCCGGCGACTGTTCAGATCGACCCGCCACTCATTGCCGGATTCGGACGCTGTCGCGCGTCGGGTGAAAGGAGCCCGCGGCCGGCGCAGATCGGCCGGCCGCGGGCGAGGTTCGGGTCAGATTTCGCCCTTCGCCATCATGTCTGCCATGGTATCGGCCTGCCGGATGGCCAAAGCCACGATGGTGAGCGTGGGGTTCTCGGCCGCCCCGGTGGTGAATTGCGAGCCGTCGGAGACGAAGAGGTTCGCGATGTCATGGGTCTGGCCGAAGCGGTTGACCACGCCATCCTCGGGCCGCTCGGACATCCGGTTGGTGCCAAGATTGTGGGTCGAGGGATAGGGCGGCGTCGGCATGGTGCGGGTCGCGCCGACCGCGCGGTAGATCGCCTGGCCCCGATCGAAGGCGTGGTTGCGCATGGCGACGTCGTTGGGGTGGTCGGAGAAGTTGACGTTGACGACCGGCAGTCCGAAGCGGTCGGTGACGTCCGGGTTGAGGGTGACGCGGTTGTCGGCCTGCGGCATGTCCTCGCCGACGATCCACATGCCGGCCATGTTCTCGTAGGAATCGAGCGCGGTGGTGAATTCGCGGCCCCAGGCCCCCGGATCGAGGAAGGCCGCCATGAAGGGGATGCCCAGCGCGAGGGTCTCAAGCTCATAGCCGCCGACGAAGCCCCGGCTCGGATCGTGGCGCGCCTCGTCGGTGACGATGCCGGCCATCGTGGTGCCGCGCCACATCCGCACCGGTTCGGGGAAGGTGGCGTAGACCGAGCCCGTCATGTGCCGCATGTAGTTGCGGCCGACCATTCCAGAGGAGTTCGCGAGGCCGTCGGGGAACATCGCCGAGGCGGAGTTGAGCAGGAGCCGCGGGCTCTCGAAGGAGTTTCCGGCGACGCAGACCGCGCGGGCGGCCTGCATCTGCAGCGCACCGTCCGCGTCGAAATACTCGACGCCGGTGACCTTGCCGGCCTCGTCGTGGAGGATGCGTGCCGCATGGGCGTTCTCTCGGACCTCGAGGTTGCCGGTGGCTTCGCCGGCAGGGATGTCGGTATAGGCGGCCGACCATTTGGCGCCCCACTTGCAGCCCTGGAAGCAGAAGCCGGTCTGCTGGCAGGCCATGCGGCCGTCGCGCTCCTGGCTGTTGATCGCCATGTGCCCGGTGCTGACTCCGGTGTAGCCCAGCGCCTTGGCGCCCGCCTCGAACACCTTGAAGTTGTTGTTGCCCGGCAGGCCGGGGATGTCGTTGGTGCGGGTGACACCGAGCTTGTCCTCGGCCTTGTCGTAGTAGGGCGCCATTTCGGCCCCGTCGATCGGCCAGTCCAGCAGGTTCGCGCCCTCGACCGGGCCGTAGGTGGTGAGCGCCTTCCATTCGTGATCCTGAAAGCGCAGCGAGGCGCCGGCCCAGTGGGTGGTGGTGCCACCCACCGCCTTGACGATCCAGGCCGGCAGGCCGGAGAAGTCCTTCGCCACACGCCAGTCGCCACTGGTGGTGCGCGGATCAAGCCAGGCGAGCTGGCCGAAGCTCTCCCATTCGTCGTTGACGTAATCCTCGGGCAGGTAGCGGCCGCCGGCCTCGAGCGCGACGACGGAGATGCCCTTCTGCGCAAGTTCGTTGGCGAGCACGCCGCCGCCGGCGCCGGTTCCGATGATGACGACGACGCTGTCGTCGGTGAGGTCGAAAGGTGCGGTCATGATTGCGGTCCCCCCTCAGAGCCAGCTGATGTCGTCGAAGCCACGATCGATGTAACCGCCCATGGAATAGGATTCGCCTTCGTAGCCGAAGATCGGCCAGACGGCCTTCTGGTTGTAGAGGCCGGTCACGAGACCGCCGCGGATGGTCTGAAAGAAGACGGTGTCCTCGATCTGCCTGAGCAGTTCGACGCGATTGGCCTCCCAGCCGGTGCCGAGATAATCGGGCGCGCCGGCTTCGACCGCCAGCGCGTCGAGCGCGGCGATACCCTCGGCGATCATGTCCTTCGTCTCGGCGCTGTCGTAGCCCTTGACCGCGATGGCATAGAATTCGTTGCCGATACGGTCATGGGGATAGATGTCACGCGCCATCTGGATGAGCGTGGCCATCTGGTGTTCGGAGATCTTCCGTGACCTCCATCGCCCAGGCCGCATCCGGCGCCGCCACGAAGCCCGCGCCGATCGCCACCAGCGCCCCGGCCGAGACCGTGCGCTTGAGCAGGTCGCGGCGCGTCAGTCCTTCCCGATTGTCCAGCATGTGCTTTTCCACCCTTTTGTCTCTTGTTGATTGGTTCGGTCAGCGAAAGCGCCCGTGGCGCTGCATCACCTCGATCTCGTAGCCGTCCGGATCCTTCACGAAGAAGAACCGCGCGAACAGCGCGCCGTCGCGGTTGAATTCGACCAGCTTGCGGGGCGCGAATCCCGCCGCCTCGAAGCGGGCATGTTCGGCGCCGACATCATCGACCACGACGGCGAGATGACCGTAGCCGTTGCCCAGATCGTAGGGCGCGGTGGTGCCCTTGTTGACCGTGAGCTCGAGTTCCATGTCGGTCTCGGCGTTGCGCAGATAGATCAGCGTGAAGCTGTCGAATTCGAAGCGGTCCGCAGGCTCTAACCCGAAGGCCTCGCGGTAGAAGGCCACCGACCGATCTTCATCGAGCACGCGGATCATCGCGTGAACCAGTTTCGCCACAAGGCTCCTCCCATACCGTGTTCAGGTAAGCGGGGAGCCTAGGGGATCCGTCCGGGGCCGTGGTAGTATTCCGCTACTACGTCCGACCATCGCGGCGGCTATTCGGCGGCGATGCCGGGCCGTCCGTCCTGCTCGTACTCGCCCATATGGATCAGGCAGGCACAGCGCAGCAGCGAGGTGAAGTTCGGGGCCTCGCCGCGCTTCTCGAGCACCTCGCTGTGGAGCCGCGAGATGAATTGTGGCGTGGTGAAGCCCTCGCGCGCCGCGAGCCCATCGACGATGTTCCAGAACGCGTTCTCGAGGCGGATGCTGGTGCTCTGGCCATTGAGACGGATGCGCCGCGTCGTCGATTCGTAACGGTCAGGCACCTGACCGGCAAAGATTTCGCACATTTTTTTTCCTCCCGTTCCGGAAGTATTCCACACCAAGCCGGGTTTGGGCACTCACCAATTGGTCACAAGCGCCCGCTCATCCCGCCCCCCGCCCGAGCAGCCAGATCCCGGCGAGCATCAGCACCATTCCGGCGATGTTGGCACCGGTGATCGGAGTGCCGAAGGCGCGCCAGGCAATGAGGGCGGACCAGATGAAGGTGGTGGCATAAACGGGGTAGAGCACGGTCATGCGGCCTCCGATCCGGAAGCCCGCCATGAACAGCAGCATAACCGCGATGTAGCACAGCACCCCGAGCGCAAGTCGGGGATTGAGCAACCAGCCGGCAATGCCGCCGCCGGCAGCGCCCTCGACACCGGTCTTGTAGAGAAACTGGCCGAGCGCGCCGGCGAAGGCAGCGACGGCGAAGCAGAGGATCGCGGCGAGGGGTGTATGGGTCATTTCGGGCTCTCCTCTGGGAAGACACCTGTGGCGAAGAAGTGCGCGGCGGCGGCGAGCAGGTCTTCGGCGCGGTAGGCGTCGTCGTGGGACTGCGGAATACGGAGCACCGGTCCGGCCTTCGGGGCGAGGCGCGCCGGGCTCCACGCCTCCGGCGGCAGCGCGGCGGCGGTGAGCCCGAAGCGGGCCGCAAGGGCGGAGACGCCCTCCTCGATGATCAGCCCCTGAGCACCATGGCTCTCGGGGAAGTCGGCGGCCTCCCCGTTGCTACCTGCGAGGTCGAGCACCATGCGGCCGAGGCGCAGCCAGACTCCAAACCGGGTGTAGCGGCGGATCAGGGCGGCGGGCACCTGCTCCTGCACCGGCCCGCGCAGCCAGAGCACGCGGCCGAGCGGTGGCAGGGTGCCGGCCGAGGCGGCGGCGCGCAGAATGAAGCCGCCCGAAATGTAGGCCATCACGTCGAGCGGCGCCTCCGGATCGATCCGCCCGTCGAGCCAGCCGGGAAGCCTGCGCGCGCAGGCAGCGAGGCCACGGCGCTGCGGCAGGTCGGGCACCAGAACCGGACGCCCCGTAAGGGCCTGAAGCCGGGCGCCCACATGGGCGCGGTCGGCGGCGCCGGCGGTGATGCCGACGAGCACGAGGAGCGGCGGAGCGGGCGGCACGGAGCGCGTCATGGCGCAGCTTCGCCAGACCGACGCGCCTGGGCCATGATCGAGGTCAAACGGGGCTCTCGCCAAGCGCGCCGCGGAGCGATAGAGCGCGCGGATGATCGCCTTCCTTCGTGACAACGCCCGCTGGCTGGGCGCCGGATTTCTGCTCACGCTGGCCGGCTCGTTCGGCCAGACCTGGTTCATTTCCCTCTTCGCCGGCGAGATCCGGGCAGTGCACGGGCTGAGCGACGGCCAATGGGGCAGTCTCTACACCGTGGCCACCCTCGCCTCGGCGGCGCTGTTGTTCCTGCGCGGCGCGCTGGCCGATACGGTCCGGCCCGGACGGCTCGCCCCGCTGATCGCGCTCGCCTTCGCGGCCTCCTGTCTCGGCTTCGCCTTCGCGCCCAACGTCGCGGTGCTGGGGCTCGCCCTCTTCGGCCTGCGGTTCTGCGGCCAGGGCATGTTCGGTCACATCGCCCTGACCGCGATGGGGCGCTGGTTTCGCGCCACCCGCGGCCGGGCGGTGGCGATCGCCGCCTTCGGACATTCGGCGGGCGAGGTGATCTGGCCGCTGCCGGCGATCCTGCTCGCCGGGCTTCTGGGTTGGCAGGCGGTCTGGATCGGCGTGGCCGCGATGCTGGCCCTGGGCCTCGCCCCTCTGATCGCGCGGCTGCTGGCGAAAGGCCGCGTTCCGCAAGGCGCCGATGCGGCGGAGGCCGGGCAGACCGGGCTCGGCGGGCGCCACTGGACCCGGCGCGACGTGCTGGGCCACAGGCTCTTCCTCGCCCTCCTGCCGATCCTGCTGACGCCGGGTTTCATCGGCACGGTGGTGTTCTTCCACCAGGTACATGTCGCCGAGGTGAAGGGCTGGACCCTTGCGCAGATGGCGCCGGGCTACGCGGTCTTCGCCACGCTCACAGTGCTCTCGAGCTTCGCGGCCGGCTGGGCGGCGGATCGCTTCGGGCCGGCGCGGCTCCTGCCGGTGCTTCTCCTGCCGATGGGGGCCGGGATCGCCCTCCTTGGCCCGGTGAGCGCGGTGAGCGGCTGGTTCGCCGTGCTCGGCCTGATCGGCCTCACCCAGGGCATGACCGGCGCGCTCTGGGGCACGCTGCTGCCGGCGATCTACGGCACCCAGCATCTCGGCGCCGTGCGCTCGCTCGCGACCACGGTGATGGTGGTCTCGACGGCGATCGGGCCGGGACTGACCGGTCTCCTGATCGACCGGGGCATCGACTTCCCCGCCCAAGGGCTCGCGCTGGGGGTCTGGTGCATCGCACTCTCGGGTCTCGGCTGGGCGATTTCGCGTCGGATTGCCACCTGACATCCGGGCCGCCGCGGCCCCGAGGCCCCGCACCGGGAAACCGTGTTAGACTGGCGCCGGGATCCGCAGGGGGCATCACCATGACCGACTGGACCAGACAGCTGGTTTCTACAGGCAATCCGATGGAAAGCGTCGCGGGCTTCAGCCGCGCGGTGCGGGTCGGGCCCTGGATCAGCATCGGCGGGACGGCCCCGGTCGGTGCTGATGGAGAGACGATCGGGCTCGGCGACGTGCGGGCGCAGGCGCACCGATGCTTCGAGATCATCGAGCAGGCCCTCGCGGCCGCCGGCAGCGGGTTCGACGACGTGGTGCGCACCCGCATCCTGCTGACCGATATCGACGACTGGCGCGAGGTGATCGAGGTTCGCCGCACGCTGTTCGCCGAGATCAGACCCGTCGATACGATCATGGCCGTGAGCCGCTTCGTGAATCCGGAATGGCGGGTCGAAATCGAAGTCGATGCGGTGATCGCCGGCTGGTCCAATTCCGCATCAAAGGATTGACTCTGCGGATTATCGGTATATGCCGGCTTCATGGAACAACCCGTCTGCATCTGCACCCGCCTGCGCCGCGCCACCCGCCACGTATCCCGCGCCTATGACGCGGCGCTGGCCGAAGCCGGTCTCAACGTCGCGCAATTCTCGCTCCTGCGCGCCATCGAGCGCGCCGGGCGGCCGAGCCTCACCGCCCTTGCAGAAGCGACCGGCCTCGATGCCAGCACGCTGGGCCGCAATGTGCGCGTGCTCGAAAAGGCCGGCCTCGCACGATTCGGTCCCGGCAAGGACCGGCGCACGCGGCTGATCGAACTGACGCCCGCCGGCACCGACCGCATCGCGGCAGCCGCCGCGCGCTGGGCAGCAGCACAGGCCGATCTCGACGCCCGTCTCGGGGCGGGCGGGCGCGAGAGGCTCTTCGCGTTGCTCGAAACGGTCGAAGCCAACCCGCAGGAAACGGGATCATGACGCCCGACGCCGGAGATGCCTGGCGCACCGGCCGGCTGATCCTCGTCGCCGGCGCGCTGATCGTCGCGGTCTCGCTCGGGGTGCGGCACAGCTTCGGGCTGTTCCTCCAGCCGGTCAGCATGTCGAACGGCTGGGGTCGCGAGACCTTCGCCTTCGCCATCGCGCTCCAGAATCTCGTCTGGGGCGCCGCACAACCCTTCGCCGGCATGCTCTCGGACCGGTTCGGCGCGATGCGGGTCGTGCTGGGCGGCGCGGTTCTCTACATCGCAGGTCTCGTGCTGATGTCCACGCCGCTCGACGCGCCGGGCTTCGTGCTGGCCGCCGGCATTCTCGTCGGCCTCGGCCTGAGCGGCACGACCTTTCCGGTGATCTTCGGCGCGATCAGTCGGGTCGTCCCGCCCGAGAAACGCAGCCTCGCGCTCGGCATCACGATGTCGGTGGGATCCTTCGGCCAGTTCGCCATGCTGCCGATCGCGCTGGGCCTGATCGACGGCATGGGCTGGGCGATGGCGCTGCTGGCCCTCTCCGGGTTCGCCGCGCTGATCCTCCCGCTCGGCCTCGCCCTGCGCGCGGACGCGGCGAGCGGCAACGCCCAGCCCACCGGCCTCGCCGCCGGCCCGGCCCTGCGCCAGGCCCTCGGCACCCGGGATTTCTGGCTGCTGTCCCTTGGCTTCTTCGTCTGCGGCTTCCAGGTGGTGTTCATCGCCATCCACCTGCCGGCCTTCCTGTCCGACGAGGGCGTGGCGCCGGGTGTCGCCACCATCGTGCTCGCACTGATCGGGCTGGTGAACATCGCCGGCACCTATTTCGCCGGGCTCTGGGGCGGCACCCGCTCCAAGCCCCACCTGCTCGCCTGGATCTATCTCGGCCGCGCCCTCGCCATCGCCGCCTTCATCGCCCTGCCGGTCACGGCCTGGACCGCCTATGCCTTCGGCATCACCATGGGCCTCTTCTGGCTCTCGACCGTGCCGCTCACCAACGGCATCGTCGCGAGCCTCTTCGGGGTGAGAAACATGGCGATGCTCGGCGGCGTGGTGTTCTTCACCCATCAGGTCGGCTCGTTCCTCGGCGGCTGGCTCGGCGGCGTGATCTACGACCGGACCGGCTCCTACGATCTGGTGTGGTGGATCGCCATCGGCCTCAGCCTCGTCGCCGCCGCGCTCAACATGCCCATCCGGGAGACGCCCGTCTCCGAGCGGGCCGCGACATGAGCCGAACCGGCCTTGCCCTGCGCCTCGGGGCGGCAGCGATGTCCGGGCTGGCGGCAGCACTGCTGCTCGCCGGCTACGCCACGCCGGCGATGACCATGGCCCTCGACGCGCTGGCCTTTTGCTTCTAGGCCACCTGCCGGGCGCGGTCCGGCATGGGTCAGGATGCCCGCCGTTAACCTCCGCGTAACCCTTTCGTTGACCCGACGGGACCCGGGCAGGCATCAAGGAAGCCTGACGAGCCGGAGGTATGGGGTCGATGCGTAGAGCCTTTCTGTTATCCGCAGCACTGATGCTGTCGGCCTGTGCGCAGGACACCCGCGTCGTGCAGCCGGTGCAGGACGGCGGAAACCGCGCGGACGGCATCGTGACGATGTCCTCCACCACCTCCATCTACCAGCCCGTGGTACCCGATCTGCTCAAGGCCGCCGGGGAGGCCGGCTCGCAATGCGCGGCCTGGGGGTTGGGCGACCGGGCGACCTTTGCCGGATCGAAGGAATTCTGCCCGGTCTATGACGGCTGGGGTCGCTGTTCGCAGACCATCGTGACGCGCTACTACGCCTGCGGAAGCTGACGCCGCGCCGATCGACGCTGCCGCGGACCGAGGCCCGGCGGCAGGATCGGCCGGACGAACCTGAGCACGCCCGCCGTCACGGCAGGAACCGGATTTCCGTCACATCGACCACGTAGAACGGGAAATAGGCCTCCGTTCCGATCAGGTTGCCGCCCTCGACCTGGAACGGCACCCGAAAGCCCGCCACCTCGCGGAAATCCGACAGATCACCGCCGAAGGGCTGCACCCGCCAGATCTTTTCGGGGTTGGCGTTGCTCCAGCGCGGGATCACCACGCGCCTCGGCTGGCCATCCGCGGCGAGGCTGATCTCCACCACCTGCTCCAGATCGCCGTGGCTCACGACCGCCCGTGCCGTATCCGGCCCCGCCGCCTCCCAGCGCACCCCCGGCCCGGGCATCAGGGCCGCCGGCGTCCAGATCGCCGCCTCCGCCACCACCCGCCCGAAGGCCGAACGGCGATGATCGGCGCCCCCGGCGCGCACCACCGGCACGAGCCCGAAGAGCCGGAATCGCGTCCAGGACCCGGCCTCCGCCAGCCCGTCCGACCCCGACAGCGCCCCGGATGCGAGCCGCCAGACCAGCCCGTGCGGTGCGGCGAGGATCTGGCGAGCCGCCATCGCCCGGTAGCCGGGCTTCGCCTTCGTCCCCATGCCGATCCGCCCGACCATGTCGATCTCGGCGACTTTCCGGAGCGGCGTGCCGGTCCGGATCGCGAAACCGAAGAATCGCCGCGCCGGCTCCGGCAGATCCGCGATCATCGCGGGATCGAACCGGGCCGGTGCCGGATCGGCCCTTGCCGCAAGCGCCTTCCAGACTCGTCCCATCGCGCCCGAGATCGGCAAGGCGCAGCGACCAGAGCGCCATCAGCCCGAGGACCAGCACGACGCCCAGCGCCGTCAGCATTCAATGCATTCCGACTCTTGCATTCGTATCTCCGCATATGTATGCTGCTTCCAGCATATGAGTTAGGAGACCGCCATGTCCATGCCGCACGATCTCGGCGCGCGCTATTCGCCGCTGCACTTCCTCGCCGCCCTCGGGGCCGGCGGGATCACCGTCACCTTCTTCATGTACCTGATGTTCTGGGTGCCGCATCCGGGCCGCCCGGTGCCGATCTTCGAGGACATCACCGCCGCCTTCGCCGCAGGCAGCCTCGCCACGCAGGCGATGATCGCCATAGCCCTCGCCGGCATCGCGGCCTTCTCCGCCCTCAACATCCGCCTCACCCTCTGGAACCTGCGCGAACTCGCCGGCTTCCGCCGCACCGAGGCCTACACGGCCCTGCGCAACGGCAATGCCGAAACCCAGCTCCTCGCCGGCCCGCTCGCCCTTGCGATGAGCGTGAACGCCCTCTTCATCCTCGGCCTCGTCTTCGTGCCCGGCCTCTGGAGTATCGTCGAATACCTCTTCCCGCTCGCGATGATCGCCTTCGCCGCCCTGGGCGTCTGGGCGCTGCGGCTTCTGGGCGACTTCTTCGGCCGGGTGTTCACCAAGGGCGGCTTCGATTGTTCGAAGAACAACAGCTTCGCCCAGATGCTGCCCGCCTTCGCCCTGGCGATGATCGGCGTCGGCATGGCGGCCCCCGCCGCGATGAGCACCGTGCCGCTGACCGCCGGCATCAGCTACATCCTCTCGACCTTCTTCATCGTCGCGGCCCTCATCCTCGGCACCGTCAAGCTGATCCTCGGCTTCCGGGCGATGATGGAGCACGGCGCCGATGTCGCGGGTGCTCCGACCTTCTGGGTGGCGATCCCGATCATCACCGTGACCTCGATCGCGCTCCTGCGGCAGGAACATGGCCTCCACCAGCACTTCAACGCCCACGGCGCGGCCAATTCGCTGCCGATGCTCACCCAGCTCCTCGCGGTCCAGCTGGTCTTCGGGCTCCTCGGCGCCGTCGTGCTGAAGCGGCTGGGCTATTTCGGCCGCTTCGTCACCGGGCCGGAAACCTCGCCCGGCTCCTGGGCGCTGGTCTGCCCGGCGGTGGCGCTGAGCGTGATGATGCAGTTCTGGATCAACAAGGGGCTGGTGGCCTCGGGCCTGATCGCGAAGTTCGGCACCGCCTACTGGAGCCTGACGGCCCTCGCCATCGGCTTCCAGATCGCCGCGATCTGGCTGGTCTGGAAGCTCTCGGCAAAGCATTTCGGAACGCAGCCCACCCGGGAGGCGATTCCGGCCGAATGATCCGGCCCCGCCGCCGGACCAGGGAACCCGCGCCGCCCGGCGCGGGTTTTTCCGACTCTGAACGGAGGAACCCCATGCCCGACCACATCAAGATCACCACCGGCACCTGGATCGTCGTCGCCGACGGCGAGAAGGCGCTGTTCCTCGAGAACGAGGGCGACGACCAGGATTACAACTTCCGCGTCCGCCGCATCGAGGAACAGGACAATCCCCCCGCCCGCGAACAGGCCACCGACGCGCCGGGACGCCGCAGCGACGGGCCCTCCGGGCATTTCTCCGCCATGGAGCCCACCGACTGGCACGAGATCGAGAAGGAGCGCTTCGCGAAGGATCTCGCCGACATCCTCTACGCCCAGGCCCATCGCGGCCGCTACGACCGCCTGATCCTGATCGCCGGCCCCAACATCCTCGGCGAGATGCGCCCCAACCTCCACAAGGAAGTGCAGAACCGCCTCGTCGGCGAGATCCCCAAGACCCTGACCAACCACCAGCTCGACGAG
>CAVQAX010000004.1:0-127916 GCA_963710515.1 uncultured Alphaproteobacteria bacterium
ATTTCGTCACGGTGCGGGTGGTGACGGGCGAGACGCTGCCGACGCCGGGGCGGCCGATGCCTGGCGGCGACCGGCTCGCGGCACGGCGTCTATGACGAGTTGCCCTGGATGGAGCCGCTGAGGGACTTCCTGCGGCTGAGCATCGCCTCGCATGTGCCGGTGGTGGGGATCTGCTTCGGGCACCAGATCCTCGCCGAGGCGCTGGGCGGCAAGGTGGTGAAGTCCGACAAGGGCTGGGGCGTGGGCGTGGAGGAATACACCCTCGTCAACCGGCCGTCCTGGCTGACCCATGTGCCGGAGCGGTTCGCGGTGCAGGCGATGCATCAGGATCAGGTGGTGGCCTTGCCCGAGGGCGCGCATGTGCTGGCGCGGTCGGAGCATTGCGAATTCGCGGCGCTGGCTTACGGCGATGTGGAGGCGCCCGACGCGATCTCGCTGCAGCCGCATCCGGAATACGGCCGGGATTTCATGGACGACCTGATCGCGCTCCGGGCCGGCACGGTGATCCCCGCCGAGCGGGCCGCGACGGCGCGGCAATCGCTCGACCGGGCGGTGCACAGCCAGGACTGGGCGCGGCTGATCGTCGATTACCTGCACGGCAAGGCGGCGGCCAAGTCCGCGGCGTGAGCCGCGGCCGGGCCACCGCGACCGGGTTCGGCGCGGTGCTGCTCTGGGCGGCGCTGGCGCTCTTCACGGTCGGGGCGGGACCGGTGCCGCCCTTCCTGCTTTCGGCGATCTGCTTTGCCATCGGCGGTCTGCTCGGGATCGGCTGGGCGGCCGCCCGGGGGGTGAGCCTCGCGGGACTGGTCCGGCAGATGCCCTGGGCCGTGTGGCTGGTCGGGATCGGCGGGCTCTTCGGCTATCACTTCGCCTATTTCACCGCGCTCCAGAACGCGCCGCCGGAACAGGCGAGCCTGATCGCCTATCTCTGGCCGCTGCTGATCGTGCTGTTCTCCGGCCTCCTGCCCGGCGAGCGGTTGCGGGTGGGGCATGTGGTGGGGGCGGTGATCGCCTTCGCCGGGGCCGGGCTGGTGGTGGCGGGGCCGGGCATGCGTTTCGATGCGGCGCATGTCAGCGGCTATCTGGCCGCGGCGTCCTGTGCGCTGATCTGGTCGGGCTATTCGGTGCTGAGCCGGCGGTTCGGCGGGGTTCCGACCGAGGCGGTCGGGCTGTTCTGCATCGGAACGGCGGTGCTGTCGCTGGGCGCGCATCTGGCGCTCGAGAGCACGGTCTGGCCCGCGGGGCCTTGGGCCTGGGGGGCGACGCTGGCGCTGGGGCTCGGGCCGGTGGGGCTGGCGTTCTTCCTGTGGGATGTGGGCGTGAAGCGCGGTGACATCCAGATGCTCGGGGTGGCGTCCTACGCGGCGCCGCTCCTGTCGACGATCCTGCTGATCGCGACGGGGTTCGCGGCGGCGAGCCTGTCGCTGGTGCTGGCGGCGGGACTGATCGCCGGGGGCGCGCTGGTGGCGGCGCGGGCGGGACGGTAGGCGGGGCGGCTGGGGTGCAAGCCGGGCGAGCGCCTGGCCGTGGGGTGGCGCTGCAACGACTGTGCTGATGCGGTTTATGCCACCACGTACAGCCTCCCCCCGAACGGCGCACCAGCGTCGACAAAGCGCCAGCCCGCCCGGGACGGGCAGGCGCTCGCCCGGCGCCTTCGGCTTGATTCCGGGCGGGGGTGCGGGAGGGAGTTCGTTGGCGCTTGAAGCGGGGTGCGGGCGCGGCGCGCCCTGGACGCGCCGTCAGAGCATCAGGCCGGCGACGAGGATGGCGAGGCCGAGGGCGGCGGTGGCGACCGAGCCGAGATTGACGGCGAGGAGCTTCTGCAGGCGGGCGTGGATCTCCTGGGGCGGCAGGCCGGCCTTGCGGATGCGGAACCCCGCGAGGATGCAATAGCCGAGGCCGAAGATGCCGGCGGCGGTGACGAGCGATCCGAGGACGACGAGGGCGATCACGGCCGGTTCCTTTCTGGGCTGAGGGCTCGTAGCCCGGTCCGGGCGGGCTTGCAAGCGAGCGGCGCGGACGGCTAGGAGAGGCGCGGCAGGACCCGCAATTCCGGACAGAACGAGGCAGGACGATGGACGAGATGATCGACGAGGACGGCGCGCAGACCCAGTACAAGGTGACCGCCGGCGAGCTTAGGCAATTCGTCGAGCGCTACGAGCGGCTGGAGGCCGAGAAGAAGGACATCGCTGACCAGCAGAAGGAGGTGATGGCCGAAGCGCGCGGTCGGGGCTACGACGTGAAGGTGCTGCGCAAGCTCATCGCCCTGCGCAAGCGCGAGCCCTCCGAGTTGAGCGAGGAAGAGGCGGTGCTCGAGCTCTACAAGCAGGCGCTGGGCATGTGAGCCCGCCCCGGCCGCGGCCGGGGCGGCGGCGCGCCCCGGATCAGGGGCGCTCGGGGGCGATGAGGAACAGCGCCTCGAGGGCGAGGCCCGGCCTCGCGCCGCCGAAGCTCTCGTTGAAGGTGCGGGCGATGGTGCCGTCGGCGTAGAGCTGGCTCAGTGCCCGGTCGACGGAGAGGCGGAAATCGGCATCGTTGCGCGGCAGGGCGAGGCCCTGCTTCTCGATGGTGAGGATCTCGTCGGAGATGCGCAGGGTGTCGGCCATCTCCGAGCTCTGCACAAGCTCGTGCAGGATCGACTGGTCGGCGAAATAGGCGCTGATCTCGCCGCTCTCGATCGCGGCGAGGCCGGCTTCGTGGCTGTCGACCGCGAGCACCTCGGCCTCCATCTCCATCGCCTCGAGGGTGTTGCGCAGGCTCGTTTCCGTGGTGGTGCCCGCCCGCACGCCGATGCTGCTGCCGGCGAGGTCGGTGAATTCGGTGGAGGTGTCGGGGCCGATCAGCACCGAGGCGCCATCGACGAAGATCGGGATCGAGAAATCGACGGTCTCGCGGCGCTCGAGGGTGATCGAGGCGGCACCGCACAAGAGGTCGATCCGGCCCTCGGCGACGGCGGCGAAGCGGTCCTCGACATCGACGGCGACCGGGGTGGTGACGAGTTCATCGAGGCCGAGCTCGCCGGCGAGAAGCCCGGCCACGGCCTCGCAGATCGCCACGGAATAGCCCGCCGGCAACCCTTCGGAATCGGCGTAGGACAGCGGGGCCGCGTCGGTGCGGTAGCCGATCCGGAGCTCGCCGGTTTCCTTTATCCGGTCGAGGGTCTGGGCGGCCAGCGGGGCGGCCAGCATGGCGAGCGCGAGGGCGGCGAGGGCAGTTCGGCGCATGGGGTCGGGGTCCTTCCGATTGCGGTTGGCGCAGCCTAGCGCCGCGGAAGGGCGGGGCCAAGGGGGAGGTGTCCCGGGCCCGTTCGGGCGACCGGTCCCGCTTTCGGCGACCCGTTCAGACCTCGGGAGAGCCGGGGCGGGGGACGGAATCGGTGCGCTCGATGCGGGTCTCGTCCCAGGCGGGGTCCTGCCGCTTGATGCGGCGCGAGATCATCAGCGCCACCGGCCAGGAGGCGCCGAAGCCGATGATCGCCGCGCCGAGGATGGCGGGCCAGCCGTAGAGGCCGAAGGTGAAGGCGATGACGACCAGTCCGCCGGTCAGCACGGCGCCGGTCATGAGGGTGAGAATGATGCTCAGGCGGTCCATGTGGGTCTCCTTTCACGGGGAAAACGCAACGGGCCGTCGCCGGGTTCCGGCCGCTTGCCGGAGGCGGGGCTCCGGGACCTGCCCCGAGACGGCGGGCCGGCAGAGATCGCGCGGCTGCGCGCGCAGCGGGTGGCGGGATGCTTGTCCGTCGTGTGGTTCCCCGTCGGGTCCGGTATAGAAGCGGGCAGAGCAAGGGAGAATCATCGGCATGGAGCTCAGTGAGGCAGGGCAGGCTTTCGCGGCGGGGGTGGCGGAGCGTCATCAGGTGAGCACGGCGGCCGTGGCGGAGCTGTTGCGGGCGCTGGCGGCCGGGCAGGGCACGCAGGCGCAGTTCAGCCATCCCGAGCTGGGCGGCATGGGGCAATGGTCGCGCGGCGGCATGGTCATGGTCGGCGACATGTTCAACACCGGGCTGAAAGCGAAGGTGGATGCGCTCTGCACCGAGCTGTCGGCGGCGGTGCTGCAGGGCGACATGTTTGCCGCAGCACGGTCCACGCAATCGCAGAGCCAGTCGGGGGGCGCGCCGGGGGTGAGCCTCTTCGTGTCGGGATCGGGCTGGTGGCCAGGCGATCTCGGCGTGCCGTCCTCGACCGGATCGCAGAACGATCTGCGCTACGGGTTCTTTCCGGCGACGCAGCGGCTGGCGGTGGATATCGGCGGCGCGGTGACGGTCTATGACACCGGGGATCACGTGATCTCGGGCGTGTCGCAGCAGCAGGGCGGCGACCGGACGCTGAGCTTCCGCAGCCAGCACGGGCTGGTGCGGCTGGCGGATCTGCCGGTGGTGAGCGGGGAAACCGTGCGGGCGCAGGCAAGTGCCGAGCGCCCGGCGGTGCAGCCCACAGCGGAGCGCGCGGCGGTGGAGCCCGCCAGGGCGGCCGCACCGGAGCGGGCGCCGGAGGCTCCGGTCGCGGGGGGCGGTGCCGTCGCGGAGGCGGATGTCTTCGCCAAGCTCGAACGGGTGGCGGAGCTGCATGCCAAGGGGATCCTCAGCCAGAGCGAGTTCGAGGCGAAGAAGGCCGAGCTGCTGGCCCGGATCTGAGGTCGACCTGCGGCGGGCGCGGGGTCAGCCGCCGCTTGTGGTCCGGGAGGCCACCATCGGCAGGATCTCGCGTCGCAGCTTGCGCACGATGGCGTCGGCGAAATCGTCGAGGGAGGCGATCTCCATCACGAAGCTGCCGGGGCCGGTGATCACCTTCTGGCGGTAATAGGCGGTGAGATCGGGTTCGTCGTCGATGATCGACAGGCCGTTGATGGTGACGGCGCGGGCGCCGGCGAGCCGCCGGGCATGGGCGAGCAGGGTTTCCTGGTTGGTGGCGCCCGGCGGTGCGCGACGCTGGATGGCCTGCGCGGTGGTGGCCTTGCCGTCGCCCGAGACGTTGATCACCGCGCGCCGCGCGCAGCGTGACGGATCGGAGAGCAGGTTGAGAGCCGCGATCATGCCGCTGCCGAGGCCGGTGCTGCCGTGGGTGTGGCGCGAGGTCGCGGCCAGGCTGTCCGCGAAGCGCGCGGCATCGGTGCGGTTCTCGACGGTTTGCCACGGCACGATCCAGACCGGCGCGCTCGGGCCGCCCCAGAAGACGGCGGCGACATCGACGCGTCCGGTGGCGGCCATCGCGTCGAGCACCGCTTCGTGGCGGAAGGCATCGGCGAAGCCACGAACCTGCAGGGCGAATTCGGCGTCGTCGATGCTGCCCGAACTGTCCACCGAAAGCACCAGCGCGAGATCGGCGCAGGGGTCGGCGACAGCCAACCCGGAACAACTCATGGCGATCGCGAAAACAAGGCTTCGGATGCCGCTCATATCCTGCTCCCCAATTCGACAGATGAAATCGTTTTTTCGGATGTATACGCGAATTTTTATACTTCGGAGAGTATCATATTTTCGGTAATTGGCAAAGAAATGATTTCCGGACCGTCTCAGGTGGGGGCGCAGGGGACCCTTGATCAGAGTGTGGTGGCCGCGACCGAGACGGCGCTGGTCGCGTCGGGCGGCAGTCGCCGTGACCTTCGGACATGCCGCGGGGCGCGCTCCGCAGGCAGGGGGGTGGGCCGCGAAGTGCTGCCCCTATTGGATGTGTTGATGCACCGCGCCGGACGTGCACCGCGACATTCGCTGCAATGGGCGAGCGCTCCCGCAGAAATCCGCGGGGCGCTTTATTTCAGGATGTCGGCCATGCGATCAGGCACGCCGTCACCTGTGCCATCATCCGGCCGCCTCGGATGTGTCCGCTGTCCGCCTAGTTGGCCCGGGGTGTCGGCGGTCCGGGGAAGGTCCAGCTTCCGTCCTGGATCGATTGTTCCGGTTCGTACATGCGCACCGCGTAGTTCCAGCCGTCCATGATGGGCAGGCAGTTCTCGACGCCATCGCCACAGCCGCCGAAGCGGATGGTGTAGGAGCCGTCGCTGTCCGGCTTCGCGGTCAGGTTGTTCAGGCTGTAGGCCTTCAGGTCGTTCTCCTGGAAATAGCCCTTGGCATTGTAGAGGCTGATCGACCAGAAGCCCTTGACCGGCACATCCTTGACGGTGAGTTCGTACTCGCCCACCGGAAGACCCGGCTCCACGTTCACGTAGACCGCATCCGCGTCCGGCAGGCCGCCCCAGGCCGAGGCCGTCCCGATCATGAAATGAACCGGATCGACATCCTCTTTCGAGCCGAAGGTATCGATGTAGCGGGCCAGGCCCTTCGCGAGGTCGAGAACGGGCTCGAGCGTGGCCTCGTAGCTCGTCTTGTCATAATCGGGCATCGCGAAAGCGGCATCGGATCCGGCATCGATCACGATCTGGTCCTGCAGCGCATGCGCTGCGGCGAGGTCGGCCTGATCCTCGGGGTTGGCGAGGGTCCGGATCACCAGTCCGACGACGGGGGTGTCGAATTTGTCCACCGTCAGCTCATGGGCGCCGGCACCGTAGAACACCTCGTTCACGTAGCCGTCGTTGTTGATGACCATCAGCGACATGTAGCGCTTGCCGGCATCGGGCAGGGTGACGGTCGCGCCGCTGGAGATGTCGACCACCCCGAGGGAGTAGAGCGTGTCGCGGTTCATCCGGATGACGTTCTGCTTGTCGATCGGGGTCGGGGTGCGGTTGTGGTGCAGCGCGTTGATGCCGCCCGCGAGCTTGACGATGCCGTCGAACTCCATGTCGGTCTGCGCCCGGTTGAAGTTGTCGACATTGACGATGATGGGGTCGGCAGCGGCCATCATGGGGACCGGCAGCGCCGAGATCGCGGCCGCCAGCGAGAGATAGAGGAGACGCTTCATGTGACGTGGACCCTTCTTCATCTTGTCAATTCATCTGTGCCAAGGCCGGTGGTGCTCGTCCAAGAGCCGCTGGCACCAGCGCGATCGGTCGGGACGCCATCTGTTGTTGATGCAGCCATCGAATTCAATACCAAGCCCTTGCGGGGTGCTGGCAAGGCACGGATGTGTGATCCTGCGGGGCAAGAGCGGTCATTGTCCGGATGTTGGTCTGTCATGGACAGCCGCGCGGCCGTCACCACATGCGGCAAGGGGCTTGACCGTGATGTGATGACCTTGCCGGATGTCATGATGATCGCGCTTCGAAGTGCGGTCATCGACGGGGACATTGACCGCGCCGAGCCCGGAGCCGACGCGAGGACGTCGACGGTGCCGCGATCCCGTGAGTGCACACGGGAACGGGGCGGGGGCACGGTCAGAATGGGAGAGGCATTCCGGCCAAGCCGGCGGTTCATCGTCGTGATCGGGCTAGGGGCATCATGTCGTCGATCGCCAGACATCCTGAATGACGTCCCCGGCCAACATGACATCCTCTCGGGTCGTGTCGAACTGGCCGACCTGGAACAGATTGGCCTTGCGTCCGTCGAACGCGCCTTGGGTCAGATAGATGCGCCCGTCGTCGTTGAGGGCGTCGACCAGCCGCTGCTGTGTTGCATCGTCGCCGGGGCATCGAAACGAGAACAGGCTCAGGATCGGTTACGTGACGATCTCGAAACCGTCCGTGGCGCGGATGACGTCACATATCTCTCCAGCCCATCGGACATGGTTTCACAGGCGCAGCCGCAATCCCTCGAGCCCGTAACTTCGGATCAGGAACCAGATCTTCAACGCACGGAAGCGACGACCCAAGGGGATCGTCCATTCGGAGTAGTTCGTGACCGCGTCGCCCGAGGTCTTGAGGTACTCCGGTTCGATCTTGAGCGTGTTCAGTTGTGGTGTGGGGTCCCGGAGGAACTGCACCGAGCAGTCGAATTGCGCTCCGAGCCATTTGTGCGGATTGAAGACGATGCTGTCGTAGCCTTCGACGCCCGCCCAGAAATCCGCGCGGAACTCCGGGCAGATCATGGCCGCCCCCGCCCAGGCGGCATCAAGATGGGGGTAGAGATCCTCGGCCTGCGCCACGGCAAGCACGGCGGCGAGATCGTCCGACGCCCGTGCCGCCGGTGATCGCGAGTACGCCCGCCGGAACATGGCCCGCCGCGCGGTCCCGGGCGATCGCGCGTGTCAGGGCGTCGACGTCAAGGGCGTGACGCGGGCCGCGCGTTGGCAGCTTGGCGAGGTTCTCCTGCCCGATCCCCGCCATCCAGGCCGCGCGGTCGATCGAGCTGTGAACTTGGTCGGAGCAGTAGACCCGGAGACTGCCCTTGCCGGACAATCCGTCACGATTTCCGGTGTAGCCGATGGCCCGCTCGCGCGACGTGAGCGCCGCCGAGAGCGTCGCCGAAGAGGCGCTGTCCTGGATGACGCCGGCATAGCCGTCCGGCAGGGCGAGCGCCTGTCGAAGCCAGTCGACCATTACGCCTTCCATCTCGGTCACCGCGGGAGATTTCTGCCAGAGCATGCATTGCGGCGCGATCGTGGTGACGAGGAACTCGGCCAGCATCGACGGGGGCGTGGCGTTGGCCGGGAAGTAGCCGAAGAAGCGCGGGTGCTGCCAATGGATGATGCCCGGCATGACGATGCGCTCGAAATCCGCAATGAAGGCGTCCATCGGCGGTCCTTGCGCGGGTGGCGCCGCGTCGAGCAGGCGCGCGGTGTCGCCCGGCCGGGCCTGGGCGCGGACGGGGCGGTCGCGCAGGGTCCGGTGATACTCGGCCGCCCATCCGGAGATCTGTCCGCCCCATTTCGCGAAGTCGTCCCAGTCCATACGGCGTCCAATCTGCCTTCGGGGAACCCGATCGTGTTCCATCGATGATACGGCAGCGTCTCCATCGGAAGGGTCGTCTCGTTCTAACTGGACGATGAACAACCCGCCAAGCCCGGTTTCTGACGTCCGCGCTCTGCGGGATGGCAAGCGGACGAGAGCGGCATTCGTGCTGCGGCCACTTCGGCGACAAGAATGTGCCCGAGGAGCTTTCCGCCGTCCTGCGCCGCATGAACGGCGAGATGGAGGTTCGCATTAAGAAGGGGGAGATGATCCTCTTTCCTGCCATCTGCAAGGGCGGCGGATCAGGGATCGAGAACCCGATCGCGGTGATGTGGAAAGGACCGCACACTTGTCAAAAGTCAATTAGGGCCGGCCCGAGGCCCTGTAATCAAGACCCATGAGTCGTCATATCCTCCTGATGGTCAGTATTCTTCTGGGCGCCAGCCTCGCGTTCTACGGAAATGGGGCGGTAGCAGGAGCACACCTGAGCGGCACGACTTTTTCAATGGTCATATGTTCGGATGGCATTGCACAGACCATTGAGGTCGCTCTCGACGGAAATCCAGTTCAGCCGATTGACGACTGCGGTGACTGCCTGTCGTGCGGCGCGGCATTCGTCAATGCGGTGCTGCCGCCGAGCAAAACGTCCTCCCTCCGTAACTTCGAGGAGACGCCGCATAGCGAGGTCGGACAGGACGCTCCGACGGCACCCGAGGACAACAAGCGCCCGAAGCCACGCGCGCCCCCCGCCCGGGCGGGGGGACCGGATTCCACTCCCATTTCGGCGGTGCGGTCGACCGTTCGGGCCAAGCTCGCCGCGGTCGAACCGCGACACGCCTTGGGCGGGACAGTGCGGCGCGCGGGGCGTGCTTTGAAGGAACCGGCCGCATGAGGCTCCTGAGACGTTTTCTGGCACCGCTGATCGCGGTCGTCGCTACCCTTTTTCTGGCGCATTCGGCGACCGCGCAGGCGCTGCTGCCGGACTTCCTGGACGGGCTCGCCGCGTCCGATCTCGTCGAAGGCGCGGACACGTTCGGTGCCATCAGGGAGGACGTTCCGGTCGCGCCACTTCTCAGGCAGGGCGAGACGATCGGCTGGGCGTTCGTCACCTCGGATTTCGTTTCGACCACCGGGTATTCCGGCAAACCGATCCACACGATGGTGGCCGTCGACGCGGAAGCCCGGGTGATCGGCGTCAAGCTGGTCAAACACTCCGAGCCGATCGTTCTCATCGGCATTCCCGAAGCCAAGATGCAGGCCGTCGTGACCGGCTATACCGGGCTCGATCTGGTGGCGGAGGCGGAATCGGGCGGCGGCTCGCACGACCTCGACATCATCTCCGGCGCCACCGTGACCATCATGGTGATCGACGATTCCATCGTGCGGGCGGGGCTGAAGGTGGCGCGTGCTCTCGGCCTCGGTGGCCTCGCCGTCGAGGCTGAGCCCACCGGGCCGCGATTCGAGATCGACCCGGACGCCGCAGCGGCGTCGGACTGGACGACGCTGGAGGGCGACGGCACGCTGCGCCGGCTGTCGCTCGATGTCGGCCAGATCAACGCGGCCTTCGCGGCGATGGACGATCCGCGCGCCGCCGAGCGCGCGCTGGCCGAGGCGCCCGAGACGACCTTCATCGACATGCAGGTCGCATTGGTCTCGCATCCCGGCATCGCCGAGGCGCTGCTCGGGGACGCGGCCGCCGCCAACCTCGCAGGCTGGCTGGACGAGGGCGAGCACGCGATCGCCGTCGTGGGGCGCGGGCTTTATTCCTTCAAGGGGTCGGGCTATGTGCGCGGCGGCATCTTCGACCGGATTGTGCTGATCCAGGACGACGTGTCGGTGCGGTTCCGCGACAGGATGCATCAACGCATCAATACCATCGCCGTCGACGGGGCTCCCGCCTTCAACGAGACCGACCTGTTCAAGATCCCCGCCGACAGCGGCTTCGACCCGACCGAGCCGTTCCGGGTGCAGCTTCTGGTGCAGCGCGAGGTGGGGGCGATCGAGAAGGTCTTCCTGACCTTCGACCTTGGCTACGACCTGCCGGAGAAATACCTCCGCGCCGTCGCGGCGCCCCCGGCGCCCGAGACCGCATCGGCGGCCGGCGAACTGGCCGACCAGGACGAGGCCGATGCCCAGCAGGCGCTCTGGAAGCGGATCTGGGCCGACAACACGGTGGAGATCGCGGTGCTGGGCGTCATGCTCGGGGTGCTCACGCTGGTGTTCTTCTTCCAGACCCAGGCGACGCGCAACGAGCGTGCCTTCTTCTGGTTTCGCATGGCGTTCCTGACGGTGACGCTGGTCTATCTCGGCTGGTACGCCAACGCGCAGCTGTCGGTGGTCAACCTGATCGCGCTGTTCAATTCGCTGCTCTCGGGGTTCAGCTGGCAGGCCTTCCTGCTCGATCCCCTGACCTTCATCCTGTGGTTCGCGGTGGCGGCGGCGCTGCTGTTCTGGGGCCGGGGCGCCTATTGCGGCTGGCTCTGCCCGTTCGGCGCGCTGCAGGAGCTGACGAACCGCATCGGCCAGGCGCTCCGCATTCCGCAGTGGACCGTGCCCTGGGGGCTCCACGAGCGTCTCTGGCCGCTCAAGTACATGATCTTCCTGGGGCTGTTCGGCGTGTCGCTCATGAGCGTCGAGCGGGCCGAGCATCTGGCCGAAGTGGAGCCGTTCAAGACCGCGATCATCCTGAACTTCGTCCGCGAATGGCCCTTCGTGCTCTACGCGGTGGCGCTGCTGATCGCCGGGCTTTTCGTGGAGCGGTTCTTCTGCCGCTATCTCTGCCCGCTCGGCGCGGCGCTGGCGATCCCGGCACGGCTCCGGATGTTCGACTGGCTCAAGCGCTACCGCGATTGCGGCAATCCGTGCCAGACCTGCGCGCATCAATGCCCGGTGCAGGCGATCCATCCGACGGGCGAGATCAACCCGAACGAATGCGTGAACTGCCTGCACTGCCAGGTTCTCTACCAGTCCGAAACCACCTGCCCCGTGGTCATCCGCAAGCTCAAACGCCGCGAGAAGGTCGGCTCCGTGCCCGATCTGGGCCGCGACATCTCCGGGCATCCAAACCAACCGACACCGCAACTTGCAAACTGAAAGGACATCCGATGTCTGAAGACAAGAAACTGCCGCTCACACGACGCGGAATGCTGGGCGCCACCGCCGCGAGGCGCCGCGCTCACCGGCGCGCTCGGCTCGCGCGCCATGCTCGGGACCGCCGCAATCGGCGGCGCCACCCTCGCCGGCTCCACCGCCGCGCGCGCCGCCACCGCCACCGAGGTCGCGCCGGGCCAGCTCGACGAGTATTACGGCTTCTGGTCCTCGGGCCAGACCGGCGAGATGCGCATCCTCGGCATCCCGTCGATGCGCGAGCTGATGCGCGTGCCGGTGTTCAACATCTGCTCGGCCACCGGCTGGGGCATCACCAACGAATCGAAAAAGATCCTGACCGAGGGTCTTACCGATAAGACCAAAAGCTATCTCGCGGCCAACGGTCTCGAATTTCCACGCAACGGCGACCTGCACCACGTCCACATGTCCTTCACCGAAGGCAAGTACGACGGCCGGTTCCTGTTCATGAACGACAAGGCCAACACCCGGGTCGCCCGCGTGCGCTGTGACGTGATGAAATGCGACAAGATCGTCGAGATCCCGAACGCGAAGGCCATCCACGGCCTGCGCCCGCAGAAATGGCCGCGCACCAACTACGTTTTCGCCAACGGCGAGGACGAGGTGCCGATGGTCAATGACGGCACGGTGCTCGACAAGCCGGAGGAATACGTCAACTTCTACACCGCGCTGAACGCCGACGACATGACCATCGCCTGGCAGGTCATGGTGACCGGCAACCTCGACAACACCGATGCCGACTACGAGGGCAAGTACGCCTTCTCGACCTCCTACAACTCGGAAATGGGCATGGGCCTCGCGGAGATGACCGAGGCGGACATGGATCATGTCGTGGTCTTCAACATCGCCGAGATCGAGAAGGGGATCGCCGATGGCGACTTCATCGAGCTGAACGGCGTCAAGGTGATCGACGGGCGCAAGGAGAATAACAAGAACTACACGCGCTACATCCCCATCCCCAACAACCCCCATGGCTGCAACATGGCGCCGGACAAGATCCATCTGTGCATCGGCGGCAAGCTGTCGCCCACCGTCTCGGTGATCGACGTGCGCAAGCTTGACGATGTTTTCTACAATGGCGCCGAGCCGCGTTCCGTCGTCGTGGCCGAGCCGGAACTGGGCCTCGGGCCGCTCCATACCTGCTTTGACGGCAAGGGCCGCGCCTATACGACGCTCTTCCTCGACAGCCAGGTCGTGCAGTGGGACATCGCGAAGGCGATCGAGCTCTATGCGGGCGCGGACGTGGATCCGATCCTGTCCAAGACCGACGTGCATTACCAGCCGGGCCACAACTCGACCGCCGAGGGCGAGACGCTGGACGCCTCCGACGCGTTCTACATCACGATGAACAAGTTCTCGAAGGACCGGTTCCTGAACGTCGGGCCGCTCAAGCCCGAGAACGAGCAGGTGTTCCTCATCGAGGACACCAAGCTCACGCTGGTCCATGACGGCCCGACCTTCGCCGAACCGCATGACAGCATCATCGTGCACGCCTCAAAGGTGAACCCGCTGAACGTCTGGAACCGCGACGACCCGATGTGGGCCGACACGCGGGCCCAGGCCGAGGCGGACGGCATCGATCTCGACGACTGGCAGGACACGGTGATCCGCGACGGGAACAAGGTGCGGGTCTACATGTCGAGCAACGCGCCGCAATTCGCACTCGAGACCTTCACCGTGCAGGAGGGCGACGAGGTGACGGTCATCGTGACCAATCTCGACGACATCGACGATTTGACCCACGGCTTCACCATGGGCAACCACGGCGTCGCGATGGAACTCGGGCCGCAGGCAACGTCCTCGGTGACGTTCATCGCCGCGCAGCCGGGCGTCTATTGGTATTATTGCCAATGGTTCTGCCACGCGCTCCACATGGAGATGCGCGGCCGGATGTTCGTCGAGCCGAAGGCCGCCTGACCTGTGCCGCGTTCCGTTCTCCTCGCGCTCGCGTTTTCCGTCGCCCTGCCTGTCGGGGCGGCGGAGATCAGCGTTCCGCCGGGCAACGGAGCGCTCGCGCGCGCCATCGCCGGGGCGTCTCCCGGCGATGTGCTGCTTCTCGAGCCGGGCCGCCATGTCGGTCCGGTAACCATCGACCGTCCGTTGACCCTGACCGGTCCCGACACGGCGGTGATCGACGGGGCCGGCCAAGGCACCGTCGTGACCATCGACGCGCCTGACGTGACAGTGCGCGGCCTGACCGTGACCGGCTCCGGCATGCGGAGCGAGGACCTCGACGCAGGCGTCAAGATCCTCAAGAAGGCCGACCGCGCGGTGGTCGCCGAAAACCGGGTTCTGGGCAACCTGCACGGCGTCGACGTGCATGGCGGCCTGGACGCGCTGGTGCGAAACAACGTCATCGAGGGCACCCGCGACCGGCGGATGAACGATCGCGGCAACGGGATCTACGTCTGGAATTCGCCCGGCACCGTGGTCGAGGGCAATTCGGTCCGCTGGGGCCGCGACGGCATCTTCTCGAACGCCTCGCGCGACGGAACCTATCGCGACAACCTCTTCCGCGATCTGCGTTTCGCCGTGCACTACATGTACACGAACGATTCCGAAGTGAGCGGCAACGTCTCGATCGGCAACCATCTCGGCTACGCGATCATGTATTCCAACCGCGTCGCGGTGCGGAACAACCTCAGCCTGTCGGACCTCAGCCACGGCGTCATGCTGAACTACGCCAACAACGCCGACGTCTCGGGAAACCTGGTGCGCGGCGGCACGGAGCGCTGCACCTTCATCTACAACGCCCACAAGAACCTGATCTACGACAACCGCTTCGAAGGGTGCCAGATCGGCATCCACTTCACCGCCGGATCCGAACGCAACGTGCTGACCGGCAACGCCTTCGTCGCCAACCGGGAACAGGTGAAATACGTCGGCACCCGCGACGTGGAGTGGAGCTTCGAGGGTCGCGGCAACTACTGGTCCGACCATCCCGGCTTCGATCTGGGCGGCGACGGCATCGCCGACGGCGTGTTCCGTCCCAACGATCTGATGGACCACATCCTGTGGTCGCAACCCGCCGCGGCGCTCCTGACCGGCGCGCCGGCGGTGCAGCTGATCCGCTGGGCGCAATCGAGTTTCCCCGCCACGCTGCCCGGCGGCGTCGTCGACAGCGCGCCCCTGATGGTCGCGCCCGACTTTACCGTTCCCCCCCGATATGCCGCGATGGAGGCCGAAGCGGCCGCCCGTCGCGCGGAAAGACAGCTCGATGCCGTCGACGTTGACGATCTCTCATCTCACTAAGGCCTATGCCGGCGTCCCCGCGCTCGCCGACGTGTCGCTCGCCGTGGCGCCTGGCGAACGCGTGGCGCTTCTGGGTCATAACGGCGCCGGCAAATCGACGCTGATGAAGATCGTGCTCGGCCTCATCCCGGCCGATGCCGGCGAGGTGCGGGTCTGCGGCGCGCGGCCCGGAGACGCCGTCGCGCGCGCCCGGGTCGCCTATCTGCCCGAAAACGCCGCCTTCCACCCGGCGCTCACCGGTCTGGAGCAGATCGCCTATTACATGCGGCTGCGCTCCATGAACCCGTCCGGCGCGATGGACCTGTTGGCCCGCGTCGGCCTGGCCGATGCCGCCCGTCGCCGGATCGGCACCTATTCCAAAGGCATGCGCCAACGCGTCGGCCTCGCGCAGGCGCTCATCGGCGAACCCAGGCTGCTGATCCTCGACGAGCCGACCAGCGGCCTCGATCCGGTCTCCCGGCGCGACTTCTACGAACTGCTGGACGGTCTCGCCGCCGACGGCGCCGCGATCCTGCTCTCCAGCCACGCCCTTACGGAAGTCGAGGCGCGCACCGACCGGCTGCTGATCCTGTCCGGGGGTCGTCTGGTGGCGGAGGGCACGCTCGGCGCCCTGCGGCGCGAGGCGGCCCTGCCCGTCACGATGCATCTGACCGCCCGGAACGGCTACGCGTCCGACCTCATGACGGCGCTGCCGGGCGCGATCCATGTCGGCGACGCGCTCCATCTCAGCTGCGCGCAGGACGAGAAGCTGCCGATGCTCGCGCGCATCGCCGCGCTGGAGGGCAAGGTCGCCGATCTCGAAGTCATCCCGCCCAGCCTCGAGGACATCTACAGCCATTTCAGCCGGAGGGACGGCCAGTGATCGCCCGAATCCTCGCCACCGCCCTGACCGAGACGCGGATCGCGCGCCGCAACCGCTGGGTCGCCATCGCCATCGCGTTGATGGTGGTCTTCTCGCTCGTCCTGTCGGCGGCCGGTTCGGCGCCCACCGGCGCGCTCGGCGCCGACCGCCTCTCGGTAGTCGTCGCATCGCTGACCTCGCTGTCCGTCTACCTCGTCCCGCTTCTGGCCCTTCTGATGTCTTTCGACGCCGTCGCGGGCGAGGTCGAACGCGGCACGCTGCCCCTGCTTCTGACCTATCCCGTCTCACGCCGGGAAATCCTGCTCGGCAAGCTCGTCGCCCATCTCGCCGTTCTGATCCTCGCCCTCGTCATCGGCTACGGCACGGCTGCCATCGTCGCGATCGCGACCGATCCGGCCGCATTCGCCGGGCTTCCCGCGCTCTGGCGGCTGACATGGACGTCATCGCTGCTCGGCGCGACCTTCCTCGGCATCGGCTACGCCCTCTCCGCGCTGGCCCGCCGCCCCTCGGGCGCGGCCGGTCTCGCGATCGCCGTCTGGTTGGGGCTGGTCGTGCTTTACGATCTCGGCCTGCTGGCGGCCGTGGTCGCCGATGACGGCGGCGCCTTCACCACCGACGTCTTCCCGCTCGCCCTGCTCGCCAATCCGGCGGACGCGTTCCGGCTCTTCAACCTGGCGGCGGCCGACGCGACGGCCGCCGCCGCCGGCGTCGGCGGCGCGGCGGCGACGATCCCACTCTGGCAGTCGCTGCTCTCGGTCGCCCTCTGGCCGATCATGGCGCTCGGCCTCGCCATTCTCGCTTTCCGGAAGGTGGTGCCATGAAGCGGGCGCTCCTCTTCGCGGTCCTTCTGGCCCTCGCCGCCTGCAAGGACGAAGCTCTCCAAGATGTCTCCCCGGTCACGCTCGACGAGCGGGCCGTCGGCCATTTCTGTCAGATGGAACTGCTGGAGCACGAGGGCCCGAAAGCCCAGGTGCATCTCGGCGGGCTGCCCGGCGCGCCTCTGTTCTTCAGCCAGACGCGCGACGCCGTCGCCTACGCGCGGATGCCCGAACAGAGCCACGAGATCCTCGCGATCTGGGTCAACGACATGGGCGCGCCGGGCGCGACATGGACCGAGCCGGGCGCCGAGAACTGGATCGAGGCGGGTGCTGCCCATTACGTCGTCGGCGCGCGCGTCACCGGCGGCATGGGCGCCCCCGAGATCGTCCCCTTCGCGGACCATGCCGCCGCCGACGCGTTCGCCCGCGCGAACGGCGGCGCGATCCTGTCGCTCGACGAAATTCCCGACGAGGTCGTCCTGACCCCGGTCGCCCTCGACGGAGACGCCGATGATGGCGACTTCGAGGAACGCCTCCGGACCCTGTCTCGTAAAGCCGGAGACTGAACGATGCAAACCCGCCGCCGCTTTCTCACCATCGCCGCCGCCGCGATCGCCCTGCCATCCGCAGGCGGCGCCACGGGACTTCACACGTGGCAAGGCACGGCGCTCGGCGCGCGCGCGACGATCCGGCTCGACCATCCGGACGCCCGCGCGATCACCGCGCGCGTGGCGGCCGAGATCGACCGGCTCGAAGACGTCTTCAGCCTCTACCGCCCCGACAGCGCGCTGTCGCGACTGAACGCGGCGGGCAGCCTGACGCTTCCGCCCTTCGAACTTCTCGAATGCCTGTCGATCGCCGACGCGGTCAACGCCGCGACAGACGGGTGTTTCGATCCGACGATCCAGCCTCTGTGGAAAGCCCATGCCGAGGCCGGAGCGTTCGGCCACCGGCCCGATGCCGCTCTCCTGTCCGAACTCACGTCCCGGGTCGGATGGGAGAAGGTCGCGTTCGATGCGGAGGCCATAACGCTGCTTCCGGGAATGGAACTGACGCTGAACGGCATCGCCCAAGGCTACATTGCCGACCGCGTCGCCGCGATGCTCGTGGCCGAAGGACTTGATGAGATCCTGGTCGATACCGGCGAATACCGCGCGATCGGCGGGCACCCTCATGGTGGCGCTTGGCCCGTACGGCTGGCCGCCGGTGGTGTGGTGAACCTTTCGGATCGCAGCCTTGCCACCTCCGCCCCACTCGGCACCTCGTTCGACCGCGAGGGCCGGATGGGACACATCCTCGATCCGCGCACCGGTCGGCCGTCCGACACGCGCTTCTCCGAAGTCACCGTCACGGGGTCTTCAGCAGCGCTCGCAGATGCCGTTTCCACCGCCCTGTGCCTGATGGAGTCTCAGGCCGAAATTCGAACATGTGTCTCGAGGCTACCCAATTTGGCGCTTACGTCGGTTGCATTCGAATGAGCGGACATGGCCGATTGTGTTGAAAAACTCGGCTTGAGAGTTGTTGTTGCCTGCGGATTTATTGTGTCCAGCGTTGGTCTTACGTCATTGCGGGAACTGCGGGGCGCAGCTTCGCGAGTTTCCGGAGGTTTTGGGTGGTTGCTGCAAGGAGGAATTCGTCTTTTGCGCCGTTTGGTCCACGCAGGCGCAGGCGGTCGAGCCGCATGATCTTCTTGAGGTGTGCAAAGAGCACTTCGACTTTCTTTCGTCGTCGGCTCGCATCGACATAGGCATCTGTTTTGGCAATCTGAACCGCCCCGGTTTCACCGGAGGCTCCAGAGTGAGTATGGATGGAGCCTATGGATAAAGACACGAGAGCGAACCGGTACCTGCCTGAGATCCGCGAGCGGGCCGTTCGGATGGTGCTGGCGAATGAAGGAGGCCATGCGGACCGGGCGGCTGCGATCCGGGCGATTGCGCCGAAGATCGGGTGCAGCCGGGAGAGCCTGCGTCGCTGGGTGATCGGGGCTGAAGTCGATGACGGGACCCCAGACGGCATGACGCGCGAAGAGCGGGATCGGATCAAGGCGTTGGAGCTGACCTGCTCCCCTCGGCTTGTTCGCAAACGCCTGACCGCCCCGCTCGTACTGGGGCGCCGGTCACCGGCACCCCTTCCGCACGCTGCCGCCCTACTCCGGCGTTTGCCCTCCGGCAGGACCGCGAGGAACGCCTCCGCCAAGACGAGATCGGCGACAAATGCGCGTCGCGCGGGGAAGCACCGCAGATCCTGCACGACCAGCAGCAGAGCTTCAGCCTCGGTTGTGCGCTACGGACGGATCCCGGGTTCCCATTCGGTGATTCGCCGCCGTAGACGGCCTTCGGCATCCACTCGGTATGGGTCTCTGTCCCCGCCGCAACGAGCGCCTCGCACCGCGCGGGCAGTGCCTCGACGCCCTGCGCGACATCGTCCGCCAGGGCGGCGTCACCCGAGAGCGGCGGAGCGAGCGAACAGAAGCCCTGCTCGGCGTCGTCCTCCCGCTGTAGCGGGTCGCAGGCCGGAGAGATGAGCCTGAGCTACGGTGCGGCCGGCGCACAGGGCCTGGGCGGCCGCCACGAAGGCGCCGATCGGGTTGGATGCTGGATGCATGGGGTGGCCCTCTTCGCGGATGACGGCATCGGATGGCGGGTCAAACGCCCGCCCTCCCGGTGCGGGCGGTTCCGTATCAGGCCGCGTGGCGGATTCCAGCCGGATCGCGATCGTCGGCGTCCGTGACCGGTCCGCCTTTCGCCATGTCGATCCGGGCGAGCAGACCACCGAGCGCCGCCCGCAGGTCCGGCATTGGGCACCGTGGCAGGCACTTGTTCTAATGGCCGTCTTAGGGCCTGTCTGCCTGATACTCGCGTTCTCCCGCGCGGCACGATCCGTTCTCCTTCAGTGGCGCGCACATTGACGCTTTCGACCCCTTGTGGCGCGGTATCGTCCGCTAGTCGCGCCATCCTTTACTTCTGGCGCTGGCCCTCTGGGCCGACACTCTTGTCGTACCGACCGGGGATCTGGCGCATGTGCTTCAGTTCCGTACCTTCGCTGTCTTCGCACGCCTTGGCGGGCGTTTGATCCACCACCAAGACGGCGCGCGATGGGGGACGAGTAGCAGCACCTGTGCGCGACCGTGAGAGGCTCGCACCCCGGAACCTGGTCCTGTCAAGCGGTTGCCATATTCGCCTCTCGGCGGAATTGGCCTTTATGCCACGCTCCTCTGGGCGCGCCCTGTGCTGTTCAGCATCAGCCCACTTCTCTGACAACTACTCCTTGATGTCTTCGATCCAGGTCTTGGCGGCGACGGCGCGCGGCAGGCCAAGCGGGCCGATGGCCAGCAACGCCACCTGTATCATCGCAGCAGGCTCGATGCCTTCGGACCTGGCGCGCCTTGTGTGGGAATGCACCGCGCCTTCCGAGCATGCGCCGATGGCGAGCGCCAGTTTGACGAGCCGCCTTTCGCGGGGCGTCAGCGGGCCGCTGTCGGCGGTTGCCTTACCCAAGGCCGCATAGGCCTTCCAGATATCGGGGTGTTCCTCCGCGAGATCACCGGCAGCGCCGGGCATGGACTTGGTCATATGTCTCTCCTTCAGGTCGAGAAGTCGTCGATCAACGGATTGGGCTTTGCGAACCCCTCAAGGTCCGCCTGATCGTCGATGATGATGTGGGTGCCGCTCACTGTCACGCCGTAGGCCTGCAATCCCTTGAAGGCGCGGCTCAGGTTTTCTGGGGTCATGCCGAGAACCGAGGCAAGGCGGCGTTTCTCGAAATCTAGCACAAACGCTGCCCCGCCGCCTGCACGCCTCTGTTGTCTCAGAAGGTAGTTTGCAAGCCGCTCGAGCGAGGTTCTGAGCTTGAGATCCTTCTGGGACTTGACGACCGCGCGGTAGCATTGCGCAAGCTCTATGACGATCGTACGTGCGAATTGGCCGTCTGCGTCGAAAATCGTACGCACGTCCTGGCTGGGAATCAGCACGATCCGGCTTTTCTCCAAAGTACGTGCGGACATCAGATAAGGTGCGTCCTTGATCGTCGCAGCAAGAATGAAGGTCGAGATGGGCCGAACGGTTGCCATGCTCGTATCCCTGCCGTTCCATTCGGAGAACAGATCGACCGCGCCGGACAGAACGATGTGCAGGAAATCACTTGGGTCGCCTTCGATGATCAAGTCGACATGCGCAGGGAAATTCTGGACGTATGCGCCGCGCATTAGCGCGGTGAAATGCTCGTTCTCCATTTGAGCGAAGAGGTCCAGTTGCCGGACACCACGATAGTCTGACTCGGGCATGGCTTCCTTTCTCGCGCGCGTCCGACAGATTCCTGGCGCGGATTTGATAAATGTCAATCCTGCGGTTGATCCGTGCGTCCACTGCCTTGATGCAACGCATCAGGACAGATGACAAAATTCGACGAGCCATTTATTTCGTCATGACTATCCGCATTTTATGATCTGGATCAACTCACCCCGACCGCGCTGGCCGCAGATCTGGCACTGAACCCCTCCACGGGATGAAGACGTCAATCTTTCGCCGGAGATCCACCATGCAGTCTGTCGCCACAGCCTCACGCGCCGATCAGACGCGCGCCTTGGGCCTTAGCACGATCGCCTTCACCGCCTGTTTCGCCGTCTGGACAATATTTTCCATCATCGGGGTCGCCATCAAGGCCGAGCTTGGCCTGAGCGACACACAGTTCGGCCTGCTGGTCGCCACGCCGATCCTGACCGGGTCGATCACGCGCCTGTTCCTGGGTGTCTGGACCGAGAAGTACGGCGGGCGACTTGTGTTCTCCAGCCAGATGATCCTGACCGCGCTAGCGACATGGGCGCTAACGTTGGCCGACAGCTACGTCATGTACCTCGTGGCGGCCCTCGGCATTGGGCTTGCCGGTGGCTCTTTCATCATCGGTGTCGCCTATGTCAGCCGCTGGTATGACGCTGGTCATCAGGGCACGGCTCTCGGCATTTTCGGGGCCGGCAATGTCGGCGCAGCGGTCACCAAGTTCGTCGCCCCGTTTGTCATGGTCGCCTACGGCTGGCACGGTGTGGCCTATGTCTGGGCGGCGGGGCTCGCCATCATCGGCGTGTTGTTCTTCCTTCTGGCCAAGGATGACCCGGAACTCGTCGAGCGGCGCAAGACGGGCGCGAAGCCGCCCACGCTGGCACAGCAGTTTGCGCCGCTCAGGAACCTGCAGGTCTGGCGCTTCTCGCTCTACTACTTTTTCGTCTTCGGGGCCTTTGTGGCGCTGGCGCTGTGGCTGCCGCATTACCTGATTGACGTCTACGACATCGACGTCCGCTTCGCGGGCATGGCGGCGGCGTCCTTCAGCCTCGCGGCCTCGCTGTTCCGGGCCTATGGCGGCGTTCTGTCCGACAAGTTCGGCGCGCGCCAAGTCATGTACTGGACCTTCGGCTTCAGCATGCTGTTCCTGCTCATGCTTTCCTATCCACCCACGGATTACGTCATCCAAGGAAAGGACGGCCCGATCGCCTTCTCGACCCAAATGGGGTTGTGGCCATTCATCGTGACACTCTTCGCGCTCGGCTTCTTCATGAGCCTGGGCAAGGCGGCGGTCTTCAAGCACATCCCGGTCTACTATCCCAACCACGTCGGCGCCGTTGGCGGCCTTGTCGGCATGATCGGCGGACTTGGCGGATTCGTCCTACCCATCGCCTTTGGTGCGCTTCTGGACCTCACTGGCATCTACACCTCGTGCTTCGCGCTGCTGTTTGTGCTGGTCACCATGGCGCTGATTTGGATGCACTTGTCAGTTCGCGCGATGGAACGCGCGGCCCACGGCCCGGCGCTCGACGAATTGCCGAGCCTGCCGGAAATGCAGGGCATCCACATTCCGGGCAAGACAGTCATGCCACGTGTTCTTGCGGACTGGCATCCTGAAGACGCCCGGTTCTGGCATGACACGGGCCGAGCCATCGCCCGCCGTAACCTCTGGATCTCGATCCCGGCGCTCCTTCTGGCCTTTTCGGTCTGGATGGTCTGGTCGGTTGTCGTGGCACGACTACCCGCCATCGGGTTCGACTTCGCGCCGGGCCAATTGTTCTGGCTGGCGGCCTTGCCCGGCCTGTCGGGTGCCACGCTGCGCATTTTCTACAGCTTCATGGTGCCGATCTTCGGCGGGAGGCTCTGGACGACGTTGTCGACCGCATCGCTGCTGCTGCCTGCCATGGGCATCGGATACGCGGTGCAGAACCCCGACACGCCGTACCTGATCTTCCTCGTGCTGGCGCTTCTGTGCGGGTTCGGCGGCGGCAACTTTGCCTCCAGCATGGCCAATATCGGCTACTTCTTCCCGAAGGCCGAAAAGGGCAACGCGCTGGCGATGAATGCAGGGCTTGGCAATCTGGGCGTGTCGGTCATGCAGTTCCTTGTGCCCATCGTCATCACGGCAGGCGTCTTCGGCGCTCTCGGCGGGCAACCGCAGACCATGTCAGATGGCGGGCAGCTTTGGATGCAGAACGCGGGATTTGTCTGGGTACCCTTCATCCTTGCGGCCACGATCGCGGCGTGGCTCGGGATGAACGACATCGCCGACGCGCGCGCCAGCTTTGCCGATCAGGCCGTCATCTTCAGCCGCAAGCACAACTGGCTGATGTGCGTCCTCTACACCGGCACCTTCGGCAGCTTCATCGGCTATTCGGCGGGCTTTCCGCTTCTGACGCGGCTGGCCTTCCCGGAGGTGAACGCGCTCAACTACGTGTTCCTCGGGCCGCTGGTGGGGGCACTCAGCCGCGCTGGAACCGGCTGGATAAGCGACCGTTTCGGCGGTGGCCGAGTGACCTTCTGGACCTTCGCGGCGATGATTGTGGCGACGTTCGGCGTGATCACCTTCCTCGGGCTCGGGTCCTTCATCGGCTTCTTCGCCTGCTTCATGGCGCTGTTCTTCCTAACCGGTGTCGGCAACGCGTCGACCTTCCAGATGATCCCGGTGATCATGGGCCGCGAAGTGCCGCGCCTGATGCCGCATCTGGGGGTCGAGGAACGCAAGCGGCAGATCGCGATGGAATCCGGCGCGATCGTGGCCTTCACCTCGGCCATGGCGGCCTACGGCGCCTTCTTCATCCCCAAGGCCTACGGCACGTCCATCGCGATGAGCGGGTCGGCCGTGGGCGCGCTCTGGGGCTTCCTGATCTTCTACGTGATCTGCGTGGCGATCACCTGGGCCGTCTACACGCGCCCCGGCGGCCTGTTGCACGACATCGAACATGGCGGCGCCGCAGGCGCTGCCACTCAGCCCGCACAATGACCGAAACGGATACACCGGCGGCGCCCTCCGCCCCGACCCAGAAACCCGAAAGGACAGCAAAATGAGCCATCTGCTCGACAGACTGAACTTCTTCCAAAGCAAGGAGCTGGAGAAATTCTCGGACGGTTGGGGCCAGACCACCCGCGAAAACCGGGACTGGGAGGACACCTACAGAAACCGCTGGCGGCACGACAAGATCGTTCGCTCGACGCACGGGGTGAACTGCACCGGGTCGTGTTCGTGGAAGATCTACGTAAAGTCTGGCATCGTCACCTGGGAGACGCAGCAGACCGACTATCCTCGTACCCGCGCGGGCTTGCCCAACCATGAGCCGCGCGGCTGCGCGCGGGGGGCGTCCTACAGCTGGTATCTCTATTCCGCGAACCGGGTAAAGAACCCTCTGATCCGGGGCAGCCTGATGCGTGCTTGGCGGAAGAAGCGCGAGACCATGACGCCGGTGGCGGCCTGGGCCGCGATCCAGAACGATCCGATCCTGCGTGCCTCCTATACCAAGACGCGCGGCAAGGGCGGTTTCGTGCGGGCAAGCTGGGACGAAGCGACCGAGATCGTCGCCGCCGCCAACGCCTATACCGCCAAGACCTATGGCCCCGACCGGGTGTTCGGCTTCTCGCCCATCCCGGCGATGTCGATGGTCAGCTACGCCGCCGGCTCGCGCTACCTGTCGCTTTTGGGCGGCACCTGCATGTCGTTCTACGACTGGTATTGCGACCTGCCCCCCGCCTCGCCGCAGACCTGGGGCGAGCAGACGGACGTGCCGGAATCGGCCGACTGGTACAATGCGGGCTTCCTGATGCTCTGGGGCTCGAACGTGCCTCAGACCCGCACGCCCGACGCCCATTTCTATACCGAGGTGCGCTACCGCGGCACCAAGTCGGCCGTGGTCAGCCCCGACTATTCTGAGGCCGCCAAATTCGGCGATATCTGGCTGAACCCGCAGGCGGGCACCGATGCGGCGCTGGCGATGGCGATGGGCCACGTGATCCTGCGCGAATTCCACCTCGACCAGCAGGCCGCGTATTTCGAGGAGTATGCGCGCAAGTACACCGACATGCCGATGCTGGTGCGGCTGGATGAGAAGGACGGCCACCTTGTGCCGGGCCGGATGCTGCGCGCCGACGATTTCGACGGCAAGCTTGGCGAGGCGAACAATCCCGACTGGAAGATCGTCGCCTATGACGAGGCGTCTGGCCAGATCGTGGCGCCTAACGGGTCGATCGGGTTCCGCTGGGGCGAAGAGGGCAAGTGGAATCTCGAAGAGCAGGCGAAAGGGGCAGAGGCCAAGCTGCGGCTGAGCCAGATCCTCGACAAGGATCACGACGAGGTCGTGGGCGTCGATTTCCCCTATTTCGGTGGTGCCGCGACGGGTGATTTCGTGAAATGCGACCACCCCGAGGTACTGACCCGGAACATTCCGGCGCGACGCGTGAAGCTGGCCGATGGCAAGGAGGTTCTGGTTGCCACCGTGTTCGACCTGTTCTGTGCCAATTACGGTCTTGATCGCGGTCTTGGCGGTGACTGGGTGTCCAAGGATTTCTACGACGACAGCCCCTACACCCCGGCCTGGGCCGAGAAGATCACCGGCGTGGCTGCTGAGAAGATTATCGCGGTCGCGCGGGAATTCGCGAGCAATGCCGAAAAGACCCACGGCAAGTCCATGGTCATCCTCGGGGCCGGTCTGAACCACTGGTACCATATGGACATGAACTATCGCGGCATCATCAACATGCTGGTGATGTGCGGCTGCATCGGGCAGGAGGGCGGCGGCTGGTCGCATTACGTCGGCCAGGAAAAGCTGCGCCCGCAGACGGGCTGGCAACCTCTGGCCTTCGCGCTGGACTGGAACCGCCCGCCGCGGCACATGAACTCCACCTCCTGCTGGTACGCCCATACCGACCAGTGGCGCTACGAGACGCTGCGCGCGGGCGAGATCCTGTCGCCCACGGCGCCCGAAGGCGATTGGGACATTTCCCTGATCGACTACAACATCCGGGCCGAACGCATGGGCTGGCTGCCCTCGGCACCGCAGTTGAAAACCAACCCGCTGGAAGTCTCGAAAGCCGCAAAGAAGGCTGGTAAGGAGATCAAGGACTACGTCGCCGAGCAGCTGAAATCCGGCGATCTGGAAATGTCGTGTCAGGACCCGGACGCCCCGGAAAACTGGCCGCGCAACCTTTTCGTCTGGCGGTCCAACTTGCTGGGGTCGTCGGGCAAGGGGCACGAGTACTTTCTCAAGCACTTGCTCGGCACCGATCACGGCGTGATGGGCAAGGATCTGGGCGAGGAAGGTGGCGTGATGCCGAAGGAGGCCGTCTGGCATGACGAGGCGCCAAAGGGCAAACTCGACCTGCTGGTGACCATCGATTTCCGCATGTCCACCACCTGTGTCTATTCCGACATCGTGCTGCCTACGGCCAGCTGGTACGAGAAGGACGATCTGAACACGTCCGACATGCACCCGTTCATCCACCCGCTGCAGGCGGCGGTGGACCCGGCCTATGAGAGCAAGTCGGACTGGGAGATCTTCAAGTCGATCGCCCGGAAATTCTCGGAAGTCGCGCCCGAGGTGCTGGGAGTGGAAACCGACATCGTCCAGCTTCCACTCCTGCACGACACCCCCGGCGAGCTGGCTCAGGCGCATGTGAAGGATTGGAAGAAGGGCGAATGCGACCTGATCCCCGGTAAGACCGCGCCGAACTACATCACGGTCGAGCGGGACTATCCGAACCTTTACAAGAAGTTCACCTCGGTCGGGCCGTTGCTTGAAAAGCTGGGCAATGGTGGCAAGGGGATCACCTGGGACACCAAGGTCGAGGTCGGGCATCTGCGCGACCTAAACGGGGTCGTTCTGGATGAGGGCGTATCAAAGGGCCACGCGAAGCTCGAAACCGCGATCGACGCGGCCGAGATGATCCTGATGCTCGCGCCCGAGACCAATGGCGAAGTGGCCGTGAAGGCGTGGGAGGAACTGGAGAAGCCCACCGGCCGCCACCATGCCCACCTGGCCGAAGGCGCGCATCACACCAAGATCCGATTCCGCGATATCGCGGCGCAGCCGCGCAAGATCATCTCGTCGCCCACATGGTCGGGCATCGAAAGCGAGGAGGTCTGCTACAACGCGGGCTACACCAATGTTCACGAACTGATCCCGTGGCGGACGCTGACGGGCCGGCAGCAGCTCTACCAGGATCACCTGTGGATGCGTGCCTTCGGCGAGGGCTTCGTCAGCTACCGCCCGCCGGTGGACCTCAAGACCATCACTGCGGCCGTCAACAACGACGCGGCCGAAGGCAGCCCCCATGTGGTGCTGAACTTCATCACGCCCCACCAGAAATGGGGCATTCACTCGACCTATACCGACAACCTCCTGATGCTGACGCTGAACCGGGGCGGGCCGGTGGTCTGGATGTCGGAGCTGGACGCGAAAAAGGCGGGTCTCGTCGATAACGACTGGGTCGAGGCTTACAACATCAACGGCGCGCTGACCGCGCGGGTGGTGGTGAGCCAGCGGATCAAGCAGGGCACGCTGTTTATGTACCACGCGCAGGAAAAGATCGTGAATACGCCCGGGTCGGAAAAGACCGGCAACCGCGGCGGCATCCACAACTCGGTCACCCGCACCACTTTGAAACCCACCCACATGATCGGCGGATACGCGCAGCTGTCCTACGGCTTCAACTACTACGGCACCGTGGGCAGCAACCGGGATGAATTCGTTATAGTGCGGAAAATGAAGAAGGTTGACTGGCTGGACACGCCCGCAACCCCCAAAGTGGAGGCTGCGGAATGAAAGTTCGCGCGCAAATCGGCAAGGTTCTGAACCTCGACAAATGCATCGGGTGTCACACCTGCTCGGTCACCTGCAAGAATGTTTGGACCACGCGGGAAGGCGTTGAATACGCCTGGTTCAACAACGTCGAAACCAAGCCCGGCACCGGCTATCCGACCGACTGGGAAAACCAGAAACGCTGGAACGGAGGCTGGGCCCGGTCGGCCAGCGGCAAGCTGCACCCCAAGCAGGGCAGCAAGTGGCGGATCCTGGCGAACATCTTCGCCAACCCGTCAATGCCCGAGATCGATGACTATTACGAGCCGTTCGATTTCGACTACGACCATCTGAAGTCGGCTCCCGACATGACCGCCTTTCCCACAGCGCGTCCCCGGTCGAAGATCACCGGCGAGCGGATGGAAAAAATCGAGAAGGGCCCGAACTGGGAGGAAATTCTGGGTGGCGAATTCTCGAAGCGGTCGCAGGACTACAACTTCGAGAACGTGCAGAAGGAAATCTATGGAGAGTATGAGAATACCTTCATGATGTATCTGCCTCGGCTTTGCGAGCACTGCCTCAACCCGACCTGTTCCGCATCCTGCCCCTCCGGCGCGATCTACAAGCGCGAGGAGGACGGCATCGTCCTGATCGACCAGGAAAAATGCCGCGGCTGGCGGATGTGCGTCTCGGGCTGTCCCTACAAGAAGGTCTATTACAACTGGGAATCCGGCAAATCCGAAAAGTGCACCTTCTGCTACCCGCGGATTGAAAGCGGCCAGCCGACGGTCTGTTCCGAAACCTGCGTCGGCCGCATCCGCTACCTGGGTGTCATCCTCTATGACGCCGACAAGATCGAGGCGGCGGCAAGCGCCGAGCGGGAAACTGATCTCTATGGCGCGCAGCTCGACGTGTTCCTCGACCCCAACGACCCCGAGGTGATCGCGGCAGCCCGCCGTGACGGTGTGCCCGAGGACTGGATCGAATCCGCCAAGGTCAGCCCGATCTGGAAGATGGCAATGGACTGGAAGGTCGCCTTTCCGCTGCATCCCGAATACCGGACGCTGCCGATGGTGTGGTACATCCCGCCGCTCTCGCCGATCCAGAACGCGGCCGAGGCCGGCCAGATCGCGATGAGCGACCAGATGCCCGACGTGCGCAGCCTGCGCATTCCGGTGAAGTATCTGGCCAACATGCTCACGGCGGGGGACGAGGAACCCATCGTCCATGCGCTTGAACGGATGTCGGCCATGCGGCTCTACATGCGGACGCTGACGGTGGACGGTGTGCGCGACGAGGGCATCGCCGCCCGTGTCGGCATGTCGGGCCGCATGATCGAGGACATGTACAAGATCATGGCCATCGCCGACTACGAGGACCGCTTCGCGATCCCCACGGCGCACCGCGAACAGAACGAAGTGGGCGCCGACATTCGTGGCGGCTGCGGGTTCACCGACGGCAACGGCTGTTCCACAGGCGAGACGGGCAAAACCAGCCTGTTCGGCGGCAAGAAGAAATCCTTTGCCCTTCCGCTGGAGTCGTTCTGATGATGGACCGTACCCTCAAGGCCCTGTCGCTGACGCTGAGTTATCCCTCGCAGGAGCTTCAGGAAGCCATGCCCGAGATCGGGGCAGTTCTGGGCGCCGATCCCAGTATCGCTCCCGTCACGCGGGCCGCGCTGCGAACACTCACCGACAGGCTGGCGCAGGCCGATCTCTTTGACCTGCAGGAAAGCTACGTGATGCTGTTCGACCGGTCGCGCACTCTGTCGCTGAACCTGTTCGAGCATGTCCATGGCGAAAGCCGGGATAGGGGCGGCGCGATGGTCAGCCTTATCGAGACCTATCGGGGCGGCGGGTTTGAGCCTGCCACTTCAGAACTGCCCGACCACCTGCCGGTGCTGCTGGAATTCCTGTCGACGCGTCCCTTCGCGGAAGTGCAGGAAACTCTGGCGGACGCAGCCCATATCTTCGACGCGCTTGCCATTCGACTGGTGCGGCGCGAGAGCGGGTATGACGCTGCGTTCGCCGCTCTTTCCCAGCTTGCCGGCGCTCAGGCCGACACCGAAGCCGTGGCCGGTATGCTCGCCCAGCCAGACGACGACCCGACTGATCTGACCGCGCTGGACGCGGTCTGGGAGGAGACCGAGGTCACGTTTGGCCCCGACCCGAATGCGGGCTGTCCGCAGGTCCGCGACATGCTGACCCTGATGGACAAACCGGCCCCGGCCTTGAAACCTGCCCCCATGAACAGGAGCGCATGACATGTTCGGCAATCTTGACATAGACTTCATCATCTTCGGGATCATGCCGTACGCGGCGTTGACCATCCTCGTGGTCGGGTCCATCGCGCGCTACGAACGCGATCCCTTCACCTGGAAAAGTTCGTCCAGCCAATTGTTGCGACGCAAGCAGCTGTTCTGGGGCTCGATCCTGTTTCACGTCGGCATCATAATCGTATTCTTTGGACACCTGATCGGTCTTTTCACGCCGATCTGGGTGCTAGATGCGATCGGTGTTCCTTATTGGTTCAAGCAATGGCTGGCAGTCATCATCGGAGGACCGGCGGGGATTGCCGCGCTGATCGGCTCGACGATGCTGCTGCATCGCCGGCTGGTGGATCCGCGTATCCGCGTGACGTCAAGCTTTGCAGATATCGGCATCATGGTCCTGATATGGCTGCAGCTGCTGATCGGATTGCTGACGATCACGCAGACGCTGCAGCATATGGACGGCTCTGAAATGGTCCGTTTCATGACCTGGTCGCAGAGCATCGTGACCTGGAACATCAACGCTTGGGCGGATGTGGTCGACGTGCACTGGCTCTACCGCTTGCACATCTTCCTCGGCCTGCTGATAACCGCGCTCTTTCCGTTCACCCGGTTGGTGCACATGATCTCAGGCTTTGCCGCCCCGGTCCGCTATCTGCTGGCACGGCCCGGATACCAGATCGTGCGTTCGCGCCGCCATCGCCCGCTGGAGGAGCGGCGCCGCGCCTTCGACGCCCGGCAGGGCAAGACCGGCCCCACGGCCACCACACCGGCAGAGTGACCGAGATGAACGTGGCCCTCTTTCCCGATGTCGTCGTGAACGGCGAAACGATTTCCTCGGCGGCGATCGCCGCCGAGGCCCAGAATCACGCAGCGCCCAAAGACAAGCCCGGCATCGCCTGGCGTAAGGCGGCGCAGGCCCTCGTAATCCGCGCCCTGCTGCTGCAAAAGGCCAAAGCGCGCGGGCTGACGCCCGACCCGTCTGAGCTGGCCCCCGGCCGGTTCGAGACCGAGGACGAAGCCCTGATCCGTGCCCTTCTGGACGAGGCGCTGACGATTACTCCCGTGACTGAGGAAGCGGTTCACGCCGAATGGGCGCGCGATCCCGACCGCTTCCGGTCTGCGCCACTTTGGGACGTGTCGCACCTCCTGTGCGCCTGCGACCCTCGCAACGAGAAAGAGCGTATGGCAGCCGAAGAACGGGCTGTTGCCCTGCTGGCGCGGCTTGGTGGCGATGCCAAAGGCTTTGCCGCCGTCTGCCGCGAAAGCGATTGCGGCTCCAAAGCGTCCGGCGGCCATCTGGGTCAGCTTGGCCCGGGTGACACCGTGCCGGAATTCGAGGCTGCGCTGCGCAGCCTGCCAGAGGGCGGCATCAGCCCCGGGCCCGTATTGTCGCGGCACGGGTGGCACATCATCCGCCTGAACGCCACGGCGCAGGGTCAAGTGCTGCCCTATGAGACCGTCCGCCCCAAAATCGCGCAAGCGCTGGAAAAGGCGGCTTGGGCCAAGGCTTCGCGGTACTTCGTTGAGCGCCTGGCACAAGAAGCGCAGATCAGCGGCGCAAGTCTCGCGCCAATCTGAGCCATGCGAAAGGACGTGTGATGAAACCGTCTGAGCCAGTGCTGCGTGGGAGCGGTGATAGTCCGACGAATCACAGCCTGCTTGCAAATCCTCTGGATTTCATCAGCGAGGACCACCTGCGCGAGCGGCAGTTCTGCGCCGTCATCGACGGACTGGCGATGGCGGACGCCACCAATCGTCAGGCGGTAGTGCAGGTGTTGCGTTTTCTGAACGAAGAACTGAACGTCCATCTGCGCGACGAGATGGAAGATCTGTTCCCGCTTCTTGCCCGGCGCTGCACGGAGGAGGATGCGATCGAGGGTGCGATCGACCGGATCAGGGCCGATCAGGATGAGGCAATGCGCCTGCTGCCTGAAGTGCGTGTGATGCTGGCTGGTTGCCTCGACAGGGGGGCCGATCTGACCGCCAAAGAGCGCGCAGTGTTGTCTAGGTTTATGGGGCACGTGCGCCGCCACCTCGTTGCCGAAAACGCGATACTGTTGCCGATTGCCCGCGCCCGGCTGACCCGGTCCGATCTGCGAATCCTGTCGAAACACATGCGGTCAAGACGCGGGCTGCCAGACTTCCCGGAGACGACCGATGCTGAATGATCTTCTGGCGCGCAACGTGGCTTGGTCGCAGCAACGTCACGCCGAGGAACCCGACTATTTCACCCGTCTTGCCGCCCTTCAGGCGCCCGAGTTTTTCTGGATCGGCTGTTCGGACAGTCGGGTTCCGGCCAACGTGGTCGCGGGCCTCGATCCGGGCGAGGTCTTCGTCCATCGCAACGTCGCCAACATCGTTCATTCCTCGGACATGAACCTGCTGTCGGCGCTCGAATTTGCCGTCGATGCGTTGCATGTGCGCGAGATCATCGTTTGCGGCCACTATGGCTGCGGCGGGGTCAAGGCCGCGACCGAGGATCTGCCCCATGGTCTGGCCGATCATTGGCTGGAACCGATCCGGCGCCTGGCCCGCGCTTACGCGGTCGATTTGGGGCGCGAACCTGACCTCGAAGCACAACGCGACCGGCTGGCCGAACTCAATGTGGTCGAGGGCGTGCGGCGCGTCTGCGAAACGCCGATCCTGCAACGGGCATGGCGCCGCGGGGCCGATGTCCGCGTGCACGGTCTGATTTACGGGCTCAAGGACGGGCGCCTAAGCGATCTCGATTGCAGCATCGGGCCCGGGTACTTCCTGACACGCCATTCCAGATCGCAATGACGGTTCGTCAGTCCATCGCATCACCGGGGTGCGGCTGCGACGGGCAAGATATGCCCCATCTTATGATCAGCATCGACGAGGCCCCAGCCGAGATGGAAATGGGTGATTGAGCCTGCGAATGCGACGTATCGTGGCGGGTGTTGAAGCCAGCGAGAACCTCCCCAAGGGGCGATACGACCTGAAGGGAGATACTATGAGCACCCCGCTTGCCCAGCCCGGATCGATCCTCGAACCGCAGACCGAGGTCGCGCGTTAGGGTGCGCGCCAGATGCTTGTCGAGGCGCTCAGGACCGAACGGTGAGCTTCGCCGCATGGTTCGCGAACGAACGCCTGCCCGATGGAGGCCATTACATCGTGGGTCAAGAGCGCGGTATTCGCCGGGGGTTGCCGGTGCCGGAGCTTGCCGTCCCGGTGGCGCCAACCTGTGCTGCCAGGTCTTGCGGTCTGGTCTTGATCGGGAACGTCGCCCTAGTCAGGATATTACCGGCTTCGTCGACGACGAACCGACAGGCACGGCCCGCGTGATGAAAGGTCAGGCGCCAACGACCGGCGTCCTCATCGACGCCGGTTTCGCAGCGCGAGGTGATCGAGCCATCTCGCATTCGCGCTTTGATCTCGCTCTGCGGCAGACCGAAGGCTTCGCGCCAACAATGCGGCGTCGATGACGAAATCGCTGGCGTTGCGTTCCACCCCCGTCATGTCGCCTCCCTCCAGTAGTCGTTGGCAGCCGCCACAGTGGCGAAATGTGTCGCCACGATCTGGCTGGACGCGATCAGGGCGTCGGCATCTTCGGCATAGACCGGCCGCAGCTTGTCGCGAACCGCCGCATCCGGCTGCGTCATCTTGATGGCGACGCGGGCCAGCTTGACGGCCAGCGCATAGCCTTCCTCGGGTGTTGCAGTTTTCAGGGTGGGCAGCCAGGTGGTCATGGGGTTTCCTTTTCTTTTCAGCTTCCGTGTTCAGTTGGCTCGCCTGCGACCACTGCTCGCCTATCGTCCGCGCGCCTGCCTGAAGCGGGGCGAGCGCGATGTCCGCCAGCGTCGAGCGGTCCAGGTCGGCAAGAAAGGCGGCCTCTGCCAACCGCATCCGGGACTTGAGGCGACAGCGTCCGTCGATCGTGCAGGATCCGCCATCGGCACCCAGACATTCGACGAGCGGTTGGTCTTCCTCCAGTGATCGCACCACGGCGCCGATACGGATCCCGTCTGCCGGTCGAGCCAGCACCGCGCCGCCGCCACCGCCGCGGCGTGTCTCGATCAGTCCGGCGCGGGCGAGATGCTGCATGATCTTGGCCAGATGGTTGCGCGAAAGGCCGAACTCCTCCGACAGCTCTGCGGTTGAAAAGGCCCGCTCCGGCGCGCTTGCCATGCGCATCAGCATGCGCAGGCCGTAATCGGTGAAAGAGGTGAGGCGCATCGTCGCCGGTCCTTCGCGCTGTATCGGTATTTACAATACCTATTAGCAGGCATAGGCTGAAATGCAAACGAAGAAGACGGAAGTTGCATGACCATCGCCAGCTCGCCCGCGCAGATCACCTCGGCCCGGCCCCGGATGACCGCGGACATCATGGCGGAGACTGGCCTCGACGAAGTCGTGTTGCGCGAGCTGGTTCACGGTTTCTACGGCAAGGTCCGCCATGATCCGGTGCTCGGCCCGATCTTCGCGGCACGCATCACCGACTGGGCGCCGCATCTGGAGCGCATGGTCGCCTTCTGGTCCTCGGTCGCCCTGATGACAGGGCGCTACCACGGCCGCCCGGTGCCGGCGCATACACCCCTGCCGATCGACGGCGCCCATTTCGGGCATTGGCTGGACCTGTTCCGTGAGACGGCGCACGAGATCTGCACGCCGGCCGGCGCCGAGCATGTCATCCTTCGCGCCGAACGTATCGCCCGCTCGCTCCATATCGCGGTACGCGAGGCGCAGGCCGCCCCCGATGCCGTTCCGGATTTTTGCTGACGAAAGTATGCCCGATGGCCGAAGCCGCCCCGATCCACGATGCCGCCGAGCTGACCCGCCATATCGAATCCCGCTACCACGCGCGCCATCGCGAACAGCTGCCGCCCTTGGTCGAGATGGCGGAGAAGGTCGAGACCGTGCACGCCGGCGACGATGATGTGCCGGACGGACTTTCCGCCGTCCTGCGCCGCATGATCGGGGAGATGGAGGTGCACATGAAGAAGGAGGAGCTGATCCTCTTTCCCGCCATCCGCAAGGGCGGTGGACCCGGGATCGAGAACCCGATCGCGGTGATGCGCGCGGACCATGACGATCATGCGACCGAGGTCGCCGAGATCCGCAGGCTGACAGACGGTCTTACTTTGCCACCGGGGGCGTGCGGCACCTGGACGGCGCTTTATGGCGGGCTCGACACGTTCATCGCCGATCTGGAAGAGCACATGCGGCTGGAAAACGACGTGCTCTTCCCGCAGTTCGAGCGGAGGTGAGGCCAGCCGATGGCGCTTGCGAGTGTGACATCGCGCGAACGCGGGGAGACGGATCGCCTGCTGGACGCCGTGGCGACCCGCCTGATCGACGATGGGATCCGGGTCGCGGGCGCCCTGCGCCCTATCGCCAAGGGTGGCGGCAACGACCAGTGCGACAGCGATCTGCGGCTTCTTCCCGATGGGCCGGTTGTCCGGATCACCCAGAACCTCGGTGCCGGGTCGACCGCATGCCGGATGGATGCCGGCGCGCTTGAAGAGGCCGTCGGCCTTGCGACCGCGCGCCTGGCCGCGGAAGGGGCCGACCTGTTCGTGCTGAACAAGTTCGGTCTGAGCGAGGCGGAGGGGCGCGGATTTCGCGGGCTGATCGCGGAGGCGCTCGGGCGCGGCGTTCCAGTCCTGATCGGCGTGTCAGAGACCCACCGGGCCGCGTTCGAGCGGTTTTCGGACGGCATGGCCGAGGTGTTGCCACCTGATGAGGCGGCGATCCTCGTTTGGTGTCGGGCCATGCTCGCCGCGAATGCCGGTCTGTCGGCGGAGGCGTGAATGCACGATCCCGTAGCCGAATTGCGGACACGGGCCCTGGTCGGGCTTATCCGGGCGCGTTTTCGTGTCGCGCATCGGAAAAAGTTGCCGGATATGATCGCCTTGTCGCTTGCCGCCGAGACTGTTCATGCCGAGGAAAGCCAAGCTTCGAACAGGTTGGCAAGGCCGTTTGAGGCCATGGTCGCGGATCGAGAAGCCCACATGCGCGAGGAGGCGGCGGCGGTCTTTCCAACCCTCGCTGCCGGGGTGAGCGCGCCGCTGCCGGGTCTGCGCGAAGATCATGCCGGGCACGAGGCCGCCCCGCACCGGACCCCGGTGATCCTGGATGGGTTTCGTTTGCCACAAGACGTCTTTGGCGCATGGCGCCGGCCATATGCCGGTCTGGGCAAGCTGGCCGGATACCCGGACGAACACGGACGCTTGGAAGGCATCGTGTGTTTCTCCCGGTTCGGGACCGGTCGATGAGCGCGTCGAACTCATATGCCTCGCCGCCCTGCATGGCAGGCGAGATCGACCCGACGTATTTCGATCCGCTCGGCGTCGATCCGGAACAGATGCGGGATGTCGCGCGCTGGCGACGGGCGGAACGGAAACGGCTGGCCGGGCTTAGGGAAGACCTTGGACAAGCCGGACGTGCGCAGGCCTCGGCCAGGATCGGCGAGCATTTGAAGAGTGCGCTAGCCGAACGCGGGGTTGGTCGGGGGACCGTCCTGTCCGGCTACTGGCCGATCAAAGGGGAACCCGATCTGCGCCCGCTTCTCACCGAACTGCACGGCATCGGCGTGACCATTGCGCTGCCGGTGGTGGAGACGCGCGCGGCGCCGTTGATGTTCCGCCACTGGACGCCGGAGGCCAGGATGACGCGCGGCGACTGGAACATCCCCGTGCCTCCGCCCGACGCCGCGAAACTGACGCCCGACGTGACGCTGGCTCCGTGTCTGGGCTGGGATGCGGGATGCTACAGGCTCGGTTGGGGCGGCGGGTATTTCGACCGGACTCTCGCGGTGCTGGCGCCGCGGCCGCTCACGATCGGCCTCGCGCTGTCCGCGGCGCGACTGCCTACGATCCATCCGCAACCCCATGACATACCACTGGATCTGATCCTGACCGAAGATGACGTCGCGGCGACAAGGAAGGACGAATGACCTCGACAGCCGAGCAGATGCGCGCCTGGACCGGGCCTGCGATCCTGACGTTCGGGTTCCGCCCGTTCTTCTTCGGGGCGGCGGCCTGGGCGGCCGTGGCGATGGTGCTGTGGGTGCCGATGCTGGCGGGAAACATGTCGCTGCCCACGGCATTCGATCCGGTCAGCTGGCACGCGCATGAATTCCTGTTCGGTTACCTCGGCGCCGTGGTCGCGGGCTTCCTGCTGACGGCGGTCCCGAACTGGACGGGGCGCCTGCCCATCGTCGGCTGGCGGCTGGGTGTGTTGGCTGCCCTCTGGCTGGCAGGCCGTCTGGCGATCCTCGTCTCGGACGGTCTGCCGGCAGGGCTGGTGGCGGCGGTCGATCTGGCCTTTCCAGCGGTCTTCGCGCTGGCGATCGGGCGCGAGATCGTCGTGGGAAAGAACTGGCGCAACCTGATCGTGCTTGGAATGCTGAGCGTGTTCATCATCGGCAACGCGCTGTTTCACTGGGAGGCTGCGCGTGGCGATTACGCCGCGGAAGGCTACGGCCTTCGGCTGGGTCTGGGCACGGGCATCATGATGATCGCCGTCATTGGCGGACGTGTGGTGCCCTCCTTCACCCGCAACTGGCTGGTGCGACGGCAGAGCAGGACGCTGCCCGTGGCGCCGATGCAACGCTTCGACAAGGCGGCGCTGGTCGCTCTGCTTGCTGCGCTCGTCCTATGGGTGGCTCTGCCTCTGTCCTTGCCCGCGGGTCTGGCGCTTGCGCTCGCAGGTGGCTTGCATGCGCTGCGGCTCGCCCGCTGGGCGGGGCACCGGACGCTGGCCGAGCCGCTGGTGACGGTGCTGCACGCGGGATACGCCTTCGTACCGCTTGGCGCTCTGGCGCTCTCGGTGGAAATCCTCGCGCCCGGGTTCTTCGGGATGGCGGGCGCGCAGCACCTGTGGATGGCGGGGGCGATCGGGCTGATGACGCTGGCGGTGATGACACGGGCGACGCTGGGCCATACCGGTCAGGACCTGACGGCGGGGGTGGGGACCGTCGCGATCTACGCGGCGCTCATCCTTTCCGTGCTGGCGCGGGTGGCGGCCGGCCTCTGGCCCGAGATCTCGGGTCCGTTGCACACCATGGCGGGGATTGGCTGGATCGCGGCCTTTGGCGGGTTTCCCGCGGTCTACGGTCGCTGTCTGCTGACGGTCCGGCCGAACCGATAGCGGCATGGGCTGGATCGCATTCGCATCGGCGCTCGCGGGTTTTTTCGTCCTGCACTCGGTCCCGTTGCGCCCGCCCGTGCGGCGATGGCTTGTCGCCCGTCTCGGGCCGGCCGGATTCGGGACAGCCTACTCGGTCCTCTCGATCGCCCTGCTCGCGGGGGTCTTCCTCGCCGCGCGCCACGCCCCCTACGTTCGGTTGTGGGGCGAGCCGCCCCATGTCGCGTGGTTGGTTCTGGGCGCGATGGTCCTTGCAGGGGCGATCCTCGCCTTCGGCTTGGGCAGACCCAATCCGCTGTCCTTCGGCGGCATCCGGAACGCCGCCTTCGATCCCGAAAAAGCGGGTTTCCTGCGCTGGATACGCCATCCGGTCCTGGCCGCGTTCCTGCTCTGGTCGGCCGCACATCTGGTGGCCAACGGCGATCTCGCCCACGTCCTGGCGTTCGGCAGCATGGCGGGGTTCTCGCTTGTCGGTATGGCTATGATCGACCGTCGGCGCCGACGCGAGATGGGTGAGGCCGTGTGGCGGCGGACGATCGCGGAAATGCGCACCGCCAGGCTCCGGACATCGTCCAGCACCGCGTGGCGCCTTGTGCTGGTTCTGGCCGGCGTTGCCGCCCTGATCCTCCTGCACCCGTGGATCGCGGGCGTCGGCGTGGCATGGCGCTTTCAGCCGTAGGGACTCGGCCTGCGGACGCGTCGCGTCAGCCGTTTCCGCCTGCTGCAACGATGGCCTCGAGCGCCGCGGTGATCGGCATCTCGGCCCAGGGCTCGCCGCCGATCCGCGACAGCGCCACCCCCACGCCGGCCACAGCGCGCGCCACCGCCGTCTCCAATTGTGCCCCCAGCGCAAGCCGGGCGACGGTCAGCCCGGCAAGCAGGTCGCCCGTCCCGGCCGGGCGCACCGGAAGGCGTTCGACTTCGACTATGGAGCAGCCGCGCGCCGTCGACGTGACGGTCGCGAGCCGCATGGGCCGCGAAGGTACCGGCACCGAGGTCGCGACGATTGCGGGGCATTCCAGAACGCTCCGCGCCTTGACCACGATCTCCGGGCCGGTGATCGGCACCCCCGACAGCGCTTCCAGTTCGAAGGCATTGGGCAGGATGACATCGGCCAGAGGAACCAAATCGTCCCGGAAGGCGTCGCGCAGGGTCGCGTCGGCGAAGAACCCCAGATCCGCGTCGCCCATGACCGGGTCGCAGGCATAGATGAGATGCGGGTTGATGGCCCGTGTCTGCCGCACGAATCCGGCCACGGCGGAGGCCGTCTCGGCCCGGCCCACGAAGCCCGAAAGGATCACCGCCGCGCGAGCGCCGAGGTCGCGCTCGAGAAGACCCGCCAGGATGTCAGCCACGAGCTCCGGTTCCAGGATGCGCCCCCGCATCGTGGGATAGTGGGGATGATTGGACAGCAGCGTCGTCGGAACTTCGACCACCTCGACGCCGCAGGCGCGCATCGTCCGGGCGGCGGCCGAATTGCCGACATGGCCGTAGGCCACCTGGCTCTGGATCGAGATGACGAGAGGCAGACCGGCTACGTGCCGCTCGGTCGTTCCGTTTTCGACAGCAACGCTCATTGCGGGGTCTCGATCCGCCGCGACCAATCCTCGGTGCGGCCGTTGGCAAGCCGGGCCTCGGCGAGGCCACGCCAGCGGTCGGGCAGTCCGGGCAAGGCCGCGAGCGCCGCAAGCGCCGCGCGATCCAGCGTGTCGCGGTAGAGCAGGCGCCAGACCCGGTCGAGGCTCCATTCCGGATGTGGTCTCGCGATCAGTCGCGCCGTGTCGCCTGCCGCGATCGTACCTTCTTCGAGGACGCGGAAATACCATCCGGTGCGTCCGGTGGCCTGAACCAGCTGCGCCATGTCCGCCCTGTCGAACCGCAGGTTCAATCGCCAGCAGGGCTGGCGCGACTGGCTCACTTCCAGCAATGTCTGCCCAAGATGCCATTGATCGCCAAGACACATGTCCGTCTCGGTGACGCCGCCCACAACCAGATTTTCGCCGAACGCACCGGGGTGCATTTCCGGTTCGAGGGCAGAAAGCTCCGCCGCCCATATCGCATAGCTCCGGGCGGGATAGGCATGGATCGCTTTGTCGGGCCCGCCGTGATGACGGCGATCGCCCTGTTCGTCCCCCTTGAGACCGTCGACATGCGCCATGACAGGGCCTGCGATCGCCCCCTTGCGGATGGCGCTGCGGATGCCCTTCCCACCAAGCGGGCGGACCCGACCGACGCGAAGCTCGATCACATCGAATTGTGTCATACTGTCAACATGTTCAGGCTCAGAGCCGTGTTCAAGGATCCATCATTCCGTGTCCGGTACACTACTCATGTGTCTTTCCCGTTTTCCAGCCGTGAGCGATCAGCAATCAGCGGTGCTCTCGAAGCAACCGACGATCCCGTGGATGCTGAGCGAAGACACGGTGACGCGGAAGCGTGCTGTTTCAACCGTCCATCCGTCGGAGCATCGACATCAAAAAAGAGCATCGTCGACGCGGCGCCAAAGGCCGCGGTGCAAACCGCGAGGCCGACAGTAATCGGAGAAGTCGTCCGCGTGGAGGCGGAACACGCCGCCATGACCGGAATCATGGCGATCGCGAGGCCGTCGCTCACGGGATCGGATGGAACGATGCCGTACGTCGCGCGGTCTCGGGTCCGGACCCCGTCATCCTCGTAGCCGGCGATACGGAACTCGCCTGATGATTTGAGTGCATCGCCCGTCGATTGCCGACTCCGGCGGGCCATGGAAGGGAAGATTTCGTCGAAGTCGGCTGCGGAGATCATGGTCGGTCCTTTCAGTCCTGTTCAAACCGGTCGAAAAACAGGCCCGCACGTACGACCGTCGCACGCGCGGGCGTCACTCATGCCGCCGTCCGGAACGCGTCGCGTACATCGTTCGGCGCGGCGGCCGACCGTGCAGGAGGTCTCATGCGCAGTTCCCTGTCATCGAGTTCCTCGACGAGGCGCGGAATGTCGGCGCGGCGCAATCCGATGTCGAAAAGCACCCAGTCATCGATGTCGTGGAACGCCTTTGCCATCTTGCGACGGCGCCCTCGTCGCAGCGCGGCGGCGACCCACTGATGAAAGCGGCCGCCGCCGTCCTTCGGGACGGGCCGCCGCCACCTGGGGTCGAGCATCTGTCTTGAGAGGTATCCGGACATGTCATCCTTCAATTCCGGGAGAGCTGAAACCGAAGCTTCAACGAGCGCCCAGCCGTGGAAGCGGGACACGGATGTCCGCGTGCCGGAAACCCGGCTGCCCGGGCGTCTCCGCTTCTCAATCGATCAGTGGGAGATTGCGAGAACCCCGGGACGGGAGCGGACGCCAAGGCCGGCTCCGCCGGGGATCACCGGCGGTTCAGAAGCTTTCCCGCGGCTAGCGGGAACCTCGCGGGATGTCCGAACTTGCTCATGATCTTCATGTGGCATCCGCCACCGGGACTTTCAATACGGCTTACGCCGATCGGGACCTGTCGGCACGAAGACGCCAATGTCCGACGCCGGGAGCGGGAAGCGACGGTGGCGCCTGCGGGCGATTGACTGACGCCGGACGCGCGCCTAACGCTAAGCTCATGTCGGCACACGCGGATCCTTTCCGATTTCTTCTGCTGAACCGCCCGCCGCCCCGGGCGCTGTAGGCGCGTTCGCGCCTGCGATACCGACCGGGGTCTCCTCACATTCGTTGGAATCGAGCCCGTGACGCCAGTCGTCAGAGGAGAAGCCATGTTCAGCATTCGCAAGCTGCGGTCCATCACCTGCGAAGTCCCCCTCGGCGCGAGGACTCCGCCTCGCCAGATGGGCATGTTGCCGGGCTCCGATCGCCGGAAATTTCGGCGCCATCTCGAGACATGCGAGGCGGAATGCCGTCAGGCTCCGCCGTCTCCTGCCACACGTCTTGCGGCACAAGATCACCTCATCCAAACCGCTCGGGAGTGAACCCTCCGCCGGGATTTGTCACGTTGTTGGCAGCGCGCGCGGATCGTTCCTGAATCGACGTTCACGCTGCGGCAATTTCGCGCCATCTAGCGAGCGCCTGAGAGCGCAGGTAGCGCAGTGTGTTAAGGGAGATCAGGTGGCGCTGGACGTTGAAGTGGTTGTAGACGGCGGCATGGGTGGCAAGGAACCGTTGCGCCGAGCCCGGTGATCGAAATCCGCGCCAGCAGGGCCAGCGCGTCGGACCCATTCGCCGCCGCCATCACCGCATATCCCGCCTCGCGCAGATCGACCGCAGCTGCCGGGTAGGCCCGAACAAAGCAGGCGTCACTGTGGGGCAGATCCAGCGCGAAGAAGTGCGCTTTCTGCTCCACGCCGCCGGTCACCACCATCGCCTCGCCAAAATTCGCTTGGGCGTGGCCAGGGGCAGGGGCCAGCGGCACAAACATCTCACGGCTGCGCCGACCATATTCACGGACATAGTTCTTGACTGTCGTATAGCCGCCCTTGAACGCGTGTTCATCCCGCAGCCGCTCAAAAATGCGCTTGGCTGTATGCCGTTGCTTGCGGTTCCGGGCGAGGTCCTCCTGCAACCACTGGTCGATGAAGCCCGTAAATGCATCCAGCTTGGGCCGCTTGATCTCGGCCGTCCGCTGATATCCAGGCGGGACCGAAAAGCACATCACCTTATTTACGCTCGCGCGCGAAATCCCGAAATGACCCGCTGCCGCCCGTTCGCTCATGCCACCTAGACGCGCGAGGCGGACCTTCAAATACAAATCCACAACTAAAATCTCCCGCCCTCCCTGCAAACATCAAGGGCCAAAGAGGCAACATTTTACGCTGCCCGCAGCGAGATTATCACGCCACTTCCGTGGCTCACTTTTGCACTGCCGTTCTCAGTTCTACGATGTGGTGCGCGCTCGAGTGGAGTGCAGGCAGCATGTGGCTGAGCTTGTGGAACATTGCGAGGTCGTCGAGCGTCGGGTTCCGCCGGACGTCGTCGAGGTCCCGTAGGTAAGGTGCGCCGGTCATCGGAACAAAGATCGAATGCGGCCCGCCCAGACGCGCATTCTTCGCGGGATTTCGCGCGGAGTACGTGAAGTCCGCAGGGACAGTCGCGATTAGGCCGCGTACAAGACCCCGATCAAGATAGACTATTTCACCGATGACCTTGGCACCGGCGGCCTTCCAATCGGCGAGCGCGACCGGGTCGCGGAACTGGACGCCCACGTTTTCGAGGATATTCATCGAGGCCGCATCGATCCGTTCGATCTCGGACCCGTCCATCACTTCGCAGACCGGCAGCCCCCGCGTGAGGCCCGACAACATCTGAACGTCATGGGTGGCCCGCAATGTGCGACGCGCGATGCGGCCGCCACTACGAGTACGGGGAATTTCAGCGGAGACCGCTGCGATGTCTGACATGGACGCAATCCTCTCCTATCGACCCTTGATGCCACGGCGTGGCGGCGCGGAGGTGACTAATTGCGAAATCCAATTACAGAAAACGACGCGCCAGACCTGTGACACCCCACACCTTCCCGTTCTAAACCGTATAGCTCCGGGTAGGCGTCCGGTCTGTATGTCCGGCACGGGGTCATGGCAGGATCAGGCGCCCCTTCGACACGCCGGCGGGGCGGGCGGCAAGTATTCCCGAAAGCCGCCGGTTCTCCGCGCGGAGCGTGTCGATCTCAGCTTCGAGCTCCTCTGATCGGGCGAGAAGCGTATCGTTCATCGCCGAGATCTGCCGGGCCCGACGCTCGTGGATCACATCCCTTTCGCCGGACGAGGTCTCCACGAGTCCCGCGAGCATGGTGATGATCTCCGATATCTGCCCGGATACGACCGGCGAGAACCCGTCCGAGCCAGCCTGTGCGCCTTGCGCCCCGGACCGCCCGCGATGCGCAACGAAGGCCGACCACGTTGTGAAGGCCGTATTGGGGTCGCCGCGGCCGCCAAGACTGCGATGCAGGGACGTGGCCGTGACCGCCCCCCCAGCTTCAAGGGCGAGACCCCGCGCGATGACTTCAACGTCCGGATAGGCGCGAACTGCTGGCATTGGAGACGTCCTCCTGTTTTCCAATGCGCAGGAATTCGTCCTCATGGATCCACCCCCGAAACATCCCGCCGAGGGTCCTGCCGCACCACACGGAAGCTTCCCCCTTCAAGCTTCGGCGCCATAGCTTCAAGCTTGAAGCTCGCCACCCGACCGCGGCGGTTCGCAACCATATCGACGGGCGCCACGTGGAGAGACACGGCTCCGCTCGATCCGGGTCACGTCGCCAAGGCGGCCGTGTCACGGCCAGGACGGACGCGACCATCGCAAGGGTCCAGGCCAATATGGCCTGCGTGCGCCGCAGAATGCGCGAAGGCGCGATTCCAGCGCGGCGCCGCTTGACCGCGCTCGCCCGTCGGGCGAACTAGGATGAGACATTTCGGGGGCCGCATGTTTCAGCAGACGTTCAAGAATCTCGACGACATCATGTTCCAGGAGCCCGGCTGCAACACCGAGCTCGATTACGTCGAGCAATCGTCCTGGATGCTGTTCCTCAAATATCTCGACGATCTCGAGGACGAGCGCGCGATCGAGGCGCAGCTGATCGGCGAGCCCTACGACTTCATCTTCGCCGAAGACTACCGCTGGTCCGCCTGGGCCGCGCCAAAGCAGCCCGACGGCAAGCCCGACCTCGACCGGACCCGCATCGGCGCCGATCTGATCGAGTTCGTGAACACCGACCTGATGCCCTATCTGCGCGGCTTCAAGCAGGCCACCGCCGACACCGGCACCATCCAGTACAAGATCGGCGAGATCTTCGGCGAGGTTCGCAACAAGTTCCAGAACGGCTACATGCTGCGCGATGCGCTCGACCGGATCGACGAGCTCACCTTCGGCAGCCAGGAACAGAAACACGAGCTCTCCGACCTTTACGAGACCCGCATCAAGAACATGGGCAACGCCGGGCGCAACGGCGGCCAGTACTACACCCCCCGCCCGCTGATCCGCGCCATGATCAAAGTCACTGATCCGCGCCTCGGCGAGACCATCTATGACGGCGCCGCGGGCTCGGCGGGCTTCCTCTGCGAGGCGTTCGAATACATGCGCCCGCAGGCCAAATCACCCGGCGCCTGGCAGACGCTCCAGCGCGAGACCTTCTACGGCAAGGAGCAGGCCCCGCTGGCCTATGTCATCGGCCTGATGAACATGATCCTGCACGGCATCGGCGCGCCCAACTTCCTGCGCACCGACACGCTGGCCGAGCGTATCGCCGACATCGAGGAGAAGGACCGCTACGACGTCATCCTCGCCAAAGCCCACGCGCGGTTCGACGATCCGGAGTGGGACGGCGACCCGGCCGACGTGATCGTCGATCCGCCCCGCGGCCCCCGTCCCCCCGCGCCGCCGGGCGAGCCCGGCGAAACCGAGCCGCCCAGCGGTGAAGGCGACCCGCCGCCACCCCCTCCGCCCCCCATGGTCGAAATCGAACTCACCAACGGCCGGATCATCAGCATCGCCGCGACGACATTCTGGGGGCCGGACGGCCGACCGATGAGCGCGCGAGATTTCATCGAGCGCATGTTCGGCGATCTGCCGGACCTCTTCCGGGACGAGGACGAGCTTCGCAGGCTCTGGAGCGACCCCGACACCCGCAAGGCGCTTCTAGAGCGCCTCGCCGAGCGCGGCTACGACGCTCTCGTCCTGATGCAGATCTGCGAGGCCATCCTCGCCGAGAAGAGCGACCTCTTCGACGTGCTCGCCTACATCGCCTACGCCACCGATCCCAAGACCCGCGCCGAGCGCGCCCGAGCGGGGGCCGAGGCCGTCGAGAGGGAATACGACGAGAAACTCGCCGCCTTCCTGAACTACGTGCTGGGCCAATACGTCGATACCGGCGCCGAGGATCTCGACCGGTCGAAACTGCCCGACTACCTCAGGCTTCACTACGGAACCTATGGCCAGGGCGCGAAGGCTCTGGGCGGCGTCGAACGCGTCGTCGACTCGTTCGTCGGCTTCCAGAAGCACCTCTACTCGTAGGTCACCCGCGAACCAACTCTGCGCCACGCGATCGCACAACCCGATTCCGGTCCCGATCGGAATGCAGGTTTGGACGGCACTTCCCCTATCACCGCCTTGGAGGCCGCGATCGTGCGCCGCTCATACTACCGGGAGGCGCCAAGCCTGGACCATGGAGGCCCCTCACCAAACTCACCGGCGCGGCGCGCGAGACCCCTGAGGGAAGCCTCCGCGCGCCGCGCCTGCCTGCTCGTCACCTGCTCTCATTGTCTGGCGCCGCTTCCTCGTGACGCCCGATTTGCCGGGAACGGTCGCCTCTTTCTTTTCAATCACTTGGCCGGGAGAGGGTGTGATATGGGGTCCAAACAGGGCACCAAAATGGCCGGATATTTGGCCTGCTCGTCGCTCGATGCCGCCGCTCCCGCACCAGCTCGTGGGCTGCTGCTCCCCGGTGTCGCATAAGCCGCACCGCCGGCGTCCGGCATGCGCCGAACCGGAAGCCGATGTTTCAGGATCATCTCCCTCGACAGGGCCGGGTCCGCTGGAGGATCTCAGGACCGGGCTCCCGTCGCGGAGCGGATGCGGAACCGTCCGAAACGAGCGTCGGCAGTCCGATCTCGTCCTGTCACGGATAGAACACCCTGTCATCGTGCAACGATCGGCTCCGATTTCGCGACTGATCTCAAACAATGTGGATTCTTTGATATCACTACACTGCATGGAATACGTCCACACGATGCTCATTTCTGAATACCCGGTGGATTCCAGCGCGAAGCGCAACGGGTCAGGCAAACCTGATTTCGACGTCCCTGCCAAGCTCAGACAGGAACGCCTCGACCGGGGATCGGTAGGCGAGGCACTTGCGCGGGGTCATGTTGATGGTCATGGCGATCTCCTGGATGTCGGCTTCGCTGATCTCATCGAGATCAGTGCCTCGGGGCAGCCATCGCCGGATGCGCCCGTTGGCGTTCTCGATCCCGCCCTTCTGCCAGCTCGCAAAGGCGTCGCAGAAATAGGTGGTGGCCGAGAGCATGCCGCGCAGCAGCGTGTGGCGGGCGAAGCAGGTGTCGTTGTCGAAGGTGACCGAGCCTCGCATCCTGGGGGCGAGCCGCCGGAACGTGGCCATCATCGCGGCGATGGTCTCGGCGGCGGTCTTGCCGGCAAGGCGCGTCATCAGCGTTATCCGGGTCTTGCGCTCATGCAGCACCAGCACCGGGCGGGAGCGTTTGCAGATGACGAGATCCGCTTCCCAGTGCCCAACCGCTTCGCGAGCATCAGCGTCGGCAGATCGCTGGGAAATATGGGTTTTCTCCGCGATCGTGTCGCGAGATGTCCGGCCGTGGCGCGTCCTTCGACGGGCATGGCGGCGGGTCGGGAAGCGCCAGAGCCGTTCCGCCTTCTGGCCGGCCCGGTAGATCCAGCCGTAGATCGTCTCCGCGCAAACGGCGCGCAGGCCGGGCTCGATCCCGAGCCGCAGCCGTCCGGCGACCTGCTCGGGCGTCCAACCTTCGGTCAGGCGGTCCGTGACGTAGGCCGCGAGCTTCGCATCCGTTTCGATCGTCGCCTTGCGTTGGCGGCGCAACATGTACGCTCCATCCGCCACATGCGGACGGTACGCGCCGCTCTCGAGCGCGTTGCGCCCGATCTCGCGCGAGATGGTCGACGCCGCCCGGCCGAGCGCCCGGGCGATCGCACCGAGCGACAGACCGTCGGCCTTCAAACCGGCGATCCGGTCTCTCTCCTCGGCGGTGAGATGGGAATATCCTGACATGGCAACACCGTTCTCCGTTTCCAGACGGACGGATACATCATCCGCCCTCAGTGTTGCGCTTCACGATGGAACTCACCCCCCCGAACATCTTCCATCTTTTTTCCGGTCACGTCCGTCAGGACGTGTATCGCCAGATCCGGGAGATGAGCGCCAACCCCGTGGATGTGGACTTGGCTCGACCGACGTCTTGGATGCAGCCGACGATGATCCGGGAGGCGAACGGCTCAGAGACCCCGCTGCCATCGTTCGAGCGGCACATGCTTTGCGATGAGCATGGGATGTTCCCCGAGGACTTCAATTCCTGGGAAGGTGAAGTCGTGAAATCCGAACTCGCGCGGGCGGGAGCCGTCGCGTGGTAACGGAACCCGTCGCGCGCCGGCCAGGACTCGCTTGGCATCATTTACGAGGATGGCGGCGAACCAAGGATCGTCAGGCCCGGCTTCGTTTTTTTCGTTCAGCAGGACGATGGGAACCTTGCCGCCGATATCGTCGATCCTCACGGTATTCAGTTCGGCGACGCGGTGCCGAAGCTCAAGGGCCTGGCGCAGTACGCCGAACGCTTCGGCGATCAGTATCGTCGGATCGAGGCAGTTGCAAAAATCGACAACAAATTCCGTGTTCTGGACCTGAAGGAAGCCGCGACGCGCGCGTCGGTGTCCACGGCTACATCTATCAGGGCTCTGTACGAAAGCGTAGATGAATCTGAGTATCTGGCCTGAGTAATTCCGGAGTCAAGGTTCGGTCTCCATGGAACGAGGCAAGCTGTAGCCGATCTTGTTCCAATTGCACTCATGATCGGCTTTCAAGCCAGAATGAGGAGCGTCGGATGGAGAAGAAGAAGCGCCGGAATTTACCGGATGAACGAACGCGGCGACGACCCGCTCGCCCTGATGCAGATCTGTAAGGCTATCATGGCGGACATGGGCGAGATCTTTGACGTTCTCGCCTACAACGCCTATGCCGCCCGCCCGAAGACCCGCGCGGAGCGGGCGATGATCGGATCCGAGGCGATCGGGCGGATGCATGACGAAAAGCTCGCGGCGTTCCTGAACTACGTGCTCGGCCACTACGTCGACACCGGCATCGAGAGCCTCGACCGGTCGGAACTGCCCGACTACCTACGGCTGCAATACGAAACATATTTCCGCACCCTGCCGCAACACCTCTGCCTTCTTGATCCTCTTCACGCCGGTTTAGGATCAGGGCGCTTTGGGTCCGGCCGATGCTCAGCCAAAAGGAGGCGGGGAAGATGTTCGGCGAGAAGCGCATAAGTCAGCTGCTCACCTCGCTTGCCGAGAAGATCAATCCAGTCCTCCGGCATCGGCGAAAAATCCGTCCGGTAGTTGTAGGTGTCCTCACGGCGGACCAGATCATCAGGCGGGAACTGCAGCCGGGCGTCGACCTGGCCCAGAAACGGCACGATGAAGCCGCTTAGCTGACCCGAAGCCTTGAGATCATGTAGGCGCTTCATTGTCACGTTCTGCGCGCGTTCCGTCGCACACGCGAATACGCTTTTCATGCGAGCGAAGAGAAACTGGCTTGGCGGATCGAACCGAAGACCGTAGCCGGCCCGGCAACAGATCACCGTATCGACGTTAACGACGTTCAGGCTGACGGCCGGGTCCCTGTCCGGCCAGAGAGGTGCAAGACCGAGATTGTCATAGACGCCGCCGTCGGTCAGCGTCACGTGCTCCACCCGCCGCGACCCGTCGCGCTTGTTAAATGCCAGGCGCTCATCAAGTGCCGGCAAGAACACGGGATACGCCGCAGACGCCGTCACCGCGTGAGCCAGCGTAGTATCTGGACCGGCGAGTTCCCCGAGCCGCCATGAGCCGGATCTCTCACGAGAGAAGTAGAACGCCGACCCCGTTCTCAGCTCGGCGGCGTTGACAATAAGCAATGGCCTTGATGCCGGAAGATCGCGCAGCCGCATCCCTCGGAAGACATCCTCGTCGAGGACGCATCGCAGAATCGTCGTGCGGCTGGCAAACCGGGTGAACGGTGGACCAAGATTGTAGAGCCGCCAAGCGGTGGTTTGCGATGGCAGCGCAAGCGACAGAATGCGCAACATGCACTTCAGCGGGGCCAGAATACAATTGAATAGGGCCAAAGAGGACCAGCAGAAGGCCGCGCGCAGACCCTCGGCGGTCGTAAGTGCTTTTCGGAGCGCCGGTGAAACCAGACCCTGAACTAGCAGCGCCCGCACCTCCTTCTCAAACTCCAGGAAAGATTGATCTTTCGCCGCATACAGCGCGCCGATGACGCTGCCGCCGGAGACCGTTGAGATCACTCGCACCTTATTCAGCACACCATTCTGGTGAAGGGCTCGAAGGCATCCAAGGTGAAAGGCTATGGCGCGAGAGCCGCCGCCGGACAGAGCGAGACCGATCTTCGGTTCTTCCGTCATCGGCGGCCTCCCGCCGCCTGCCGAACCGCCGTGCGATCGGGCGCGGCTGCGGTCGCCTCTATGTTCCTGAATACGACGGATGCCACGTGATCGCTTGCAATCAGCATCAGCGCCGGCTGCGAATCCATGTCGAACAGCGCCGCCAGCCAGTCGATCTGTCGGAGGTCGGTGCGGCTCGGCAGCGGCGTCGCCCTTGGCGGGTGCGAGTGCCATTCGCCGACATAGCCGAGCTGGCCCCGCGTCCTCTGCCGCATGCTTTCCATCAGGTCTGCGACGCCCTGGGTCCCGCGTGTGTAACCGCCGCTCTCCTCGATGCTGTCCGGAGGGCTGGGGCTGGCCTCGACCAAGTGGATGCTCTTGTCCGGAATATCGACCACGCCGAAGAGAATGCCGCCTGTCTCATTGGGCAGACGGTTCTTTCGCATGTCCATGACGCGGTCGATCAGCCCATCATCGACAGCAATGGTCCATTCGTCTGCGGCGAACCGTGTAACCGGCTCGGGAGCGAAGCTGTCGCAGCGGACCGAGCCGTCGGGACTTGATCGACCAGAACTCTGATGATGCCGGCGTCATCATCCAAGGCAGCGCCGAGGCCGGCGGAGACGAGGCCGCTAAGCGCCATGACACTGCTCTGTGGGATCATCCCTGTGATCGCACGGCAGGCCCCTGTGTAGGCGACCTGCTGCGTCTCGTCGGCGAGATGGCGCGCCAGATGCTGCATGCGCGCAACGTGGCCGAGATACTGCGCTTCAAGGTCGCGCAGAGTCAGGCTGCGCCTTGCCGGTTCGGAGAGAAGGACAGCAGCGTCGCCGGAAGGGTTGAAGAAGACACTGGCCCGCCGCGCCTGTGCCTGATGATCCGACAGGTAGCGTTCGGCCAAAAGCGACGCCGTTGCATCGATAATGACATCAGCCCGCTCAAGCGCATCGTCTATCTCCGTGCGGTGCTCGCCATCGTCGGCAACATTGGAGTCAATGGCATGGGCAATCGGCTCCGGCGCATCCACCAACGCGGACAAGGCCTCAGCTACAATCTTGGCCTTGCTGTGGGTCACACTGGCACCGCGTCCAATATGCCGCGCGAGATTATGGGGTAGTAGCCGGTCGTGGTCTATGACCGTCCAGCGAAAGCGCCCCTCGCGCACCAGCGTATCCGCAACGTGAGAACCGATAGCACCGGCACCGACAATAACGGCGCTACGATCGTCTTGCACATCCCTGCGGGCGATGCGCGTCGCGAGCTCACGGTCAAATTCGAGGTGAACCTCCGCCGAGGGCGTTGCGATTTTCCGGACCGCATCCTGGTCGATATCCCGGTGCCCGAGCGCCCTTACGAAGCCGATCCCGCTCCCCTCGTCACGGTGCTGCTGGTCCATTGCGATCCCGAGCGCAACGGCGACCTCGCCGACGGACTTGGCTGTAATGAAAGCCCTCAGATCAGTCCCCTGCTGCGCCGAGCCGTCCGGCGCGACGATGGGCATCTCAAGAATGACGACGAACCGCGCATTGAGCTGCCACGCCGCTCCCCGGTCGAGGTATCGGGAAAAGCGGTCCTGGAGGTCGGCAAGAAGATCAACGCCACGATCCGACAGCATGTCAGCCAGACTGCCAAGGCTCATGGGGGCAAATTGCAGCCGCCGCATCTGCTCAGGCGGAATGCTGTAGGTCACAACACAGAGCCGCTCCAGGTCGTCGACGGGGCCGCGCGCATCTTCGAAGGGCGTAACCCGCAGCATGGTCCGATGGTCGGGGTAGTGCTTTGCTACGAGGTCAGTCCCGTCGGAACTGCGCAGGACGTGCCTTGAAATCAGGAATGTGAGCGGGCTGCCAAACAGCACCGGGTCGAGCGGCTGTCTCGGGTCGTGCAGTTCGCCGCGAGCGGCGCGCTCGAACCATGACGATACGCGGTACACCAGCTCCGCAGGGGTCCAGGTCAGGCGCGCCTCGGCCCAGCTACGGTCGTCGATGCAAATGGCGCGCGGTGCGCCTTCGATCGCCAGTTGCTGGTGGGCCGTATCGGGGAAGTCATCGCGCAGCATGCAGACAAGCGGCATCGAGTTGGACGGCGTGAACAGCACGCCGAGGCGCTCCGTGCACTTGATAGGGTAAGCACTGCGCTGCGGCCGTCCGGTTTGGAAATCGAGAACAACCAACTCGCGGCCTTCGGCACTGTAGGTCGCTACAGCCTGAGCAACGTGGCCGGCGTGCTGCTCAACGAATTTGATGAGGGCCGATGCCGCCTGACAACTGAGGCCATCCGGTTCGGCCGGTGGGCCAAAATCAGCGAGCCAGGCAGCGACGTCGGTCATCCGGCCCTCGGCGCCGAGGCGGCGGCGGTAGCGCTGACCATCGGCGCGGCGATATCCGGCGCAAGCCCTCGCGCCGTAATCCGGTAACTGAACGGCTCAGGCCGGGCCTTGTTGGGGCGCTCCATCGTCACAAGGAACTCGCCGTCATGGTCCCGCGAAATTCGGCGGTGATAACTGGCCGCCTGGCGGTGGGGCGGCTGAACGCTCTTGTCGTCCATGGTGCCCTTGGCCGGAATGGGCCACGACGAGGAGACGATATCACCGCCGGCGATCCGTTGGTCTTCAAACAGCCATTTGATGTCCGGCACCGGCCTCGTCTCGTCAACTCCCCGGTCAGGACCGAGGGCGAGGTACGAGCAGTGGTGCGGGAGCTTCATCAGGTCCCACAAGAGCCGGTCCTCGTTCTCATGTCGGCGGGAGGTGCGGATGATCTCCGTGAGCGTCTCATGGTTTACATCGGAGGCCAGGAAGAGCCGGGTCTCGCTGCGCTCCTCGACGAAGGTGACCTGCATGACGATGGAATCCTCGTTGCGGTCGATGACGGTGTTCTCGTCCTGGCGCCAGGCAAAGGGGCAGTGCACGAAGAACTCCGCCTGGGCGACGCCCTTGCGGTCATAGCCGGGGACGAGATTGCCGGCATCAACGATCAGGTGTCGGCGGCTCTCGAAGTCGATGCCCTCAGCTTGCATCCACGCCCGCAGGCGCTCCGGCCGGGAGAAGACCCGGACACCGTGCCCTTGACGGAGCCTGTGACGCGCTTCGGACCGCACCAGCCGGGCGTCGTCCTTGAGATTCTCCTCAAGGATCGCAGCGGCGGGGACCCAAAGCTCGCGGATGTGCACCCGCTCACCGCCCTGATGAGCGGCGGCGTGCTGCAACCAGAAAAATTCACCGAAACCCTTGCAGTGGTCGCTGTCGGTATGGGTGATGCACACCGCATCGTAGTAGTCCCGGCCGACCTTCCTGAGGTCACGGCGGAGCTCATAGGGCAAATCGCAGCGGAGATCGTTGTCCTCGCCGTTCTTCACGGCAGCGTAGTCGACCAGCACCTTGCGGCCGTCGGCAAGGTCCAGTCTCAAGGTGTCGGCATTGCCCAACGGAAAAAACGTAACGCGCGCTGTCAACCAGTTCCTCCTTCTCCAATCATGAACCGCTGAACAGTCGGCGCGGCGCGCGAGACCCCCATGGGAAGCCTCCGCGCGCCGCGCCTGCCTGCTCGTCGCCTGCTCTCACCGTCCGGCGCCGCCTCGTATTCTCACCCGATTTTTCCGGGAACAGCCTCGTCAGTCTTTTCAATCACTTAGGCAGGTGAGGGTGTGATATAGGTGCCAAACAGGGCACAAAAGTGGCCGGATAGGGCTGTTTATGGGGGCCTGATCACAACCCCCACAAACCTCAACTGCACCCGCTCGTTCCGCCGCAGGTGTTGCACTTCAGGCAGGTGCCGTTGCGCACCAGCGTGAAGTTGCCGCATTCGCCGCACGGATCGCCCTCGTAGCCCTGCATCCGCGCCTTGGTGCGCGCGTCGAGGGCCGTCACGGAAGCCGAGGTCGTCCGCGCCGTCACCGAAAGCCCGCTGATCGCGCCGCTCACGCCCAGCGCCCCGCCGAGACCGGCGCCGCCCTGCAGCACCATCAGCTCCTGGGGCAGGCGCTTGCGCAGATAGCCCGTCGAGGAGAGCTGCTTGATCATCTCGATCGACCGGCTGTCGTTCTCCGCCCGGGCCACCGAATCCGCGTCCTCGAGATCCTCCTCGCCGCGCCCGAGATCGTCGAAGCACTCGCCCGTCGGCTTCACATGCGCCAGATCCGTACGATCGAGATAGCTCACCGCCAGTTCGCGGAAGATGTAGTCGAGGATCGAGGTGGCGTTCTTGATCGAGTCGTTGCCCTGCACCATGCCCGCGGGCTCGAAGCGGGTGAAGGTGAAGGCCTCGACGAATTCCTCAAGCGGAACACCGTATTGCAGCCCGACGCTCACGGCGATGGCGAAGTTGTTCATCATCGCCCGGAAGGCCGCACCCTCCTTGTGCATGTCGATGAAGATCTCGCCGAGCTGGCCGTCCTCGTATTCGCCGGTGCGCAGATAGACCTTGTGCCCGCCGACGATCGCCTTCTGGGTGTAGCCCTTGCGCCGCTCGGGCAGCTTCACCCGGTTCGAGCGCTCGATCTCGCGGATGATGATCTTCTCGACGATCTTCTCCGAGAGCGCCGCCACCCGCTCGGCCTGGGGCGCCTCGCGTCAGGGTCTCCTCGAGATCCTCGTCATCCTCGATCAGCGCCGACGAGAGCGGCTGGCTCAGCTTCGAGCCGTCGCGGTAGAGCGCATTGGCCTTCACGCCGAGCGACCAGCTCAGCTCGTAGGCCGCCTTGCAATCCTCGATGGTGGCGTCGTTGGGCATGTTGATGGTCTTCGAGATCGCCCCCGAGATGAAGCTCTGGGCCGCGGCCATCATGTGGATGTGGCTCTCGACCGAGAGATAGCGCTTGCCGATCTTGCCGCAGGGATTGGCGCAATCGAACACCACGTAATGCTCCTCGCGCAGATGCGGCGCCCCCTCGAGGGTCATCGTGCCGCAGACATGCAGGTTCGCCGCCTCGATCTCGGCACGGGAATAGCCCAGATGCCGCAGGAGATCGAAGGCCGGATCGCGCAGCTTCTCCGCCGGAATGCCCAGCACCTGGGTGCAGAATTCCTCGCCCAGCGTCCACTGGTTGAACACGAAGCGGATGTCGAAGGCCGTGGGCAGCGCCGCCTCGACCTTGGCGATCTCCTCGGCGCCGAAGCCGTGGCCCACCAGCGCCGTCGCGTTGATCCCCGGCGCGTTGCCGAGCGTGCCGTGCCCGACCGCGTAAGCCACGATCTCCTCGATCTGCGCCGTGCCGTAGCCGAGATTGGCCAGCGCCGCCGGCACCGAGCGGTTGATGATCTTGAAGTAGCCACCCCCCGCGAGCTTCTTGAACTTCACCAGCGCGAAGTCCGGCTCGATGCCGGTCGTGTCGCAATCCATCACCAGCCCGATCGTGCCGGTGGGTGCGATCACCGTGGTCTGGGCGTTGCGGAAGCCGTGCCGCTCGCCGAGCTCGAGCGCTTCGTCCCAGACCGCATGGGCGAGGTTCAGCAGCCCCGAATCCGGGCAGTTGGAATGGTCGAGCGGCACCGGCGCCACCGCCAGCCCCTCGTAGCCCGAGTTGCCGCCCTTCGCGGCGAGCCGGTGGTTGCGGATCACCCGCAGCATGTGCTCGGCATTGCGCTCGTAGCCCGGAAACGCCCCGAGCTCGCCCGCCATCTCGGCCGAGGTGGCATAGCTCACCCCGGTCATCACCGCCGTCAGCGCCCCGCAGAGCGCCCGGCCTTCGGCGGAATCGTAGCCATGCCCGAGGTTCATCAGCAGGCCGCCGATATTGGCATAGCCGAGCCCCAGCGTGCGGAAGCGGTAGCTCAGCTCGGCGATGCGCGGGCTGCGGGAACTGCGCCATCGTCACCGAGATCTCGAGCGTCAGCGTCCAGATCCGCGTGGCATGCACGTAGGACCGCGCATCGAACTGGCCGTCCTTGAGGAAGGTCAGCAGGTTCATCGAGGCGAGGTTGCAGGCCGTGTCGTCGAGGAACATGTATTCCGAGCACGGATTCGAGCCGCGGATCTCGCCATCCGCCGGGCAGGTGTGCCAGGCATTGATCGTGTCGTGATACTGCACGCCCGGATCGGCACAGGCCCAGGCCGCATGGCCCACCTGATCCCAGAGGTCCCGCGCCTTCACGGTCTTCGCGACCTTGCCGTCGGTACGCCGCGTCAGGGTCCAGTCCGCATCCTCGCGCACCGCACTCAGAAAGGCGTCCGTCACCCGCACCGAATTGTTCGAGTTCTGGCCCGACACCGTGAGATAGGCATCGCTGTCCCAGTCGGTATCGTAGGTCTTGAACGCGATCGAGGTGAAGCCCTGCTCGGCATATTGCAGCACGCGCTTGATGTAGGTCTCGGGCACCTTCGACTTCTTCGCCGCGCGCACCGCCACCTTCAGGCCCGGATTGGCCTTCGGATCCACCGCATCGGCCTCCGCCCCGTCCCAGGTCCGGATCGCCGCGAAGATGTCGTTGAGCCGCTCCTCGTGGATCTTCGACCCGGCCACCAGCGAGGCCACCTTCTGCTCCTCGAGCACCTTCCAGTTGATGAAATCCTCGATATCCGGATGATCCATGTCGCAGATCACCATCTTCGCCGCGCGCCGCGTCGTGCCGCCCGACTTGATGGCGCCCGCCGCCCGGTCGCCGATCTTCAGGAAGCTCATCAGCCCCGACGACTTGCCGCCGCCCGCAAGGCCCTCATTGGCCGAGCGCAGGCTCGAGAAGTTGGTCCCCGTGCCCGAGCCGTACTTGAAGAGCCGCGCCTCGCGGGTCCAGAGATCCATGATCCCGCCATCGTTCACCAGATCGTCGGAGACCGACTGGATGAAGCAGGCATGGGGCTGCGGATGCTCGTAGGCGGAGGTCGACTTCGTCAGCTCCCCGGTCTCGAAATCGACGTAGTAATGCCCCTGCCCCGGACCGTCGATGCCGTAGGCCCAGTGCAGCCCGGTGTTGAACCATTGCGGGGAATTCGGCGCGCCCATCTGGCTCGCCAGCATGTAGCGCATCTCGTCGTAATAGGCCTTCGCATCCGCCTCGGAGGAGAAGTAGCCGCCCTTCCAGCCCCAATAGGCCCAGGCCCCGGCCAGCCGGTCGAAGACCTGCCGCGCCGTGGTCTCGCCGACGGAGCGCTCGGCCTCCGGCAGCTTGGCGAGCTTCGCCTCGTCCGGGACCGAGCGCCACAGGAACGACGGCACGCCCTTCTCGCGCACCTTCTTGAGCGCCGCCGGCACGCCGGCCTTGCGGAAGTACTTCTGGGCCAGAACGTCGGAGGCCACCTGGCTCCAGCTCTCGGGAACCTCGATATCCTTGAGCGAGAACACCACCGACCCGTCCGGATTGCGAATCTCCGAGGAGGTCCGCTTGAAGGCGAGCGCGCCGTAGGCTTCGGTATCCGTGGTGGTGAAACGACGTTCGATCTGCATTTTGCCTGCCCCTGACTGGTCTTTTGTGATCTCGAAGCGGCCCTTGCCGCTCCCGGTTCCGGCGATCCGATCTCTCGTCTCACCCCACCAGATGTTGTGCTCTTCATCCGGCGGACCACTAATAGGAGGGAATCGCACCCCCCGGTCAACAGGTTTTTTCGGCAAGATGCGCAGATTTTGTGGTTGACAGGCTTGGGCGTACCATCCCTGCCAATCGTTAATTTTCATTAACGTTTCAAACGGCTTACCTGAACCCTGCCCGCCCTTAGCCGCGCAGGCCCGTCAGGTATCGTTCGAGATCCGCACCGCAAGCCGCTGAAAATACGGCTCTTCCGGCGAAGCGAGGATCGTCGGCCAGTCCGGATGGTTCACGCTGTCGGGGAAGTGCTGCGCCTCGAGACAGAGCCCGGAAAACGCGCCGTAAAGCACGCCCTCATGCCCCGGCACCGGCACATCCGACCCGGCCGCATCGAAAAGCTGCAGCCCCGGCTGGTCGGCCCAGAGCCCGAGTTTCAGATTCGTTCGCGGGCAGATCACCTCCGCCGCCGCCCTGTTCCGGTCCCGGTCCGGATCGAGCACCAGGTTGATGTCGTAGCCCTCGGCCTCGGGATCGGCCTCCGCCAGCGCCCGCGGCGTGGTGAAATCGTAGCGCGTCCCCTCCACCGGCAGGACGGAGCCCTCGGGGATCATCTCGCCATCCACCGGCGTGTAGTCCTGCGCGGCGATCCAGAGCACATGGTCGCGCACATCCCCCGCCCCGGCGAGGTTGTAGTAGTTGTGCTGCGCGAGATTGATCGGCGTCGGCCGGTCCGGCGCCCCGCGCATCTCGCAAACGAGCCGGTCCTCTTCCAGACGGTAGATCACCTCGAAATCCACCGCCCCCGGATAGCCCTCCTCGCCGTCCGGGCTTGCGTAGCGCAGATGCACCGCATTCGCCCGCGCCTCGCCCTCCATCTCCCAGATCCGGCGCTGCAACCCCACAGCCCCACCATGCAGGTGATGCGGCGGCTCGTTCACCGTCACCTCCACCTCCTTGCCCTCGAGCCGGAACCGACCCTGCGCGATCCGGTTCGCCACCCGCCCCGCGATCACCCCGTGGGAGCGGGAATGCTGCTCGTAATGGCCGAGCTTCCGGAACCCCAGCACCACCGGCACCGTCCCGCGCTCCCCGTCCACCCGCCAGTCGCGCACGACACAGCCGTAATTCAGCACCGAGACCGCCGCATGGCCGCTCTCGAGCACGATCTCCTCGACCGCCCGCCCGTCGCGAAGCCGCCCGAATTGCCGTCGTTTCACGAGATCTCTCCGCCTTGCCGCGCGCGGCTCAGCGGAACGAGTCCTTGAGCGTCGCGCAGGCCCGGGTGAAATCCATCCGCCCGGTATGGTTTTCCTTCAGATGCGCCATGACCCGGCTGATGTCGCGCACCGAACGCGCGCCGATCGTCGCGATGGCGCTGTCGATCGCCGAGCGCATCTCGCGCTCCGACATCTGGCGCGGCAGGTAGTCGCGGATGATGCCGATCTCCTGACGCTCCTGCTCGGCGAGCTCGAGCTGCCCCGCCTCCTCGTAGCCCGCGGCACTCACCTCGCGCTGCGCGATCATCCGCGTGAGGATGCCGCGGATCTCCTCGTCGGTCACCCCGTTGACGTTGTCGCCGGTGCGCGCGGCGATGTCGCGATCCTTGATCGCCGCCGAGATCAGCCGCAACGCCGCCGACCGGATCGCATCGTCGCCCTTGATCGCCGCTTTGAGATCTCCCGCAAGACGGTCCCGGATCATGGATCACCTGTCATCTTTGCCCCTGAGCGTGGGGCGGGACTCGCAATATAGGGCGCGCACCGCGGTTCATCAAGTCGACACATCCGCCGCAAACCCCTGTTATCGTTGAGCTTACCCGAGGGAGCCCGCGGTTGACGCGCTGCACCCCCCCGCGTAGTGTCCGTCCAAACCCAGCCGGGATTCGCCCCATGCCCCTCTCCGCCAATCCGTCAGATCAGGCCCGCGCGAGCACGCCCGAAGGTGCCGGCACCGCCACGGCCTGCATCGCGCTGGCCAACGGACAGGTGTTCTTCGGCAAGGGCTTCGGGGCCACAGGTGATGCGGTGGCCGAGCTCTGCTTCAACACCGCGATGACCGGCTACCAGGAGATCATGACCGATCCCTCCTATGCCGGCCAGATCGTCACCTTCACCTTCCCCCATATCGGCAATGTCGGCGCCAACCCCGACGACGACGAATCCGCCGAGCCCCGCGCCGCCGGCATGGTGGTCAAATGGGACCCGACCGAGCCCTCGAACTGGCGCAGCGCCGGCACGCTCTCGGACTGGCTGCGCCGGTCGGGCCGCATCGGCATCGGCGGCGTCGATACCCGCCGCCTCACCCGCGCCATCCGGCTGCAGGGCGCGCCGCATGTGGCGATCTCCCACGATCCCGAGGGCCAGTTCGACGTCGACGCCCTCGTGGCCGCCGCCCGCGCCTTCCCGGGCCTCGAAGGCATGGACCTCGCCCGCGACGTCACCTGCGCGCAGAGCTACCGCTGGAACGAGATGCGCTGGGCCTGGCCCGAAGGCTTCGCGCCGCGCAGCACCCCCGGCCACCGGGTCGTCGCCATCGATTACGGCGCGAAGCGCAACATCCTGCGCTGCCTCGCCTCCGCGGGCTGCGACGTCACCGTGCTGCCGGCCTCCGCCACCGCCGAGGACGTGCTCGCCCACGAGCCCGAAGGCCTGTTCCTGTCGAACGGCCCCGGCGATCCGGCCGCCACCGGCGCCTATGCCGTGCCGATGATCCGCGAGGTGCTGGAAAAGCAGCGACATGCCGGTCTTCGGCATCTGCCTCGGCCACCAGATGCTCGCCCTCGCCCTCGGGGCCCGCACCATCAAGATGAACCACGGCCACCACGGCGCGAACCACCCGGTCAAGGAGATCGCCACCGGCAAGGTCGAGGTCACCTCGATGAACCACGGCTTCACCGTCGACAGCCAGACCCTGCCCGCAGGCGTGGCGGAAACCCACGTCTCGCTCTTCGACGGCTCGAATTGCGGCATCGCCCTCACCGACCGCCCGGTCTTCTCGGTCCAGCACCACCCCGAAGCCAGCCCCGGCCCGCAGGACAGCTTCTACCTCTTCGACAAGTTCGTCACCGCGATCCGCGCCCGCAAACCGGCCTGAGCCGGAGCGGTCAGGGCCGCCCCCCGCCGCGCACCCTCTGCCCGGAATCCGGCGTCGGGCAATTCGCCACCATCCTCACAGCCCGGCCCTGCCACGCCAAGAAGTCCAGCCTACTGGACGACAAAACCACCCCGCAAAACCTGACCCCGCCCGGAATCGAGCCGAAGGCGCCGGGCGAGCGCCTGCCCGTGTCGCACCGGAGGTGCGCCAGCCTTGGCTTGCACGCCTTCGGCGTGACCGGGCTGGCGCTTCGTCGACACAAGCGCACCGCTCGCCCGGAGCAAGTCCACGGCACCATAAAGCGCATCGCCCAACCGTCGCAGCGCCACCCCCCGGGCAGCCGCTCCCCCGGCTTGCACACAGTTCAATCCGACTTCACCAACCCCGAAAACCCGGCCACCGCCAGCAGGCTCAACGCCCAGCCGACCGCGATGTGAACCCAGAGATACACCCGCGCCACCTGCCCGCGCGTCGTGACGCTCATCCGGAATCCAGAATCCCTGCATCTCCAGCGACACGATCGGCAGCAACGTATCCGCCGAATAGACCCAGCGAATTGAACGTCGGATAGCTCGCCGCCTCTGCGCCGATCGCGAGATAACAGGCCGCCTGACCGTCGCGACCGCACCACGCATCCTGCGCCACCCCCCGGCCCATCGACCCATCCGCCACCGCAGAACCACGCTCGGCTTGTTCGGCTTCGAGTCGCGCCCACCTCCATGCGCCGAAAGTGAACACCACAGGTCCCGACGCTCCAGAACCCGCAACAGCCATGCAGAACGGCATCAGCAGCAGGTTGCCGCCCGATACCGCACCGTCCATTGCCTCAGAACCCGATCCCAGCCAGCGTGAATGCCAGCGCACTCCGGTTTCCCAGCGGCGCCCGCGCCGACGTTCCGCGCCGCCCGCTGCAACCGCTCCTTCTCGATCAGGATCTCCCGCGCATCCTCCCCATGCCCCATCTCGCGCAACACCTTGGCGCATTGCTCGTAGGGCTGCGGCCAGAACTCCACGCCCAAACGCGCCGGCTCCTGCCGGCCAAGCCAGTCGAGCCGCGCTTCGGCGTCCACCGGTCCGCCCGTAAACGCCCCGTATTGACACCTGTCGAGGACAAGATCACCCTGGCCGGGCCAGCACGCGGCGGAATCGTTGATCGCGCCAAACTCCGCCGAAGGCTGAGCACGCCCGCGACACTGGCTCCTTCCCGCAAGAAAAACGCCTTCCACCTTTGCCCGTCGGCCGACAGCGCATCCCCGGATTTCCCTCCGCATCCTTCTCCGCCCGGAACGTCGCACCGTGCAGTCAGGTCCCGCCCAGCTTCGCCCGAGCAGCCGCACCGCCCCGGTCGCCGTGACGCCGTCAGGAACACGCCGCCTGCCTCCAGCCCGTCGGCGACAGCGCATCCCCCGGATTGCCCTCCGCATCCTTCTCCGCCCGGAACGTCGCACCGGTGCAGTCGAGGTCCCCGCCCAGCTTCGCCCCGAGCAGCCGCACCGCCCCGGTCGCCGTCGACGCCGCGCAGGAACACGCCGCCCCCCGCCTCCAGCCCGTCGGCCGACAGCGCATCCCCCGGATTGCCCGTCCGCATCCTTCTCCGCCCGGAACGTCGCGCCGTTGCAGGCGAGGTTCCCGCCCAGCTTCGCCCCGAGCAGCCGCACCTCCCCGTCGCCTTGACGCCGCGCAGGAACACGTCCCCCGCCTCCAGCCCGTCGGCGACAGCGCACCCCGGATTCCCTCCGCATCCTTCTCCGCCCGGAACGTCGCGCCGTCGCAGTCGAGGCCCCGCCCAGCTTCGCCCCGAGCAGCCGCACCTCCCCGTCGCCGTGACGTCGCAGGAACACTGCCCCGCCTCCAGCCGGTCGGCGACAGTCCCGGCAGATGGCTCCCGGTCAAGTAAGTTCGAGACCCGCCGACCGCAAGACCGGCGTCACGTCGAAACGGCAGTAGATCAGGCCCAGATCCCGCAGGTCCGGCACCCCTCCAGATCGAGCTCGTCCGGGAATCCACGCCCCGCAGATCCGCAATCCCTTCTCGTGCAGCCGGTACTCCGGATCGTCCCCGAGCAGCAGCAGCCGGATCAGCCCGGCCCGAACCCGGCGGCTCTCATCCCCGGCCCCCGGAAGCGAACCATCGCCCAGCACGATGGCCTCACCCGTATCCAGCTCCGCCAGCACCTGCTCTTCGGCCGGCGAAAGCTCCCCCAGATCGCTGACCCTGCGCACCGTCGTCATCACCCGACCCCCCGATCCGGCCGTTAACGTTTCAATCCCGACCGTTTCCGTCGCCATACGCAATACGTACGGAATGCATACAGGATGCGTACAGCGATTTTCGGCGTTAACCCCTGCAACCGCAAGTCCATCGCGCGGCCCGGATGGGATCGCAGGGCGGGTCCGTGCGGGGGCGTCAGACCGCGATCTCGACCCGCCCGATCGGGTTCGAGCAGCAGGCGAGGATGTAGCCCGCCGCGATGTCCTCCTCGGCGATGCCGCCGTTGTGGACCATGTGGACCTCACCCGCGAGCTTGCGCACCTTGCAGGTGCCGCAGACCCCGAAGGTGCAGCCCGAGGGGATGGTGAGCCCCGCCTCCTTCGCGACCCGCAGGATCGTGTCGGTCTCCAGGCAGGTCACGCTTCTGTCTGATTCCGCGAAGAAAATTTCGGCGCCGGCGGTCTCGGACGGCACCACGTCGTCGAAGTCCGCGACCTCCGCCACCGTCTCGACGGGGGCTGTGAAGGTCTCCTGATGGTAGGCCTCCATGTCGTAACCGAGGCTGATCAGGCTGTCGCGGACCGACTGCATGAAGCCGTCCGGCCCGCAGCAATAGACCTCGCGGTCGAGATAGTCCGGCGTCATCAGGCCGAGCATCAACTGGTTGAAACGCCCGCGATATCCGGTCCAGACCTCGAAGGGATCGTCCTCCGCCACGACGAAATGCAGCTTTATCCCGGGCGCCCGGCTCGCCATGTATTCGAGCTTGCGCCGGAAGATCAGCTCCGAGGGCCGCCGCGCGCAGAGCACGAAGCTCACATCCGGCTCCTCGCCCCGCTCGAACAGCACGGTCAGCATCGACATCAGCGGCGTGACCCCCGAGCCCGCCCCGACGAAGAGGTATTTCGCGTCCGGCTGCCGCGGCAGGTGGAACACCCCCGCCGGTCCGTAGGCGCGCAGCTCCATGCCCGGCTTGAGGTTGTCGAGCATCCACCGCGTCGCGACGCTTTGCGCCTGCGCCTTCACGGTGACCGAGATATAGGCGTTCGACGTCGGGCTCGACGAGATCGTGTAGGTCCGGTGGACCGGCCCGCCCGGCACCGGAATCTCCAGCGTGACGAATTGCCCCGCACGATAGACGAAGGTCGCCCCCGAGGGCGGCCGGAACGCGAAGGTCATCACGTTCGGCCCTTCGGGAATGACCGCGACACAGCGCAGCGGCTCGCTGTCGGTCCAGATCGGCGTGTCCTCGCGCGGCAGCGGGATCATGCCCTGTCTACTCCGCCGCGATCATGCGGCGCCCGGTCAGGCGGCGGGTCATCGTGTCGGCGTACCAGTCGACGAACTGGATCACGCCGCTCTCCTGCAGGTCCGAATAGGGCCCCGGCTCGTAGGCCGGCGAGTTGATGCCGAGCTGGTTCTGCTCGACCACGTGGCGGTCCTCGTCGTTGGTCATGGTCCAGACCTCGGTGAGGCGTTTGAGGTCGTAATCGACGCCCTCGACCGCATCCTTGTGGACGAGCCATTTCGTGGTGACCAACGTCTCCTGCGGGCTGACCGGCAGGATGCGGAAGAGCGTGACGGTGTCCGACAGGAAGTGGTTCCAGCTGTTGGGGTAGTGGAAGAACAGCAGCGTGCCCGCATCCTTGAACGGCATCGTGCCGATCAAGCGGTTGACGGCCGTCTTGCCGTCCATCGTGTAGCTCTCCGCCGTCCCCAGAAGCGGCACGCGCACGAAGCGCCACTGGTTCAGCGGATCGATGGTGAAGCGCGACGGCAGACCCGCCGCCTCGAACCGCGCGACGTGCTTCTCGACCGCCGGATCCTCGATCCCCTCGCCCGAGCCGGCGATGTGCGGGTTGTCGTCGAAAGTGCGGCAGAGCGCCGGATGGTTGCCCGAGCAGTGATAGCACTCGCGGTTGTTCTCCATCACGAGCTTCCAGTTGCCCTTCTCGACGATGGAGCTTTCATGCGCGACCTTGAGGTCCGCCATGCCGTGCGGCGCGGTGAAGCGTGCCGCCGCCTCGGCCTCCGCGTCGAAGGCCGGCGCCTCCTCGGCGAGACAGATGAACACCAGCCCGCCCGCTTCGCGGCAATGCACCGGCTTCAGCCCATGCTTCGAGGCATCGAAATCCGGCCCCATGTCGCGCGCCCACAGGAGCCGCCCGTCGAGCTCGTAGGTCCATTGATGATAGGGACAGACCAGCTTCGGCGCCGACCCCTTCGCACTCTGGCAGATGCGCGAGCCCCGATGCCGGCAGGAATTGTGGAAGGCGCGGATCACCGCATCGGCCCCGCGCACGATGATCACCGAATAGGCGCCCACCTCCAGCGTCACGTGATTGCCGGTCTTCGGGATCTCGCAGGCCGGGATCGCGAAGATCCAGTCCCGGAACCAGATCTGCCGCATCTCGACCTCGAAGAGATCGGGGTCGCGGTAGAGCGCGCCGGGCAGCGAATGGTTCGGCTTGCGGGCCATCAGGAGGGAGAGCATCTCGGCGTCTCGGGTCATCGCGCGAATCCTCGGGAGGGGGGCGGTTTTCCGGCTTCAGGTAGCGTGGTTCGGCCGCCTCCGGCAGTCCGAAAACGGCGTGCCGGAGGTCGTTTCGGTCACAGGTCCTTCACCAGCCGCAGCGCATCGTAGATCGCCGCATGGGTGTTGCGCGCCGCCACCGCATCGCCGATGCGGAAGAGCTGGAACGCGCCGTCGGAATTCGTCGCCAAGGCCTGCTTCCGGCCATCGACGAGCGCGTCCTGGTCGACGGCCCCGAGGTTCGACGAATGCGGCCGGAGATCGAAATAGAGTTCGTCCATCGGAACCGTTCCGTGGTTCACGACGATCTGGTCGAACGTGCGTTCCTCGGCCAGGTCCTTGATGTAATCGCTGCCGATCACCGCCGTCAGCCGGTTGCCGTCGCGCCGGACCGATTTGAGGCGGTAGGTGACGGTGAAGGTCACGTCCCGGCCCTGGAGACTGCGCATGTAGGGCACGAGGTTCATCGCCATCACGTCGGGTGCGAAGCTGCGATCGGGCGTCATGATCTCGACATGGGCTCCACTCGCGGCGAGGGTCTCGGCGGCCTGCAGCGCCGCATGGTCGCCGGCATCGTCATAGACCAGCACCCGCTCGCCGGGCCGCACGTCGCCCGAAATGATGTCCCAGGCCGACACCACCAGATCGTTGCCCTCCGCCAGCACCTCGGTATGCGGCAGGCCGCCGGTGGCGACGATCACCACGTCCGGCGCAAGCGCGGTCACGTCGCCGGCCTCCGCGAAGGTGTTGAAGCGGAACGCCACGTCGCGCGCCGCACATTGCGCCATGCGCCAGTCGATGATGCCGATCATCTCGCGGCGCCGCGGGTTCTGCGCCGTCAGGCGGATCTGGCCGCCCGGATCGGGTGCCGCCTCGAACACCGTCACCGCATGGCCGCGCTCGGCCGCGACGCGCGCCGCTTCCAGCCCCGCCGGCCCCGCGCCGACGATCACCACGTTGCGCCGCGTCTCTGCCCGCGCGATCTCGTGCGGCATGCTCAATTCGCGCCCCGTCGCCGCGTTGTGGATGCAGAGCGCATCGCCCGCCTGGTAGATCCGGTCGAGGCAATAGGTCGCGCCGACGCAGGGGCGGATATCCTCCTCGCGTCCTTCGATGATCTTGCGCACGATATGCGGGTCGGCCATGTGCGCGCGGGTCATCCCGACCATGTCGAGCTTTCCGGCGGCGATGGCGTGCCGCGCGGTCGCGACGTCCGGAATGCGCGCGGCATGGAAGGTCGGCATTCCGGTCGCCTTGCGGACCTCGCCGGCGAAATCGAGATGCGGCGCGCTCTTCATGCCCTGCACCGGGATCACGTCCGTGAGGCCGGGATCGGTGTCGATATGCCCCCGGATCACGTTGAGGAAATCGACCTGCCCGCAGGCGGCGAGCCGCTTCGAGATCTCGAGGCCCTCGGCGGGCGTGATGCCGCCCTCCGCGTCCTCGTCGGCGGTGTAGCGCAACCCGACGATGAAGTCCGGCCCGACACGCTTGCGGACCGCGTCCAGCACTTCGATGCGTAAACCGCAACCGGTTGTCGAGCGCGCCGCCATAGGGCGCGTCGAGGGTGTTGGTGCGCTCGGACCAGAACTGGTCCATCAGGTGGCCGTAGGCCTGAAGCTCGATCCCGTCGAGCCCGGCGGCCTGCATGCGTTCGGCGGCATCGGCGTAATCGGTGATGATCCGCGCGATGTCCCAGTCCTCGAGCTTCTTGGGAAACGCCCGGTGCGCCGCTTCGCGCTCATGGGAGGGCGACACCGCCGGCAGCCAGTCGCCCTTGTTCCAGTGCGTCCGTCGCCCGAGATGGGTGAGCTGGATCATCACCGCGCAGCCATGGTCGTGGCATTCGTCGGCGAGCTTGCGCATCCAGGGCACCACCTCGTCCTTCCAGGCGAGGATGTTGTTGAAGACCGGCGGCGAGTTGCGCGACACCGCCGCCGAGCCCGCCGTCATGGTCATCGCCACGCCCGCACGGGCGCGCTCCGCGTGGTAGGCCCGGTAGCGGTCCTTCGGCATCCCGTCCTCAGGATAGGCCGGCTCGTGGCTCGTCGTCATGATCCGGTTCTTCAGCGTCAGATGCTTGAGCCGATAGGGCTGAAGCAGCGGATCCTTCGACATTGGCTTTCTCCGAAACGAATGCGGGCGACCGAAACTTGACATCTAAGTCGATTAAATCGACACTAGTGTCAAGTTCTTTCAGATCGGGTCCGAGCCCGGGAAACGGGAAATCGCATGAACCTGCCGAAAAGCGAAACCGACCGGGGCTGGCGCGGCTCGGCCGACACCTGGATCGACGCCGCCCATGGCGTGCTGGTCGAATCCGGCATCGACGCCGTGCGCATCATGACCCTGGCCAAGACGCTCGGCCTGTCGCGCACCAGCTTCTACTGGCACTTCGCCGACCGCGAGGCCCTGCTCGACGCCCTGCTCGAGCGTTGGCGCACGAAGAACACCGCCGGGCTGATCGGCCGGACCGAACGCTATGCCGGCTCCATCACCGAGGCGGTGTTCAACCTCTTCGATTGCTGGATCACGCCGGAGCTCTTCGATGCACGGCTCGATTTCGCCATCCGAAACTGGGCGCGCAGCGATCCGGCGCTGGAGCCCGTCGTCGCGAAGGCCGATGCCGACCGCATCGACGCGATCCGCGCGATGTATTCGCGGCACGGCTACACGGACGATCAGGCCGACATCCGCGCCAGAACCGTCTATCTCACCCAGGTCGGTTACATCTCGATGATGGTCGAGGAGCCGATCGAGACGCGGCTCGCCCGCATGCCCGCCTATGTCGAAGCCTTCACGGGCCGGCCCCCTCCGGCGGGAGACGTCGAGCGCTTCATGGCGCGACACCGGCGGACGTAACATTCCCGCAGCCCGCGCGGCGCGGGCTTTCCGCGGCCGGTCAGGCGGCGGGCGCGACCTCCGCCCGCTCGATCTGGCTGCGCGCGATCCGGCGTGCGGTCTTGAAGATGCCGTCGAGCAGCTCGAGCAGTTCGACCTCCCGCACATAGCGCCCGATGCCGCTATCCGCGCTCTTGAGGCGCTCGAAGCGGGTCCTGCTGATGTAGCGCGACATCTCGACGAGCTCGTGCTTCATGTTGCGCACCCGCGCGGCCAGCTCGACATCCTCCGTGACCACCGACTGCACGGCGCCCTCGAGCGCCTCCGCCACTTCGGTGTGATAGTCGCTCAGGCGTTCGGCGGTATAGGGCGAGATGCTCGCATGTTCTTCCATGCGCTTGCGCGTCGAGGTCACCATGTCCGAGGCGATGACGTCGGCGATGTGCTCGAGGTCGTTGGCGACGCTCACGAGCTGCATCAGGTCGCGCGACTGCTCGTCCGACAGGCGCGATTTCGAAACCTCACCGAGATATTCGAGGATCGCCCGGTGCAGATCGTCGACGGGCCGGTCCATCGCGTGGAGCTTCTCGAGCTCCGCCGCCGATCCCGAGAGGTTCACCGCCAGCGACTTGTGCAGCATGCCGGCGACGTATTCCCCGAGCCGGCCGATCTCGCGCCTTGCGTTCTCGATCGCGAAGGCCGGCGTCGTGATGAGCTCCCGGTCGAGGTATTTCGGCGCGAGCGGCGCGTCGCGGGCAATCGCCCGATCGGGCACCAGCCACTCGACGAACCGCGCGATCTGGGTGGTGAAGCCGATGAACAGCACCGTGTTGGCCACGTTGAAGATCGTATGCGCGTTCGCCACCTGCCGCGGCACGTCGCCCTCCGGCGAAATCGACCGCGCGATCCCCGCCAGCTGGTCGATGAACAGGATCCAGACCAGCACGCCCGCCACGTTGAACAGCACATGCACCACCGCCGCGCGCACCGCCTCGCGCGGCTTGCCGATCGCCGCGAGGCCCGCCGTCGCACAGGTGCCGATATTGGCGCCCATCGCCACCGCGATCGCCGTCTCGAGCGACATGATCCCCTGCCCGGCCAGCACGATGACGATCCCGGTCGTCGCCGCCGAGGACTGGATGATCGCCGTGAACACCATGCCGGTCAGCACCGCGAGCACCGGGTTCTCCAGCGTCGCGACGAAGGCGATGAAGGCCTCGTTCGAGCGCAGCGGCGTCATCGCCGTGCTCATCAGGCCCATGCCGTAGAACACCAGGCCGATGCCGAGCAGCATGCGCCCGTAATCCTGCCAGTCGTTCCGTTTCGACAGGAACGAGACGAGAAACCCCAGCGTGATCATCGGCAGCGCGAAGCGCGTGACGTTGAAGGCGAGGATCTGCGCCGTCACCGTGCTGCCGATATTCGCGCCCATGATGACGCTCACACTCTGCGCCATCGACATGAGGCCCGCCGAGATGAACCCCACAAGGATCACCGTCGTCACGGAAGACGAGTTCACGAGCCCGGTCACGATCGCGCCCATGCCCGCGCCCATGAAGCGGTTGCTCGTGACCTTGCCGAGCAGGTCCTTCAGCTTGTCGCCGGCAGCACGCTTCAGCGCCGCGGTCATCAGATCCATGCCGAAGAGAAACAGCGCAAGCCCGCCGAACAGCCCGGTGAAGAGCGCGAACTTGTCGAGCTCCGCCGTCATTCCGCGTCCCCTGTCCGGGACTTCACCACCGTCACCGGCGGCCCGGCGATCTGGGCCACGCGCTCGGCGACCGAGCCCAGCATGATATGCGGAAGCCCCGTCCGTCCGCGACTGCCCACCACCACATGCCCGGCCCCGACCTCGGCCGCCACCTCGCTGATCCGGCCCGACGGCAGGCCGGTCACGAGCCGGGTCTCGACGCGCGCGAGGCCCGCAGCCTCCGGGTTCCGCGTTCGCACATCCGCGAGGAACTCGGCGAACATCTCGGCCGCCACCTCCTCCATCGGCTGCAGCCATTCCGCATTCGGCTTGCGGTAGAAACCGGGGCTCGACGCCGGATCATGCACCACGTGCAGCACGATCAGCCGTGCATCCTCCCGCTCCGCCTGCGCGGCGGCCCAGAGCAGCGCGGCTTCCGAATCGGCCGAGAAATCGATCGCGCAAAGGATCGGTGGCGTGCTCATCGACGATCCGCGGCCCACAAGCCGCCGGCACGACCAGGCTCGGCAAAGGCGCCCGGAAGGCTAGCCCGCATGCATCACCGCCGCATCGAGAAGCACCAGCCGCCCGCCGGAACCGGTCCGGGTGATCCCGGACCGCGTGGCGCGCAACCGGACCGGACCGGCGCGATCGACCGCACGGCCTGCCGCGACCTCGCGCGCTTCTTCCGGGTCACACCCCATGCCGTCCCCTCGAAACAGACCCCGACATTCCGTCGCTTGACACATTCATGACAGATATATGTCGATTTTGTAATACCAAAAAAGAACGATATTGCGGGTTCCGCGAAACCCTGTCCCATCGCCCTGGCAGAAGCGGATCGAATGCCTGGGCGGCCGCTTTGCCCGGCTGTCAGGACACCGGTCCGACCCCACCACCGCAGCGCAACCAAATGCTCGCAGGCGGCCGACCCCGGCGCGCGCCGAGCATCGTCAGTCCCGCACGACGGAGACCACGCAGAGACAATCGCCCGGCTTGACGAGGCCCGGAAAGTGACGCGCCGTCATGAGCCCGGCCCGCCGCGCCCGGTACTCCAGCGCATCGCCCCCGGTATGCTCGACCGGCCAGACCCGCGCGACCACCTGGCCCTTCGTCACGCTCTCGCCGAGATCGACCACCGGCTCGATCAAGCCGTCATGCTCGCTGAAGACGTAACAGTCGCCGTCGGGCATATCGAGATCGATGCTCGGCCCGGTCTCGGGCTCGCCCTCCAGGATGCCGGCATGGATGAGGAAGTTGCGCGCGCCCTTGCGGGCAATGCCGATCGAGCGCGCCGTCGCGGACCCGCCGCCCCCAAGCTCGGTCGAGACGAAGGTCTTGCCGAGCGCCTCGACCGCGGTGTCGAACATGCCGACATTGTCGATCTCGAGCAGCACCATCGAATAGGGCGCGTTGAAGGCCCGCATCGCCGCGATGCAGGCCTCTTCCTGCACCGAGGCCTCAAGGTGATGAGCCGCTGCAAAGGGAATGAAATCAAGGGTCTTGCCGCCAGAATGGAAGTCCAGAACGTAATCGGCCATCGGGGCCAGCGTGCGGTTGAAATAGTCGGCGATCTTCTCGGTCGGCGACCCGTCCGGACGACCCGGAAAGATGCGGTTGAGGTTCTTGCCGTCGAGCGGCGATGTGCGCCGCCCGGCGCGGAAGGCCGGTCCGTTCATGAACGGCACGATTACCACCCGGCCATGCACCTCGGCGGGGTCGAGGTCGCGGGTCAGCGCCTGCAGCGCCACCGGCCCCTCGTATTCGTCGCCGTGGTTGGCCCCGGTCAGCAGGGCCGTCGGCCCGTCGCCGTTGCGCACCACGGTGATCGGGATCATCACCGAGCCCCAGGCACTGTCATCGCGGCTGTAGGGCAGCCGCAGGAAGCCGTGATGCTTGCCGTCCTCGTCGAACGGCACGGTGGCCACGATCGGATTCTCGGACACGCCGGACGCCGCCATCATCGGATCAATCCTTCACCAGCAGCTTTCGCGGCACGTTCGCGAGGCATTCGGGACCGTTCTCGCCGATCAGGATGCTCTCGGTGATCTCGAACCCGAAATTCTCCATCCAGAGCCCGGTCATGAAATGGAAGGTCATGCCCGGCACCAGCACCGTCATGTCGCCGGGGCGCAGCGAACAGGTGCGCTCGCCCCAATCGGGCGGATAGCTCAGGCCGATCGGATAGCCGGTGCGGTTGTCCTTGATGATGCCGTACTTGTTGAGCACCTCGAAGAACGCGATGGCGATGTCCTCGCAGACATTGCCGGCCTTCGCGGCCTCGAGCCCCGCCTCCATGCCCTCGAGAACCGCCTTCTCGGCGTCGAGGAACTGCTGCGTCGGCTTGCCGAGGAACACCGTGCGGCTCAGCGGACAATGGTAGCGGCGGAAGCACCCGGCGATCTCGAAGAACGTGCCCTCGCCGGTCTTCATCGGCTTGTCGTCCCAGGTCAGGTGCGGGGCGGCCGCATCCGTGCCCGAGGGAAGCAGGGGCACGATGGCCGGATAGTCGCCGCCATAGCCCCATTCCTCGTCGTAGCGCAGCGAGGCGTCGTAGATCTCGGCCACCAGATCGCATTTGCGGATCCCCGGCTCGACCTTCTCGGCGATGCGCTCATGCATGCGCTCGACGATCCGCGCCGCCTTGCGCATCCGGTCGATCTCGGCGGCCGACTTCACGCCGCGCAGCCAGTTCACGAGCCCGGTCGCATCCACCGGCGGGTTCGGCAGGCCCGCGGCCAGCGCCGTGTAGCCCTTGGCCGAGAACCAGTAATTGTCCATCTCGACGCCGATCCGTCCGGTATGCCAGCTGCGCTCGGTCAGCTTGGAGGCGAGATAGTCGAGCGGGTGCAGATCCGGCGACTGCACGAAGAAATCCGGATAGCCGATGATGTCGGTATCGGCCATGTAGGTGGTCCTGAGCGCACCCTGCGCGTCCTGCTCGCGGCCGAACCAGACCGGCTCGCCCACCGGCCCGATGATCACCGCCTGATGCACGTAGAACGACCAGCCGTCATAGCCGGTCAGCCAGGCCATGTTCGACGGATCGGAGGTGACCAGCGTATCGATCCCGGCCTTTTCCATGGCCGCGCGGGTGCGGGCCAGACGGTTCTCGTATTCCGCGTCGGAGAAGCGAAAGGTGTCGACCAGAGCCATTGTTCAGTTCTCCAATGCGGTACCGGCCCCGCCCGCCTCTGCGCGCTCCCGCGCGAGGGTTGCGATGGCCGTGTCCTGCACGCCGGTTCCGGTCAGATCGGCCAGCGTGATGTCGTCCTTCGAAGTGCGTCCCGCGGCAGCCCCGGCGATGATCTGCCCGAGTTCCGGAAACCAGGCATCCGCCGCGACCAGGCCCGCATCGATCGCCGCGCGAAGCTCTCCCATCTTGCGTGTCTGGGACAGCCGGTCGGCAACGTAAAGCCCCATGGCGATGCAGTCGGGCGCGATCTCGGTCTTGCCGTGCTGGTCCGACCCCATCGCGGTGACGTGCTGCCCCGGCTCCAGCCAGCCGGCCTCCAGAAGCGGAATGCGCGACGGCGTCGTGGTCACCACCACATCCGCCCCGGCCACCGCGCGGGCCGCGTCGGCCTCCGCGCGCACTTCGATTCCGAGCAACTCCGTCATCTCCGCCGCCACCTTTCGCGCCGCCTCCGCATTGCGCCCCCAGATCACCGCCCGCTCGATGGGGCGCACCAGCGTGAGCGCCTGCAACTGCATCCGCGCCTGCATCCCGGTCCCGAAGATCGCCGCGGAGCGCGCATCCTCGCGCGCCAGCCAGCGCGCCGCAACCGCCCCCGCCGCCGCCGTGCGCACATCCGTGAGGTAGCCGTTGTCCAAGAGCAGCGCCTCGACCTGGCCCGTGCGCGCCGCGAACAGCACCATCAGCCCCGAGGTCGACGGCAGCCCGAGCTTCGGATTGTCGAAGAACCCCGGCGAGATCTTGATCGCGAAACTGTCGAGCCCCGGCACATAGGCGGTCTTCACGTCGACCTCGCCGTTGAACTCGGCGATCTCCATCGACAGGACCGGCGGCATCACCACCGCCCCGCCGGCCAGCGCCTTGAAGCCGTTCTCGACCGCCGCCACCGCCGCGAGGTCGAGCGGCACAAGCCGCCGCAGATCCGCTTCGGTCAGAATGCGAATGGCCATCTCACGCCTCCGCCATCAGATCGACATCCTCGCCGGAAATCAGCCGGTGATGCAGACCCATATCGATATTCGCGCCGCTCAGGAGCAGCATCGTCGGCCCCTGCAGATCGACCTTGCCCGCGAGCAGAGCCGCGACCCCGACCGCGCCGCCGCCCTCCACCACCTGCCGCTCCTCGCGGTAGCAATGGCGCACGCCCGCCGCGATCTCCGGCTCGCTCAGGAGCACCATCTCGTCGAGAAGCTCGCGCACCATCGCGAAGGTCACCCGGTTGTCGAGCCCGATGCCGCCGCCCAGCGAATCCGCAAGGCTCGGCAGTTCCTCCACCGCCACCGGATGCCCGGCCGCGAGGCTCTCCGCCATCGCCGCCCCCCGCGCCATCGACACGCCCACCACCCGCACGCCGGGCCGCTTCGCCTTCACCGCCGCCGCGATCCCCGACGCCAGCCCGCCACCCGACACCTGCACCAGCACGCAGTCGAGCTCCGGCATCGCCTCGAGCATCTCGAGCCCCAGCGTGCCCTGCCCGGCCACGACGCGCGGATCGTCGAAGGGCGGCACCATCGTCATGCCCTCCTCGGCCACCAGCCGGTCCACCTCCACCTGCGCGTCGTCCTGGCTCGCCCCGATGATCCGCACCTCGGCCCCCAGCGCCTCGATGGCGCGCAGCTTGTTGCCCGGCACCAGCCGCGACATGCAGATCACCGCCCGGCACCCCGCCGTCTTCGCCGCATGGGCGAGCGCGCGCCCGTGATTGCCGGTCGAGCAGGCCACCACGCCGCGCGCGCGCTCCGCCTCGCTCAACTGCGCCACCGCGTTCGAAGCCCCGCGCAGCTTGAAGCTCCCCGTGCGCTGGTGATGCTCGTATTTCAGGCTCACCGGCACGCCCGCCATCGCGCTCAGCGACGGCGACACCTCCACCGGCGTCTCGCGCACCATGCCCCGGATGCGATGCCGCGCCGCCTCGATCTCGGCCAGGCCCACGATCATGCGGAAAACAATCTCCCGTAGCCCGTCACCGGCCCGGTCAGCCCCGCGAGCCGGCGCATCTCCCAGATACTGGCCTGGTTCGAGGTGACCACCGGCTTGCCGAGCAGCGCCTCGATCTCCGCCACCACCGCCAGCGCCGGCAGGGCCGTGCAGGAGATGAAGAGCGCCTCGGCCTCCGGCACGTCCACACGCCGCGCCGCCTCGAGGATCGCCCGCCCCGGCACCCGTGCCATGTCCCGATCGTCGCTCAACCCGAGGCAATCCGAGGCCACCACGTCGAAGCCCGCATCCGAGATATGCGCCACCACCGCCTCGGTCGCCTCCTTGAGGTACGGCGTCAGCACCGCGATCCGTCGCGCGCCCAGCGCACGCAAGCCCGTCACCGCCGCGCCGATCGGCGTGATCACCGGCACCCCCGGCCGCCCCAGATCGAGCGCACCGGCCACCGCCTCCTCGCCGATCACCACCGAGGCCGCCGTGCAACTGTAGCAGATCGCCGCCAGCTCCTCCCCGGGCACCAGCAGGGCCGCCGCCGCCGACAGGAGCGGCCCCATATCGCGCAGGTTCTCCGGCGTCGTCGGATTGACGTAGGCCACCCGCGTCGCATGCACCGACGCCTCGTCCGGCCCGATCAGCCGCGCCACGTCGCGCTCGGTCGTGAGGTCGGTCGCAAGCAGGATCAGGCCCAGCCGCGGCAGCTCCGCCTGCGCCGGCCCGGCCGTATCGTCGGGCGCAAGGATCTCCGCCTCGGCCATGCTCAGACCACCAGAACCGGGCAGTCGGCAAGGCCGCTCACCTTGTGCGACACGCTGCCGAGCAGGAACTGCTCGATCGACCCGACGCCCCGGCTCCCGACCACGATCAGATCCGCCCGGCGTTCCTTGCCGAAGGCCACCAGCGTGCGCGCCGGCGCGCCGGGCTTGATGAAGGCCTGCACCTTCTCCACGCCCGCCTCCTGCACGAGTTCCTTGCCTGCGGCGGCCATGTCGTGGGCATAGGCCCGGCTGTCGTCATCCATGTTGCCCTGATCGGCTCGCGCCACCGAGAACGAGCCTTCCAGCAGGCCGTGATGGCGAAACACCGTCAGCACCAGCACCTCGCCACCGGTCAGGCGGGCGAGCCCCGCGGCCTTGCGCAGCGCGGCCCTGGCACAGTCCGATCCGTCGAAGCCGACGAGAATGCGCTCGAACATCGTGCCCCCCGGCTATTTCGCGAATGCGAGATCGCGCAGGAACAGGGCGATCTGCGGAAAGTAGATCAGCGCCACCGCCACCGACAGCAGCATGAAGATGAAGGGCGGCGTGCCGCGCACCACCTCCATGTAGGGCCGCTTGAAGACCGCGATCGCCGTGAAGATGTCACAGCCGAAGGGCGGCGTCGCCGAGCCGATCGCCACCTGCAGCGTGATGATCACGCCCACCAGCACCGGGTCGAGCCCGGTCGATTGCACCACCGGCGCGAAGATCGGCACGAGGATCAGGATCACCACGATCGGGTCGACGAACATGCAGCCGATGAAGAAGGCGATCGAGATCACGAACAGCACCGCGGTCGGCCCCATCTCGTCGATGCCGATGGCGCCGAGGATCTCCTGCGGCACCTGCGCGAACGAGATCACCCAGGAGAACGCCGCCCCGGCCCCCACCAGAATGAACACCACCGCGGTGATCAGCCCGGTGGACTTCGCGGTCTCGTAGATATCGGCGATCCCGAGCGACCGGAAGACCACCATCTCGAGGATGATCGCGTAGAGCACGCAGGCCGCCGCCGCCTCGGTCGGGCTGAACACGCCGCCATAGATCCCGCCGATGATGATCAGCGGAAATCCGAGCGGCCAGATCGCCGCCTGCACCGCCTTCGCGCGTTCGACCCAGGAGGTCTTCGGCTCGGTCGGCACGTCGTGGCGGATCGCGTAGATCACGCTGTAGATCGAGAACAGCACCAGGATCAGCAGCCCCGGCCCGATCCCGGCGATGAAAAGCTCGGCGATCGAGGTGTTCGACACCACCCCGTAGATGATCATCCCGATCGAGGGCGGGATCAGGAAGGCGATGTCGCTGGAATTGACGATCAGCGCCAGCACGAAGCTGTCCTTGTAGCCCGCCTTCAGCATGCGCGGGCGCAAGGGCGTGCCCACCGCCACCACGGTCGCCTGCGTCGAGCCCGAGACCGCCCCGAACATCGTGCAGGCCGCCGCCGTCGAGACCGCCAGCCCGCCCTTCACATGGCCCACGAAGGCCATCACCATGTCGATCAGCCGTCCCGCGGACCGTCCGCGCGTCATGATGTCGGCGGCGAAGATGAACATCGGCACGGCGATCAGCGACGAGGGCCGGATGCCGGCGAGGATCTGCTGGATCATCGTCTCGAGCTGCCCGAAGCCGCCGAAGAGCGTGAAGAACCCCACGAAGGCCGCGGCGAAGAGCGGGATCATCATCGGAAACCCCGCCAGAAGGAGCACGATCATGATCAGGAAGATGGTCAGTGCCACGCGCGCTTGCCCCTCAGATTTCGGTCGCGTCTTCCTCGTAGCCCTCGATCACGAGGGTCGAGAGCCAGATATCCTTGTCCGTCAGGTTCTTGATCGCCGTCAGGGCGTATTGCATTCCGGTCATGAAGAAGCCCACCGGCACCCAGACATAGGTCCACCAGACCGGGATCTGCAGCGCCGGCAGCACCCGCCCCTGGCCGGCGAGCGTGATGATGTAGCCGACCGAGAACCAGCACAGCCCGAACATGAAGACCGCGGTCACCGACGCGATGAGCACCATCATGGCCTTGCGGGGCTTCGGTCCGAGCGTGTCGAAGATCGCCGACATCCGGATATGCCGACCGTGCCGCGCGGCGTAGCTGATGCCCGCGAAGGTGATCAGCACGATCAGGATGCTGTTGAGCTCCTCGGAGAAGTAGATGCTGCTCTGGAACACGAACCGCCCGACCACATTGGCCATCGAGTTCGTCGCCATCAGGAGCACGCCGGCGGCCAGCATCGCGGCCTCGATCCGGGCGATCCCCGAATCGAGAACGCCCAGAACGCCGGGCAGCGAGGATTCGGTGTTCGCGCGCGCCGGCGTCTGGTTCACCTGATTCTCCCATCAAGACCCGCGAAGCCCGGGCCGGATGTCCGGCCCGGGCACATTGCGGTGCCGATTGCGACGGCGATTATTGCACCGCCTCGAGATCGGCCTTCATCTGGTCGAGAATGGCCTGCCCGCCCTCGCCGGTCATCTCGATGAACGCGGCCTCGACACTCGCGGCGGCCTCCTGGAACGGCGCGCGCTCCTCTTCGGAGAGCACATTGATCACCATGTCGGGCTTGGCGGCGAGGATGTTGTCCATCGCGGCGTCCTGAAGCTCCTGCTGGTAGCCGACGATGAAATCGAAGGAGGCCTCGATCGCATTGGTGACCGCCTGCTGATCCTCCTCCGAAAGCCCGTCGAAGAACTCCTTGTTGGCCATCACCGCGGTGGTGAAATTGTTGTGGCCGATGCAGGTGATCACGTCGGTCACCTCATAGATCTTGGTCGATTCGAGGAAGAAGCCCGGGTTCTCCTGACCCTGGATGATCCCGGTCTGCAGCGCGCCGTAGACCTCGCCCCAGGGCAGCGGCGTCGGCGTCGCGCCGAAGGCCTGGTAGGACTGCACCAGCAGCGGATTGGTCATCGTGCGGAACTTGACCTCGTTGAGATCCTCGGGGCTGCGCACTTCTTCCTGGGTGGTCATGCAGACCTCGCCCTCGGGATACATCGACAGAAGCTCCAGCCCCTGCTCGGAATAGAGCGCCGGGAACATCTCGTTGATCGCAACCGAGGTGCGGAAGAACTCGACGAGCTGGTCGGGATCCTGCGGCAGCAGATACGGCACGAAGAACACCTGCGCCTCGGGGATCGTCGCTCCGGTGAAACCCGGCGACTGGGTGACGAACTGCAGCACGCCGGCCTTGGCCTGTTCCATGATGTCGTCCGACTCGCCCAGGGTGCCGAACGGGAAGAGCTGGATCTCGTGGTCGGTATTGGCCTCGATCTCTTCCTTGAACTTCTGGGCAAAGGCGTTCTGGACATCGGTGGCCGCGGCCTCCTCGGTCGCGTAGCGCCAGGTGTCGGCCTGAACGCCCGTAGCCGCCAGCATCGCGAGTGCAGCGGCGGTTGCGGTCAGTTTCAACTTGGTTGTCATATTCGTCTCCTGTTGGATGAGCACCGCGCAGGATGGTAGCTAGATGCGACTGGACGCCTTCTGTCGGGCGACGGTTCGGGTGCGCGGGATTTGCGTGCGCTTTGTACGTACGCGATGCATACGCTATGAATACGCTGGGAATACCGCAGTCTGGCGGACCAGCGCCGCCACCCCCTCCCGGCAATGGCGCTCTGCCCTAAGCCTGAAACAGGAACAATCTCAAGTCAACCACCCACCCGGACCGCACCTTCCCCACCCCGCAAAAGTCAATCCGCGACGCCGTGACAATCCACCATTCGAGAAAGTCGTTATACTCACATGGCTCACTTGCCCCTCGACGACCGGGACTTGAAAATCCTCAATGTTCTCAGCCGGGAAGGCCGCATTTCGAAGACCGAACTTGCCCGCCGGGTCAATCTCTCCGCCACCGCCGCGTGGGAACGCATGAAGCGCCTCGAGAAGGCCGGCCTCATCGAGGGCTACCGCGCCGACCTCGCCCTCCCCCGCATCGCCACCCACGTGGTCGTCTTCGTGATGGTCGAACTGGAGAGCCACCGCCCTGAAACCTTCCGGACCTTCGAGCGGTCGGCGGAGATTTATGACGAGATCACAGGGGTCTGGGCGATCGGCGGCGGCTTCGACTACCTCCTGCAGGTCGTCACCCGCGACATCGACAGCTACCAGCGCCTCGTCGACGCGCTGCTGTCCGAGCGCCCGGGCGTGCGACGCTATTTCACCTATGTCGTCACCAAGGAGGTGAAGGCCGACCCGCCGCCGCTCGACACCCTGATCGCGCTCGCCGACGAGGAATGACCGGCATCGGCCGCCGAAAAAAGAGGATTCCTCGCAGCCGGGCGCCGAGTTCCGGCAATTCCTCGGGCCACCGCGGATAGACTGGGCCAACCGAAACGCCAACGGAGACATGCTCATGCTCGCGACCGCCCCGCTCTCCGACGCGCTGATGTCCGGCCTGTCCGACCGCAGCCTCCTGCGCAGCTTTGCCTACCTGAACGGCCGCTGGACCGCCGCCGCCACCGGCGCCACCTTCCCCGTCACCGATCCGGCGACCGGGGCCACCCTCGGCCATGTCGCCGACCTCGCAGCCGCCGACAGCGCCGCCGCGGTCGATGCCGCCGATGCCGCCTTCCCCGCCTGGGCCGCAACCCTGCCGCAGTATCGCAGCACGCTCCTGCGCCGCTGGTACGACCTGATGATCGCCCATCGCGAGGATCTCGCCCGCATCATGACCTTCGAGCAGGGCAAGCCGCTCTCCGAGGCCCGCGGCGAGATCGACTACGCCGCCTCCTTCGTCGAGTTCTACGCCGAGGAGGCCAAGCGCCCGAACATCGAGAGCGTCACCTCGCATCTGCCTGATGCCGAAGTGGAATTGTGGCGCGAGCCCGTCGGCGTCGCGGCCCTCATCACGCCCTGGAACTTCCCCGCCGCGATGCTCACGCGCAAGGCCGCCGCGGCCCTGGCCGCCGGCTGCACGGTGGTGGCCCACCCTTCCGCCGAAACGCCGTTCTCGGCCCTCGCCCTCGCCGAGCTTGCCGAGCGCGCCGGCTTCCCGAAAGGCGTGTTCAACGTGATCACCGGCAAGGCCCCGGTCGTCGTCGCCCCCTGGGTCGAGGATGCCCGCGTGCGCGCCCTGTCGTTCACCGGCTCGACCGAAATCGGCAAGCTCCTGTACCGCCAGTCCGCCGACACCGTGAAGCGTCTGGTGCTGGAGCTCGGCGGGCACGCCCCGTTCCTCCTCTTCGCCGAGGCCGATCAGGACCAGGCGGTCGACGAGGCCATCAAGGCCAAGTTCGCGACCACCGGCCAGGACTGCCTCGGCGCGAACCGCTTCCTGGTGGAGCGGTCGGTCTACGACGCCTTCTGCACCAACTTCGCCGAACGGGTGAAGACCCTGACCCTCGGCCCGGGCCTCGAGGATTGCGACCTCGGCCCCCTGATGAACGAGAAGGCCGTCGCGAAGCAGGAAGAACACGTCGCCGACGCCCTCGCTCGCGGCGCGAAGCTCCTCACCGGCGGCAAGCGCTCCGATCTCGGACCGCTCTTCTACGAGCCGACGGTGCTGGCCGACGTGCCGCCCGACGCGCTGATCTTCCACGAGGAGACCTTCGGCCCGGTCGCCGCCATCGCCGCCTTCGACACCGAGGCGGAGGCCGTCACCCGCGCCAACGCCACCGAATACGGCCTCGTCGCCTATCTGCACGCCCTCGATCCGCGCCGCATCTACCGCCTCAGCCGCGCCCTGCAGTTCGGCATGGTGGCGATCAACCGCACCAAGGTCACCGGCGCGCCGGTGCCCTTCGGCGGCATGAAACAATCCGGCCTCGCCCGCGAGGGCGCCCGCCACGGGCTCGAGGCCTTCACCGACATCAAATACGTCTGCCGCGACTGGGCCTGACGCACACATAGGAGAACCGACATGCTGACCAACGACCAACTGGGCAAGTGGGACCGCGAGAACTTCTTCCACCCCTCCACCCATCTCGCGCAGCACGCCCGCGGCGACACGCCCTCGCGCATCATCACCGGCGGCAAGGGCGTCTACATCGAGGACCGCGACGGCAAGCAGCTGCTCGACGCCTTCGCCGGGCTCTATTGCGTGAATGTCGGCTACGGCCGCTCCGAGATCACCGATGCGATCGCCGCACAGGCGAAGGAGCTCTCCTACTACCACGCCTATGTCGGCCACGGCACCGAGGCCTCGATCACGCTCGCGAAGATGGTGATGGACCGCGCGCCCGAGGGCATGAGCAAGGTCTATTTCGGCCTCGGCGGCTCGGATGCCAACGAGACCAACATCAAGCTCGTCTGGTACTACAACAACATCCTCGGCCGCCCCGAGAAGAAGAAGATCATCTCGCGCTGGCGCGGCTATCACGGCTCGGGCCTGATGACCGGCTCGCTGACCGGCCTCGAGACCTTCCACAAGAAGTTCGACCTGCCGCTCACGCAGGTGAAGCACACCATCGCGCCCGACTATTTCCGCCGCGCCGACCTCTCCCAGAGCGAAGCCCAGTTCGTCGCCCATTGCGCCGCCGAGCTCGAAGCGCTCATCGACCGCGAGGGCGCCGACACCATCGCCGCCTTCATCGGCGAACCCGCGCTCGGCACCGGCGGCCTCGTGCCGCCGCCCGCCGGCTACTGGGAGGCGATCCAGGCCGTGCTGAAGAAGCACGACATCCTCCTGATCGCCGACGAGGTCGTGACCGGCTTCGGACGGCTCGGCACCATGATGGGCTCGGACCATTACGGCCTCTCGCCCGACATCATCACCATCGCCAAGGGCCTGACCTCCGCCTACGCCCCGCTCTCGGGCTCGATCGTCGGCGACCGGGTCTGGAAGGTGCTCGAGGACGGCACCGACGAATTCGGCCCGATCGGCCACGGCTGGACCTATTCCGCCCATCCGATCGGCGCGGCAGCGGGCATCGCCAACCTCAACCTCGTCGACAGCCTCGGGCTGGTGAAGAATGCCGGCGAGACCGGCGCCTATTTCAAGGCCGCCCTCACCGACGCGCTCGGCGACCACCCCAATGTCGGCGACATCCGGGGCGAGGGCCTGCTCTGCGCCGTGGAATTCGTCGCCGACCGCGACAGCCGCAAATTCTTCGATCCCGAGCGAGAAGATCGGCGCGAAGGTCGTCACCGCCCTGCTCGCCGAGGGCGTGATCTCCCGCGCGATGCCCCAGGGCGACATCGCCGGCTTCGCCCCGCCGCTCTGCCTGAGCCGCGACGAAGCCGACCGCATCGTCACCGCCCTCGACCGCGCGGTCACCGCAGTGCTTCCCCGCTAAACGCGACGGCCGGGCCCGGGGGACACTCCCGGGCCCGGCCGAAGACCCCACGCCCTGACGACCGCCGGAACCCGGGCCGCCCGTCCCGCTTCCCGCTTGCAAACGCGCCGTCGCGCCGCATACTGGCATGATGAGTTCAGACAGCATCATCCGGCGACGCAAGCTTTCCGACGCGGTGTTCGACCAGCTCGTCGCCCAGATCGAGGCGCATACCCTGCGGCCCGGCGATTTGCTGGCCTCCGAGCGCGACCTGATGGCGAGCTTCGGCGTCGGGCGCCCGGCGATCCGCGAGGCGCTTCAGGCCCTCGAGCGCATGGGCATGATCGAGATCCGCCACGGCGGCCGGGCCCGGGTCGTGGAGCCCTCGCTCGGGCGCATGGTCGACGACATCGGCACCACCATGCGCCGGCTGCTCGCCAGTTCCGCCGTCTCGCTCGAGAACCTCAAGGAAGTCCGCGTCACCTTCGAGCGCGAGATGGCCCAGATCGCGGCCGAAAAGGCATCCACATCCGATATCAAACGGTTGCAGGGCATTCTTGACCGCCAGCGTGCGGCCATCGCCGACGCGGCGGCGTTCCGCGCCCTCGACGGAGAGTTCCACCGCGAGATCGCCGGCATCGGCGGAAACCCGATCTGGACCTCGCTCTCGGATGCACTCTTCGGCTGGCTCAGCGACTTCCATGTCGACCTCGTCTCGGTCCCCGGCCTCGAGAGCCTGACCCTCGACGAACATGCGGGCATTCTCGCCGCCATCGCGTCCGGAGACGGCCCGAATGCCGGCCGGGCGATGATCGACCACCTGACCCGCGCCAACGAACTCTACCGCCGGACCCATCTGCGCGACCCCGCACGAAAATGACCGAATCGTTGCCGGAGGCCCGCATCTGGTCTAATGACTATGCCAATCGGATCACGCCGGAGACAGACATGCAGTCGGACCGCGCGGCGGCCCTCTTCGGAACGACAGAGCCGCCAGCGGCCTCCGAACTGGTGGCGGCCGGCGCGCTCGACCTGCTCATCGAGGCCGGCGCGCCCCGCCGGATGCGCTTCGCCGGCACCGAGTTTCTCCGCCGCATCGACCATCCCCTGCGCAACGCCGACTGGGGCACGATGCCCCTCGTCGAGACCGATGCGACCCTCACCCGGAGCGCCGACGGCTTCGACTATTCCCGAAGCTTCGCGACTGCCGCCGGCGAAGTCTCCGGCACCTTCCGGCTTACCGGCACCACCGAGGCCGACGGCGCCCGGCTGACCGCGACCTTCGAGGCCACGGCCCAAACGGCGCTCGACGTGAACCGCATCGGCTTCACGCTGCTGCACCCGATCGCCGGGCTCGGCGGCGCCCCCCTCACGGTCACCCATCCCGACGGCACCAGCACCGACACCCGCTTCCCCGAGCACATCGCCCCCGCCCAGCCGGCGCGCGACATCGCCGGCCTCTCCCACGCCATGGGCCCGCTCGCGGTGACGATCCGCATGGAGGGCGAGGTCTTCGAGATGGAGGACCAGCGCAACTGGACCGACGCCTCGTTCAAGACCTATTGCCGCCCGCTGTCCCTGCCCCGCCCGTTCCGCCTCGAAGCCGGCGACACCGTCCACCAGCGCATCACCATCGAGGTGCGCCGCCGCCCGGAGATGGCGGCGTCAGCAACCCGCCAGCCACCCCCGGCCGAGGCCATCCTGCCGGCGATCTGCCTCGCCCACGAGCCCGCCCTCACCGGCCCAGATGTCCCGGCGCCGGTCCGCGCGCTGCCGGTCGCAGCCCTCCAGCTGCGCCTCGCCGCCGAAGACCCGCTCCCGCCACCGGCCACCCTGCCCGACGCGCCCGTCGCCCTCGAAATCCTGCTCGCTCCCGGCGCCGACCCTGCCGCCAGCTTCGCCCGCCTCGCCGCCGCCTGCGCACGCGCCGGCATTCACCCCGCCCGCGTCACCGCCCTCCCCGCGCCCTATCTCGCCTCGCACCAGCCCGACGGCCCCTGGCCCGACGGGCCCACCCCCGCCGACCTGATCGCGCCCCTCCGGGCCGCCTTCCCCGGCCTGCCCGTCGGCAGCGGCGCGCTCACCAACTTCACCGAATTCAACCGCTGCCGCCCCGATCCCGCCGCCATCGACTTCGCCACCTTCGGCACCACCGCCATCGTCCACGCCGCCGACGATCGCTCCGTGCTCGAAACCCTCGAGGCCCTGCCCGACGTCTTCGCGAGTGCCCGCGCCATCGCCGGGACCCGGCCCCTCCATCTCGGCCTCGTCACCATCGGCACGCGCTCCAATCCCTACGGCGCCGCCGTCGCCGCGAACCCCGCGCGCCGGCGCGTCGAAATGGCCCTCGACGATCCGCGCCACACCGCCCTCTTCGGCGCCGCCTGGGCCATCGCCGCCACCGCAGAAGCCGCGACCTCCGGCATAGCCTCCCTCGCCCTCGCGATGACCTCCGGCCCGCTCGGCCTCACCACCGGACCCGACGCCGCGCCCCGCGTCACCCCGCTCTTCCACGTCGTCCGGGCCCTCGCCGCCCTCGGCGGCGCGACGGCACAGATCGACCGGAGCCCCGAGGGGCTGGTGACGCTTCTCACCGACCGCCGCTCCGGCCTCATCGGCCTCGCCGCCCATCTCGGCGACGCCCCCGCGATCCTGACCCCTCCGGCCGGAGCCCGCCTCGTGATCCTCAGCGCATGCCCCCCCGCCGCGACCGCGCCCGACTGGCTCGACCACGCCCCCCGCACGGACGGACCGATCCGCCTCGCCCCCTTCGAGATCGCCTTCCTCACCGCCCCGGACCCCGCCCGATGAGCGCCGGGACCTTCCGCGGTGCGCTGATCGGCTGCGGCTTCTTCGCGCGCAACCACATGCAGGGCTGGCGCGACGCCGAGGGCGCCGAGATCGTCGCGGTCTGCGATCTCGACCCCGCCCGCGCTGCGGCCTTCGCCAGCGAGTTCGGCGCGAAGCCCTACACCGACGCCGCCGCCATGCTCGCCGAGATCGCCCCCGATTTCGTCGACATCGCCACCACCGTCGAAACCCACCGCCCGCTGGTCGAGCTCGCCCTCTCCCACGGCGCCCTGACGATCTGCCAGAAGCCCTTCGCGCCCGATTACGCCGCCGGCCTTGCGATGGTCGAAGCCGCCCGCGCCGCGAACCGCCCGCTCCTCGTGCACGAGAACTTCCGCTGGCAGAAACCCTTCCGCCTGCTCAAGCAGCACATCGAGGGCGGCAGCATCGGCACCCCGCGCAGCCTGCGGCTGTCGTTCCGCCACCATTACACCGAGAACTACGTCAACCAGCCCTATCTGCGCGAAGTCGCGGATCTCGCGATCATGGATGTCGGCCTCCATCTCTTCGATCTCGCCCGCTTTCTCGCCGGCGACGTCACCCGCATCTCCTGCCGCACCCGCCGCCGCGCCCCCGACGTCGCCGGCGAGGACGAATTCGCGGCCCTTCTCGACCACACCGACGGCGCGCTCTCCAACGTGGATTGCTGCTTCTCCGCCGACTTCACCCCCGAACCCTTCCCCCAGACCCTCGCCCGGATCGAGGGCGATGCCGGCACCCTCGATCTCCGCACGGATTACCGTCTCACCCTGCACCGCGCCGGAACCCGCACCGAGATCGACGCCGAACCCGCCGTGCCGGCCTGGGGCGAGAAGCCGTGGCACGCCGTGCAGGAGTCCGTCGCCGCCTTCGAGGCCCATGTCGTCGACGTGCTGCGCGGCACCGCGGACCCGCAGCCCTCGGGTGCCCACAACCTCGACACCCTCGCCCTCGCGCTCGCCGCCTACCGCTCCGCCGCCACCGGCCAGTCGATCGACATGGAAGCCTTCATCGCCGCAGGCGCGCGGCGATGAGCGCCCGCTTCGAAGCCGACTACCTGATCGAGACCGCCTTCCCGCTCGCCGCCGCCGCCGAGGCGATGGCCGGCGAGCAATCCTCGGGCACCTTCGTCACCGTCCCCGGCGAGACCCCCGAACTCAAGGCCCGCGCCGCAGCCGAGATCATCCGCATCGAGGATCTCGGCCCGATCGCCGCCCCATCCCTCCCCGGCGCCCGCCACCCGGAGGCCGAGCACCGCCGCGCCCAGGTCACCCTGTCCTGGCCCCTCGACAATATCGGCCCGTCGCTGCCGAACCTGATGGCCACGATCGCCGGCAACCTCTTCGAACTCGGCCAGTTCTCCGGCCTGCGCCTCACCGACCTTCGCCTGCCCGACGCCTTCGCCGCCGCCTATCCCGGCCCGGGTTTCGGCGTCGACGGCACGCGCCGCCTCACCGGCGTGGAAGGCCGCCCGCTGATCGGCACCATCGTCAAACCCTCGGTCGGCCTCGACCCGGCCGGCACCGCCGCCCTCGTCGGCCAGCTCTGCGCCGCCGGCATCGATTTCATCAAGGACGACGAATTGCAGGCCGACGGCCCGGCCTGCCCCTTCGAGGCCCGCGCCCGCGCCGTGATGGCGGTGATCGACCGCCACGCCGACCGCACCGGCCAGAAGGTGATGTTCGCCTTCAACCTCACCGGCGAGCTCGACCAGATGCGCCGCCGCCACGACCTCGTGCGCGACCTCGGCGGCACCTGCATCATGGCGAGCCTCAATTCCGTCGGCCTCGTCGGCTTCACCGAACTGCGCCGCCACGCCTCCCTGCCGATCCACGCCCATCGCAACGGCTGGGGCGCGCTCTCGCGCCATCCGCTCCTCGGCTTCGACTACACCCCCTGGGCCAAGCTCTGGCGGCTCGCCGGCGCCGACCACATGCATGTGAACGGAATTCGCAACAAGTTCTGCGAACCCGATGAAAGTTCGGTGAAATCCGCCCGCTCCTGTCTCACCCCGCTCTTCGCGGACAAGCCCTGCATCGCCATGCCGGTCTTCTCCTCGGGCCAGTCGGTGATGCAGGCCGCCGACACCTGGGCGGCCCTCGGTTCGCCCGATCTGATCTTCGCCGCCGGCGGCGGGATCATGGGCCATCCCCAGGGCCCCGAAGCCGGCGTCACGGCGCTCCGCGACGCCTGGGACGCCGCGATGGCCGGCACGCCCCTGACCGAGGCCGCCCGCTCCCGCCCCGGCCTCGCCGCCGCCATCGAGACCTTCGGGCCATGAGCCCGACCCGCCCCCTCCCCACGGATCGCCCGGTCCTCGCCTGGTACGGCGACGACTTCACCGGGGCGGCCGCGGTGATGGAGGTGCTCACCTTCGCCGGGCTCGACTCCGTGCTCTTCCTCGAAACCCCGACCCCGGACCTGCTCGCCCGCTTCCCCGACGCCCGCGCCATCGGCCTCGCCGGCGATGCCCGTGCGCGCCCGCCCGACTGGATGCGGCGCCACCTGCCCGGCATCTTCAAGGCCCTGCGCGGCACCGGCGCGCCGCTCTTGCACTACAAGGTCTGCTCGACCCTCGACAGCGCCCCCCATATCGGCTCCATCGGCTGCGCCGCCGACCTCGCGCTGACTGACACCGGCTGGGCGCCGCTCCTGCTCGCCGCCCCCGAGATCGGCCGCTGGCAGGCCTTCGGCAACCTCTTCGCCCGCGACGGCAGCGCGATCACCCGCCTCGACCGCCACCGCACCATGGCGGTCCATCCGGTCACGCCGATGCACGAGAGCGACGTGCGCCGCCATCTCGCCGCCCAGACCGACCGCCGCATCGACCTCGTCGATCTCGTCGACCTCAAGGCCGGACGCGGCGCCACCCGCCTCGCCGAAGCCCTGGCCGCGGGTGCCGCCATCGTCGCCTTCGACGTGGTCGATGCCGAAACCCTCGCCGAGGTCGGCCGGCTGATCTGGCACGCCGATCCGCCCCCCGATATCATCCTCGGCTCGCAGGGGCTCGAATACGCCCTCGTCGCCGCCTGGCGCGCCGAGGGCCTGCTGCCCGAAACCGCCCCCTCCCGCAGCTTCGCCGCGACCGACCGCGTCGCCGTGGTCTCGGGCTCCTGCTCGCCGGTCACCGCCGGCCAGATCGCCGCCGCCGAGGCCGCGGGCTTCGCCACCATCGCCCTCGACCCGGCCCGCGCCGCCGATCCCGACGACTGGCGCGCCGCCTGCGCCGCCGCCCGCGACACCGCCCGCGCCGCCCTCACAGCCGGCCGGAGCGCCCTCGTCCACACCGCCCGCGGCCCGGACGATCCGCGCATCGCCGCCTTCGAGGCCATCCGCCGCAACGCGGACGACACCCCGGCCCGGGTCGGCACCGGCCTCGGCCACTTGCTCGCCGGCCTCGTGGATGACACCGGCCTCGGCCGCGTCGCCATCGCCGGCGGCGATACGTCGAGCCACGGGGCCGCCGCCCTCGACCTCTTCGCCCTCACCGCCCAGGCGATGATCGCCCCCGGCGCGCCGCTCCTGCGCGGCCATGCCGCCGCGCCCGGCGCGCGACGGCCTCGAGATTCTCCTGAAGGGTGGCCAGATGGGCCCGCCCGACATCTTCGTGCAACTCCGCGACGGGACGGTTTCATCGCGATGAGAAAGGACCTCAGATGACAAAGATCGCGCTGATGGGTGCAGGCGGCAAGATGGGGGTGCGTCTCGCGACCAACCTCATGGGCGCCGGCTACGACGTGGCCCCGGTGGAGGTCGCCGAGGCCGGCCGCGAAAGGCTCAAGGCCGCCACCGGCATGGAGTGCCTCGAGCAGGGCCAGGCGCTCAGCCGCGCCGACGTGGTGCTGCTCGCGGTGCCCGACCGGGCCATCGGCGCGGTGGCGCACCAGATCGTGCCCGACCTCGATCCCGGCACCGCGGTCATCGTGCTCGACGCCGCCGCCCCCCATGCCGGCGAGATGCCCGAGCGCGCCGACGTGACCTATTTCGTCACCCATCCCTGCCATCCGCCGATCTTCAACGACGAGACGGAAACCGCTGCGAAGACGGACTATTTCGGCGGCATCCATGCCAAGCAGCACATCGTCTGCGCCCTCATGCAGGGCCCCGAGGAGCATTACGCGCTCTGCGAGGCGGTGGCCCGCGAGATCTACAAGCCGGTGATGCGCGCCCACCGCGTCACCGTCGAGCAGCTCGCCATCCTCGAGCCCGCGCTCTCCGAAACCGTCGGCGCCACCCTCGCCCTCGCGATGCGCGAGGCCACCGACGAGGCGGTGCGCCGCGGCGTGCCCGAACAGGCCGCCATCGACTTCATGCTCGGCCATCTCAACATCGAGCTCGCCATCGCCTTCGGCGCCTTTCCCGACGGCAAGTTCTCCGACGGCGCGCTCCACGCCATCGCCCAGGCCCGCCCGCAGATCTTCCGCGACGACTGGCTCGAAAGGGTCTTCGCACCGGAAGCCGTGCTGCAATCGGTCCGCGACATCTGCCACCCGGACAAGGCCGGCTGATGCCGCCCCCGAAGCCCCGATGCGGCGGCCCCCGCCGCATCACCCCAACGACGCATCAAGGCGTCGATCCCGACCAGCAACCCGGAGGAACACCATGAACCAGACCACACGCCTTCTCGCCGCCGCCGCCCTCGGCAGCGCCGGCCTCGGCCTCGCCGCCCCGGCCTCGGCCGCGACCATCTGCTTCGCCTTCCAGGATCTCGAAACCGAATTCTGGGTGGCCGGCCACCTCGCGATCACCACCACCCTGACCGAGGCCGGCCACACCGTGCTCGAGCGCAACGCCAACGAGGACGCCAACCGGCAGCTCGAACAGGTGCGCGACTGCATCGCCCAGGGCGTCGACGGCATCATCATCATCCCCCAGGACGGCGAGAGCGCCGTGACCATCGTCCAGGAAGCCCAGGACAACGACGTGCCCATCGCCGTCTTCAACCGCCCGCCCTCGGATCTCTCGCGCGGCATCATCGTGGTGGCCGACAACGCCGCCATCGCCGAGAAGGCCGTCGACCACATCGCCGAACAGGCCCTCGCCGCCGGCAGCGAGGGCCCGCTCCAGCCGCTGATCATCGTCGGCGATCTGGGCGACCCGAACGCCGTCGGCCGCAAGGACGGCTTCTACGCCGCGATGGAAAAGCACGGCGACGCCTTCGCCGCGCCCATCGAGGTCGCCTCCGAATGGGACGCCGCCACGGCACTCGCCAATCTCGAGGCGGCGATCACCGCCAATCCCGACATCGACCTCCTGTTCACCTCGTCGGACTTCCTCTTCCCCACGATCCGCTCGGTCCTGGAGCCGCGCGGCATGTGGGTGCCCCGCGGCGAGGAGGGCCATGTCTGGATGGCCGGGCTCGACGGTGACGCCACCGCCTGCCGGCTGATCAAGGAGGGCTATGTCGACGCCACCGGCGTGCAGGATCTCTACTTCGAGGCCGAATTGGCGCTGAACGCCATCCTCGCCGCCATCGAGGCCGGCGAGACCCAGCCCAACCAGGTCATCGAGGATCCCGGCTTCGCGCTCACCGCCGACAATATCGGCGAGCGCGAGATGGACATGTGGGGCTGCGTCCTGCTCGCCGACGGCTTCCTCGACCGCTGATCCAACCCGGTCCGGCCGGATCCCCCGGCCGGACCCCTCCCGGAACGCGCGCCCATGTCCGACACCAGCCTCACCGCCCCGCTTGCCCGCCCGCGCCTCAAGGACCGCGTCGCGGGCCTCCTGCTGTCGGACTATTTCGTGCTCTACCTCTCGGCCGCCTATTTCGTCGTGCTGATGCCCTTCCTGCCGACGCTCTCGAACCCGGCCAATCTCGCCAACATCCTGTCGAACATGTGGCCGCTCCTCGTCGTCGCCATCGGCCAGACCTTCGTGCTGACCATCGCCGGCATCGATCTCAGCCAGGGCTCCGTGGTCGGCCTCGTCAGCGTCATCCTCGCCATGCTGCTCGCCACCTCCGCCCCCGAGGCGGTGCTCTCGAACGCCCCGATCTGGGGCAGCGTGATCACCGAGGCCGGCGGCCCGCTCGCCGGAATGCCCTTCGGCACGCTCCTCGGCATCGCCATCGCCATCGCCGTCGCCGCCTTCATCGGCTTTCTCAACGGCGTCTCCGTCGCCGTCCTGCGCATGCCGCCCTTCATGGTCACGCTGGTCGGCCTCATCGCCATCGGCGCCTTCGCGATCTACCTCACCCAGTCGAGCAACATCCGCGAGCTTCCCGACAACCTCGTCGAGCTGGGCAAGGGCACCCTCGTCTCGCTCTATTTCGGCGAACAATCCGAGCCGCAGATCCCCCGCCGCGCGATCCACGCCTTCATCACCTGGCCGATGATCATCGCGCTGGGCGTCGCCATCGCGGCCCATATCCTGCTGAACCGCACGATCTTCGGCCGCCACGTCTTCGCCGTCGGCATCAACCGCCGCGCCGCCGAGATCTCCGGCGTCCCGGTCGCCCGCGTCATCATCCTGGTCTTCGTGATCTCGGCGGTCTGCGCGGCCATCGCCTCGATCCTCTACACCGCCCGCCTCGAGACCGGCCGGCCCACGCTCGGCGCCGGCACCTTCCTGCTCGACGTGATCGGCGCCACGGTGATCGGCGGCACCTCGCTCTTCGGCGGCAAGGGCAAGATCATCTGGACGGTGTTCGGCGTGCTGTTCTTCGTGCTGCTGTCGAACACGCTGAACCTGATGAACCTCTCCGCCTTCCACATCGACATGGTCAAGGGCGCCGTCATCCTCACCGCCGCCCTCCTCGACGTGCTGCGCACCCGCCTGCTGCAGGAACGCAGCCCGTGAGCGCGCTTCTCGAATTCGAGGGCCTCGCGCGCTCCTATTTCGGCGTGCCGGCGGTGCGCCCGCTCACCCATGCCATCGCCGAGGGCCAGACCCTCGGCCTCATCGGCGAGAACGGTGCCGGCAAATCCACCCTGATGAACATGATCGGCGGCGTGGTCGCCCCCAGTGCCGGCACCATGCGCTGGCGCGGCGCCGATTACGCGCCCCGCTCGGCCGGCGACGCCACCGCCGCGGGCATCGCCTTCATCCACCAGGAACTCAACCTCTTCACCAATCTCTCCATCGCCGAGAACATCTTCATCGACGGCTTCCCCCGCCGCTTCGGCCTGATCGACCGCGGCGCCAGCGAACGCCTCACCGCCGACCTGCTCGCCCGGCTCGACCTCGACCGCAGCCCGCGCAGCACCGGTGGGCGAGCTCGCCCCCGGCGAACGCCAGCTCGTCGAGATCGCCAAGGCGCTCTACCGCAAGGCCGATCTCATCATCTTCGACGAGCCCACCACCTCGCTCACCCCGCGCGAGACCCGCCGGCTCTTCGAGGTGATCCGCCTCCTGCGCGGCGAGGGCCGCACGGTGATCTACATCTCCCACATCCTCGGCGACGTGCTGAAGCTCTCCGACCGCATCGCGGTGATGCGCGACGGCGCGCTGGTCGACGAGGGCCCGGCCGCGCGCTTCGACATTCCCCGCATGATCGGCTCGATGATCGGCCGCGAACTCGCCGGCATGTATCCCGAACGCACCTCCCGCCCCGGCGACACCACCGTTCTCTCGGTCCGCGGCCTCGGCCAGCCCGGCATCCTCGAGAACGTCTCGCTCGACGTGCGCGACGGCGAGATCCTCGGCCTCTTCGGCCTGATGGGATCGGGCCGCAGCGAGCTCGCCCGCATCATCTTCGGCCTCGATCCCGTCGAGCGCGGCACCATCAGCCTGCACGGCACCGAACTCGCCGACGGCCCCGCGCGCCGCATCGACGCGGGCCTCGCCTTCGTCACCGAGAACCGCCGCGAGGAGGGCCTCCTGATGGAAGCCCCGGTCGCCGACAATCTCGCCATGGTCAGCCTCGCGAAGTTCGGCCGCCCGCCGCTCGGCCTCGTCGACCGCCCCGCCCTCGCCCACGAGACCGAGGCGCTGCGCACCGAGCTCGGCGTGCGCGCCGGCGACATCGCCCGCCAGCCGGTCAAGGCGCTTTCGGGCGGCAACCAGCAGAAGGTGGTGATCGGCAAGTGGCTGATGGGCAAGCCCGGCCTCTTCATCCTCGACGAGCCCACCCGCGGCGTCGATGTCGGCGCCAAGCACGAGATCTACGCGCTGGCCGACCGCCTCGCCGCGTCCGGCAGCGGCATCCTCTTCATCTCCTCGGAACTCGAGGAACTCACCGGCATGTGCGACCGCATCCTGGTGATGAGCCGCGGCGAGATCGTCGGCGAATTCGCCCGCGGCCATTTCGAGACCGACCGCATCCTCGCCAGCGCCTTCCGCGAGGAGCTCGCATGACCGGCGAGACCCTGCCCGAAAAGGCCCTGGCCCTCGCGCTGCGCCACGCCACCGTGCTGATCTTCGCCACGGTGCTGATCTATTTCGGCCTGCAATCGCCCGGCTTCCTCGGCCCCGACAATCTCGGCAACATCGTCAAGAACTCCGCCTTCATCGGCATCGCCGCGGTCGGCATGATCTTCGTGCTGCTGACCGCCGGCATCGACCTCTCCGTCGGCTCGGTGATGTATCTCGCCCCGCTGATCGCCGGCATCGCCATGCGCGAGTTCGGCCTCGGCGTCACCGGCGGGCTGATCGTCGCCGTGCTCGCCGCCGCGCTGATGGGCGCGATCAACGCCTTCTTCATCGTCCGCCTCCGGGTGATCCCCTTCATCGTCACCCTCGCCACCCTCTTCGTCTTCCGCGGCTTCGGCGCCTTCCTCACCTCCTCGCGGCAATTCGACTTCCCCGAGGAGATGCGCAGCTTCGGCCTTTCCTCGGTCGCCGGCATCCCGACCCCGATCCTGTTCTTCGCCGCCACAGCACTCCTCGCCCACATCGTGCTCGCCCACACCACCTTCGGGCGGCAGGTCTACGCCGTCGGCAACGATGCCGAGGCCGCACGCAAGGCCGGCGTGCCGGTGGGCCGGGTGCAGGCGCGGGTCTACGTGATCTGCTCGGCCTCGGCCGGCCTCGCGGGCTTCGTGCTCATCGCCCAGATCGGCCGGCTCGATGCGGGCTTCGGCGAGGGCCGCGAATTCGACGTGATCGCCGCGGCCGTGCTCGGCGGCGCCAGCCTCTTCGGCGGCATCGGCACGGCGCTCTCGGCCGTGATCGGGGCGACGCTGATCCAGACCGTCAAGACCGGCCTCGTCTTCACCGGGGTCAATCTCTACCTGCAGCCGATGATGCAGGGCCTGATCATCTTCATCGCGGTGCTCGCCGACAGCCTGCGCGTGCACCGCCTCAACCAGCTCAAGCGCCGCCACATCCGCCCGCTCACGCAGGACTGAGCGCCGATGTCGTGGTAGTCTCGGGATCGACAACCGGGCCGGTCAACGGCCCTTCACCAGGGGAGGAAGACGCATGAGACTGCATCTCGCGAAACGAACCGCCGCGGCGGCCGCACTGACGGTCGCACTCGGCACCGGCGCCGCTCTGGCCCAGTCGGCGGCCGACATCGCCGTCGAGGCCGCCCAGCAATATTCCGGCACCACCCTCAACGTGCTCTACGAGGCCGGCCTGCAGCCGCTCGACCCGAAGAACTTCTCCGGCCCGCTCTGGGAGGAACTCACGGGCATCAAGATCAACGTGATCGAGGCCCCGGTGGACGAGATGTTCACCAAGACCATGCAGGCCCACATGGCCAATTCCGGCGCCTATGACGTGCTGAACGTCATCCCCAACCAGCTGCCCGACCTCGCCCTCGCCGGCGCGCTGGAGCCGCTCGACGCCTATGTCGAGAAATACGGCTACGCCGCCGAACTCGAGACCATCGCGCCGGTCTACCGCGACAACCAGATGCGCGTCGAGGACACCATCTACGCCTTCCCCGACGATGGCGACGTGCTCATCCTCTACTACCGCAAGGACATCTTCGAGGATCCCGACACCATGGCCGCCTTCCGCGAGGAATTCGGCTACGACCTCGCCCCGCCCGAGACCTGGGAACAATTCGGCCAGATCGGCGCCTTCATCACCGCGCGCTACGGCCCCGAGATCCACGGCGCCGGCATGCTGCGCGCACCGGGCAACGCGCAATACCTCTTCCAGGAGCGCTTCCGCGTCGAGGGCGGCCAGTTCTTCGATCCCGAAACCATGAAGGCCACGGTCAATTCCGAGATCGGCCTGATGATCTTCGAGCAGATGCTCGAGGAGAACCGCTTCATGCCCGCGGGCGTCGAGCAATGGGGCTTCATCGAGGCCTTCAACGCCTTCCTCGCCGGCGACATCGCCATGACGATCTCCTGGCCGCCGGTCGGCCGCTGGGCCGCGGGCTACGGCAAGGGCACCGAGGCGCTCAACTGGATCCCCGAAACCACCGTCGCCGACACCATCGGCTACGCCCTGCCCCCGGGCGGCCGCCCGGAGCTCGCGGTCGGCTACGCGCTCGCCGTCGCCTCCGGAAGCCAGAACAAGGAGGCCGCCTATCTCTTCGCGCAATGGATGAACTCCGAGGAAATCAGCCTCCAGCGCGTGCAGCTGCCCTACGCCCTGCGCGACCCGTTCCGCACCAGCCATTTCGAGAGCGAGGAATACCGCAGCCGCTGGCCCTCGGCCGGCGAATATCTCGACATCCTGAAGGCCGGCGCCGAGACCGGGCTTCTCGATCTCTCGCTGATCCAGACCGACCGCTACGAGGAGGCGCTGCGCCAGGCGATCAGCAAGCTCTGGGGCGGCGACGATCCGCAGACCATCCTCGACCAGCTCGCCGCCGACTGGGATGCGCTCACCGAACGGATCGGCGTCGAGGAGCAGAAGCGCGTCTATCTCGACTGGGCCAGCAAGCCCAACGCCTACCCGAACTGACCCGTCTCCGGCGCGGCCCCCCCGGGGCCGCGCCCCAAAGCGAGCGCCCACCCTGTGCATTCCCTCCGGTCCGACCAGAGCTTCAAGTACCTGCTGATCGCGCCGGCGGTCTTCGTGATCCTGCTCGTCGGCCTCTACCCCTTCGTGAAGCTCGCGATCACCAGCTTCCAGGACATCACCATGTTCGGGGCCGATCGCAGCTTCCAGGGCTTCACCCATTACGCCCGGCTCCTCGAGGATGACCGCCTCTGGGCGTCGCTGCTCCACACCCTCGCCTTCACCGCCGTCGCCCTGCCGATCGAGCTGGCGCTCGGCTACGGCCTCGCCCTCCTCTTCCTCCACCCGCTGCCGTTCCGCCGCACGCTCATCGCCGCGATCATGCTGCCGGTGGTGATCTCGCCCATCGTCGCCGGCGCCACCTGGCGGCTGATGTTCGACCAGCGCTTCGGCCCGATCAACCAGATCATCGGCTGGTTCGCCGGCGGCGAGGTCCGGATCCTCTGGACCATCGACCCCCTGCTGGTCTGGCCCGCCGTGCTCGTCGCCGAAATCTGGCAATGGACCCCCTTCATGTTCCTGATCCTGCTCGCGGCCTTGAGCAATCTCGACCAGGAACAGCTCGACGCCGCCCGCATCGACGGCGCCGGCCGCTGGATGGTGTTCCGCCGCATCGTGCTCCCGGCGATCCTGCCGGTGATCGCCATCGCCACGCTGATCCGCGGGCTCGACCTCTTCCGGGTCTTCGACGTGATCTGGACCATGACCGAGGGCGGCCCGGGCACCCGCACCGAAACCATCTCGATCTACGCCTACCAGATGGCCTTCCGCGAATTCGAGATCAGCTATTCCGCCGCGATGGCCTTCCTCGTCATCCTGCTCCTCACCGTCGTCGTGGTGCTGCTGCTCCGCCGCGTCGAGGTCGCGCGATGACCCGCCCCGATCGCGGCTGGCGGCTCGGCCTGCGCCTCGCGGCGGCGCTGGCCATCGTCGCCTTCTTCCTCTTCCCGATCTACTGGCTCGCGGCGATCTCGGTGAAATCCCCCGAGGAGATCTTCGCCTATCCGCCGGTCTGGCTGCCCGAGGCCCTCAACCTCACCACCTACCGCACGCTCTTTCGCGACGGCGACGCCTGGGCGGTCTGGAACAGCCTGGTGACCGCCGGCATCTCCACCTGCCTCGCGATGATCCTCGGCACGCTGGCGGCCTATTCCATCGTGCGCTTCCGCACCGGTGGCACGCATCTCGCGATCTGGATCATCTCCCAGCGCATGATCCCGCCGATCTGCATCGCCTTCCCGATCTTCCTTCTCTTCGTCAGCCTCAACCTCACCGACACCTATACCGGCCTCATCCTGCTCTACACCGCCTTCAACCTGCCCTACGTGATCTGGATGATGCGCGGCTACATCCAGGAGATCCCGCTGGAGCTCGAACAGAGCGCGCTCGTCGACGGCCTCTCGCGCTGGGCGGTGCTGCGCCGCGTCGTCCTGCCGATGGCCCGCGGCGGCTTCTTCGCCACCGCGGTCTTCACCTTCGTCTTCGCCTGGAACGACTTCCTCTTCGCACTGATTCTCACCACCTCCGAGGTCGTCACCTACCCGGTGAAGGTCACCGGCTATTTCGGCTCGCAATCCACCTTCTGGTCGAAGATCGGCGCCATGAGCATGCTCGGCGTGCTCCCGATGATGATCGTGGTCGGCACCATGCAGCGCTTCATCGTGCGCGGCATGTCGATGGGCGCGGTGAAGGGATGAGCCATGGCTGACCTGGCGCTCCGCGACATCCGCAAATCCTACGGCGACACCGAGGCGGTGCGCGGCGTCTCGATCGACGCGCCCTCCGGCGCCTTCGTGGTGCTCGTCGGCCCCTCGGGCTGCGGCAAGAGCACGCTCCTGCGCGCCATCGCCGGCCTCGAGGACATCTCCGCCGGCGAGATCCTGCTCGGCGGCCGCGACATCGCCCGGCTCGAGCCCCGCGACCGCAACATCGCCATGGTGTTCCAGAGCTACGCGCTCTACCCCTATCTCTCGGTGCGCGAGAACATCGCCTTCGGCCTGACCGCGCGCAAATATCCCCGCGCCGAGATCGCCGAGAAGGTCCGCTGGGCCGCCGATCTCCTCGACATCACCGCCTGTCTCGACCGCCGCCCGCGCGAGCTCTCCGGCGGCCAGCGCCAGCGCGTCGCCATCGGCCGCGCCATCGTGCGCGACGCCGATCTCTACCTCTTCGACGAGCCGCTCTCGAACCTCGACGCCAAGCTGCGCGACGGCATGCGCGAGGAGATCAAGCGCCTGCACCGCCGCCTCGGCAAGACCTTCGTCTACGTCACCCACGACCAGGTCGAGGCGATGACGCTCGCCGACCGCATCGTGCTCCTGCGCGACGGCCGCATCGAGCAGACCGGCGCGCCCCTCGATCTCTTCGAGCGCCCGGCCAACACCTTCGTCGCGAGCTTCCTCGGCTCGCCCTCGATCAACCTGATCCCGGTCGAGATCACCGGCGCCGGCGCCCGCCTCCATCTGCCGGGCGGCACCACCCTCGACACCGCCGCCGCCGGCCGCGTCCCCGACGGCCCCTACCTCTGGGGTGTGCGCCCCGAACATTTCCGCATCGCCGACACCCCCGAAGGCGCCATCAGCGCCACCATCGACCTGATGCAGCCCACCGGCCCGCGCAGCTTCGCGAGCTTCCGCCTCGGCGAGACCGAAGTGATGGCCGAGATCGAATCGCGCACCCCCCTCGCCACCGGCGACACCGCCCCCCTCGCCGTCGCCCTGCCCCGCACCCTGCTCTTCGCCCCCGCCACCGGCGCCGTCATCCCCGGCTGGCCCTGAGCCGGGCCCAACGCCGCGCCCGCGACCGACACGGCGGACCGGAAAGTCTTGCCCGATGCGGACGCCGTGCCTTAGGTTTGCGCCATGCAGACGTCGTGCTCAGCCCCCGCCTCGCATCGCCCCTCCCATGGGCCCTGATCGCCGCATTCCTCCTCCTGCTCCTCGGCCCTTCGCCGCGCTGGCGCAGGACAGCGATGCGCCGGCAGAGGATACCGCCCCGCCGGTGGCCGTCGGGCTCTATATCAGCCCGCCCTTCGTCATGCTCGACGAGGCCGACGCGCCCACCGGCATGGCCGTCGATATCTGGGAACGCCTCGCACAGGATCTCGCGCTCGAGAGCGACTACACCTTCTACGACAGCTTCGGCGACCTCGTCACCGCGACCGCCACCGGCGACATCGACGTCGCGGTCACCAACCTGACCATCACCCGCGACCGCGCCGAGATCCTCAGCTTCACCCAGCCCTGGTTCGACGCCGGCATGCGGATCATGGTCACCGAGCAGCATGCCGGCGGGATCGGCGGGCTGATCGACGGGCTGTCCTCCGCCGGGCATCTGCGGGTCTATGGCTGGATGCTGCTCGCCGTCCTGGTGGCGACGATCGCGCTCACGCTCTTCGACCGGCGGTTCGATCCGAAGTTTCCGACGCGCTGGCGCGACGGGCTGGCCGAGGGTTTCTACACCGTGATGTCCGTCGCGACCTCGGGCCGCCCGCCGTCGCGCAGCAATCTCTTCGGCTGGTTCGGCCGGGTCTGGGCGGCGATCTGGCTGGTCTGCGGCATCGGCGTGCTCGCCTATGTCACCTCGACGGTCACCAGCGTGATGACGACCCTGGCGATCACCGGCACCATCAACGGCCCCGCCGACCTTCCCGGCAAGACGGTCGGCGTCTTCGCCGGTTCGGTCTCGGAGGATCTCGCGGAAACCATCGGGCTGAGCAACCGCACCTATCCCGGCATCGAGGAGGCGAGCATTGCCCTCACCTCCGGCGAGATCGACGCCGTGGTCGCCGACGCGCCGGTGCTCGAATACTACGCGCATGCCCATGCCGATCCGGAACTGGGCCTCGAAGTGGTCGGACCGATCTTCGCGCCCGACAAATACGGCTTCGCCCTGCCCCTCGCCAGCGACCTGCGCCGACCGCTCACCGTCGCCCTTCTCGCCCTGCGCGAGGACGGCGTGATCGAAGAGCTGCGCGCGGATTACTTCGGCGACCGTTTCGAGTGACCGCCGACCTGCCCCCCGGCGACATCCAGGGCTTCGGCCATGTGCGCATCGTCATGGGCATGATCACCGGCCTGAGCGTCACCCGCCTCCTCGGCGGCCTCGCCCGCTTCGTGCAGCACCCCGGACGCACCGCGATCTATCCCGCGCATCTGATCTGGGTGGTCTTCCTGCTGCTCTTCGTCACCCATTTCTGGTGGTTCCAGTTCGGCCTCTCCACCATCGTGCGCTGGGACTACCCGCAATACCTCTTCGTCCTGAGCTATTGCGCGCTGATCTTCTTCATCTCCGCCGTGCTGTTCCCCGACCAGATGAACGAATATTCCGGCTTCGCGGAGTATTTCACCTCCCGCGCCGGCTGGTTCTACGGCCTCCTGGCCGCGCTGTTCCTGATCGACATCGCCGACAGCGCCCTGAAGGGCATGGCGCATTTCCGCGCGCTGGGACCGCTCTACCCGGTCATCCAGACGCTGCTGATCACCCTCGCCCTCGCCGGCATGGTGGTGACCCGGCGCGGGTATCACATCGGCTTCGGCCTCTTCGCCATCGCCGTCGAGATCTGGCGCATCTTCGCCCGCTACCTCTGGCTCGACTGAGCCGGCTCAGACCGTGCCGCCGAGGCTGCCCTCCAGCGTCGCCATCTCCTGCCCGCCGGCCATCAGGTCCTGCAACTCGTCCGGGGTGATCTGCCCGCGCTGCGCGGTGCCCAAGCGTCGTGCCCCGATTGAGCACCGTGAACCGGTCGCCCACCGCCATCGCATGGCGCACATTGTGGGTGATGAACACCACCGCGATGCCCTGCTTGCGCACCTTGTCGACGGTCGCCAGCACGTTCGCGGTCTGCCGCACCCCCAGCGCCGAGGTCGGCTCGTCGAGGATCAGCACCTTCGCGCCGAAATGCACCGCCCGCGCGATCGCCACCGTCTGCCGCTCGCCGCCCGACAGCGTGCCCACCGCCTGGTCCGGCCCGCGCAGGCTGATGCCCATCGCGTTCATCTCCTCCATCGTCACCCGGTCGGCCAGTTCGCGGTCGTAGAACCGCAAGCCGGCGATCTTCTTCGTCGGCTCGTTGCCCATGAAGAAGTTGCGCGCCACCGACATCAGCGGGATCATCGCCAGGTCCTGATAGACCGTGGCGATCCCGGCGGTGATCGCATCGCGCGGATCCTCGAAATGCATCGACCGCCCCTCGAACAGGATCTCGCCCTTGGTCGGCTTGTGCACCCCGCTCATGGTCTTGATGAAGGTCGACTTGCCCGCGCCGTTGTCGCCCAGAAGGCAATGGCACTCGCCCGGATAGACATCGACCGAGACCCCGGCCAGCGCGATCACCGAGCCGAAATGCTTCTCGATGTTCTTCATCTGGATGATGGGCGCGTGGCTGCTGCGCGTGTTCATGGCTCAGCGCTCCCCGGTGATCATGCGGCGGATATAGGTGTTGAGGATCACCGCCAAGAGCAGGATCACCCCGAGGAAAACCCGGAAGAGCGAGCTCTCCACCCCGGCGAAGAACAGCCCCTGCTGCACCACCCCGAAGATCAGCGCGCCCAGCGCCGCCCCGAGCACCGAGCCGTAGCCCCCGGTCAGCAGCGCGCCGCCGATCACCACCGCGATGATCGCCTCGAATTCCTTCAGAAGCCCGCGATCCGCCCCCGCCGAGCCGAATTCCATCACCTGGCAGGTGGCGAAGACCGTGGCGCAGAAGGCGGTGAACATGAACATCAGGATCTTCACCCGGTTCACCGGCACGCCCACATACCGCGCCGCCTGCGCATCGCCGCCCGAGGCGAAGATCCAGTTGCCGAACCGCGTGCGCGTCAGCAGCACATGCCCGAAGATCACCAGCGCGATCGCCCAGACGATCAGCATCGGGATGCCGTCCACGACCGGCTGCCCCGCGCGGGTGCCGCGATCGAAGGTCTGGATCAGACCCGCCTCGCCGAGCCAGACGAACAGCCCGCCGAGGATCTTGCCGCCGAAGACCGGCGCCAGCCAGTCGCCCTGGGCCGCCACGTCGATGCCGCCGATGATCGTCTTGCGCTCGACGAGCTGCGGCAGGAAGATCGTGAAGCCGCGCAGGATGAACAGGAACGCCAGCGTCACGATGAAGCTCGGCAGTCCGGTCCGCACCACGATGAGCCCGTTGAGCGCGCCGATCGCCATCGCCAGCGCGAAGGTCAGGAGGATCGCCTGCCAGACCGGCCAGCCGAGCGTCACCGAGAAGATCGCGATCATCATGCCCGAAAAGCCGATCATCGAGCCGACCGAGAGATCGAACTCGCCGGCGATCATCAGAAGACAGGCCCCGACCGCGATGATCATGAACTGCGCCGACACCGTCGACCAGTTCAGGATGCCCTGCATGTTGAACATGCCGCTGTCATGGGCGAACAGGATGAAGAAGGTGAAGACGGCGATGGTGCCGACGATCCCGCCGAGCTCCGGGCGGATCAGCGAGCGCCGGAACGCCGACATCTCCTTGACGCGTTCGTCGGCCACGGCTTCGGTCTGCGCTGTCTCGGACATCACGCGGGACCCTCCCTCGATCGGTGGACGGAATGGCGAAGGAGGCGCCCCCGCGGGGGACGCCTCCGGTCAGCTCAGCGGAACTCGCCGGCGAACTGCTCGACCTTCTCGAGGCCGTCGGCGGTCACGAAACCCGGGCCCGAGTTGATGTTGTTGCCCGGCAGCACGCCGAAGCGGTCGTAATTCGTCAGCACCACGACCGGCAGATAGGCCTGCAGGAAGGGCTGCTGGTCGATGCCCCACTGGATCACGCCATCCTTGATGCCCTGCACGATGTTCTCGCCCAGATCGAAGGTGCCGAAATAGATGTCGCCGGCCATGCCGTTTTCCTCAAGCGCGAGGAGCGTCGGATCCGCACTCGTCGGCCCGAGCGTGAGCACGGCGTCGGTGTCGGGATTGGAGTTGAGATAGGCCATGACGCGGTTCTTGATCTCGGCCGGGTCCTGGCCCGCATCGATCATCTGGTTGCCAAGCTCGACGCCGAGCCCGTCCGCGAAGCCCTGGCAGCGCTCGGTCGAGGCCGGCGACGAGATGTAGTGGTTCACGCACAGGAAGCTTTCGATACCGTCGCCGGCCGCGCGCTGTCCGGCGGCGAGGCCCGCATCGTATTCCGGCTGGCCGACATACATCAGCGCGCCGACTTCCCGCGCCTGCTCGGGCGTGCCCGAATTCATGATGATCACGTTGATGCCGCTGTCGACGGCATTGCGGATCGGACCGGAGAGAACGTCGAAATCGGCAAGCGTCGTGATGATGCCGTTCGGGCCGGCGGCCGTCGCCTGCTCGATGATGCGCGCCATGTCAGCCAGATCGCCGGTAGGCGGATTGCGGTACTCGACCGTCACCCCCATCTGCTCGCCGGCGAGTGCGACGCCGTTCTTGACTGTGTTCCACCAGCTGTCGCTGTCCGGCGCATGGCTGACGAGAACATAGGTCTCGCCCTCCGCCGAAGCCGAAGTCGCGGTGACGAGCGGCAGTGCCGCGATGGCAGTCGCCGCAACGACCTTCGTGATCAGTGAAGTCATCAGTTCCTCCCGGGTGAGCCAGTGTTCTGGCATTGGTGCGGCGTTCATTCCGCCGTCCACCATACAACAGCACATCCGGCACCATATTGCAACCGGTTGCAAAAAACGTGCCCCCATGGTTGCATGATCGCTTGGCAAGCGGTCGCGCGTGCGTCAGCTTGCGCAGGATCGGGAAGGGCGGCGATGGCACCGACGCTGAAGGATGTGGCACAGCGCGCGGGCGTCTCACGCTCGGCCGTCTCACGCACCTTCACCAACGGCGCCTCGGTCTCCGCGCGGATGCGCCGCCGCGTCGAGAAGGCCGCCGCCGAGCTCGGCTACAGCCCCAACGCGCTCGCCTCCTCCCTCACCACCGGTCGCACCAAGCTCATCGGCCTCGTCTCCAACAACTTCCACAACCCGATCTTTCTCGAGGTCTTCGACCTCTTCACCCGCGGCCTCCAGGACGCCGATCTGCGCCCGCTCCTCGTCAATCTCAGCGGCGAGACCGATCCCGCGCAGTCGGTCCGGATGCTGCGGCAATACTCCGTCGACGGCGTCATCGTCGCCTCCTCCACCCTGCCGCCGGGTTTCGCCGTGGCGTTCCGCGATGCCGGCATCCCGGTCATCAACCCCTTCGGCCGGGTCGCCGGCACGCCGCAGGTCCATGTGGTCGGCATCGACAACATCGAGGTCGGCCGCACCGCCGCGCGCAGTCTCGCCGCCCGCGGCTATCGCCGCCTTGCCTTCATCGGCGGCCCCGAATCGGCCACCTCGACCCAGGATCGCCTGCGCGGCTTCCTCGACGCGTTGTCCTCCCATCCCGAGATCACCGTCACGCAATCCTTCGCCGAGGCCTACAGCTTCGAGGCCGGCCGCCGCGAGATGCTGCGGCTGATCGAGGCGGGTCCGGCGGAAGCCTATTTCGGCGGCGACGACGTGCTCTCGATCGGCGCCCTCTCCGCCTTCCGCGACGCCGGCCTGCGCGTGCCCGAGGATGTCGGCATCATCGGCGTGAACGACATGCAGATCGCCGGCTGGCAGAACATCGATCTCACCACGATCCGACAGCCGATCCCGCAGATCGTGACCTCGTCGATCGAACTGATGCAGTCGATGCTGAAGGACCGCAACCGGCCCCCCGAAACCCGGATCTTCGGCTGCGAGATCATCGAGCGCGGCACCCTCCGGCCGGACCCGTCCCTGCCGCGCGGCGGCACGGGCCCGGCCTGAAGCCGGCCGCGTCTGCGGTCAGTATTCGTGACCGTGCTGGTCCTTGTGCTTGCCGTCATGCCCGTCCGGACGCTGGCAGACACCCGTGCAGTTCGCGTTCCCGTTATCCGAATGCGCCGACCTGCACGTGGCGGCGATCTCGACGTCCTTGCTGTCCGTTCCGGCCATCAGCGGGCTCCCTTCCCCTGGTTCGGTGAAGCACGATCATAGCACGGATGACGCCCCCGCCGAAGCGCCGGGTCCCTGACCGTTGTACGTACAGGATCCGTACGGGAAGCGTACAGGATGCATACAGCCGTTTTCGCCGCTCAGCGCTCCATCGGCGGGCGCGCATCGGTCCAGGCGCCGCCCTCCCGCGCCGAGGCCACCGCCGCATGCACCGCCGCCATCGACCGCAGCCCGTCCGGCGCCAGCGGCAAGCCCGTCGCGACGTTCACCGCGGATCGCATCCGCCAGTTCGCAATAGATATTCGCCACCGCCAGCGGGAAGCCCTCGGGATGCGCGATCGCCACCCGCGACAGCCGCCGCGCCTCTTCGTGCAGCCCCGCCTCGCCCTTCTCGATGATCTGCGTGCGCCCACCCACCGGCGTGTAGGTCAACTGGTTCGGCTGCTCCGAAGCCCAGCGCATCCCCCCGGTCTCCCCGAACACCTGAATGTCGAATCCATGCTGCCGCCCGATCGCCACCGACGAGGTCCAGAGCCGCCCCACGGTGCCCCCCGCGAGGCGGAAATTCACCATCGCATCGTCTTCCAGCACACGGCTCGGGATCGTCGAGGCGAAATCCGCCGAAAGCCGTTCGACCCTGTCGTCGCAGATGAAGCTCGCCATGTGCAGCGCATGGATGCCGCAATCGGCGAACTGCCCGGAAATTCCCGCCATTTCAGGATCATAACGCCAGCGCACCCGCGGATTGTCCGCATCCGTCGCATCGGCGTGATGCCCGTGACTGAAGCTCGTCACCACCAGCCGCACCCGGCCGATCTCGCCCGCCCGCACCATCGCCCGGGCCTGCCGGACCATCGGATAGGCCGAATAGCAGTAGTTCACCGCGCAGATGCGCCCGCTGCGTTCCGCGACCCGCACGATCTCCTCGCCCTCCTCGACACCCATGGTCATCGGCTTCTCGCAGAGCACATGGAAACCCGCCTCGAGGAAGGCCTTGGTGATCTCGAAATGCGTCGCGTTCGGCGTGGCGACCGTCACCAGATCGACCCGATCCTCCCGGTCCCGCTCGCCCGCAAGCATCTCCCGCCAGTCGCCGTAAGCCCGGTCGGGCGCCACGCCCAGCCGCACCGCATACTCCCGTCCGGCCTCCGCGCGATGATCGAGCGCGCCCGCGGCAAGCTCGAACAACCCGTCCGCCTGCGCCCCCAGCCGGTGCGCCGGTCCGATCTGGCTGCCCTCGCCGCCGCCGATCATGCCCCATTTCAGTCTTGTCATCTTGCGTAACGCCTTCAAAAGCCTATGGATTGAAGATATTCCCGGTTCGCCCGCGCATCCTCGAGCGGCGTTCCCGGCATCGACGGATCGCAGTCCTGCTCGACCGTGCACCAGCCATCGAAGCCGGCATCGACAAGCCGTTGACGCACCGCCGGAAAATCGACGTCACCCTTGCCGAGATTGCAGAAGATGCCCTGCCCGCAGGCCGTGTAGAAGTCCGTCCGCTTCGCCACCGCATCCGCCTTCACTGCCGGGTCGATGTCCTTGAAGTGCATGTAGGAAATCCGGTCCATGTGCCGATCCATGAAGGCCACCGGATCGAACCCGGCATAGCTGTGATGCCCGGTGTCGAAGCAGATCTTCAGGATGCCCTCGTCAACCTCGTCCAGCAGCCGCTCCAGCTCCGGCTCGAAGTCCATGAACCCCGCCGCATGGGCATGGATCGCCGGCGTCAGGCCGTATTCCTCCGCCCCCATCCGCGCCACCGTGGCGATCCGGTCCCGGAACCCCTGCCACTCCGCCGCGTCCATCTGCACCGCCTCCGCCGCCCGCCCGGCCGTCGGCGCCCGCCGCGGCGAGATGCTGTCGATCAGCACCAGATGCTCGGCCCCGTGCGCCACCAGCGCCTTGCAGGTGCGCATGCTGGCATCCATCACCTCATCCCATTTCGACGGATCATGGAACGGCCGGAACACCACCCCGCCGATGATCTGCAGATCCCGCGCCGCCAGCGCCGGAGCCAGCACCGCCGGATCCTCCGGCATGAACCCGATGGGCCCGAGTTCGATCCCGCGGTAGCCCGCTCCCGCGCATTCGTCGAGCACCGTCTCCCACGCCGGATAGGACGGATCGCTGGCGAACTCGATGCCCCAGGAACAGGGCGCATTGCCGATGCGGATGGTCATCTTGCACAGCCTTTCGAAAGCTCAGAACGCGGAGACGTCCTGCCATGATTTCGTTTCCGACGACGCGTGGGCCGCGGCGATGATCCGGTTGACCTCCACCCCGTCCCGGAAGCTCGGCCAGACGTCGCGCCCGGTCTCGATCGCGGTCAGGAAGTCCCTGGCCTCGATGATGATCTGGTCCTGATACCCCGTCCCGTGACCTGGCCCGAGGCAGAACGGCTCGTAATCGGGATGCGCCGGCCCCGTCAGGATCTTCGTGAAGCCGCGCTCGGCCTCCGGGCCGTCCATCCGGTAGAGCCAGAGGGCGTTCTGGTCCTCCTGGTCGAACCTGATGGCGCCCCGTGTCCCGGTGATCTCGTAGGCATAGCCCATCTTCCGCCCGGTCGCGATCCGGCTGAAATGCATCTGCCCCATCGCGCCGTTCTCGAAACGGCACATCAGTTGCCCCTGATCGTCGTTGGTCACCACACCTCCGGGCCTGTGCTCGTGAACGATCTCGACCTCCGCGATCAGCCGCGCAACGGGGCCGACAAGCGCCAGCGCCGCATTGATCATGTGCGGCGCGAGATCCCCCATCGTGCCGTTCGCCACGCCGGTCGTCCGCCACGAAGCCGGCGCATCGGGATCGGCATAGAAATCCTCGGTGTGCTCGCCGCGGAACCAGGTGATCTCACCGATCTCACCGGCCGCGAGCAGCTGTCTCGCATACTGGCTGGCCGGGGTCCGGATGTAGTTGAAGCCGACCATGCTCACGCAGCCGCCGGCCTCAGCCGCAGCCGCCATCGCCCGGCTGTCCTCCAGCGAAGCCCCGAGCGGCTTTTCGCAGAACACGGGCTTGCCGAGCGCGAAGGCCGCCTCGGCGATCGCGCGATGCGTGCCCTGCGGAGAGGCGATCACGACAGCCTCGACCTGCGGATCGTCGACCAGCACCCGCCAGTCTTCCGTGCCGCGTCGGAACCCGTAGGCGCGCCGGTAGCGGTCAGCTGACTCGGCGCTGGAAGCACAGATCATCTCGAGCCGTGGACGAAGGTTTGTATCGAACACAGCCCCGACACTGGCCATCGCAACGGAATGCGCCTTGCCCATGTAGCCGCCGCCGATGATTCCTATTCCGATGTCGGCCATGTCCCCACCCGCCAGTTAGGTCTTGCAACCGGTTGCAAACGTCGTATCCTAGGGTTCGAGACAGCGCAAGCTGCATTCCTTCGCGTCCGAAGGATCCGGGGAGGGCAACCACGATGGGCATCGAACACGAGACGATCCGCCTGACCACGGCGCAGGCGATCATCCGCTGGCTCGCAAACCAGTTCATCGAGATCGACGGCGCTGAAATGCGGGTCTGCGGCGGCGGTTTCGGCATCTTCGGCCATGGCAACGTGACCTGCCTGGGAGAGGCGTTGAACGACGTGCGGGTCGAGCTCCCGCTCTATCGCGGCCAGAACGAACAGAGCATGGGCTTCGCGGCGGCCGGTTACGCGAAATACTGGCTGCGCCAGCGGTTCATGTTCTGCACCGCCAGTGCCGGCCCGGGGACCACGAACCTGCTGACAAGTGCCGCCCTTGCGCATGCCAACCGTTTGCCGATCCTGATGCTGTGCGGCGACACCTATGTCACCCGCCTCCCCGACCCGGTCCTTCAGCAGATGGAGAATTACGGCGATCCGACCTTCGGGGTGAACGATGCGTTCAAGCCGGTCGTCCGGTACTGGGACCGGATCAGCCATCCGGCACAGATCATCCAGTCCCTGCCCAACGCTCTGGCGACGATGCTCGATCCGGGCGATTGCGGACCGGCCTTCATCGGACTGCCGCAGGACGTGCAGGGCTGGGCCTACGACTATCCCGCGATCTGGTTCTCGCGGAAAGTGCACCGCATCCGCAGGCAAATGCCGGATGAAAACGAAATCGAGGATGCCGTCGCGCTGCTGAAATCGGCCCGCAAGCCGATGATCATCGCCGGCGGAGGCGTGCAGTATTCCCGCGCAGTGCCGGAACTGACCGCGCTGGCCGAGACCCTGCAGATCCCCGTGGTCGAGACGATCGCCGGCCGCGCCAACATGGTCGCGACCCATCCGCTGAACATCGGGCCGATCGGCGTCACCGGATCGAGTTCCGCGAACGCGATCGCCGCCGAGGCCGATGTCATCCTTGCGGTCGGGACCCGGTTGCAGGACTTCACCACGGGTTCGTGGACGGCCTTCTCCAAGGAGGCGCGCTTCATCTCGATCAACGCGGCCCGGCATGACGCCGGCAAGCACATGTCGCTGCCGGTGGTCGGAGATGCGAAGCTGGCGCTCGAAGCGCTGACAGCGGCCTCGGGCACCTATCGCGCACCCGAGGCCTGGACCGCCGAAGCGCAGCGTGAGCGGGCCGAATGGGATGCCTACGTCTCGACCAACGTGGCCGCGGGCAACCGGCCCAACTCCTACGCGATGGCGATCGGTGCAGTGAACGACCTCTGCGACAGCCGCGACCGCATTGTTGCAGCCGCCGGGGGGCTTCCGGCCGAAGTCACCGCGAACTGGCGCACGCTCGATATCGGCACGGTCGATGTCGAATTCGGGTTTTCCTGCATGGGCTACGAGATTTCCGGCGCCTGGGGGGCCCGCATCGCCCAGTCCGAGCGCGAGCCCGGGCAGGATACGATCGTGTTCATCGGCGACGGCTCCTACATGATGATGAACTCGGACATCTACTCGTCGGTGCTCAGCCGGAAGAAGCTGATCATCCTCGTTCTCGACAACGGCGGATTCGCCGTGATCAACAAGCTGCAGAACAACACCGGAAACGAGAGCTTCAACAACCTGATCGCCGACTGCCCGACCATTCCCGAGCCCTTCACGGTCGATTTCGAGGCCCATGCCCGCGCGCAGGGCGCCATCGCGGAAACCGTATCGAACCCGGCCGAACTCGGTGACGCCTTTCGGCGCGCAAAGGCCGCCGACAGGACAACGGTGATCTGCATGCGGGTCGATCCCTACGAAGGCTGGACCACCGAAGGGCATGCCTGGTGGGAGTGCGGGACACCGCAGGTATCGCGCCACGAGAAGGTTCGCGCCGCCCATGAAGAGTGGGAATCAGCCCGGCCGACACAAAGACAGGGCGTCTGATGGCGGATCTCGACCGCATCAGGGGCAAGAGCTTCGTGATCGTCGGTCGCGCAGGCATGGATTTCTATCCCCACCCGCCCGGGACGCGGACCGAAGACGCGACGATGTTTTCTGCCTGCCTCGGGGGGTCTTCGGCCAATATTGCGGCGGCGATCACGCGACACGGCGGCAACGCGGCGCTTGTCACCTGCGTCTCGAATGACGCGATCGGTCGCTTCGCGCTCAATGAACTCGATCGCTATGACATCGACCGTCGGCATGTGCGGTCGGTCGGAGGCGAGGCACGCAACTCGCTCGCGGTGGTCGAGAGCCGCGTCGAGGACCATCAATCCGTCATATACCGCAACGGCGCCGCGGATTTCGAGATGAATGCGGACGATGTGACGGCGGTCGACTACGGCGGGTTCTCTGCCCTTATCACGACGGGCACGGTCTTCGCCGCGGAGCCCTCACGCAGTGCGGCTTTCCTCGCATTCGACCTGGCCCGCGCTGCCGGACTTCCCCTGATCTTCGATGTCGATTACCGGCCCTATTCCTGGCCTTCGGCGCAGATGGCCGCCGAAACCTATTCCCGGGCTGCAGCGCTCTGCGACATCATCGTGGGCAACGACGTCGAGTTCGGCTTCATGGCCGGAGCTTTCGACCGCGGCCTCGAGAAGGCCCGCGAACTCGCGGCGACGACTGCCCGGATCGTCATCTACAAGATGGGCGAACAGGGCGCGGTCACCCTGACGCGGGGCGGTGAGTTCCGCACGGGCATCTACCCGGCACAGGCGCTGAAACCGACCGGCGCCGGTGACAGTTTTCTGGGCGGCTTCGTCGCCGCCCTGGCCGATGGCCGGGACCTGCGGGACGCGGTGCTGCGGGGCTCGGCCTGCGCATCGATCGTGGTCAGCCGCGTCGGCTGCGCCCCGGCGATGCCGACCAGTGCGGAACTCGAGGAATTTCTCGCATCGCACCCGGCCCCCGTGGATCCCTGAAAGGACACCCGATGCACATTCCCCCGCACGACAATCACAACCGGCCGATCGTGGACGCCGACAACGACTTGGTTCCCCTGAACTATTTCAATATCGTCAAGCTCTCCAAGGGAGACTCCTTCGAGTACCGGGTGCCAGGCTACGAGACCTGCATCGTCCCGGCGACCGGCACGGTTGACATCGACATCGAGGGCGTGAGGTTCGAACAGGTCGGCACGCGTAGCGTCGATGTGTGGGATGGCGAACCCGAGGGCGTCTATGCGCCGTCCGGGGCCAGGGTCACGATCGCCTGCAAGTCGGACACGACCGAGACCTTTGTCGCCGGAGCAAGATACGACAAGGTCCTCGATCCCTTCGACGTCCGGAGCAGCGAGATCGACCTCGTCCAATACGGGTCGGACGAGACCAAGACCCACCGCAAGATCAAGCACATCCTCGGGCAGAAACAGCATGGCAAGGTGGGACGCCTTCTGGTGAGCGAACTCTACACGGTCGGTCAGGGTGGCTGGTCGGGTTTTCCCAGCCACAAGCACGACACCGATCGGCTTCCCGACGAGACCCGCCACGACGAGACCTACAACTTCCGGTTCCGACCCAACTACGGATCCGGCGTGCAGATGCTCCAGCGTGAGGACAATCTGCCGGGTGATGCGTACCACATCATGGACGGCTCCACGATCTGCCTCGACAAGGGCTACCATCCCTGTGCCGTTCTGCCGGGATACGAGATGTACTACTTCACGATCCTCGGCGGGCTCAGCCAGCGCTCGCTGGTGCAGTATTTTCAACCGACCCATGCCGCGCAGCTCGAGACCATTCCGGGCATCAAGGACATGATCGCGAAATTCAAATGACGGTCGCGACGCTCAGCGAAGTGCTGCAACCCGCCCTCAGGGGCGGTTACGCGGTCGCGGGTCTGGTAACGCTGGGCTGGGAGGACATGCGCGCCTTCGTGGCAGCCGCCGAGGCCGAAGGCACGCCGGTGATCCTGCAGGCCGGGCCCGGATGCCGGCAGCACACGCCGCTACCGGTTCTGGGAGCGATGTTCCGCTATCTTGCCGAGAATGCGGCCGTTCCCGTCGTCGCCCATCTCGACCACGGATACACCTTCGAGGAGTGCCGGGAGGCTCTCGATGCCGGGTTCACGTCGCTGATGTTCGACGGATCGCGCAAGCCGCTGCATCAGAACATCGACGAAACCGCGGCGATCGCGCAGATGGCACATTCCGCCGGCATTTCGTGCGAGGGCGAGATCGGCTTTGTGGGCTATTCAGGTGGCGAAACGTCCTCCGGAACGCTTCCGGAGGAAGCCGCGCAGTTCGCACGAGAGACCGGAGTGGATGCAATGGCGATCTCCGTCGGCAATGTTCACCTGCAGCAGGATCACGAGGGCAGGTTGGACGAGGACCGCATCCGCGCCATCGAAGCGGTCACGGATTTGCCTCTCGTCATCCATGGCGGCTCGGGAGTGCCTGCTGCTCAGCGCCGTGCCCTGGCTCACGGATCCAAGATCTGCAAGTTCAACATCGGAACAGAGTTGCGCATGGCGTTCGGACAGGCGTTGCGAGAGGCTGTGGAACGTGATCCTGCGCGTTTCGACCGGGTGGCGATCCTGCGCGAAACCCACGACCCGATGGTCGTCGCGACCCGGCAGGTTCTCAGCGAATTGAAAGGCTCCTGAAATGCTGAAGATCGGTCTTCTGGGATGCGGTCGGATCGGCCAGGTGCATGCGCGCTCGATCGGACAACTGGAAAATGTGCGGCTGGAAGCGGTCGCCGATGCGGTCCCCGCCGCCGCGCAGGCTCTTGCGGACAGGACTGGCGTGCGCGTCGACAGTGCGCAGGCCATAGTCTCGGATCCGAGCATCGATGCCGTGATCATCGCCACCCCTACCGACACCCATTTCGATCTGATCCATTCGGCCGCCCGCGCTGGCAAGGCGATCTTCTGCGAGAAGCCGGTGGACATGTCCGCGGCCCGGATCCGGGAGTGCATCAGCGTCGTCGAGACAGCGAACGTCGTCTTCATGACGGCCTTCAACCGCCGTTTTGATCCTGCCTTCGCCGATGTTCAGGCACGGATCCGTGCGGGTGAGATCGGTCCGGTGGAACTGGTGATCATCACGTCGCGCGATCCCTCTCCGCCCCCCATCGACTATGTCCGGCGATCCGGAGGCATTTTCCGCGACATGATGATCCACGATTTCGACATGGCCCGCTTCCTGCTCGGCGAAGAGCCGACGGAGGTCTTCGCCGTCGGCTCGACGCTGGTCGATCCCGCGATCGGTGCCGCCGGTGATGTCGACACCGCGGCGGTAACGCTCACGACGCGGAGCGGTGCGATCTGCCAGATCACGAATTCCCGGCGTGCCGTCTACGGATATGATCAGCGGATCGAGGTTCACGGCGCCGAAGGCATGCTACAGGCCGGCAACGTTCTGGAGAACACCGTTGTCGCGGCATCCGGTTCGGGGTTCAGGACAGCGGCTGCCCAGGCGTTCTTCCTGGAGCGCTACGAGACCGCGTATAGGTTGGAAATGAAGCACTTCGTGCATGCGGCTTCAGGGGAAGGTGCGCCCAGTCCAAGCATAGAGGACGGCCTCGCCGCGCAGCTTCTTGCCGATGCCGCGGATCATTCCATGAAGACAGGTAGCCCTGTGGTCCTCTGAATGCCTCGTCAAATCGGCTGATGCGGCCTCGGACACCGATCTAGCCGGACTGAACTTGCGCGGTGTCAGTCCCAGATGCGCTCCAAGGTGGCGCGGCCGTAGAAAGCGCCACGTTCATCTATGGCCGGCCTCAAGGCAAACACCCTCACCGGCCCACCGCCAGGAATGGTCGTGAGGCGCGGACAGAGTCCGTGACCTGAAGTCAGGAGAAGCAGCGCACGGCACAGCTCGGCGAGTTGCGACCACATCTCTATTCGAATCCTCGGGAAGGGCCTTGCCCAAATACACCATCAATGGCTGACAAAGTTCAGTCCTTATGCCAGCAGCAATACGCCTTCTGCGTCACGCCAATAGGCCTTATGCTCAATTTCTTATTAATAAAACAGTGAGATCATCGAAACGAGAACGAGGGCTTATTATGATCCTTCGAACTAAAGTTCGACAGGGTCTCTGCAATGAAGATCGAGACTCGTGATTCTTTGATTGCAGCCATGAGGCAACAGCGCGCCGATTGGGTCAGGCATCGCCTGCCGGCGATCGCCGGCCTGCCAGACCGCGTGGTATTTCTGGACGAGACGGCGGTGAAGACGAACCTCACGCGCCTCCGCGGCCGGGCGCCGCGCGGAGAACGGCTGACCATGGATGCCCCCTTCGGCAGTTGGGGCACGCAAACGCTGATCGCGGGGCTGACAGCGGACGCACTGATCGCGCCCTGGGTGATCAAGGGCGCGATGGATGGGACCGCCTTCGCCGCCTACGTCAGCAAGGTGCTGGTGCCCGAGATCGAGCCCGGCACCGTCGTCATCCTCGACAATCTGGCCACCGACAGGAACGTCGAGGCGACCCGCGCACTCCGGGACCACGGCTGCTGGTTCCTCTACCTGCCGCCCTACTCGCCCGACCTCACTCCCATCGAACAGGCCTTCTCAAAGCTCACGGCTCATCTCCGAAGGATCGGCGCACGGACCTTCACCGAGCTGTTCGACGCCATCGGCGCGATATGTGACCTCTACGACCCGCAAAAATGCTGGAACTACTTCAGGGCCGCAGGATATGTCTCAGGTGAATGTCGAAAGGCTTTAAACCAACTCAGCCAGCGTCTTCTCGCCTCTGATCGCTGGCAATGCGACCCTGGCTTTGAAGGCCGGGCTGTGGTTCCGCCGTGGTCGTCTGGTCATGGCTCTTTTGGCTCTCGGCAATCATGACGACAATGCGCGGGTCACAAACTCATCGCCCCTGTCCAAATGTACCGAGCTACTTTTCTCGACGTTGAAAGCAAGTTTTCCAGTTAGTCAAGACGTTGATGTGCGGTTGCTTGCTATGATGCTCAGGCCTGCAAAGACCACGGCGGCGACACAGACAATCGATGGTCCCGCCGGCGTGTCGAATACGTAGGCGGCCCGCAGACCGACCGACGCGGCGATGCTGCCGATGATTGCCGCCACCACAGCCATGGCTTCGGGTGTGCGGCTCAATGGCCTGGCAGCGGCGGCGGGAATGATCAGCATCGCGGCGATCAGCAGCACACCCACGACCTTGATCGCGACAGCGACGGTAATCGCCAGAGCGACGGTCAGCACCAGTTGTTCCTGTCTGGGATTGATTCCACTTGCATAGGCAAGGTCCTCGTTCAGCGTGGCGGTCAACAGAGCCGACCAGCGCCATGCAATCAGCGCGACCACGAGGGTCGCCCCGACCCAGATCACCGCGAGATCCGCGCGTGAGACGGCCAGGATGTCGCCGAAGAGATAGGCCATGAGGTCGATCCGTACGCCTGAGAGGAACGAGACCGCAACCAGTCCGAAGGCCAGCGCCGAATGGGCGAGAACACCCAGAAGGGTGTCCATAGCGTAACCGCGTCCGGTGAGAAGGTTCACCGTGAGGGCCATGAGGAGTGCGATCACCATCGCCCCGGCAAAGACCGAGATCGAAAGTGCCAGCGACAGGGCAACACCCAGTATCGCGGCATGCGCCGTCGCATCGCCGAAATAGGCCATGCGCCGCCAGACGACGAAACAGCCCAAGGGGGCCGCAGCCAGTGCGACACCGATCCCGGCCAACGTCGCGCGCATCATGAAGTCGTCCAGGATCATTCCGCTGCTTCCGTCCTGTGGTCGTGGTGATCATGTCCGTGATCGTGGTCGTGACGATAGAGCGCGAGCGCGCCCATCGTGCCCGATCCGAAAAGTGCGCGGTATTCCGGGGCCGAGGCCACGACCTCCGGCGTTCCCTCGCAACAGACATGGCCGTTGAGGCAGATCACCCGATCCGAGGCGCTCATCACCACGTGCAATTCGTGGCTGATCATCAGGACCGCGCATCCGGTCTTTCGCCGCACGGTCTCGATCTGGCGATAGAACGCGGCAGACCCCGGCTGGTCCAGGCCCTGCGTCGCCTCATCAAGCAACAACAGGTCCGGCCGACCGATCAGCGCGCGGGCCAGCAGCACCCGCTGGAACTGCCCGCCGGAGAGCTGCGACATCTGCGCGCCGGACAGGTCCGGCACCCCGGCCTGTGCAAGCGCCTCGGCAATGGAAGCAGACCCGATCCCGCCCGGCAGGCGCAGGAACCGCGAAACCGTCATGGGCAGGGTCGGGTCGATGTGCAGGCGTTGCGGGACGTAGCCGAGACGCAGATCGGGACGTCGTGTCACCCGCCCACGCGCAGGTTTGACCGCGCCGATGATGGCGCGAAGGAGGCTGGTCTTCCCAGAGCCGTTCGGACCGACGATCGTGACGATCTCTCCCGGCTCGATTCCGAGGGACACATGCGACAATGCGGTCCTGGCACCGTAACTGACGCTCAGGTTTTCGACACGAACGAGGCTCATGCGTCGGTCTTTTCTGCACAGGCGGGGCAAATGCCTTCGGCTTCGACCACGGCGCGTTCGATCTGAAACCCTGTGGCGCGGGCTGCGGCACCCAGAGCGCCCCGGGCCGGGGCCGATTGCGCCTCGGCCACGGACTCGCAGACCCGGCAGATCAGGAAGGCGGGTGCGTGGGTTTTGCCGGGGTGGGCGCAGGCGATGAAGGCATTCAGGCGCTCGATCTTGTGCGCGAGGCCATTCGCCAGAAGGAAGTCGAGCGCGCGGTAGGCAACAGGCGGTTGTGACCCGAAGCCTTCATCGCGCAAGTGATCGAGAATGGCATAGGCGCCGAGCGCGCGGTGTTCACGCAAGAGAATTTCCAGCACCTTTCGGCGGACCGGTGTGAACCGAAGTCCTTCGCCGGTGCAGCGGGCCTCTGCGGCCGACAGCCCATCGAGAACGCAGGTGGCGTGGTCGTGGCGCGCGAACCCCACGGGTACCGTCGCGTCCTCCGGGAGGTCGGGAAAGCGACTTGTCATGTCATCACGTTACCATTAAGCCAGATGAAATGTTATAAGATCACATGGAGAAACCGATGTCCAGAATGCTCCTGCCCTTCTCCCTCGTTGCCACCTTGTTGGGAGGAACCGCGCTGGCCGAGGTGCCTCGCGTCGTCGCGGATATCACGCCGGTCCATTCGCTCGTGGCGCGGGTGATGGAAGGCGTCGGAACTCCGGACCTGATAGTCCAGCCCGGCGCCAGTCCGCACGAGTATTCGCTCCGCCCCTCCGAGGCCGAAGCGCTTCAGGATGCCGATCTGGTGTTTTGGGTCGGTCCCGACCTGACGCCCTGGCTGAGTGATGCGATCGGATCCCTTGCATCAGGCGCATCCGCGACCGAGCTGCTGGAAGCAGACGGGACCATCGAGCTGGAAACTCGGGAGGGAGCGCTCTTCGAGGCACATGTGCATGGTGATGAAGAGCATGAAGACCACGCCGACGGTAACCACGAGGACCATGCAGAGAACGAGCATGACGACCATGCGGGCCACGACCACGCTGACCATGACCACGGGGCCCATGACCCTCACGCCTGGCTCTCTCCGCAAAACGCCAGGACCTGGCTGAACGTGATTGCGGGCCAGCTTTCGGCCGCCGATCCGGAGAATGCCGGGACGTATTTCGCGAATGCCGCCGCTGGCCAGGCCGATCTCGACGCGGTAGACGCCGACGTCGCTGCCATGCTCGAGCCCGTACGTGGCGGTCGGTTCATCGTGTTTCATGATGCCTACCAGTATTTTGAATCCGCCTTCGATTTCCCCGCCTCGGGGGCCATTTCGGTCAGCGACGCCTCTGATCCGAGTCCGGCACGGATCGCGGAACTCCGCGACAGGATCGCAAGCGAGAACATCGACTGCGTGATGGCGGAACCGCAGTTCAATCCGGGCCTCGTTGCGACCGTGCTCGACGGCACGACGGCCGACACCGCGGTTCTCGACCCGTTGGGGTCCGATCTCGAGCCCGGCCCGGCGCTCTACCCCCAACTCATCCGCAATCTTGCCTCCACCCTCGCAGGATGCCTTTGATCCGGGTCAGGCTTGGCAAATGGCACGATTGACAGGGAGGCGCTTGCTACAAATTGTCCTTGTCACTTTTTTTGGTATGTGCCCTGTCGACATTTGTCGGCCTGCCCGCATCGAGTGGCCCGGCCGAGTTGCTAGTCTCAGAACTCATAACCAGAAGGTGAGGGTTGTGGCGATGTAGATGGCGCTCATGAAGGTGTGGGCGCAGCGGGCGTAGCGTGTGGAGAAGCGTCGCCAGTCCTTGTGTCTGCCGAACATGCGATCGATGCCGTTTCGCTGCTTGTATTGTTCGGCGTCGTATTTGATGGTCTGCTTCCGGTTTTCGCGGCCGGGGATGCATGGCTGAAGCTTTTCGACATTCACCTGAGACATATCCTGCGGCCCTGAAGTAGTTCCAGCATTTTTGCGGGTCGTAGAGGTCACAGGTGTGGATTCTCCGCTCGGCGACGCCCGGCGCCATCGGTAGCACGGGCTGCTCCCGATCCAACGCCTGGATCTGCGATTTCTCGTCCACGCACAGCACGATGGCCCGGGTCGGTGGCGCCACGTAGAGGCGGACGAAGTCATGTACGTTGTCGACGAGCAGCGGATCGGGTCGACCGCTTGAAGGTCTCGCGCCGGTGCGGCTGCAGGCGAAGGCGGTCAGATCAGCGGGATGGTGTTGCGCGACAGCACCGCCGCCGCGGCCATGGATCGGATCGACCAGTGCGTCGCATCCTTGGGCGAGGTCATCAGCGTCGGCCGATCGCTCCGGGAACTTGGGTTCATCCGACGCGTCGCGGCCGGCCGGGGCGGTCTTCGACGGTGAGCACGGCGATCGGGCTCAGGAAGCGCCAGAGCCGCTTGCCGACCTTCTGGCCGGCCCGGTAGATCCAGCCGTAGATCGTCTCCGCGCAAACGGCGCGCAGGCCGGGCTCGATCCCGAGCCGCAGCCGTCCGGCGACCTGCTCGGGCGTCCGAACCTTCGGTCAGGCGGTCCGTGACGTAGACCGCGAGCTATCGCCATCCGGTCCACGATCGCATCGCCTTGCAGTAGGCGGCGCAACATGTACGACTCCAGTCCGCCACATGCGGACGGTACGCGCCGCTCATAACCAGAAGGCGCGGGTTGCGCGCGATGCAGATCGCGCGAGATGGTCGACGCCGCCCGGCAGAGCGCCCGGGCGATCGCACCGAGCGACAGACCGTCGGCCTTCAAACCGGCGATCCGTGTCTTGTCTCGCTCGGCGGTGATGATGGGAGTATCCTGACATGGCGGCGGACGCGTGGCTGCCGTTTCCAGACGTGCACGTGATACATATCTGCGCCCTGCAGTGTTGCGCTTCACGATGGAACTCACCCATATCGCGCCGATGGCGTCGAACAGCTCGGTGAAGGTCCGTGCGCCGATCCTTCGGAGATGAGCCGTGAGCTTTGAGAAGGCCTGTTCGATGGGAGTGAGGTCGGGCGAGTAGGGCGGCAGGTAGAGGAACCAGCAGCCGTGGTCCCGGAGTGCGCGGGTCGCCTCGACGTTCCTGTGGGTGGCCAGATTGTCGAGGATGACGACGGTGCCGGGCTCGATCTCGGGCACCAGCACCTTGCTGACGTAGGCGGCGAAGGCGGTCCCATCCATCGCGCCCTTGATCACCCAGGGCGCGATCAGTGCGTCCGCTGTCAGCCCCGCGATCAGCGTTTGCTTGCCCCAACTGCCGAAGGGGGCATCCATCCATCGAGATCTTCACCTTTGCGTCGCGCGGCACATCGGCGAAATCGGTGCTGGTGAATTGCGCACCCTGATCGGAGTTGAAGACCTCCGGCGGGCCGGCGCCATAGTCGCGCCGCGAGACAAGGGTCAGCGTGGTCGTTTGCGGCACGACCGGCTGGTGCGCCAGTTCGAGCGCAATGCCGAGCACGTCTCCGAGCGCGCGACCCCAGCGCGCGAAATCCTGTGGTGATTGGCGGTCGACCGTCTCGAGCGGCAGAAGCTCGGGCCAGCCTTTCGCCTGCGCCGCTGCCGTGACGTCCTTGGCGAAGGCGCACCAGGCCGGAAAGCTGCGGTCACCGAAGCCGAGCAGCGCCAGAGGAATGTCAGGCGCGCGCTCGAGGGCACTCAGCCGGTCGAGAAAGCCCTTCGCCGAGGCGGGCGCCGCCCCGTCGCCATAGGTCGCGGCGAGCAGGATGATCCGCTCCGCCCGCGCATAGCGCTCCGGCGCGAAGCCCGACATCGGGCCGACATGGAAGCTCTGCCCGGCTTCGGTCAGCGCGGCGTGAAGGGTCGCGGCGAAGCCCCAGGTGCTGCCGCCCTCGCTGCCGACGAGCAGGATCGTCTCCGCCCGCACGGCGGGCTGGTTGCCCCGGATGCGCGGCCGACCGCTCCGCCCGGCCAGCCAGACCAGGATGCCGGTCGCGGCCATCGCCGGGACGCCGAGCGCCATGAGTCCGAGCACGAGGCCGAGCGTCGCCGCACCCTGTCCCGTGTGCAGCATGTAGATGGTCTCCGACACGCGCTCCCATCCCGTCAGGTCCGCCCAGGCCAGGAGGGCTCCGGTGCCCTGATCCAGATACCCGGTTCCCCTGTCGATCTTGAGCGTGAACACGTCGGTCGCGTCGTCAGGATAGGGAAAACTCAGCTCTCGCAACTCTGCGACGGGCGTTTGCCGCAGCGGAGCCATCTGATCCGGAGCGAAGCCGGTCTCTCCACTGACTTCGGCGGGATCGGCCGGCAGGGCCCGCCATCCGGCAGGAGATCGAAGGTGGACGCCGTCATCCAGAGCGCGGTCGCGGAGGACAGAACAAGGCCGACGACGGCGATCCGGGCGATCTCGACGTGCAGCCTGCCCGCAAGCGGACCACGCAAGCGCGCAAACCAGTGCCGCCAGCCGCCGGTTCGCCGCGCCACGAGCGCCGCGCCGGAGAGCGAGAGGACCAGCATCGCGGCAGCCCCTGCGGCCATGGCCATACGCCCGCCGTCCCCGAGGAACAGCGAACGGTGAAATTTGGTGAGCCAGCGTTCGGCCTGGTTCGGGTCAGCCGAGGCCGCGCCCTCACCCGTCGCCGGGTCGATCACGGCGGCTCCCGACGCGCCCTGATCGAACCAGTAGGCGGTGATCCGGCCCGAGGGCGACCGGCGGATCTGCTCCACGCCCGGATAGGCGGTCTGGATGCGGTCCGCGAGAGCGGCGACGGTCAGCCCTGCCTCCGCCTGCGGCGCGGCGATGTGGCCTGCTGCCGGTTCCGTGGACACGAAGATAAGATCGTGACCATGGAACTGGAGAGTGGATATGACGAGACGGAAGTTCAGCCGCGAGTTCAAGATCGAGGCGGTGAAGCTGGTGACGGAGCGGGGCGTGTCGGTCGCGCAGGCATGCCGGGATCTGGATCTGGCCGAGAGCGTGCTGCGGCGCTGGATGCGCGAAGCGTCGGTGGCGCCGGCCACGGCGTTTCCCGGAAACGGGCAGCAGCGCGCCGATCTGGCCGAGATCGCGGCCCTGAAGAAAGAGGTCGCGCGTCTTCGTGCGGAGCGTGACATCCTGAAGAAAGCGGCGGCTTTTTTCGCGCGGGAGGCGACATGACGTTCGCCTTCATTGCAAAGCACCGGCATATCTGGCCGGTCAGCTGGCTCTGCGAGGTGCTGGCGGTCTCGCGCTCGGGCTTCCACGCTTGGCTGGGCCGCCCGGCCAGCGGCCGGGCGATCCAGGACGCGAAGCTCGTCATCGCCATCGACAAGAGCTTCAAGGCCAGCGATCGGACCTATGGCGCCCGCCGCGTCTGGCGCGATGTCCTCGAGGACGGACTGGCCTGCGGGCTGCATCGGATCGAACGTCTGATGCGGCAGAACGCCATGAGAGCGCGGCCTAAGCGGCGTGGAAAGCCGAAAGACGAGGGCGAACGCTCGATCATCGCCGACAACATCCTCGACCGCAATTTCGAGGCAGATCGGCCGAACCAGAAGTGGCTGGCCGACTTCACCTACATCTGGACAGCGGAAGGCTGGCTATATGTCGCGGTCGTCCTGGATCTGTTTTCGCGGCGCGTTGTCGGCTGGTCCATGAAGGCGGACCGCGACGCCTCACTGGTCATGGACGCGCTGATGATGGCGGTGTGGCGGCGCGGCAAGGCCGACGCGCTGCTCCATCATTCTGATCAGGGCTCCCAATATACCAGTGAGCAATTCCAGCGCCTGCTGTTCGACCACGGCATTGCCTGCTCGATGAGCCGGGCCGGCAACGTCTGGGACAATTCGGCGATGGAGAGCTTCTTCTCATCGCTGAAGACAGAACGGACCGCCCGAAAGGTCTACCGCACCCGCGACGCGGCGCGCGCCGATGTGTTCGACTACATCGAGCGGTTCTACAACCCGAGGCGGCGGCATTCCAAACTGGGCTATCTCAGCCCGATGGCCTTTGAGGACCGACAAGTGCTACCTTAACCCGGTGTCCACGGAACCGGCAGCAGGCCATCATGGGACGGCTGACGCTGAACATCCTGCTCAGCTTCGCGCAGTTCGAGCGCGAGGTCACGGCCGAGCGCATCCGCGACAAGGTCCGCGCCAGCCGTATGAAGGGCATGTGGATGGGAGGATGCCCGCCGTTCGGCTACGAGGTGAAGGACCGCAAGCTGGTCATCAACGGAGGCCGATGCCGCTCACGTCCGCTGGATCTTCGCGCGGTTCCTCGAGATCGGCTCGGGAACGGAACTGGCGCGGGAACTGGCGAAGCGGGGCGTCCGGACCAGCCGCGGCAACCGGATCGACAAGAAGTATCTCTATCGGCTGCTGAACAACCGCGCCCTCATCGGCGAGGCGGTGCACAAGGGGGACCAGCTATCCCGGCGAGCACGACGCGATCATCGATCGCGACACGTGGGACAAGGTTCACGCCATCCTGCAGGAGAGCCCGCGCAAGCGCGCTGCGCGCACCCGCGCCGACACGCCTGCGCTGCTGAAGGGGCTGCTGTTCGGTCCCGATGGCGCCGCCTTCTCGCCGACCCACACCCGGAAGGGCGGGCGGCTCTACCGCTACTACGTCAGCCAGACCGTGTTGAAGCATGGCGCCGGGTCATGCCCCGTGGGCCGGGTCCCGGCGGGTGAGATCGAGGCCGCCGTCATCGACCAGCTCCGCGCCGTGTTCCGCCAGCCCGAGATCGTGGCGGGCACGTGGAAGGCGGCGCGCGCCCATGCCGACGACATCACCGAGGCCGACGTCCGGGCGGCCCTGCAGCAGCTCGATCCGCTGTGGGACGAGCTGTTCCCCGCCGAGCAGGCGCGCATCGTGACGCTGCTGGTCGAGCGCGTGGACATCGGCACCGACGGCCTGAACGTTCGGCTGCGCATCGACGGCCTCGGCTGGCCTTTCGCGCGCGAGATGCTGGCCGGCGACATCGGAGCAGCCGCATGACACGCGCGCGCCGATTCCCGAGACCGTGACGCTCCACGTCCCGTTCCGCGTCGTGAAGCGCGGCGGGCGGAAGGAAATGCAATTGCCGGAAGGCGCCGCCCAGCCTCGCCGGACGGATAGCACGCTGGTCAAGGCGCTGGCCCGCGCCTTCCGCTGGAAGCGGATGCTGGAGTCGGGCGAGTTCGCCACCATCGCCGAACTTGCCGAGCGCGAGGGGATCGCACCCTCCTACATGACCCGCGTCCTGCGGCTGACGCTGCTCGCGCCCGACATCGTCGAGGCGATCATGGACGGTAAGCAGGGACCGGAGGTCACGCTGGCTCAGATAATGCCTCAGACGCCGCTGGAGTGGGATGGACAGCGGCGGTGCTTCGGCCGGAAATCGGGTCCGCTCTGAAACCGGCAAGCGCAACGCGACCCCGATCCGACGAACCACCCGAAAGTCTATGCAGGCCGTCGATCTTCCGTCAGACTGCTCAAGGTCAACTCGTTATTGAAGGAAACTGGCTTGTTGGGGCGGGCATTGAGTTTTGTCGTCGGGGTCATCCTTTCGGTATGCTCGAACTCTTGTTGGCATCAGTGCGGCGGGAGCGAGTGAATGTAGTCTGCCGGCAATGCGGATCGCCGAGCGTCCCGGGTTCGGTGGGCCACCGACCGAGGTGGCGATTGGGCTGATCGTCGGCGACCTCTTGAACGTGGACGACGTCAATCAGCAGATGACCGCAGACCTCTTCGCCACCTTGGAGTGGAGCGATCCGAGGCTGGACGGTCTCGATGGCTGCAGCTTCCAGCGTGCCCGCGTGTGGACGCCACCGATCACCTTGTTCAACTCGGCCGTGCTTTCTGGGGAGCGGACGCAGGCGCGCGACCAGGTCAGCGTCGGAGCGGACGGACGGGTCCGCTACAGCCAGCGCTACCGGGGCGAGATCTCCACGTATCACGCGCTGCATCGGTTTCCTTTCGACGAACAATCCTTCGCCATACTCGTGGGCTCGCTGGGAGAGGGGCCGTCCGAGCTCCTGCTTCGAACGCTCCCCGAAAAGTCAGCGCTCGCGCAGCGCCTGAACATCGAAGGATGGCGGATCACCGGCTATGAGGTGGACGCTCAAGTCGCGTTCGTACCAACGCTCGATGCGGACCGCAGCGTGTTCGCGGCGACAATCCGCGCCGAACGTATGCCGGGGTTCTACGTGTTCCGGATCCTTCTGCCACTGCTCTTCATCGTCGCCATGTCCTGGGCTGTCTTCTGGGTGCCGCCGAACAAGTACGAATTCCGCCTTGGTCTCGGCGCCACTTCGATGCTGACCGTCGTTGCCTTTCAGCTGGCGATGTCGAACTACCTGCCGAGGCTCGGCTATCTGACCAAGATGGATGGGCTGATCATTTGGGCCACGGCAACGGTGTTTCTCACGATCACCAGCACGATCGTCACTGGACGTATGATCATCCGGCGCGCGGGTGAGAAGGCCGACCGGCTCAACGGCGCGTTCCGTATTGCGATCCCGATTCTGTTTTTCTCTGGCTGGGCATTTCTTCTTCTGACGTGAGGAGACATTGAAATCGCGGCGATCGGTCATGGTGGCTAAGTGTCGACTTGTACTGCGCCTGACCCTGCTCGCGCCGGACATCGTCGAGGCAATCCTGGACGGGAGGCAGGGTCCGGAGGCGACGCTGGCGCGGGTGCTGGAGCCGTTTCCGGGTGAATGGGCGGAGCAGCGAAAATCATTCACTTGATCGAAGCGACCGGCCCTGAACTGCCGGGCCGCATGCCGCGCTACGGCGTTACCGGGTGCGGACATTCATGCCCGAACGCGGCATGAAGGACTTCCGGTTGGGCAGCAATTTGGGACAAATTTGCCGGTCGGGAAATCATGACGTTTCTTGATGGGGCTGGCGCGTGCTTCAACATCGCAATCAGCCGACTAGCCTTAGGTGGCTCCCGAAACCCGCCAGATGACGTCGCCGACGTCATCCGCCATCAGGATGGATTTCCCGTCATGCCCCAAGGCCACACCCACAGGCCGCCCATAGGCCAGTTTCTCGTCCTCGGACAGGAAGCCCGAGAGGATGTCCCGGGCCGGACCGCTCGGTGTTCCATCCCGGAAGGGCACGAAGATCAGCCTGTAGCCGCTCAGCTTCGATCGGTTCCATGATCCGTGCTGGCCGATCACCATGCCGGAGCCGAAACCCGGCAGGGTGCCGTCGGGCATCCAGCACAGGCCAAGCGACGCCGTGTGGCCGCCCAGTGCATAATCCGGCGTGATCGCCTTGGCGACCATGGCGGGGTCCCGCGGAACCCGATCATCCACCGTCTTGCCCCAATAGCAGTATGGCCAGCCGTAGAAACCTCCGTCCTCGACGGACGTAAGATAGTCGGGCGGTGTTTCGTCGCCCAAGCCGTCGCGCTCGTTGACGACGGTCCAGAGCTTTCCGGTCACTGGCTCCCAGGCCATGCCGACGGCATTGCGCAGGCCCGACGCGAAGATGCGGGCCTGACCGGTCGCGACATCCATTTCCCAGATGGCGGCACGGCCTTCCTCGACTTCCATGCCCTGATCGCCGATATTCGAAAGTGAGCCGACGCCCGCGTAGATCTTCGTGCCATCGGGTGAGGCGATCAGGCTCCGGGTCCAGTGGCCATGCGGCTTGAACTCCACCAGCTTCTCTCCGCCGCCCGAAAGCACGGTGTCGCCCGGCGTGTAGTCAAAGACCCGAATTCCGTCGGTATTGCCGAGGTAGAATCGGTTGCCCACCAGGGCCATGCCAAACGGCTGGTTCTGGTTCTCGACGAAGACCTTGCGGATCTCCGCCTTGCCGTCTCCATCGGCATCGCGCCACAGTGTAACCCGGTTCGCGCTCTTTCCGATCGCCTTGACCCGCCGCATCGTAGCCTGTGCGGCGTGATCCATCAGGGTCTTTGGCGGTCCGGCCTGTTCCTTCGATTCCGCGACGAGAACGTCGCCGTTCGGAAGCACCTCGATCCAACGCGGGTGGTCGAGGCCGGAGGCAAATGCAGCGACCTTCAGGCCGGGGGCGCAGGTGGGCAGGCGACCATCCTTCCAGCCTTCCGCAACGGGCATCTTCAGGGTCATGATCCCCTGCTTGCGCGCCTCGGGAATTTCTGGATCGACGCCGAAGGCCTGATGTTCAGGCGATCCCATACGTCGCACAAAAGCGACCGTGCCGCCCACCAATGCAGTTGCTCTTGCGATAAGCTCCATGTCTGCACCCCTCTCCAGCCGGGACAGCCTATCGGAGGTAATGAGACAGTGACAGCACCTTTACGTCAGGCCCCGAGACCGAACAAGCTGCTAGCTCGCGGTGCGGTGGAGTCCGAACTGCCAAAATGGCTCTGCAAGTGAAAG
>CAVQAX010000005.1:0-122220 GCA_963710515.1 uncultured Alphaproteobacteria bacterium
CGAGGGCCGAGATCGAGGCATACGGCCGCCCCTGCCACTCGTAGCCGTCGCGGGTCCCAGAACAGAAGCCGGCGCATGTTGCAGGCGATGTTGGCGAGGCCGATTTTGGCACGCGCTCTGGCGATGCCGATGGTGCGTATGAACAGCGCCATGCGGTGCTTCTGATCGGCGAAGACATGCTCGACGCCGGACCGCTCCCGCGAGCGGGCGGCGTTGGCGCGCCGTTTTGGGTCGGGCATCGGCTTGCCGCGCGGCTTGCGGAAGTGCACATTCGAGACCAGCCCGGCTTTGGCGATGCGCCGCTCGTTCTCGGCCGAGCGATACGCGGTGTCCGCCCAGACTGACGACCCGGTGTTCGACCTGTCCAGCAGCCCGGAAGTTCGCGCCCGTCGTGCCGGGCCGCGTCGGTCACCGACCAGGTGCGGATGAACCGGTGATGCCGGCCGACGCCGACACGGCTCCTATAGCCCTAGACCGGGGTGGCGATCTGCATCATCGGCGTGCCGTCGGGCTTGGGCTTGCGCCGTCCCCTCTTCAGGGTCCAGCGCCCATCGCGGCATTGCCTACGCACAGGATCCGAGGGTGGTAGGCCGCGCTTCTGTCTGACGCCGAAAGGAGGGGACCGAACCGCCCCACAGTTCCGACTTTGGCGTCAATATCGCGTCGAGATTGATTTAGTTTCCGGCGAATCGCAAGTTGAGCTATGATGATTTTTTTACGATTACTCCTGACAAGAATTTCTGTTTTATTTTAGCACGTTGCACGCGTATCATTTTCGAATGCGAAGTGAGAAAAAGATCTTTGCTATCGTGTTGCGTGTTCACTAGTGAAAACTCCGCGCCGAAAATCGGCGCGTTTTCAAGGTGGATTGTCGATTGTGAATGGGAATTTAAACAAGCCTCAATGGGGCGCAAGAGTCGACTATCCTGACCTGCGTGATCAGTACTATTCTCCTGCTCTCGCAGCCTTGCGCGAAGAGCACCTTCCGCCGTGCGATATCTTTGATGATGGGACATGCCGGCTGCGCTCCGGGATTCGCGATCAAAACGCGGACCCAACGTGTGTTGGCCACGCACTGGCCAGCCTGATCGAGTTGCAGCGGCGCGCTCAACGGCCAGACCTGACTGAAAAAGTCAGCGCCAACATGCTTTACCAGATGTCGCGTTTTCATGCGTCACAGGGCGTCGTTTCGTCGGGGGGTGTCCGCGGCTTACGGTCGGCTATCAAGGCCTTTTATAATCACGGCGTCGCGCTTTCCGCACCGGTGAATTTAGGCGGTTGGCCAGACGAGGCCAAGTTGGATGAGCAGTCGTGGCCCGACACCCTACAGGCGGCGGCGGCCGAAGACCGTGCGCTCGGAGCCTACTATCGTTTGCGGCCGATCCTGAGCCACTATACGGCCGCCATCGCCGAAACTGGTGGAGTACTCGCCTCCGCCAGGATTCACTCTGGCTGGTTGACGGATCGCCTCACGGAAGGCCGCATTCGTGCCGAAATCGACGGGGAGGATGATCTCGGCATTCACGCCTTCGTCCTTCTCGGGTACACGCGAGAGGGGTTTCTGGTCCTCAATTCGTGGGGCGAGCGATGGGGCGGCTACCGGCTCCCGCTGGCCGGCAGGGAGTCCCAAGCGCCGGGAATCGGCCTCTGGGCTTACGAAGATTGGGCGCGCAGCATTGGCGACGGATGGGTGCTGAGGCTCGGCGTGCCTGGCCCGAGCGCCTTCCCGGTGAGCGTCGGCGAATGGGGCGTGCCGGACGACGTCCTCGACCCGAAGCGATCCGGCTTCGGTTCCGTCCCTTACCGCGAGCTGCGCGGATCCTTCCTGAACCTTGAAGACGGACGGGCTGTCGAGTGCGGGGCGTTCGCGACGCCGGCGGGGGCCGTCGAGGCCACCATCGAAGGAATAGTCGCGCGTATTCCCGAGAGCGCGGGCGTGGTCATCCACCTGCCTGGCGTTCTGGCTACCCAGCGCGAGGCATTCGCCACGGCCGTTCAGCAAAGGCGGCACGCGGAGCGGAAGGGCCTGATCTACCTCACCTGCTTCTGGTGCGCCGACTTCGCCGAGGAGATCGTCGGAATCATAGATGACATCTTCCGCCGCTGTGCAGCGCAGGTCGGCGCCAGCGCGGACGTGGACGACGCCTTTGAAGTGGCCGCCCGCAATGCGGGACGCGCCTTCTGGCGCGACATCGAGCGCCACGCCCAAGCCGCTGCCCTCCCCTGCGGGCCGGGTTCCGACACTTGGAACGACCGGCACGCCTGCGAGATCGATCCCGCGCGCGGGCGCTTCGGGGATGCCGTCGAGCGGATCGACGCGGCGTGTCGAAATGCGGGAAAACCGCTGCACCTCACAGTGGACGGTGCGGGCGTTCTCGTGCTCGACGCGCTTCTCGATCGCATAGCCGGAAATGACCCTGAGAAGGGCCCGGACGCCTGGCTGCCGTCGGTCCGCAGCGTCGGTCTCGCGCTGCCGGCAATTCCGGTGGAGCGCGCTGAGGGGCGACTGTTGCCGTTCTTGAATGCGTGTCACGAGAGGCGCCCGGGGTCGGCCCGCATCTTCGTTCCAGACCACAGAACTGAGTCGCGTATCGGTATGCACGGCTACAGCCGTTCGATCCTTCATCTCGTCCAATGCTCCTTCCTCGACGGACGACCACCAATGCTCGGCATGGCGGAGGCCACGAAAATGCCGCGTTTCGCAGAAATCCGCGAGAGCTTGGTTCGCGAGTTCAAAATCGAAGGCGCCAACCGAATTCAGCAGACCGACCTGAGCCGCAGCTCCGACCTCGCAAGGTTGTTCGGGGCACTGATCGACGAAACCGAAGGCGACACCGGTGCCCGAACCACTCCGGCAGCACAGCAAGAGGAGGCGCGTCCTATCATGACAGACAAGATTTCGCTGGAGGACCTGCAGCAGCGTATGGCCGAGGGGAGCCTGACACAGGATGAGATGGAGAAATACCTCATCGTCGACGCGGAAGGCTCAACACCATTCGCGCCTGCTTTTTCGATAAATCAGGAAAGCGTCGAGATCCCGCCGGAGGAGGGCCGATCGGCTTTGGCTCTCAACGCGCTCAACGAGATCGAGCGATTCCGCCGCAAGGCCGAGTTCTACCGTCGGATCGCGTCAGGAGACGCGTCCCCTCGAATCGCCGCCGAGGGAGACAGCTGGTTCCAGTTCCCTTTGCTACTCGATGATGTGATCGATGTCGTCGGCCAAGCGTTTCCCGTCTACGACACGAGCGCTGCCGGAGATCTGCTTGAGAACATGGCTGCCCGCCGAGAATACATCAAGTCGCTGCGAGAAAGTGGCGCGGAGATATTGCTTCTTTCGGCTGGCGGAAACGATCTCTGCGCCGGCGGGGCCCTTGCCACGCATCTTGAGGCCTACGATCCGGACCTTGAAGAAGCCCGCCGACTATCTCAAGCGCAGCTACCAGGCGGTGCTGGACAACGCCATGGCCTGGTACGAACGCATCTGTCGCGACGTGCGGACGAACTTCCCCGAGGTCACGATCATCACGCACGGCTATGACTACGTCATCCCCGACGGCGGTCGCTGGCTCGGCAAACCGATGGAGGAGCGGGGAATTACCGATCTGGCGCTTCAGCGGGCGATCGTCGTCGAGATGGTCGATCAGTTCAACCGGGCGCTGCGTCGCATGACGCAGTCGCTCTCCCGAGTGGCCTACGTCGATTGCCGCGGGTCGGTGCCTTCCACGGGATGGTTCGACGAACTCCATCCCCGCAACCCTGGATTCTCGCAGGTCGCCGAGCGGATAACGCATGCGGTCAGGGAGATAGCGGGAGGCCGAGGCATCGCGCCGGAAGGCCGCACGCGAGCCGCCCCCGCAGCACCGGCTTTGGTGAATGCCGAGGGCGAGTTTCGCGCGCTGCATGTGGGTCTGAACCGGATCGACCCGTATCACTATGCCGGATGGGACGGCGCGTTGCGTGGCTGCGAAAACGACGCCCGCGCGATGAGCGAACTTGCTGAGGCGTCAGGCTTCCGGAGCAAGATCCTTCTCAACGAGGACGCGAGCCGCGAGGCGCTCTCGGACGGGCTGCGACAGGCGGCGTCCGGGCTGAAAGCCGGGGACTTCTTCCTGCTCACGTATTCGGGGCACGGCGGACAGATACCGGATTGGAACGGAGACGAGGAGGAGATCGTCGGAAAGAGGCAGCCCGACAGCACCTTGTGCCTTTACGACAGCCAGATGATCGACGATGAGCTCTTCGACCTCTGGACGCGGTTCGAGACGGGGGTCCGCATCCTTTTCCTTCCGGACAGCTGCCATTCCGGCAGTGTGGTCCGAGCCGTCGCGCCGCAGCCCGGTCTCTTGCAGGCGACGAGCCTCGCGGACCTCAGAGCGGCTCCGATGTCGCGACCAGTCCAGCTTCTTCCCCGCTGCATGCCCAGCGCCAAAGCGGCAGAAGTTGTTGCCGAGAATGAGAGCTTCTATCAGGAGAGAAGCCGCGCGTTCGACCATGTCAACGAGCGCCTGGTCATGTCGCCGGTGAAGACGCCGATGAAGGCGTCGCTGATCTCGCTCAGCGCATGTCAGGATGAGGAAACGGCGTTCGATGGCGACGACCACGGCGTGTTCACGGCGGCACTGCTGAAAACCTGGGATCGCGGCAACTTCTTCGGAAACTATCGAGAATTTCACCGCAAGATCGCGCTTGAGATCGGGGTTAGTACGCAGAATCCGCGACTGCTCGAGCTTCCTCCTGCCGACCCGTCCTTCTCGCGACAACGTCCCTTCGGCGGACACCGTGGCGCGGACGCGGATCGGACGCAAACCGCGACCGACGCGCCGCCGCGAACGGAGACCGGCAGATCGCTCGACGCGCTCCTAAACGGTGAAGGTGACGAGCACGATCTGCCCGTGCCTGGCGCGAGAGGACCATCCGGCTCGCGCGGCGCCGCGGATCAGGAGGCGGTGTCGCGCTTCAGCTCCTTCATGGCCGGGGCGACATCGCTCAAGCATTTCTCGCCCGAGGAGTTCCTTTTTCTGGGGAACAGCCACTATGGATCCGGCAGCGCCCATGGCCTGAACGGCTATCCCCCCGAGGAACTGTGGCCCAACATCGTGAAAACGGCCGAGGTGCTCGACGAATTGCGCGCGAAGATCGGCGCGCCGATCCGGATCCTCAGCGCTTATCGCAACGGCGCCTACAACAAGGCGATAGGCGGCGAGAACCATTCGATGCATATGCAGTTCCGCGCCTGCGACATCGCCGCCGATGGCGTTCCCGCCAGCAAGGTGGCGGAGGCGGTGCTCCGGTTGCGGGCCGCAAACGGCTTCAAGGGCGGGGTCGGCCGCTATCCGGGCTTCACGCATGTCGACACCCGCGGCGTCAACGCCGACTGGGTGCAAAACGGCAGGAAGGCCGGGCCGCCGCCATCCCCCGTCCGGGAGAGCGCGGATCCGCATGCCGACCTCATCAGAGAATATGCCGGGCCGGCCTTCGCGCAGCGCGGCCGTAAGAGGGGCGGTCGCGGCGCGCCATCCGACGAGAGCGGTCTCGCCGATCTTGCGACGGCCCAAGGGGCGGTGAACGGGGCCGGCATCATCTCCTTCGACCCCGCCATGTCGGAGGCGACCCGCAAGGCCGTGCTGTATTCCACCCAGTTCGCACAGCGTGCTGCGGACGTCCGAGCGGACGCAATACAGGATCGGTTGACATGGTGGACAGTCTATGGATCTGCCCTGAAAGCAGTCGGATGGGTGACCCAGGGGTCGCAGTTCCGCCGAACGGAAACCGATGCGCACAAAATCTCCGTCGACAGTCTGGCGCTCGACGCGATTTCGGCTTTACTGGTTGGACCAGGTCAGCTTATCGCCATCACGACGATACTTGACTCGCTTCGAAAGGCGGCGGACGGAGACCGGCGTATCGAACTGCTCGATCTCTACAGCTCCGTTGGGGGCGGCGGACTGTTCCAACTTGGCGCGGCCCAAGCCGAAGGCCCGGGCGTCGTGACAATGGCACTCGGGGCAGTGCAGTTTCAAAAACTTGACCAGCGGAAAAAGATCGTCTTCGTCGGTTGGGGCACGGAGGAGAGCGAGTTCTGGGTGGCCGCGGAACGGATGACCCTGAACTTGGATTTCTACGCCGGACATGCGCAGGAAACGGTGGAAGCGAAACTGGCCGACGCCGCCGATCTGATCCAGACGTTCGAGATCAATGAGCCAGCCCATTGAGTCGGCGTGGCGGTCACCGCCTTCTGACGCCGCGTACTGAGGCCTGACTGCCACGCTTTACCAGATCCCGATGAACCGGGATCTGGAGGCATACGACCAGAGCACCAGGAGTCCCTATGCCAGCCAAGATCGAACTGAACAGCGCTTTCGCCGTCGAGCTGACGGCCCCTCCGGGCATCGGCCCTGGACTTGCGCAGCGGATAGTCGACCACGACGAGCGCGTCTGCCGGTTCCGCACGCTGGAGGAACTCACCGCGGTCACGGGCATCAACGAGCCGGTTCAGTCGTGAGACCACCGTTCGTCTTCAGCGATTGAAATTCTTAGCAAATCGTTATAAGATTGATGGACTACCGATACTTTCAATCGCAAGTGGGGGCCCGGATATGAAAGTTGGTTTCATTTTTGTTGTGGCATTGCTCGTATTTGGCACCGCATTGAGCGGTGCCGACGCTCAGACGGCGTGCAATCCAGCCGTCGAGACGTGTCTCTAGTTTTGTCCAGCTAAACAACAAATATGTCTGACACTTTTGCGTTGCTCTTCGGGGCGGCTATAGTCTTTTTTTTCTCGTACGATCGGTTCAACCTCGCCACCTACGAAGGCGACGGGCGGATCGACCGGCTTGTCGCGCTCGTGTCGCCTGACAAGCTCCGCGCGCGGGGGACGGTGCTCAAGGCCTTCCTGTTCTATGCCGTAATGCTACTGATCATCTACGTCTTCCTCTGCGCCTACGCCGAACTGGTGCCGCTACTGGGAGGGCCCAACATCGCCCCAGACGCGACCGGGGCGAGCCAGCTTCCCGACTCCTCGTCCACCGCCTCCCAGCCGGCCACCGGGTTCTCTCCGGTCAGCGGCGGCGCGGTCGAGGCTTGGGCCCAGCCGCTGTCGGGAAGCACTGGAACTGAGAGGCCCGGCATCGGAATAAGCTCCTCCGTCTCGTTGGCGGTCGCGTTGATCGTTGTCGGGTTGGCGCCCACGTTTCCGATCCTGAAACGCTTTGACGATTGGATGCGCGGGGTAGCGCATCAGATGGCGGGCATCCCCACATGGGTCGTCGACGCAAGCAGGGACCTTCGCAACCCCTTGGGCATTTCCAACGCAAGAGGAGGACCGCTCAAGAAGGATGAGATGCTCCTTATCCCCCCCGAGGACTGGGCGCGGCTGAGGCGCTATCGCAGTGCCACCAAAAGAACTCCGGTGGAGAAAAGCGACGAATTTTGGAACAACATCGAGCTGATAATAGCGACTTCGTGCTGGATACTTGACGAAAAACTGAGCCTGTCGCGGAGCAACCTGCGCGAGCGGTTCAGCAAACTTGAAAAAGCCCTGCACGATAGAACGGAAAACCTCGTCCAGCGCTTGGAGGGCCTTACCTCCCTGTCGGACCAGAAGACCGCCGCGGGTGACGCTATATCGAACGCCGACTCGAGCGTCGACCCGAGCGAAAGCACTGCCGCTCAATGGGAAGCAATCAGCAAGACCGTTGATGAGCTTGCGACGGATTTCCGCATGCTGATTGCCCTCTACGTAGAACATGGCATCATCGACTACCCATTCCTGTCAAAGACGAGCGTCTTTCGGAGCCAACATGACGCCGCGATGGCGGCGCTACAGAAATTTGGCGAGCCCGTTCGCGAAAGACCGGACTCTGGCCCGGGAACCTATACGACGCCCGTCTGGGTCTGGACCCTCAGCGTAACCGTGCTGGTGGCCTTGGCCTGGAGCCTCCTGTTGGGTGGTCTGGAAACCGAACTGCAGCGGCAAGCATCGCGAACGCCCTATTGGCGCGCTTTCAACTATTCGTTCGCAGGCTTCAACGTCTATGCGTTGACGTTGCTGGTCGCATTGGCGATCCGCAACGAGATGCGGCGCACGACGCTGCATTGGACCCCGATGGTTCGAAAGAGCCATTGGACAAGGGTGCTTCCCCAGTCCTTAGGTGTCCTGATCTTGTCCTGGATGGCATCGACGGCGTTCATGGTAGCCGTGAGCATATGGCAGTCGGCGCTGAGACTCGGCTGGCCCAAGATCAAGGAGAACCCTTTTCCGACGGTCGCGGAATCATTCGAATACAACGGTCCAACGGCGCTCCGCGGCGCGATCATGGCGCTGATCATCCTCGCCCTGCTCGACGCTCATCGAGCCCACTCGGAAAAACGGCGGGCGTCTCCCGAGGCTTTCTCCCGACTTGATCGCCGCCGGAAATCTCCTCCGGCATCCACGCGCGTGACAAGCTTGAGATGCGCGTCGAGGGCTGCTGTAATAATGCTGATTGCGGGCATGTTAACGCGATTCCTGACCTTCTTGGGAGGCGCGAGAGACGGCGTAAGAACCCCTATTGTCGAGACCGACGGCGCCCTTACCGGCTTGATCCTGTATGCGGGCCTCTACTCGGCGTTGATCGGCTTTCTTGTTGTGTTCTGCCTGTCCGAGGTGCTCTTCTACAAGAGAAGAGCACCTTCAGTTTTGCCTCGGCATGAAGAAGAGCCTGCCCTGCAGGAGGACGGTGGCAATGAGCCCGCGTGACGCCGGCCGGACTTGGCTCGGCTGGGTTACAACCACTGTCCGCGCGGTGATCCCGATGCTTTTTCTGGGTTTAGGTACCTCCGTCTTCGCGGTCCCATTGGGTTTGGGAACTGGGCCGCTGATCGAAATTGCGATCCGCGAGGATGCCGCGCCATTCGCTTGGGTGGAGCAGAAAGGCGACGAGCCCGCTTCTTACCATGGGTTCCTGTGGAAGGTCTGCCTTAACGCGGTAGACCGTGCTCACTACCGTTACAACGTCACCAAGATCAACGCAGAGCAGCGGAAGCAGCTTCTGACCGATGGCCATTTCCAGGTCGAGGGAATTTCGGACAGAAAACAGGTCAACCTTCTCTGCGATCCGACCACGATCACGTTGGCGCGGCTGAGAAACTTCGACGACCCGCAGAGCGGTGCAAACGATCTGGAGTTCTCGCCGATCGTCTTCATCGCCAATGGGTCGTATGTGCGGAAGTTCGGTGCGCCGCCTTTGGTGGAACGAAAGCCCGGTATGTCGGTCGATAAATTCTGCTCCGAGCAATTGTCGAAAAGACCGCCCTTCGTCCCTGGGCAGTTCGAGATGCCAGTTCCGCCGCACAATAAGGCGACGTGGTCGACCAGAGAGGACGGGAAAAGGCGGTGGTGGCTGCCGCGGCTTTGGCCGCGGCCGCAACCCCGCCCAGACAATCCCACCCCCTACGAGATTTGGGGGTATGTAGAGGGCACGACCATCGGAGATGAGGTAGATGGGGCCATCGGCAGGGTGAACGACCGGGTGATCTGCCCCGAAATCCTGAAATCGCACCAAGAGGCGGCGTGGAAATTCTGCGCTGGAGGTCTCCATCGCTATTTCGGCGACATCGAGTTGATAAAGGCCGCATTGGCGACGCAGCGCAAAATGTCCGGAAACTCCTGTGCCGCGGATTTGTCCCAGTCCGGGCAAGGTACGTACGAGCCCTACGCCTTCGTGCTGTCGTCCGCCCATGGCCGAGGGGAATTCCCGGAGCGCTTTTCCAAGGAGCTCTATTCGATGTTCGAAGACGGGACGATCGACAGGATTTTCCTCCGACACTTTGTCCGCAAATCGGAATACCTCGACATTCTGTTCCGCATCAACAGTGTTCCCCAAGGGCACGAGTAGGTCACACGCGGAGTTTATTGCTTTTGGATTATATACCTAGTTGTCAGAACTGGGTTGCATACCGCTCTCCCCCTTAGGGCATCGCAGTGTGTTAAGCTTATGGCGTCGACGCACAAACCGAAGCAGAGACCCAAGAGAAAACTTAATGATGTCGGTATCTTGAGAAGCAGAGAAGGTTCGACGTCAGGCCCATCCCCTCCGGTACATGCTGCGCCGCCAGCGCACGGCGACGCTCGAGACGGATGCCAGGCTCACGGCCTATGTCACGGACCGACTGGCCGAAGGCTGGACGCCGGAGCAGATCGCCGGACGGCTGCGGCTCGGGATCGAGCCCGGCCTGCGAGCGGTCTGCACGGAGACAATCTACGGCTGGATCTACCGGGCCGGGCAGAAGACGGAGCGGCTCTGGCGCTTCCTGACCCGCCACCATGTGCGGCGAAGGAAGCGCCACGGCCGGACGTCTCGCGACACGATCGCCGAGAAAACCCACCTTTCTCAGCGATCCGACGACGCCGACGCCCGCGAGACGGTGGGCCACTGGGAGGCCGACCTCGTGATCTGCAGACGCTCCCGCCCGGTGCTGGTGCTGCACGAGCGCAAGACCCGGATCACGCTGATGACGCGCCTGGCCGGCAAGACCGCCGCCGAGACCATCGCCGCGATGATGGCCACGTTCCGGCGGCTCGACCCCAGGATGCGAGGCTCATTCGTCGGGACAACGGTCCACTGGACCGTCGTCTGATCCTCCTCATCCTTCGACAACGACACCTGCTTCGCCCGCCACACGCTGCTGCGCGGCATGCTGAGCGCGACAACGTATTTCTGCGACGCGTACGCGAGCTGGCAGAAGGGCGGCGTCGAGAACGCCAACGGCCGCATCCGACGATGGCTGCCGCGCGGAACGGACCTCGACGAGATCAGCGAGCGGGATATCCAGGAGATCGCCATGACCATCAACCTCACGCCGCGCAAATGCCTCGGCTACCGATCCCCCGTCGAGGCGTTCCTGTCGGAGCTTGGCAGGGACGTCGAAGTCCGCTTTGCTTGAACCGTTGCGCTTCGCGGTGGAATCCACCCACGCTCTCGGCCGACTGGTTCGGATCCTTTGGCGGCAGCCGCCTCACCGCGCTGCGGGTGTTCGCGCCGACGCTGGCGCAATCGGCGCTATTTCAGAACATCTCCGGCGCCTATCTCTATGCGACGCTGGTGAGCGCCCTGCCGCTCTACGTGGTGGCCATCGAGAGACTGGATCGGCAAGGCAGGCTGTCGCGTCGTTTTCCGGGGCGGACGGGGCCGGTCTTCGCAGCGCTCGCCCTATTCGGGCTTTTCGCAGCGCTGCTGACCGCCACCGCGACGCTCATCGTGCGGGTTCAATCCGGGTGATCCTCGATGGAGGGCAGCCGGGGCACTGGCGCGGGATGACGCACGTGCCGACACAGATGCTTTGTTGCCTCCTGGTGCAGACGGATGGAGACTCACGCCTCAGCGACCAGACCAACGGCTTCGATCCCGGCTGCCGCTGCCAATGCATCATTTTCCGACGTGTCGCCGGTGATGCCGACCGCGCCCAAGACTGCACCGTTGTTGTCCCTGACAAGAACGCCGCCAGCAACCGGGATCAGTTTTCCCTGAAAGGCTCCATTGGCGGCGGCCACGAAATAAGCCTCCGCCTCGGCACGCTGCTTGAGCTTGCTGCTCGGCATGCCCAGCATGACGGCGCCATAGGCCTTGCCGTGAGCGATCTCGAAACGCCCGGGCGATGCGCCATCGCTGCGGGCAAAGGCCCGGCAGTTTCCACCGGCATCGAGCACGATCACAGAAAGAGGCTTCAGCGCGCGTGTCCCTCCGTATTCCAGCGCCGTGTCGATGATCGTGCGCGCCTGTTCAAGTGTGATCTCGGCCATGCGATTCCGCCTCTTCTGACGATGTGTTCAATGTCGGATCGTATCGCCAAATGCACAGGAATCCATCGCCACACTGATTTAAGTGCGACGCTGGCGTGGGCGTTGCGGTGGCAGTGGATGCTCGACTTGGGTATCTGTGGGACCATCGACGGGCTGTCGAAGCGCGAGCAGGTCAACCGCGGCTACATGAACCGTGTTTTGCGGCTGACGCTGCTTGCGCCCCAGAAGCATCGCTCCCATCTGGCGCACGCGCTTCGAAGTATTGGTTTCCGCAGCGAAGAGTTGAATCCGGTCGCGCTTCGCACCCCCAATGCCAACCTCCAACTTGGTGCCTGTGCCGCGCTGAATTTCCCCATGAAATCAATGGTCGAAAGCTGTGCACGAAAATCCCGAAGTGCACAGGTTCGGAGACAACGGGCCTCCGGAGAGCGGATTTCGGGTATCGTGCCGGCCCCGAGGTGAACAGCCCCAACGCTACAACCCCCGAAAACACGGATGAGATTGAACAGCCCCTTTCGCTGCGACAGTGCTATTTCCTGGGGCGCGGGGCGACCGCTTGGCCAAGAGCGGAGCATGAGGGGAAGGCTTCGTCGCGCAGCCTGATCAGTGTCGCACCTCGCTTGCGGCGCCTGCACTGTCCTTCTTGTTCTGTCGTCGCCAGTGCTCGGTGATGCGCCTGTAGGCGCGTTCGGCCTGCTCGGCCTGGGCGCGGTCGGCCTGGCGGCGTTCCAGGATCCCGTACTCGTAGGCGCAGCCCCTCGTCCCGGGCTTTGCGGCTTGACCGGCCGCGAGTTCGAGATTGCGCAGTTTCCGAGCCATGAGCAGCGGCCGTCCCCAGGCGTAGTCCTCGCCTTTCGTGAGCATGTGCCAGATCAGCACCGCGAGCTTGCGGGCGACGGCGACCGCGGCGACATGGGCGCCGCGCCGGGCGCGCACACGTTCGTAGAACGCCCGCATCGGACCGGGGCTGCGCACCGTCTGCCATGCGGCCTCTACCAGGAGGTGGCGTGCCTGGCTGCTGCCACGCTTGGTGATCCGGCCGTGATGCGCCCGCCCGTCGCCGGACTGCCGGACGCTCGGATTGAGGCCGAGATAGGCCACAAGCTTCTCCGGGGCGGCAAAGCGGTCGATCCGGCCGATCGCCGCCATCATCCCGACAGCCACGACCATGTCGATTCCGGGGATCGTCATGAGACGCCTCACGTTCGCGTCGTCGAGCGCGATGCCGGCAACATCGCGCTCGACGGCCTTCTGCGCCGCGGTCTGGCGATCATATTCCTCGAGATGGCGCTCGATTGCGACACGTTCGTCCTCCGGCAGGACCTGTGCGCGGAGCCAGGCGCGCCCCTTGCCGCCGAACAGGTCGGCATGCGGGCAGCGCGGGGCGAGATGCGCGTGCAGGATGGATTGCACGATCGCCTTGAGCCGAGCCCGGCTCTTCACCAGCTGCTTCCGGCGCGTGACCTGCCGGCGCCGGGCCTGCGTCGCCGCGTCCGGAACCCAGACCTCGGGCAGGAATTCGGCGGCTTAGTGCTTTGCCAGCACCCGTGCGTCGATCTTGTCGGTCTTGGTCTTGGCCCGCGCGATCAGATGCACCTGGAGCGGGTTGGCCACCGCCACCCGTGCTACCTTCGGCGCCAGGATGTCCAGCGCGGCGGTCGCATTGCCAGTGCACTCGACGACGACGTGATCCGTCGACTGCAGGCTTTCCGCGAACGCCTCGAGCTGGTCCCGCGTCATCCCGATCCGCCCCAGCCGGCGGCAGATGCCGTCCTCGAGCGCAACGGCTTCGGCGAATGCCCGATGGATATCGAGCCCAATGATCCGCATATCTCCCTCCTCCTCCTTCGAAGCGGGAGCCGGCGGGCACGCGGCAACTACAGATCCGTGCTCTCGGCACATCCGGGCAAGCCGCAGGGGCGACCAATTAACGGAACGGGCTCTCGGCCCATGTTTTCAGATCGGTCTGCCCGCACTCACGTGCTCCCGATGCCCCGCACCCCGGATGGCCGCATCATAGCACTGGACCAACGCGACTGGCAGGATTCGAAGCACCGACCCAATCATGCCGGATAACGAGAAATTCCGGCCTGACCTTAATGGGCAGAACGAGTTTTCTCGGGGGCTTGGCTGCCGTTCCTGAACACGTATCGAACCATGTGCGTTGCGCCTGAGCCAGATTTCAGGCGCTTGCTTGAAGATATCCGAAAACTTCAGATTGCTGCCTGAAGGCATTTCGGCCACCGTTTAGTGGATGGTTGACGAGCCTATCGAATCAAGTGTAGAGTGACCGCTAAACAGGAAACGGAGACAGGAGCCATGACCAGCGGGAGGGAGAAGTTCGGGGCGTTTATTCGCCGCGAGCGTGAAGCGCGGGAGATCGGCTTGCGCGAGATGGCCAAGAAGATCGGGGTGAGCCCGACTTATATGTCGAAGGTGGAGCGCGACGAATTCACGCCGCCGACTGAGGACAAGGTTCGGTCGATCGCGCAGATTCTCGAATGCGATCCGGACGAATTGCTGGCGATGGCGGGGCGCGTGCCCTCCGATCTCGCCGACATCATCAAGCGGCATCCCGTCGAAATGTCGGCGCTGCTGCGAACCGCCAACGGTCTGAGCGCCGAGGACCTGGCCCGGCTTTCTCGGGAGGCAGGAAAGGCCAAGGGCAAGTGAAGCCACCGGGGCATGGCCCCGCTGATGCAGATGAAGGATGACTGATGAGCCGTTTTGTTCCCTATCTTGCCGACGAGGCCATCGAGAGCGACGCCGCTTCCCTGATCGCGGAGTATGAGCACGCGCGGGGCGTGACGATCGAACCGCCCATCCCCGTCGAGGACATCGTCGAAAAGCACCTCAAGCTGCGGATTGATTTCGACGACATGCACGCGCGCCACAATGTTCCTCGCCCTCCGAACGGCCAGCCCGACATCCTTGGCGCGATCTACGGCGACGGCAGCATATTCATAGACGAAAGCCTCGATCCTGAGGAAAACCCCTCGCGGGAGGGCCGCTATCGCTTCACGCTGGCCCACGAGGGCGGCGGGCACTGGCGGCTGCATCAGCACCTGATTGTGCAGGACACGGCGCAGACGTCCTTCCTTGATGCCGCGAGCGAACCCAAGTTCATCTGCCGGTCGAGCGAGGCAAAGGAGCGGGTGGAATGGCAGGCCGATTTCTATGCCTCCTGCCTGCTGATGCCGCGCAAGATGGTCTTTGCCGCATGGGACGAGTTCTTTCCTGACCGGAAGCAGCGCGTCCTCGAACCGGAAACGCCAGTCGCGCACTCATTCGTCGAGATTCCGCGCATGCATGCTTCCGTTGGCGATTTCGACATTTCTGAAACAGAAGACGAGGCGCTGGAACGGTTCTGCAAGCCGCTGGCCGAGCGTTTCGTCGTTTCCCCAATCGCCATGCGTATCCGACTGGAAAAGCTTGGCTTGCTTCATCGTATGGTGCCGCTCCAGCGGCTTCTGTCCGGCAGGTAATCCGGCCCCTTTTTTTGAGGAGAGTGTAAAGTGTCAAGTGGACAGGCGAAATACAGCGCAGCGGCGCGGGAGAACGGGTTCGAGACCCGAGACTTCTATCTCGCCTGCTTCCTGCGCTGCACCGGATACGAACTGCTCGATCTGCGCGCCGAGGGACGGCGCAAGGTCTTCGTCTTCCGCGACCGGCCGTCCCGGCGCGATGACGTGCTGTCGTTCTACGGCAATGGGGCGATGGTGCCGCCCCTCGCGTTCTCCACCACCGTCAAAGACATGAAGGCGCTGCTGCACAATGCTTGAGAAATCCAACCACACCTCCACCCGAGCCTCCTGCGGTCCTCAGCTTCGCGAGGCGCTCGACCGGATCGACCAGATCGTTCTCGACGGTCTGCGCCACGGTCATTTCCGCTGCGCCATTTCCAGCGCAATCGGCAAAAACAATAAGCGCGACCTCGTGATCGAGGCGGGCAAGTCCCACAAATTCACGATCCCCGAGGACGAGCTGCCGCGCTGACGAGGCGCGCGAACCGGCGATCCCTGCGATTGGGACGCCGAACATGCAAATGACGATACGATCCTGCGTTATCGGTGCGAGTCCGAGGCCGGAGATCAGGGGCACGGAACGGCGAGAAGCCGACCGTGAGATCTTCGGTGAAAACTGCGAACGACAATCTCAATGACGACCTGGTCTGCCGGACCCGCGAGGTCTGGCAACCGCGCCTAGGGCGCGATGTGACCCGCGACGAGGCTAAGCAGATCGCCGCCAACGTAACCGGTTTCTTTGCCGTCCTGGCGGAGTGGTCGCGGGCCGATATGCCCGACCCGGCCAATGATAACGGTGACACGGCAGCCTCCGGCGATGAGGGGGTGTGCGATGACCGCTGAGACCATTGCCAGGGCGCTTGGCGGCCGCAAGGTCGGACAAGGCTGGACGGCGCGCTGCCCGGCCCATGACGACCGCGAGCCCAGCCTCTCCATCCGTGATGCCGACGGCAAGGTGCTCGTGCGCTGTCATGCCGGCTGCGACCAGCGCGACGTCATCGCGGCCCTGAAGGAACGCGGATTGTGGGACGGCAAGGCACATTTGTCCCTCCGGAAATCGCGTTACCGCGAGGTGTCGCCACCGCGATCCGATCCGGATCAGATTGAACGGAGTGCGGTGGCGCTTTCGATCTGGCAGTCCACGATTGCCGCCGAGGGCACGCCGGTCGAAGCCTATCTCGCCTCACGCGGGCTGAATTGTTCGTTGCCGGCGTCGCTTCGCTTTCATCGCGGCCTGAAGCATCCCTCGGGCGGGACCTGGCCCTGCATGGTGGCGCTGGTGACGAAGGGCGCCGACGACAAGCCACTGGCCATCCACCGGACATTTCTCGCCCGCGAGGGCCAGGCCAAGGCGCCCGTCGAACCTGCGAAGATGATGCTCGGCCCGTGCCGGGGTGGTGCGGTTCGCCTGGTCGAACCCGGTGAAGTCCTGATGGTCGGCGAAGGTATCGAGACCTGTCTCGCAGCCACGCAGGCGACCGGACTTCCGGCTTGGGCGGCGCTGTCCACCTCCGGGCTGCGGACGCTCGATCTGCCTGGCCGGGTCCGCGACGTGATCGTTCTGGCCGATGGCGACGATCCCGGCGAAGCGGCATCGCGCGATTGCGCCCTGCGCTGGATGCGGCAGGGGCGACGTGTGCGCATTGCCCGGCCTCCGCGTGGCATGGATTTCAACGACGTGCTGCTCGGCGGCGCGCGCGGTATCGAGGAGGGCGCGCAATGACTGATGAGATTGATGCTGAAGACCTGAACCCCATCCTCGACGCGATCGACGCGGCCGAGGAAATCCCCGATCCGCTTGACGGTCTGGTCGAGAAATCCGCCGAAGATCCCGGCGCGGCATTCACGCCCGAGGTTCTGGAACGGCTGGTAGCCCTCAAGTCGGAGGATCGCGCGGCTTTCGAAGCCTTGCGCGCAAGGCTCAAGAAGGCCGGGTGCCGGGTGACGGCGCTCGACGAGGCCATGGCTGAGGAAAGCGGAGATGGCGGGCGCGGTCCGACGCAGGCTGACATCCTGATCGACCTCGCGGGCGCGGCCAACCTGTTCCATTCAGCGGACGGAACGGCCCTTGCCGACATCCTGATCAACGAACATCGCGAAACCTGGCCGGTGCGCACGAAAGGCTTCCGTCGCTGGCTGGCGCGGCAGTTCTTCGAGCAGACCGGCGGCGCCCCAAGCTCGGAGGCGCTTCAATCCGCCCTCAACGTGATCGAGGCGAAAGCTCACTTCGACGGACCGGAACGGCCTGTATTCATCCGGGTGGGCGGTGTAGACGGACGGCTTTACCTCGATCTCGGAGACGAGGCCTGGCGGGCGGTGGAGATCGACGCCACCGGCTGGCGGATCATCGAAAAGCCGCCGGTTCGCTTCCGCCGCGCTGCCGGCATGCAACCCTTGGCCGTCCCGATTACGGGCGGGTCGGTCGAGACGTTACGTGCCTTTTTGAACGTCCAGTCCGATCAGGATTTCGTCCTGGTGGTGGCTTGGGCGCTCGCTGTCCTGCGCAACAAAGGCCCTTATCCGGCGCTCGTGCTGTCGGGCGAGCAGGGTTCGGCGAAATCCACCTTCTCGGCGATCCTGCGGGCGCTGCTCGATCCCAACACCGCACCGCTGCGCGCCCTGCCGCGCGAGGACCGCGACCTGTTCATCGCCGCCAGCAATGGCCATGTACTTGCCTTCGACAACGTGTCGGGCCTGCCAGCGTGGATTTCGGACACGCTCTGCCGATTGGCCACCGGCGGCGGCTTCGCCGTGCGCCAACTATACACCGACCAGGATGAGGTGCTATTCGACGCCGCACGCCCGGTGATCCTCAACGGCATCGAGGACATCGTGACCCGGCCCGACCTGGCCGACCGCGCGGTGTTCCTGACGCTGGAGCCGATCCCCGAAGATCGCCGTCGACCGGAGGCGGAATTGTGGGCATCTTTCGATGCGGAACGCGGGCGTATCCTCGGCGTCTTTCTCGACGCGGTGGTGGAAGGCTTGAAGCGCCTTCCCGATACCCGCCTGCCCAAGCTGCCGCGTATGGCCGACTTCGCATTGTGGGCCTCGGCCTGCGAGACCGCCATCTGGCCTACGGGCACATTCTGGGCGGCCTATTGTGGTAACCGGGACGAAGCCGTCGAGGGTGTCATAGACGCCGATCCGGTCGCCGCTGCCGTGCGCGCCGTCATGCTGGAGCGGACGGAGTGGACGGGAACCGCCTCGGACCTTCTGGGCGCCCTTGGAGAAGCGGCCGGCGAGCGCATCGCCAAATCCAAGACCTGGCCGGACAGTCCCCGCGCGCTTTCGGGACGCCTACGCCGCGCGGCGACCTTCCTGCGCAAGATCGGCATCGAGGTGTCCTTCGAGCGCGAAGGCCGGGCGCGCACCCGTGTCATCCGCATCACCGCCGCAGGCGCGGAATCGGTGCCGGAACGCGGCGGGGCGCAACCGTCCGCGCCGTCCGCACCGTCCGCGCCAAGGCCGAAATCCGTTCCTGACAACGGCTTCGGGGCGCCCGACCTGCGGACGATCGCCACCGATGCGGACGGTTGCGCGCACGGAAAGGTCGATAGCGTCCGCGGTAACCCTCTGAGATCCAATGGCCGGGACGATGCAGACGGTGCGGACGTAAACTGCGCTGCTCATTCCGAGACGGAAATAACGACGGCCACCAGCTGGAGGGCACGGCTATGAGCGCCGCGAGCGCCTTGCAGGCCGCCCGCGATGCAGGAATCGGCTTGCATGTTGATGGCGTCGATCTGGTTCTGGAAGCATCGGCGCCGCCGTCCGCCGCCATCCTGGATTTGCTGGCCCGCCACAAGGCGGATCTGATCATACTGCTGCAACCCGGCAATAACGGTTGGTCGGATGAAGATTGGCGGGCGCTCTACGATGAGCGCGCGGGCATCGCCGAGTTCGACGGTGGGCTACCACGCCCGGAGGCCGAGGCCCTGGCTTTCGAATGCTGCGTCGTCGAATGGCTGAACCGCACCTTCGAGCGCTCACCGGCTGAAAGCTGCCTCGCCTGCGGAGGCGGCGATAGCGCCCATGACGCCCTGCTGCCCTTCGGCGTCGAGCCAACCGGCCATGTCTGGCTGCATTCGCGCTGCTGGCCTGCATGGCGTGCGGGCAGAAGGCTAGTTGCGGTCACCGCCCTCAAAGCCATCGGGATTGAAGACAGGAGCAAAGGGACATGATGAAGAGCAAGGCAAAGAAGGCCAATGAACCGACGACCGTTGTCGCCAATGATCCGGAGGACCGGAAGGGCGCGCTCAAGATGATCGGGGGATCGCAGTCCGACCACTGGAACAACACGCTGGCCAACCAGGCGGTGCAGGCGCTGTGGGTGAAGAACTCGGATGCGACGGATCGGGACCGCCAGTTGAGCGCCACCGTCGCCGGGCTGGCTGGCATCGGCCCGAAGGATGAACTGGAGGGCATGATGGCGGCGCAGCTGATCGCGGCTCACAACGCGGCGATGGAATGCTACCGCCGCGCCATGATCGGGGAGCAAACCTTCGAGGGCAGGCGCGAGAACCTCAACCAGGCGAACAAGCTGTCCCGCACTTGGGCGACGTTGCTCGACGCGCTGAACAAGCATCGCGGCAAGGGCCAGCAGAAGGTGACGGTCGAGCATGTCCATGTTCACGCGGGCGGCCAGGCGGTGGTCGGGACCATCGAGCGACCGGGGGGTGGGGATCAGACGAAAATGGAGGAACAACCCCATGCAAAGCAGATTGCCCATGCACCTGAGCCCACGCTGTGGCGCGAGGACGCGGAAGGGCACGCTGTGCCGGTCCCCCACAATGGCGAACGGCCGCTGCCGGATGCACGGGGGAAAGTCTCCGGGCGCACCGGTCGGTAATTCCAATGCGCGCAAGCATGGCCGCTACAGTGCCGACGCCATCGCCGAGCGGCAGGAACTGGCGGGGCTGCTCCGATCCATGAGAGGCGTCATCGAAGAGGTGGATGGGTAGGGCAGCGGGCAGCAGCCCACGGGAGCGCCAAAGACGCGACGCACGGCTTCGGGCGGTTGATCCAGCTTTTGCCGGCCATCGTAGAGGCGTACCTGATGGGCGCCATCGGGTGCAGGTGACATTCGCGAAGCTGCAGGACCCGCTTTCCGTCGCATGGGCAGAACAGCAGGAGATGCTTGACCCCGGAAATCCCAGCTGGCCGAGGACATCCGCTACACCTTGGCGCACTGGCCCGGCCTGATCCGCTTCCTCGAGGACGGCAGCCTCGAGCTGGACACCAACCCCGTTGAAAATCAGATCAGACCGATTGCCCTGACGCGGAAAAACGCGCTCTTCGCCGGCAACGAGGTTGGCGCCGAGAACTGGGCCATGCTCGCCTCGCTGGTCGCCACTTGCAAGATGTCCGGCGTGAACCCCGTCGACTACCTCGACGCCACTCTCCGCGCGATCCTCGACGGCCATCCTAAATCCGGCATCGAAGACCTCATGCCGTGGCGCTATGCGCAGCCGTCAAGCCTCGCCGCATAGGGCCGCGCCGTTGCGCTTACGATGCACGCCGACCAGGAGCGCGATCGTCACGCCGACCAGAAGGTTGACGCGCCACTGTGCCGCGCCGTGCTCAAGTCGCGCGAATCGAACGGCGAAGAATTTCGAGATGGCCCCCATGCACCAGCCATGAACGGTGATGAGCAGGACGAGGATAAGCAGGCCGAAACCCAGTTCGGTAATCAGTCCGGGATCTTTCAGCGTCGAAATCACTGTCGTCCCGACCGTATCGAGGACAGGATCCACGGTGTCTTTCACAATGGGTTTGTCCATGCTGGAATTCCCGTTTGCGGCAATGCGGCCGAGGTCCGATCCATAGCTTCGCGAAGGCAGTCTGCGCGCAGCGCGACAACCGAGCCGGTCCCCCGTGTCGGGAGACCTCGTCACCGTCTTTGCCTCCGCTTCCTCCGGCAATCAAGTCCCTGAAGCGGACCCGGGCCGGATCGCGGCAAGCGGAGTATCACATCAATGCCACGAAACAGCCCGCCGATCGCGCTTGATCGCGGCGAGACTTGCCCGTTACTTGAACGCGAAGGCGGCCGGCACCCACAAGCGGCTTCCCGGACGGATGACCACGGCCAAGGGATTTGACATTGATGTCGAGAACGTCCGTCTCCGAAATCCGCTTGCTCGTGGTCCTTGCCCTGCTTTCGATCGTCGTCGGCATGGCTGCCGGCCTGATCGGTGCCGCATTCCGCTACGCCCTCGAACGTGCAGATGCATTCCGGGCGGCCGCGGTCACGGCGACGAGTGACTATCCGGTCCTCGGCCCGTTGATGATGATGGCCGGCGCCGCTGCCGCCACCGCGCTGGCGGCATGGCTGGTGCGTCGCTTCTCGCCCGACGCGGCGGGAAGCGGCATCCCCCACGTCGAAGCGGTCCTCGAGGGGTCGCTCGAGCCGGCGCCCGCGCGTCTGATCCCGGTGAAATTCGTCGGCGGCGTCCTGGCCATGGGCAGCGGCCTCGCGCTCGGCCGCGAGGGTCCGAGCGTGCAGATGGGTGTCACGACCGCGCATGTCATCGGAGGATTGTTTCGCCGGAATGAAGCGGATCGCCGCGTCCTGATCGCGGGCGGTGCCGGGGCTGGTCTCGCGACGGCGTTCAACGCGCCGGGCGCCGGCGCGATCTTCGTGCTCGAAGAACTCGTCGGGCGCTTTGACCCGCGCATCGCATTGGTCGCCCTCGGCGCGTCGGTGGGGGCGATCGCCGTCTCGCGTGGTCTCTTGGGCAACTCCCTGGATTTCGAGGTTGCAGACCTCGCTTCGGGTGGCGCGATGGAACTGGTGGTGTTCCTCCTTCTCGGCCTGTTCGCCGGCTTGCTCTCAGTGGCCCATAACCGTGGTCTGCTGGCCACCCTCTCGCTGGCAGAATGGATCGGGGGGCCGATCGAACTCAGGGCAGCCGCAATCGGTGCCGCTGTGGGGCTTCTGGCCTGGACCACGCCGCATCTCGTGGGCGGAGGTGATGGCATCACCCAAAGCGCGCTGAACGGGGAGCTGCTTCTCATCACGCTGCCGGCCCTCTTCCTTTTCCGCCTGGTCCTTGGCGCCGCGTCCTATGCCGCCGGTACGCCGGGCGGACTGTTCGCCCCGCTGATGGTTCTGGGCGCGGTCTCCGGTCTCGCCTTCGGCTATGTCGCGGACGCCGCGATCCCCGGTCTCGCAGTCCGACCGGAGGCCTTCGCGCTGGTCGGCATGGGCGCCTTCTTCGCCGGTTCCGTCCGTGCACCGCTGACCGGGATCGTTCTGGTCATCGAGATGACGGGCAGCTCGACGCTCCTTCTGCCGCTGCTCGCCGGGTGCTTCGGAGCGATGCTGGTGGCCGAAACCCTTCGTGAACCTCCGATCTACGCCGCCCTAAAGGAGCGCGCGGCAAGTTCGAAGCGCTGATCCGGTTCGTGTCGCCTGTGTAACTCTGTCCGCTCTCGACAGGCCTTGTGAGATCCGTGACGACCGGCGAATTCCCGGAGGGCATGCTCGAGCGATCCACATTACCGTCGTCGCCCTTCGGAAATCGTCGCATCGAATAAGATTCCGCGCGCTTTTTCAAATTGGGATGGTCCTCGCGAAGCTTGAGGCAGGGCGAGGTAAGGCAGTCACTCGCGACATCGATGCCATCGGACATGATTCCGGAATGGTCGCCAAAATCTTGGCCGTTTGCAAACGTGCGAACGGACCGGAAATCCGCCGCGCCCGAAAACACCTCATGCTTCAGCGTGATCGGTCAGCGGGTCCAGAAGATCGCAGCCGCCGCTTGTCCCCGACCACCTACGTCGGATCGCGGCGGATGCAGCGAAAGCCGATATGGCTCATGCCGCTCTCGATCATCTGCGCGTGCCGCGCGGCGGGGCGGTAGCGACGGCAGTAGTTGGGCGCGCAGAGGAACGAGCCGCCCTTGACCACCCGGCGCGGGATGCGGACCTGTGGCTGGAGCGGATCGAGGCTCGCCTCTCGCGCGGGACCGCGCGGATCGGTCACGGCGCAGCACGACGGCTTGGCGGGATCGGCGGGGGCGTGCTCGGCCACGAACCAGTCCGTGGTCCATTCCCAGACGTTGCCGCAGACCTCGTAGAGCCCGTAGCCGTTGGCGGGGAAACTGCGCACCGGGCAGGTGCCCGTGAAGCCGTCGGTCTCGAAATTCCGCCAGGGGAACGGGCCCTGCCAGGTATTGGCGAGGTGCGTGCCGTCCGGGGTCAGCTCGTCGCCCCAGGCGAACTCCGCCCCGTCGAGGCCGCCGCGGGCGGCGAACTCCCACTCCGCCTCGGTTGGCAGATCCTTGCCGGCCCAGGCGGCGTAGGCGGCGGCGTCCTCGAAGGCGACCTGCACCACCGGGTGATCCTCGCGCCCGGAGACGTCGCTTCCCGGTCCTTCGGGGTGACGCCAGCAGGCGCCGGGGGTCCAGGCCCACCAGTTGCGATAGTCGGTCAGATCCACCGGACCGTCGGTCATGCGAAACACCAGCGATCCGGGAGCGAGCATTTTCGGATCCGCCCCCGGATAGTCGGCGGGATCGATCGGCCGCTCGGCGACGGTGATGTAGTCGGTCGCCGCGACGAAATCGGCGAAGTCCGCGTTCGTGACGGCGGTCTCGTCGATCCAGAAGCCGCTGACCGCGACTTTGTGGGCCGGCCGCTCGTCGCGATAATGGTCGTCAGAGCCCATCAGGAAGGTTCCGCCGGGAACGAAGCGCATCCCGGTCCGCGTATTGAGGGTTGGCATGTCATCCATCGAGTGGCTCTTTCGTAACATCGCGGTTGCCGGGGCGGACGATCGGCGTCACGGCGACGCCCCGTCCGGCGGGGTCCAGCCTGCCTCGCGCAACCCTTCGACCAGCCCCGCGACGATCTCGTCGGTGGCGTGGTGCATGCGGTAGGCGGCGGCGGGGTCGCGCCCCAGCAGCGGCCAGGCCTCGGCCATGGCCGCAAGCGAGGCGTGCGCTGCCTCCATGTCGCCGAGCTTCGCATGGCTCATCGCGGCCACCGACAGCCCGACCGCGCCCGTAGATTTCTCGGCGGTGGCGCGCGCGCGGGCGTAATCGCCATCGAGATAGGCATAGACCGCGATCAGATGGTTGTACCAGCCCGGCGGATTGGCGCTACGCGCGACGGCCTGCTCCAGATAGTCGAGGCCCTCCCGGTTGCCGCGCACCGCCAGCCGCCAGCCGAGTTGGGCGAGAGTGTCCGGATCGTAGGGATTGAGCGCCAGAACCTCGCGTTGCAGGGCCTCCGCCACGGCGTAGTCGCCTTGGTAGAACGTGACGGCCGAGAGCGCAGCCAGTGTCCGCGGATTGCGCGGATCCAGCTCCACGGCGTGCGAGGCGGCCTCGAACGCGGCGGCCATCTCGGCCGGGCGCTCGGCCTCGGATGCGATGTCCATCCGGACCGCGTCGAGATGCAGCCAGCCCAGCATCGCCCAGGCGTCGGCATAGTCGGGATCGCGCACGACCGCCTGCTCGAGGCAGGCCATGGCGGGTGCGAAGAGCGCATCGTCGAAGCTCCGCCTGAAATCGTAGGCGCGCAGGATGCAGGCGTAGCTCGGCATGCTGGGCGCGTCGTCGACGATCATGCGCCGGCCGATGGACTCGTTGACGGCGCCGTAGGGCTCGCCCAGCTCGGTCGAGATCGCCACCGCCAGATCGTGCTGCGCCCCGAGCAGATCGCCCGGGTTGAGCGGTTCGTCGTAGCTCCCGCTCCAGCGCACCTCGCCCGTCCGCGTGTCGACCAACCGGGCGCGGAGGTTCACCTGACCGTTCTGCGATTGCATGACACCCGTGACAGCATACGAGACCCCCAGGTCGCGCCCGAGGGTCTCCGGGTCGGTGCCGGCATCCTGGCGAAAGCTGGCCGTCGGCGAGTAGACCCGGAAGTCCGGAAAAAGCATGAGATTCGCGATCAGTTCCTCGGTGACGCCGGCTGCGATCAGCCCGATGTCATCGAAGTCTCCAAACGCCTCGAACGGAAGTACGACGATGGCGGGCGTCCGGGGTTGCGCCGCGTCCAGTCCCGCGCCGCGCAGCCCGACAACGGCGCCGCCGATCGCCAGAAGGCCTCCGACGGCGAGCAGCGCCGCGACCAGTGGTCGGCGACCCCGTCGGCGCTCGACCCTCGTTGCCGCCTCGGCCGGAGGCGGCGCGGCCGGGTCCGGATCCGCAGGCGTCGCGCCTGGCGGCTCCAGATCAGGGGCCGGCGCCGGAGCGGGTGTTTCATCGTTCCGCCACGCGAAATGCGGGACGTAGCCGCCCTTCGGGACGGTGATGCGAACGGGGTCGTGGCTGCCCGCGTCGACATAGTAGCTGTCCAGGTCGCCGCGCAGCCGCAGCGCCTCGAGACGCACGACCGGATCGGACCGCTGATCGAAGGTCTCGTCGCGCCCGAAAACGGCCATGGCCACCGTTGCGCCTTTCAGCCGGGCGCCGCGGCCGGCCAGCGTCTCGTCAACGAGGAACCGCAGCATCTCCCGCCGGCGCGCGTTGGGTCGGAACGACGCATTGTCCAGCATCCGCCGCAATTGCGCCCGGATATCGGCCTCGGAAGGTGGGGACCGAGACGACCCCGTGTCGGTCGGGCGGGCGCCGCGCGCTTGTTCCATCGACTCCCCCGCTCCTCCGACCCCGACCTTATCTTATTGAACAACATACATGCTGCCGCGGCGGATGCAAAATCACAGATGTCCGCATCTGGACCGGAGCAGGTGCGGCAGACCGACGCGCCGGAGCCACCGGAGCTTGGGAATGCCTTCCGCACGGACCGGAGAGGCCGGCGCGCGGCGCCCGGCTGTCAACCGAGGACCGATGGGCGCCCGGCACCCGCTTTCAATCGCGCCGCCTCCGGTATTTTGAAGAAAACTGGAGGTTCGAACATGTTCGTAACTCCCATCTCCCGCATTTTCGGGGTCAACTCGCAGCCGTCGCTGTCCAGAGGAGGGGGGAGATGACAAGGCTGCCCGGTCTGCTGGAGCGATTTCCATCGCGAGAACTTGATATCCACAGGCTTTGCGCCCGGGACGCGGAGTTCCGCGGCGTCTGCGAAGACTACGAGGTGGCGTTGAAGGCGCTCCGACACTGGAAGCGTGTCGAAAAGAACGCCGCCCGTGCGGACGAATATCGCCAGCTCGCGGGCGAGATCGCCGATGAGATCGCGTCGCGCCTGGACGCCGCATCCGTGTCCATCAGAGCGTCCGAACCTACCCGATCCGGATAGCCGCACTGACAGACCCAAGACGTACAGTGCATCACCGAACCGCAACAGGAGCAAGCAGAATGAGACTGAAAAGACGAGACGGACCCTTCAAGCGCGGCGCCGGAGCGCTCTTCGCGAGCGCGATCGCGCTGAGCGCCGCGGCCTTCGGGACGACGGCGCCGGCCTACGCGCAGGACGCGAGAGAAAAAGCCGAACATCCTGTTCATCATGGGCGACGACATCGGCTGGATGCAGCCGTCGATCTACCATCGCGGCCTGATGGTCGGCGAGACGCCCAACATCGACCGCATCGGCAACGAAGGCGCGATGTTCACCGACTACTACGCCGAGCAGAGCTGCACGGCGGGGCGCAACGCCTTCATCACCGGCATGCAGCCGCTCCGGACCGGCATGATCATGCCGCAGCTGCCGGGCAGCCCGAGCTACCTGCAGCCCGGCACGCCGATGCTGTCCAAGTTCCTGCTGGATCTCGGCTACAACACCGGCGAGTTCGGCAAGAACCACCTGGGCGACCATACCGACGCCCTGCCGACCGCCCACGGCTTCCAGGAGTTCTGGGGCTATCTCTATCACCTCGACGCGATGCAGGGGGTGAGCTTCCCCGACATCAACGCGTCACCGACCGACCAGGTCATCGCGCCGCCGTGCCGGAACACGCCGGTTCCCGGACTGACCGAGGTTGCCGGCGCCGTCGACCCGGCGACGACCATCTGCCTGACGCCGCCGCGTCCGGTGATGCATTGCACGTCGAGCGACGGCACCGCGGCGAACATGACCTGCAAGGATGAAGGTCCGCTGACGCTGGAGCGGTCCAAGACCATCGACGAGGAGATCTCGGCCCAGGTCATCGACTTCCTCGACCGCAACGACCCCGAGGAGACCGGCAAGCCGTTCTTCGTCTGGTACAACCCGGCCCGCATGCACATCACCACCATGCTGTCGGACGAGTATCTTGACCAGGTCGGCACGAAGGGCGGCAAGGACTGGGGCGTCAACGAGGCCGGCATGAAGCAGATGGACGACAACATCGGCTATGTGCTCGCCAAGCTGGAGGAGATGGGCGAGCTCGACAACACCATCATCGCCTTCACCACCGACAACGGTGCCGAAGTGATCACCTACCCCGATGGCGGCGTGACCCCGTTCGCGGGCGGCAAGCTGACCACCTGGGAAGGCGGCATGCGGGCGCCGATGGTCGTCCGCTGGCCCGGCAAGATCGAGCCCGGCACGATTCTGAACGGCACGTTCGCGTCGCTTGACTGGCTGCCGACGCTGGTCGAAGCGGCCGGTGGCCCGACGGGCAACGATCTGAAGGCCACGATCGAGAAAGGCGAGTATCCCGGCATCGTCAAGACGACGCTCGATGGGGTCAACCAGATGGCGTATCTGACCGGCGAGGCCGACGAACCGGCGCGGGACTACTTCATGTACTACTCGGGCAAGGATCCGTCCGCCGTTCGCTACAAGAACTGGAAGATGTACTTCGCCATGGTTTCCCAGTCGCCGGAAGGCTTCACGGCGGGCGTTCAGCCTTACCACTGGACCCAGGTCGTGAACATCAAGCGCGATCCGTTCGAGGCGTCGATCGGAGCGCATTCGAAGACGCTGTTCGGCATGGGCGGTGCCATTGCCGCGCCCATGACGGCCTATGTCTATGACTGGAACATTCTGCCGATCGGCCAGCAACTGTGGCTCCGGGAGCTTGAGAGCTATCGCGACTTCCCGCCGATGCAGGATCCGTCGAGCTACAACCTCGAAGACGTCATCAACCAGGTGAAGAACATGAGGTCGAGCAGCCGCGGCGAGTGAGCCCGGTCAACGTGAACATGAACCAGGCGCCCGGGGTCCGGGCGCCCGGAAAGCGCCCGCGCAACACATCGTTTCGCCGAACGTTTCGGCCATCAACCAGGGAGAAACCGATCATGAAGAACCTTTTTTTTGCCGCCGCGATTGCATCCTGCGCGTTCGCCGGAGCCGCCTTCGCACAGGACGCCTCGACGGTGGTTTGCGCCGACTATGCGACCATGGACAATGCCGCCCAGATGGCGACGCTGGCCGAACTGGAAGCCCTGAACAGCGAGATGGCGACCTCGCAGGAACTGACATCCGCGGAAATCCGGGAAAACCTCAACGACAACTGCTCGGCCAATCCCGACAAGCTGCTCTCCGACGCATGGAAAGAAATGCACATGTGAGGCTTTCCGCCTGACCTTCAAAGGGTCAGGCGGATCCCGGCGCAGCCGGCGGTCCGCTCGGGGAGCCGCCGGAGCTGATCGTTCGAACCAGACCATCAACATCAAGATAGGAAGGATCTGATTCCTATGTCTGAGAAGATCTACGTTGTGCACGCGGCAACCTACGGGTCGCTTGCTGATGCGAAGATGGACCTCGAGGCGCTCAAGCTCATCAAATCCGATGGGGAGATCCGCGACCTTACCGCTGCGATCATCTCCAGATCGGACAAGGGCCGCCTGAAAGTTCATGAGGTCACCCACGCCGGCAAGGTCGCGGCCGAAATCGGCATCATGGGAGGCGCGATTCTCGGCGCGTTGTTTCCGCCCGCAGGCATTGCGGTTCTTGGCGCGGCGGCGACACATGCCGCTGTCGGCGGTGTCGTGCTTGGTGCTGCCGGCCACTTCACCGGTGGCATCTCGCGCAAGGCCATGAAGGAGCTTGGCGAATACCTCGACGATGGCGAGGCGGCCATCCTCGCCGTTGCCGTCGACGCGGTTGATACCGACGTCGCGAAGGCGCTTTCCCATGCCGAAAAGAAGGCCTCCAAGCGCATCGACAAGGGTGACTACGAAGCCGCGCTGAAGGACCTGGAGAAGGGTATCGACAAGGCGGAGAATATCGCGGGTCTGTAGCCTCGCCGGACGGGTGCGCGGATGTCCCGTTGACGAGATGTCACCGGGACATCCCGCCCAAGCTGAGACACACGGCCCGACCTGAAGCCCACTTCCACCAACCACGGTCCCTGATGTGAACGACTGGTTGGGCACACACCAAAGGAGGTATTCTGCATGAAATCCGGAATTCGCGTGGTGACACTGTCGGCAGCGGCCATTGCGTCTACACTTCTGCTAAGCGGCGCGGCCGTGGCTCAAACTGCCGAGCCAGCGCGCAACGTGCCCTTGGAGAAGACGATCGGACAGGTCACCCAGACCGGGCCCGTGGCGTCGCTCTTTGTCCTGAATGCGCGGGGCGCGACGCTGGCGGATGGCAAGCTGACGCTGACGGGCGTGTCGCCCAGCTCGATCGCCTTCGCGGACCGGCCGGTGCGCGCCGCCGGTCATATCGAGACGGCGCAGTTCGTCGAGAAGTGGAACGAGGGCGAGGATCAGGCCAATATCGACCCGCCGAACGCCACCGTCTCGGTACTGACCGGCGCGGAAGTCGCCGACGCTGTCGTGACCATCTCGGCGCCGGTGCTCGAAGGCGACACCCTGACCTTCGATGCCGTCGTGCTGGAAGGCGGGCTCCCCGGCGCCACGGGCCCGGCAGCGGTCTTCATCGACCGCGGCGGCTTTGGTGGTTTTCACGGTGGCGGTTTTCATGGCGGCGGCTTTGCCCGGGGTGGCTTCTCGCGCGGCGATATCGGAGGCGGCGCCAGAGCGGATCATTTTTCGAACTTCGCCCATGTCCAAAGTCCACATTCCGCCTGGTACCGAACGGATTCGGGCAACCGGACGGTGGATTACGACCCGCACAACAACTTCTACGGTGATCGCGGCTACGGCGGCGGATACTACGGCCATCCCTGGGCAGCGGGTGCTGCCGGCCTCGCCCTTGGCGCCGGAATCGCCAACGCGAACGACTATATCGGTGGGCCGTATTCCGGCAATCCGTATCCCTACCCCTACTGCGGATACGCTCCCTATCCCCCGTGCAATTGAGACCTGCGGAACGGAGCGATCCAAGGAACCATCGGCGCGCCGAGCCGGAACTGGAGAACACCATGTCCAAATACATTCGAAACGTTGCTGCGGCGCTGACGGTCTGCCTTGCTCCGATCCCGCCTGCGTTGGCGCAGGACGCAGCTGCAAAGCCCAACATCCTCGTCATCATGGGCGACGACGTCGGCTACTGGAACATCTCCGCCTACAACCGCGGCATGATGGGCTACCGCACCCCCAACATCGACCGGATCGCCGAGGAGGGCGGGCTGTTCACCGACTATTACGCCCAGCAATCCTGCACCGCCGGCCGCGCCGCCTTCATCACCGGCCAGAGCCCGATGCGCACCGGCCTGCTGAAGGTCGGACTGCCCGGCGCGCCCGAGGGCCTGCAGCCCGAGGATCCGACCATCGCGGAGTTGCTCAAGCCGCTCGGCTACGCGACCGGCCAGTTCGGCAAGAACCATCTCGGCGACCGCAACGAGTTCCTGCCGACGGTCCACGGCTTCGACGAGTTCTTCGGCAACCTCTACCACCTCAACGCCGAGGAGGAGCCGGAGCATCCCGACTATCCGCAAGGGCACCGTGTTCCGCGAGACCTTCGGGCCGCGCGGGGTGATGCGCTGCCAGGCCACCACCGAGGTCACGCCCGGGCGAGGACCCGCGCTTCGGCCCCTGGGGCAAGCAGAACTGCGAAGACACCGGCGCGCTCGACCGGGAGCGCATGGAGACGGTGGACGAGGAATTCCTCGACGCCACGCTCGACTTCATCGACCGGGCGCATGAGGCTGACAAGCCGTTCTTCGTCTGGTTCAATCCCAGCCGCATGCACATCTGGACCCACCTGAAGCCGGAATCCGAGGGGGTGACCGGCCTCGGCATCTACCCCGACGGCATGGTCGAGCACGACGGTCATGTGGGCGTCCTGCTCGACAAGCTCGACGAGCTGGGCATCGCCGACGACACCATCGTCATCTACACCACCGACAACGGGGCCGAGACCTTCAGCTGGCCCGATGGCGGCACGACGCCGTTCCGCGGCGAGAAGAACACCAACTGGGAGGGCGGCTACCGCGTCCCCGCCGTCGTCCGCTGGCCGGGCCACGTGGAGCCGCGCAGCGAGTTCAACCAGATCTTCTCCCACGAGGACTGGCTGCCGACCCTGCTCGCCGCGGCCGGCGAGCCCGACATCAAGGCGAAACTGCTCGAAGGCTACGACGCCGGCGACGCGACGTTCCGGGTGCATCTCGACGGATACGACCAGAGCGCCGCCCTGGCGGACCCCGAGGCCGAGGACCCGCGGCGCGAGTTCTTCTACTGGACGGATGACGGCGATCTCGCCGGGCTGCGCTACGACCAGTACAAGGCCGTGTTCATGGAGCAGCAGTCGCATGGTCTGGAGGTCTGGGTGCAGCCGCTCGTGCCGCTGCGGGCGCCGAAGATCTTCAACATCCGCAGCGATCCGTTCGAGCGCGCCGAGATCGAGGCAGGCGGATACGTCCGCTGGTTCGTCGACCACATGTTCGTGCTGCTCCCGGCGCAGCAGATCGTCGGCGAGCACCTCGCCACCTTCCAGGAATTCCCGCCACGCCAGCGGCCGGGCAGCTTCTCCATCGACAAGGTGATGGAGATGCTGATGGAAACGAACCGGAACTGAACAAGCGCACACGGAAAGGAGTGAACCGACATGCTGAAGCCACATTTCCTTATCCACCGTCGCGGCCTCATCCGCTGCGCTGTCGCGGCCTTGGCGCTTCTCGCGGCGCCTTGGCCCGCCCACGCGCAGGATGATCCGCTGCCATCCTGGAATGACGGGGCGGCCAAGCAGGCGATCCTCGACTTCGTCACCGACACGACCACCGAGGGCGGCGCGGACTTCGTCGCCCCGGAAGACCGCATCGCCACCTTCGACCAGGACGGCACCACCTGGGTCGAGCATCCGCTCTACGGACAGGGCCTCTTCGCGCTCGACCGACTGGCCGAGATGGCGCCCGATCATCCGGAATGGAAGGACACCGAGCCCTTCAAGTCGGTCCTGTCCGGCGACCACGCGGCGATGGCGAAATTCACCGAGAAGGACTGGATGGAGATCGTCGCCGTCACCCATGCCGGCATGAGCACCGCCGATTTCGAAGCCATCGTCGCCGACTGGCTGCCGAAATCGAAGAACCCGGTCTTCGGCGTCCCGGTGACCGATCTCGTCTACCAGCCGATGATCGAGGTCATGGAGCTGCTGCGCGCCAACGGCTACCGCACCTACATCGTCACCGGCGGCGGGCAGGAATTCGTGCGGGTGTATTCGAACGACGTCTACGGCATCCCGCCCGAGCAGGTCATCGGCTCCAGCATCGTCACCAAGTTCGAGATGCGGGACGGCGAACCGGTGCTGATGCGCGACCCGAAGCTGTTCTTCGACGACAACAATGACGGCAAGGCGATCGGCATCAACCTCTTCATCGGCAAGCGCCCGCAGATCGCCTTCGGCAACACCGAGGGCGACAAGGAGATGCTCCAATGGGCCACCGCCGGAGAGGGCATCAGGATGGGCTTTCTCGTTCTGCACGACGACCCCGAGCGCGAATTCGCCTACGGCCCCGCCAACGGGCTGCCGGACACGTCGGTCGGCACGTTCAGCGAGGCCCTGATGGACACCGCCGATCAGAGCGGCTGGACGGTGATCAGCATGAAGGACGACTGGAACACCATCTTCGCCGGCGACATCAAGAAGCCGCAGTGAATGGCGCGGAGGGCCGACGCAATAGAGGTTGAAACCATGAACGGCATGTTGCGAGCGCCCACGGGTTCAACGATGGCCGTCGCGGAGGTCTCCCTGTCGACGTCCGCGACGGCGCAAACGAACCTTCCAAAGCCGAATACCTCCCTGAATAGAGACATCCGTCCGGTGACGCCAATAGCGACGCTGGCATCGTTGGAGACAGTCACTTCCAATAGAGCGATGCTGTTTGACGGCAGAGTCGCGCTGGAAGGCGCCACTTCCAACGCGATCATCCTCATCGATCGCGCCGTAAAGGCGGTCGGACATGTGACGGGCGCGTCGTTCATCATGCCGTGCGATCCTGACAAGACCGGATTTGCCGTCGATCCGCCAAAGCGCAGGATTTCGGGGCGCGGCGATGCGACCACCAAACTCGCCGAGGCCGTAGTGACCCTCACCCATAGGCGCGCCCGCGCAGTCGCCTCCAGAGCCTAGAAGGAGAAACCGAATGGACTGGCTCCGGGAGCACTGGCAGGCGTTTCTTCAATGGCCCTATTTCTGGGACGCGATCACGGCGGCTTGCCTGGTGGTCGCGGTGGGCGGATTTCTCTGGGGCCTCGTCCTGCTCCTCGGACTGCCGGGCCGCATCGCGGTCGCGCGCAACCACCCCGACGCCGAGGCCGTCTACACCATGGGATGGGTCGGGTTCCTTGCGGTCATTCCCTGGATCCAGGCGCTGATCTGGGCCTTCAAACCGACCGACAAGGTCGACATCCGCTACTTCCCGCAAGCCGAGCGCATTTCCGAACGCGAGTCGCTGGAGCGGCTTTCATCGTATGCGTACGGCACGAGACATCCGCCACCGCCACCAAACCCCGAAATCGATGCCGCGATCGACCGCGAAAGCGGTTCTGTCCTCTCCGCAGCGGCAGCTTCCGGCCCGCCGCGTCAAACGCCTCCGGAACCCCAGCCTCCCGCCGACGCATCCGAGCCGCCCGCCACCGACACGTCCGCCCCTTCCGCGGATGCCACCCGCCCCGGCAGAGAACCGGCCGAGCCGGAGCGCAAATAGATGCTGTTGGTCGTCGTCGTCACGGTCGTCTACGCGATCTTCGTCCGCCTTGTCTTCTTCAAGTTCAAGCTTCTGCGCCTGACACCTGCCTGGGGCGTGGTGACGGCCTTCGTGTTCTTGCACCTCGTGCTCGTGCCGCTTGTCGGCATGCGTTTCGTCGCGCCGGTGTCGGAGGATCTGAGGGTGGTGCGACCGACGGTACAGCTCGTGCCGCGCCTGCCGGAGCCGACCCTCGTCGAGCAGGTTCTCGTGAAGGAGAACGTACCCGTCAAGAAGGGCGATCCGCTCTTTGTGTTCGACAAGCGGCTCTACCAATTCCAGGTCGACGAGGCCGAGGCGGCGCTGGCGGCGGCCAAACAGAACGTCGAGATCCTTCAGGCGGACGTCGATGTCGCCGCGCAATCGGTCACCCGCGCCCGGGCCAAGCTCGACTTCGACCGGCTCCAGGAACAGCGCTTCGTCGGCCTCGCCGCGCAGCGCGCGGCGCCGCAGGAGCAGGCGCAGCAATGGACGGCGCAGGTCGCCGAGAGCGAGGCTTCGGTGGCCGAGGCGATCGCGGAGTGGCAGCGCGCGAGGATCGCGTTCGACTCGCAGATCGGCGGCGTGAACACCGCCGTGGCCGAGGCGCGGGCGCAGCTCGATCAGGCGCAGTATTTCCTTGAGCAGACGGTCATCGTCGCGCCCGCCGACGGCATGATCATCAACCTCCAGGTCGAGGAGGGCATGGTCGCCGGGATCGTCCGTCTCGGAGCGATCGCCAGTTTCATCATCGACGCGCCCTACATCCTCGCCACCTACCGGCAGGAGAACCTGAAATTCGTCGTGGATGGCCAGGCCGCCGTGGTGGCGCTCAACAAGTATCCCGGCCAGCATTTCAACGCGAAGGTCGAGGAGATCTGGTGGGCCAGCGGCAGAGGCCAGTTCCTGCCCTCCGGAGATCTGCCGGTCTTTCCCGACGGCCCGTCGCCCGAGGTGCGGTTCCCGGTCAGGATCAGTCTCGACGACCCCTCGGTCCACCTGCCGATCGGCGCGGAAGGGGCATCCCTGATCCTGACGAACCCCGACAGTCCCTATGCCTGGTTCGGTCAAGTCGCGCTGCGCGCCTACACCTGGAGCCGCTGGCTCTACCCCCTGCCGTTTTGAGGTCGCCATGACGGATCCACGCTCAGTTCCGACCCTTCGCTCTCGCGGCCTCACCCTTGCGGCGGCCGCCGCGGCGCTTGCGGGCTGCGCCTTGGCGACGCCGCCGGAGGACGGAGCGCTTGTCGACGCCGCGTTGCCCGCGGGCACCGAGATCCCGGCGGCCTGGTCGTCGGAGGGCGCGCCGTCGAGCGTGGCCGGGGGAAACTGGGTCGCGAGCTTCCGCGACCCGAACATGACCGGCCTCGTGGCCGAGGCGCTGCGGAACAACCCGGACCTGCAGGCCGCGGCCGCCCAGGTGGACGCCGCCCTTCAGGCCGTCACGATCGCCGGCGCGCCGATCCTGCCGGCCGTCGGCGCGACAGCGGGCGCTCAGGAATCGCGCGATCTGACCGAGTACAGGAACTCGACCATCAGCGGGGCCGAGCTCATGGTCTCCTGGGAGGTGGATCTCTGGGGCAAGCTGCGCTCGGGTCAGGCCAGCGTGGCCGCGAGTGCGGCGGCGGTCGCCAACGAGGCCGTCTACGCCAACCAGTCGATCGCGGCGACCGTCGCGCGCACCTGGGTGTCGATCATCGAACTGGCCAAGCTGGTCGTGGTGGCCGAGGAGACCGCCGGCCTCTACGAGAACCTCCTGGCGCTCGCGCGCCAGAAGGAGGCGGCGGGACAGGTGTCGGATTTCGACGTCGTCCAGGCTCAGGCCCGGCTGAGCGGCGCGCGCGCCGAGATCCCGAAGCTGCGCATCAGCGCCAACGAATTGATCGCGGCGCTCGAGGTTCTCCTCGGGCGCTATCCGAACCTGAAACTACGCTCTGGAACCACGTATCCGCGCATGCCGGGAGCGCTCGCCTCTGGACCGCCGCTGTCGCTGCTCGACCGCCGTCCCGACGTCGTCGCCGCGCGCAATGAGGTGATCGCGGCCTTCTACAACGTCGAGGTGGCGAAGCTCGCCCGTCTGCCGGGCGTGTCGCTGGCTGCGAGCGGCGGCAGACTGTTCGATCCCGACATCGCCCTGCTCGGCGCGAACCCTGATTTCCTGCGCGCCGGCGTCGGGCTTCTGCAGCCGATCTTCGAAGGGGGCGCGCTTCAGGCGCAGGTCGTGGAGATGACCGCCGAGCAGGCCGCGGCGACGGCGCTCTACGGTCAGACGGTCCTCGAGGCCTATGCGGAGGTCGAGACCCGGCAGGCGAACGAGACACTGCTGCGCGAGAGCCTCGCCAGCCAGCGCGCGGCCCTCGCGGACGCGGAGGAGGCGGTTGCCCTCGGCCAGGACAACTACGTCGCTGGAACGATGGACATGACCCAGCTTCTGACGCTGCAGCAGTTCGTCAACGCGGCGAAGGTCGAGGTCGTCCAGTCCGAGGCGGCGCTCCTGACCAACCGCATCGCGCTCTATCTGGCGCTGGGCGAGCCGTATTGATCGGAACCTCGGCTCGGCGAGCCGGGTCCGCATTCCACGGGTCCATAGGAGGAGTTCATTGTGCAGAAACAGTCACGCGGAACCACTTGATCTGGTTGAAATCGATGGCATGCAGTTCGCGTGCGTCATCAACGGCGACGGCTCCGCGACCCCGATAGGATGGCCCGAGGTCGAAGCCTGGAGTGACGGCGACGCGGGATTCTGGGTTCATCTGAACAAGGACGCGCCACGCGTGCGATCCTGGATCGTCGAACGCAGCGGATTGAGCAAGGTCACGACGGAAGCCCTGCTGGCGCCGGAAAGCCGGCCGCGGGCCTTTCACGGAAAGTTCGGTTTCGTGACCATTCTGCGCGGGGTGAATACAAATCCGGGGGCGGAAGAAGAGGACATGGTGGCGCTCAGGATCTGGTCCGATGGCAAACGGCTCATCACCCTGTGGGACGAAAAGCTGAAAACACCGCTCGATATCCTGTCCCGCCTTATGGACACGCATACCGGACCGCATGACATCGGGGAGCTTTATGAGCGGTTGATCGCCCGGCTGACCGAGCGGATCGGCCTGACCGTCGAGGCTCTTGAAGGCGACCTCGACAGCCATCGAAGTCAGGATGGAGACCGAGAGCAGTCCGGAATTGCGACGCGAGGTTTCCGACATGCGGCGCAAGCTTTCCGACCTGCGCCGCTACATCGCACCGCAACGCGAGGCGCTTGGCAGCTTTCTGGCGCATCCGCCCGACTGGTTCGACGATGCCAGCAAACAGCGGCTTCGCGAATCCGCCGACCGGACCGTGAACTATATCGAGGAGATCGATTCGGCCCGGGAGCAGGCGATGGTCCTGAAGGACGAGATCTCGAACCAGTTGGCGGAGTCGACCAACCGGACGCTCTACGTTTTGGCGGTGATCTCGGGCATCTTCCTTCCGTTCGGATTCGTCACGGGTCTCTTCGGGATAAACGTTGGTGGAATGCCCGGCACTGAAAACGCCAGCGCTTTCCTCGTGTTTTGCGGAATACTCCTTGGGCTGTTGATCGCGGAGATCGCCATCTTCAAGCGGCTGAAGTGGTTCTGAGCCGGCGTGCCGAGTGATTGGACTTTCATGGGGCCCGCAAGATTCCGAAAGTCGAATGCGGCCTTCTCGGCGTTCAGACCACATCGACATGAGCGCGATGCCCTGATCGGATGACTATCAAGCCGCGCAAGCGGCGTCCCTGTTCGGGATTGTGGCGGGTGAATCTCTTGCATGGCGATCCTGGACAGGGTCCGTGACGCGGTTGGTGTGCGGGTTCGGGCGGCTGGTCCTGCGCACAAGTTGGCGGGTATAACTCCGCTTCCGGATATTCACCTCCGAAGGAAAAGAATCCATGCCCGAATCCATGCCCGCTCCAAGTCATCCTCTGAACCCAAGGACAGGTCAGAAGACGGCCAGGCGCCGGATCGTGGTCGGGATCTTGTCCACGATGAGGCAATCCGAGATATGGTCGCACTGCGCGAGCGTCGGCTTTTTCGGCTTCCTGTCCGTGTTTCCCGTCCTGGCGATCTTCGTGCTGATCTACGGCCTCGCGTTTTCCCCTGCGGAGATGGAGGCGCAGTTCACGACACTTCGCCATTTGTTGCCGGAGAGCGTGTACCGGCTGCTTGATGGGCAGTTGAAGGAACTCGCCTCCAGCCCGGTCTCGCACCTCACCATCGGGTTGGCGTTCACGACCCTGGTCACGCTCTACATGGGGTCGCGCGGCATCAAGTATCTGATCCTTCTGCTCAACACCGCATATCATAAGCCCCTGACGCGCGGTTTTCTTAACCTGACCCTGTTGGCCGTCGCGTTGACATTGGGGGCGTTGCTTCTCTTCATCATTTGTCTCGCGACGCTCGCTTTGCTCCCACTGCTGACCGCGCATCTTCCTTTTCCCCGGGTCACCGAGCGACTGGCGCTGTGGGGCAGATGGCCGATCCTCATGGGCGTCATCTTTGGAAGTCTCCTCGTGCTGTACCGGTTCGGGCCGGACGGGGGCAGGCCGGTTTGGCGGGCGCTGGTTCCCGGAGCCGCGCTCGCGACCGTGTTGTGGCTGGTTCTTTCGGTGGGGTTTTCCTATTATGTGACGAATTTCAGCCACTACAGCGTGACATTTGGTGCGCTCTCGGCCGGTGTCGTGCTGATGCTTTGGATTTACTACTCGGCATTCATCATCGCTCTGGGCGCCGCCTTCAATTCTGAAATCGAACGCGGCGTGCAATGAATGGCGCGGCGGAAACCTCACCACAGGCCAAGGAACCGCCCGCGCGAAATGAAGAGCGACGGCTGGGGGTGGCCTGCCCCCTGAAAAGTTGTCCTCCAGGAAGTGGACTTTTGTGCCAGATCGGGTGACCGACGTCAGATATTTTTGGGCTTCTGTGACTTGAGCACGAAGCCTTCGGATCGGGGTGGTGCCATCGGATCCTCCTTTCGCCGCTCAGCCGACCTTGCAGCCCCAGAAGGACGTGTGGTCGGCGGCGAAATAGCCGTCCGCGACCCGGAAATACCCCTGCAGTTCAACGGTGTCGCCTGCAGTCAGCGGCACCATGGTTTGCAGCCAGATCGCGGTGGCCAGCGAAACATGGGTGGCAGAGATTTCGCCGAAGGAACCCCGGTTTTCTGTCGCGCCGTTCAGCACAAGCCGCCCACGCATGCGGGCCGTGGCGCTGGCATTGATCTTGTAGAGAAGCGTCGCGCCGAAGAGGTAGGTGCCGTCCACCGGCGCCTCGAAATGGTTGTTCGCGGCGTCGACCCCCCCCTGATCGTTGTAGTCGGTGTTGTTCAGGCCGATCTTCGTCCAGGTCCCGACGCCGACATAGTTGTCGTAGTTGGTGTTAGCCTTGAAGCGAGGCAGGCGCGGCTGGTCGACGATGCCGGTGGCGTTGTCGACGCTGAGGCCATCGAAGAAGGTACTGCCGTCGGCGGAGACCGCGAGCCGGAACCTGTCCGAGCCGAACAGCCCCACCAGCGCCTTGGTCACGAAGCCGGTCTGCAGTGTCAGTGACCTTGCCCCCAGATCCCGGACCATGGGCTTGTTAGTTTAGGCCGCCATTTTGGGCATCATGTCCATCCTTGCCTGTGCCGGAGTGCGGTATCCGATGCTGGAGTGGCGCCGCTGGCGGTTGTAGAAAATCTCGATGTATTCGAAGAGCGCGGCCTTTGCCTCGCGCCGCGTCTGGAACTTTGTTCGGTGAACCATTTCGGTTTTCAGTCAGCTGAAGAAGCTCTCCATCGGGGCGTTATCGAGACAGTTCCCTTTGCGGCTCATGGACGCCGTGATGTGATGAAGTCTGAGCAATTTCCTGTAGCTGTCGCAGGCGTATTGCACGCCCCTATCGGTGTGAACGATCAGCCCCGGCGCAGGGCAGCGGTTGCGGATGGCCATTTTCAATGCGTCTTCGCAGAGGGTGCTTTTAGGGCGCTCTGACATCGACCATCCGACGATTTCCATCGTCGCCAGATCTTTGACCGCCGCGAGGTAGAGCCAGCCTTCGCTCGTTGGAATGTACGAGATGTCAGCGAGCCAGACAGTGTCGGGCACCATGATCTTGAAGTTGCGGCTCAGCAGGTTGGGTGCGATCGCAAATGAATGGCGACTGTCGGTGGTCATGGGCATGCGTCGCTTGCGCCGAGGCGGGTGAATCCCTCTCAGTTTCATCAGCTTGGCGATCGTCTTGCGTGACACGCGGTGGCCTCGACCTCGCAGTTCGGCGTGGATGCGAGGCGCTCCGTAACGCTGCTTGCTGTCCTTGAAGATCGCCCGGATCTCATCAATCAGCGCATCCCACCGAGACGTTCGCGCCGCCCGGTCAGGGGCTGCGCGGCGCCAGGCGTGAAACCAGCTCCGGCCCACGCCAAGCACCCGGCACAGCAGACGTATGGAGTAATCGGTGAGGTGGGCAGCGATGAATGCCAGCTTGGTGTTCATGTCTTCGCCGCCCATTGAGCGAAAAAAATGGATGCTTTCCGCATCACCTCATTCTCTTCCTTCAAGCGCTTCACGTCGCGCCGAAGTTGCGCCAATTCGGCCGCCTCAGCTTTCGTCTGAGCGATCGCCGTTGCCGACCCCGCGGCCAGCAGCTCAAGATGCCACGTCTTCAACTGCCCGGACGTGATCCCCAGCTCCGCCGAAAGGCTCGCGTAGGTCACCCCCGGCTCGGAAAGCCGCGCCACAGCCTGCTCCTTGTAGTCCGGCGTAAACCGCCGCCTCGTCTTCTTGGTCATCTGTCTCTCCCGGTTTCGAGGCTACTTTAGCCCATGGTCCGGGATCAGGGGGCAAGGTCACTTTCATCCTGTTTTCGCGGAAGCGGAGGAAGCGTCGCTAAGGGTGTTATCCAAAAGGGTCGGACTTGACCTGCAATGGTGTTTAGTTAATACTAAACACCATGCCAGCCAGAACTCACACGCCCAAGCATTCCGCCCCGCCGCCAAGCAAGCGTGCGGTGATCTACGCCCGCGTCTCCTCGAAGGAGCAGGAGAAGGAGGGCTACTCGATCCCGGCCCAGCTGAAGCTGCTGAAGGACTACGCCGCCGCCGAGGGGTTCACCGTCGCACAGGAATATGTGGATGTGGAAACCGCCAAGCAGACCGGTCGGAGCGCTTTCGGCGAGATGGTAACATGGCTGCGGGCGCATCCGGATGTGCGGGTCATCCTCGTCGAAAAGACCGACCGGCTTTACCGCAACCTCAAGGATTGGGTGACGATCGACGAGTTGGACGCCGAGATCCACTTTCCGAAGGAAGGGGTGGTTCTGTCGCGCGAGTCGCGATCTTCGGAAAAGTTCATGCACGGCATCAAGGTGCTGATGGCGAAGAACTACATCGACAACCTGTCCGAGGAGGCCCGCAAGGGTCAGCAGGAGAAGGCCGAGCAGGGCATCTGGCCGACCAAGACGCCGCTCGGCTACCTGAACGTTACCGGCCCGGACGGGCGCAAGGTCATCGCCGTCGATCCAGAGGTCGCACCGATCGTCTCGAAGCTGTTCGAGTGGTATGCAACCGGCGAGTTTGCCTTGAAAGAGGTGGCCAAGAAGGCCCGTAGCGCCGGTCTCGTTTACAAGAAGAGCGGCAAGCCGGTGCCCACTAGTACCGTGCATTCGATCCTGCGCAATCGCCTCTACACTGGCTGGTTCGAGTGGAACGGCAAGCTCTACCAAGGCAAACACGATTCGCTGGTCTCGGTCGAGGCATGGGAGCGGGTGCAGGGCGTGATGGACGGCCGGAACGCCAGCAAGCACCGCCGCATGACCCACGACTTCGCCTTCTCTGGACTGATCGCCTGTGGGCGCTGTGGCTGCTCGGTGGTCGGCGAGATCAAGAAACAGAAGTACATCTACTACCACTGCACCGGCTACGCCGACAAATGCAGGGGCGAGCCCGCATCCTGTCGCCGCAAGTATGTGCGCGAGGAGGTTCTGGAGCAGCAGTTCACGGCTATGCTTGGCCAGCTTCGGTTCGACGACGAGGTTCTGGACTGGGTGCGCGAGGCGCTGCACGCCAGCCATGCGGACGAACGCCACGAGCACGAGGAAGCGATCAAGCGGCTCCAGGCCGAGCACAGGCGGCTCGGCGAGCGGATCAGCGCCATGTATGTCGACAAGCTCGACGGCAAGATCGGCGGCGATTTCTTCGACAAGATGGCGGGCGAATGGCGAGAGGAACAGCGCCGCTTGCAGCGCGACATCGACCGCCATGAGGAGGCCGAGCAGTCCTACATGGACGAGGGCATCCGGATTCTCGAACTTGCCCGGAATGCTCAAGCGCTGTTCGAACGCCAGCCCGCTCGCGAAAAACGCCGCCTGCTCAACTTCGTACTTTCGAACTGCTCTTGGGAGGATGGGGAGGTGGTCGCCACCTTCCGCCAACCCTTTGATCTCTTGGCGGAAACAACGGCCATTGCCGCCCGTTCAAGTACAGGCAGCGGCGGCAAATCCGCGAAAAGTGAGATTTGGCTGGGGCGGCAGGATTCGAACCTGCGAATGACGGTACCAAAAACCGTTGCCTTACCGCTTGGCCACGCCCCAATCTGACGCTGTTCTAGTCAGGCGATTGCGCGATCTCAAGGTGAAAACGGCGCGCTGTCACATCGATAGCGGGTCGGATTTCGCGAGGGCATCGAAGGCCCTCAGGCTCGCGATCAGGGCGTTCATGCGGTCGAGCGGGATCATGTTGGGGCCGTCGGACGGCGCGGTATCGGGCTCGGGGTGGGTCTCGATGAAGACGGCGGCGACGCCGAGGGCGACTGCGGCACGGGCCATCACCGGGGCGAATTCGCGCTGGCCGCCCGACGAGCCCCCCTGGCCGCCAGGCTGCTGGACCGAATGGGTGGCGTCCATGACCACCGGATAGCCTGTTCGGGCCATGATCGGCAGGCTGCGCATGTCCGTCACGAGGGTGTTGTAGCCGAAAGTGACGCCGCGCTCGGTCAGGAGGAGACGTTGGTTTCCGGTCGAGGCGACCTTGGCGGCGACGTGCTCCATGTCCCACGGGGCGAGGAACTGGCCCTTCTTGATGTTGATCGCAGCACCCGTGTTGCCGGCGGCGAGCAGGAGGTCGGTCTGGCGGCAGAGGAAGGCGGGGATCTGGAGGACGTCGACGGCCTGGGCCGCGGGCGCGCAGTGGTCGGCGGAATGGACGTCGGTGAGGACGGGGCAGCCGATGCGGGCGCGGACTTCCGAGAGGATTCGCAGGCCCTCGTCCATGCCGAGGCCGCGCTGGCCGCCGAGCGAGGTGCGGTTGGCCTTGTCGTAAGAGCCCTTGAAGATCAGGCCGGCGCCGTGTTTCGCGCAGCTTTCGGCGAGGGTCTCGGCGATGGCGAGGGAATGGTCGAGGCCTTCGAGCTGGCAGGGGCCGGCGATCAGTGTGAGGGGGCGGGCGTTCGAGACCGTGAGGTCTCCGATGATCACGTCGCGCGCGTCGGTCATGGCTGGGCTCCCTGCTTGGTCGGGCTGCGATAGCTTGGCTCGTGGGGGGCTGTAAAGCCGGGGCCGGGCGGCATAGATCGCAGGGATGGAGCGAGACGGACAGGAGATAGCGGCGCTGGAGGCGGAGGTTTCGGCCTGCCGGCTCTGTGCGGCGCGGTTCGCGGCGACGGAGACCGGGCATGCACCGCGGCCGGTGCCGTGGCTGTCGGGGCGCGCACCGGTCCTCGTTTGCGGGCAGGCGCCGGGGATGAAGGTGCATGAGCGCGGGCGGCCGTTCGACGATGCGTCAGGGGACCGGCTGCGGGACTGGCTGGGGGTGGACCGGGCGACGTTCTACGACCGGGATGCCTTCGCGGTGCTGCCGATGGCGTTCTGCTTTCCGGGCTACGACGCTCGCGGGGCGGACCGACCGCCGCCGCCGGTCTGTGCGGCGACCTGGCGGGCGCGGGCGCTGGCGGCGATGCCGCAGATCCGGCTGACCCTGCTGATCGGGGGGCATGCCCAGGCCTGGCATCTGGGGCGGGGCGTGAGCGTGCGGGACCGGGTGGCTGGGTGGCGGGAGGCGCCGGAGGGGGTGGTGCCGCTGCCGCATCCGTCCTGGCGGAACACCGGCTGGCTGCGGCTCAATCCGTGGTTCGAGGCGGAGCTGGTGCCGGTTCTGAGGAGGCGGATTTCGCGGATTCTGGATTGTCCTAGCTAGGACATTTTTCAAGACGCTGATTTAAAAAGACAAAAGTGTTAACGCGATCTGGGCGCTGTTCGCCAGCCGCTGATTTCGGGCTCCGTCTCCGCAGCGCCCACCGGTGCGAATTCGAGACCTTCCGCCGGGCTGATCTGGACGCCGTAGCCAGAAACGGCAGCAATCAGACAGATCGCGGCGATGCAAATTCCGGCGGGGCCTATGCGACCTATCCACGACTTTGGCGTCCTGATCAGGTTCTCCATCGGCGGGGTTCCTGCGTTTCGGTTCGCATGCATGGTAGCGGCGAGTTCATCGTAAACCGTTAGCACAAAGCCGTTCTCTCAATGGTTTTGCTGGAATGAAATCAACAGGTTGGATTTCCGATCTTTACTTTTGCCATCTTCGCACCGCGGGAAAAAAGCTGGCCGCGCCGTGATGAAGTCGGCACTTGCGACATCATCCTTGCTGCCCTTCCAAAGGTGCCGCGACCGGCCAGCGCGTGGGCGGGCGGTCGACGCCCGGGGCTGCATGTTCGGCGTGCAGGAATGCACGGGTGCGGCCTGCGGTCGCCCGGCTTGTGAAGTGCCGTGGGACGACTTACCACCGGGGCCGTCCCGCTTCGGGGCCGTCCGGGAGACCTGCCATGGCCGATACGCCGATCGATGCCGCCTTTGCCGCCCATGTTGCAGCCCCCGACGATGAGGCGCTGCATCTGCGCTTTCTGGAGCGGGTGATGGACGGCGAGCTCCACGTGTTGCTCGAGGCCGAGCCGGAGGGCGACCGGTTGGTGCCGCAGGTCTTCGATCTGGCCGAAGGGCGCTTCGTTCTGGCCTTCGACCGGGATGCACGGCTGTCGGAGTTCCTCGACGCGCCCGCACCCTATGCGGCGCTTGCCGGGCGGCGGCTGGTGGAGATGCTGGCGGGGCAGGGCATCGGGATCGGGCTCAATCTCGGCGTCGCGCCGTCGGAGACGCTGCTGCCCGCCGAGAGCGTGGTCTGGATGGCGGCCCGGATGGCTCCACCGGGTCGGGTGATCGAGGCGCGGCCCGAGCGGGTCGGGCCGCCGCGCGACGTGCCGCCGGACCTGCTCGCGGCCCTCGATGCCAAGCTCGCGGCGATGGCGGGGCTGATCGGGGCGGCGCATCTGATCACGGCGGAATTCGCCGACCGCGGGCCCGCGCTCCTGCTCGCGCTCGTTGCGGTGCCGGAGCCGGCGCAGGCGGAGGTGGCGGCGGCGATCGACGAGACGGTGCGCTTCAGCGGCGCCGGTGCCGGGCTCGACGTGACCTTTCTTCCGGCCGATGCGGCGCTGCTGGAGCGCATCGCCGCGCTGTCGATCCGGATCGACATGCCGGCCGCGCCGGAGCCTGAGCGGGCCGTCCCGAAGGCTCCGGGCAGCGATCCGGACCGGCCGCCGATCCTGCGCTAGTAGCCGGCAGCCCGGTCGACGCGGTAGAGCAGGTCGCGGCCTTCCACGACGCGCGCGACGTTTTCGGCGATGACCGGGGCTGAAGTCTCGGCCCGGGTCGTGGCGGCGATATGCGGGGTGACCGTCACCTGCGGGTGGTTCCAGAACGGATGTCCGGGCGGCAACGGTTCGGTGCGGAAGACGTCGAGCGTGGCATGGGCGAGGTGGCCGGTATCGAGGGCCGCGAGCAGCGCGGTGTCGTCGATCAGCGTTCCGCGGCCCGGGTTGATGAGGATGGCGCCGGGCTTCATCGCCGCGATGCGGGCGGCATCCAGCAGGTCGGTCGTCTCGGGGGTGGCGGGCAGGAGGGTCACGACGATGTCGGAGGTCGAGAGAACCTCCAGAAGGCCGTCCGCGCCGGTGTGACACGCGACGCCCGGAACCTCGGCTTGCCGGCGGCTCCAGCCGGAGACGGTGAAGCCGAGGCCGACGAGCGCGCGCGCGCAAGCGGCGCCGAGGGCGCCGAGGCCGAGCATGCCCACCCGGCGCTCGCGAGCCAGCGGCGGCACGCTTCCCGCGCGCCAGATGCCGTCCTGCTGGGCGAGGATCGCATCGAGGCCGAGATGGTGCCGCAGGACGTGACCCGCGACATACTCGACCATGCCTTCGGTGAGGCCCGGATCGACCATGCGGCAGAGCGGGGCGGTGAGCGTGCGGTTGCCCACCACGCGCTCGACGCCCGCCCAGAGGCTGAGCACCGCCCGGAGCTTCGTGAAGGGGCTGAAATCGGTCACCGGGCCGGCGGGGGTATGGACGATGATGTCGATCTCGGCGGGATCGGTCGCGGCATCGGCGAGGTCGATCGCCACCCCGCGTGCGGCGCAGGCATCGCGGATCGCCTCGGAATATTCCGCGAATTCGGCGTCATCGACCGACATCAGGATCAGCGTCATGGGCAGGGTCACTCCGTGCGGCGCGGCCGGTGGACATGGGCGCTCTGCGCCAGCCCGAAGGCTGCGAGCAGCACCAGCATCGCCGACCCGCCGTAGGAGACGAGCGGCAGCGGCACGCCGACCACCGGCATCAGACCCATGACCATGCCCATATTGACGGCGAAGAACAGGAAGAACGCCACGGCGATGCCCCCCGTCAGCAGGGCGCCGAAGCGGTCGCGGTTCGAGATCGCCGAGAAGATGCAGAACACCACGATCAGGGTGTAGAGGCCCAGGAGCGCGATCGAGCCGATGAAGCCGAATTCCTCCGCCAGCGAGGTGAAGATGAAATCGGTGTGCTTCTCGGGCAGGAAGTTGAGCCGCGACTGGGTGCCCTGCATGTAGCCGCGCCCCGACAGGCCGCCCGAGCCCATGGCGATCTTGGCCTGGGTGATGTGGTAGCCGGCACCCAGCGGGTCCTGCGACGGGTCGAGGAAGGTGAAGATGCGGCGGAACTGGTAGTCCTTGATGAGCTGCCAGTCGGTGCCCTGGGATTTCAGCACCGCCGTCACCAGACCGACGCCGCTGGCGAGGGCGGCGGCGAAGTACCAGAGGCTGACGCCGGCGAGGAACATCACCGCACCGCCGCCCATCACCAGGAGGAGTGCGGTGCCGAGATCGGGCTGCTTGAGCACGAGCGCGGTCGGGACGAGGATCAGGACAAGCGGCACGATCACCCAGAAGAGCCGCGAGACCTTCTCGACCGGCAGCCACGCGTAATAGGCGGCGAGCACCATGACGAGGGCGATCTTCATCACTTCGGAAGGCTGCAGCAGGATGAAGCCGAGGTCGATCCAGCGCTGGGCGCCCATGCCGATCGTGCCCATCACCTCGACCATCACCAGAAGCCCGAGGCCCACGAGATAGGCCGGCAGCGACATCAGCTTCCAGAACGAGATCGGCACCATGGCGATGACGAGCATCGCCGCAATGCCGATGCCGAAGCGGATCATCTGCGCCCGCGCCCAGGGGTCCGCAGAGCCACCGGCGACGGAATACAGCATCAGGAAGCCCGCCCCGGCCACGGCGCACAGGAGCAGGATCAGCGGCCAGTTGAGGGCGGCGACCTTGGCGAGGCCGCGGGCGCGGCGGCCGGAGCCGGTGTCGGCAAGGCTCATGCCGGCGGGCCCCAGGGGTTGCGGGCGTAGTCTTCCTGCTGGGCGGCGATGGCGTCGCGCTGCTCGGGCGGATAGGCCGAGAGCGGCGGGGTGCCGCCGTAGAGCGCCTGGGCCAGCACGTCGCGGGCGATCGGCGCGGCCGCCGTCGAGCCGCCGCCGCCATGCTCGACGATCTGGGCGATGGCGTAGCGCGGGGTCTCGTAGGGCGCGAAGGCGACGAAGAGCGCGTGGTCGCGGCGGTTCCAGGGCAGCTGGTCGTTGCGGGTCACCCCGGCGGCCCGCTCGGCGGGGGTGATGATGCGCACCTGGCTGGTGCCGGTCTTGCCGGCCATGATGTTGGCGGGATCGACGAGGCGGGAGCGGTAGGCGGTGCCCTCGTTGGACACCGCCCACATCGCGTTGCGCACCGCGTCGAGGTGGCGCGGCTGGAGCGCGATCTCCGGCGCCTCCGGGATCGCCGTCTCGACGCCGTCGATGCGCTTCACGAGGCGCGGGACCACCGCGCGGCCGGTGGCGAGGCGGGCGGTCATCACCGCGAGCTGGAGCGGCGAGGCCAGCGTGAAGCCCTGGCCGATGCCGTAGTTGAAGCTGTCGCCGACCGACCAGGGGTCGCCGTCGCGGTTGGCGGGCTTCCAGTCGCGGTAGGGCATCAGGCCCTCGGTGATCGCCGTGAGCGGCAGGTCGGGACGCACGCCGAGGCCGAGCTTGCGGGCCATGTCGGCGATGGCGTCGGCACCGACCCGGCGGGCCATCTCGTAGTAGTAGACGTCGCAGGATTGCGAGATCGACTTGCGCAGGTCCACCGAGCCGTGGCCGCCGCGCTTCCAGCAATGGAACCGGCGGGTGCCGAGTTGCGTCGCGCCCGAGCAGTGCACGCGGTCGCCTGGCGAGACGACACCGGCCTCGAGGGCCGCGAGGGCCACGACCATCTTGAAGGTCGAGCCGGGCGGATAGACCCCGGAGACGGTCTTGTTGGCGAGCGGGCGGTATTCGTCCTCCAGAAGCCCGTTCCATTCGCGCGAGGAGATGCCGAAGACGAAGCTGTTGGGATCGAAGCCGGGCGAGGAGGCGAGCGCAACCACGTCGCCGGTGTTCACGTCCATCACCACCGAGGCCGCACTTTCCCCCTGCATCCGGCGCATGGCATAGTCCTGGAGCGCGAGGTCGAGGGTGAGATCGACATCCGCCCCGGCGGTGCCCTCGGCGCGGTCGATCTCGCGCATCACCCGGCCGGCGGCACTCACCTCGATGCGCTGGGTGCCGGCGCTGCCGCGCAGCACATCCTCCATGCGCTGCTCGACGCCGTTCTTGCCGATCTGGAAGCGCGGGATCTGCAGCACCGGGTCCGGGTTCTCGATCTCGGCGAGGTCGCGCTCGGAGACCGGGCCGACATAGCCGACCACATGGCCCGTCGCGAGGCCGTCGGGATAGATGCGGCTGAGGCCAACCTCGGGAATGATGCCGGGCAGGAGCGGCGCATTGGCGGAGACCCGCACCACATCGTCCCAGGCCAGGTGTTCGGCGACCACGACCGGAACGAAGGCGCTGCGGCTCATCACCTCGCGCAGGGCGCGCTCGGGGTCGTCGAGCGCGATCAGCCGGCCGAGACGGTCGAGGATGGCTTCGGGGTCGCCGGCCTGCTCTCGGACCATCACGACCCGGTAATTGCTCTGGTTGCCGGCCATCAAGCGCCCGGCCCGGTCGCGGATCAGCCCGCGGGCCGGCGGCAGCAGGCGGATGTTGATGCGGTTTTCCTCGGCGAGCAGGCGGTAGTGATCGTTCTGCAGGATCTGGAGCTGGTGCATGCGCCAGCCGAGCGCCCCGATGACCGCGCCCTGGATGCCCAGGAGCATCAGCCCGCGACGGGTGATGCGCGGCGGCGGGGCGTCGCCGGGGATCATGCCGCAGCTCCCCGGAGGCCCGGGCGGCGCGATCCGGTCAGCCGCAGGAGCCAGCCCAGCGCGAGGGCGAGCGGGCCGTAGGACAGCGCGGTGAAGATGATCAGCTCGAGTCGCCGCCCCCCAGTCGGCGCCGGGAGAAAGGCTCAGATGCAGCACTGCCTGGGTCGCCAGCGTGAGGAGGGCGAAGAGGGCCGAGACGGCCAGCCATTCGGCGACGAAGCCGAAGCCCCCCGGCACCGCGGCCCGGGCGCGCCCGGCTTCGGAAGCGAGCACCAGAGCCAGCGCGCCGAGACCGGGCGGCCGCATCAGAAGCGCATCCGCGAGCAGGCCCAGCGCGAGCACCGCCCAGAGCGGAGCGGCGGCGGGCGCGCGCAGCACCCAGATCATCACCACGCAATAGAGCAGGTCCGGCGGAACCCGGTCGGCGCCCGGCGCGAGCGGCACCAGGGGGGCAAGAATGGTCAGGAGCCCGAACGTCACGAAAAGCGTCAGGCGGGCGAAGCGGGCCGTCATTGCGTCACCTCCGCCGTCGGGATGGCCTCTTCCGGGTTGTCGGGGCGCGCGACCAGGAGCGGCCCGATCAGGTCGCCCGGCCCCTCGATCACCGGCGGAGGCACGTGGCGCACGACCCGGACGAAATCAAGCGCGCGGTAGTCGGAGGCGAGCCGCACGCGGAGCCGTCCGTCGGGGGCGCGCACCGCCTGGCCGACAAGCAGGTCGGGTGGGTAGAGCCCGCCGGCGCCCGAGGTCACGACGCGGTCGCCGGGGCGGATCTCGTCGGGCTTGTCGACGAAGTCGAGCACCGGCGCGGACGAATTGTCGCCCGCCAGCATCGCCGACTGACCGGAGGGTCGCACCAGAACCGGAACCCGGCTGGTGCCGTCGGTGAGGAGCACGACCCGGGCCGAGCGATCGCCGGTGCCGGCGATCCGCCCGACGAGGCCCAGCCCGTCAAGCACGGTCGCCCCGTCGCTCACCCCGTCGAGGCTGCCGACATTGACCAGTGCCGAGCGCCGGAAGCCCGAGCCGCTGTCGGCGATCACCTCCGCGGTCACGAAGCGCATTCCGGGATTGAGCCGGACGTTGTTGAGGGCGAGCAGCCGCGCATTCTTCTGTTCGAGCTGCAGGGCGGCCTCGCGCCAGCCCTCCATGCGCTGCAATTCGCGGCGCAATTCCGCGTTCTGCTCGTAGACCCGCTTCCAGGCGGTGAGGTCCCCCACCATGCGCATGGTCGCGGCCACGGGCTTCGTCGTCCATTCCATCGAGGGGGCGAAGCGATCGACGATCTCGGTGCGCAGCGTCTCGACCCGGGCATTGTCGATGCGCCACAGCAGGAACAGCCCGACCAGCACCACGGCGATCAGGCCGAGCAGCACCCGGCGGAGGCCGCCGATATAGTCGGGTTGCTGGGGCTTCTGTTGCGCCACGCTCTCTCATGCCTCCGGAAGTCCCGCCGCGGACGGTCCGAACCGGACGGATCTCGGTGCCCGTCTCAGTTTCCGAAATCTAGCACATGGGCAAGCTGTGTTTCAAATTCCAGCGCCTTCCCGGTGCCGATCGCAACACAATTCAGTGGATCCTCCGCCACGGTGATCGCGAGGCCGGTCTGTTCGCGCAGCGCCAGATCGAGATCGCCCAAGAGCGAGCCACCGCCGGTGAGCATCACACCGCGATCGACGATGTCGGCGGCGAGGTCGGGCGGGGTCTGCTCCAGCGCCGTCATCACCGCCTCGACGATGGTCTGCACCGTTTCGTGCAGCGCCTCGGCGATCTGGGCCTGGTTGATCTCCATCTCCTTGGGAACGCCGTTCAGCAGGTCGCGTCCGCGCACGAAGAGCCGCTGGCCGACGCCGTCCTCGGGCATGCGCGCGGTGCCGATCTCGGTCTTGACGCGTTCGGAGGTGGCCTCGCCGATCAGGAGGTTATGCTGCCGGCGCAGATAGGCGATGATCGCCTCGTCCATCCGGTCGCCGCCGACCCGCACGCTCTGGGCATAGACCACGTCGCCGAGGCTCATCACCGCCACTTCGGTGGTGCCGCCGCCGATATCGACCACCATGTTGCCGGTGGGCTCGGCGATCGGCATGCCCGCGCCGATGGCCGCGGCGATGGGCTCGGAGATCAGCCCGGCCTTGCGGGCACCCGCGGCCATCACGCTCTCGCGGATCGCCCGGCGCTCGACCGGGGTGGCGCCGTGGGGCACGCAGACGAGGATCTTCGGCTTCGACCAGCCGCCGCCGCGATGCACCTTCTTGATGAAATGCTTGATCATCTCCTCGGCGACGTCGAAATCGGCGATGACGCCCTCGTGCATCGGCCGGATCGCCTGGATCGAACCCGGGGTGCGGCCGAGCATGAGTTTCGCATCCTCGCCGACGGCGATCACCCGCTTCTTGCCGTCCTTGATGTTGTAGGCGACCACCGAGGGCTCGTTGAGCACGACGCCCTTGCCCTTGATGTAGATCAGCGTGTTGGCGGTCCCCAGATCGATCGCCATGTCCGACGAGAACAGCCCGCCCAGTGATCCAAACATGCTCAGCCTGCCTCGCCGCTCTATGCCGGACCTTGTTGAAATGACAGCGCGGAAGGGTCCGGTTGCCCCGCGTTATAGGCCCGCGCCGGGGCGCCGGTAAAGGCCCTGCGCGATGTGTACGACCAAGTCATTGCAACCAATGCGTGAACGAAACGTAAAGGCGCGCGGGAGTTCTTTACCATGGTGCCCGAAAGCACTGGACAGGCGGTCTCAGGCGCGCCGTTCGAGGATTTCGAGCGACAGGATGGTTGGCAGATGCCGCGCGATCTCGTCGAAGCTGTCGCCCTCGTCGCGGCTCGCGAAGACCGATCCGCTGTTGGTCCCGAAATAGACGCCCGCCGGCTCCGCGGTGTCGCCGGCCATCGCCTGCCGGAGCACGGTGAAGTAGCAGTTGCGCTGCGGCAGCCCGGTGCGGCAGGGCTCCCAGCTCTGCCCGCCGTCGCGCGAGCGCCAGACCGCCGCCGCGGCCTCCGGGGGAAAACGCCCGGCGCTGTCGCCGTTGAGCGGCAGGGTCCAGAGCGTCTCGGGATCGCGCGGATGGACCCGGATCGGGAAGCCGAAGGTCGAGGGCAGCCCGGCGGTGATGTCCTCCCAGCTGCGCCCGCCGTTCTCCGAGCGCCAGACGCCGTGGTGGTTCTGCTGGTAGAGCAGGTCGCCGGTGCCGGGCGCGCGCATCATGTTGTGAACGCAATGCCCGGTCTCGCCGTCGCGGGGGGCGGCCGGGTGGTCATGTCCGGCGCAGGCTTCGGCATTCGAGAGCCGGTTGCGCCGCTCCCAGCTCGCGCCGCCATCCTCGGTGGCGAAGACCCCCGCGGCCGAGATGCCGATCCAGAGCTTCGCCGCATCGGCCGGATCGGCGACGATGGTGTGCAGCACCAGCCCGGCGGCTCCGGGGTTCCAGCTTGCCGCGGAGGGGTGGTCGGTCAGCGCTTCCACGCGCGCCCAGGATGCGCCACGGTCGTGGCTGGCCAGCAGGCTCGCGGGCTTGGTCCCGGCGTAGAGCGTGCCGTGCGAGAAGCCCAGCGACCAGATCTGCGAGAACCCGGCCCCGAAGGGCAACTCGGCCCCGGTCCAGCCGATCATCGCGGCGAAATCGGGGTCGGCCTCCGCCCAGTCGTCCATCGTGCCGCGGGTGAGGCGGACACAGGTCCAGTCCACGCCATCCTCCGAGCGCCAGATCCCCGCCCCGTGCCAGTCGCTGCCGCCGCCGGCCCAGATCGTGCCGGTCTGCGGGTCGCCCGCGAGGTGATTGATCGGCCAGCCGTCGCAGAACGGCCCGGCAATCTCCCAACTTGCGCGCGCACTGTCGCCGGTGATCAGGAAGGCACCCTTGGTGGTGCCGGTCAGAATCGTGATGTCGCCCATTTCCGGGCTCCGCGTTGTCCCGCGCGATCATCCTACCAGCTTTCGGAGCCACCGCACAGTAGGGACGGCGCGGATCGTCTTGCGCGTGCATCGCGATCCGCTAGGGTGGCGTCAAAACAGCGGGCAAGGACGGGCAGAGGCGTGACATTCACCAGACGGCATTTCGGTATTTCCCTCGCGGCACTCGGCCTTGCGGGCTGCGGCGGCGGCGTGACGGCGCCCCTCGGCCCCACGGGCAGTGCGGGCCTTCCGGACGATCTGCGCCCCGCCCCGAACCCCGGCTACGACGCCTGGGTCGCCGCGTTCCGCGGCCGGGCGGCTGCGAGGGGCATCCCGGAGCCCACGCTCGCGGCGGCGTTCCGCGACGCCGGCTTCCTTCCCGGGGTCGTGACGCGCGACGGCAATCAGGTCGAGTTCCGCCGCAGCCTCGAGGACTACCTCTCGATCGCGGTCTCCGACGAGCGGGTGAGCAAGGGCCGCGCCGCCTTCGCCCGCTACCGCCCGACCCTCGACGCGATCCAGGCGCGCTTCGGCGTGAGCGCCGAGATCGTGACGGCGATCTGGGGGCTCGAGAGCTTCTACGGCGAGCGGCGCGGCGACGTGCCGGTGATCTCGGCGACCTCCACGCTGGCCTATGACGGGCGACGCGGGGCGTTCTTCGAGGACCAGCTGGTCGCGGCCCTGCGCATCCTGCAGAACGGCGATGTGAGCCCGGAAGGGATGACCGGGAGCTGGGCGGGCGCGATGGGTCACACCCAGTTCATCCCGACCTCCTATCTGCAATACGCGGTGGACTTCACCGGTGACGGACGGCGCGACATCTGGTCGGACGACCCGACCAACTCGCTGGCCTCGACGGCTTCCTATCTCGCCCGCAACGGCTGGACACCGGGTCTGAAATGGGGCGGCGAGGTCGGTGTGCCGGGCACGCCGCAGGGCCGGGTGATCCAGCCCCAGCCCGGGGGGCCGCGCTTCGCGGTCACGTCGAATTTCAACGTCATCAAGCGCTACAACAATTCCGATTCCTACGCGATCGGCGTCGGGCTGCTCGCGGACCGGATCGGCGGGGCAGGGCCGCTGCGCGGCAGCTTCCCGCCCGACGAGTACGGCCTGAGCAAGGATGACCGCATCGCCCTGCAGCAGCGGCTGACCGCGCGCGGCTTCGATACCGGCGGCACCGACGGGGTGATCGGCCCGAAGAGCCGCGAGGCGATCGCGGCCTACCAGGCGAGCCGGGGGCTCACACCGACGGGCGACCCGTCGCTGGAACTGCTGCGCAGTCTGGGCTGATCCGCGGGCCTCGACACGGCTGGGCACGGCGTCGTCGCGGGCGCCGGTTGGAGAAGGAAGGCCCCGATGCCCGCTGATCGCGGCGCCTGGATCGCCACGCTTATCGTGATCGGGACAGGCGTGCTCTGGGGCTTCTACTGGGTGCCCGTGCGGCAGCTCACCGGACTTGGCGTTGAGGGCCCCTGGGGAACGCTGGCGGTCGTCGGTGCTGCGGTTCTGCTGCTCGCGCCATCCGCCTGGCGGCGCCGGCAGAGCCTTCGGCGCTCCGGGCCGGTCACGCTGGGCTTCGTGGCGCTGGGCGGGGCGGGCTTCGCGCTCTATTCCATCGGCTTCGTCTACGGGCGGGTGGCGATCATCATCCTGCTGTTCTTCCTGACACCGGTCTGGAGCACGCTGATCGCCCGTTTCATCCTCGGGCATGCGACGCCGCCGATGCGCGTCGCGGCGATCGGCGTCGGGCTGGCCGGGCTCGCCGTGATGCTCGGCGCGGACGGTGAAGTGCCCGTGCCGCAAGGGACCGGCGAGTGGCTGGCGCTGATCTCGGGGATCCTCTGGTCGGTCGCGACGACGGGCATCCGCACGCGGCCGGCACCCGAGCCAGCGGCGGCGGCGTTCGTCTTTGCGCTCGGGGCCTTTCTGGCGGCGCTGGTGATGGCGCCCCTTCTCGCGCCGGCACCCTCCGCGATCCCGGCGGGCCAACTCGGACCGGTGGTCGGTCTGGTGATCCTGACCGGAGGGCTCTGGTGGGGCCTGTCGATGGCGAGCCTTCTCTGGGCCGCACCCCGACTGGACCCGGCGCGCGTCGGGATCCTGCTGATGGCCGAGGTTCTGGTGGGGACGCTCTCGGCCGCGCTGCTGGCGGGCGAGCATCTCGGCCGGTTCGAGATCATCGGCGGGGCGCTGGTGCTATGCGCCGGGATTCTCGAAGTCTGGCCCGCCCGGCGGGATCGCATCATCGGTCCGGGCTGACGCAACTGGAAGACTGTCGGAGAGGGAGACACCGGTGCTCTTTCGACACTGGGCAGACCAACTTGCCAAAAAATGCTTGAAATCAACCGGTGGATCAACCGGTTTGGCGGCCATGCGGTTCTCTAAAATGATGTGATCCATATCTACAGTGTCGAAACCGGAAACGATTTCTTATTTGACGCCCAATGAAGATCGATTTGATGCTTAAGGCATGCTATTGTTTTTGAAATATTGGTGCTGAAAATTCGATTTAATGGGGGTTGAGCAAGATGCTGGACTTTGTAGCAGCAGCGCGGACGGCCGACTGGTATGGCGGAACGTTCGCGTTGAGCGGTTCGGTTCCGGAGAGGTTGACCGAGTTCGGCATGGACAGCGAGCGCCGCAGAAGCGGTTACGTCCATGTCTTCGACGAACCGTCAAGGTTCGAGAACGGCCGGACATATGTTGCGGACGACGTGCTTCACACGCATCCGGCATGGGTCGACGACGGAATGATCCTGGGCATCTATCCCGAAACAAGCATCGGTACGAGCGACGAGTTCCTGGCCCATGTCGGCCTCCTGGCCGGTGCAAGAAGCTCAGACGGCGTCGAATTCGAGTTCGGGTTGCAGCGAGGCGATCTCGATGTTCCGGTCGAGCCGTATTTCAACGGGGATGCCCGCAGGACGCTCGGCGGCTTTTACCGACGTCTCGCGCGCGCCAGCTCTTTTCACGATGGGCAACTCGAGACATTGCGGGCCGATCTGCGGGAATTCTCGACAACCGGGCGCCGCTACCGACCGGTCCTGATCGTGCGCACGGCCGGGAATTCCGGTCAGGACTGGGCGGCCTGGGTGCGCCCCAGGATCGAACAGGTCCGCTCCATAAATATCCCTCATGCGCAATGCATCCTCGAATCGACATCCGGCAATTCCGGCTGGATCCGTAATCGACGCAGGCGCACCCGGTCCGATGAACTTGGCTTTTTCATCAATGCTGTCTGCCTCGATGAACGGGAAGTGCCGATTCCCGGCACATTTCAGGCGCAGTTTCGGAGTGCGACCGATGTGGATAGCGGTGATTTCGCGGGCCCGGCGATCGACCTCGAGTTCGTGGACCCGGCAATCCGCTATGCCGAAATCCGGATGATCGGCCTCGAGATCGACGGAACAGGCGCGACTGCGGGGCTGGCCGAATATGGCTTCAACAACTGGAGTGGAACCTTCTTTCTCACGAGTGACGGAAGTCGATATGCGTTCAATCAGGCCTATGATGGACCCCGGAGCACAAACAATCACGATCTGCTGTTTGCGGATTACTGGATCGTCGATTTCGATAGGTTCCTCGAGGGTGGACGCGATCCGGTGGGGCGAGCCATCAGCTCCCCGAGCGAATCCTTCGGGTCCGTCGAAGCGTATCTGACCGACAGGCAGATCGAACGGGAAATCCGGCAAACGTCCCGTCCCACGATCACCACGGAAAGCCGGCGCTACACGGCGGCAGGCCCCGACAGCATATACGAAGTGCGGGTGAACTACCGCTGAGGCAAGCCGGGACCGATGGTGCAGCGACCTGCGGAGCATTTGTCCGAAGCGGTCCTGTCCGCCCGACCCTGGCCGGACGGGATGCGGATCAACCTCGCATTTCAGTGCTGATAACGCTTTGAAATCAGGGACGTGACCCCTGTTTCACGTTGCGCACACCGGGCCGCGCACGATGTGCGCGGCCCGGTCGGCCTCAGGCGCTGGCAGCCGCAGGGGCGGTTTTCAGGCGGCGGACCATCAGATTGTTGAGCGCACTGACATAGGCCCGGGCGGAGGCGACCACGGTGTCGGTGTCGGCGGACATGCCGGTGACGATCTTGCCGGCCTCCTCCATCCGCACGCTGACCGTGGCCTGCGCGTCGGTGCCCTCGGTGACCGCGGCCACCTGATAGAGCTGAAGCCGCGCCTCGTGGGGCACGAGCGCCTTGATCGCGTTGAAGGTGGCATCGACGGGCCCGTCGCCGGTCGCCTCGACGCTCCGCTCCTCGCCGTCGATCAGCAGCGTCAGTTCCGCGCTCTGCGGGCCGTCGGTGCCGCAGATCACCCGCAGGCGGCGGACCTGGATCCGGTCGGAGGCGACGTTCGAGCCGGTGTCCTGCATCAGGGCGATCAGGTCGTCGTCGTAGACCTCCTTCTTGCGGTCGGCGAGTTCCTTGAACCGCACGAAGACATCCGCGAGCTGGTTGTCGCCGAGGCTGTAGCCCAGATCGGAGAGCTTGGCGCGCAGGGCGGCGCGGCCCGAATGCTTGCCCATCACCAGCGAGGTTTCGGCGAGGCCGACATCCTCGGGGCGCATGATCTCGAAGGTCTCGGCGTTCTTGAGCATGCCGTCCTGATGGATGCCGCTTTCATGGGCGAAGGCGTTCTTGCCGACGATGGCCTTGTTGTACTGGACCGCGAAGCCCGACACGGAGGCCACGCGCCGCGAGATGTTCATGATCTTCGTGGTGTCGATGCCGGTCGCGAAGGGCATGATGTCGCGCCGGACCTTCAGCGCCATCACCACCTCTTCGAGCGCGGTGTTGCCCGCCCGCTCGCCCAGCCCGTTGATCGTGCATTCGATCTGCCGCGCCCCGCCCGCGACGGCGGCGAGGCTGTTGGCCGTCGCCATGCCCAGATCGTTGTGGCAATGGGTGGCGAAGATCACCTCCTCCGCCCCCGGCACTTCGGCGATCAGCCGTCGGATGAGGTCCGCGCTCTCGCTTGGTGCCGTGTAGCCCACGGTGTCGGGGATGTTGATCGTGGTCGCCCCGGCCTTGATCGCGATCTCGACCGTGCGGGCGAGATAGTCCCATTCGGTCCGCGTGGCATCCATCGGCGACCATTGCACGTCCTCGCAGAGATTGCGGGCGTGGGTCACGGTGTCGTGGATGCGTTCGGCCATCTCGTCCTTCGTGAGGTTCGGGATCGCGCGGTGCAGGGCCGAGGTGCCGATGAAGGTGTGGATGCGCGGGCGCTTCGCGTGGCGCACGGCGTCCCAGCAGCGGTCGATATCCTTGAGGTTCGCGCGGGCCAGCCCGCAGATCACGGCGTTTTCGGCCCGCTTCGCGATCTCGGAGACGGCGTTGAAATCGCCCTCGGAGGCGATGGGAAAGCCGGCCTCGATGATGTCGACGCCCATCTCGTCGAGCAGCCCGGCGATCTCGAGCTTCTCCTCGTGGGTCATGGTCGCACCCGGCGATTGCTCGCCGTCGCGCAGGGTGGTGTCGAAGATCAGCACCCGGTTCGGGTCGGTTACGGTCTCGGTCATCGGATCAATCCTGGAAAATGAGAGGTGTCTGGCGGCGCTCTGACGATGTCCCCTGAGCGCCTGCGCCGGGTGCGGCGCGCTCAGAGGCGGCTAAGAAGCAGCAAGGCGGGAAGGCCGCGGGAAAGCCCCTCGGTCAGTCCGGTCCGTGCCATGATCTGCGCCGTTCCACTCATGGGCGCACTATAGCCGCTCGCTCGTGAAGATAAAGCATCAATCGACTGGACCGGCTCGCGCGCCGCGCCACCATCGGGCCGGCAAGGGAGGCGACATGAAGGCATTGGTGATCGGCGATACCGGGGGCATAGGGGCTGCGCTGCGCGCGGCGCTCGAAGCGCAGGGCGCGGAGGTGACGGGCTGGTCGCGTTCGCGGGACGGCATCGATGTGACGGTGGAGGAGAGCATCCGGGCGGCGGCCGCGAGGCTCGAGGGTCCTTTCGAGTCTGATCTTCGACGCAACCGGCGGGCTGGAAATCGACGGGGCAGGGCCGGAGAAGACCATCGATGCGCTCGATCCGGCGGCGATGGCGGCGCAATTCGCGCTGAACGCCATCGGGCCGGCGCTGCTCCTGAAGCATCTGCACGGGCATCTGCCGAAGGCGGGGCGGGGCGTGTTCGCCACGCTGTCGGCGCGGGTCGGCTCGATCGGCGACAACCGGCTGGGTGGCTGGATCAGTTATCGGGCGGCGAAGGCGGCACAGCACCAGATCGTGCGAACCGCGGCGATCGAGATCGCGCGGCGGCGGCCGGAGGCGGTAGTGGTGGCGCTCCATCCGGGCACCGTTCGGACGGACCTGACGGCGAAATATGCCGGGCGGCACCCGACGGTGTCGCCGGAGGAGGCGGCGAAGAACCTGATGCGGGTGATCGAGGGGCTGACGCCCGATGATACCGGACGGGCCTTCGCCTGGGACGGAAAGCCGATCCCGTGGTAGCGCCGCGGCTTGTTCTGGTGCTCGGCGACCAGCTTTCGCCGAACCTGTCGGCGCTGCGGGCGGCCGACCGCGCGCGCGATGTCGTGGTGATGGCGGAGGTCGCAGGACGAGGCGAGCTATGTGCCGCATCATCGCAAGAAGATCGTCTTTGTCCTTGCAGCCATGCGGAAATTCGCCGCCGAGCTGGAAGCGGAGGGCTGGCGTGTCGCCTATGCGCGGCTCGACGATCCCGACACGTCGCGCTCGATCTGCGGGGCGCTGATGCGCGCGCATTCGGATGTCGGGGCGGAGGGGGTGATCGCCACCGAATGCGGGGAATGGCGGTTGCGTGCCGCACTCGAGGCCTGTCCGCTGAGCATCGAAGTGCTGCCGGACGATCGGTTCATCGCCACCCGCGCCGAGTTCGCAACCTGGGCCGAAGGGCGCAAGCAGCTTCGGATGGAGTATTTCTACCGCGAGATGCGGCGCAAGACCGGGATCCTGATGGACGGTGACGACCCGGCAGGCGGGAAATGGAACTACGACGCCGAGAACCGCAAGCCGGCGAAGGCCGATCTCTTCATGCCCGAGCCGATGCGGCACACAGCCGGATGCGGTCACCGAAGCGGTGTCGCGACATGGTCGCCACGCGGTTTCCTGACGGGTTCGGCGCTCTGGCGCCCGTTCTGGTTCGCGACCGACGCGACAGGCGCAAAACGGGCGGCGGCGAAGTTCATGCGCGAGGCGCTGCCACAGTTCGGCGACTATCAGGACGCGATGCTCCGCGGCGAGAAGTTTCTCTATCACTCGGTGCTGTCGGTCTATCTCAATGCCGGGCTGCTCGATCCGCTGGAGCTTTGCCGGCAGGCGGAGGTGGAGTATCGCGAAGGACGGGCGCCGCTGAACGCCGTGGAGGGGTATGTGCGGCAGATCCTCGGCTGGCGTGAATTCGTGCGGGGCATCTACGATCTGAAGGGGCCGGACTATACGGCCTCGAACCATCTCGGCGCATCGCGGGCGCTGCCGGGCTTCTACTGGACGGGCGAGACGGACATGGCCTGCATGGCGGCGGCGATCGGCCAGACGCGGGAGGAGGCCTATGCGCATCACATCCAGCGGCTGATGGTGACGGGGAATTTCGCGCTTCTGGCCGGTGTGGACCCCGGCGAGGTGCACGAATGGTATCTGGCGGTCTATGCCGATGCCTATGAGTGGGTCGAGGCGCCGAACACCATCGGCATGAGCCAGTTCGCCGATGGCGGCGTGGTCGGCTCGAAGCCCTATGCCGCTTCGGGCGCCTATATCGACCGGATGTCGGATCATTGCGGCGGCTTGCGCCTATGACGTGAAGGACCGCGAGGGCGACAATGCCTGTCCGTTCAATGCGCTCTACTGGGATTTTCTCGTGCGCAAGCGAAGCGGCGCTGCGCGGCAATCCCCGCATGGGGCAGATGTACCGGACGTGGGAGCGGATGGACGCAGGCAAGCGCGCGGCGACGCTGGCGCGGGCGGCTGGCCTGCTGGAACGGCTCGATGCGGGCGGGCGGCTCTGAACAGCGTCAGGCGCGCATGAGGCGGGGATGCTCGATGGCCGGGCAGCGGTCCATGATCACCGTAAGCCCGGCGGCTTCGGCCTCGGCGGCGGCGTCGGGGGCGATCACGCCGAGCTGCATCCAGATGGTTCGGAGGCCGCGATCCGTCAGGTGGGTGAGGGCGTCGTCGACAACCGGGCCGACAGCCTCGGATCGGCGGAAGATGTCGACCATCTCGACAGGGCCGATTTCGGGGGGAATGTCCCCGAGGCTTGCGAAGACCTTTTCGCCGAGCAGCATCTGGCCGGCGAGGCCCGGATTGACCGGCACGATCCGGTATCCACTGCGCTGGAGGAAGCGCGCGACGCCGTGCGACGGGCGCTCGGTCTTGTGGGAGATGCCGACGATCGCGATTGTCCGGGTCTGGGCGAGCACGTCACGGATGACTTCATCGGATGAGGTCATGAGCGAAACCTCTTGTGATGACATAAAAAAAGCGCCCGGACGCATCCGGGCGCATAGTCGGAACGAGGGACAGTGAGATAAGACAGGGCGGTTCCGCGCGCCTGCCTTGTGAAAACATATGGTTTGGCTGACACGGACTTTTAAGGTCCTTGAAGAAATCGTGATCATGGAACGATTTCCGGGGCCCGAGGGGTCTTCGCGGCGGCGTAGAGCGCGACGGCGGCGGCGTTGGAGACGTTGAGCGATCCGAAGCTGCCCGCGGCCGGAATGCGGGCCAGCGTGTCGCAGAGCTTGCGGGTCAGCTCACGCAGGCCCGGCCCTTCGGCGCCCAGGGCAAGGGCCACCGGCGTGCGGGAATGGGGGGCGAGGGCGGTCTCGAGATCGACGTCGCCGGTGCCGTCCAGCCCGACGATGGCGTAGCCCATGTCCTGCAGGGTTCCCATCGCGCGGGCGAGATTGGGGACGCGCAGATAGGGCTGGCGCTCCAGCGCGCCCGATGCCGCCTTGGCCAGCGCGCCGGTCTCGGGGGAGGAATGCCTGTGCGGGGCGATGACGGCGCGGGCGCCGAACACCTCCGCCGAGCGCAGGATCGCTCCGACATTGTGCGGATCGCTGACCCGGTCGAGCAGGAGCACGAGCGGAGCCTCCTGTCGTGGGGCGCAAACCTCCGAGACCGAGCCCCAGTCGAGCGGATGCGCCTCGAGCGCCGCGCCCTGGTGCACCGACTGGGCCTCGAGCGGGGCATCGAAACGGCGGGGATCGACGATGCGCGGGGTCATGCCCGACTGCGCCACGATCTCGCCGAGGCGGTCCGCCGCGTTGGGCGTGAGTATCAGCGTCTCGCGCCGGCGCGCTGGATTGACCAGCGCGTCGCGCACCGCATGGATCCCGAACAGCCAGACGGTATCGCCGCGTGGATTGCTCCGGGCGGCGCGTTCCTTTTCGATCGTCCAGGCGGGTTTGCGGGCCATGATGCTGTCGGTCTCCGGAGGGCCGCCGGACTTAGCCACGGGACTGTCGGGGTCGCAAGGGCCGGGCGCGGTTTTGATGTTGACCCTTTCGCCCGCGTGGCCTACTCCCCGCCTACCGCGCGGGACCTGCGAGCCCGCTGCATCCTCGGAGGGGTGGCAGAGCGGTCAAATGCAACGGACTGTAAATCCGTCGGGGAAACCCTACACTGGTTCGAATCCAGTCCCCTCCACCACCCGCCGCGCACGACGAAGCCATCGACCGGAAATCTGGTCTTTGCGGGTCTCGGGGTCAGGGCAGTTTCAGCACGATATCCTGTGAACGTCCGCTCAGGCGGACCGAATCCGGTCCCACGGCAGCGACCCGCGCACCATCAACCCTGTCGCCGGCTTCGACCTTGGTCATCTTGCCGTTCGGGAGGCGGAGGATCGCGCGGCGGTTGGATGGACTGCCGAACACGCCGACCAGCGAGACCTCGTTGCGCTGCAGGCCGACACTCTGCGGAGCCGCCCGGGCGGGGGCGGCGCGCGGAATGGCCGGAGCGGGGGCGGGGGCGGGGGTGGCGACAGCAACCTGCCGGACCGGGGCGGGTGCAGCCTGAACCGTGGGTTTCGGTGCCGGCACGGTGCCTCTCGATACGGTGGGCGCCTGAGCGGAGAAGGTCGGTTTCGGCGCCTGGACGGCGACGGCCGCAATCCTGCGCGGCGCCGGTCGGGGCGCAGCGACGAGGGCTGTCGTTGCGACGGGCGCCGCGACACGGGCCGGCTCGGCGGCAGCCGTCGCCACGGCGTCGGTGATCGCCGCACTCAGGGCCGCGGTGGTCGTGCCGCCGGGACGGGGTCTGGGTCGGGCGCTCTCACTGACCGAAGCCGCCGCCGTCGAGACGGTTTGCGGGATTGTCCGGGGCTGAGCATCGGTCACGGGGCGCTCGACCGGTCGGAGTTCGGCAACCCGGGGAAGGCGATCGCTCGTCGGGATCGCCGGTTGAGCCTTGCCGAGCACCAGAGGGGCGGACTTCAGGGTCGCTGCGACGCGATCCCGGGCTGCCTCGAGGGTCGCGAGACGAAAGACGCTCCGGTCCGGCTCTGGGGTCAGCATCCGGGCGGGCTGATCCGGCAGCGACGCGACACTGCGCGATGCCATGGTCACCGGACCGGTCGCCGCCTGGCTCGGCACCGCCGTGGGTGCTGGAGGCGGAACGACAGCGGGCGCGGGGGGCGAAACGACCGCTGGTGCGGGACGTTCCGGTGCGGCCGCGAAAGTCCTTTCGGGAACGAACTGGCGGGGCACGAAATCCGCGGGACGCGCCGGCGGCGCCGCAATGAACTCCGCCGGTGGCGCCTCGGCGACGATCGGTGCGGTCGCAGACGGGGTTTGCAAGACCGGCCGGGGATCGGTGGCGTCGCCGGACAGGGCGAACAGCCAGACCGCCGCCGACGCGGCAAGGCCCCCGGCCAAAGCGCGGGTCAAAGGGGGCCGGAGCTGGAAGGCTGGCAGGGACAGCCGCCGACGGGTGTGGTGCGGAAATGCCGGAAGTCCGTCCGCGGCCGCGATCGCCGACGGACTGAAACCGGACCGTGTGAGAAAGTCCCGGGCTTCGGTGAGAATGGCTACGGACACCGCTGCGGCGGATGCACGGCCGTCGCGCACCGGCCCGATCGCGACTGCAAGCGACGAGGCTGGAAGGCCAAGTGCGTCGGCGGCTTTTTTCCGGACGATGTTCTCCCTGTCGGCGGCGGGTCCGTCCGAAAGCGTGACCTCGCCGCGCCATGTCACATCGTCGGGCAAAAGGGCGGTCAAACGACTGTTGCGGGAGGCCTTGGCCATCGCGCGCAGGTCTCTTGCGAACGCGGGCGTATCCTGCGCGACGCGCAGCACCGTTCGGCCGGATTCACTTTCGACCAGCGAAATTTCAGGATAGCCCAACACAAGCCGGAACGCCGGCTCGCGGGTGTCTGCTCTGCTCATGCCTGCCCCGATCTTTTGTCGAGTGTTTGTACGATCTTGAATAGCACAGGCTTGCACGCCGATCCAGTGTCATGATCGCCGGAAGCGCAGGTTTCGGTTGTCGAGGAGGGTCGACGCACGACATATTGCGGTGATCGAAATCCCTGCGGGAGTTTGAAGATGTCTCGACAAGACCCGGTCCGTCATCGGATCCTCGGAGCCACCGTCCTTGCCGCTGCACTGAGTTGGCTCCCGGTGGCGCCCGTCCTGGCTCAGGAAGCTCCTGATCGCCGCATCGTGGTGACGGGAGAGGCGGAGGTATCGGCGGTTCCCGACATCGCCCGGCTGACCCTCGGGGTCGAGACGCGTGCGGAAACGGCCGGGGCGGCACTGGCCGAAAACGCGACCGCGATGCGCGCGCTCTTCGCGGCGCTGGACGGACTTGGGGTGGCACCGGAGGACCGCCAGACCGTGCGGCTCGATCTCTCGCCGGTCTATCGCGATCGCTCGGACACTTTCGAGGCCCCGAGCGAGATCGTCGGATATCGGGCGGACAATCTGGTGGCGGTGGTGCTGCGCGATATCAGCGCGCTCGGCGGGGCGATCGACGCGGTGGCGGCCAGCGGGGCGAACCGCATCGATGGCATCGGTTTCGAGATCGCCGAGGCGGAGGCGCTTCTGGACATGGCGCGGGCCGAGGCCGTGCGCGACGGGCAGGCGCGCGCCGCGCTCTACGCCGAGGCGGCGGGCGTCGGGCTGGGTCCGGTGATCTCGATCACCGAGCGTGGCGGTGGCGCACCGCGGCCGATGATGGCGCGGGCGGAGATGGCGATGGACATGCCCGTGGCCGAGGGCCGGCTCTCGCTCGGCGCCTCGGTCGAGATGGTGTTCGGCATCGAATAGGGCCGGGCTCAGCTTGCCTTCGACAGCGCCTGGTCGAGGTCGCGGATCAGATCGGCCGGATCCTCGATGCCGATCGAGAGGCGGACCACGTCGGGCGAGGCGCCGGCGGCCTTCTGCTGGGCCTCGGTGAGCTGGCGGTGCGTGGTGGAGGCGGAGTGGATGATCAGCGAGCGCGTGTCGCCGAGATTGGCCACATGGCTGAACAGCTCCACCGAATCGACCAGTTTGACACAGGCGTCATAGCCCCCCTTGAGCGCGAAGGTGAAGAGCCCGCCCGCGCCCCGTGGATAGAGCCGGGCGACCCGGTCGCTGTAGGGCGACGAGGGCAGGCCGGCATAGGTCACATGCGCCACGGCCGGATGCTTCTCGAGCCATGCCGCCACCTGCATGGTGTTGGTGACGTGGCGTTCCATGCGGAGGCTGAGCGTCTCGATGCCGAGCAGGGTCTGGAAGGCGGTGTTGGGCGCCATCGTCATGCCCAGGTCGCGCAGGCCGATGGCGATGCCGTGGAAGGTGAAGGCCATCGGGCCGAAGGTCTCGTGGAACTTCAGGCCGTGATAGGCCGGTTCGGGCGCGCTGAGGCTGGGGAACCGGTCGGAGGCGGACCAGTCGAACTTGCCGGAATCGACGATGGCGCCGCCGGTGACGGTGCCGTTGCCGGTGAGGTATTTGGTGGTGGAGTGCACGACGAGGTCGGCGCCCATCTCGATGGGCCGGCAGAGGAACGGGGTAGCGGAGGTGTTGTCGACGATCAGCGGGACGCCGAGGCGCTTCGCGACCTCGGAGAGTGCGGGGATGTCGGCGACGTGGCCGCCGGGATTGGCGATCGACTCGCAGAAGATCGCCTTGGTGTTGTCGTCGGCGAGGGCCTCGACGGCCGACAGATCCTCGATATCGACGAATTCCGCCGACCAGCCGAAGCGGTGGATGGTGTTGGAGAACTGGGTGACGGTACCGCCGTAGAGCCGGTTCGAGGCGATGATGTTGTCGCCCGGGCGCATCAGCGGGAAGAGCGCCATGATCTGGGCGGCGTGGCCCGAGGAACAGCAGACGCCGCCGACGCCGCCTTCGAGCGTTGTGATGCGCTCGGCCAGCACCGACACGGTCGGGTTGGTCAGACGGGAATAGATGTAGCCGACTTCCTGGAGGTTGAAGAGCTTGGCGGCATGCTCGGCGTCGCGGAAGACATAGGCCGTGGTCTGGTAGATCGGCGTCTGCCGCGCGCCTGTGGCCGGGTCGGGATGCGCGCCGGCATGGACCTGCAGCGTATCAAACCCGTATTTCGTCTCGCTCATCGAAGTGCTCCCTGTGGTCGTGATTTGCCGCGAAGCTATGCCAGCGACCGTTCAGTGGCAACGTCGCGTTGCCGCCTCCGATCCGGGGGCTACTTCTCCCTCCCGCGCCCCACAGAAAGCCACATATTGTGACCGAAGGCCCAGAGACCGCTTCCGACCCCGCTCCCAATCCGCGCCATGACCAGACCTTTCCGGCGCTGACCGGCGCCGAGATAGAGCGGCTCCGCCGTTTCGGTGCGCAGCGAAGCTACGCCTCCGGCGAGATGCTGTTCGAGGCCGGCCTGCCCGGCCCCGGGATGTTCGTGGTGCTCGAGGGGCAGGTGGCGATCACCCAACGCGACGGGATGGGGCGCAGGGTGCCGATCGTCGAGCAGGGGCCGGGCCAGTTTCTCGCCGAGGTCGGGCAGCTCTCCGGCAGGCCGGCGCTGGTGGACGGCACGGCCGAGGGACCGGTCGAGGTGCTGCTGATTCCGCCCGACGGCCTGCGCGCGCTTCTGGTGGCGGAGGCCGATCTTGGCGAGCGGATCACCCGTGCGCTGATCCTGCGCCGCACCAGCCTGATCTCGGCCGGGCATGGCGGGCCGATGATCGTTGGGTCGGAGACGTCTCCGGCGGTGGCGACGCTCGCGAATTTCCTGCGGCGCAACGGGCATCCCTACAAGATCAGTGATCCTGCGGTCGATGCCGACGTGGCCGAACTGGTCGCGAAGCGCGGTTTCGGCCCGGGCGACATGCCGCTCGTGGTGACGCCGGCCGGCGAGATGCTGAGCCGGCCGGCGATCGGCGACCTGGGGCGTGCACTCGGGCTGATCGGAGCGGTATCGCGGCTCGATGTCTTCGACGTGGCGATCGTCGGAGCGGGCCCGGCGGGGCTGGCGGCCGCGGTCTACGCGGCCTCGGAGGGGCTGTCGGTCGCGGTGATCGACGCCCACGGCTTCGGCGGGCAGGCCGGGGCGAGCGCGCGGATCGAGAACTATCTGGGCTTTCCCACCGGCATCACCGGTCAGGCGCTGACCGCACGGGCCTATGTGCAGGCCGTGAAGTTCGGGGCCGAGATCATGATGCCGGCGACGATCCGCCGGCTGCGCCCGGATGCGGATGGTGCCCCCTTCGCGCTCGATCTGGAGGACGGCGGCACGCTTCGGGCGCGGACCGTGGTCGTGGCCAGCGGCGCGCGCTACCGGCGCCCGGCCATCCCGAACATCTCGGATTTCGAGGGGAATGGCGTTTTCTACTGGGCCTCGCCCATCGAGGCGCGGCTCTGTGCCGGGGCGGAGGTTGCGCTGGTGGGGGGCGGCAACTCGGCCGGGCAGGCGGCGGTGTACCTTTCGGGGCATGCGGCGCGGGTGCATGTGCTGATCCGAGGTGACGATCTGGGCAAGAGCATGTCGCGCTATCTGGTCGACCGGATCGCGGCGGCGCCGAATATCGAGGTGCATCATCAGACCGAGGTGACGGCGCTCGAGGGCTCGGCGGAAGCCGGACTCGAGCGGCTGATCTGGACACGGCGCGACACCGGGGAGGCGGAGACCCGCGACATCCGGAGCCTGTTCCTGTTCGTGGGTGCCGATCCCGCGACGGACTGGCTCGACGCCTGCGCGCTGGCGCTCGATCCCAGGGGCTTCGTGCTGACCGGGACGGCCGTGCCGGGCGCCGTGGCCGGCGCAGGGCCGCTTGCGGCAAGCCGGCCGGGCGTGTTCGCGATCGGCGATGTGCGGGCCGGATCGGTCAAGCGGGTCGGCGGCGCCATCGGCGAGGGGGCGGCAGTGGTGGCGGCCATCCACGGCCATCTGGCCGGGCTGGCGAAACCCGATCAGGCGGCCGCGAACGCGTCGATCGCGTCCCAGGCTTCGGTTGCGCTATCGACGTAGCGCATCAGGTCGAGGTCGGCGGGCGCGATCGTCCCGGCTTCGGCGAGTGCTTCGAAATCGATCACCCGCTCCCAGAACGGCTTGCCGAACATCAGGATCGGGACCTGTGCCATGCGGCGGGTCTGGACCAGCGTAAGGACCTCGAAAAGCTCGTCGAGCGTGCCGAATCCGCCGGGAAACACCGCGATGGCCCGCGCGCGCATCAGGAAATGCATCTTGCGCACGGCGAAATAGTGGAAATTGAAGCTGAGTTCCGGGGTCCCGTAGGGGTTGGGCACCTGCTCGTGCGGCAACACGATGTTGAGGCTGACCGAGACGCCGCCGGCCTCGGCCGCGCCGCGATTGCCCGCCTCCATGATGCCCGGCCCGCCGCCGGTGCAGACCACGTTCTCGCGGTTGCCGGTGGCCAGGGCGCGTTCGGTCGTCAGTCGTGCGAAGGCGCGGGCGGTCTCGTATTGGTCGGCCAGATCCACGAGGCCCGGCTTTCCGGCGGCGCGCACCTTGCCCACGGCCTCGGGCGAGGGGATGCGGGCGCTGCCGAGCATCACCACCGTGGAGAGGATGCCGCGCTCCTGAAGGGTCAACTCGGTTTTGAGAAGCTCGAGTTGCAGTCGGACCGGTCGTAATTCGTCGCGCAGGAGGAACGCGGCGTCGTCGAAGGCGAGCCGATAGCTCGGGCTGAGGGTCTGCGGGGTATCCGGGATATGCTTCCAGTGTCGCAGATCCTCGCCGGCATCGGGAAATGTGCGCCGTGTCCCGCTGTCCTTCGCCATGTCGTGCCTCCGTCCGCCGGTCTGGGGCCGATTGCCAGCCGCTGTCTCCCGGACTATAGCTTCGCCCCGTTTCCCGCCATCCCCCTTTCCTCAGAGGTTCGCTCATGCCGCAGATTTCCCACGCAGAACTCGAATCCGCCATCGAGGAGGCCTGGGAAGGCCGCGAAGCCATCACGCCTGCGACCGGCGGGGCCGCGCGCGGCGCGATCGAGACGACACTGGAGGCGCTCGATTCCGGCGATCTTCGGGTGGCCGAGCGCGGTGATGACGGTGTGTGGCATGTCAACCAGTGGGCCAAGAAGGCGGTGCTGCTCGGGTTCCGGCTCAAGGACATGGAACCCCAGTCGGGCGGGCCGCAGGGTGGCGGCTGGTGGGACAAGGTCGACAGCAAGTTCGCTGGCTGGACCGATCACGACTGGCGCGCCGCAGCCTTCCGGGCGGTGCCGAATTGCATCGTGCGCCGGTCGGCCTTCATCGCGCCGGGCGTGGTGCTGATGCCGTGTTTCGTCAATCTCGGGGCGCGGGTGGACAGCGGCAGCATGGTCGACACCTGGGCCACCGTGGGGTCCTGCGCGCAGATCGGAAAGAACGTGCATCTTTCCGGCGGCGTGGGGATCGGCGGCGTGCTGGAGCCGATGCAGGCCGGTCCGACGATCATCGAGGATGGTTGTTTCATCGGGGCGCGCTCGGAGGTCGTCGAAGGGGTGATCGTGCGCGAGGGCTCGGTGCTGGGCATGGGCGTCTTCCTCGGTCAGTCGACGAAGATTGTCGATCGCGAGACCGGGACCGTGAGCTACGGCGAGATACCGGCGGGCTCGGTTGTGGTCGCGGGGTCCATGCCGTCGAAGAACGGCGTCAATCTCTACTGCGCTGTGATCGTGAAGCGTGTGGACGCGCAGACCCGGTCGAAGACCTCGATCAACGATCTCTTGCGCGACTGAGCCGGGGATGGCCGGGCAACGGGTCTACACGCTTCTGGTGCAGGTCGGGCGCAAGCCCGGTGACGGCCTGCCCAAGAAGGCGACCGGGGCGGGTATCCTGTGCTATGCGAGCGGCGTCGACGAGGCCGAGGCGGTACGCGAGACGGTGGCACTCCTGAAATCGGCCGATCTCGCGCCGCTCGACGTCACCGGCTACGGGTCCCTCGAAGAGCGAGGCGACGACGTGGCCGACGAGGAGCGCGCGCTCATGGCGCGGGCCCTGGAGGAGAATGCCGTCATCGTGGCCGAAATCACGCCGTTCCACGATGATCCGGCCACCCGCGGCGACAGCTGATTTTCAGTCGAGATCGTCCGGGTCGAAGCCGCGCAACATGCGCGCGAGATCGTCCTCGTGCACCCGCTTTGCGGCCTTCTTGGGCGAGAACCAGCGCGCCTTGCGCTGACCGGTCTCGGGGTACTGCTTGAGAAGTGCCTTCACCTTCAGCGGATAGACCTTCACCAGGCAGGGGATCGATTTCCCGGGGCCGAGATACTTGGCGTAGGTGTATTCTCCGATGCTCTGTCCGTAGACCTTGCCCTGCACACCGGCTTCCTCCCAGGCCTCGCGCTCGGCTGCCTCCGAAGGGGTTCGTTGCCGCATCGGCCACCCCTTCGGAATGACCCACCGTCCCGTGTCGCGGCTGGTGATCAGCAGGATCCGCAGGCCCTTCTTGCGCGACCGCCGCCAGCACAGGGCCGCAACCTGCAAACTGACCGATTTGCCTGAAGCCAAGCGCGCGGCGGCCTTTCCGCCTAAGTCGGTCGGATCGATCATGGTGCTCCAAGCGGTGGTTCGATGCCCATTGCGGGCGGATGGGCGATGAGGTGCCCGTGATACAGATCTGCACATGACAAGCCAACTCCCGATTCGGCCGATCGGTCCCAATGTCGTGATGTGGATAACCACCTCGGCACGCGCTTGGCTTGCTCGGGGCGAGGTGCTAGAGCCGTCAAAATTCTTGGAGGAATCGTGAATACGCAGCAGTCCATGGGTTGGCTCGAAAGCCGTCCCGACATAACCAGCCTGAGGGCAGCTGTCTGCGACCTCAACGGTATTCTGCGCGGCAAGCGCGTGCCGTTGGCCCAGGCGTCGAAAGTGCTCGACGGGCACATGCGGATGCCGCTTTCGATCGCGGCGCTGGACATCTGGGGCGAGGACGTCGCCGGCAACCCGCTGGTCTACAAGGAGGGCGATATCGACGGGAAATGCGTGCCGACCGGGCGCGGCTTCCTGCCGATGAACTGGCTCGGTTCGCCGACAGCGCTCCTGCCGCTGTGGATGTTCACCGAGGCCGGCGCGCCGTTCATGGGCGACCCACGGCAGGCGCTGGCGGCGATCTGTGCGCGGTTCGACGCGCTGGGGCTGCGCCCGGTGGTGGCGACCGAACTGGAATTCTACCTGGTCGATACGTCGGGCGATGTGCCGACGCCGCCGAAATCGCCGGTGACCCACAAGCTGCTCGACGGCGACGGGGCGCTCTGCATCGACGATCTCGACCATTTCGAGCAGTTCTTCACCGATGTCTACGCCGCCTGCGACGCGCACGGCATCCCGGTCGACAGCGCGATTTCGGAGAACGGCGGCGGGCAGTTCGAGATCAACCTCCTGCATGTGGACGATCCGCTGAAGGCCGCCGACGACGCGCTCTATTTCAAGCGTTTCGTGAAGGGGATCGCACGGAAATACGATCTGGCGGCCTCCTTCATGGCGAAGCCGTTTCTCGACCGGGCCGGCAACGGATTTCATGTCCATTTCAGCCTGCTCGACCGCGACGGTGTGAACGTCTTCGACAGCGGGGACGCGCAGGGCTCGGAGATGATGCACAATGCGGTGGGCGGGCTCCTCGACACCATGCGCGCCTCGAGCCTGATCTTCGCACCACATCTCAATTCCTACAGGCGGTTGCAGCCGAATGCGCATGCGCCGACGCAGGTCTGCTGGGGCTACGAGACCCGGCATGCCGCGGTCCGCATTCCGGGCGGCTCGAACGCCGCGCGCCGGATCGAGCACCGGGTCGCCGGCGCCGACGCCAATCCCTATCTGGTGCTTGCCGCGGTGCTGGGCGGCGCGCTCGAAGGCATCGAGAACCGCGTGCCGGCTCCCGAGCCGATGTCCTACAGCGACGACGAGACCTCCGGGGCGACCCTGCCGAGCGACTGGAAGCTCGCGATCGAGGCATTCGAGCGCTCGGAGATCATGCCGCGGATCTTCGAGCCGGTGCTGCGCGAGACCTTCGCCGGCATGAAGAAGCAGGAGCTTCAGGTCTTCAGCCAGCAGATCAGTGCGTTCGAACACGAAACCTACCTCGAGACCGTCTGACCCCGCCGGGCGGCCGGTTCGGGCCGCCCCGATCCCTTCTCTCCGGAGTTGTTCGATGACCGCCGCCCCCGCCCAGATCGAGGCCGCCTATCCCGCCAGCTATTATGCCGCGTCGGCCCATGCAGCACCCGACCGACCGGCCTTCGAGGGGGAGCTTGCCCCCGAAGTCTGCATCGTCGGCGGCGGGTTCACCGGGCTTTCCGCGGCGCTGGAACTGGCCGAGAAGGGGCACCAGGTGGTGGTTCTGGAGGCGGCGCGCATCGGCTGGGGCGCTTCGGGGCGCAATGGCGGGCAGATCGTCAACGGGCTCAATGCGAGCCTCGAGACCATCACGAAACGCTATGGACAGCAGACGGCGGCTTTCGTCGGGACCGTGGTGCAGGAGGGTGGCACGATCATCCGCGACCGGGTCAAGCGCTACGGCATCGACTGCGACCTGAAGGATGGCAATCTTTTCACGGTGTTCAGCGACAAGCAGCTCGGAGAGCTCGAGGCGCGCCGAAAGCTCTGGCAGGGGCACGGCCACGACAATTTCGAGATGCTCGACCGCGTCGGCGTGAGGGAGCATGTCCGCACCGATGCCTATGCCGGCGGCATGCTCGACCGGTCGGGCGGGCACATGCACCCGCTCAACCTCGCGTTGGGTCAGGCGGCGGCCTTCGAGAGCCTCGGCGGGGTGATCCACGAGCGCACGGAGGTGACCGCGATCGAGGATGTCGCGGGCCAGCCGGTGGTGCGGACGGCGAAGGGAACGCTGCGTCCGGAGGCGCTGATCCTCGCCGGGAACGCCTATCTCGGGCATCTGGTGCCGGAGCTCGAGAACCGGATCATGCCGTTTTCCACTCAAATGATCGCGACCGAGCCGCTCGGCGACCGGGGCGATGCGCTGCTGCCGACCGACATTTGTGTCGAGGATGTGCGCTACGTGCTCGACTATTACCGGCTGTCCGCCGACAAGCGACTGCTGTTCGGCGGTGGCACGGTCTATGGCGGCACTGACCCCGCGGATATCCGCGCCAAGATCCTGCCGGCGCTCGAGAAGATATTCCCTGATCTCAAGGGGGTACGGGTCGACTTTGCCTGGTCGGGCAATTGCGCGATCTCGTTCAGCCGGGTGCCGCAGATGGGCCGTCTCGGCAACCGGACCTATTTCGCGCAGGGCTACAGCGGGCATGGCGTCGTGGGCAGCCATCTCTTCGGGCGCATTCTGGCCGAGGCGGTGCATGGCGATCGGAGCCGCTTCGACGTGTTCGCCAAGGTGCCCTGGCTGCCTTTCCCTGGCGGCAGGCGTTTTGCGGTGCCCTATTCCGTTGTCGGGTCTTGGTGGTATGGATTGCGAGATCGTCTCGGTATCTGAAACGAATCAAGAAAACTCTCAGTCAGGAGCCTTGAATGCCGTCCAGAATTTCCCTCACCGCGCTTGCGGCGGTGCTCGCCCTTCCGGCCTATGGCAATACGCTGCATATCTACAACTGGTCCGATTACATCGCGGAAGACACCATCGCGAAGTTCGAGGCCGAGACCGGAATCGACGTGGTCTACGATGTCTACGACTCGAACGACGTGCTGGAAGCCAAGCTGCTGACAGGAAATTCCGGTTACGATCTCGTGGTGCCGACCTCGGACTTCCTGCGGCGTCAGGTGGCGGCGGGGATCTACATGCCGCTCGACCGGGCGCAGATCCCGAACTTCGCCAATCTCAACGAAGAACCAGATGGCCAAGGCGGCGGCGTTCGACGAGGGCAACACGCATTCGGTGATCTATCTCTGGGGCACCAACGGCATCGGCTACAATGTCGAGAAGGTCCGCGAACGGCTCGGCGAGGATGCGCCGACCGATACGTGGGACATGATCTTCGACCCTGAAATCGCTGCGAAACTCGCGGATTGCGGGATCTCGATCCTCGACAGCGCGACCGAGGTCATGCCGATCGTGCTGAACTATCTCGGCTACGATCCGGGCACCTCCGACCAGGCCGAACTGCAGGCCGCCGCCGACACGCTTCTGGCGATCCGGCCCTATGTGCGCTACTTCCACTCCTCGCAGTACATCTCGGACCTCGCGAACGGAGAAATCTGTGTGTCTCTCGGGTGGTCTGGCGATGTCTTCATAGCCGGGGACCGGGCCGCGGAGGCCGGGCAGGGCATCGAGATCGCCTATTCGATCCCGAAGGAAGGCACGCTGCAATGGTTCGACATGATGGCGATCCCCGCCGATGCGCCGAACCCGGAAGCCGCGCACCAGTTCATCGACTTCGTGCTGCGCCCCGAGAACATCGCGGACGTGACGAATTACGTGTTCTATCCCAATGCGGTAGACGCCTCGCTTGAATTCGTCGATCCCGACGATCGCCGGGGATCCGCAGGTCTATCCGCCGCAGGAAGTGCTCGACAATCTGTTCCCGTCGCAGATGCGCGATGCGCGGACCGAGCGGGCGCTGACGCGGCTCTGGACCACGGTCCGCACCGGGCAGTGACCGGCGGCGTTAACCGGCGAAACGGCTGTATGCCTCGCGTATGCATCCTGTACGCATCGCGTACGTACAAGGGTGTGGTCGTGGCCAGAGGTTAACGGCGCGGTTGACGTGAAGAATGCAGGGCGGCCCCGCAGGGAATGCGGGGCCGTTTTCGGTTCGGCAGGGTCGAGACGGGGCGTCGGCTTCGCGGCGTCAGGCGGAGAGCCGCGCCTCCGCGATCCGGCGCATCAACTCGTCGCAGCGGTCGGTCTGGTGGTCGGAGCCTTCGGCGAAGACCGCCCGCGCCGCCCCGACATGCCGCTCGGCTGTGTCGAGCAATGCGGGGTCCGGCTCCACCGCGAACCGCGCCAGCGCCAGATCGCCGAGATTCCATTGGGTCTGTTGCCCAGAGGAACGGCACGGTGTCCTGACTGCGTTCTTCGAGGCAGCGGAGAAACGCGGTCTCGGCCTCGTCGAAATGCCCGGCCTCCTGCGTGACGGTGCCGCGCCAACGCAGCGCCACCCCGAGATTGTTCTGGCTGTCGTGGCCCAGTCCATCGGCGCGGCCTCTTTCGTCCGGACGGTGAGCGCGTCCTCATGGGCCGTCACCGCATCGCGCAGCAGGGCGTCGTCCTGCGCGCGCTCCCCGAGGGCTTCGCAGGGCGGCTGCCGAGATTGTTCTGGGTCACTGGCCCAGTCCATCGGCGCGGCCTGTTTCGTCCAGACGGTGAGCGCGTCCTCATAGGCCGTCACCGCATCGCGCAGCAGGGCGTCGTCCTGCGCGCGCTCCCCGAGGTTCCCGCAGGGCGATGCCGAGATTGTTTTTGGTCGTGGCCCAGTTCTGCGGGTCTTTCCGCTTCGGGACCTGCTTCAAGGCGGCACGGAAGGCGGCTTCGGCCGCCTTCAGGTTGCGGTCGTCAGAGGCCCGTTCGCCGATGGCAAGATGGCAATTGCCGAGATCGGAAAGTGCGGCGCCCTTCATCGGCCCCTTCGCCTTGTCATGATTCGCCTTGGCCAGCGCCAGCGCGACGCGCAGGTCGAACGGGTCGCCCTGCTGTTCGCCGCGTTCGCGCCAGTCGTTCAGCAGGTCGCGGGTCGCGCGCCACACGCCGCCCGGCGGCGCCTGCCGGTGCAGGTCGCGGATCAGGCGTTTCGCCGCTGCTTGCGGGTCGTTGCGCAGGCGGTCCTGGTCGAGCCGGCGGTCCAGCAGCGCCGTGGCTTCGGCGTCCTGCCGGTCCCTGTCGGCCCGGTGCGCGGCCTTCATGCGCCGTTCTTCCGCGTCGAGCAGGCCGTCGGCCTCGTCGATCCGGCCCTCGGCGTTCAGCCTCGCCACCTCGGCCATGACCGCCTGCAGCTGCTCGCCGGAATTGCCGGGCATCTCGCCGCGCTGGCGGATGCGCTCGGCGGCCTCCAGCGCGCCGCGCAGGGCCTGATAGGCGGTGAAGGTGTCGGTGTATTGCCCCTGCGCATGGGTGTTGGCGAGCAGGAGCAGCAGATCCTCGGCGGCGTCCGGCGTCTGATCATCCCCGGCCTTCAGGCGCAGCAGGCGTTCGGTTTCCCGGTCGACCGGGGTTTCCTCGGTCTCCTGCGAGACGTCGTCGTCGAGGAACCTGTCGATCCAGCTTTCGTCCAGACCGAGGGCCTTGATGAGCCGGCCCACGGTCGGCGGGCTGATCTGGCGCTGGCCCTTTTCGAGATTCGAGAGATAGGAGCGGCTGGCATTGCTGCCCTCCATCGCCGCCGACAGTTGATCGAGCTGCCAGCCCTTGAGGCTCCGCGCGCGTTTGACCGCCTTGCCGAACTCGTCGAGCACGCTCTGGGCAACTTTAGGCAATTCCGGGCGATCCTGTTCAATTCGAGAGAAGCTCGGGCATCTCTGTTGTGCATACAGCGCCTTGATATCGCGCGATATTTCCCCTGTCCGGACAACGTCTGAAACCCAGGCGGGGCCTCGCCGCATCACCGAAAGGTAACCAAGAAGATGTGGCTTCTACAATTGCTGATTGCGTGGGCGCAGGCCCCGCACACCATCGATCTGCTGTTCGCCGTGCTGGCGCTCGGTCAGGCGCTGGGGGCAAGCGGGCGGGTCGTCGCGCTGCTGACGGCGCTGCTCTATCTCGCGCTGACCCTGATCTGAGCGGATGGCCGGACGTGGTGACCCGTCCGGCCATCCGGCGGCGCAGGCGGCGTGCGGCGTCGCCATGGAAGACGGCCCTGCAGGAGATGCGGGGCCGTCTTGCGTTCGGGCGGGGTGCGGGCGTGGCGCATCGCGGGGGGGCGTTGTGCGGGTCTGCCTTGGCAGGTTCGGCGGTCTGCGCCCGGTCCGGGACATCTCGCGGGTCTGGCGGTAGTCTGACGGGCAACGGGACCGGCGCGGATTCGCCGTGCGGGGGACGGAAACCGGGAGCATGGGAATGGCGGATCGGGTTGCCGAGGCGTTGGCGGAAGTGGCGGAGGTGCTCTCGGGCGTCGACGGAGACGAAGTCGCGGCGGCGTGCCGGATGATCGCCTCGGCAGAGGCCATCGGGGTGTATGGCTGCGGGCGGGAAGGTTTCCAGATGCGGGGGCTGGCGATGCGGCTGTTTCATCTGGGACGTCCGGTCGGCTATGTCGGAGAGACGACGATGCCGGCGCTGGGGCGCGGCGGGCTTCTGGTGGTTTCGTCGGGGCCGGGCGGGCTGGCGACGGTGGCGGCGCATATGGCGACCGCCCGGGCGGCGCGGGCGTCGGTGCTGCTGATCACGGCGCAGCCGGAAGCGCCGAACGCGGGCGGCGCCGATCTGGTGCTGACGGTCCCGGCGCAGACCATGGCGACCGACCGGCGAAAGCGGCGCGGACGGCATCCTGCCGATGGGCTCGGTCTACGAGGCGGCGCTGTTCTTCCTGTGCGAATGGATCGTCGCCGATCTCAAGGCGATGACCGGCGAGACGGCCGGGACGATGCGGGCGCGGCATACCAACATGGAGTGAGGCGGCGGACCTTCGCGCGGGCCGCTCCCGAAGCAGGTTCACATGTCGTTATGCGTCGATGAAAGTAATTCATGCCCGGGGCGGTTGATCGAGGTGCTGAAATGCGGCAGCCTCGAAGCGAAGGTATTCTACTGGGGGAGTGCCGGAGCGAGGGAGCCTCATTATGTGGCAGCTTAGCGTTGCGCAATTTGCATTTGATCATGGTGGAAAGCAGTGGTTGCGGGATCAGATATTTGGAGACGACATCTCTTTATACAAGAATCCCGAGAAGCTGCTTCTTCTGAACTTCCTGAGCAGCAATCTAGAGCTCGAAATGGCGCTGCGCGATATTCAGAAGCTGAAAGAAGACTTCGCGGAGATGAAAGGCGAGATCGCCAGCCTCAAGAACAGGGTGGAATGGTATGACAAGGAAGGCCGGATCAGCGGGTATCTGGAAACGCTGAGCGAGCGGTTTCCGGACTTCAAGGACTTCGTCCAGCGAATGCACGATCAGGGGGTCACCGGTGAGGCGCTGCGCCAGCGGTTGCTGAACGACTTCATCCCGGCGAATTCGCTCGACGGCATGGATGTGGCGATGAACCATATCCATCACGTCATCATGGGGCTCGACAGCCAGGGCCGGAAGAACCGGGATTCGAACTTCTTCCATGTCTACGAGCGCCTCTATCCGGAGCAGTTCGACCATTCCAATCCGCGCGACTATTTCGACTCGCGGCTCAAGGTCTATCGCTATTACGCCAATTTCCAGATGCAGGCGGCGACGCTGGCGACGGCGCTCTACCGCGCCCTCGATACCGGGGAATCGCGCCGGAACATCGCGGAGGTCGAGCGTGAGCTGCAGGCCAATCTCAGCGCGCAGTACGAGGTGTTTCTCGAGGACATGCCGTGGTTCGCGAAGATGGCGGTCTGCAAGCGGCTGGCGCCGATCATCGAGCAGCCGCATTTCGCGATCTGCAGTTCGGTGGACCGCGACCGCGCGCGCCCGGTGGATCAGATGACGACGCTGAACCCCAGTGTCCCCCGCCAGACGATCTACGCCGAGGACGATATCTTCTCGATCTTCGATCAAACGGGCCGGACCTGGGCGTTCCAGCACCAGCGCGAGGGCAAGCATGCCTTTCGGTTCGGCGTGACCTTCCTGGCCGCGGTTGATGGAAAACGGAGCGGCTGGCAGATCTTCGAGGGGCCGCCGGAGCGCACCCCCGCGAAATACGCCGCGAACAATTCCATCATCTACGAGAATCTTCGGCACATGAAGCTCGGCCGCTGGCTCTACGGCGCAGCGCGGGTCGATCTCGATGCCCAGCGCGAGGCCGCGGGTGACTTCTTCGCCGACATGTTCGACGACCCGGTGCCGATGTCCGAGATCCCCGATGCCAGCGAGAGCTTTTCGGTCGAGCTGGGGATGATGAAGCCGACCTATCGGGATTCCGGCGACAAGGACACGGCGTACGACCAGTTTCTTGCCTGCCGGGTGGCGCCCGAAAGCGCGAACGGACGCGAGAACCAGATGATCGACGAGCGCCGCCCGGTGCGGATGAAGCCCCATATCGCGCTCGTCGATCCGAAGGGACCGAAGGCCTTCGCGAAGAAAGCCGGGGATGCGAGCGAGTGGCACGGCGCGATCTACATCGAGAAGGAGATGGACGTGACGCCGGCCCAGCCGGGGGCGTGTTATGTTCAGGAATGGCACGCCGATCTCGGTGACCTGCCAGCGGCATCGCGGGGCGAGTGGAAGCCCGGGTTCCGGGTCCGTTACGTGGTCGTCAGCGAGAACCGGGTCGGTGTCGGCCCGGACCCGGCGCCGGTGGGGGCCGGAACCGGTACGCAGAGCCTCGCGGACGGTTATGTGGCGCCGGTGGCCGATGCCGGAGCGCCGGTGATCGCGGTGCGTATCCGCGACACCTTCACCCAGTCGGTGCGACTGATGCGCCAGTTCGAGGGCGAGGCCGAAGCCACCGAGGTGTCGGATTTCAGGTCGCTGCGGCAAGAACCACGAGGGCGACTGGCTGATCATGGATCCGGGCGGGCTCGAGGTCGCATCCGCGCCCTAGGCGGAGGGTTACGCCCGGCCGGGGGATGCGTAGCAGGCGCGATCCGGAAAGAGGGTGTCGCGCTTGCGGCCCTGCGGGTCGAGCGGATGCTCGGGGCAGGGCCGGTCGCCTGGTGTTCGTCGCGTCAGGTGCTCACTCGGCGGCGACGTTTTCGGGGCGGGCCGGGGCTTCGGGTTCGCCGCCGAAATGCGCCCAGAACTCGTCGCGGGCGTGGGTCCGGGGGAAGGGGCTGTCGGGGACGGGCACGTCGAGGAAGCGGCAGAGCGGGTCCCAGCCTTCGGCGACGTTGAAGACGAGGAGCCGGTCGGCGGGGATGATCTCGCGGACCTTCGCGTTGTTGGCGCGGTAGGCGGCGATGGCGCTGTCGCGGTCGGTGACATCGCCGAAGGCGCGGGGCGGGATGCCGGCGCGCGTGGTTCCGAAGAGGCCGGCCTTCATCGTTCCGAAGATCTCGGCCATTTCGGGGGGCAGCGGAAAGCTGTCCATCAGGGCGAAGAATTTGCCGATGGTGCCGTTGAAGCTCGCCCACCAGTCGTCCTCCGGGCGCTCGGTGTGGATCACCTTGGCATCCGGGAAGGCGATGGCGGCTTCGTGCCAGGCGCAAGCGCCGGGCCAGTCGACCTGGGAGCCGTAGCCTTCATAGACCTCGGCCCAGTCGACGTCCTGTCCGGCGAAGATCGCCTTCCAGTGGGCGAGCTGTTCGGGATGGGCCATCACTTCGGTCATGTGGTGGGTCGGGCCGAAGCCGAGCGTGCCGAGGGCCTGCTTCATCGTCATCGTGCCGGTGCGGCCGTAGCCGGAGCCGATTACCTTGAGGGTCATGATCTCGATCCTTCTGGTTGGATGTTTGGTGTTGCGCTCCGGAGTGTCATGCTTGTCTCATGGAACGCGTCATCCGGGAAACGAAACGATTTCAGGGCGCATGAACGAAATTCAACTTCACCGGATCGACCTGAATCTCCTCGTGACCTTCGAGGCGCTGATGGAGGAGAGCACGCTGGCGGCTGCGGCCGACCGGCTGGCGATCACGCCCTCGGCGGTGAGCCATGCGCTCGGGCGGCTCAGGACGCAGCTGAACGATCCGCTTCTGGTGAAGGTCGGCGGGCGCATGCAGCCGAGCCCCTATGCGCTCGAGCTGATCGAGGAGGTGCGCCCGGTGCTGCGCAGCCTGCGCCGGATGCTGGCGCCGCGCGATCCCTTCGATCCGGCGACCGGCGACCGGGTGTTCCGGATCATGGTGCCGTCGTTTCCGGCGCTGGTGACGGCGGTCGTGGCCCGGGCCCGGGCGGAAGCGCCCGGGGTGATGCTGGAATGGGTCAACGTAAGCGCGCAGGTCTACGACGCGGTGGCCGACGGGCTGATCGACCTTGCGCATGTGGGCGGCGATCTGCGGCTGCCGCACGGGCTCGACGAGGCCGATGTCGCGCCCTTCGAATGGTACAGCTTCGCGCGGGCGGATCATCCGGCGGTGTCCGACTGGGGCCCGGAGGCCTGGGCGCGCTGGCCGCATCTGCAGGTGAAGATCGCGACGACCACGCGCAGCCCGGTCGATGAGCAGCCGGGCGAGCCGGCGACGGCCCGGCGGATCGGCGCGAAGATCGGCGAGTTCTCCTCGGTAGGCGCGGTGCTGGCCGAGAGCGACTTTCTCACGACGCTGCCGGCGGTCCTGATGGCGAGCCAGATGGAGATGTACGGGCTGGCGGCGCTCACGCCGCCGGTGGCGCCGGAGCGGTTCCGGGTGCGCTTCGTCTGGTCGTCGCGGCTGACCCGCGATCCGGGCAATCTGTGGCTGCGGAGGCTGGTGATGGAGACCTACAGCGCGGTTCAGGCGGAGGCGAATGCGGCGGTCGCGGCCCGTGTCCTGCCGCTTTGTGCGCCATCCGGGTGAGCCGGGAGGTGCGCAGGGCCAGACGGCACTGGACAGCGGCGCGCCGGCGGCAATAACATTTTGTTCTGCGGGGGGAACCGCGAGGGTTCTCCGCGGTGTCCGACTGGAGTATTCATGACCGAACATGCCCCCGCTGCCACGACCAAGCCGTGGATCGCCGCCACCGAGAAACCCTTCGTCCGCATTCACAAGATCACCAAGAAGTTCGGCGATTTCGTCGCGGTCGATGATGTGAGCCTCGACATCTACAAGGGCGAGCTGTTCTGCCTGCTGGGCGGGTCGGGCTGCGGGAAGTCGACGCTTCTGCGCATGCTCGCGGGTTTCGAGATGCCGACCGAGGGGCACATCGAGATCGACGGGCAGGACATGGCGGGCATTCCGCCCTACGGGCGGCCGACGAACATGATGTTCCAGTCCTACGCGCTCTTCCCGCATATGAGCGTGGAGAAGAACGTCGCCTACGGGCTGTTGCGCGACGGCATGGGCAAGGCCGAGGCCTATCAGAAGGCGGCCGAGATGCTCAAGCTGGTGCAGCTCGAGCGCTTCGCGGCGCGCAAGCCGAGCCAGCTTTCGGGCGGCCAGCGGCAGCGGGTGGCGCTGGCGCGCAGCCTGGTGAAGCGGCCGAAGCTCTTGTTGCTCGACGAGCCCTTGGGGGCGCTCGACAAGAAGCTGCGCGAGGAGACGCAGTTCGAGCTCGTGAACATCCAGGAGAAGCTCGGCGTGACCTTCATCGTGGTGACCCACGACCAGGAGGAGGCGATGACGCTCTCGAGCCGGATCGGCGTGATGAACGAGGGCGAGATCGTGCAGGTGGGCGAGCCGCCGGAGATCTACGAGCACCCGAATTCGCGCTTCGTCGCCGATTTCATCGGCTCGGTGAACCTCTTCGAGGGGCGGGTGGCGGAGGACCAGCCGGACTTCATCGAGATCGCGGTGCCGGAGCTCGGCGGAAGGATCCATGTGGGACACGGGGTGTCCTGCTCGGAGGGCCAGCAGCTCTGGTATGCGGTGCGGCCCGAAAAGCTGCGGCTGAGCCGCCAGAAGCCGGAGGGCCGGCGGAATGCCTTCGAGGTCGAGGTGCAGGAGGTGGCCTATATGGGCAATCTCTCGGTCTACCGGGTCAAGCTGCCGGGCGGGAAGCTTCTGAGTGCGACCAAGGCCAATCTCACGCGCCACGAGGATGACGTGATCTCCTGGGACGAGAAGGTCTGGGCGTCGTGGGACAATACCGCCGGCGTGGTGCTGGTCCGATGAGCGGGGGGCTGATCGAGCGGGTGGCACCCTTGCGCTGGACGGCGAACCTCCTGGGCCGGTTCGGGTTCACGGGACGCTCCCTGGTGATCGCGATCCCGGTCCTGTGGCTTCTGGTGTTCTTCCTGATCCCGTTTCTGGTGGTGGCCAAGATCAGCGTGAGCGAGCCGGCGATCGCCCAGCCGCCCTATCTGCCGATCTGGAACTGGGACGGCGAGATCTTCAACATCAACCTGATGCTGGGCAACTTCAATTACCTGCTGACGGATGCGCTCTACATCAACGCCTATATCTTCTCGATCAAGGTGGCGTTCATCTCGGCGGTGCTGGCGCTTCTGGTGGCCTATCCGATGGCCTATTTCATCGCCCGCTCGCCGGAGCCCCGGCGTTCGTTCCTGTTGATGCTGGTGATCCTGCCGTTCTGGACCTCGTTCCTGTTGCGCGTCTATGCGTGGCAGGGTTTCCTGCGCTCGAACGGGGTGATCAACAATTTCCTGATGTGGACCGGGATCATCGACCAGCCGCTGGTGATGCTGCAGACCGATTTCGCGGTCTATCTCGGGATCGTCTACACGTATCTTCCGTTCGCGATCCTGCCGCTCTACGCCAATCTGGTGAAGCTCGACGAGAGCCTGCTGGAGGCCTCGGCCGATCTCGGGGCGCGGCCGGTCTCGACCTTTCTCAACGTGACGCTGCCGCTGTCGATCCCCGGGCTCGTCGCGGGCTTCATGCTGGTCTTCGTGCCGGCGATCGGGGAATTCGTGATCCCCGAGCTGCTTGGGCGGGCCCGATACGCTGATGATCGGGCGGGTCCTGTGGAACGAGTTCTTCTCGAACCGCGACTGGCCGGTGGCCTCGGCGGTGGCGATCGCGATGCTGGTGGTGCTGGTGGTGCCGATCATGCTGTTGCGCAACGCCCAGGCCGACCGGGAGGACCGGACATGAAACGCAGCGGCTTCCTGCTCTGGGCGACGATCCTCGGCTTCGTGTTCCTCTATGCGCCGATCCTGTCGCTGGTGATCTTCAGCTTCAACGAGAGCCAGCTCGTCACGGTCTGGGGCGGGTTCTCGACGAAGTGGTATGGCGAGCTCTTTCGCGATCCGCAGATCCTCGGGGCGGCCTGGATCAGCTTTCAGGTGGCTTTCGTCTCGGCCTCGCTCGCCGTGGTGCTCGGCACGCTCGCGGCCTATGTGCTGGTGCGCTTCCACCGGTTCCGCACCAAGGCGCTGCTGACCGGCATGGTGACGGCACCGCTGGTGATGCCGGAGGTGATCACCGGGCTGTCGCTGCTCCTGCTCTTCGTGTCGATGGAGCAGCTGATCGGCTGGCCGGCGGGGCGGGGCATGACGACGATCATCATCGCGCATGTGACCTTCTGCATGGCCTTCGTGGCGGTGGTGGTGCAGTCGCGGCTCGCGGGCATGGAGCAGGATCTCGAGGAGGCGGCGAGTGATCTGGGCGCGCGCCCGGTGCGGGTGTTCTTCGACATCACGCTTCCCGTCATCGCGCCGGCGCTGATTTCGGGCTGGCTGCTGGCGTTCACGCTGTCGCTCGACGATCTGGTGATCGCGAGCTTCGTCACCGGGCCGGGGGCCTCGACGCTGCCGATGGTGATCTTCTCGAAGGTGCGGCTCGGTGTGTCGCCGGACATCAACGCGCTGGCGACCATCATCATCGGGATCGTCGCGCTCGGGGTGACCATCGCGATGTGGCAGATGCGCCGGAGCATGCGCAAGTGACCCTGCGGGAAGGGGATGGCGCCTTTCGCGCCGGCGGCAATGCCGAGCACTGGGCCGAGATGACCTATGGGGGCGCGCTGTCCTTCCTGCGGCGGCGCTATACCCGCGATCTCGCCGGCGTCGACGTGGCGGTGATGGGGGTGCCTTATGATGCCTCGGTGACCTATCGGCCGGGCTGCCGGCTCGGGCCGCGGGCGATCCGGGCGGCCTCGGTGCAGCTTGCGGAGCTGAAGGCGTTTCCCTTCGGCTTCGATCTGATGGAATTGCTCGCCATCGTCGATCGGGGCGATGCGATGATCGATCCGCACCATCCCGACAGCGTGGCACCGGCGATCGAGGCGGCGGCGGCGGAGGTGATCGCCTCGGGCGCGAAGCTGCTCACCCTCGGGGGCGATCACTTCATCGCCTGGCCGCTGTTGCGCGCCCATGCGGCGCAATACGGGCCGCTGGCGCTGATCCAGGTCGATGCGCACGGCGATCTCTGGGCGGACGATCCGGGCCGGCTCGACCACGGCACGATGATGGGGCGGGCGATCCGCGACGGGATCGTCGATCCGGCGCGCTCGACGCAGGTCGGCATCCGCACCTTCCATGACACGACCGAGGGGCTCGAGGTGCTGAGCGCACCCTGGATCCATCGCAACGGCATCGCGGCGGCCATCGAGGTGGCCTGTGCCCGGGCGGGGGATGCGCCGGTGTATCTGTCGTTCGACATCGACGGGCTCGACCCGGCCTTCGCGCCGGGGACCGGGACGCCGGTGCCGGGCGGGCTCGCGAGCTGGCAGGCGCTGGAGTTCGTGCGGGGGCTGAAACCTCTCGACCTCGTGGGCATGGACATCGTAGAGGTGTCGCCACCCTTCGACCATGCCGAGATCACCGCGCTGGCCGCGGCGCATATCGCCCATGACTGGCTGTGCGTGCTGGCCCAACAGGCGGGCGCCGTGCCGGTGCCCGTCGGACGCCTCTAGGAGCCTGACCCCGAATGCCGCCCAGCACCCAAGCCGAAACCATGGAAGCGCTGCCGCAGGATCTGCGTGAATGGCTCGACGGCCGCCGGATCGAGGAGGTGGAGTGCATCATCGCCGACATCGCCGGCATCTCGCGCGGCAAGGCGATGCCCTTTGCGAAATTCTCCCGCTCGGAGCGCATGTTCCTGCCGACCTCGGTGTTCCACCAGACGATCTCGGGCGATTATGTCGATCTCGACATCACCAACCAGTGGACCGAGAGCGACATGGTGCTGCGGCCGATCTACGGCACCGCCACGGCGGCCCCCTGGGCCGATGACGTGACGCTGCAGGTGATCCATTCGGTCGAGGACCTGCAGGGCGAACCGGTGGGCACCGCGCCGCGCAACGTGTTGAAGCGCGTGCTGGCGCTCTACGATGCGGAGGGCTGGGTGCCGGTGGTGGCGCCGGAGATGGAATTCTATCTCATCAAGCCGAACCTCAACCCCAACGAGCCGATCGAGCCCCCCGTTGGTCGGACCGGGCGGCAGATGGTGAGCCGGCAGGCCTATTCGATGAGTGCGGTGGACGAATACGGCAAGGTCATCGACGACATCTACAATTTCGCCGAGGCCCAGGGCTTCGAGCTCGACACCATCATCCAGGAGGGCGGCGCGGGGCAGATCGAGATCAACTTCCTGCACGGCGATCCGCTGAAGCTCGCCGACCAGGTGTTCTTCTTCAAGCGCACGATCCGCGAGGCGGCGCTTCGCAACAGCTGTTTCGCCACCTTCATGGCCAAGCCGATGCAGGACGAGCCGGGCTCGGCGATGCATATCCATCATTCGGTGCTCGACGGGTCCGGGCGCAACATCTTCAACGGTGAGGACGACCAGGCGACCGATGCCTTTCTCGCCTTCGTCGGCGGCATGCAGCAGCATATTCCCACGGTGCTGTCGCTCTTCGCGCCCTACGTGAACAGCTACCGGCGCTTCGTGGCCGGCGGGGCGGCGCCGATCAATCTCGAATGGGGGGCGGACAACCGCACCACGGGGCTGCGGGTGCCGATCTCGGGGCCGGAGGCGCGGCGCATCGAGAACCGGGTGGTGGGGATGGATTGCAACCCCTATCTGGCGCTCGCCGCCTCGCTGGCCTGTGGCTATCTCGGCATGAAGAACGACCTGCGCCCCCGCGATCAGGTGGCCGGCGAGGCCTATACCCGGCCGCGGGCTTTGCCGCGCGACCTGCTGTCGGCGCTCGATCTCTTCGACAATTGCCCGGAGATCACCGAGGTGCTGGGGGCGGAATTCTGCGACGTCTACAAGGCGATCAAGCGCAGCGAGATCGAGACCTTCCTGCAGGTGATTTCGCCCTGGGAACGCGACCATCTGCTGCTGAACGTCTGACATGGACCTGTTGACCGCGAATGACCGGGCGGGCCGCTACCCGGCCAGCTGGTACGCCGCGACGGCAGAGGAGCTGCCGGTGTTCCGGAGCCTGACGCAGCCGGTCCGGGCGGATGTCTGCGTGATCGGGGGCGGCTATACCGGGCTCTCGGCGGCGCTGCATCTCGCCGAGGCCGGGCTCGACGTGGTGCTTCTCGAGGCCAACCGGGTCGGCTGGGGCGCTTCGGGGCGCAATGGCGGGCAGGTCGGCTCGGGGCAGCGGCGGGACCAGGACTGGATCGAGACCGCCTTCGGGCTCGAGACCGCGCGCATGATGTGGGATTTCGCCGAGGAGGCGAAGGCGCTGGTGCGCGACCGGGTGGCGCGCCACGGCATCGATTGCGACCTGAAGGACGGCATCATCGCCGCCGCGCACAAGCCGGGTTTCGTGCCGGAATATCACGCCGAGGCCGAGAAGCTGTCGCGGGTCTATGGCTACGAGGCGCTCGAGCCGCTCGACCGCGACGGCATCCGGGCGGCGCTGGGGACCGAGGCCTATCATGGCGGGGTGCTCGACCGGGGGGCTGCGCATCTGCATCCGCTGAACTATGCACTGGGCCTCGCACGGGCGGCGGCCGCGGCGGGGGTGCGGATCTGCGAGATGAGCCGGGTGGTCGCGGTCGGGCCGGGCCGGCCGGCGCGGGTCGAGACCAAGTCGGGTTCGGTGGAGGCGGATTTCGTGATCCTCGCCTGCAACGGCTACCTCGGCGGGCTGGCACCCGAGGTCGGGGCGCGGGTGATGCCGATCAACAATTTCGTGGTGGCGACCGAGCCCCTGGGCGAGGATCTGGCGCGCGCGCTCATTCGCGACGACGTGGCGGTGGCGGATTCGCGGTTCGTGGTGAACTATTACCGGCTGAGCGCCGACCGGCGGCTGCTGTTCGGCGGTGGCGAGAGCTACGGCTACAGGTTCCCCAAGGACATCGCCGGGCTGGTGCGCAAGCGGATGCTGGGGATCTATCCGCAGCTCGCGGAGACCCGCATCGAGCATGCCTGGGGCGGCACGCTGGCGATCACCGCGAACCGGATGCCGGCCTTCCAGCGGCTGGCCTCCAACGTGTTCTCGGCGGGGGGCTATTCCGGGCACGGCGTCGCGATGGCGGGGCTTGCGGGCAAGCTGATGGCCGAGGCGGTGCAGGGCACGGCGGAGCGCTTCGATGTCTTCGCGAAGCTGCCGCCGCCGCGCTTTCCCGGCGGGGCAAGGCTGCGCACGCCGCTTCTGATCGCCGCGATGAGCTGGTACGCGCTGCGCGACCGGCTCTGAGCCGGTCAGGCCGGCTCGGCGGCGTGGCGTTCGGAGAACTGGTCGAAGGCCAGGAGCGCGTCGGCGGCGTACATCAGCGCCGGGCCGCCGCCCATGTAGATCGCCATGCCGAGGGCCTCCTCGACCTCCTCGCGGGTGGCCCCGAGCTTGACGAGCGCCTCCATGTGGAAGCCGATGCAGCCGTCGCAGCGGGTGGCGACGCCGATGCCGAGCGCGATCAGCTCCTTGGTCTTGGTGGAGAGCGCGCCGTCCGAGGTCGCCGCATGCGCCATGGCGTGAAAGCCGCCCATGGTGTCGGGGATGTTCTTGCGCAGAACGCGGGTGCCGCCGACGATGCGGCGGGTGATCTCGGGGTAGTTCTTGCTCATCGGGCGCTCCGTTGCTTCTGACGCTTCGATAAATTCCGATGGGTGGCGACTGTCAACCGGGAGCGCGGGTCCGGGGGCGGCTGGCGTGCTCCGGCCGGCGCCGGGGCCGGTCCGGGGCGCAACCGGGGGCGGTTTGCTCGCGTTGTCGGGGTGCCGCGCAGGCGATCAATGCCGGCCCAAGCGATCGGGAAATGCGCAAAATGCCCCCGCGACCCCTTCACGGATCGGTGACGACGCCACCAGGGCTTGCATCCGGGCGCCCGATGGCCGACGTCACGGGCAGTCTGTCCCGTCGCCCGTCCGTCTGTCCGTGTCCGAGCCCGTCATGAGCCTGAACCCTGATCCCGCGCGCATCGCCCCGCCCCGAGGGCGGGACCTGCGCATCGACGTGGCCCGCGGGATCGCGATGTTCACCATGCTCCTGAGCCACACCCGGGATCAGGAGCTGACGCGCTGGCTGCCGAACCGCTGGAGCTTCGCCGATGCGGCGGATGTGTTCGTCACCCTGTCGGGGCTGGTGGCGGGGATCGTGTTCACCCGGATCGCGGTGACCCAGGGCTGGCCGGCCTCCACGGCACGCATCTTGCGGCGCTGCCGGACGATCTGGCTGGCGCAGATCGGCAGCGTGGTGGGGATCGCGCTTCTGGCGCTCTTCATCGACCGGGTGCTCGCCGGGCCGCTGGGGCTCGGGCATGAATACCTGACGCTCTGGCCGGTCTCGCCGGTGCTCGACAAGCCGGTGGAGGCGCTCCTGTCGCTGGGGGCGATGATCTGGGTGCCGAACAATTTCGACATCCTGCCGATGTATCTGGTGCTGTTGTTGTTCGTGCCGGTCATGATCGGGCTGCACCGGCTGGCGGGGCTGCCGGCGGTGCTGCTGCTGATCCTCGCGAGCTACGGGCTGGCGCATGCGGGGCTGAACCTGCCGGCCAATCCGTGGAATCCGGGGCAGCTCTGGTATTTCAATCCCTTCGCCTGGATCCTGCCTTTCGGGATCGCCTTCTGCTTCGGGGCGGGATGGATCCCGTTTCCGCGGGTCACCGGCTTTCGGGCGGCGCTGGCGGCACTGTTCCTCGTGGCGAGCCTGCCGCTCGGCTTCTGGGCGTTCCGCAACGGGCTCTGGGTGCCGGGCTGGAAGGACGGGCTCGACACGATCCTGACCGAATTGCGGCCGCTGACCTCGAAGTCCGATCACGGCGTGTTGCGCGGGCTCGCGGTCTTCGCGATCCTGATGATCGGGGCCTGGGCCGCCGGGCCGGCCGGCAACCGGCTCCGGGAGGGTGGGTCGCTCGGCAATAGCGGCTTGCCGCGGGGCCTCGAGATCGCCCTGGGGCTGGGCCTCGTGGCCGCGGCGCTGGCACTGGCGATCGGCGGGGCGGGGCTGCCGGTGGAATCGCGCCGGCTGATGCATCTCATGGGGGCTGGCGCCTGGATCGCCGGGATCCTCGCGGTCTGGTGTCTTGCCGGCCCGCGCGGGCGGCACTGGGCCGGGCGGATCGCGGCGCCGGCGGTGTTCGCGCGGCTGGCGCGGATCGGGCGCACCAGCCTTGCGTGTTTCGTGGCCTCGGCGCCGATCGCGCTGCTGACCGGGATGCTGCTCGATGCGACCGGCGGCGGAATGGCGCTGAGCTTCGGGGCGGCGGCGATCGCCTTCGTGGCACTCGACCGGGTCGCGGCGTATTTCGACAAGGCCCCGAAGCGGGCTGCGGAAGCGGCGGCGCTGGGCGGCGTGGTGAGCAAGCCGGGCTGAGGGCTGCTCGCCCGGCGCCTTCGGCTTGGTTCCGGGCGGGGGCATCGTGCTGCGGATGGAGAAGCGCTGGACCCGATTAGAGGGACAGTCCTGTATCGCAGCCAGGGTCCGGCTCGCCTCGGAACGTCAGAAGAACGCTTGCAGCCCCGTCTGGGCGCGACCGAGGATCAGGGCGTGCACGTCGTGGGTGCCCTCGTAGGTGTTGACCGCCTCGAGGTTCATCACGTGGCGGATCACGCCGTATTCGTCGGAGATGCCGTTGCCGCCGTGCATGTCGCGGGCGAGGCGGGCGACGTCGAGGGCCTTGCCGCAATTGTTGCGCTTCATCAGGGAGATGAGCTCGGCGGGGGCCTTGCCGTCGTCCATGAGGCGGCCGAGGCGCAGGGCGCCCTGGAGGCCGAGGCCGATCTCGGTCTGCATGTCGGCGAGCTTCTTCTGGACGAGCTGGGTCTGGGCCAGCGGGCGGCCGAACTGCTTGCGCTCGAGCGTGTAGTCGCGGGCGGCCTGCCAGCAGAATTCGGCGGCGCCCATCGCGCCCCAGGCGATGCCGTAGCGGGCCTTGTTGAGGCAGCCGAAGGGGCCGGCGAGGCCCTCGGCATGGGGCAGGAGATTCTCCTCGGGCACGAAGACATCGCTCATGGAGATCATGCCGGTGACCGAGGCGCGCAAGCTGAACTTGCCGTCGATCTTCGGGGTTTCGAGGCCCTTCATGCCGCGCTCGAGGAGGAAGCCGCGGATCTTGCCGTCATGGGCGTCGGATTTGGCCCAGATGACGAGCACGTCGGCGATGGGGCTGTTGGTGATCCAGGTCTTGCCGCCGGAGAGGCTGTAGCCGCCGTCGACGGGTTTCGCGCGGGTGGTCATGCCGGCGGGGTCGGAGCCGGCATCGGGTTCGGTGAGGCCGAAGCAGCCGACCCATTCGCCGGTGGCGAGCTTGGGCAGGAACTTCGCGCGCTGGGCGTCGGTGCCGTAGGCGAAGATCGGGTGCATCACCAGCGAGGATTGCACCGACATCGCCGAGCGGTAGCCGCTGTCGACGCGCTCGACCTCGCGGGCGACGAGGCCGTAGGAGACGTAGCCGAGCCCCGCGCAGCCGAATTCCTCGGGGATGGTCGGGCCGAGCAGGCCGAGGGCGCCCATTTCGGACATGATCTCGCGGTCGAAGGTCTCGGAGCGGTTGGCGTCGCGCACGCGGGTGGCGAGGCGGTCCTGGCAATAGTCCCGCGCGGTGTCGCGGACCATGCGCTCCTCGTCGGTGAGCTGCTGCTCGAGGCCGAACGGATCTTCCCAGGCGAAGGCGGCGGGCTTGGCGCGGGCGGTTTCGGGGGTGTTGAGCTTTTGCAGCATCGGGGAGGCTCCTTGCGGCTTTGGGGTGCAGTTTAACGCGGCCGTGCGGTGGGCGAAAGGGTGCGCCGGGGGCCGGGGGTGCGGTCGGGCGGGGTGCAGACGCTCGCCCGGCTTGGACCCCGTTTCGGGTGTTGGTCGGAATGGTCGGAGTCCCGGCGCTGTCGGGCCGTTGAAATGGCGATTGCATCCGCACCGGTGCGGGGCCAGTCTGGAAGGGGGAGAGGGAGGATGTCGATGCATTGCGTTTTCGTTCAGCTGCGCTGCAGCCCGGGCCGGACCTACGAGGTGGCCGATGCGATCTATGACCGGGAATTCGCCTCCGAGCTTTATTCGACCTCCGGCGAATACGACCTGATGATGAAGATCTATATCCCCGCGGAGGAGGATATCGGGCGCTACATCAACGCGAAGATCCTCGACATTCCCCATATCGACCGGAGCCTGACGACGCTCACCTTCAAGGCGTTCTGATGGCCGCGCCCGTCGATGCCGCGGCCCGCCGCGCCGTGGCGCCGGTGACGGTCTATCCGCCCGACACGCTGCCCGGGGTCGATCTGGCGGCGTACCACGCGGCGCGGGAGGGGTGGACGCAGGTCGCGCGGCTCGAGGTGGCGCCGCGCAGTGCGGAGGCCTTCCGGGTGCCGAAGGGGCATTTCTTCCGGATCGTGAGCATGGAGGGGCCGCAGGTCGGGGATCTGAACCTCTGGGCGGCGGGCGATCTTTCGGAGCGGTTCTTCTCGGGCAAGACGCGGGCGCTGCACGGCACGCATGTCTCGACGGGGGACCGGCTCTGGTCGAACCTGCCGTATCTGCGCCCGATGGCGACGATCACCGGGGACAGTCTGGACTGGTACGGGCGGGACGGCTTCGGCTGCGGGGTGCATGACGTGATCGGCACGCGCTGCGATCCCTACACGCACCGCCTGCTGGCGGGGCTCGATTACGACCGCTGCTGCCATTCGAACCTCGTGCGCGCACTGGCGGCGCAGACCGGCCGCGGGCGGGCGGAGGTGGAGCCGCTGGTGCATGACGTGCTGAATGTCTTCATGTGCACCGGCTTCGATGGCGAGACCGGGCGCTACATCATGAAGGCGAGCCCGGTGCGGCCCGGCGATTTCATCGAGTTCTTCGCGGAGATCGATCTGCTGGCGGCGCTCTCGGCCTGTCCGGGGGGAGATTGCGGGGCGGAGCATTCGAGCGATGCGGCGGCCTGTCATCCGCTGGGGGTGGAGGTCTATCGCCCGCGGGCAGAGCCGGCGGGCTGGGTGGAGCCGGGCAGGAACGCCTATGCCGGCGGGCACGGAGCGATGTCATGATCACCGACTGGGACGATGCCTACGAGAATTCCGGCCATATTCCGGACGGCGAGGGTTATCCGGCGCGCTGGGCGGCGGAGGCCGCGGCGTTCCGGGCGGGGCTGACGCCGGACGGGCTGCGCGAGGGGCTGGCCTACGGGGCGCATCCGCGCGAGCGGCTCGATCTGTTCTGCCCGACCGGCCGCCCGGTGGGACTGCTGGTCTTCGTGCATGGCGGCTACTGGCGGCGGTTCGATCACCGGCTCTGGTCGCATCTGGCGGCCGGGCCGCTGGCGCGGGGCTGGGCGGTGGCGATGCCGGGCTATCCGCTGGCACCCGAGGCGCGCATCGCCGCGATCACCCGGTCGGTCGCGGCGGCCATCGCCCAGGCGGCGGCACTGGTGCCGGCGGGGGTGCCGGTGCATCTGGCGGGGCATTCGGCGGGCGGGCATCTGGTGGTGCGGCAGGTCTGCCGCGATGCGCCGCTGCCGGGGGCGGTGCAGGCGCGGATCGGGCGGGTTGTGTCGATCAGCGGGGTGCATGACCTGCGGCCGCTCCTGCGCACCGCGATCAACGCCGATCTCCTGCTCGACGCCGCGGCGGCCGATGCCGAGAGCCCCGCATTGCTGGAGCCGGTCGAAGGCGCGCGGGTGCATGTCTGGGTGGGTGACGACGAGCGGCCGGAATTCGTGCGGCAGAGCACGCTTCTGGCCAATATCTGGACGGGGCTGGGCGCCGACATGTCGCAGACGGTCGCGCCGGGGCGGCACCATTTCGATGTGATCGCGCCATTGGCCGAGCCGGATTCGGACCTCACGGCGGCTGTGATCGGAGACTGAGACCATGAAGACCCATGCCCGCGTCGTCGTGATCGGAGGCGGCGTTGTCGGCTGCTCTGTCCTCTACCATCTGGCGCGGGCCGGCTGGACCGACGTGATGCTGATCGAGCGCTCGGAGCTGACCTCGGGCTCGTCCTGGCATGCGGCGGGGGGCTTTCACACGCTCAACGGCGATCCGAACGTCGCGAAGCTGCAGGCCTATACCGTTTCGCTCTACGACGAGATCGAGAAGCTCTCGGGGCAGTCCTGCTCGCTGCATCTGGTGGGCGGCTTCATGATGGCCGACAGCCCGGAGCGCATGGATTTCCTGCGCGCGCTCCACGCCAAGGGCCGGCATATGGGGATGGATACCGAACTGGTGACGCCCGAAGAGGCGAAGGCGATGTTTCCGATCCTCGACCCGCAGCATTTCGTCGGCGCGCTCTGGGATCCGGTGGAGGGGCATCTCGATCCGTCGGGCACCACCCATGCCTATGCCAAGGCGGCGCAGAAGCTCGGGGCGAGCATCGTCCTGCGCAACCGGGTGATCGAGCTGACGCAGGATCCGGACGGCATGTGGAACGTGGTGACCGAAGCGGGCACCGTGCGGGCCGAGCATGTGGTGAATGCCGGCGGGCTCTGGGCGCGCGAGGTCGGGCGCATGGTGGGGCTCGAACTGCCGCTCCTGGCGATGGAGCACATGTATCTCTTGACCGAGGACATGCCGGAGGTGGCGGAGTACAATGCCGCGACGGGGCGTGAATTCTGCCATGTGATCGACTTCAAGGGCGAGATCTACACACGGCAGGAGCGCGGCGGGCTGCTTCTGGGCACCTACGAGAAGGATTGCCGGCCCTGGTCGCCGCTGGAGACGCCCTGGGAGTTCGGGCATGAGTTGCTGGCACCGGATCTGGACCGGATCGCGCCCTCGCTCGAGATCGGCTTCCGGCATTTCCCGGCGCTGGAGAATGCCGGGATCAAGCAGGTGATCAACGGGCCCTTCACCTTCGCGCCCGACGGCAATCCGCTGGTCGGGCCGGTGCAGGGGCTGACGAATTTCTGGTCGGCCTGTGCGGTGATGGCGGGCTTCAGCCAGGGCGGCGGTGTCGGGCTGGTGCTGGCGAACTGGATGACGACGGGCGATCCGGGCTTCGATGTGTTCGGCATGGACGTGGCGCGCTTCGGCGACTGGACGAGCCTGCGCTACACCAACGCCAAGGTGCGGGAGAATTATTCGCGGCGCTTCTCGATCCGGTTCCCGAACGAGGAATTGCCGGCGGCGCGGCCGGCGCAGACCACGCCGCTTTATGACATCCAGACCCGCGACAACAATGCGGTGATGGGGGTGACCTGGGGGCTCGAGGTGCCGCTCTGGTACGCGCCCGAAGGTACCGAGCCGGTGGATGTGCTGTCGTTCCACCGCTCGACCGATTTCGCCCATGTGGGGGCCGAGGTGCGGGCGGTGCGCGGTGGCGTCGGGCGTGACGGAGATCGCCAATTTCGCCAAGTACGAGGTGTCGGGGCCGGGGGCGGAGGCGTTTCTCGACCGGGTGCTGACCAATGCGCTGCCGCGGCTCGGGCGCATCGCGCTCTCGCCGATGCTGAACGAAGCGGGGGGGCTGATCGGTGATTTCACCGTGGCGCGGACCGAAGCGGAGCGGTTCCTGGTCTGGGGCTCGTCGGGGGCGCAGATCTATCATCTGCGCTGGTTCGAGCGGCACTGCGCCGACCGATGGCAGCGTGCGGATCGAGCGGCTGGGGCAGAAGCTGGTCGGGCTGATGATCGCGGGGCCGAAGAGCCGCGAGGTGCTGGCGGCGCTGGTGGACGGCGATGTGTCGGCGGCGGCGTTCCGGTTCATGGATCATCGCAGCATGGATGTGGCGGGCTGCCCGGCGCTGGTGAACCGGATCAGCTATACCGGCGATCTCGGCTACGAGATCTGGTGCGAGCCGTGCTATCTGCGCACGCTCTACGGCGCGATCAAGGCGGCGGGGGCGGCGCAGGGCATCGTCGATTTCGGGATGCGCGCGCTGTTGTCGATGCGGCTCGAGAAGAACTTCCCGACCTGGTTCGCGGAGCTGCGGCCGATCTACGGGCCTTACGCGGCGGCGATGGAGCGGTTCGTGAAGCTCGACAAGGGCGACTTCATCGGGCGCGATGCGGCGGCGCGGGAGGCGGAGGCGGGGCCGGCGCTCCGGCGGGTGAGCCTGATCATCGAGGCCGACAACGCCGACGTGATGGCCGACGAGCCGATCTGGGCGCGGGGCGTGCCCGATTACGGCACGGTGCCGCCGGGCAAGGATATCGGCGGGCTCAGGGTGGCGGCGGATGGCGCCTCGGTGACGCGCCGTCCGGGGAATGTCGACGGAGAGTGGCGGGTGGTCGGCTGGGTGACTTCGGGCGGCTACGGGCATCATGTGGAGATGTCGCTGGCGCAGGGCTACATCCCGGCGGCGCTGGCGGAGCGTGGCGAGGCGGGGCTCTTCGAGGTGGAGATCCTCGGGCGGCGCTGCCCGGCCCGGCTCGCGCTGGAGCCGCCCTTCGATCCGGCGGGCGAGCGCATGCGCGGCTGACGCAGCTGTGACTGGCCGGGCGGGGCCGGGGCCGCCATGTTGCGGCCCATGAACATGCATGGAAATTCGATGTCCCGGCGCGGCTTCGGCCTGGGGCTTGCGGCTGCGGCGCTGGTTCCCGGGCGGGGGCGGGCGGCCGGCATGGCGGCGGTGGCCGATGCGGCGCGGGGGCTCGACCAGCTTCATGCGATCGTCGTTACGGTGGACGGGCAGGTGGTGCTGGCGGAAGCGTTTCGCGGCGGGCCGCTCGACCGGCCGGCCAATGTGAAATCGGTGTCGAAGACGCTGGTGGCGACGCTGACCGGGGCGGCGATCGCGCGCGGCGTGCTTCCGGGGGTCGAGGCGCCGGTGCTGCCCTATCTGGCGGGGCGCGCGCCCGCGGGGATGGACCCGCGGGCGGCGCGCGTCACCGTGGCGGATCTGCTGACGATGCGCTCGGGGTTCGAGCGGGTGTCGGGGGCCAATTACGGCGCCTGGGTGCAGAGCCGCGACTGGATCGGCTATGTGCTGGCGCGGCCGATGCTGGCGGAACCCGGCGCGCAGTTCAGCTATTCGACCGGGGATTTCCATCTGCTGGGCGCGGTGCTGGCCGAGGCATCGGGGCGCGATCTGCACAGCCTCGCGAACGCGTGGATCGGCGGCCCGCTCGGCTTCGACATCCCGCGCTGGACCCGTGATCCGCAGGGCTACTACATGGGCGGCAACGAGATGGCGCTGTCGCCGCGGGCGATGAGCGCCTTCGCCGAGGCGATCCGCACGGGCGGGGCGGAGATGGTGCCGGAGGGCTGGATCGAGACGTCCTGGGAGCCGCGCACGCGCTCGCCGTTTTCGGGGCATCCCTACGGCTATGGCTGGTTCCTGCCGCAATTCGCCGGGATGCCGACGGCCTATGCGCGCGGTTACGGCGGGCAGATGATCTATGTGGTGCCCGAGGCGCGGCTGACGGTGGCGATCACCTCCGATCCGACGCGGCCGGCGCGCTCGCAGGGCTATGCGGGGGATCTGAACCGGCTGGTGGAGACGGCGATCATTCCGGCGGCGCGGGGGCTCTGATGGGCTGGCGGGGTGGTTTGCGAGGCTTTGGTGATCGGTCGGGCTGGACTATGCGACAAGCCGGGCGAGCGCCTGCCCGTGGGGTGGCGCTGCAACGGCTGAGTTGAGCGCTTTATGGTGCCACGAACATTCTCCGTGTGATCTGAGTGCTTGGGTTGACGGAGCGCCAGCCCGCCGGGACGGGCAGGCGCTTGCCCGGCGCCTTCGGCTCGATTCCGGGCTGGGCGCTTGAGATGGGCGGGAGACTCCAGCGGGCGCGCAAATCGGCGTGCACGCCAGTTCGGGACGGTTGATCCATGTCAATTCAGGTTGACGCTTTGCGGTGTAACTTAATCTGGACAGTTACACCGGAGACCGACCGATGCACATCCTCCTCGTTCACCCGAACTACCATTCCGGCGGCGCCGAGATCGCCGGCAACTGGCCGCCGGCCTGGGTCGCGTATCTCGCCGGCTCGCTGAAGGCGGCGGGCTACGATCAGGTGTCGTTCATCGACGCGATGACCAACGATCTGCCCGACGAGGAACTCGCCGAGCGGATGATCGCGCTGCAGCCCGACGTGGTGGGGGTGACCTCGATCACGCCGTCGATCTACAAGGCCGAGAGCGTGCTCGAGATCGCCCGCGAGGCGGTGCCGGAGGCGGTGCGGGTGCTGGGCGGCGTGCATGCGACCTTCATGTACAAGCAGGTGCTGTCGGAGGCGCCGCAGGTCGACGTGATCGTGCGCGGCGAGGGCGAGGAGATCATCGTCAACCTGATCCGCGCCATCGACGAGGGCCGCTATCTGCAGGACCGCCGCAAGATCCACGGGCTGGCCTTCCGCGACGGCGACGAGATCGTGGCGACCCAGGCGGCGAGCACGGTGAAGGATCTCGACGGCATCGATCCGGACTGGTCGATCCTCGAATGGTCGAAATACATCTACGTGCCGCTCGGCACCCGGGTGGCGATCCCGAACATGGCGCGGGGCTGTCCCTTCACCTGCTCGTTCTGCTCGCAGTGGAAATTCTGGCGCGACTACCGGGTGCGCGACCCGCAGAAGGTGGTCGACGAGATCGAGCGGCTGGTGAACGACCATCAGGTGGGCTTCTTCATCCTCGCCGACGAGGAGCCGACGATCAACAAGGCGAAGTTCACCGAATTCTGCGAGGAGCTGATCCGGCGCGGGCTGCCCGACAAGATCAAGTGGGGCATCAACACCCGCGTCACCGACATCATGCGCGACAAGGATCTGCTGCCGCTCTGGCGCAAGGCGGGGCTGGTGCATGTGTCGCCTCGGGACCGAGGCGGCCGCGCAGATGAAGCTCGACCGGTTCAACAAGGAGACCAAGGTCGCCAACAACAAGGAGGCGATCCGCCTCCTGCGCGAGGCCGACATCTTCACCGAGGCGCAGTTCATCGTCGGGCTCGACAACGAGACGGCGGAGACGCTGGAAGAGACCTACCAGATGGCCTGGGACTGGCAGCCGGATCTGGCCAACTGGTCGATGTACACGCCCTGGCCGTTCACGCCGCTCTTCCAGGAGCTCGGCGACAAGGTCGAGGTCTTCGACTTCTCGAAATACAACTTCGTCACGCCGATCATGAAGCCCGACGCGATGGAACGCGGCGAGCTTCTGGACCGGGTGATGAACAACTATCGGCGCTTCTACATGAAGAAGGCGCTGTTCCACTATCCGTGGCGCGGCACCGGGTTCCGGCGGCGGTATCTGCTCGGCTGCCTCAAGGCGTTCCTGCGGGCCGGGTTCCAGCGCACGTTCTACGATCTCGGCAAGGTCGGCTACTGGGGGCCGCAGACCAAGAAGAAGGTCGATTTCCACTTCGACGACAGCCGCAAGATCGCGCCGGCGCAGATGGAAGACTGGGCGGCGATGCACGATCGCAAGATCGCGGCCAACGAGCGCAAGAAGGCGGTGAAGGCCCAGCTTGCCGCCGAACGCGAGGCCCGCGAGCCGATCATGGCCTGCGGTGGCAGCACCCAGCAGATGGACGATCATGAAACACGACCGGTTCCCGTCCTTCACTGACCCCGATGCGGACGGTGCCGATGCCGCGCGCATCGGCCCGAACGCGGTCATTCAGCTCGGCGAGGCGTTTCGCGCGCAGGGTGAAGAGGATCTCGGCCGGGCGGTCTATGCGGCGGCCCGCTGTCCCGACTGGTTCGACGCGCCACCCGGCGAGATGATCAGCGAGGATGCGGTGGCGTCGCTGCACCGCGCGCTCTACCGGATGGCATCGCCGCCGCTGGCGCGGGCCTTGTCGGACGATGCCGGGGCGCGGACCGGGGCCTATATCCTCGCGAACCGCATCCCGGCGCCGGCGCGGCTGCTGCTGCGCGCGCTGCCGGCCGGCCCTGCTGCGCGGATCCTGCTCTCGGCGATCTCGGCCCATGCCTGGACCTTCGCCGGGTCGGGGGTGTTCGCCCATGCCGGCCATCGGCCGACCACGGTGCTGATCGCGCATAATCCGCTCGCCATCGCGCCGGGCTGCGTGTGGCATACGGCGGTGTTTCGCACGCTGTTCCGCGAGTTGGTCCATGCGCGGGCCTCGGTGACGGAGACCGAATGCTGCGGGCGCGGTGATCCGGCCTGTCGCTTCGAGATCGACTGGATGCGTCCGGCCCGCATCGCGCCGGCGGGGCTTGCCAGCCTCGCTTTCCTGACGGCGTGACGCTGCTGTCCCTGACGCCGGTCCGGTGTCAGGGATGCCCGATGAAGGGCTTGCGGAACAGATGGGCGTCGCTTTCGAGCTGGTCGAGCACGAAGCCGGCCACTTCGGCGCGGGTGATCCGGCGCAGTTTCGTGTCGGGTGTGATGCGGGTGAGCACCTGCAGCGGGCCCGGGGCGGGCGTGTCGTTGAAGGGGGCCGGGCGCACGATGGTCCAGTCGAGGCCGGACTTTTCGATCAGCGCCTCCTGCACGTCCTTGTCGGCGTAGAGCGACCGGGTGAAGAGCGGGAAGATCACCCGGTCGTAGAGAAAGCCGCCATGGCCGCGGGTCTCGCCGGCGCCCACGCCGGTGATCGCGATCAATCGGCGCACGCCGGCGGTGCGCATCGCCGGGATGAGGGCTCGGGTCGCGTCCGAGAAGAGCGTCGTGCCGCGGCTTCGGTCGCCGAGCGCGAAGATCACGGCATCATGGCCGGGCAGGGCCGCGGCGAGGGCGACGCTGTCGGTCGGGTCGAGGGCGACGATCTGGCCAGCGGCGTCGAGCCCGGCGAGGCGCTGCGATTCCCGGGTCTGTGCGGTCACCGCGAGGCCGCGCGCCCGGGCTTCGGCGACGATGAGCCGCCCGACGCTGCCCGATGCGCCGAGAACGAGGATCGCCGGGGGGCTGTGGGCGGTGTCATCGGTCATCGGGAGGCCTTTTCGTGGCGCCCTGCTTGGGCGGAGGCGCGGGGATGGGTGCGATATCAGGCACTTGCGGGGCGTCTTGCAAAAGCTGTCTCCGTGCCGGCGGGCTCAGCGCAGGCCGCCGGCGGTTTCGATGAAGGCGACGATCTCGGGCACGCCCACGCCGTTGCGGACCTGGGCGAACTGGAAGGGGCGGTCGCCGCGCATGCGTTTCGCGTCGCGGTCCATCACTTCGAGCGAGGCGCCGACATATTGCGCGAGGTCGGTCTTGTTGATGACGAGCAGATCCGAGCGGGTCACGCCGGGGCCGCCCTTGCGGGGGATCTTGTCGCCGGCGCAGACGTCGATGACGTAGATCGTGAGGTCGGCGAGTTCCGGCGAGAAGGTGGCGGAGAGGTTGTCGCCGCCCGATTCGATCAGGACGATGTCGAGATCGGGGAAGCGCGCGACGAGGTCGTCGATGGCGGCGAGGTTGATCGAGGCGTCCTCGCGGATCGCGGTGTGCGGGCAGCCGCCGGTCTCGACTCCGACGATGCGCTCGAGGGGCAGGGCCTGGGCGCGCATCAGGAATTCGGCGTCCTCGCGGGTGTAGATGTCGTTGGTGACGGCGGCGATCGACCAGCGGTCGCGCATGGTCTTGCAGAGCTGGTCCATCAGGGCGGTCTTGCCGGCGCCGACCGGGCCGCCGAGTCCGACGCGAAGCGGTCCGTTGGGGGATGTCATGTGCGGTAGAGCCTCGTGTACTGGGTTTCGTGGCGCATGGAGGCGATGTCGGCCATCAGGCTGACGCCGCCGATCGCATCGAGGGGGGCGGTCTCGGCCGCCACCGCGACCTCTGCCGCGAGCGGCATGAGCGCGGCGGTGATGCGCTGGCCGTCGGTCTGGCCGAGCGGGATCAGGCGCACGCCGGCGGAGACGATGTTCGCGGCGAAGGCCTGGACGAAGAGCGGCAAGGCGAGATCGAGGGGCAGGTCGAGGAGGCGCGCGGCGCGGCCGACCGCGACCGGGTAGGGCAGGGCCGGCAGGTCGATGCTCCAGACCGCGGCGGTGACCCGGGCGAAGGCCGCCCCCTGGGCCATGGTCTCGTGGTGGCGTTCGGCGCCGGCGGTCAGGGCCTCGGCGAGGTCGGCGATCGGGGCGGGATCCTCGGCGCGGAAGGCATGGGCGAGCAGGATCGCGTCGCTGCGGCCGGCGCCGAATTCGAGCAGGCCGCCGACCCAGTCCTCAAGCGTCGCGCGATCGGTGACAGCACCGGTCTCGACGGCCCATTCGAGGCCGTGGGAGTAGCTGTAGGCGCCGACCGGGTAGGCGGGCGAGAACCAGCTCGAGAGGATCTGGGTTGCGCGGTGACGGTCGCTCATCGGGGGGTGCCGTCCGCGTCGTGGCTGATGCCGAGATCGCTTTCCGCGCGCTTGGCCAGCAGGCTGTCGTCGCCGCGGCGCAGGAACCAGATTTCGCGCACGAGCCGCAGGGTGGGCTTGAGGGCGAAGAACAGGCTGCCGACGAGGAAGAACCAGGTTGCACTGCGCTGGGTGTCCTCGCCGAAGAACAGCACCGAGCCGATGATGAAGAGCAGGGCCGCGGTGAAATCGACGCCGGTATAGGCGATCTCGAAGCGCGCCCAGGTCCGAGCCGAGGCGGCGTCGAAGTGGCGGTCGCGGGGAGAGAAGAGGGGCATCCGCTCAGTGCCCGTGTGGTCGGGGTGTGCCGCGCGCGGCGGCATCGGGATCGGTCCCGGCGTCGTGGCCGTGATGGTGGCCGTGGGTGCGGCCGGGACCGTAGGCGCCGCCCTCGGGGGTGAAGGGGGCGGTGACGGAATGGGTATGGGCGCCGAGGCGGGTGAGCATGTCGGCCATCACGTGGTCCTGGCGGATCAGGATGCGGCCGGCGGCGATCTGGGCCGGGGTGTGGCGATTGCCGATATGCCAGGCGAGGCGGGCGAGATCCTCGGGCGAGGCGTGGATCTCGATCAGGGGCTCGGGGGCCGCGACCACGGCGATGAGCGTGCCGTCGGCGGTCTCGAAGGCGTCGCCGTCGCCGAGCGAGACGGTTTCGGGCAGATCGACATGCAGGCTGCGTCCGGCTTCGGTGGTCAGGACCTTCCGGCGCAGGAAGCGGGCATCGTAGTCGAGCACCACGCTGTCGGCGGGCGCGGCGGGCAGGTCCGGGCCGCGCCGGATGGCGTGGCTGGTCAGGTCGGGCATCGGGCGATCACCTCCGCGGGAGGGTGGTTTCGGGCCGGTCGCGCCGCCCCCGACCGCTTCGAAGGTCTAGTTGCGGCGGGACGTTTTCAGGAGCAACATGTCGCACGGCCAATAATAGAGAAACAATGGAGGAAGGCCAATGGGACTGCTTTCTAATCTCTTCGGATCGGGATCCGCCGCGCCGCCGGCGCCGAGCGGCCCGAAATACGCCGACGTGAAGATCCATCCCGCGGTCGATAACGGTATTCCGCCCGCGAAACCCGGATTTGCCGGCGGCACGTTGTCGTGCAAGTGCAAGACCGACCCGGTCAAGGTCAAGGTCTCGGCCCAGACCGCCCACAACCATGTCTGCGGCTGCACGAAGTGCTGGAAGCCCGCGGGCGCGGTCTTCTCGCAGATCGCGGTCGTCGGGCGCGATGCGGTCGAGGTGGTGGCGAACGGTGTGAAGCTCGAGATCGTCGATCCGAACGCCGCGATCCAGCGCCATGCCTGCAAGGAGTGCGGCACGCACATGTTCGGGCGGATCGAGAATACCGGGCATCCGTTCCACGGGCTCGACTTCGTCCATACCGAACTGAGCTCCGAGAGCGGCTGGTCGCCGCCGGAATTCGCCGCCTTCGTGTCGTCGATCATCGAATCCGGGGTCGATCCGGCGCGCATGGACCGCATCCGCGGACGGCTGAGCGAGCTCGGACTGCCGCCCTACGACGCGCTGTCGCCGGCTTTGATGGACGTGATCGCCACCCATGTCGCGAAACAGAGCGGGGCGCTCAAGGCCTGAGGCCGGGAGATCAGAGACGAAACGGCGCGCTCGGAGTCGAGCGCGCCGTTTCGGGGTCGTGTCGCCCCGGAGGGGCGCAAGCTAGCGCGTCTCCCCGAGAAGCGCCGGCTTCATCACGCCGGAGGGCCTGTGCACTGTCGCCCTCTGCGGGCGCGTGCTCAGTAGTGCAGGTAGCGCGCGAAGGCGGTGCGGATGATGTCCTCGCGCCGGATGCCGCGGGCGGCGAGTTCGGCGTCGCTCAGCGCGTCGAGAAGTGCCGCATGGCGCGCGCAGCGTGCGCCTTCGGAATTCTGCACCAGCCAGTCGAACAGGCGCTTCGCGCGGGTGGAAATGCTCTCGCCGCGCGGTGCGCGCGCGAGGTCGAATGTCAGGGTCGTCACGGTTTTACTCCTTGCCGCATCCTTTGCGGCTTCGTCTGGTTACGGCGGAGAGATGCGCCCGACGAGGCGCCCGGACAACAGCCAGCCTTGCATTGCCGTCATGCGGTGCGCACATGCGGATCAACGGCTTGTTAACCGGTCTTCACGGATCCGCGAGCGTGCCGACGAAAAAACGGCACCGCGGGTCTCCCCGCGATGCCGGTCCCGAAGGGGCGTTTTCGGGGGCGATCAGATCGCGTAGCGCAGGATCGCCGCGAGGTCGCCGCCGCCGGGGATGTCCTCGCGGCGGGCCGCGACGATGCGCGCGCCCGAGGCGATGGCCCGGGCGGTGATCTCGTCGACGACGCCGTAGCTGGAGGCATCCGCCGTCTCGGCGAAGCTGACCACGCCGTCATCGGCGATCGTGCCCGGAACATGGGCGTCCATGTCCACGATCAGCGTGTCGACGGCGCCGAAGGTCGCGGCGCGGGCTGCGCTCGCCACGTCCGAAGTGGCGCGGCCCTGGTTCTCGCGCTCGCCGAAGAGGCTCTTGAGGTCGGCGATCTGGCCGGCATAGATCCCGTCGAGGATGGTGCGGGCCTCGGCGGCAAGCTCGTGGTCGGGCCGGTGGTCGGCGCTGCCGGCGATCACTTCATCGGCGGTGTTGGCATAGGTCGAGACCGAGCGGTAGATCGAGCCGAGCGGTTCGGAGGCGGCGACGATCAGCGGGCGCTCATGGCCGCTCAGGACCGGGCGCAGCGCGTGGTCGACGGCGCGGGCATAGCGGTTGAACATCGCCGATTCGGAGGTGCCTTCGCCGCTCGCCATGCCGTCGCGGTTCTCGGTGTGGCTGCGCTTGCCGAGCGCGTCGTTGAAGTTCTTCGGCAGGCCCGGCACGGCCACGTCGTGGGGCGGCAGGTCCGCGGAGACCTCGACCAGCCGGCAATGCCCGACGCTGATCGCCAGCACATAGGCATTGTGCGGGAAGGTGACGGCGCGCAGCATCGGCTTGAGGTGGAAGCGGTCGGAGACGGCGACCTGGTCCTCGATGCGGTTCGGGAGCCGCCAGGTGCGGATCTTCTCGGGTGTGGCGAGGATCGCGAGGCTGTTGGCCTGGTGGACCCAGAAATCGTCGTCGTCGATGAGGGCCGTCACCGCCTCGTCGATGGGCCAGATGGCGCGCTTGGGTATGTCGCCGGCCTCCATCTGGCTGATCGCCTCGCGCAGGAGGTTCTTGAGGTTGATGCGGTCCTTCTGGGCTTCCTGGGTGAGCGGGGTGGTGCGCATGTAGATCGACACCGAGGGGGTGCTTCGGGCGGCGTTCAGACGCTCGATCTCGGTCTGGCTCGGAATGTCGATGTGAAGCACGGTGCGGCTCTCCTTCTGAAATGGTCCGGTGCTCTTACGGCCTGGCCCGTGGGGGCCGCAAGCCCGTCCTTCGGGGTGCCGATGCGGGCGGGCCTGCGCTCAGCGCATGTTGGAGCAGAGCGAGTTCCAGCGGCTGCGCTCGTTCAGGTCACTCGGCACGGTCTGGCAGTAGGTGGGGCCCATGCGGCCGGCGGCGCCGCCGCTGGCGACGCGGGAACTTCCATCGCCGGAGGACGAACCGGTCGGCGAACTGACCGTGCAGCCGGCGAGCCCGGTGGCGGCGACGAGGAGCATGATGCGGGTGAGTTTCATGGGGCGGGCCTCTTCTGGATTTGATGGGGCCTTCATCGCATGGTTGCGGACCGAAGGCACCGCAAAAGCGCACGGGCGATTGCGCGCTTTGGTGGTCCGGCGTCCGGACCTGCGGCGCGCGTCCCGGCACGGTCGTCAGTCCTTGCGCGGGATCTCCGGCGCTTCGGCGGCAGGTTCGGTCGCGTCGGGTTGTGGCTCCGCCGACAGGCGTTCGCCGCCGGCCTCTTCAAGCTCCTCGGCGGTCGCGTTGAAGTCGGGCGAGCCGGGGGGTGGATAGCTCAGACGTCCGTCCAGGCGCTTCAGGCGGTCGGCGGGGAAATTCGGGAACGGCAAGCGTCCGCTGTGCCTCCAGGTCGAGACTTCCTGCCGGGCCTTCGCGCCAAGTTCGGCATCGAGCCCGTCGTCCCGGCTCATGTAGAGGGTCTGCGACGGGAAGGCGAAGCCGGTGCCCGATTGCTCGACGATGGTCTTGATGCGGAAGAGCACGTCTTCCTTGATCGCGTAGAAATCGTTCCATTCCCGGGTCAGGGCGTAGATGCGGATGTCGATGTCGAGGGAGGATGCGCCGTAATTCGCGAAGCGCACGCGCGCCGTGTCGGTGTCGATCCGCGGATGGCCGATCAGCATCTCCCGGAGTTTCGCGATGACGTGGCGCATCTGGTCGAGGTCGGTCTCGTAGCGCAGGCCGATGGTCTGCGTGATGAGCATGCGGTCGCATTGTGCCCAGTTGACGATCTGCATGTCGGCGAAGGTGGCATTGGGCAGCGTGATCAGCGTCCGGTCGAGGGCGCGGATCTGGGTCGAGCGCACGCCGATGCTCTCGACCGTGCCGCTGCTGTCGCCGAAGGTGCAGAAATCGCCGACGCGGATCGGCCGGTCGAGGTAGAGCACGAAGCCGCCGATCAGGTTCTCGAGGGTCGGCCGGATCGCCAGCGCGATGGCGATGCCGCCGATCCCGAGGCCCGCGAGCAGGCTGAACACCGGCAGGCCGATGTCCTGCGCGCCGTAGGCGAGGATGACGATGCCGCCGAAGATCCCGAGGATGCGGGCGATCAGCCGCAGCATGTTCGCATCGAAGGTCTCTTCGGGGAGATTGCCCCGGTGGATGGCCGTCTCGAAGAGCGCGAGCACGATCACCCAGAAGGTCCAGGCGAGGGCGAGGTAGAGGACGAGGTGAGCGCGGCGAAGACGGCGGAGGCGAACTGGCCGACGACGATGATCTCGGCGGCGAAGATGTAGCGCAGGCCGAGGGCCGCGAGCAGCAGCGCGAGCGGGCTCAGGATCTCCCGCCAGCGCTCGCCGACGAGGCCACCCCAGGCGGGATGCGTCGTCGCGCGGTTCCACAGCAAGAGCAGGACGGCGGAGAGGGCCGTGAGAACCGCGACCGCGATGATCTTCCAGACCGGCGTGCCGAGCAGGGGGCGCTTGAGGGTCTCGGGGATTGCGGCGAGCAGTGCTGCCGGGACCATCGGTCCCGTCAGCTGGCGGAACTCCGACACCCAGCTGGTGGTCGTGCCTTGCGATCGGGAGGGAAGGTCTTCGACCGTGCGAAAGAAGCTCGGCGCCGATTGTACGGTCAGCTCGCTGAACAGGAATTCGCCCTGCCGGGGGCCGTCCCCGATCTCGATGATCCGGAACGGGGTGCCCGGGATCAGGAACGAGGTCGCGCCGCCCCGTTCGAGGTCCGTGGCCACGGGCAGGGTGCTGACGTCGGGGGGCGGGATGCGGTCGAAGATGTCGAGAAGATAGGCCGCGGTCAGGGCGCCGACTTCCCGGCGGGCCGTCTCCGGAACCGTCGACAGGTCGATCAGCGAGAGCCACTGGTCGACGACGAAATGGATGCGGTCCGCCCCGGCGCGGTCGCGGGTCTGCCCGGTAGTCGTCCATGGCGGTGCGCATTTCGTCGCCGAGGCTCTGGAAGGTGGCGAAGGTCTCCCGCGGGCTGTTGGTGCGCACGATGTAGCGCGGGCTGTCCTGGGTGGAATCGGCGGGCGGGGCCGCATCGGTCTGGGTCGCGGCGGGGTCGGGCGCCTGTTGCGCCGAAGGCAGTGACGGCTGGATCGTGAGGAGCGCGAGGGCGAGGAACAGCAGCCCGCAGAGGCGGCGCAGGCGGGTCGGAGCGCCGGGGCGGGAAGGGGTGTGCACGGGTTTTTCCGTCGAGCAGGATCGGGGCGCCATGCTGGACGAGGACAGGGCCGGCCGCAAGCCGGGCCCGGCGCGTCCGGTGTCCGTGGGCGATATCCCGCATGTCGGAGAGGTCACGAAGGGCTCCGTCGCGGCGTCCACCCGTCGGGGCGGCGGCAAGGCTAGAACAGGAAGTAGCGTTGCGCCATCGGCAGCACCTCGGCGGGTTCGCAGGTGAGAAGCTCGCCGTTGGCGCGGACCTCGTAGGTTTCGGGGTTCACGTCGATCTCGGGGGTGGCGTCGTTGAGTTTCATCGCCGCCTTGCCGATGCCGCCGCGGGTGTTCTCGACCGCGAGTGTCTGCTTGGCGAGGCCGAGGCTGTCGCGGATGCCGGCATCCTGGGCGGCCGCGGAGACGAAGGTGACGGAGGAGTTCTCGCGGCTGCGGCCGTAGGCGCCGAACATCGGGCGGGTATAGACCGGCTGGGGCGTCGGGATCGAGGCGTTCGGGTCGCCCATCTGGGCGACGGCGATGGTGCCGCCGATCAGCACCATTTCGGGCTTCACGCCGAAGAAGGCCGGGTTCCAGAGCACGAGATCGGCGCGCTTGCCGGGCTCGACGGAGCCGATCTCGCGGGAGATGCCGTGGGCGATGGCGGGGTTGATGGTGTATTTCGCGATGTAGCGGCGGACGCGCAGATTGTCGTTGTCGCCCTGCTCCTCGGGGAGGCGGCCGCGCTGGACCTTCATCTTGTGGGCGGTCTGCCAGGTGCGGATCAGCACCTCGCCGACGCGACCCATGGCCTGGCTGTCCGACGCGATGATCGAGAAGGCGCCCATGTCGTGCAGGATGTCCTCGGCGGCGATGGTCTCCTTGCGGATCCGGCTCTCGGCGAAGGCCACGTCCTCGGGGATCGACTTGTCGAGGTGATGGCAGACCATGAGCATGTCGAGATGCTCTTCGAGGGTGTTGACCGTGTAGGGCCGGGTCGGATTGGTCGAGGACGGGATCACGTTCGGATAGCCGCAGACCTTGATGATGTCGGGCGCATGGCCGCCGCCGGCGCCCTCGGTGTGGAAGGCGTGGATGGTGCGGCCCTTCATCGCGGCGATGGTGTGCTCGACGAAGCCGCTCTCGTTGAGGGTGTCGGTGTGGATCATCACCTGCACGTCGAAGGCGTCGGCGACGGAGAGGCAATTGTCGATGGCCGCGGGCGTGGTGCCCCAGTCCTCGTGGAGCTTCAGCGCGCAGGCGCCGCCGAGGATCATCTCCTCGAGGGCGGCCGGCAGCGAGGCGTTGCCCTTGCCGGAGATGCCGATGTTGATCGGGAAGGCGTCCATCGCCTGCAGCATCCGCCCGATATGCCAGGGGCCCGGGGTGCAGGTGGTGGCGAGGGTGCCGTGGGCCGGGCCGGTGCCGCCGCCGAGCATGGTGGTGACGCCGGAATGCAGCGCGTCCTCGATCTGCTGGGGGCAGATGAAGTGGATGTGGCGAATCGAACCCGCCGGCGGTCAGGATGCGGCCCTCGCCGGCGATGATCTCGGTGCCGGGGCCGATGATGATGTCGACGCCGCTCTGGGTGTCGGGGTTGCCGGCCTTGCCGATGGCGTCGATGCGGCCGTCGCGCAGGCTGACATCGGCCTTCACGATGCCGGTCCAGTCGACGATCAGCGCATTGGTGATGACGGTGTCGGCGGCGCCCTCGGCGCGGGTGACCTGGCTCTGGCCCATGCCGTCGCGGATGACCTTGCCGCCGCCGAACTTGACCTCTTCGCCGTAGGTTGTGAGGTCTTTCTCGACTTCGATGAAAAGCTCGGTATCGGCGAGGCGCACCCGGTCCCCGGTGGTGGGGCCGTACATGTCGGCGTAGGCGGCGCGCGAGATCTGGGCGGGCATGATGCGGTCCTTTCGGAATCCTGAAACGGTTTCTGCGTGGCTGTGCTAATGTGTCCAGAGGTCCGGGAACGGGGCCGGGGGATACGGGAGGATCATTTCATGCGGAACTTCAAAGCCGTGCTTGCCGGCATGGTGCTGGCAGGAGTGCCGGTGCTTGCCGAAACGCCGGTCGAGCGGGGAGAGTACCTCGTTCGCGGGATCATGGGCTGTGGTAATTGTCATACACCGCAAGGGCCCGACGGGCCGGACATGAGCCTCGAGCTGGCGGGCTTCACCGTGGAGGACAATCCGCAGTTCACTGCCGTCGCCTCCAACATCACCCCGGCCTCGCGCATCGCCGACTGGAGCGATGCCGAGCTCGGCCGGGCGATCCGCGAGGGCATTCGACCGGATGGCAGCCTGATCGGGCCGCCGATGCCGTTTTCGATGTATCGCGGGCTCTCGGATAGCGATCTGGCCGCCGTGGTGGCCTTCCTGCGCACGGTTCCCGCCGTCGAGAACGATCCGGGCGCTTCGGTCTACAACATCCCGCTGCCGCCGGCCTACGGGCCGCCGGTCGACAGTGTGGCCGACATTCCGCGCGCCGTGAGCGTTGAATACGGCGCCTATCTGGCCGGGCCGGTGGCGCATTGCATGGAGTGCCACAGCCCCATCGGGCCGCAGGGCTCGGAGGCGGCGACGGCGCCGGGGCAGGGCGGCTTCGAGTTCCACGGACCCTGGGGCGTGTCGGTGGGGGCGAACCTCACCAGCCATCCGGACGGGCTTCTGGGCTACAGTGACGCCGAGATCCGGGCGATGATTACCGAGGCGCGCCGGCCCGACGGCTCGGCGATGAAGCCGCCGATGCCCTATGGCTATCTCGCCCGGATGAGTCCGGAGGATCTCGACGCGATTCTGCTCTACCTGCGCGGCCTGCCGCCGCTGCCCGATCCGGGCTAGTTGGTGGTGGCGCGGGTCTCGACGATGTCCCAGTCCCAGCGCAGGATGCCGGCGACGGCGGGCACGTTGGAGAACATGAAATGTGCGGTGAAGGCGCGGATCTGGCCGGGGGGCGCGTCCGGCCGCGCGATCGCCCGCGACTGGCCGATCACCGGACATTCGGCGATCGGGGTCTCGGCTTCGGGGCAGTCGTGCAGCCGGAGCGCTATGGTCATCTCGCGCAGCCGGAAGGCTTCGGAGCCGTTGGTGACCCGGCCCGTCACGGTGGCGCCGCGCTGGGTGGTCTCGTAGGCGAGCTGGTCGAGAATGAGCTCCGACGCATCGATCCGCTGGGCGTTGCGGGCGGTCTCGGGGCTGGTCTGCCAGAAATAGACCGCGAGTCCGAGCCCGACGGCCGCGCCCAGAAGAAGGCCCCAGCGCCGGAACCCCGGGGCGGCGATCAGGGCGTAGGCATAGGCCAGCAGGGCGAGCACGAGAACGACAATCGGCATGCGGCACTCCGGTGGCGCGGTCGCGGGATGCAAGCGCGTCTCTCCGGTTTAGGTCAGACATGGCCGGATTCCAATCGTCGGGCCGGGATTTGGCCCCGGGTCGCGGTCCGGCCTCGGAAGCTCGGCGTCACAGGGACCCCATCACCGCGGCGTTGAAGCCGATGACGCGGCGTGTGCCGCCGTAGGGGGTGAGGCGGACGTCGCGGGTCTGGCCGGGCTCGAAGCGCACCGCGGTGCCGGCGGCGATGTCGAGGCGCATGCCGCGCGCGGCGGCGCGGTCGAAGTCGAGCGCGGGGTTGGTTTCGGCGAAGTGGTAGTGCGAGCCGACCTGCACCGGACGATCACCGGTATTCGCGACCGTGAGGGTGATCTGCGGCTTTCCGGCATTGAGTTCGATTTCGCCGGCCGCCGGGATGATCTCGCCGGGGATCACGGCCGCATCCGGGCCCAGGCCACGACGAGGGCGATGGCCACGCAGAGGGCGAGCACGATCTCGGTGCCGTGGGGCACCAGATGCGGCACCGGGTGTTCGCCGGGATGAGCGAGGGCGGCGACGGGCAGCAGGGCGAGGAGGGCGGTGATCGGCAGGCGCATGGGGATCTCCTTCAGCGGATCGGATGGTGGACGGTGACGAGCTTGGTGCCGTCGGGAAAGGTCGCTTCGACCTGAACATCGTGGATCATCGCCGGCACGCCGTCCATGCACTGGTCGACGGTGACCACATGGGCCGCGGCTTCCATGAGCTCGGCGACCGAGCGCCCGTCGCGGGCGCCCTCGACCACATGGTCGGTGATCAGGGCGATCGCCTCGGGGTGGTTGAGCTTGACGCCGCGGGCGAGCCGGCTGCGGGCCACCATCGCGGCGACGGATACCAGGAGCTTGTCTCTTTCGCGGGGGGTGAGGTTCATGGTCGGTCTCGTTTCGCAGAGGAGAGGGTGCGCGGGTCGGCGGGGCGAAGGGGATCGTCAACCGGCGGCATCAGATGGCCCAGACCCGTGGCAGGGGGGCGCCGCGCAGGGTGGCGAGCAGGCCGATGAGGGCGGTGCGCAGGGGCGCGAGGCCGGGGGCGACCAGGCGCAGGATCAGGATGTCGGGCTTCGTCGTCGCCCCCGCGATCACGTCGTCCGCCAGCGCGTCGAGCCCGGCGCGGACCGGCTCCAGCGCCTCGTGGGCGCCGGGCGCGGCGTGGAGCAGCGTCGCGAAGGCGCCCGCGCCGTCGAGGGCGGAGAGGGCGCCGCGGCTGCGGAGGGGGTCGTCGCCGAAGCGCAGCGCCTCGGCATGGGCGAGCCGGCCGCCGCGCCTGAGGCGCCAGGAATCGGTGAGGCTGCCCGAAACGATCTCCTCGCCCATTGCCGCGCGGCCCAGCGCGACGGTCTCGAGGGCGATGAGTTCGGCATCCGGCGCCATGTCGATCTCGAGGCGGCGTTCGAGGCGGCCGCCGTCGAAGAGGATGGTTTCCTGCGGCAGCCAGTGCAGGCGGGCGCCGGGGCCGAGGGTGAGATGCGTGTCGAGGCGTCCCGTGCCGGCGCTGGCCCGGTAGACCCGTTCGGCGGCCTGCGTCGTCGCGACGAGGCTGGCACCGGTTTCCGCCGCGAGCCGGTATTCGAGCCGGTCGCCGCCGGTGATGCCGCCCGACGTGTTGATCAGCACGGCTTCGGGCATGCCGCCATGGGTTCGGGGCAGAAGTGCCTTGCCGCAGCCGGACTGGAAGAGCCTGCGAAGTGCGGGCTGGCCGTCGCGGCTGGCCATCACAACATCGACGGTCCCGCGGGCGCGCTGGTGGCGCGACGGGGCGGGGAGGGCGATGTCGACGGCGCGGTTCATTTCCGGATGACACAGGCCATTGGCGGGGGATGGCGGCAACCCCGCCGGCGCGTGCGGATGCCTGCGGGGCAGGCGAATGCACAAGTAACGCGCAGTCCGGAGGCATTCTGGGCGAAAACCGGGCGCCGCGAGTCGGGTGATCCTTTACCAATTGATAAAAAACGGGGGCTGTGCCAGCCTCCTTCGAAGCAGCTTTCAGTCAGGAGTTTCGCCCCGATGACAGCAACGCCGCAGACGCCCGGCATCGTCGCCGGCAGGGTCGCTTCCGAGACGCTGCGCGAGCGGTTCGACGATCATACCCCTCCGCTCGATCGGCACGAGGCACTGGTGGCGGCGGATCGATGCTACTTCTGTTACGACGCGCCCTGCATCACCGCCTGTCCGACGGCGATCGACATCCCGCTCTTCATCCGGCAGATCGCGACGGGAACGCCCGAGGCGGCGGCGAAGACGATCTTCGAGCAGAACATCCTGGGCGGCATGTGCGCACGGGTCTGCCCGACCGAGACGCTCTGCGAGGAAGCCTGCGTGCGCGAGGCCGCCGAGGGCAAGCCGGTGGAGATCGGCCGGTTGCAACGCTTCGCGACCGACACGCTGATGGGGAAGGGCGTGCATCCGTTCACGCGCGCCAAACCCACGGGCAAGAACATCGCCGTGGTGGGGGCCGGGCCGGCGGGGCTCGCCTGCGCGCATCGGCTGGCGATGCTCGGGCATGACGTACGGGTGATGGATGCGCGGCCCAAGGGCGGGGGTCTCAACGAATACGGCATCGCGGCCTACAAGACCGCGGGCGGCTTCGCCCAGGCGGAACTCGACTGGCTGCTCGGGATCGGCGGCATCCTGATGCGGCCGGGGCGGATGCTCGGCCGGGACGTGACGCTCAAGGAACTGGTCGAGGATTTCGATGCGGTGTTTCTCGGCGTCGGGCTGGGCGGCGTGAATGCGCTGGGGATCGAAGGCGCGGAGCGGGACGGAGTCCGGGCTGCGGTCGATTTCATCGCGGAATTGCGCCAGGCCGACGATCTCGCCCGCCTGCCCGTCGGGCGGCGGGTGGTGGTGGTCGGCGGCGGCATGACGGCGGTGGATGCGGCGGTGCAGTCGAAGCTTCTGGGCGCCGAGGAGGTCACCATCGTCTATCGCCGCGGGCAGGACCGGATGGCGGCCTCGGAATACGAGCAGGAGCATGCGCAGACGGCCGGTGTGCGGATCATCTGCAATGCGCGGCCCGTTGCGGTGCACGGCAATGGCGCGGTGCGGCAGGTGGAGTTCGCTTACACCGAGGACGGGCCGGACGGATTGCGCGATACCGGAGAGACCTTCACCCTCGCCGCCGATCAGCTGTTTTCCGCGATCGGACAGACGCTCGAGGCGGTTCCGGGCGAGATCCGGATCGAGGGTGGCAAGATCGCGGTCGAGGGACCGGGCCGGACCGGCCTGGCGGGCGTCTGGGCCGGCGGCGACTGTGCCACCGGGGGCGACGATCTGACGGTGACGGCGGTGGCCGAGGGGCGGGAGGCGGCGATGGATATTCACGCGACGCTTTCGAAACCATGATGGCGGAAAGGCAGCGCGCAGAGGCTTGTGCGGAGTCGGGCTTGGGCGTAGGTTTGCTGCTCTGCAACATGGCGAGGTTCCGTGAACGCCCTCCTGTCCTCGATGCTGGATTTCGTCAGTCTGCACCGCGACTGGGCGGGATGGATCGTCTTCGTCCTGGCCTTTGCCGAGACGCTGGCCTTCGTGTCGATCCTCGTCCCGTCGACGGTGCTTCTGGTGGGTATCGGCGGGCTCGTGGCGGCGGGCGTGCTCGACTTCTGGCCGCTGTTCTACGGGGCGGCGGCGGGGGCGATCATGGGGTCGACCTTGTCCTACTGGCTGGGGCGGCGTTACGGGCCCGCGATGATGGAAATCTGGCCGCTCAACCGCGATCCCGATCTCCTGGAGCGCGGGCGCGGGGCCTTTGCGCGCTGGGGCGCCTCGGCGGTGCTGATCGGGCATTTCGTCGGGCCGCTCCGGTCCGTGGCCTTCGCCGGGGCGGGCTTCGCGGCGATGCCGGCACTGGTGTTCCAGATGGCGAACGTTCCGGGTTCGATCGCCTGGGCCTATCTGATCCCGAAATCGGGCGAATTGGGCGGCGACGCCATCGGCGCGCTCTGGAGGGCGATGGTCGGCGCCTGACGGGGTGCGGCGGATTGACGGCCTCCTCCGGTTCCGATCCCGCAGCGTCAGGAGCATTTCATGGCTGATCTTCGCAGCGACTTCGTGGGCATCCGCTCGCCCAACCCGTTCTGGCTGGCCTCGGCGCCGCCGACGGACAAGGAATACAACGTGCGCCGCGCCTTCGAGGCCGGATGGGGCGGCGTCGTGTGGAAGACGCTGGGGCTCGATCCGCACATCGTCAACGTCAACGGGCCGCGCTACGGCGCGATCTGGGGGGCGGACCGGCGGCTTCTGGGGCTCAACAACATCGAGCTGATCACCGACCGGCCGCTGCAGACCAACCTCGACGAGATCAAGGCGGTGAAGCGCGACTGGCCGGACCGGGCGATGGTGGTGAGCCTGATGGTGCCCTGCGACGAGGAGAGCTGGCGCTCGATCCTGCCGCTCGTCGAGGAGACCGGGGCGGACGGGATCGAGCTGAATTTCGGCTGCCCGCACGGCATGAGCGAGCGCGGCATGGGCTCGGCGGTGGGGCAGGTGCCCGAATACATCGAGATGGTGGCGCGCTGGTGCAAGGCGGCGACGCGCATGCCGGTGATCGTGAAGCTGACGCCCAACATCACCGATATCCGCTATCCGGCGCGGGCGGCGCACAAGGGCGGCGCCGATGCGGTGAGCCTGATCAACACCGTCTCGTCGATCACCAGCGTCAATCTCGACACCTTCAGCCCGGAGCCGTCGATCGACGGCAAGGGCAGCCATGGGGGGTATTGCGGGCCGGCGGTGAAGCCGATCGCGCTCAACATGGTGGCGGAGATCGCCCGTGACGCCGAGATGCAGGGGATGCCGATCTCGGGCATCGGCGGGATCACCACCTGGCGGGACGCGGCGGAGTTCATCGCCCTGGGTTGCGGCAATGTGCAGGTCTGCACGGCGGCGATGACCTACGGGTTCAAGGTGGTGCAGGAGATGATCTCGGGGCTGTCGCAATGGATGGACGAGGGCGGCCACGGCGATATCGGTGCGTTCCGGGGGCGGGCGGTGCCGAACGTGACGGACTGGCAGTACCTGAACCTCAACTATGTCGCGAAGGCGCGGATCGACCAGGATCTGTGCATCAAGTGCGGGCGCTGCTTCGCGGCCTGCGAGGATACCTCGCATCAGGCGATCTCGATGTCGGCGGACCGGGTGTTCGAGGTGATCGACGCGGAATGCGTCGCCTGCAACCTTTGCGTGAACGTCTGCCCGGTGGAGGACTGCATCACGCTCGAGGAGTTGCCGCCCGGGACTGTGGATCCGCGGACCGGGAGGGTGGTCGAGGAGGCTTACGCGAACTGGACGACACATCCGAACAACCCGGCTGCGCAGGCAGCGGAGTGAGTACTGTACAGGTGCGCGCGGGCGTTTGCGCACCATGAAACCTATATCAAGCCGTTGAATTCACGGTGACATAATTCCAGTTTCGTGCGCGTGCGGCCACGAGGTGCGAGCGGTAGCCGGAACGGTGCCGATGAAAGCGGTGAATGGATCGCGTGGCCGCGCCATCCGGGAGCAGGCACGCTCGGGAGCCCGTCGGATCGGCAGCGCTGTGTGGATGTTGCCGGTCGCACGGGCGTTCTGCCCGGCGCCGGCCCGGAAATAGTCTGAACTCAGGCGCAGCGATCGATGATCTGGCCGGGCAGGAAGCCGTCGCCTTGCGTGAAGGCCATGAGAGCCATCGCGCCTCGGTCGCGTACGGGGATCTGGGAGCCGTCCCAGAGCAGGCCGTCGACGCTGGCGGGGCGGTCGGTCGCGCAGGGCTCGGCCCTCTGCGTGCGCCGGGTGCCGGGCCTGTCGGCGCGGAGCTGTGCGGCGGCAAGTAGGGCCTCGTGACGTGACGTGAACATGATCGTATTCCCCGCAAAACCCCTGAAAGTTTTACGAGTATATGTCACGATTGCGCGCGGCCTATCCCCTTCGTTACGAAACGGTTAAGGCCTGAGCGCGCGGCTGTAGAGCTCGGTGAGAAAGCCGATCGCGTCCTCGAAGCGGGCAGGATCGTCGGTGCCGAGAACTGCCCGAACCTGGGTGTCGAAATCGGCGTAATGCTGGGTCGCGGCCCAGATCGAGAAGATCAGGTGGTGCGGGTCGAGGGGGGCGATCAGGCCGGCGGCACTCCAGCCACGGATCACCCGCGCCTTGTCGTCGACCAGCGCCTTCAGAGGGCCGCGCAGCATGTCGTGGAGCTGCGGCGCGCCACGCAGCACCTCGCCGGCGAAGAGCCGGCTCTCGCGCGGATGGTCGCGGGCCATCTCCATCTTGCGGCGCACATAGGCGGTGATCTCGCGCACCGGAGGGCCGGCCGGATCGAGTTGGCGCAGCGGGTCGAGCCAGGTGTCGAGTTGCCGCTCCAGCAGGGTCCGGTGCACCTCGTCCTTCGAGGCGAAATAGTAGAGCAGGTTGGGTTTGGAAAGGCCGGCCCGATCGGCGATCTGGTCGAGGGTGGCGCCGTGAAAGCCCTCGGTGGAGAAGACCTGGAGCGCGGCTTCGAGGATCGCCTCGGTCTTCTCGCGCTGGATGCGGGTCGGGTTGCGGCGCGATGCGGCCCGGCTCATGGCAAGCGGCCTTCCCTCGAATGATCTTGACGCCCTGCGGCGCTTTGATAGCGTCGGTGATGACCCTTCGGTCATGAAACACCAAGCATCCCGGTCGGTCGAGCCGTTTTTTCAGGCCCGGATGCGACGAGGAACCCGGCCATGTCCACGCGCTCCGTCACCGCACCGAACGATCTCCGGGCCTTCTGGATGCCCTTCACCGCCAACCGGCAGTTCAAGAAGGCGCCGCGCATGTTCGTGAAGGCGCGCGACATGCATTACACCACGTCGGACGGGCGCGAGATCCTCGACGGCACGGCGGGACTGTGGTGCTGCAATGCGGGGCATTGCCGGCCGAAGATCACCGAAGCGATCCAGGAGCAGGCGGCCGAGCTCGATTACGCGCCGGCGTTCCAGATGGGGCATCCGAAGGCGTTCGAGCTGGCGAACCGGCTGGTGGACCTCGCGCCGGAGCCGTTCGAGCATGCGTTCTTCACCAATTCGGGTTCGGAATCGGTGGAGACGGCGCTGAAGCTCGCGATCGCCTATCAGCGGGCGATCGGGCAGGGCTCGCGGACGCGGCTGATCGGGCGCGAGCGCGGCTATCACGGGGTGAATTTCGGCGGGATCTCGGTGGGGGGGATCGTCAACAATCGCAAGTATTTCGGCACGTTGCTCGACCGGCGTCGATCACATGCCGCACACGCATGATCCGGCGCGAAACGCGTTCTCCAAGGGCCAGCCGGAGCATGGGGCGGAGATCGCGGACGAGCTGGAGCGGATCGTGACGCTGCATGATGCCTCGACGATCGCCGCGGTGATCGTCGAGCCGGTGGCGGGGTCGACGGGGGTGCTGATCCCGCCGCAGGGCTATCTCAAGCGGCTGCGGGAGATCTGCACGAAGCACGGTATCCTGTTGATTTTCGACGAGGTTATCACCGGGTTCGGGCGCATCGGCTGCGCCGTTTGCGGCCGATCGTTACGGTGTGATGCCGGACATGATCACCTGCGCGAAGGGGCTGACCAACGGGGTGATCCCGATGGGGGCGGTGCTGACGACCGGGGCCATTCATGATGCGTTCATGACCGGGCCGGAGCACATGATCGAGCTCTTCCATGGCTACACCTATTCGGGCACGCCGATCGCGGCCGCGGCGGGCCTCGCGACGCTCGAGACCTATGCGGAGGAGGGGCTGTTCGCAGCGGGCGGCGGAGCTCGCGCCCTACTGGCAGGAGGCGCTGCACTCGCTCAAGGGCGCGCGGCATGTCATTGATATCCGGAACGAAGGGCTGATCGGGGCGGTGGAGCTCGAGCCGATCGCCGGGCAGCCGACGCGCCGCGCCTTCCAGGCGTTTCTCGATGCCTATGATGCGGGCATCCTGATCCGCACGACGGGGGACATCATCGCGATGTCGCCGCCGCTGATCATCTCGAAGGGGCAGATCGACGCGCTGGTGGGCACGCTGGGGACGGTGCTCGCGAAGCTCGACTGATTGTCGGGGCGGATCAAGGGTTAACGCGGTTTGGTTGAGGCTGGAAACCGGCTGGAAAGTGGCTGGAAAATGGCTTGCCAGTGTTTTGGTCGGGATTGACAGGTTAACGGGATAGGTCGGGAATGTGTGGCGCGGAGACGTGGGGCTCGGTACCGCGATCGCGACGCCGCATCATCCGGTCAGAACCGGCTTCAGGTTGTCGATCTCGCTATGAACGAAGTCGAAGAACGAGGCCACGCGGCGGGTCTTGCGAAGGTCAGGATGGCAAAGAACACGCCACGCCCTGGTCAGCTCCGGCACGATGTCGATGATGCGGATCAGATCCGATTCAGCATCGCCGAGGGCGATCGGGAGTGCGGCAATTCCGACACCGGATTTCGCGGCTGACACCATACCCAAGACGCTGCTGCTGCGCGCAGCGTAGGTCGCATCGGGCGCGACCTGCGCAAGCCAGACCGCCAAACGGTGCTCTCGCATCTTCTCGTCGAATCCGATCAGGGGATGCGCAACCAGATCCGCAACAGATCTCGGCACGTCCCGGCGCGACGCATAGGCACGGCTGGCATAGACCGCCCAGATCGAATCCGCGATCTTGCGCCCCACCAGAAGGCCGTCGTCGGTATCGCCGGACCGAAGTGCCACGTCGGCATCGCCCTTCGACAGATCGACATAGCTGTCGCTCAGGACGAATTCGATCTTCATGTCAGGATACCTCGCGCGAAAACGGTCCGTGAACCCGCTTTCGGTCAGCCGCGCGGCGACAGGTTCCGGACAGGTCAGTCGCAGAACGGCTGAGTGCGCGGGGTTCGCGGATTTGGCGTGAGTTTCGAATGCCGATGCCGCCGACGCGACGCTCTCCGCGAAGGGCTGCAGATGCTCACCCAGTTGCGTCAGGCGGTAGCCACTCTGATGCCGCTCGACAAGCGCACAACCGAGCCTGTCTTCGAGGTCTGCGATGCGTCGCTGCACCGTCGATTGGTTCACGCCGAGCGAACGCGCGGCAGCCATTGTGCTGCCATGCCGTGCAACAGCCAGCAGGTATTTGAGATCGTTCCAATCATACACGATGGGTGTACCGGAAGCGCGCCGGTGCCGCACCAATGCGGCCCCGTTCCGCAGAAATAGCAGGTCGCCGGTTGCGTGGCCATCGGGTATGGTCTCTTCAGACGGGTCGACCGGTCGATTTCAATCCTCTGCGAGCAGCCGAACCTCTTGCGCATCAGGCGCAGGAAAGTGGCTGGCCGCCCTGAAAAGGAGCCCGACCATGAGAAAACCTGCCTCGGTTTCTGCCATGCTGCTGCTGGCCTCTGCCGCCCACGCCGCTGATCCGGTCCAGACGGATGGCGACAAGTACGTCGTCCGCTTCGAGAACGATCGGGTCCGTGTCCTCGAGTATCGGGATGCGCCGGGCGACAAGACACAGGAGCACCGGCACCCTGCATTCGTGCTCTATGCGGTCAGTCCCTTCAAGCGCCTGATAACGCTTCCGGACGGGAAGCAAATGACCCGCGAGTTCGTGGAGGGTGACGTGATGTTCTCGGACGCGCAGACCCATATCGGCGAAAATGTCGGTTCCACACCGACCCATGTGATCATGATGGAACTCAAGGAATAACGCTCTCGAAGATCGGATCGCAGCGCGATGCATGCACTGGAGCTTCGGAGGGCTGCGGCGCAGCATCGCTATGCACCACGAAGGATTGGTCCGGGCCGACCGGTCGCGCCGTCAGTGTGGTTGCTGCGACCCGGTCCGGGCCTGCGTTCCCTCCGGGCGCGAAACTGTCGAAGGCGAGCCCCAGAAAGAGGACAGCTGTCGGCTATATCAGGAGAGCACCTGAAGATCGACCAAGCACAACTCCGGAACAGCCTGCCAGAGAGGACGCTGACCGGACGGGCGTGCGGGGCGCGGATTTGTCTGCGCCCCGCATTGTTCTTCCT
>CAVQAX010000006.1:0-145690 GCA_963710515.1 uncultured Alphaproteobacteria bacterium
CGCGGACATCGGAGTTGCAACTCTGCGCGCGGCGGCCTGGTGCTACGTCCTGTGAGGGTTCCAGTCAGGCTTTCAGGCCTCGAGCATGCGCCGCAGGAGTTCCACGTCCTCTGCGATCTGGCTGTCGGTCTGGCGAAGCTCCTCGACCTTGCGTACCGCGTGGATCACCGTCGTGTGGTCGCGCCCGCCGAACTTGCGGCCGATCTCCGGCAGAGAGCGCGATGTCAGCATTTTGGCAAGGAACATCGCCACCTGCCGCGGCCGCGCCACCGCCCGGGCCCGCCTCGCGGACAAGAGGTCGGAGATGCGCAGGTTGTAGTGATCGGCGACCTTGCGGATGATCTCGTCGATCGTGACCTTGCGCTCGGAGGCGCGCAGGATGTCCGCGAGGCATTCCTGCGTCATGTCGAGATTGATCTCGCGGCCCACGAGGCTCGCGAAGGCGAAGAGCCGGGTGAGGGCTCCCTCGAGCACCCGCACGTTCGAGCTGATCCGGTGCGCGAGGAACTCGACAACCCCGGGCCCGATGGAGACGCCGGGATTGGCGGCAAGCTGCGCCTCGGCCTTGGTCTGCAGGATGCCGAGCCGCAACTCGTAGTCGGTTGGATGCAGATCGACCACGAGGCCCCATTGCAGCCGGGACTTGATCCGTTCTTCGAGCCCGTCGATCTCGCCCGGAGCGCGGTCGGCCGAGATCACGATCTGCTTCTGCTGGTCGATCAGCGCGTTGAAGGTGTGGAAGAACTCGTCCTGGGTCAATTCCTTGCCGGCGATGAACTGGACGTCATCGACCATCAGCATGTCGACCGACCGGAAGATCTCCTTGAAGCCCTGCATGTCCTTCTGCCGCAGGGCCGTGACGAAACGGTACATGAACTGCTCGGCCGAGACGTAGAGCACCCGGGCCTCGGGCCGCGCCCTGCGCACTTCCCAGGCTATGGCATGCATCAGATGGGTCTTGCCGAGCCCCACGCCGCCGTAGAGAAACAGCGGGTTGAAGGTCACGGTGCCCTCCGAAACCCGGCGGGCGGCGGCATGGGCCAGCTCGTTGGGCTTGCCGACGACGAAATTGTCGAAGGTGAAGCGGCCATCGAGCGGCGAGGTCGGCAGGTCGATCTCAGGCTCGACCTCGACAGGCATCGGTGTCGCTGCCTGCCGGGCCGCGACGGGCTGAGCGAACTCGAGGCCATCGGCGGTCACCCGGAATTCGAGCCGCGATACCGGCGCACCTGCGTCGGACATCAGCCTGCGAATCGCATCGCCGTAATGCCGCGTAACCCATTTCCCGATGAAGCTCGTCGGCGTTCCGAAGACGCACACGCCGGATTCGATGCCGATGAACTCCAGCGGATCGATCCAGTTCTGGAACGCATCCCGGCCGATGGTTTCGCGCAGGCCGTTCCTGGCCTGGCCCCAAGGGTCCGTGGGTCCGCCATCGGGAGGTGTGGAAGCCATCTGAGGACGGATCATTCCATGCGGCCCCGAGAGAGAATTGATCGTCCGGACCTGACATCCGACACCCTACCGACGTCCGATCCAGAAGGTGCCATCAAGCCATTCCCCCGTAACGTGCGCGACACTCATTCACCGATCGGAACCGGTTGCGGTCGCCTCTTTAAAAATATCCGCCCAGAAGTTCAGGCCCCGCAGAAGGACCGGATGTCCGAGCCCGTTACCAAGGCCCGCGTGAGCAAGCCTCCCATCCTGCACAACCCAATTCCCAGCAAAACAAGGGTGATGCCCGGGTTCGCTGCAATCGTGAAGAGCGGGATTCGCCAGTGACGCCCGACGATACGCCAGATCGCATCGCTCAGACAACGGGACCGAAGGTGGAACATCATCCGGCGCCGCCAAAGAAAAAGGCGCGACCCGAAGGACGCGCCCCAAGGCACCGGAAAGGTCGCCGGCCTCAGGCCGACAGCGCCTTCACCCGGCTCGAAAGCCGCGAGATCTTCCGGCTCGCGGTATTCTTGTGAACCACGCCGCGGCTCACGCTGCGCATGATCTCCGGCTGGGCCCGGCGCAGGGCGTCGGTGGCTGCCGCATAATCGCCGGAAGCGATGGCTTCCTCGACCTTGCGGATGAAGCCACGCATACGGGTCCGGCGGGCCTTGTTCACTGCGGTGCGGCGCTCGATCTGGCGGGCGCGCTTCTTGGAGGACGGCGAGTTTGCCATGATGAAAGTCCGTCTATCGATCGTCTGAAACCTGAAGCCGCGCTGATAGTCGCCGGCAGCAAGGCTGTCAACACATGGTGTCGGGCAGCAGGCTATTTCCCGCGAAACTGCGGCGTGCGCTTCTCGACGAAGGCCGCCATGCCCTCGCTCTGGTCCTCGGTCGCGAACAGACCGTTGAACAGGCGTTGCTCGAACAGCAATCCCTCTCGCAGCGTCGATTCGTAACTGCGGTTCACCGCTTCCTTGGCCGCCCGGACTGCGATGGGGGATTTTTCCGTGATCTTCGTGGCCGTCTCGATCGCGTCCCGCAGGAGATCCTTGGCCGGGACCACGCGGCTGACCAGCCCGGCCCGCTCGGCTTCCTCGGCATCCATGAAGCGGCCGGTCAGGCACATCTCCATCGCCTTCGACTTGCCCACGAGCCGCGTCAGCCGCTGGGTGCCGCCAAGGCCGGGGATAACGCCGAGATTGATTTCCGGCTGGCCGAACTTCGCCGTGTCGGCCGCGATGATGAAGTCGCACATCATCGCAAGCTCGCAGCCACCGCCCAGCGCATAGCCCGCGACCGCCGCGATGATCGGCTTGCGGACCCGCAGGATGGCTTCCGTCGGCGCATCGAAGAAGCTGTCGAGAAACATGTCAGTGAAGCTCTTGTCCGACATCGCCTTGATGTCGGCGCCGGCGGCAAAGGCTTTCTCCGATCCGGTGAGCACGATGGCGCGCACCTTCGGCGAGGCGTCCATCTCCGTGACGGCCGCGGCAAGCTCGGTCAGCAACTCCGGGCTGAGCGCATTGAGCGCGTCGGGCCGGTTCAGTCGGATCACGCCGACATGATCTTCAACTTCGACGATCAGGGTCTCGTAAGCCACGTTCTGTCTCCTCGGACCGGTATGCCGGCGCGCAGAGTGGCCGAGCCGGACTGCGCGATCAAGCCCCGCCCTGACAGACCGGGCAGAAGAAACTCGACCGCCCCGATTGCACGCCGCGCGCGATCTCGCCGGAGCAGCCGGTGCGGCGGCAGGCCCGGCCCTCGCGGCCGTATACGGCAAAGGAATGCTGGAAATAGCCGAGCTCGCCGTCCGCCTGCCGGTAGTCGCGCAAGGAGGAGCCGCCGGCGGCGATTGCTTCAGTCAGAACCGCACGGATCGCGGCCACCAGCGCCTCGGCCGCGTCGAGATCGAGGCTTGCGGCCTCTTGCCAGGGCGAGAGGCCCGCGCGCCAGAGCGCCTCGCACACATAGATGTTGCCGAGCCCTGCCACCACGTGCTGGTCGAGCAGAAGCGCCTTGAGGGGCGTCCGCCGACCGGCGGCGCGCTCCGTGAGCAGATCCGCGTGAAAGCCGTTTCCAAGCGGCTCCGGTCCCATCGACGCCAGCAATCGGTGATGTGCGAGATCATCGGTCGGCCAGAGATCCATCGCACCGAAGCGGCGCGCATCGTTGAGCGTGATCCGCGCACCGCCCTCGATATCGAGCACGACGTGATCGTGTTTCTCCGGCAAGGGCAGATCGTGGTGAAATCCGCCCGGCACCGCTCCGGAAATCAGGATCCGCCCCGACATGCCCAGATGCACGAGCAGCGTCTCGCCGCGGTCGAGTTCCGCGAGCAGGTACTTCGATCTCCGCCGCAGCGCCATGACCCGCGCGCCCTCGAGCCGGGCCGCCATGCCCGGCGGAAACGGCCAGCGCAGGCCCTCCCGGCGCACATCTGCGCGATCGATGCGGCGGCCTTCGAGAACGGGCAGGAGGCCCCGGCGGACGGTTTCGACTTCCGGCAGTTCAGGCAAGGCGCTTCCCCGGGCCATGTGACGCGGTTGTAACCCGCCAAGCCTGCCTTATAAGCACGGACATTGCCGACGAGAAAGGCCGCGCCGATGACATCCGAGACCGAACGCACGACCCATTTCGGCTACGAGACCGTTCCCGAGGACGAAAAGGCCGGTCGCGTGCACGGTGTGTTCACTTCGGTCGCCAGCCGCTACGACGTGATGAACGACGCGATGAGCATGGGCGTGCACCGGCTGTGGAAGGATGCGATGCTCGACTGGATCGCGCCACGACCGGGCATGCACCTGCTCGACGTGGCCGGCGGCACTGGCGATATCGCGTTCCGGTTTCTCGATCGGCTGAAGGGCGACGGCCACGCCACCGTGCTCGACATGACCGAAGGCATGCTGGTCGCCGGGCGGGCCCGCGGCGAGGCGGAGGCCCGCGCCGACCGGCTCGACTGGGTCGTGGGCGACGCCATGGCATTGCCTTTCCCCGATCGGAGCTTCGACGCCTACACCATCTCCTTCGGCATCCGGAACGTCACCCGCATTCCCGACGCGCTCGCCGAGGCGTTCCGGATCCTGCGCCCGGGAGGACGGCTCATGGTGCTGGAATTCAGCCGCGTGCCGAATGCCGGGCTGCGCCGCCTCTACGACCTCTATTCCTTTAACGTGATCCCCCGCATGGGTCAGGCCATCGCGGGCGATCGCGACAGCTATCAGTACCTTGTCGAATCGATCCGCCGCTTTCCCGACCAGGAGACCTTCGCCGGAATGATCCGCGAGGCCGGCTTCGGCCAGGTCGCCTACCGCAACCTCTCGATGGGCATCGCCGCGCTTCATTCCGGCTGGAAGATCTGATGCGGGGTCCGCACAATATCTGGAGACTGATCCGCACCGGGGCGACCTTCGAGCGGACCGGGGCCATGCGCATCGTGCTCGAGACCGCCGATGCGCCGCGCTCGCTCCGGATCGCCGCCCGCGTCCTCGGCTGGCCGTTCCAGTGGCTGGGCTACGAGGGCGATCCGAGTCAGCCGCCGATCCTGCGGGCCATCACGGCGCTTGGTCCCGCCTACATCAAGTTCGGCCAGCTCATGTCGACCCGTCCCGATATCGTCGGGCCAGACCTCGCGGAAGAGCTGACCGTGCTGCAGGACAAGCTGCCGCCGTTTCCGGTGCCCGAGGCCCGCCGCTCGATCGAACACGAGCTCGGTCGCCCGGTGGACGCGATCTTCTCGGAATTCAGTGATCCCGTTGCCGCTGCCTCGCTTGCGCAGGTTCACCGCGCGACGCTGGCGGAGACCGGGCAGATCGTGGCCGTGAAGGTCCTGCGCCCCGGGATCGAGAAGGCGTTCCGGCGCGATGTCGATGCGTTCTATCTCGCAGCCTCGATGATCGAGATCTTCGCGCCCTTTACGCGACGGCTGAAGCCGCGCGCGGTCATCGAGCATTTCGAGGGTGTGGTCGAAGGCGAGCTCGACCTGCGCATGGAAGCTGCGGCCGCGGCGGAATTTCGTGCCAACACCGAGACCGATCCGGGCTTCCGGGTGCCGGCGGTGATCTGGCCCGCGACCGAACGCCGGGTGATGACGCTGGAGTGGGTCTCTGGCGACAACATGGGCGACATCGTGGCCCTCCGCGCCCGGGGCACCGACCTCACCCGGCTTTCCGAACGGATCATCCAGTCCTTCCTGCTCCATGCCCTGCGCGACGGCTTCTTCCATGGCGACATGCATCAGGGCAATCTCAAGCTCGGCCCGGATGGTGCCATCGTGGCCCTCGACTTCGGGATCATGGGCCGGATCGATGCCTATACCCGCAAGGTCTATGCCGAGATCATGATCGGCTTCCTGCGCAAGGATTACATGCGGGTTGCCGAGGTCCATTTCGAGGCCGGCTACGTTCCGGCCGATCAGGACGTCTATGCCTTCGCCCAGGCGCTGCGCTCGGTGGGAGAGCCGATCTTCGGGCAGGATGCGCGAAACATCTCGATGGCGAAACTGCTCGGACATCTCTTCGAGGTGACCGAACGGTTCGGCATGGAAACCCGGACCGAGCTGATCCTCCTGCAGCGGACCATGGTAGTGGTCGAGGGTGTCGCCCGCAGCCTGAACCCGGCGATGAACATGTGGGAAACGGCTCGGCCGGTGGTGAGCGACTACATCACAGAGACCCTCGGGCCGAAAGCGATCAGCCGCGATCTCGCCAATACCGTGCGGATCCTCTCGCGGTTCGGACCGCGGCTGCCGCAACTGGCCGAGGAATTGCTGATCCGGACGAATTCGCCGACACCGCCGGTTCCGGGCCCGGGACGTCAGAACATCTTCTACGCCATCGGTGGCGGTGCGGTCGGTGCAGCGGTCGTCGGACTGCTTTCCCTCTTCTGACATGCTCCGGGGTCTCGCCCTCCTGATTCTGTCCTGGGGGCTGGTGCCGGATGCGAACTGGGCTCAGGCGCTCCCCGAAGTCTCGCCCGAGGTTTCGGCGACCCAGAGTGACGCGGCATCCGACGCGGCCACGACCCGCGCCCTGATCGAAGCTCTCGAAGACGAGGCGACCCGCGATCGGCTGATCCTTGCGCTGGAAGGCGCCCTCGAAACACCCGATGCCAATGTGTCGTCCAGCCAGGAGAGCACCGGGCGGGCGCACCTCGACACCGAATCCGACGAGCTCGATCCAAGCATCGGCGGGCGCGTGCTCGCGACGGTTCCCGAGATCGCGTCGGGCTTCATCGAGGGGGTTCAAAACGACTGGAATCGCCTGCGCGCCACGACACGCCGTCTCGGCAGCCTGGGGCGTCTGGAGGCCCCGCCGGTCCGGGATATGCTCACCAGCACGGGAATGCTCCTTGCGATCTCGTTCGGTACGGCACTGCTCGGACACCTGCTGTTCAAACCGGTCTCCCGGGCGATCGGACGTGCCGGCGCCGGCGCGCGGACCAACCGAAAGCTGCTGCTCGCGGGAATGTCCATCCTGCTGGATCTTGCGGTGCTCATGGTTGCCACACTCTGCACAGCGGCGGTCATGCGGGCCACGGGACTCACCGCGCCCGAAGCCGGATACTTGAATTACTACGTCGTAGCCTTCTTCGTCGGCGGTCTGTTGATCATCGCGACGCGGGCCTTCTTCAGCCCGACAATCCCGGAACTGCGACCCGTCACTATTTCGGACGCGGCCGCGGTCGCCGCCTCCTGGCATCTCGGCGTCATGATCATGTTCGCGATGATGGGCGAGCTCTACGTGAACGAAGCGATCAAGTATCTCGCCGGACCGATCACCGCGAGTGCCGCCGTGGTCGCCGTTCACATCCTGATCGTTCTCTACATCACGGTTCTGGTCATCCGATATCGGAAGGCCCCGGTCCGGTGGCTCAACCAGCTTGCCGCCGAGACGCCCGACAGCGTGATGCTCCCGATCCTCGCTGCCGCGGCGCGCTACTGGCACCTGCCGGCGCTGGTGCTGTTGCTGATTATCTTCCATCAGGTCGTCACCGGGGGCTCGGCCACCTTTCCGGTGCTCTTCCAACTGCCGTCGATCCTGCTCACCCTCGCCGCGACCGTCTATGTCATCAGCCGGCTGAACCTCGCGGCGGAGCGCGGTCTGGGGCTCTCCGAGAGCCTCGAATCGGCAATGCCGAACCTGCGCGGCCAGCTCGATGCCTTCGTGCCACCGTTCTTCCGCCTCCTGTCCTGGATCGTGTTCTTCGTCTGGGTCGCCTTTACCTTCCACACGCTCGAGATCGCCCGGCCCTGGAGCTGGATCGAGGCGCGCTTCGGCTTCGACTTCGCGAGCGTGATCGCAAGCCTCGTCATCATTCTGCTGGTCTCCTATGCGGCCTGGCTCGCCGTCACCACCTGGATCGATCACCGGCTGAAGCCCATCGCAGGCCAGGCGCCCTCCGCGCGGCAGCAGACGCTCTATTCGCTGCTGCGCAACGTCCTCCTGGTGGTGATCCTGCTCACCGCGCTCGCCTATGCGCTCTCCTCGTTCGGGGTGAGCGTCGCACCGCTGCTCGCCTCCGCCGGCGTCGTCGGTCTCGCGATCAGCTGGGGCTCGCAGAAGCTGGTGCAGGACGTGATCACCGGGCTCTTCATCCAGGTCGAGAACGTCTTCAACGTCGGAGACGTGATCGAGCTCGGCGGCCGGATCGGCACGGTCGAGAAGCTCACGATCCGCTCGGTGAGCCTGCGCGACGTGCAGGGGGTGATGCACACGATCCCGTTCTCCTCGGTGGATGCGGTCTCGAACCACATGCGCGGCTACAGCTACCACGTGGCCGACATCTCCGTGGCCTACGGCGCCGATCTCGATCGTGCCAAGGACGAGATGCTCGCCGCCTATGACGATCTCGCCGCTGATTTCGAATGGGGCACGCGGCTGCTCGGCGGCGTCGAGTGGTTCGGTGTCGAGACCCTCGGGCCCAACGCCGTGACCCTGCGCGCCCGCCTCAAGACACGCCCCGGAGAGCAATGGGCCGTCGGCCGGGCCTATGCCGAGCGGGTGAAACGCCGCTTCGACGCGGCGGGCATCGAGATCCCCTTTCCGCAGCTTCGGCTCTGGACCGAGGGCGACCGGCGGCCCGACGCCGCTCCCGCAGCGATCACCCCGGCGCCCAGGCGATCGGCAGACAGCCCCACCGATGCGGATTTCGACGGCGGGGCGGATGGCGAGGGCAGCGACCGTTGAGGCGGGTTTGCCGCTGTCTTCGGAAATGTCCCAGCTAGGACATTCTTCAACTGACTGTTCTTGAAGGCAATTTCAATTAAGACTTCGTGAATGCGGGCTGGGGCAGGGGACCAGCCGTCACCTTGTGGCTACAACTCTTGTCGCAGGCCTCGCTTCGAGAAATGGCTTGGTGTGCCGGGCCTGCAATGCGATCCTTATCGGACAAAAAACAACCGGGAGGAAAAAACATGCTCGACACAACGGCAAGCGATCAGGTCACCGAGTTTCTGGATGCGTTCGGTGCGGCCCTCGAGGCCGGGGACATCGACCGCGCCACGGAGATGTTCGCGGAGGACTGCTACTGGCGCGACCTCGTCGCCTTCACCTGGAACATCAAGACCGTGGAGGGCCGCGCCGAGGTCGCCGACATGCTGCGCCATCAACTCGAGAGCACGGCACCTTCGGGCTGGCGCATCGCCGAGGGCGAGGTCGCGGCGGAAGAGGGGGGTGTGACCACCGCCTGGATCAGCTTCGAGACCGGGGTCGGGCGCGGCTACGGGCTGATCCGGCTGCGCGACGGCCGGATCTGGACGCTGCTGACCTCGCTCGTCGAACTCAAGGGTTTCGAGGAGCCGCTTGGCTTCGCCCGGCCGCTCGGTGCGAAGCATGGTGCTGCGAAGGACCGGCCGAGCTGGAAGGAGGAGCGCGAGGCGGAGGCCCGCGAACTGGGCTACACCCGCCAGCCCCACACGCTGATCGTCGGTGGTGGTCAGGGTGGCATCGCGCTCGGCGCACGGCTGCGGCAGCTCGGCGTGCCGACGATCATCGTCGAGAAGAACGACCGCCCCGGCGACAGCTGGCGCAACCGCTACAAGTCGCTCTGCCTGCACGACCCGGTCTGGTACGACCATCTGCCCGTATCTCGACTTCCCGCCCAACTGGCCGGTGTTCTCGCCCAAGGACAAGCTCGGCGACTGGCTCGAGATGTATACCCGGATCATGGAGCTGAACTACTGGACCCGGACGAGCTGCAAGTCCGCGACCTACGACGCCGCGGCCGGCGAATGGACGGTGGTGGTCGACCGCGACGGCGAGGAGGTGGTGCTGAAGCCCAAGGAGCTGGTGCTGGCCACCGGCATGTCGGGCAAGCCGAACCTGCCGAAATTCCCCGGTATGGAGACATTCCGTGGCGACCAGCACCATTCGTCGCAGCACCCCGGGCCCGATGCCTGGCGCGGCAAGAAGGCCGTGGTGATCGGCTCGAACAATTCGGCCCACGACATCGCCGCGGCCCTCTGGGAGAACGACGTCGACGTCACCATGGTCCAGCGCAGCACGACCCATATCGTGCGCTCGGAGACCCTGATGGATATCGGCCTCGGCGCGCTCTATTCGGAAGAGGCGGTGCGCGGCGGCATGACCACCAACAAGGCGGACATGATCTTCGCCTCGCTGCCCTACCGGATCCTGCACGAATTCCAGATCCCGCTCTACGAGCAGATGAAGGAACGTGACAAGGACTTCTACGACGGGCTCGAGAAAGCCGGCTTCCAGCTCGACTGGGGCGATGACGGGTCGGGGCTGTTCATGAAGTATCTCCGGCGTGGCTCGGGCTACTACATCGATGTGGGCGCGTCGCAGCTGATCATCGACGGCAAGATCAAGCTCGCCCATGGCCAGGTGGCCGAGATCGTCGCGGACGGGGTGGTGCTCGAGGACGGCACGAAGCTCGAGGCCGATCTCATCGTCTACGCCACCGGCTACGGCTCGATGAACGGCTGGGCCGCCGACCTCATCGGGCAGGAGGTCGCCGACAAGGTGGGCAAGTGCTGGGGGCTCGGGTCGGATACCACCAAGGATCCGGGCCCCTGGGTCGGCGAGCAACGCAACATGTGGAAGCCGACGCAGCAGGAGGCCCTGTGGTTCCACGGCGGCAACCTGCACCAGTCGCGGCACTACTCGCAATTCCTCGCCTTGCAGCTCAAGGCCCGGATGGAGGGCATTCCGACGCCGGTCTACGGCATCCCGGAAACCCACCACCTCGGCTGAGCCCTGAAAGAGCCTCCCGGTCGCCCCTCGGCCGGGAGGCACGGATACGCCGTCGATTGACCCTGCGGCGGGCTTCCCGGTAGAGAGACCCTGCGGGCCCCGTAGCTCAGAGGATAGAGCGGCCGCCTCCTAAGCGGCAGGTCGATGGTTCGAATCCATCCGGGGTCACCACGGGCAGCTTCGCGGAACGGAGCCTGAGATCATGCGGCGCAGGACCGGACCCGGCCCGGATTTCGCTTTCGAGACCCGCGCGGGCGGTCCGGTCTGCGGCATCGACGAGGCGGGGCGCGGGCCCTGGGCGGGGCCGGTCGTCGCTGCTGCGGTGATCCTCGACCCGGCCGCCATTCCGCCCGGTCTCGACGACAGCAAGCGCCTCACGGCGCGGCGGCGCGCAGAGCTCCACGAAGCCCTTCTCGACTGCGCCAGGATCGGTGTCGGCTTGGCAAGCGTGGCGGAGATCGAGGCCCACAACATCCTGCAGGCGAGCTTTCTCGCGATGCGCCGGGCGGTCGGCGATCTCGGGCTCAGGCCGGCAAGCGCGCTGGTCGACGGCAATCGCATCCCCGACGGACTGCCCTGCCGCGCGGAAGCGATCATCGGCGGCGACGGGCGCTGCCTGTCGATCGCGGCCGCCTCCATCGTGGCAAAAGTCACGCGCGATCGCGCGATGGTTGCACTTGCGCAACAGTTTCCGGGATATGCCTGGGAAACCAACATGGGATACGGCACGAAAGCCCATCTGGAGGGCCTCCGAAGGCACGGGGTGACGCAACATCATCGGCGCGGCTTCAGGCCCATCCACAACATCTTGTGTAAGCAGGGTGCCTTAAGTGGTTGATTCACATAAAGTTTGACGGCGAATCGGATATGACTCATGGTTCCTGAGACCGCAATGCTCCAGGGACGGAAATCATGCCGAAAACAAAAAATATTATTGAAATCAATACGCTGGAGCTTGATGTCATCCATTCTGGTGACTGCATCGAGGTGATGCGCGGCCTGCCTGCGGAGAGCGTCGACCTGATCTTCGCCGATCCGCCATACAATCTGCAGTTGCGCGGCGACCTGCATCGGCCGGACAACAGCAAGGTGGACGCCGTCGACGACGACTGGGACCGCTTCGCTTCCTTCGCGGCCTATGACGAATTCTCGCGCAACTGGCTCGCGGCGGCCCGGCGGCTCCTGAAGCCCGACGGCGCGATCTGGGTGATCGGCTCCTACCACAACATCTTTCGCGTCGGCACGGCGCTGCAGGATGCCGGGTTCTGGGTGCTCAACGACGTGATCTGGCGCAAGTCGAACCCGATGCCGAACTTTCGCGGCAAGCGGCTCACCAACGCCCACGAGACGATGATCTGGGCGGCGAAGTCGGACCAGTCGAAATACACCTTCAACTACGAGGCGATGAAGGAGCTCAATGAGGGCATCCAGATGCGCTCGGACTGGGTGATCCCGCTCTGCACCGGCGCGGAGCGGCTGAAGGACGCGAACGGCGACAAGGCCCATCCGACCCAGAAGCCCGAAGCGCTGCTGCACCGCGCCCTGATCGCATCGACGCGGCGCGGCGACGTGGTGCTCGATCCGTTCTTCGGGACCGGAACGACCGGCGCCGTCGCCAAGCGGCTGGGCCGGCGCTATGTCGGGATCGAGCGCGAGGAAAGCTACCGCAAAGTCGCCGAGGCGCGGCTTGCGGAGGTGCGCCCGCTCGATGCCGACGCGCTCGCGATCACCACGCCGAAGCGGGCCGAGCCCCGGGTGGCCTTCGGGCAGCTGGTGGAGCGGGGTCTGCTGGCTCCGGGCGAGATCCTCGTGTCGCAGAACGGCCGGCACAGCGCCAAGATCCGCGCCGACGGCACGCTGGTCTCCACCGACACCAAGGGCTCGATCCACCAGGTCGGCGCAGCACTCCAGGGCGCGCCCTCCTGCAACGGCTGGACCTACTGGCATTTCAAACGGGACGGCGTGACCGTTCCCATCGACTTCTTCCGCCAGCAGATCCGCTCCGAAATGCAGGAGTAGCGCTCCGCCCTGCGCGTCAGCCCGGCACCCCGAAGCCGGACTGAAGGCGCAGGAGAACGACGTGGCAGAGACAGCCAAGCACAACGGCCACTCCGAGCCCGCCGACAAGGACATGAAGCACAGCCCGCCCGGCCCGGCGCCCGCGATCGGCCCGTGTTGCGGGACCCTGAAGACCCATCAGGCGGGCGATCTGAACGCCCTGCGCCGGGAGGCCCGCGACGACGAAGGCCTGGGCAAAAAAGACGGCGCTCGCGACCAGGCTGGCAAGAATGACCTGTCCACCCGGCGGCGCCGCGCTGCCGGCAATGAGATGGCTCGCGGTCAGCAGCAGGCCGAGAGCGACACAAAACCCGATCGCGACACCAAGGATCGCCCGAAACGCCAGCATCAGCCCAGTCCGATCATTCTCAAGATACCCTACCACAGGAAACGCCCGGAGGCAGGCATTGCGGGTGGCGGCATGGCAGGCCCTCGCCTCGGCCGAGCGACGTCGATCGTTGCATCGATTGGCCGCGCCCGGCACGGCGAAAGCCCTGATCGGACGGGCGCAGCCCTCGGGCACCCGGCAAGCCGGCGCATCCGCAAGACCAAGGTCTCATGCTCAAGCAGGGGGGGTCGGTTCGCATGAAACACCGTCCGGCCGACGCTCCCGTCTGCTGCGTTGAGAGCTCCTGACGGTTTTTGTCATGTACGGGCTTCCCTTGCCTCCCTTGTGCCGCTACCTCAACGGATAACTCGGGAGGAAATGCGATGGCCCAAGACCATCCCTGGACGGCCTTTTACGACCCGTCGGTCCGCCGGGAGATCGACCGGCCCGCCTATCGCACCCTCGGCGAGATGGTCAGCGCGGTGGCGAAGCTCTACGGCGACAAGCCGGCCTTCACCACCTGCCTGCCCAACGGCATGAACGGCACGCTGAGTTTCGCCGACGTCGACGAGATGTCCGATGCGCTGGCCATCTATCTGCGCGAGACCGCCGGCCTCGCCCCCGGCGACCGCGTCGCCCTGCAGGTGCCCAACGGCCTGTCCTTTCCGGTCGCAGCCTTCGGTGTGCTCAAGGCGGGCTGCATCCTCGTCAACATCAATCCGCTCTACACCGCCGAGGAAATGGCGCGCCAGTTCGCCGATGCCGAGCCCGCGGCGCTGATCATCGTCGACATGTTCGCCGACAAGCTGCCGGCGGCGATCCGGGGCCACCCGATCCCCAACATCATCGTCACGCAGGTCGCGGAGTTCCTGCCGGTCCTGCCGCGCGGCATCGTGCGTCTCGTGCAGAAGCACTGGGACCGGACGCTGCAGCCGATCTCCCTGCCGCATATCCGCCTGCCCGAGGCCATCGCGGCGGGACGGTCGCGGCGCGCGGAGGCGTCGATCGCGGTCGAAAGCTACCGCGCGGGGATCGCCCCCGACGACGTCGCCTGCCTGCAATACACCGGCGGGACCACCGGCATTTCCAAGGGCGCCATGCTCACCCATGCCAACCTGATCACGAACATGGAGCAGACCATGGACCTGGTCACCGGGCTCGAGAAGGGCTCCGAGGTGGCCCTGACCGCGCTGCCGCTCTATCACATCTTCGCCTTCACCGTGAACCTGCTCGGGTTCTACTGGCTGGGCGCGCGCAATATCCTGATCCCCAATCCGCGCCCGCTCTCGAACCTCAAGCGGGCCTTCGAGAACTACCCGATCACCTGGATGAGCGGGGTCAACACGCTCTTCAACGGCCTGAACAACGAAACCTGGTTCACCGACGCGCCGCCCCGGCACCTCAAATTCGCCTCCGCGGGGGGCATGGCCCTGCAGGGGGCGGTGGCGCAGCGCTGGGAGGAGGTCACCGGCCGCCCCGTGCTCGAAGGCTACGGCCTGACGGAATCCTCGCCGGTACTGACCTTCAATCCCCCGGGCAAGACCCGCCCCGGCTCCATCGGCATTCCGCTGCCCTCCACCGAGATCCGCTGCGTCGACGGGAGCGGATCCCCCGCCGCTCCGGGCGTGCCGGGCGAGCTTGTCGCCCGCGGGCCGCAGATCATGAAGGGCTACTGGAACCGCCCCGACGAGACGGCCAGGACGATGCGCGACGGCTGGCTGATGACCGGCGACATCGCCGTCATGGATCCCGACGGCTATTTCCGCATCGTCGATCGCAAGAAGGACATGATCCTCGTCTCGGGCTTCAACGTCTATCCCAACGAGATCGAGGAGTGTCTGGCCGCGCATCCGGGCATCCTCGAGGCCGCGGTGATCGGCGTGCCGGACGGCGCATCGGGCGAGGCGATCAAGGCCTTCATCGTGCCCCGCGATCCCGGCCTGACCGAGGCGGATATCCGCGGCTACTGCAAGCAGCACCTGACGAACTACAAGGTTCCGAGATCCGTGGAATTCCGCCCCGACCTGCCCAAATCCAACGTGGGAAAGATCCTGCGCAAGGACCTGCGCACGCCTGCCGGGCCCGCCGACGCCGCCCCCTGAAGCCCCCTCCCATCCAGCCGGAGCGAACTCCATCATGGTCGGACCCCTCGAACAGGCAGTGCTCGCCCTGATGATCTTCGTGATCATGCTGGGCATGGGCGCCTCGCTCACGCCGCGCGATTTCATTCTGGCGCTTCGCCGCCCCTACGGCCTGATGATCGGTCTTGTCTCGCAATACGGGATCATGCCGCTGATCGGGTTTCTCCTGGCGATCAGCCTTCCGGTGTCCGAACCGATCAAGATCGGCATCCTGATCATGGCCTGCATGCCCGGCGGCACCACCTCGAACATCTTCACCTATTTCTCGAAGGGCAACCTGGCGCTCTCGGTGCTGATGACCGTGACCTCGACGGTCTTCGGCGTCATCCTGATCCCGGTCGTGCTGGTCTTCTATGCCGGGGCACTCGAACTCGAGATCCCGCGCGAGAACATCATCGTGACGCTGATCCTGCTCCTGGTTCCGGTGGCCATCGGCATGGTGCTGCGCCGCCTCAACGCCAATGCCGGCGCGGTCACCGAATTCATGGGCTCGCTTCTGGCGGTGTTCTTCATCCTGTTCCTGATCGTCTCCTGGGTCCCGCGCAACTGGGGCTTCCTGATGGAAACCGGCTGGGCCACCTATGTCGCCGCCATCGCGCTCGGGCTCATCGGGATCACCGTCGGCTACAACTTCGCCCGCGCCCTCAGGCTCCATCCGCGCAATGCCCGCACCGTCGGCCTCGAGACCGGCATCCAGAACGGGCCTCTCGCCATCGCCATCATCGCCTTCACCTTTACCGGAACCGAGGCGCAGGCGATCAACGCGGTTCCGGTGCTCTACGCGCTCTTCATCGTGATCATCTCGACGCTGGTCACGCTCTATTTCCGCCGGGCGAACCTCGCCTCGGAGCAGAAGATGCCCGACGGCCTGCTCTGACCGCCGGGGCGCGGGCCGGTCAGTCGGCCGCCTCGGCCGATGCCGACCGGATCGCCGTCCAGACCCGCAGGGGCGTCAGCGGCATGTCGATCTGCCGCACCCCGGCTTCCCAGAGCGCGTCGAGGGCCGCGTTGGTGACGGCGGCCAGCGCACCGACGGTGCCGGCCTCGCCGCAGCCCTTCATGCCGATCTCGTTGGCGGTCGAAGGCACGAGCTCGGTGGCGAAATCCATGAACGGCACGTCGTCGGCCCGCGGCATGGCGTAATCCATGAACGAGCCCGAGAGGAGCTGCCCGTCGTCGGAATAGACCACATGCTCGGTGACCGCCTGGCCGATGCCCTGGGCGACGCCGCCATGCACCTGGCCCTCGGCGAGCATCGGGTTCACCAGATAGCCGAAATCGTCGACCACGGAATACTTCACCACCCGGGTTGCGCCGGTCTCGGGGTCGATCTCGACCTCGGCGAAATGCGCGCCGTTGGGGTAGGAGCGGGCAGGCAGGTTGTAGGTGCTCTCGGTGACCAGAAGGTCGGTCAGGCCCCGGCTCCGCGCGGTTTCGGCGAGGTCGATCAGCGTCACCGCCCGGTCGGTCCCGGCGATGCGGAAGGCGCCGTCCTCCCAGACCAGGTCGGCGTCGGCCACCTCGAGCTCGTCGCCGGCGAGGGGGCGGAACTTCGCGATCACCTCGTCGGCGGCCTTGTTGATCGAATTGCCCTGCATGGTCACCGAGCGCGAGCCCCCGGTGCCGCCGCCGCGGCGGACGAGATCGCTGTCGCCCTGGATGATGCGGACCCGGTCGAAGGGAATTCCGCCGCGCTGGGTCAGGAACTGGGTGTAGACCGTCTCGTGGCCCTGGCCATTCGACTGGGTACCCACATGGAGGTTGACCATGCCGTCTTCGGCAAACTCGAGGCGGGTATCCTCCCGCGTGTCGCCGAGGATCGATTCGATGTAGTAGCAGAGCCCCAGCCCCCGCAGCAGCCCGCGCGAGGCGCTGGCCGCACGCCGGGCCGGAAAGCCGGCGATGTCGGCCTCGATCAGGGCCCGGTCGAGCACGCGGTCGAAATCCCCGACATCATAGGTCTCGCCGGCGGCGGAGGTGTAGGGAAAGGCCTCGGGCGGGATGAAACTCAGCCGCCGGAACGCGATCGGATCCTGGCCGAGCTGGCGGGCCGACCAGTCCATCAGCCGCTCGATCACATAGATCGCCTCGGGACGACCGGCGCCGCGATAGGCGTCGATCGGCGTGGTGTTGGTATAGACGCCCTTCACGGTGAAACGGGTCTTCTGCACGTCATAGACGCCGGGCATCACCTTGAGCGCGAGGTCCGAGGCGATGTACTGGCCGTTCGGCGCATTGTAGGCGCCGAGATTCGAGACGCAGTCGATCCGCAGCGCCTGCAGCCGGTAGTCGGAATCGAAGGCGGCCTCGGCGACGGTCACATGATCGCGCCCGCCGACATCCGAGAGCATCGCCTCGCCGCGCGTGCTCTTCCACTGGACAGGCCGGCCGAGCCTGCGTGCCGCCTCGGCAACGGCAAAATATTCCGGATAGTTGAAGGCCTTGGTGCCGAAGCCGCCGCCGACATCCGGCGTCGTGACATGCACCGCCTTGCGGTCGAGCTTCAGGCGTTTGGCAAGTTCGTCGCGCAACTCCCACACGCCCTGACCGGAAAAGCCGACATGCAGCCGCGCGCCGTCCCAATGGGCGATGCAGCCGCGCGGCTCCATGGCATTCGAGATCACCCGGTTGTCGATGAGTTCCAGCCGTGTCGTATGGGCGGCGCCCGCGAAGGCGGCGTCGACGGCGGCGGCGTCGCCATGTGCCCAGTCGTAGCCGACATTGCCGGGCGCCTCCGGGTGGATGGTCTCGCCCCCGGGCGCGGTCTCCACATGAATCGGCAATTCGTCGAAGTCGCACTCGATCAGGTCGAGCGCGTCGAGTCCGGCATTGGTGCTGTCGGCGATCACCACCGCGACGATCTCGCCGGCATAGCGCACCCGGTCCTCGGCGAGGATCGGCCTGCGCGGCTTCGCGCCGGACGTGCCGTCGGCGTTCTGCACCGTGCCGAAGGCGACCTTGTTCTCGACATGGCCCTCGAGGTCCGCGGCGGTCAGAACGAGGCGCACGCCCGGAGCCTCCCGCGCAGCATCCACGTCGAGGGACGTGATGGTGCCGTGGGCGACCGGGCTGCGGAAGAACACGCAGGCGAGTGCGTCCACCGGAGCGGTGTCATCGAGATAATGGCCGTGGCCGGTGAGGAAGCGCAGGTCCTCGCGGCGCAGCACGCTCTGGCTGGTGCCGAACTTCGTCATCTCGTTCATTCGTCCCGTCCCCTCGCGCCCAGTCCGTCCGCATCGCCGCACCTTAGCCTCATTGGTCTTCGCGTCCAGAGGGCCGGGCCTTTCCCTTGCGTCGCCGCGGCGCTAAGACACGGGCCGACAGCGAACAGGGATGGCCGACCGCATGCCGATGGAAAAGAACTTCGACGCGCAGACCGCCGAGCCTGCGATCAGCGCCGCCTGGGACGCCGCCGGCGCCTTCGCGATGGGGGCGAATGGCAAGCCGGGTGGCAAGCCGTTTTCCATCCTGCTTCCACCCCCCAATGTGACCGGCTCGCTGCATATGGGTCACGCCTTCAACCACACGCTCATGGACATCCTGACCCGCTGGCACCGCATGCAGGGCGATGACGTGCTCTGGCAGCCCGGCCTCGACCACGCCGGCATCGCCACGCAGATGGTCGTCGAGCGCGAACTCGCCCGCAAGGGCGAGCCGGGACGCCGCGAGCTCGGCCGCGAGGCTTTCGTGGAGAAGATCTGGGAGTGGAAGGAACAGTCGGGCGGCACGATCCTCGAGCAGTGCAAGCGGCTCGGCGACAGCTTCGATCTCGACCGCAACCGCTTCACCATGGACCCCGGATTCCACGATGCGGTGCTGCGAACCTTCGTCGAATTCTACGACAAGGGCCTGATTTACCGCGGAAAACGCCTGGTGAACTGGGACCCGCATTTCGAGACGGCGATCTCCGATCTCGAGGTCGAGCAGGTCGAGACCAAGGGCAATCTCTGGCGCCTGCGCTATCCGCTGGAGAACGGCGCGACCTACGAGCACCCGATCGCCTGGGACGATCAGGGCGACCCGATCGAGTTCGAAACCCGCGACTACCTCGTGGTCGCCACCACCCGCCCCGAAACCATGCTGGGCGATACCGGCGTCGCCGTGCATCCCGACGACACGCGCTACGCCCATCTCGTCGGCAAGACCGTGCGCCTGCCGCTGGTCGGCCGCTCGATCCCCATCGTCGCCGACGACTACGCCGACCCCGAAAAGGGCACCGGCGCCGTCAAGATCACCCCCGCCCACGACTTCAACGACTGGGAGGTCGGCAAGCGGGCAGGGCTCAACGTCATCAACGTGATGGACACCCGTGGCTGCATTGCGCTGAAGGACAATACGGCCTTCCACGACGGCATCGACCCCTCCGACGCGCTGGTGGATTTCGACGGCCTCGACCGCTACGAGGCCCGCGATCTGCTGATCACGCTGGCCGAGGATCAGGGCTGGCTCGACGGCATCGACGCCGAAACCCACATGGTCCCCCACGGCGACCGCTCCAAGGTCGCCATCGAGCCCCTGCTGACCGACCAGTGGTTCGTCGATGCCGAAAAGCTGGCCGGCCCGGCGCTGGAGGCGGTGCAGTCGGGCAAGACCCGCATCCTGCCGGAAAGTCAGGAGAACACCTATTACCGCTGGCTGGAAAATATCGAGCCCTGGTGCATCTCGCGCCAGCTCTGGTGGGGGCATCAGATCCCGGTTTGGTATGGGCCACCGAACAGGCTGACGACGAAGATGTCGACGTCACGATCTGGACGCAATCGAAATTCTGCGCGAATCGACCGAGCAGGAGTCGTTAGACAAGCGAAGGCGTACTACGCGCGGTCTGACGAGGTGCGTCGATCTCGGATCGGCAGCAAAGCTGCTACGCGTGGACTTCGAGAATCTGGACGATCGTCCGAGTAGTATAGCGCGAGGCAGTTGGACGAGACTCGCCGACGACTTCGACGAAGTCGGCGAGATCTGCGGTCCCAATTATCTGCCGCGACCCCGACGTCCTCGACACCTGGTTCTCCTCCGGCATCTGGCCGCTCGGCACGCTGGGCTGGCCGGAAGAAACCCCGGAGCTCGCGAAGTTCCATCCGACCTCGGTGCTGGTGACCGGCTTCGACATCCTGTTCTTCTGGGTGGCGCGGATGATGATGATGCAGCTCGAGCTGCGCGGCGAGGTGCCGTTCCGCGACGTCTACATCCATGCCCTCGTGCGCGACGAGAAGGGCAAGAAGATGTCGAAGTCGCTCGGCAACGTCCTCGATCCGATTGAGCTCATCGACGAATACGGCGCGGATGCGGTGCGCTTCACCCTGGCCTCGATGGCGGCGATGGGGCGCGACGTGAAGCTCTCGAAGGACCGGATCGCCGGCTACCGCAACTTCGGCACCAAGCTCTGGAACGCCGCGCGCTTCGCCGAGATGAACGGCGCGGTGCCGGACCCGGACTTCGATCCGCGCGCCGTGAAGCTGACCGCGAATGCCTGGATCGTCGGCGAGACCGGCAAACTGCGCGAGACGCTCGACGCCGCCCTCGAGGCCTATCGCTTCAACGATGCGGCGAACGCGGCCTATGCCCATGTCTGGGGCAAGGTCTGCGACTGGTATGTGGAACTGGCCAAGCCGCTGTTGCAGGACGAGGCCGCAGCACCCGAGACCCGCGCGACGCTGGCCTGGGTGATCGACCAGTGCCTCGTGATGCTGCATCCTTTCATGCCCTTCGTCACCGAGGCGCTCTGGGGCCAGATCGCGGCGCGCGACACGCTGCTGGCCCATGCGGCCTGGCCCGGATATGGCACCGAGCTGGTGCAGCCGGCCGCCGACGACGAGATGACCTGGGTGATCGGGCTGATCGAGGACATCCGCTCGCTGCGCGCCCAGATGCATGTGCCCGCCGGCGCGAAGATCCCGCTGGTCGAGCTCGACCTGACGCCCGAGCGGGCGGAGGCACTGGAGCGCAACCGCGCTCTGGTCGCGCGGCTCGCCCGGATCGAGACCTTCGAGCAGGCCGCAGCCGCACCGAAAGGGTCGGTGACGCTGGCGCGCGAGGGGGGCACGTTCTGCCTGCCGCTCGCGGGGGTGATCGACATCGATGCCGAGCGATCGCGGCTGGCGAAAGCGATCGACAAGCTCGGCAAGGAAGCCAAGGGGCTGAATTCCAAGCTCTCCAACGAGGCGTTTCTGGCCAAGGCACCCGAAGCCGTGGTCGACGAGAACCGCGCCCGCCTCGAGGCGCTCGACGAGGAGACCCGCATCCTGAAGGCGGCGGCCGAGCGGCTGGACGCGCTGGGGTGAGCGGCCCGCGCCTCACGCCGCTGGTGGCCTCGCTGCCGGCGACGGTGCCCTTCGTCGGACCCGAAACCCAGGAGCGCGCGCGTGGTGCGGCATTCCGCGCGCGGCTCGGGGCGAACGAGAGCGTGTTCGGGCCGTCGCCCGCTGCCATCGCCGCGATGCGGGATGCGGCTGCGGAGGCCTGGAAATACGGCGATGCGCAGAATTTCGAGCTGCGTGCGGCCCTGTCGCGCCATCACGGCCTTCCGCCGGAGTGCATCACCGTCGGCGAGGGGATCGACGGGCTGCTCGGATTGCTGGTGCGGCTGCTGGTCTGCGAGGGTCGGGCGGTGGTCACGTCGGACGGCACCTATCCGACCTTCAATTATCATGTGGCCGGCTTCGGGGGGACACTGCACAAGGTGCCTTACCGCGATGATGCGCCCGACCTCGCCGGGCTCTCGGCGAAGGCCCGCGAGACTGGCGCGGTGCTGGTCTATCTGGCCAATCCCGACAATCCGATGGGCGGATGGCACGCGGCAGAGGCGATTTCGCAGCTGATCGCCGCGCTGCCGGAAGATTGCGTGCTCTGCCTCGACGAGGCCTATGCGGATTTCGCGCCGCCGGAGGCGATTCCGGCGCTCGACACGACCGATGCGCGGGTCATCCGGATGCGGACCTTCTCCAAGGCCCATGGGCTTGCCGGCGCCCGGATGGGTTATGCGTTGGGCAATACGGAACTGATCGCCGCCTTCGAGCGGGTGCGCAACCATTTCGGTGTGACCCGGATGGGGCAGGCGGGGGCATTGGCGGCCCTCGGCGATCAGGAGTGGCTCGGCCGTGTGGTCGCTCAGGTGGAGGAGGCGCGGGCGCGACTGGATCGTATCGCGCGCGAGAACGGGCTCGTGCCGCTGCCCTCGGCCACCAACTTCGTGACGATGGATTGCGGCCGGGACGGTGCCTTCGCCCGGCGGGTGGTTGCGGAGCTCGGTGATCTCGGGGTCTTCGTGCGGATGCCGTTCGTTGCCCCGCAGGACCGCTGCATCCGGATCAGCGCCGGCAGGGCGGTCGATCTCGACATCGTCGCCGAGGCGCTGCCGGTGGCCCTGTCCCGCGCGGCGGAACAGGGCTGAGCGAACCGGCTCAGGCGGCCGGCTCGTCCTTCTCGGCGACGAGTGCCGGGGCGTCGGCGCCGAGGGCGGCCATCAGGCGCTCTTCGGCGTCATGATCGAGCGAGGTCTGCAGCACGCGGCCACCCACTCCCTTGAGCCCGTCGAGCACCTTGTCGCCGGTCACCTTCTTGACGAGCACGAAGAGGGCAGCCTCGCCTTCCGCGAAATTCTCGCCGAGTTCCTTCATGAACTTGTCGTTCACGCCGACATCGGTGAGCTTGCCGGCGAGAGCGCCGCTCGCGGCCCCGGCGGCGACACCGACCAGCGGGTTCATGAACAGGATGCCGACAAGCAGACCCCAGAAGCTGCCTCCGGCGGCCCCGGCGGCCGTGGTGTTCATGAGCTGGTTGAGCTTCACGCCGTTGGCCGTCTTCACGGCGATGGCGGCATCCCCGATCTGGATGAGATATTCCTTCGACATCTGCAGCAGACGGTCGCGGACTTCTTCGGCCTTGGCTTCGGATTCGAATACGACGGCAACGAGATCAGCCATGTCTTCCCCTTGTTCTTTTCTTGACTGGCGCCCACCGTTTCGGTGGCGTCGCGAGCCCGTGAATTGACGGTTCGCACCTAGTGCCGCCGCCGACGTCATGTGTCAATCGCCGCCGCATCACATCCTCATCGGACGTGCAGGGCCGCGCCGGATGCCGGATCAGGTGGTGCCAGCGCGCGCCAGAACTGCCGCGGCCGCACTCGCGCCGCCGCTCTGATGGGCGATGCCGAGCGCGATCAGGCCGGCTTCGATGGTCGCCAGTGTCCCGAGCAGCATCGGCGGGTCGAGATGCCCCATATGGCCGATGCGGAAGAAGGCGGAGCTGTCGAAACCGGGCGGAACGATGCCGATCCCGAGCGACAGGCCGGCCGTCTCTGCGCACCAGTCCTGCAGCCGCTTGCCGTCGCCGGGGCCAGTCCGGATCGTGGTGACCGCATGACTGCGCGCGGCGGGATCGGGCACATTGAGTTCGAGATCTCCGGCTGCCCCCCAGCACGTGACCGCGGCCCAGACTGCCGCGGCGAAGACTTCGTGGCGGTGCCAGACCGCATCGAGACCCTCTTCATGGAGGATCATGTCGAGGGCTTCGCGCAGGCCGTAGAGATGATGCGTCGGCGGCGTTCCGCCGAAACGCTGGTAGAAGAGTTCGGGTGCGACCCGCGGACCCCAGTCCCAGTAGGGGCTCGTGCAGGCGACCCGACCTTCGTGCGCGCGGGCATTGTGAAAGGTGAAGGCGAGCCCCGGCGGTGTCATCAGACCCTTCTGGCAGGCAGCCAGAGCGACATCGACGCGCCATTCATCCATCCGGAACGGTTCGCAGGCCAGCGAGGCGATGCAGTCCACCGCGAAGAGCGCGGGATGCCCCGACGCGTCGATGGCGGCGCGGAGCGCTGGAACGTCATTGCGCACCGAGGAAGCGGTGTCGGTCTGAACGGTGAGGACCGCGCGAATGCTGCGGTCCGTGTCTTCGCGCAAGCGGGCTTCCAGCCTGTCGGGGTCGGCCGGGGCCCGAAACCCGAAATCGAGGATGTCGACCTCCATGCCCATGCGTCGGGCCGTCTCTGCCCAGCCGGGGCCAAAGCGGCCGGTGGCAAGCACCAGGACGTGGTCGCCGGGCAGGAAGAGGTTGGCGTTCGCCGCTTCCCAAGCCCCGTGGCCGTTGGCGATGTAGGTGACCGCGTGGCCCGCCGTGCCGGCCAGTCGCGCGAGATCGGCGAGGACCGTGTCGGTCATGGCGATGAGGTCCGCGCTGTAGATGTCGGGCGCGGCCCGGTGCATGGCGTTGAGCACCCGGTCGGGCATGACCGAGGGGCCGGGAAGGGCGCGCAGGGCGCGGCCGCGTGCAAGGGACATGGCAAGGGATTCCAGAACGTTCGAGGCCAAAAGAGATTAGCGGGCAGCAGCGGTGGAGGGAACGGGATTTCTTGCTTTGTCGCCGACGGCTGCGCGTGATAGTCCGGCCCCCGGTCGGCATGTGCCGGCATCACGCAGCGGAACTTCTGGGATCATGGACGGCACGGCCCGACCGAAGGACGGCAACGCGGAGGACTTCAGGTCATGGATGCGCCTCTGGCGTGACTGGCTCCACGTGCATCGCTGGCTGCTGGGCCTGTCGATCGCCCTGACGATGGTGGTCGCCGTCACCGCCGGTGCCTATGCCAAGATCATCCAGCTCGTGATGGCGGCGCTGGAGGCCCGCGATCCGGCAGTGATCTGGTGGGGCCCGCTCACTGTCATCGTGGTCACCGCGATCAGCGCGGTCGCGCAATACTACAAGGAAACGGTCTCGAACGGTGTGATCACCCGCATGGAGACCGAGCTGCGCAAGACCATGTTCGCGCGCCTCGTCGGCACCGACCTCGCGCAGCTCCAGACCGAAGTTCCGGCCGGCCTCGCGGCGCGTTTCTCCTCGGACATCTCGCTGGTGGGCGGGGCTGTGCGGGCCTTCATCTCGGGCCTGACCGGGATCCTGACCATCGTGACGACCGTGGCGATCATGCTCAGCATCGACTGGGTCCTGACCATCGGGATGGTTCTCATCTTTTCGTTGGCCCTCGTCCCGGTCAACATCATCGGGCGGCATCTGCGGCGCATCTCCACCAAGACCCAGACCGAGATCAGCCGGATGACCAGCGAGGTGACCGAGGGGCTTTCGGGCATCCGCATGGCACGGACCTACCGGCTGGAGGAGCCGCTCTCGGCCAGCGCGGACAGCGTCTTCGAGCGACTGTTCGGTCTCAAGATCCAGCAATACGCCTGGCGTTCCCGGATGGCGCCGCTGATGGAGGTGCTGATCGGCGTCGCGGTCGCGATCCTGCTCTTCGTGGTGGCCCGGCGCATCAATGCCGGCACGACGAGCGTCGCGGATTTCACCGGGCTGCTCACGGGGCTCGGTGTGCTGTCGGGGCCGGCGCGGCGGATGGGGGGGACCTACGCCACGATGATGCAGGGCCGTGCGGCTCTCGACCGGGTGTTCATGCTCTTCGATGTCGAGAACGCGATCACAGATGGAGACAGGACCCTCGAGCGGGCAACCGGCATGATCCGCTTCGACGATGTCTCCTTCGCCTATCCCGACGGACATGTGGCGCTCCGGAATGTCTCGCTCGAAATTCCGCCGGGCACCCGCACGGCCTTCGTCGGTAGATCGGGAGCGGGCAAGTCGACGATCTTCAATCTGCTTCCGCGGCTCTATGATCCGCAATCGGGCCGGATCTGTATCGACGGCATCGACATTCGCGACCTGACGCTGCCATCCCTGCGCAACCAGATCGCCATGGTGGGGCAGGATTCGGTCCTTCTGACGGGAACCGTCGCGGAGAACATTGGCTTCGGGCGCCGCGACGCCACGCGCGCCGAGATCGAGGCGGCTGCGCGGGATGCGGCGGCCGAGGATTTCATCCGCGCGCTGCCGCGGGGCTTCGATACGCCGGTCCGGCCTACCGAGAGTGCCTTTTCGGGCGGCGAGCGCCAGCGCCTCTCGATCGCACGGGCGATCCTGCGCGATGCGCCGATCCTCTTGCTCGACGAACCGACCTCGGCGCTCGACGCGGGCTCCGAGGCCCAGATCCGCACGGCGCTCGACCGTCTGGCGGAGGGACGCACGACGCTGGTGGTCGCGCACCGGCTCTCGACGGTCCTTGATTCGGACCTGATCGTGGTGATGGAGCACGGAAGGATCGTCGAGTCCGGCACCCACAGCGAGTTGCTGGAGCGTGGCGGTGGTTATGCCGAACTCTACCATCTGCAGTTCTCCGGGCTCTGATCAGACAGACGGGACTGGCGATGCCGCTACGAGACCCTATCTGAGGTCGGAGAAAAACGGAGCAGGCACCATGACAACCGGCCTCGTTGCCGCCGACCGCAGCGTGATAGCTCTCGAGGGTCCGGATGCCCGGCACTTCCTGCAAGGGCTCGTGACCAGCGATGTCGATGCACTCGCCGAGGACGCCCCGCTCTACACGGCGCTGCTGTCGCCTCAGGGCAAGTACCTGTTCGATTTCTTCTGTTTCGCCCGCGACGGCGCGATCCTGATCGATGTGGCGGCCGATCGCGCTGCGGCGCTGCTGCAACGCCTCGGTCTCTACAAGCTGCGCGCCGCGGTCACCCTGACAGCCCGCCCGGATCTTGCGGTCGTTTTGGGGACGGGCACGCCTCCGGACGGGTCAGCCTGCGACCCGCGCCATCGGGATTTCGGCTGGAGGGCAATCACCGCCGATCCCGACAGCCTGCTCGCGGGCATCGGTCCGCTCGACCCGACGGAGATCACCCGGCGCCGGATCGCGTTCGCGGTGCCCGAATCCGGGTTCGAGTTGCAGCCGGACGAGAGCTACATCCTCGAAATGGGTTTCGAGCGCCTCAACGGTGTCGACTTCCGGAAGGGCTGCTATGTGGGGCAGGAGGTCACCGCGCGCATGAAGCACAAGACCACGCTTCGCAAGGGGTTGGCCCGGGTCGGTGTCGCGGGCGAGGCCCCGCCGGCCGGCACCCCAATCCTGTCCGGAGAGAAGGAAGTCGGCACGCTCTGGAGCGTCTTTGGGGGGAGGGGCCTTGCCTATCTCCGCTTCGACCGGGCCCAGGGCGAAATGGCGGCAGGCGCCGCCACGGTCACGCTTCTCGAAGAACCGTCGTGAGGCTGTCGAAGACATTGGGGTTTGCGGCCACGACGGACTGACTGTCGAAGATGCTCGACGCGCCTTCCGTCAGGGGCCCGACCAGTCCGCCGGCTTCCCGAACAAGAAGAAGCCCCGCTGCCATGTCCCAGGGGTTGAGGCCCCGTTCCCAGAAGCCGTCGTAGCGGCCGGCGGCGACATAGGCGAGGTCGAGCGAAGCCGCGCCGAAACGACGGATGCCGGCCGTGCGCGGGGTGAGGGCCGCCAGATCGCGCAGCGTGCGTGGAAGCATCTTGCTGCCGCCGAACGGAATGCCGGTCGCGAAGATCATCTCGATCATGTCGCGCCGTCCGGAGACCCGCTGTCGGCGATCGTTCATCCAGCAGCCCGCGCCCTTTTCGGCGACGAACATCTCGTCCTTGATGGGGTCGTAGACCACGGCCGCGACGATCTCGCCCTTGTGTTCCAGCGCGATCGAGATCGCCCAGTGCGGCAGGCCGTGCAGGAAATTGGTCGTGCCGTCGAGTGGATCGACGATCCAGCGCCGGGTCGGGTCGGTCCCCTTCACCTCGGCACTCTCCTCGCCGAGCCAGCCGTAATTGGGCCGGGCTTCCGTCAGTTCGATACGGATCACCTCTTCGGCTTTCCGGTCGGCGCGGCTGACGAAATCACCCGGCCCCTTGGATGAAACCTGCAGGTTCTCGATCTCGCCGAAATCGCGCAGCAAGCCGCGGGCGGCCTTGCGGGCGGCCTTGATCATGACGTTCACATTGGCCGAGGCTTGGGTCATCGCAGCACCGCGCGCTTGGGAGGGAGCGGCCTTATGGCTGCTTTCCAGGGTGGCGGCAAGAGAGGGGCCGAAGGGGTCGCGGTCGCGTCAATTCCGACGGCGGTAGAGGGAATTGTATATGCCGCTGAGACAGGTGTATTCGCTCTGATCGACGACGCCGTCACCGTTCGTGTCGCACTTGTCGAAATGGACCTGTGCCATGTTGTTGAGCTTGCGTTTGGCTTCCGTGTACTCGATCACGCCATCCCTGTTGCTGTCGACGGCAGAGAACGAGCGGGCCTGAACAGTTCCCGGAACCGTCAAGACGGCCACGAAGGCGATGGCAGTCAAGGTCCTGGCAGTCATGATCGAGGTTTCCTTTCAGAGGGGGGCGGCTTGTCCATCCCGAAAGCCGGTGTGTCGGTTCTGGTCTTAGCGCATCCCGAGTGCTTTCGCGAGCAAGCGTTCATTTCAGCGTGCGCCGTTGGCGCTGCGCAAGCGGTGGCGCTGCCTTCCGGAGCCGGCTCGGCATATCTGCAGAATCCTGCCCGGCTCCGGCGGCGAGCCGCAACCTTGCAGTGATCGGCAGATGATCGGAAGCGACGCGGGCAAGAGGGCTCGAATGCACTGAAACCGGGCCCATGATGTGTCCGGGCCGGGCGATGATCCTGTCGAGCGCGAACATCGGGAAATACGACGGGTAGCTCTTGGCGGAATGACTGGTGGGTCCGAAGCCCGACTGGAACGGTCGCAGCGCCGAGCGGCGATCCCGTCGCCATTCGTTCAGGTCGCCCATCACCACCACGGGCCGGCCGTCGCCGCCGGCGGCGTGGGAGAGCAGGGTTTCGACCTGGAGCAGCCGCGACTGGCGCAGCAGCCCCAGATGTGCGGCCATCACCCGCACCGGATGTGGCCCGATCTCCATGTCGACAACCAGCGCGCCGCGCGGTTCGAGACCTGGCAAGCGAACCTGATGAAGATCGTGCACCAGCGCCTCGCGCACGAGAATGAGGTTGCCATGCCAGCCATGGCTCGCGATGCGCTGGCCGGAAACCCGTACCGGAACAAGCCCGATCTCTCCGGCGATCCGGCCAAGGTCCAGCAGGCCGGCCCGGTCGCCGAACCGGCGATCGGCTTCCTGCAGCGCGATCACGTCCGGGGCGATCTCGGCGACCACCTGCGCGATGCGCTCGGGATCGAACACACCGTCGGTTCCGACTGCCTTGTGGATGTTGTAGGAGGCGAAGAGCGCGGTTGGTTCCGATGGGTCGGCCATTCAGATCTCCGGTTTTCGGGTCGAAGATAGGGCTTCGTGCCGCGCGGGAAAAGTCGTGATTGCGCCCGCGATCCGTCGCGGGATCGCGGGCGCAGGTTTCAGTTCGTGGCCGCGGGCTTCATGCCATGGCCGTGCCCCTGGCCCTCCATCGCGCCGCCACGGGTCAAGTCCACCGGGATGGCGACCGGTATCTCCCCGGCATTCTCGAAGACCAGCGTCACATCGACCGTCTGGCCTTCTTCCATCCCGCCGCTCAGCCCCATGAACATCACGTGCAGGCCACCGCGCTCAAGCGTCACGGTTTCTCCGGCGGGAATCGGGATGCCGTCCTCGAGCCGCGTCATCCGTGCGACTCCGTCGGTGACGATATGGGTATGAAGCTCAACCCGCGCGGAGATGTCGCTGCGCGCATCGATCAGCCGGTCATCGGTGTCGGTGCCGTTGGTCACCGTCATGAAGGCGGCGCCGGCCTTGGCCATCGCTCCCGCCGAGCGGGCATAGGCGTCTGCGATCTCGATACCGTTCGCCGCCGCCAACACGTCGCCGTCCGCGAGAGCCATGATGGGTGAAAATGCGGCGCAAGCACCAATAGCTGCGGCGAACGCAGCGCTTCTAAGGGGTGTCATGATCTGGATCTCTTTCCGTTCCGGTTTTTCCCTGCGCCGGCCGCTATGCCGACACGGTGACGTCAGGCCCGGACCGGTGGCGCCCGGATGGCCGGTCTGTGCACCGAACTATCCGACGGAACGTCATAGTGTGCAGAAATTGGCGCCACGATATCCGTGGGCAGGGCAGTCCGGTCGATGCGTGGCGTGGGCGTGGCCGCAAGCGATGGGGCGAGACAATCAAGACAGAGGTGATGTCCGGTTGGGGCATCAGGCGCGGCGATTCCAGCACCGCCGCTGTCGCCGCACAACGCCCAGAGCGGCGCCCCGGCAACACGGCCGTCATGCCGTGCAAGGCTGATCCCGGTGGTGACCAGCAGAAGGACAAGCCAGGCTGTGAGCAGGTCACGACCGAAGATTCTCATACCGGTCTGATTATCTGCCAGGAAAGGCGAAGCCAAGCATCTTGCTGTCCCACAGCGAAAGGACCGCGCCCTGAGCTGCGGCCCTTTCGAAACAGATCGCAAGTGCGGGTCAGGCGGCTGCAGTCGCTGCCTTGGCGATGTCGCGCTTGATCTTGAGCGCCTTCGGCGAAAGCTCGTCGTCGCTCGCCTTGGCGAGAAATGCATCGAGCCCTCCGCGATGGTCGACGGTGCGCAGCGCCGCCGCGGAGATGCGGAAGCGGTGCGTCTGGCCGAGCGCCTCGCTGGTAAGCGACACATCGTTCAGGTTCGGCAGAAAGCGGCGACGGGTCTTGTTGTTGGCGTGGCTGACATTGTTGCCAGTCATCACGCTCTTGCCGGTCAGTTCGCAGCGGCGCGACATGGTGATATCCTTGCTTTGATCGTTCGGTCTCGACGGGGACGGCAGCCGGCGGCTTCGCGTCTGTAACGGAAGTCGGGCTGTTAGCCGAGCGCGCCCCGCCCGTCAAGGCCGGGCCGCCGCTCATCGCCGTATTGCATCCCGCGGACCGCACCAGCCGGCCGTCCGGTTCGGCGCAAAGAGCGCTTGATGGCCGCGCGCGTTGCGGCTATCCAGCACGCCTCGGGCGATTAGCTCAGCGGTAGAGCGCTACGTTCACATCGTAGATGTCGGCAGTTCGAACCTGCCATCGCCCACCATTGTCTCGCCGGGAGTGTCGGGCCGGGACGGGTGATTAGCTCAGTTGGTAGAGCGCTTCGTTTACACCGAAGATGTCGGCGGTTCGAGCCCGTCATCACCCACCACACATCTTCAAGCAAGGTCGGTAGGCAGGGGCGCGGTCTATGCGTCAGACCCAATTCCTATCAGTGAAATAGGAAAGGCCCCTTCTTCTTTTCCGCGCGCAAGGTGACCTTAGAGCAATGCGAGGAAATTGTTCAGAGCTGCAGGATCGACAATCTGCGCGGTGACCGGGAACGCATGCCCTGTCGGCCCCAAGCGCAGGCGCAGGTTGCGGACAAGGAACGCGATATCTCGCCGCCGGTTTGATGCCGCACGGCGCGACCTTCCACGAGAAGGCGGGGTGGATTTTGCGCTGTCTCCTGCCGGAGTCGGGTCAGTCTTGGAACCGAACACGAGAACAAACGTTCATGATGCGGTAACAGAAAGGAACCGGATATGAACTGGGATCAGATCGAAGGCAAATGGACCGAGATGACCGGGCGGCTCCAACAGCAATGGGGCGAGCTGACGGATGATGACCTTGCCGAGGCGAAAGGCGACCGTCGTGAACTGGAGGGCAAGATCCAGCACCGCTACGGGGTGACCAAGGAAGAAGCCAGCCGCCAGATCGATGCGTGGCTTGGCTCGAATTAGGCGAACTCACAGGACGAAAAATCATGGCCTCGCCTCCACGGCGAGGCCATTTTTTCATGTGGTCGCAAGTGGCTGCGCGTCATGTCGAGCGCGAAATTTATGTCGCCTCATCGAATCCGAAGGGGGTCGGGACGAAGGATGACGACCAGCCTGTAGCAATCGTCCGCAATTTCGGTACGCGCCCGTCCACCGACCTGGACGACGAAGGAGTCGATAAGGCGCCGCCCGAGCCCGACACTGTTCGGATCGTCCTCTCCGGTCTCGTCCGGGCTGATCGAATTCGCGATGGACAACTCATGGCTCCCGGCGTCGTCGCCGGTGGCCAGGAGCTTCACCGTGAGACGACATCGGCCTTCGCGGTCGGGGGCGATGTATTTCAGCGCGTTCGTCACGGCCTCGGTGGTCAGGAGGGCCAGCGGCGCGGCCTGGTCCGGGATCAGGACGAGGGGCTCGAGAACGAGGTCCACCTCGATATCCCCTTCGCGGGCGATCCCGATGACCTGGAGCTGCCCGATCAGGTCGCGCAGGAGCGAGTCGATGCGGACCTCGGACATCTTCGGTGATTCGTAGAGCCCGCGATGCACCGTGGCGAGGCTCGTCACCCGCTCCTGGACACCCTTGAGTGCGGAGCGTGCTTCGTCGGACCTTGCCTGGCGGATCTGCATGTTCATGATCGAGGACATGAGCTGGAGGTTGTTCTTCACGCGGTGATGAACCTCACGCACCAGCACATTGCGTTCGTAGAGCGCGTTTTCGAGATCGGCCTCGTCGCGGATGATCTTGCGCGCCATTCGGTCGAAAGACCGGTTGATCTCGCGAAATTCGACGGGTGCGGCTTCGCCGGTCCGGTCGGAGACCGGGAACGTTCGCCGTTCCGCGAAGGTTTCCATCTTGTTGCTCAGGGCCCGCACATGACGAAGGACGAGCCGGTTGATCGCCAGAAGCGCCACGGCGAGGCTGACAAGCCACATCGACAGCGGAAACGCCAGAGTCGTCGCGGCCGTGGGCGATGCCCCCATCAGCGGGCCACCCGATGCCGAGTTCCGGGACCAGCTGCCCATGGCGTAGGCCCGGTCCGGCATGATCGGCACGACCGCGAATGTTCGGAAGCTGCCATCGACAGCGCGACTGCGGAACGTGTCGGCGCCCTGTCCGGCCAGATCCTCGAGGGTCCGGCCTGCCGGCAGCTTGCCGGTCACATCTTCCGGGTCACCTTCGGTGGTCAGCACTTCCCCGCGGCCGTTGAACGTCAGGAACACTCCCGGGTCGCCGGCTTCGAGGTCGGGCCTCTGAACCGAGATCGGACGGCTCGGAACCGAGATCGCCACGAATCCGAGGAATTCCGCTCCGTCGTAAACCGGTTGGCTGACGATGATCACCGCCTGCCGCGAGACCTCGCCGGCCGGGTTGAACGTGACCTCCGGACGCGGATCGGCGAAGAGGCGGGCGGATGCCGGATTGTCCGAAAAGTCGAAACGCTCGCGGCTGCTGTTGCAGGAGGAGATCGCGCCCAGCCCGACGAAGCCGACGAAGGATGTCTCCTCGTTCCCGTCACGGGCCCGCACCATCAGATCGGTGCAGGCCTCTTCCTCGGGGTCGAGGATCACCAGCGTGTCCGCGAGACCCCGCGCGAGACCAAAGGCCGAAACGATCGCTTCGCGCTCCGGCGTCGCGATGCGCGCGGTCTGTGCGCGCAGCGAAGCCTCGAAGGCACCTTGCGCAGAATTGATGGAGCGCTGGGTCTGGGCGAGCGCGATGATGCCCAGCGGCAGCAGCGCCACCGAAAGGAGTGCGGCGACCCGGAACGGCAGACTGTCGATCCAGCGCGGCAGGCCCGATCGGGCGGTGTGGTGGCCCGTCGTCGTCTCCTGCCCGGTTCCGGATGCAGCGGTCTCGCCGGAATCCGGCGCCCCGTCGACCGTCATCCCATTCCCGGGTTGCGCGCCATCACTGCGAGGGTCGCGGAATCCGTCAGTTCTGTCGCGTCCGAGGCGTCCAGTTTCAGGATTTCCACCAGCCTCCGCCGGCCGCGATTGACCCGGCTCTTGATCGTCCCGACGGCGCAGCCGCACATGTCCGCAGCCTCTTCGCAGGATATGCCCTGAGCCCCCACGAGTATCAGCGCCTCACGCTGCTCGTCGCTGAGTTCCTCGAAGGCCCGGCGAAAATCGGTCATGGCAAGATGGCCGTCATGATCGGGCTTCACGGCGATCGCATCGGTCATCACGCCGTCCGTGTCGGAGACGACGCGCTTCGCGCGCCGCCGGTCCGAGTAGAACGTGTTGCGCAGGATCGTGAACAGCCACGCCCGCATGTTGGTGCCGGGCTGGAACTTGTCGATATTCGACCAGGCCTTCACGATGGTGTCCTGCACGAGGTCGTCGGCAGACGAGAGATCGCGCGTCAACGAGAGCGCGAAGGCGCGCATCGCCTTGACATGCGTGACGATCTCGTCGCGGGGGTCCGGCGCGACCGGTTTCTGGCGGGCAGGCGCGGTCACTTGGACGCTTCCTGGTCCCGGAGTTGTCGAAGCAATGCGGCGAACCGTTCGGGCACCTCGTCCTCGATCATGTCGTCGTAGACACGCTTCAGATTGCGGTCGACCGCCTCGTCCGTCTTCTTCCGCCTGCCGCCAGCTTGCGTGTCATCCGCCATGATGTTCAATCATACTCTGCACCGATCTTTTTCTCGCCTGACGGAACCCAACGTCCGGTGTTGGCGTTGGGTTCCTGAAAAAACAACAAAAGCCGAATTTCCAGGAGAAGCAATGTCCGCACCCCTCTCGACGCCGGATGTCTCGACAGCGATTGCCCAGCATCTTCCCTACCTTCGTCGCTACGCGCGGGCCCTGACCGGATCCCAGGGCAGCGGGGATGCCTACGCCCTGGCGACGCTCGAAGCCATTCTCGAGGATCGGTCGGCCCTCGGCGCCTCGCTGCCGCCGAAATGTGCTCTGTTCCGGGCTTTCCACCTGATCTGGACAAGTTCGGGCGCGCCGGTGGGCGTCCCCGCGGCGGGGCTGGAGGGCGCGGCGCAGCACCACATGCGCGCGCTCACGCCGGATTCGCGCGAAGCGCTTCTTCTGAGCACGATCGAGGAGTTCTCGACCCAGGACATCGCGCAGATCATCGATGTGCCGCCGGCCTCCGTGGAGCGGCTCCTGGATCTGGCTCGGAAGGAAATGGAGCGCAGCATTTCCGGCAAGGTCCTCGTCATCGAGGACGAGGCGATCATCGCGATGGATCTGCATGCGATCATCACCGATATGGGCCACGCCGTCACGGGCATCGGACGCACGCGCGACGGTGCGGTCGATCTTGGTCGCAAGGAGACGCCGGACCTCATCCTGGCGGACATCCAGCTCGCCGACAACTCGTCGGGGATCGATGCCGTCAACGACATCCTCGGCGACATCCCGAGCGTTCCCGTGATATTCGTGACCGCCTTCCCCGAGCGGCTCCTGACCGGCGAGCGGCCGGAGCCGGCCTTCGTCATTGCCAAGCCCTTCAGCGAGGATCAGATCCGCTCGGCCGTCAGCCAGGCCATGTTCTTCGCATCGACTGCCACCCTCAAGGCCTGAGGTCGCCTCGGTGAGGCCGGCCCTGCCAGAGGGCCGGCCTCGCATTCGACCTTCGTCCGCATCAGGGGGTCCGGCCGCGCAAGGCGCGGGCGACGAGGGCCACGACGAACAGCACGATGAACACGAAGAACAGGATCTGCGCGATGCCGGCCGACGCGGAGGCGATGCCGCCGAAGCCGAAGACACCGGCGATGATGGCGATCACGAGAAAAACCAGAGCCCAGTACAGCATGGCCAGTTTCCTTTCCGTTTGAGTGCCCGACAGGACGGGATATGCCGCCTCAACGTCGCCCCCGCCGCGCGGTTCCCGCGCGCGAGTTTCTGGCGAAGACATTCAGAAGACATTCAGTCGTCCCACGCGATCCGAAGTCCTCTCGAAAGCTCCGTTGTTGGAGGCAGGTTCGGCGCCTTGCGCGGGACACCTTCGATCTGCTCGAACAAGCTTGTTGGCATCGGAGGCAGTCGGGCGTAACGTTTCTGGCAGGACGACTAGGGTCTCGAATGCGCGTGGGTGCCGGAAGAGCGCCGAATCCGGGGAAGAACGATGCTTGAGAAAATTCCACACCTGATCAGGCCGGTCCGGGCCGCATCGCTGTTTTGCGCGGCAAGTGTTCTGGCAACGCTGGCGCCCCATGACGCCCTGTGGGCGCAGGAGACGGAGGCCGCGGTGGCGGATGAGGTCGCCGACGTCGCGGATCCGGCTGCCGGGGACGACCTGCTCGGCGAGGAGGAACTCGACCTGATCGTGGCGCCGGTCGCGCTCTATCCCGACAGCCTGCTGACCCAGATCTTCGTGGCCTCGACCTACCCGCTCGACGTCGTGAAGGCCGCGCGCTTCGTCGAGGACAATGTCGAGCTGTCCGGTTCCGCCCGGACCGATGCGACAGAGGCGGAGGACTGGGATCCGAGCATCCAGGTCCTGGCCGCCGGTTTTCCGGACACCGTGACCCGGATGGCCGAGGATCTCGACTGGACCGAAGACCTCGGCAATGCCGTGCTGGCACAGACCGACGATGTGCTCGATGCCGTCCAGCGGCAGCGCGCGCGGGCGCTGGCGGTCGGCAATCTCGAGAGCAATGCGGCGCAGGAGGTCGAGGTCTCCGACGACACGATCTCGGTGAGTCCCGCCGATCCCGAAGTGGTTTACGTGCCGACCTACGACCCGGCAACGACCTACAGCACGCGATCTGCCGCACCGGCAGTGATCGATCCGGGCGGCAGCTATTCGACCGGCGACATGGTCGCGACCGGGGCCATCGCCTTCGGAAGCGCGCTTCTGATCAACGAGATCTTCGACGATGACGATGACTGGGACGATTACTGGCGTGGCCCGCCGTCGATCGACTGGGACGACGATGCGTTCTATCCGCGTCGTGGTGTGAATGTCGACGGGGACGTGAATATCGACGTCGACCGCAACCGGGTGAATGTGGATCGGGACCGCAACGATCGCCTGAATATCGACCGGGACGGCAACGACCGGATCGGGGCGGCGGATCGGCTCGACCGGGACCGGGGTGAGGGCAAGTGGACTCCCCCGGCCGACAAGCGCGACGAGGCCCGGCGCAAGCTCGAGAACCGCGACAAGGGCGAAGGGCGTGGTGCGGCAACGCGGGACAAGGTCGCGGCGCGGTCGGGCGGGGCGGCATCCGATTCCGGCGACGCGCGCCAGAAGCTGGAGGCCGCCAAGGCCAAGCGGCCGGCTGCGAAAGCCGACACGCCGCGCCAGACCGCGCTGAAGAAGCCCGATCGGGGCGGGAAGACGCCGACAGCCGCCCGCGAGCGTGGCGAGAAGAGCGTGGCGAAGGTCTCCAAGCCCAAGGCTGCCGTAAGCCGGCCGGCGCCGAAAGCGAAGCCCAAGCAGGTATCCCGGCCCAAGGTGAAGGCGGCCCCGAAGCGCGCGTCTCCCCCGAAGGCATCGGCATTCAAGAAGTCTCACAGTGGCCACAAGGCGAAGGCGGCGTCCAGTCGCGGTGGCAAGTCTCACGGCGGCAAGGTCAAGCGGAGGTAGGGAACGGGCATGATTGCAAACGTCACACAGGTCTCGAAGCTTCTGGCGGGACTCGGGATCATCGCCTTGCTCGGCCTTGGCGGGGCGTCGGGCGCGCAGGCCGAACCGGCTCTCTTCGAAAGCCCCGAGGCGGCGGTCGGGGCACTGGTCGAGGCGCTGGAGGCCGAGGACGTGGCCGCCCTCGTCGCGGTCTTCGGTCCCGAGAACGAGGATGTGGCCCTCACGGGCGACGCCGAAGAAGACCGCGAGACCTGGAGCGATTTCCTCGACGACTGGCGGACGCTCAACCGGATCGAGGCAGGGGAGGACGCGGCGACGCTGATGATCGGCCGCGATCTCTGGCCGTTTCCGGCGCCGCTGGTCCGGACCGAGGCAGGATGGCAATTCGATGCGGCGGCCGCCCGCGAAGAGGTTCGTCTGCGGCGGATCGGCGAGAACGAACTCGATGTCATCGACCTGATGCGCGGCTATGTTCGCGCACAACGGGCCTACCGGATGGCGGATCCCGACGGGGACGGTCTTCCGACCTTCGCCCGTTCGATCCTGAGCAGCCCCGGCGCGCGGGATGGCCTCTACTGGCCGGATACCCCGGATGCGCCACAGAGTCCGATCGGGGATTTCATGGCCCGGGCGGCGGCCGACGGCTATGCGGTGGGTGACGAGGATGTCGCACCGGAGCCCTATCTTGGATACTATTATCGGGTTCTTGACCGCCAGGGCGATGCCGCGCCGGGCGGAGCGATGGACTACATCGTGAACGGCCAGATGGTGGTGGGTCACGCCCTGCTGGCCTTCCCGGCGGCTTATGACGAGACCGGGATCATGAGCTTCATGGTCGGCGAGGCGGGGATCGTCTACGAGGCGGATCTTGGCGAAGACACGCTCGCGGTCGGTGATGCCATAACGAGTTTCGATCCGGGCGAAGGCTGGGACCCGGTCGAGTAAGGTTCAGAGAATTCCGCCGCGCGGAGAACGCCTTCAACAGGTCGACGATCGAAAGAGCCGTGTTGACGGTGCGCCTGTGAGATCGATGGGGTCGTCGAGGGGAAGGCAAGGTGGCTTCGTTGCGCGGCCGTCGCTTCCTCGGCCGGAGCAGGGGGGCTGCGCCCCGCTGTCGTCAGGCCCAGGTTTCGGTCACGTTCCGCGTGACGCGTGCAGGCCGACCAGCCGCGACAGAAGCAGGACGGTGTAGAGCGTCCCGATGATGGCCTCGAAGGCGGCGAAGGCCTGCGCGTAGAATGTCGCGGGCAGGATATCACCGTAGCCGAGTGTGGTGAGGGTGACGTAGCTGTAGTAGATCAGCTGCTGCCACTGGACCTCCTGTCCGAGCGACGAGACGAAAGCGCCGGGGTCGAACCAGAGGATCACGCCGAATATGGCGGCGAAGATCGATCCCAGGACGAGGTAGAGGCTGGTTGCCGCGAGAAGAACCTCGGTCAGGACCTTTCGCGACGAGAAGGTGTAGCGCGCGAGGACAACGATGATGACCGCATGGTACGCGATGGAGGTCAGGTAGACCTTCAGCGCCGCAGCCGGGGACGGTGCATAGGAATTGACCATCCCCGCCGCGAAGACGGCCAGGCCGGTTGCAAGGGCTGCGAGATGCCAGCCGCGCTCTGCCGTCAGAAGCCAGGTCGCGACGACGAACATGGAAGCGTAGAAGGCATAAAAGAGCGCCGGCCCGATACCGCCCAGGGTCGAGAGCGGGTAGATCAGATTGTGGACGACGATGGCGGCCAGCAGGCCGCCGGTCTTCGCAACCTCTCCCAAGCGCGGTTCGGGTCGCGCGGATGCGGTCAAGACGGGTTGCTGCGTGAGGCGACGACGGTCAGCGCGATCATGACCAGAAGGACACCGGCTCCCAGAACAAGCCCCGACGCATGTGTGGCATGGACACCCCAGCCGACAAGCGCCAAGAGCGCCAGCCCGCCGAGATAGGCGATCGGGATCCTCCGGGCCATGGTGCGGTAGAACATCGCGCTTCCGACGAGATGGATCGATGGTCCGAGGATCGCGACCAGGACCGTTGGCACATGGGCAGGATCGCCGGGATGGGCGATGATCTCCTCGATGGCGACGGCGACGACGATCGCGCCGGCAACCATGATGCCGTGCGCATAGGCGAGCCCGCTGCGGGCCAGTTTCGTATGGTCGCCGTCCTGTTCGAAGGCATGTTCACCGGTATTGGTGGTATGGACGAAATAGAGCCACCAGAGGGTCACGATGATCCCGAATCCGAGGGCTGCGGCCATGAGCGTCGAGCCGACAAGGGTGCCGTAGACCAGCGTGGCGCCGAGGAGCAGGATCGATTCCCCGAGGGAAATGATGAAGATCTGCTGATTGCGCTCCAGAAGATGCAGCCCTGCCAACGGCCAGCTCTCCATCGGGGTCGCGCCGGAACCGGGCACCCAGAAGCCGAGATAGGGCGCGCCGTAATCGATCAGGACGGCAATGATCCAGAGCGTCAGCCTGTGCTCCGGAACGAGCACGCCGGCAATCCAGAACAGACCCGAAAACGCGCTCCACGCGCAGAGTTGCACATAGTTCTGGCCCATGCGCTGGCCTCGGAACAGCAGGGCCATGTAGCCTGCGCGGATCAGCGCCATGACGACATAGGCCCCGACAAAGAGGGCCGCACGCTTTTCGAATGCATAGGGAATGGCGACTGCCATGAGGATGGCGCAGGCCATCAGCGCAATCATCAGGAACCGCCCTGCGGTGTGATCGGGATTGACCCAGTTGGTGGCCCAGGCCGTGTAGTTCCATGCCCACCAGACGGCCGCGAAGATCGTGGCGGTTTCGAGTGCCCCGATCCACCTCTGATGCTCGAGCAGGAAATGGGAGAGCTGGATGATGGAGAAGACGTAGACGAGGTCGAAGAACAGCTCCATGTTCGTCACTCGCACATGGCCGCCATGCTCGCGAGCGCGCAGCGCGGCTTTGGGAGCGAAGTGGTCCAGAAACGTCGACGACATGAAGGCTCCTTTGAGTTTCTGACTGGACTTTGGCCCGGTCGCGCTCCGCAGGCAAGGCAGGCGTGAATGGCGGCCGCTGCCGCTGCGGGTGGAACCGGCATCGGTCCCGACCGGATTTGCCGCCGCAGAGGGACGCGAACCTCGACCCGGCGATCTGCCGGTGCTTCGTTTTCGAGTCCAGTCCGACCAACGTGGCATCCTCCAGCGGCAAAAGCAACCCGCGCATGTCTGGTGATACCGCTCGCAGATGGGTAATACCAACGGCTCAGGCACACGATTCCTGTCGAACCGCATCGCGAAACCTGGCAAATTGGCAAGCCTGTTTCCAGCCACTTTCCAGCCGGATTCCAGCCCCCGAAAATCACGCCTTTTCCGTAACTTGCCCCGAATTCTCCCGAAAGAGCGATTTTCACGCCATTCCCCCCGAAAAGGCCCCTCGGGTCAGGGACCGGGGCCGATGGTATAGGGGAGAAAAGGAAGCCGGAGACCGCTCGGTGGCGTATGAGCCGTGCCTGCGCTGCGGCACCCTCCCGTCCACGCAAGGAGCGATCACCAGGCTGCGGCGTTCTGCGAAATGCGCGGGAGCCGCGACCGGGCGACAAGCGCCCCCGACTTCACTCGCCCGTCGTGCTCAGCCGCCGCGCTTGAGCATGCGGCGCAAATCGGCGGGCCGGAGTGCGCCGGTCGTCATCACCGCCAGTGCATAGGCAACCATTCCCGCGGCGACGAGCAGGGCGAGTGCCGCATAGCGCCAGACGGGATCGGTCAGGGCCGGGGTGAGAAGGTGGTTGGTCCCGAGGAGCGCTGCGGCCATCAGGAGGCTCGCGAGAGCGAGGCGGGGCAGGACGCGACGGAGACGCGCATCGACCTCGACGGCTTCGCCCATGCCGCGCGAGCCGCGCCAGAGCTGCCAGAGCATGGTCCAGCCGGCCAGTGTGGTTCCGATGGCGGCGGCGGAGAAGCCGATGAACGGGGCGAGGCCGACGGCGACCGCGGCATTGATGATCATGGCATGGACCGAAAAGCGCAGCGGCGAGCGGGTGTCCTCCCGCGCGTAATAGAGCGGCAGCAGCACCTTTTGCAGCACGAAGGCCGGCAGGCCCGCGCCGTAGATCGCCACGGCAAGGGCCGTCCTGAGCGTGTCTTCGGCGGTGAAGGCACCGCGCTCGAACAGCACCGAGACGATGGGGATCGGGATCACGATCAGCGCGAGGGCTGCGGGCAGGGTGAGGGCGAGCGTGAATTCGGCGGCACGGTTGGCCGCGTCGCGCGATCCGGAGGCGTCGGCAGCGCGCAGGCGGCGCGAGAGGTCGGGCAAGAGCACCACGCCGATGGCCACGCCGACGACGCCGAGCGGCAGTTGGTAGAGCCGGTCGGCATAGGTGAGCCAGGCCACCGCACCGTCGAAGAACGAGCCGACCTGGCGGCCGACGATCAGGTTGATCTGCACCACGCCGCCGGCGATCATCGCCGGGGCTGCGATGATGGCGAGGCGCCTGAGTTCGGGGGTGAGGCGCGGGATGCGCGGAATGATGCGGATCCCGGCCTGTTTCGCGCCCCACCAGACGAGGGCGAGCTGGGCGATGCCGGCGACCGGGACCGACCAGATCTGCCACAGGCCGATATCGCCGCCCGACCAGTAGCCGCCGAGCAGAAAGCCGATCATCACGAGGTTCATCAGGATGGGTGCTGCGGCGGCCACCGCGAAGCGCCCCAGCCCGTTCAGCACGCCCGAGAGCAGCGCCGTGAGCGAGATGAACAGGATGTAGGGAAACGCGATGCGGCCATAGAGCACCGAGAGCTCGAAGCGTTCGTCGCCGGCGAAGCCGCTGGCGAGGGCCAGGACCAGCCAGGGCATGACGAGCTGGGCGACCAGGGTGAGGACGATCAGGATCGCCGCCAGCCCGGAGAAGGCGTCACGGGCGAAGGCCGCGGCGTCTTCCTGAGCCTCGACCTTCTTGGAGAACATCGGCACGAAGGCCATGTTGAAGGCCCCTTCCGCAAAGAAGCGGCGGAACATGTTCGGGAGCGTGAAGGCGACGAGAAACGCCTGAGCGACCGGGCCTGTGCCGAGCAGGGCGGCCATCAGGACGTCGCGCCCCAGTCCGAGCACGCGGCTCATCATCGTCCAGCCGCCCACTGTCAGGAAGGCAGGCAGCAGGCGGATCGGGCGGATCACTTCGGCGCGCTGCCCGGTTCGGGGTCGATGGCGGCACGCAGCCGGGCTTCGAGCGTCTTGCGCTTGGCGTCGGAATGCAGCTTCAGGCCGAAGAGGTCCTTCACGTAGAAAACGTCCACCGCCTGCTTGCCGTAGGTCGCGATGATCGCCGAGGATACGGAGATGTTGGCGGCGGTGAGCGTCCGGGCGAGGTCATAGAGCAGGCCCGGCCGGTCGCGGGTCTCGACCTCGATGATGGTGAAGATGTCGGAGCCGGTGTTGTCGAAGGCGATGCGCGTCGGCACGACGAACTTGCGCTCGCGGGGTTTGACCTTGTCCTTCTCGCGCAGCTGTTCGCCGGCCCGGATCTCGCCCTGGAGCGTCCGTTTCACCGAGTTGCGCAGACGTGCGATCCGGCTGCGGTCATAGGGGCGGCCCTCGTGGTCCTGTACCCAGAACGCTGCCGTGGCGATGCCGTCGGTGGTGATGTAGCTGCGCGCATCGACGACGTTCGCACCGGCGAGGGCCAGCGCGCCGGTCAGGCGGGTGAAGATGCCGGGATGGTCGGACATCGCGAAGCAGATCTGCGTCGCGTCCCGTTGGGTGTCCTGCTGGATGCGCATCTGCAGCTCACCCTTCGGCAGGGCACGGATCAGGTTCGCGATGGCGACGTGGGTGCGGGTGTCGAAGCCGAGCCAGTAGGGCGCGTAATGCCGGGCAAGCTCGCGGTTCAGCGCGCGCGTGCTCCAGGTCTTGAGGCTCGCGGCCAGCGCACGCCGAGCGGCCTCCTCGCGTTCGGGACGACCCAGGGGCTGACTGCCGCCGGTCAGATGCTCGAGCGTCTCGCCGTAGAGCTGGCGGAGCAGCATGGCCTTCCAGTTGTTCCACACGCCCGGACCGACGCCGCGGATGTCGCAGACCGTAAGGACGGTGAGCAGCTTCAGCCGGGTGGGGCTCTTCACCTCGCGGGCGAAGTCTCGCACGGTGCGCGGGTCCGAAAGGTCGCGCTTCTGGGCCATGTCGGACATGCGAAGGTGACTGCGCACGAGCCAGGAGACCATTTCGGTCTCCTCCGGCAGGAGCCCGAAGCGCGGGCAGAGCTCGAGGGCGATTTCTGCGCCGAATTCCGAATGGTCCCGGCCCGAGCCCTTGCCGATGTCGTGCAGCAGCAGCGCGACGTAGAGCACGCGACGGTTGAGGCCCTTGGCGAGGATGTCGGTGGCGATCGGCACTTCCTGCGCGAGTTCGCCGCGCTCGATCTGGCTGAGCGTCGAGATCGTGCGGATGGTGTGCTCGTCGACGGTGTAGCTGTGATACATGTTGAACTGCATCATCGCCACGATCCGGCCGAATTGCGGGATGAACGCGCCGAGGAGCCCCACCTCGTTCATCAGCCGAAGCGCGCGTTCGGGATTGTCGTGGCCGAGCAGCAGTTCGAGGAAGATGCGGTTCGCCTCCGGATCCGCCCGCATCCTGTCATCGACCCGCCAGAGGTTCGCCGCCAACAGGCGCAGGGCGTCGGGATGGATCAGGAAGCCGGTGGTCAGTCCTTCGCGAAACAGGCGCAGCAGGTTCACCGGATCGGCGAGGAAGGCGTCCGGGTCGGAGATGTCGATGCGGCCGTGCTGGAGACGGAAGCCGCGGGACAGGGCGTCGCGACCGAAGCCGAATGCGTCCCGGATCTTCCGGCTCAGCCGGGGCTTTCGCTTGACGTGGCGAGCCTCAAGGGCGGCGAGGAAGATGCGGGTCAGGTCGCCCACGCTCTTGGCGTGGGTGAAGTAGTCCTGCATGAACCTCTCCACCGCGCGCTGGCCCTTGCTGTCGGTGTAGCCCAGCGCCTCGGCGACTTCGACCTGCAGGTCGAAAGTGAGCTGTTCGGTGGCGCGGCCGGTGAGCAGGTGGAGGTGAATGCGCGTCGTCCACAGGAACGCCGCGGCCTTCACGAAGACGCTGTACTCGTCGGGCGTGAAGACCCCGATCTCGACGAGGTCTTCCGGACTGCGCACATGATTGAGGTATTTCGCGATCCAGAACAGCGTCTGGAGGTCCCGCAGCCCGCCCTTGCCTTCCTTGACGTTCGGCTCGAGCAGATAGCGCGAGCTGCCCTGGCGCTTGTGGCGGCTGTCGCGTTCCTCGAGCTTCAGTTCGACGTATTCCGGGCCGGTGATGTCGAAGAGTTCGGCCCAGAGGCGGTCGTTCATGTCGCGGGCGAGGTCGCGCTCGCCCCAGATGAAGCGATGCTCCAGAAGGCTGGTGCGGATCGTCGCATCCTGTCCGGCGAGGCGCAGGCAATCGTTGACGGTTCGGACCGACTGGCCGACTTTCAGCCTCAGATCCCAGAGCACGTAGAGCACGCTCTCGATCAGGCTCTCGCCCCAGGCCGTCTGCTTGTACGGGGTGACGAAGAGGAGATCGACGTCGGAGAACGGCGCCATCTCGCCGCGGCCGTAGCCGCCCACTGCCAGAACCGAGATGCGTTCGGAGGCCGTCGGGTTCGGGCGCGGATGAAGCCAGGCAGAGGCGAAGTCGAGGGTCGCCGTCACGAGCGCATCGGTCAGCCAGGCGTAGTCGTAGACCGCCCGGTAGGCCTCTTTCGGCCGCCGGGCGATTTCGGCGGCGATCGCGGCGCGACCCACATTCTGGACCTCGCGCAGGACCTCGACCGCGGCGCTGCGCAGGGCAACGCGGTCGGCCGTGTCGGCGGCGAGGGCCGCGATCCGGTTGCGAAGGGCTGTCTCGTCGAGAACGGCCTCCGCCGCCGGGCAGAGACCGGCCCAGGCGTCGGAGGGCGAGTTCAGCAGGCTCTGGTCAGTTGCCAACGGCGTCGAAACCCCGCGCGGCGCGTTGCGTCACCACCGCGGTTCCGCCGCGCACCTCGAGGATCGCGAGGTTGCGCTGGTTCAGCCCGTTGGGCTGGAAGCGGAAGGCCCCGTTGGTTCCGGCGAAACCGGAAGACTGGGTAAGGCGCGCGTCGGAAAACGGCGAGCCGCCGCCGCTGCGGGACTGGGCGATGAGCGCGCCGGCCGCCGCGATGCCGTCATAGGCAAGCCCTGCAAGTTCGTGCGGGCGTTCGCCGAAAGTGCTCTGGTAACGTCCCTCGAAAGCCGCGACGAGGCCCGGATCCGGCGCCGCGAAGACACCGCCCTGCAGGCTGTCGAGCGCGAGCGCCTCGGCCGAGACATCCCAGCGCTGAAGCCCCATGAACTGGGTGGTGGCCGCAGAGACACCGTTGGCGCGCAGGGCTTCGGCCATGAAGCCCAGCCCGCCGGTCGGGCCGTCGGTGAGGATGACGGCATTGGCGCCGCGGGCGTTGAGCGAGGCGGCGGCCGGGGCGGCGCGCGCCTCGATCCCGCTCACGGAGACGTCGTAAGCTTCGGAGGCCACCAGATTGGCGCCGCGGCGCTGCACGGCCGTGGCGACGGCATTGCGCGCCGTCTCGCCTTCGAGGCCAAGCGGGTAGACCACGCCGAAATTGGTGAGACCGCGTCCCAAACCGTAGGCGACGAGCTGCTCGGCGGTGTTCTCGAAGGTATTGCCCAGAAGATAGACGCCGCGACCGGCAACTTCGGGGTTGTTGCTCATGCTGAGCACGCGCACATCCGCGCCGGCTGCGATCGGCGCGGCGCCGGCGGTCGCCGTCGAAAAGAGCGGGCCGACGATGATCTTGGCGCCCTCGGCGATGGCCTGGCTTGCGGCGGCGGCGCCACCTTCGGCCGTGCCCCCGGTGGGATAGACGGCGATGTCGATGGTGGCGTTTCGCAGGTCGCTGCGGGCCAGTTCGGCGGCATTGATCAGGCTGCGGGCGATGGCATCGCGGCCAGGATCGCCGGATCCCTGCGGCACGAGAAGCGCCACGCGGACCGCCGCGTTGGGATCGACCGCGATGCCGCTGTCGGAAACCCGCGGGGCCGTGGCCCCGCAGGCGGCGAGCGCGAGGGCCGCCATTCCGAGCAGGGCGTTGCGCAGACCGGCGCGGCGTGTGAAACGTGATGACAGCATGTGTGTTCCCCTGGACCGAATGGAGGCTCTTCCGGCACTCGTTGGGCGCGGAAGCTACGGTCTGGCCCGGCAAAAGTAAACGCGCGATGAAGACGGAAGATTCCGAACGGAAAGACACGGCGCCCGGCGCGGCCAGAACCCGTGCCGTGGCGCCCGGTCTCCATGTCGTGGCGACGCCGATCGGCAATGCGCGTGACATCACGCTGCGCGCGCTCGATGTGCTGGCGGGTGTGGATATCCTGGCCGCCGAGGACACCCGCACGACCCGGCGCCTGCTCGACATTCATGGCATCCGGCGTGAGGGGCGCTCGATCTGGCCCTATCACGATCACAATGGCGCAGCGCAGCGGCCACGTTTGCTCGCAGCACTCGCAGACGGGCGTTCCGTGGCGCTGGTGTCGGATGCAGGGACGCCGCTCGTCGCCGATCCGGGCTACCGGCTCGTGACGGAGGCCATCGCGGCCGGCCACGAGGTGGTGGCGCTGCCAGGGGCTTCGGCGGTTCTGAGCGCACTGGCGGTGGCAGGGTTGCCGACGGATCGTTTCCTGTTCGCGGGGTTTCTGCCGCCGAAATCGGCGGCGCGGCGCAGCGCACTGAGCGAGGTCGCGGCGGTGCCGGCGACCTTGGTGTTCTATGAGGCACCCCGGCGGCTGGCGGCGAGCCTTGTGGATATGGCGGCGGTGCTCGGGCCCGAGCGGCCGGCGGCGGTTTGTCGCGAGTTGACCAAGCGGTTCGAGGAGGCGCGGCGCGGAACGCTGGGCGATCTGGCGGCGGCCTACGCGGAAGAGACGCCACCGAAGGGCGAGATCGTCGTGGTGATCGGGCCTCCCGGTCCGGTCGAGATCGGCGAAGGCGAGCTCGACGCGGCGCTGCGGGCGGCTCTCGCCGGGGCGTCGGTGCGCGATGCGGCGACAGAGGTGGCCGAGGCGCTGGGGATGAAGCGGCGCGAGGTCTATGCAAGGGCGCTCGAACTGGCGCGGGAGGAGCCGTGAGGCGGCCATCGACCGGATATCAGGCGGGGCTTGCGGCCGAGGAGGCGGCGGCGCGGTCCTACGAGGCTGAGGGCGGTCGGATCGCGGCACGGCGCTGGCGCGGGGACGCAGGCGAGATCGATCTGATCGTGCGCTTTCCGGGGCTGGTGGTGTTCGTGGAGGTGAAAGCGCGGCGAGGGCATGACGAAGCGGCGGCGGCGATCTCGCCGGCGCAGGTCCGGCGCATCGGGGCGGCCGCAGAAGGCTGGCTGGCGGAGCATGGAACGCCCGATCTCGAGTGCCGGTTCGATGCGGTGCTCGTCGATGGGCAGGGGCGCTGTGCGCGGCTCGAGAACGCGGCGAGCTTCGAGGGGTTCTGAGACCGCCCTTGCCAAGGCCGCCCGCTCTCGGCCATGACGAGGGCCGCAAGAAACCCGAGCGAGGAGCCCGGCCATGGGTCTGAAAGTCGCCGTCCAGATGGACCCGATCGAGAGCGTCAATATCGACGGGGATTCGACCTTCCGGATCATGGAGGAGGCGCAGGCCCGCGGGCACGAACTGTTCTACTACACGCCCGACAAGCTCGCGCTCGACGAGGGCCGGGTGACGGCGCGGGGCTGGCCGGTGGAGGTGCGCCGCGAGAAGGGCAACCACTTCACCCGTGGACCCGAGCAGGTGATCGACCTTGCGGACTGGGACGTGGTCTGGCTGCGACAGGACCCGCCCTTCGACATGGGCTACATCACCACGACGCATATCCTCGAGCGCATCCATCCAGGCACCCTGGTGGTGAACGATCCGTTCTGGGTGCGGAACTTCCCCGAGAAGCTCCTGGTGCTGGGCTTTCCGGATCTGACGCCGCCGACCACGGTGGCGCGCGATCTCGAGACGCTCAAGGCGTTCAAGAGGCGCCATGGCGACATCATCCTCAAGCCGCTCTACGGCAATGGCGGGGCGGGCGTGTTCCGGCTCGATCCCAACGACCGCAACTTCTCGTCGCTCTACGAGCTCTTCGCAGGGATCAACCGTGAGCCCTTGATCGCGCAGAAATTTCTGCCGGATGTGAGTGCCGGCGACAAGCGGGTGATCCTCGTCGATGGCGAGGCGGTGGGTGCGATCAACCGGGTGCCGCAGGAGGGTGAGACCCGGTCCAACATGCATGTGGGGGGCCGGGCCGAGAAGGTGGCGCTGACCGACCGCGACCGCGAGATCTGTGCCGAGATCGGCCCGCTCCTGCGCGACAAGGGCCAGATCTTCGTCGGGATCGACGTGATCGGCGGGTGGCTCACGGAGATCAACGTGACCTCGCCCACGGGCCTGCAGGAACTCGAGCGCTTCGACGGGGTGAACGTGACGGCGGGGATCTGGGAGGCGATCGAAAGGCGACGCGGATGACCGGGCCTGCGGGGGCAGGCGCAGCCTCGGAGCGGCGATCCTGGCAACTCGTGATGCTGGACGGGTGGTTGCGGATCGCGACGCGGACCTGGCTTTCCCACGAAAAGAGTTTCGACCGGGTGCGGCGGGGCTTCGACGCGGCGATGCGGCTCGCACCTCTGCCGCCGGGGGCGACGTTCGGGGCCTGCGAGCTCGGGGTGGAGGGCGCTTCGGTGCCGGCGCTCGAGATGGCGGGGCCGGCGGATCGGCCGGTGGTTCTCTGGTTTCATGGGGGGGCCTATTGTTTCGGCTCGCCGCGCTCGCACCGGGCGATGGCGGCGGCGCTGGCGGCGCGGATCGGGGGCGGGACCGTGCTGCCCGACTACCGGCTGGCGCCGGAGCACCGGTTTCCGGCGGCGGCGGAGGATGCGCTGACCGCCTGGCGGGGGCTGCTGGCGCGCGGGGTGGAGCCGGGCCGGATCGTGCTCGGCGGCGACAGTGCCGGGGGCGGACTGGCGCTGGGACTGCTGCAGGGGCTGATCGCGGAAGGAGCCGCGTTGCCCGGGGCGGTGGTGCTGTTTGCGCCCTGGACGGACCTGGAGTTGACCGGGGCGAGCCTGGTGGAGAACGCGCGCTCGGAGGCGTTGCTGCCGGTGGGGCGGATCGCCGAGATTCGAGATACTTACGTGGATGCGGAGGCGGCGGGGGATCCGCGGGCCTCGCCGCTCAGGGGGGATTTCCGCGGCGGGCCGCCGGTGCTGATCCAGGCGAGTGCGGGCGAGATCCTGCGTGACGACAGCCTGCGCATGGCGGCGCGGCTGGAGGCGGACGGGGTGGCGGTGACGCTGCAGATCTGGGCGCATACACCGCATGTCTGGCAGCTCTTCCATGGCTGGCTGCCGGAGGCACAGGCGGCGCTGGACCGGGCTGCGGACTGGTTCAAGGGGCTGGCGCGCTAAGGTCGGGACCCGCGATGCCGGTGTCGGATGCCGGGGCGGAGGACGCGGGTCGCAGGCCCGGAAAAGCCCGAAATATCAAACGTTAACGCCGAAAAGGCTGTATGCATCCTGTATGCTTCCCGTACATATCCTGTATGGCGACTGAAATACTCGGGATCTTGTGTTAACCTTCCGGATCGGAGGTCGGCGCTGCGCGCGACCGGGCCGACAGGGATGGATGGGGTGCCTGCGACCACTACGACTAAAGTATGCACTGACGATGGCGCTTGGCATGGCATGCTTCCGCCCCCGGCGCCCCAAATCGCCGGAGCAAGAAAACCGAAAACCAGGGGGAAATTCCGAATGAGATTCACGCTCACTGCCGCTTTGTTGGCATCCGCGTCCGTCGCCATGCCGGCGCTGGCGCAGGAGGACAATCTGCGCACGCTTCAGGGCATGCAGAAGACCAATTCCGCATTCACCTATGTGGACCAGACCGGCGAGGTCGCGGACTCGCTCCGGGCGATCCTGCCCGAGATCAATGTGCCCGACGGGTTCGAGGTCAGCCTCTACGCCGTGGTGCCCGATGCGCGCTCGATCGCGGTGGCGCCGCAGGGCACGGTGACCTTCGTGGGCACCCGGAAGGACAAGGTCTGGTCGATCGTGGACCGCAATCGCGACCGGGTCGCGGACGAGGTCTTCGACTTCGCGCCGTCGCTGACCTTCGACATTCCGAACGGTCCGTGCTTCTCGCCGGACGGGTTCCTCTACATCGCCGAGCGCAACCGGGTGCTGGTGTTTCCGGCCGCCGAGTTCTTCTTCGAAGGGCCGGATGTGGCGGTGGGCGAGGTGGTGCCGCAGGGCGAGTTGATCCCGCCCGAGGAAGAAAGCTTCAACCACACGGCGCGGGTCTGCGATATCGGCCCTGACGGCAAGCTCTATATCTCGCTGGGGCAGCCGCACAACGTGCAGCCGGCGGACAAGGTCGAGCTCTATGACGAGATCGGCATCGGCGGCATCATCCGGATGAACCAGGACGGCACCGGGCGCGAGGTTTTCACGCGCGGCGTGCGCAATTCGGTCGGCCAGGACTTCAACCCGGCCAATGGCGATCTGTGGTGGACCGACAACCAGGTCGACGGCATGGGCGACGACATTCCGCCGGGCGAGCTGAACCGGCAGACGGCGGCCGGCCAGCATTTCGGCTTCCCGTGGACGAACGCGCGCGTCGAGATCCCGGCGTTCAAGGACGTGCCGCGTCCCGAAGGCGTCGAGTTCATCGAGCCGCAGGTCGAGATGCAGGCCCATGCGGCCGATCTCGGCATGATCTTCTATACCGGCAACTCGTTCCCGGCGAAGTATCAGGGCGGCATCTTCTCGGCGCAGCACGGCTCGTGGAACCGCACGGTGCCGGTGGGTGCCCAGATCATGTTCACCGCGCTCGACGAGGAGGGCAACGCCGCCGGCACGGAAGTCTTCGCCGATGGCTGGCTGAACAACGAGACCGGCGAGTATCGCGGCCGTCCGATGGATGTGGCGGTGCTGCCCGACGGATCGCTTATCGTGTCGGACGACTTCGCCGGCGCGATCTGGCGGATCGCTTATACCGGCGGGTGACGCCTTTTGCCGGAGCGCCCTCTGCCGGGGCGCTCCGGTCCCTTTCAGGTTCAGGTGGTTTGACATGAGACAATTCGCCCTTGTCGGCGCGCTGCTGCTCGCGCCGCTCTCGATGCCGGCCCACGCCAATGCGGCCGGCGATCCCGCCGAGGGGCGCAAGCTCGCCACGCAATGCCAGGTTTGCCACGGCATGGACGGGATCGGGACCAATCCCACCGTGCCCAACATCGGTGGCGAGAGCGAGATGTACCTCACCAAGCAGTTGCAGGATTTCCGTGAGGGGCGCCGGGTGAACGAGCAGATGTCGATCATGGCCGAGGGCCTGACCGACGAACAGATCGCCCATCTGGCGGCCTGGTACGGCTCGATCGAGTTCAGCGTGACGATGCCGGAATAAGCCGGTCGGCTGAGGCGACGGGGCCGCAGAAAAGCGGGCTCCCGGACCTGGCGATGATCCTGCCCGAAGGCGCGGGCGGCGATCTGCGGTGCTTTTGACCGCTTGCGGCCGGAGGTGCTCGGAACTGCGGTTTGGGTCCGGCGCATCATTTCGGGACTTGCGGTAGCCGGGCCGACAGGACGAATTGGCCGAACCCCGCGACTCGGTCGTGGCAGATGGCGGAGAGGGTGCATGACGATCACGATCCTCGACGGTGGCATGGGCCAGGAGCTTGTGCGTCGCATGGGGCGGGCGACGCCGCTCTGGGCGATCCAGGGCCTGCTCGATGCGCCTGATCTGGTCAGGGCGGTCCATGATGACTTCTTCGCGGCGGGTGCCGAGGTCGCGACGACCAACAGCTATGCCGTGCTGCCCGATCGGCTGGCCGCGTTCGGACTGTCGGAGCGCCTCGGGGAGCTCATCGCGCTGAGTTGTCGGCTCGCTGCCGACGCGCGCGATGCGGCGGGGCACGGTCTCGTTGCCGGGTCACTTGGTCCCTTGGGTTTTTCCTATCAGCCGGACAAGGCACCTCCCTCCGAGATGGCGGCGGAGATCTACGCGGATGTCGCGCGCCTCCATGCTCCCCTGGTCGATGTGCTCATCCTCGAGACCATGTCGTCGGTCGATCAGGCACGGGGCGCGTTGATGGGGGCCGGACTTGCCGGCAAACCGATCTGGCTGGCCTTCAGTGTCACCGACAGCGACGGGACCAGGCTGCGCTCCGGTGAAGCGCTGGCCGATATCGGGCCGCTCATCACCGAATTCGCGCCCGAACGGGTCCTGCTGAATTGCTCCCGGCCGGAGGCCGTTTCGGAAGGGCTGCCCATTCTCGCGACGCTCCATCCGCATGTCGGCGCCTATGCGAACGGGTTCACCCGGATCGCCGACGATTTCAACCGGATCGGGGTGACGACCGACATGCTGGGCAAACGCCAGGACCTCGGTCCGGCGGCCTATGCGGCCTTCGCGCGGGACTGGGTCGCGGCCGGGGCCAGGACGGTCGGAGGGTGCTGCGAGGTGGGCCCGGCCCATATCGCCGCGCTGGCCGAGGAATTCGGATTCAGCGAAGCATATCCGCGTCCCGTGGTCGGATAGACCGCCTCCGGCCGCTGCCCCCCGGCATGCCCTGACGGCCGCTTCGCTTGGGCGGCGATGCCGTTGGCCCGATGCGCCGCACGCCGGACAAACCGGGCGCCGGCGCCCCCGCGGATCGCGGCGCTTTGTTCGCGATGCGATTTGTGGTATTCTAAACCTGCCGACAGAGCGCGCTTTCCGACAGGTCAATTCATCCGGCCTGCCGCGCCCTCCGGGTCTTCCGACCAGTCCAGCCTTGCGATCCCGTGCGGGACGCATCCGCGATTTCGGCATTCCGTAACCTGATTGGAGAGTGAAACCATGCCGGATTTTGTCATCGAGGCCTATACCCTGACGGTTGGGCGCAATAACGGGGGCCGCTTCGCCCGGATTTTCATGACGAGCCCGACCATGAGCCACGGCATCGTCAACCGGGGCAGTCTGAGCTTTCGCGAGAACCAGACCGCGCTCGCGGGCAATGTCTACAATGTGGGCGGCCTGAATTATAACGGGCTGTCGGTCTATGCGAGTTTGCCCTTCACGGATTTCGACCGGATCTACGATGCGGTGCGCTCGGAATCGCCGGTGCTCCTGCGGTTCTACTACGCCTCGGGGTCGACGACGACGCGGACGCTGCAGGCGGTTTATGTCGCGACCGGGGAGGAGATCCCCGGGGAGGGTCCGGAGGACGCGGACGCGCCCGACACGCTCTGAGGGCGCCGCCGATGCCGGGGCCGGGCAGCGGGGGTCGTGATCCGCGCTGGCCGGCCGAACTGTGCCTCAGTTCGGTGAGGGGTGACGTTCAGAAGGCGAGGCGGTAGCTCGCGGCTTCGGCGACGTGGTCGGGGGCGACGGGGTCCGAGCCGTCGAGATCGGCGATGGTGCGGGCGACGCGCAGGACGCGGTGGTAGCCGCGGGCACTGAGCCGGAAGCGGTCTGCGGTTTTCGTGAGCAGGTCCTGGGCGGGCGGAGGTCAGGTCGGCGAGGGCTTCGAGCACGGTGCCTTCGGCATCGGCGTTGACGCGCACGCCGGGCTCGCCGGCGAAGCGCGCGGCCTGGGCGTCGCGGGCGGCGGCCACGCGGGCGGCGACGCTGCGGCTCGCCTCGCCGGGCGGGGCGTCGGCGAGATCGGCGACGGCGACCTCGGGCACCTCGATGCGCAGGTCGATGCGGTCCATCAGCGGGCCGGAGATGCGGCCCATGTAGTCGGCCCCGCAGCCGGGGGCGCGGGCGCAGGCGCGGGCCGGGTCGGCGAGGTGGCCGCAGCGGCAGGGATTGGCGGCGGCGACCAGGAGGAAGCGGCTCGGATAGCGCACATGGGCATTGGCGCGGGCCACCACCACGTCGCCGGTCTCGATGGGCTGGCGCAGGGTTTCCAGGACGGCGCGGGGGAATTCGGGGAGTTCGTCGAGGAAGAGCACGCCGTGATGGGCGAGGCTGATCTCGCCGGGCTTGGCGGCGCGGCCGCCGCCGACGATGGCGGCCATCGAGGCGGTGTGATGGGGGGTGCGGAAGGGGCGGCTGCGGCTGATGCCGCCTTCGTCGAGCAGGCCGGCGAGGGAATGGATCATCGAGGTTTCGAGCGCCTCGCCGGGGGTGAGCGGGGGCAGGATGCCGGGCAGGCGGGCGGCGAGCATCGACTTGCCGGCTCCGGGGGGGCCGACCATCAGGAGGTGGTGGCGGCCGGCGGCGGCGATCTCGAGGGCGCGGCGGGCGCGTTCCTGGCCGCGCACCTCGGAGAGATCGCGGGCCTCGCAGGGGCGTCTCGACGGTGCCGGGCTGGGCCGGAGCGAGGGCGGCGCGGCCGGTGATGTGGTTGACGAGGGCGAGCAGGGTCTTCGGGGCGATGACCTGCACGGCGCCGACCCAGGCGGCTTCGGCGCCGCAGGCCGCGGGGCAGATCAGGCCGCAATCGGCCTCCGCGGCGGCGAGGGCGGCGGGCAGTGCGCCGATGACCGGGACGAGCGAGCCGTCGAGCGAGAGCTCGCCGAGGGCGACCTGGCCGGCGACGGCATCGGCGGGCAGGACCTCCATCGCCGCGAGGACCGCAAGGGCGATGGGCAGGTCGAAATGCGAGCCCTCCTTCGGGCAGATCGGCGGGGGAGAGGTTCACGGTGATGCGGCGGGCCGGCATCGCGAGGCCCATGGCGGCGAGGGCGGCGCGGACCCGTTCGCGGGCCTCGGAGACCGCCTTGTCGGGAAGGCCCACGAGATTGAAGGCGGGCAGGCCCGCGACGATGGCGCACTGGACCTCGACGAGGCGGGCCTCGACGCCCTGGAATGCCACCGTGTAGGCGCGTGCGACCATTGCCGAAGTCTCCGAAAGCTCCCGCGAGGCTTGGGGCGTTCGGCTTGCGAAATGGTTAACGCGTTGCCGGGCGGCGCGAGATGCGGCGAAGTGTAAACAGATTGTTTCCACGAATTGGGCGCTTTCGGTCCTCACTGCGTGATCCGGTCGCAGAGCTGCGTCGTATTCCAGCCATAACCGGCAACAAAAGAACGCCGGGCTCTCAGTCAGGAGGTCCAACGGACATGGCACTGGACGACAGCGGAACCCGAAACGTGACCCGCCGTGCGATGGGCGCGGAAATGCTCGATGCGGAAACCGAACTGGCTCTTGCCCGCGCCTGGCGCGACGAGGGCGACGAGAAGGCGCTGCACCGGCTCGTGAATGCCTATACCCGTCTCGCGATCTCGATGGCCGGCAAGTATCGCCGCTACGGTGCCTCGATGCCGGACCTGATCCAGGAAGCCTGCATCGGGCTGATGAAGGCGGCGGAGAAGTTCGATCCGGATCGCGGCGTGCGCTTCTCGACCTACGCGGTCTGGTGGATCAAGGCGTCGATCCAGGATTACGTGATGCGCAACTGGTCGATGGTGCGGACCGGCTCCACCTCGTCGCAGAAATCGCTGTTCTTCAACCTGCGCCGGGTGCGCGCGAAGATCGAGCGCGAGGCCGGGGCCGAGGGCGAGGTGCTCGACGGCCAGCGGCTGCGCGAGATGGTGGCCGAGGAACTCGGCGTGCCGATGCGCGATGTCGAGATGATGGATGCGCGGCTTTCGGGTTCGGATTTCTCGCTCAACGCCCAGCAGGCCGGCGAGGAGGGGCGCGAATGGATGGAGACCCTCGAGGATGACAGCCCGCAGGCGGACGTGACCGTCGAGCACAGCCAGGACATGGGCAAGGTGCGCAGCTGGCTGGTGGATGCGCTCAACTCGCTCAACGAGCGCGAGCGCATGATCATCGCCGAGCGCAAGCTGCGGGACGATCCGCGCACCCTCGAGAGCCTCGGCAACGAGCTGGGGCTGAGCAAGGAGCGGATCCGTCAGCTCGAGGCGCAGGCGCTGACGAAGATGCGCAAGCGGCTGGAATCGGAGACCGGGCCGGCAGCGGAGATGCTTGCAAGCGCCTGATCCGTTCCCCGAGTGACCCTGCGGCCGGTGCATGTCATAGTGTGCCGGCCGCTTTTATGTCCGGAGGCTTCGTGTGAGACGCTTGATCCCGTTATTCTGCCTTGCGGTCCTGGCCGCCCCGCTGCCGCATGTCGCGGATGCGCAGGCCGCGGCCGAGCCCGACGCGCTGGCGGCCTTCGTCGAGGCGGCGCGGGAGGCGGATATCGTGGTGCTGGGCGAGATCCACGACAATCCCGAGCATCACCGCATCCAGGCCGAGATCGTGCGGGCGCTGCAGCCGGCGGCGCTGGTGTTCGAGATGATCCCGCAGGAACTGGAAGATGCGGCGAACGCGCTCCGGGCCGAGGGGGCGAGCCGCGCGGAGATCGGTGACGCCCTCGACTGGGAGACCCGAGGCTGGCCGGACTTCGCGATGTATGCGCCGATCCTCGAGGCGGCGCCGGAGGCGCGGATCTTCGGTGCCGAGCAGCAGCGCGAGGCGATCGGCCGGGCGATGGAAGAGGGCGCCGCGGCGGCCTTCGGGCCGGATGCGACGAAATACGGGCTCGACCGGGAACTCGACGCCGCGGAGCAGACGCTGCGCGAGGAGATGATGCAGGTCTCGCACTGCAATGCCCTGCCCGAGGAGATGCTGCCGGGCATGGTGGAGGTGCAGCGGCTGCGCGATGCGAGCCTTGCGGATGCGGCGCTCTGGGCGCGGACGATGACCGGGGCGGAGGGGCAGGTTGTGGTGATCACCGGGTCGGTCCATGCGGACCGGAGGCGCGGCATGCCGGCCAAGGTGGCGCTGGCCGATCCCGAGGTGCCGCTGATCGTGCTGGGGCAGATGGAGAGTGCCTCCGATGCGGGCGAGGACGACGCCTTCGACATGGTGCTGCTCGCGCCGCCGCCGGACCGGGACGACCCCTGCGAGGCGTTCCGCAGCCGGGGCGAGGACGGCTGAGGAAATTCGACAGGCTTGCGAACCGGGATCGCCGGATTTACAGTTTCCGCTCGGAAAATGTCCGAAGTGATGTCGGCGGTGAGACAGGCGATGCTTTCGGGGCGCAGGATTCTTCTGATCATCGGCGGCGGCATCGCGGCCTACAAGAGCCTCGAGCTGATCCGGCTCCTGCAGAAGCAGGGCTGCGCCGTGGTGCCGGTGCTGACCCGGGCGGGAAGCCAGTTCGTCACACCGCTGAGCGTCTCGGCGCTGGCGGGCCATGCGGTGCAGACCGATCTCTTCGATCTCACGGCCGAGGCGGAGATGGGGCATATCGAGCTGTCGCGCAGTGCCGATCTGGTGGTGGTGGCCCCGGCGACCGCGGACCTGATGGCGAAGCTCGCCCACGGCCATGCCGATGATCTGGCCTCGACGCTGCTGCTCGCGACCGACAAGGAGGTTCTGGTGGCGCCGGCGATGAATGTGCGGATGTGGGAGCACGCCGCCACGCGGCGCAATCTCGCCACGCTGCGCGGCGACGGGGTGCGGGTGGTCGGGCCCGACGAGGGGTCGATGGCCTGCGGCGAGTTCGGCTTCGGGCGGATGGCGGAACCCGACGCGATCGTCGCGGCGATCGATGCGGCGCTGGACGGCAGAGCCGCGCTCGGGCCGCTCGACGGCTGCCACGTGATCGTCACTTCGGGGCCGACTCACGAGCCGATCGATCCGGTGCGCTACATCGCCAACCGCTCCTCCGGCCGGCAGGGCAGCGCGATCGCCGCCGCGCTGGCCCGGCGCGGGGCGCGGGTGAGCTTCGTGACCGGGCCGGCGACGGCGCCGCGTCCGGAGGGTTGCGAGGTGATCGAGGTGGAAACCGCGGCCGAGATGCGCGCGGCCGTGGAGGCGGCACTGCCGGCGGATGCGGCGGTGCTCGCGGCGGCGGTGGCGGACTGGCATGTGGTGGGCGCCGGCACCTCGAAGATCAAGAAGGCGCCTGGGGAAGCGGTGCCGGCGCTGGAGCTGGCGGAGAATCCCGATATCCTGAAGGGACTGGCATCGCGCATCACCGGCCGGCCGCGGCTGGTGGTGGGCTTCGCCGCCGAGACCGACGACGTGATCGCCAATGCCACGGCGAAGCGCGCGCGCAAGGGCTGCGACTGGCTGGTGGCCAACGATGTGCGGCCCGAGACCGGGATCATGGGCGGCGGTGAGAACGCCGTGACGCTGATCACCGCCGAGGGGGCCGAGACCTGGCCGCGCATGAGCAAGGAGGCCACGGCGGAGGCGCTGGCCGACCGGATCGCCGGGGCGCTGGCATGAGCGGGCGTGTCGAGATCGGGCTTTTGCGGCTCGCGGGGCATGATCCGGCGCTGCCCGAACCGGCCTATGCCAGCGACGGGGCGGCGGGGATGGATGTCTGCGCCTGTCTGGCGCCGGAGGATCGCGCGGCCGGGCTTGCCCTCGGGCCGGGCGCACGGGCGCTGGTGCCGACCGGGCTCGCCTTCGAGATCCCGCCGGATTTCGAGCTGCAGGTCCGGCCGCGCTCTGGCCTCGCGCTGCGCCACGGGGTGACGCTGGTGAACACGCCCGGCACCATCGACAGCGATTATCGCGGGGAACTCGGGATCATCGTGATCAACCACGGGGACGCCGCGTTCCGGGTGACGCACGGGATGCGGATCGCCCAGATCGTGGCTGCCCCGGTGGTGCAGGCGCGCTTCGTGCCGCGCGACAGCCTGCGCACGACGGCGCGGGGGGCGGGCGGCTTCGGCTCGACCGGGCAGGGCGCCGAGCCGGGCAGAGGGGACGGGTGACGCGATGCTGAGACTGAGCCGCAAGACCGTGCTGTCGCTCGAGGCGGTGCTCGACATCGCCTACAATGCGCGGCCCGAACCGGTGCAGTCGCGCGACATCACCGAGCGGCAGGGCATTCCGAACCGCTATCTCGAGCAGGTGCTGCAGCGGCTGGTGCGCGCGGGCGTGCTGAAAGGTGTGCGGGGGCCACGCGGGGGGTACACGCTGGCGCGGGAGCGGCGGCGGATCTCGGTGGGTGACGTGCTGCGGGTGGTGAGTGCCATGGATGTCGAGGAGGACGAGCATGCCTCCGCGGCGCTTCTCGGCGAGAAGGTGATCGACCCGCTCTGGGAGCAGGTGATCTCGGAGATCCTCGCGCGTTTCGACGGGATCTCGATGGAGGATCTTTGCCAGGAGGCCAGTGCCAAGGGCATTCCACGTGCAGACGGCAGCCTTCCGGACTATACCATCTGACAGGCCGTATCGCTCGGCACCGCAACGCCTGACGGAGGATGTTTCCCATGCCGCTGCCGCCCCGGGGCCGGATCTACGACGATATCACCCAGACCATCGGCGGCACGCCGCTGGTGCGCCTGTCGCGGTTGGCGGCGGAGGACGGCGTGGAGGCCGAGATCCTCGGCAAGCTCGAATTCTTCAACCCGACGAGCTCGGTGAAGGACCGGATCGCCGTGGCGATGCTCGATGCGCTCGCCGCGAGCGGCACCCTGGTGCCCGGCGGGACGGTGATCGAGCCGACGAGCGGCAATACCGGGATCGGGCTCGCCTTCGTCTGTGCGGCGCGGGGCTACCGGCTGGTGCTGGTGATGCCCGAGAGCAATTCGATCGAGCGGCGCAAGATGATGGAGTTTCTCGGGGCCGAGCTGGTGCTGACGCCGGCCGAGACCGGGATGACCGGCGCCATCGCGAAGGCCGAGGCGCTGCTGGCGGCGACGCCGGGTGCCGTGATGCCGCAGCAATTCGAGAACCCGGCCAATCCGGCGATCCACCGGGAGACCACCGCCGAGGAGATCCTCGCCGATACCGGCGGGCGGCTCGATGTCTTCGTGGCGGGCGTCGGGACCGGGGGCACGATCACCGGAGTGGCGACGGTGCTGAAGGCGCGGGTGCCGGGAGTGCAGATCGTCGCGGTCGAGCCCGAGGACAGCCCGGTGCTGTCGGGGGGCGATCCGGGGCCGCACAAGATCCAGGGCATCGGCGCGGGCTTCGTGCCGGGTATCCTCGAGCGAGGGCTGATCGACCGGGTGCTGACCATCGGCAACCAGACCGCCTTCGAGGTCGCGCGGCGGCTCGCGGCCCACGAGGGCGTGCCGGGCGGCATCTCGTCGGGGGCGGCGATGGCGGCGGCCCTCGAGATCGCCGCCGAGCCGGGCATGGCGGGCAAGCGGATCGTGGTGATCCTGCCGAGCTTCGCGGAGCGCTACATCTCCACCGCGCTCTTCGAGCATGGCTGAGCCGGTCGCTTGTTCCTGATCCTCTCGCTCTGCGTCTTCGGGCTCCTGGTGGCGCGGCTGATGTCCGCCCCGCCGGGCAGCTGGCGCTACATCGTCGGGGCCGGGATCGTGGCGACGCTGGCCTCGCAGCTTCTGCCGGCCGCGCATCCGCTGCGGGTCGATCTCGCGGGCTCGGCGCGGGATCTCGGCTGGCTCGCGCTGGTCGCAGCACCCTTCGCCGTCTACGGGCTGGTGATCCGCCAGCTGCGCAAGCGCACCGGGGCCGACCGGCTTCGGGCGGATCTGCATCCGGCGGGGCTGGTGGTGATCCCGCAGGACACCGCGCTTGCGATCGACACCGAGACGGCGCTGACCGCGGATGCCCGCCGGGACCTCGGGACCGAGGCGGTGGATGCGCCGATCTCGCTGGCCTGGCGCGACGGGACCGGGGCGCTGGTCGGGCATCTGCGCCTGCAGCGCGTGGGCGACACGGCGGAGATCCTGGCGCTGCGGGTCGCGGCACCGGCGCGCGGTCAGGGCATCGGCACGGGGCTGATCCGGGGGGCGATCGACGAGGCGGTGGCGGCCGGGGCTCACCGCCTCGGTGTCCGGGTCGCGGACCGGCAGGAGGCGGCGCGGCGGGTTCTGGCGGCGGCGGGCTTCGAGGTGGCGGGGCGGATCGGCGATGCGGGGGCGGGCTGGGTCTGGATGGAGCGCGGATTGCGATGAGCCTCGGACCCGAGGAACTCGAGCGCTATGCGCGGCATATCGTCCTGCGCGAGATCGGCGGGCCGGGGCAGGCCCGGCTCGGTGCGGCGCGGGTGCTCGTGGTGGGCGCGGGCGGGCTCGGCAGCCCGGCGCTCCTCTATCTCGCGGCAGCGGGGGTCGGGCGGATCGAGGTGGTGGACGACGATCGGGTGAGCCTGTCGAATTTGCAGCGGCAGGTTCTGTTCGGGACCGGCGATATCGGCAGGCCGAAGGTCGAAGCGGCGGCCGAAGCGCTCGGGCGGCTCAACCCGCATGTGACGGTCGTGCCGCTGGCGGAGCGGCTGGGACCGGAGAGTGCGGCGGGGCTGGTCGCGGGCTGCGATCTGGTGCTCGACGGCTGCGACAGTTTCGAGACCCGGGCCGTGGTGAACGCGGCCTGTGTGGCGGCGGGCGTGCCGCTGATCGCGGCGGCGATCGGCCAGTGGGAGGGGCAGATCAGCCTCTACGATCCGGCGCGGGGCGGGCCGTGCTTTGCCTGTATCTTCCCGAGAGCGCCGGCGCCGGGACTGGCGCCGAGCTGTGCCGCGGCGGGGGTGATCGGGGCCTTGCCCGGGGTGATGGGCAGCATGATGGCGCTCGAGGCCATCAAGCAGATCGCCGGGGCGGGGACCGGGTTGCGCGGGCGGATGCTGATCTATGACGCGCTGGGCGCCGATACGCGGCGCATCCGGATCAGCGCGCGCGAGGATTGTGCGGTCTGCGGCGGGGCGGGGTGCTGACACCCCTTCAAATGTGCCCCCGGGCGCGCTACATCAGGGGTGGCGGATGCTGGCCTTCACGTGCGGGGCCCTATCCTAGTGGCCTTAAATTTTCTTGAGGGAGTTGGCTCTGTGACTGGTCCTGGCCTATCACACCCGGCGCCCACCTGGTTGTCCAGGCTCTCAAGGATTTCACGCCCCCACGGTCGCGCCGGGTCCGCCACTTTTCCATGAATGCGATCTCCGAGGCCAAACGTGCCGCCCGCAGCCGGGCGGAGGCGGTGCGCGACGGGGCGCATGCGTCGATGCCCGGGGCGGGGCGGATTGCCGCGGGGCACGCGCTGGGAGTGCTTGCGAAGCTGCACGGCGTGCGGCGGGTCTCGGCCTTCCTGTCGTTCCGCAGCGAGATCGCGACCGGGCCCACTGATCGCCGGGCTGCACGGGCTCGGCTACGAGATCGGGCTGCCGGTGGTGCAGGGACGCGCGCGGCCGCTCGTGTTCCGGCGCTGGGCGCCCGGCGCGCCGCTGATGCGCGGGAATTTCGGCGTCGAGGTTCCGCCCGCTGATGCGCCGGAGATGGTGCCGGAGGTGCTGTTCGTGCCGCTGCTGGCCTTCACCGCCAGCGGACACCGGCTGGGTTATGGCGGTGGCTTCTACGACCGCACGCTGGCGGCGTTGCGCGAGGCGGGCGCTCCGGTCACGGCGATCGGCTTCGCCTACGGCGCGCAGCGGGTCGCGGAGCTGCCGCTCGAGGCCACCGATCTGGCACTCGACGCGGTGGTGACGGAAGCCGGTGTGATGCATCCCGGCTGATCGCGTGCTTGCCGGAATGCCCCAAGCGCACTAAGGCCAAGCGCATGAGACTGCTTTTCCTCGGGGACGTGATGGGCCGGGCGGGACGCACGGCGGTGGCCGAGGCGTTGCCGCGGCTGCGCGCGGCGTGGAAGCTCGATTTCATCGTGGTCAATGCCGAGAACGCCTCGGGCGGAATGGGGCTGACCGGCGCCCATGCGGCGCTCTTGCTGGAGGCGGGGGCCGATTGCATCACGCTCGGCGATCACGCCTTCGACCAGCGCGAGATGCTGTCCTTCATCGAGCAGGAACCGCGCATCCTCAGGCCGCTCAACTTCGCGCGGGCCGCACCGGGCAAGGGCGCGCGGCTGTTTCGCCTCGCGGATGGACGGCGGGTCTTTGTGGCGGTGGGGCTCGGGCAGGTCTTCATGAAGCGCCCGTTCGACGATCCGTTCTCCGCCTTCGACGCGGCGCTGAAGGCGGCACCCCTCGGCGGCGGGGCGGATGCGGTGATCGCCGAGATCCACGCCGAGGCCTCGTCGGAGAAGATGGCGATCGCCCATTGGCTCGACGGGCGCGCGAGCCTCGTCGTGGGCACGCATACCCATATTCCGACCGGCGATACGCAGATCCTCGCCAAGGGCGCGGCCTTCCAGTCCGATGCGGGCATGTGCGGCGATTACGACAGCGTGATCGGCATGGACAAGCTCGAGCCGATCACCCGCTTCGTCACCGGCATGTCGAAGGGGCGCTTCACGCCGGCGATGGGGCCGCCGACGCTCTGCGGGGTGTTCGTCGAGACGGATGCGAAGACCGGGCGGGCGCTCCGCGCCGAGGCGGTCCGGACCGGCGGGCGGCTCGCACCCTGCGGCCCGGACTGACATGGAGATGCGGGCCCTGGTGCCGCTGGCGGTGCTTCTGGGCTGCGGAGCCGCCTGGGGCCTGACGCTGCCGCTGATGCGGGTGGCGGTCGAGACCGGGCATGCGCCGCTCGGGCTGGTGCTGTGGCAGAAGGTGGTGATGGCGGTGCTGGCCTTCGGGGTCCTGCGCGTGCTGCGCCTGCCGCTCCCGGCGTTTCGGCCGCATCTCGACCTCTTTCTCGTCGTCGCCCTCGCCGGGGCGATCGTGCCGGGATATTTCGCCTTTCTGGTCGCCGACGATCTGCCGGCGGGCATCCGGTCGATCATTCTCGCCGCGGTGCCGCTCTTCAGCCTGCCGATGGCGATCCTCGCGGGCTTCGAGCGGCCGCAGGCGGTGCGCGCGGTCGGTGTGGTTCTGGGGGCGGGAGCGATCGTGCTGATCGCGCGGCCCGAGGCGGGGGTGACCGGGGCGGTCGGCCTCGGCGTGATCCTGCTCGCGCTGATCTCGCCGCTGAGCTACGCGGCGGAGGGGACCTATCTCGCGAGCCGCGGGCGCGGCGGCCTCCATCCGGTGCAGCTGCTGTTCGGGGCCTCGGCGCTCGGCGTGGTGCTGCTGGTGCCTCTGGCGCTGGTCAGCGGGTCGATGGTCTGGCCCGGAACCGCGGGCTCGGGCCGGGCCGATCTCGCGATCCTCGCCATCGGCGGCCTCGATGTGCTGGCCTATGCCGGCTATGTCTGGCTGGTGGGACAGGCCGGATCGGTCTTCGCCAGCCAGGTCGCCTATGTGGTGACCGGCTTCGGGGTGATCTGGTCGATGCTGCTGCTCGGGGAGCGCTACAGCCCGGCGGTCTGGGCGGCTTTCGCGCTGATGCTGGCGGGGATCGCCCTGGTGCAGCCCCTCGGGCGCCGGCCGAAGATCGCTTGAGCCCGGGCGGCGCTTGCGCCACCTTTGCCGGCGGTCCGAATCGAACCGCAGGCTGACCGGCTCCGCCGCCTTGTCAGAGGGGCAGGGCCGGGGCCGCCATCGCAAGGGGACAGCTTGACCGACCTCATCTCCGACCCGCTGTTTCCCGCATTGTTCACGCTGGCCGTGATCGCGGGCATGTTCGTGCTGTTCCTGCGCGAGACCTTCACCACCGAAGTGACCGCGATGGCCGGGGCTGCGGTGCTGCTGATCGGCGGCGTGATTCCGACCGAACACGTGCTCTCGGTGTTCTCGAACCCGGCACCCTGGACGATCGCGGCGATGTTCATCCTGTCGGGCGGACTGGTGCGCACCGGCGTGCTCGCCAATATCTCGCAGCTGATCAGTCGGCACGGCGCGCAGCACCCGCAGCTGGTGCTGGCGATCTTCGCCGGGCTCGTGCTCTTCGCCTCGGCCTTCATGAACAACACGCCGGTCGTGGTGGTGATGATCCCGATCGCGGTGCAGATGGCGCAGACGATGGGCCTCGCCCCGTCCAAGCTGCTGATCCCGCTCTCCTACGTGGCGATCATGGGGGGGCTTCTGACGCTGATCGGTACCTCGACCAACCTGCTGGTCGACGGGGTGGCGCGCTCGGCCGGGCTCGAACCCTTCACGCTTTTCGAGGTCACGCCGCTCGGCATCTGCCTTGCGATCATCGGCCTGATCTATCTGCGGGTCGCCGTGCCGCCGCTCCTGCCCAACCGCGATTCGATGACCGACCTGCTGGGCACCCGCAAGCGCATGAAGTTCTTCACCGAGGTCGTGGTGCCGGAGGGCTCGCCGCTGATCGACACCTCGGTGATGGATGTGGCGATCTTCAAGCACGAGGGCATGCGGGTGATCGACGTGCTGCGCGGCGAGGAGAGCCTTCGGCGTCAGTTTCCCGACGTGATCCTGCAGGAGGGTGACCGCGTGGTGCTGCGCACCGCGATGCAGGAGCTCCTGAGCCTGAAGGACAGCGACAAGGTGACGCTGGTGGACCGGGTGGGCTCGAAGCGCACCACCACCGTGGAGGCGCTGATCTCGCCCGATTGCAAGCTGGTCGGCCGGTCGCTGGGGAGCCTGCGCCTGCGCCGGCGCTACGGGGTCTATCCGCTCGCCGTGCACCGGCGGAACCAGAATATCGGCCGCCAGCTCGACGAGGTGGTGGTGCGGGTGGGTGACACGCTGCTGCTCGAGGGCGCGCCGGAGGACATCCGCCGGCTCGCCACCGATGTCGACCTGGTGGATATCGCCGAGCCGACCGAGCGGCCCTATCGGCGCAAGCGCGCGCCGCTGATGGTGGCGGTGCTCGCGGCTGTGGTCGGGCTCTCGGCGTTCAATGTCGCCCCGATCCATGTGCTCGCCCTTCTGGGTGTGGTCTTCGTGCTGATCACCGGCATTCTCGATGCGGACGAGGCGTTCGGCTTCATCGATGCGCGCCTGATGGCGCTGATTTTCTCGATGCTGGCGGTGGGCGTGGCGCTGGACGATTCCGGGGCTGTGCGGCTCATCGTCGATGCGATCGCGCCGGGCTTGTCGGTGATGCCCGGATGGGTGGCGCTCTTCGTGATCTACATGCTGACGACGGCGCTGACCGAGGTGGTGACAAACAACGCGGTGGCGGTGGTGATGACGCCGGTGGCGATCGCGCTGGGCCAGACGCTGGGGATCGATCCGCGCGCGCTGGTCGTGGCGGTGATGATCGGCGCCTCGGCCTGTTTCGCCACACCCATCGGCTACCAGACCAACACGCTGGTCTACGGTCCCGGCGGCTACCGGTTCTCGGATTTCATGCGGATCGGCATTCCGATGAACATCCTGTTCGGGGTGTCGGCCTGTCTGCTGATCCCGATCTTCTTTCCGCTCTGAGCGCGCTTCAGAGCTGGCCCTCGACGGGGAGGATGGCCGCAAGCCAGGCGATGAGGCGGCTCAATGTGCTGGCGTCGGGTTCGCTTGTGAGCACGATCTCGTCCGAGCCGCTGCCGTGGCGCCAGATCTTGTCGCCGTCGGGCTCGAGTTCGACACGGTAGACATAGGGAGGCAAATTGGCCTCGGCGTTCTCGACCAGCTGGCTCGCGAAGGCGGGCGAGTCGATGCGCAGGCTCATCTCCGAATTGAGGTCGATCGAGCGCGGATCGAGGTTGAGCGAGCCGATATAGGCGGTCCGGCGGTCGATGATGACGGCCTTGGTGTGCAGGGTGAGCTGCATCGGCTCACCGGTGGTCGAGACGATGCCGGGATCGACCTTGGCCTCGTAGATCTCCACCCCGGCTTCGAGCAGTTCGCGCCGGTAGGGAAAATAGCCGCCATGCACATAGGCGTGGTTGTTGGAGGCCAGTGAATTGGTCACCACCACGACGCGCACACCGCGTCTCGTCGCTTCGGCGAGCAGGTCGGTGCGCTCGCGCTGCGGCACGAAATAGGGGCTGACGATCACCACCTCGGACGTGGCACCGGCGATGGCGGCATAGATCTCGTCGTAGAGCACGCGGTGGTCGGTGCCGACCGGATAGGCCAGCTTGACCGGCGTGTCGGACACGGCGCGGACCCGGCCGGTCATGGGGGCGAGGCGGCCCTCGCGCAGATCGACCATGAATTCGCTGTCGACGGCGTCGCGGTAGACATCCTCCGCCCGCGCGAGGGCCGCGTCGTCGGGCTCGGCGAAGCCCTGGGCGACGGCGGTCTGGACGGCCTCGGGGCCCACCAGCGCGGCAATGGGCACGCTGCGCTTGCTGTTCCAGAACATGTCGAAGGTCCGGGACACATCGACGGCGGCCGGGCCGAAGGCCACGACGTCGAAATCGGCGAATTCGATCTCCTGCTCGACCGCGTAATACTCATCCGCGATGTTGCGGCCGCCGACGATCGTGATGGCACCGTCCGCCGTGAAGGACTTGTTGTGCATCCGGCGGTTGGAATCGGGGAACCGGGCGATCATGCCGAGCCATTTCGGACCCGACCGCGACACCGGGTTGAAGATGCGCACCTCGATGTTCGGATGGGCATCGACCCGGGCGAGGCCGTCATCCGGCGCGGTCGTGAAGACGTCGTCGAGCAGCACGCGCACGCGCACGCCGCGGTCGCCGGCCTCCATGAGCGCGTTGAAGATCAGCTTCGCGGATGTGTCGGGCTTGGCGAGGAAATACTGCACGTCGAGGCTTTGCTCGGCGCCCTCGATGAGCCGCAGCCGCGCGCCCAGGGCGGCCTCGCCGCGCGGCACCGGCAAGACCCCGGAGGCGCCATCGGCCCGGTCGAACCAGGGTGCCGCGATCTGACCGGCTGCGGTCGCCCGAGAGGGCGGCATCGCCGTCGAGGCCTCGCGCGGGGCGTCGAAGGGCACGGCGGCGCAGCCTGCCAGCGCGAGAAGGGTCAGGAGGGTCGGCACGGGACGGATCATAGCTGACTTTCGATGGGCAGGAGGAAGCCGAGCCAGGCGACGATGTGGCGCAGGGCGCTGGCATTCGGGTCGGAGGTCCAGAGTTGCAGGCGGTCGCCCTCCTGGCCCTGCCATTCTATGCCGCCCTCGGCGTCGAGGTCGAGGCGGTAGAGATAGGTCGGGGCCAGCGCGTCCATCGCCGTGACCAACTGGTTGGCGAGTTCGGGCGAGTCGATGAGGACGCCCATCTCGGAGTTGATGTCGATCGAGCGCGGGTCCTGGTTGAGCGATCCGATATAGACGATGCGGCGGTCGGCGATCAGGGCCTTGGCGTGGAGCGTGAGCGCGTAGGGTTCGCCGGTCACGTCGCTGAGCACCCGGTCGGCGCGGGCCTCGTAGAGCTCGACCCCGCCGCGCAGGAGTTCGAGCCGGCGCGGGAAATAGCCGCCATGGACGATCGGGTGATTGGTCGAGGAGAGCGAGTTGGTGATGACGACGACCCGCACGCCGCGGGCCCGCGTGCGCACGAGCAGGTCGACGCGTTCGCGTTGGGGGACGAAATAGGGGGTGACGATGATGATCTCGTCGGTCGCCGCCTCGATCTGCGCGAGAAGCGCGTCCCACATCACCTCATACCCGGAATTGACCGGCCGGTGGAGCTTCAGGGGCGGGTCGGTGACGGCCTCGGCCGGGGCCGTGAGGGGGATGCGCTGGCCGCGGCGAAGCTCCTCGAGGACCGGGCTCGCGACCGCTTCGGAATGGATGCGCTCGGCCTCGGCGAGACGGGTCCGGTCGGCGCGACCGGATTCGGACGCGGGAGCGGGGGGGCCGGTGATGGCCCGCAGCGGCACGCTCATCGGGTCGTTCCAGTAGGCGTCGAACGTCTCGGAGAGACCGGCCGCAACCGGTCCGAGCCCGGCGATGTCGAGATCGGCGAATTCGATCGCCTGGTCGAGGGCGAAATATTCGTCGGCGATGTTGCGGCCGCCGACGATGGCGATGGAATTGTCGACGATGAAGGCCTTGTTGTGCATGCGGCGGTTGCTGGCCATCAGGCCCTGGACGAAGCCCACCGGCATCGGCACGCCGCGCAGGAGCGGATTGAAGACGCGCACGTCGATCCGGGGATGCGCATCGAGGAGGGCGAAGTCCGCGTCGGGCAGGGTGGTGAAGATGTCGTCGTAGAGCAGCCGGATCCGCACACCGCGATCGGCCGCGGCCGTGAGCCGGTCGGCGAAGAGCTCGGCGGAACGGCCGGGCGAGAACAGGAAATACTGGATGTCGATGGTGTCGCGGGCGGCCTCGATCAGTTTCAGCCGGGCGCCCAGGGCATCCTCGCCCCGGGGCAGCGGGACGAAGCCCGACCGGCCCGCGGCGTCCTCGAGCCAGGGGCGGGCGAGGGCCGCGGCCGGGGTGTCCGGTGCGGGGGGCTGCGCCCGGCTTTCCACGCGCGGCCAGTCCGAATGGAGCGGCGCGCAGCCCGTCGCGAGGGCGAGGGCGAGCCCGAGCAGCCCCGAATTGCGCCTGCCCTCGCTGCTCATCGTCCTGCCTCCGTGGTCGTGCGGGGCCGGCCCGGCACTTGAACCCGTCCCCGCCTGTCGCCTATACACCGCGAATTCAGCTGACAGACAAGTACGGAGCATGTCATGGCCGGCCATTCCAAGTGGGCCAACATCCAGCATCGCAAGGGGCGGCAGGACGCCGTGCGGTCGAAGATGTTCTCCAAGTTTTCCAAGGAGATCACGGTCGCGGCCAAGATGGGGGATCCGGACCCGGAGAAGAACCCGCGCCTGCGCCTCGCCGTCAAGGAGGCCAAGGCCAATTCGATGCCGAAGGACAACATCGACCGGGCGATCAAGAAGGCGATCGGCGGCGATGCCGAGAATTACGACGAGATCCGCTACGAGGGCTACGGGCCGGGCGGCGTGGCGATCATCGTCGAGGCGATGACCGACAACCGCAACCGCACCGCGTCGAACATCCGCTCGACCTTCACCAAGCGCGGCGGCAATCTCGGAGAGACCGGGTCGGTGGCCTTCATGTTCGACCGCAAGGGCCAGATCGTCTATCCTGCGGAGGCCGGGTCCGAGGACGAGGTGATGATGGCGGCGATCGAGGCCGGCGCCGAGGACGCGGAAAGCAGCGAGGACGGCCATGTGATCTGGTGTGCCGATACCGATCTCAACGAGGTGTCGACAGCGCTGGAGGCCAGTCTCGGGGAGGCCGAGGCGACGAAGCTCGTCTGGCGGCCGCAGACCACGACCGCGCTCGATCTCGACGCGGCGCGGACGCTGTTCGGGCTGATCGAGGCACTCGAGGACGACGATGACGTGCAATCGGTCACCGCGAACTTCGATATCTCCGACGACGTCATGGCCCAGCTCTGAGCCGGACCCGGGTGACGGGCGAGTGGAATTCCGCGCAACGGAAAGTGAAACTTCCCCGCGCGTCAGGGATTGGCCGATGCGACGAGACCTGTCAGATTGCATACGGGACCACACAGGCTAAAGTATGACTTGGCGTAACCCATTTGCATTCGTGTGCCTTTTCGCGCTGGCGCTCGTCACGGCACAGGCCATCGCGTCCGACGCGCAGATCACCGGCAGTGCCACCTATCGCGAGCGGATCGCTCTGCCGCCGAACGCGGTTTTCGAGGCGGTGCTGCAGGATGTGAGCCGCGCGGATGCCCCGGCGGTCGAGATCGCGACCACCACGCTCGAGGCTCCCGGTCTGCCGCCGTTCGACTTCGTGATCGGTTACGATCCGGCGGCCATCGATCCGGGGAACACCTATGCGGTGCGGGCGACGGTGCGGGTGGACGGGGCGCTGCGGTTGACCTCGGACACGGTTCATCCCGTCCTCACGCGAGGGGCCGGCGATCGGGTGGAGATCGTGATGGTGGCCGTGGCCCAGACACCGGAGGCGGGCGACGCCGCGGAGTCCGAGGGCATCGCGCCCCAGCGGGGAACGGTGTCCTACGGGGCCGATGCGGCGCTTTTCACCGACTGCACGAGTGGCCGGGTCTACGAGATCTCGCCGGACGGCGACTTTGCCGCGCTCGAACATGCCTATCTGGCAGCGGGTCGCGAGCCGGGGCTGCCGATGGTCGCGACCTTCGAGGGCAGCCTCTCGGAGGCCGAGGCCGGCTCGGGCTCGATCCGCGTCGATCGCTTCATCGGGGTCTGGCCCGACGAGACCTGCGCGCCGGCCCCGGTCGAGGTCGGGTTGATCGATACCTACTGGAAGCTGCTGCGGATCGGCGATGTCGAGATCCTGCCCGGCGAGGGCCGCAACGAACCCCACATGGTCCTGCGGGCCGACGACGAGAGTTTCTCGGCGACCATCGGCTGCAACCAGATGTTCGGCGGCTTCACCCGCGACGAGGACCGGCTCGGCTTCTCGCCGGCGGCCTCGACGATGATGGCCTGTCCCCCGCCGCTCGATGTCTGGGAGGCGGCCTTCACGAAGGCGCTGGAGGCGACCGCACATTGGCGCATCGATGGTACGATGCTCGAGCTTTTCGACGCCTCGGGCAATACGCTGGCGCATTTCGAGGCGGTGGTGCTCGACTGACGCTCCCTGCGGTCGCCGGTCAGAGCGGGATCGGGTATCGGCGGTGCACGGCCTCGATGTCGGCGATCACCTCGGCGGACAGGGTGAGGACGGCGGCGCCGAGATTGGTGCGGAGCTGGTCCATCGTGGTCGCGCCGAAGATGATCGATCCCATGAAGGGCCGGGTCTCGAGGAACGCGAGCGCCATCTGGGCGGGGTCGAGGCCGTGGCTGCGGGCGAGGTCGACATAGGCGCTCACCGCGGGCTCGGACTGCGCGCTGCGCCGTCCGCCAAGGGCTGCGTTGATCGAGGCGCGCGATCCGGCGGGGATGGCGCCGTTTTCGTACTTGCCGGTCAGGAGGCCTGCCGCGAGCGGTGAATAGGCCAGGAGGCCGACATCCTCGTGATGGCTGAGTTCCGCGAGGTCGAGATCGAAGAGGCGGTGCAGGAGGCTGTATTCGTTCTGGATCGAGACCACGCGCGGCAGGCCCTGCGTCTGGGCGAGTTCGAGGCAGATCGCGGTGCCCCAGGCTGTGTCGTTGGAGAGACCGATCTCGCGCACCTTGCCCTCGGCGACGAAGCCGGCGAGCGTCTCGAGGATCGCCTGCAGCTCCGCGCGCTGGCCTTTCGGCTGGCGGCTCGGATCGTAGCCCCAGTTCTGGCGGAAATGGTAGGAGCCGCGGTTGGGCCAGTGCAGCTGGTAGAGGTCGATGCAATCGGTGCCGAGCCGGCGCAGGCTGCCCTCGAGGGCGAGGCGCAGGCTGTCGGGGGTGATCGGCGCGCCCTCGGGCCGCACGGTGCGGTTGCCTGTGCCGACGATCTTGGTGGCGAGGATGACATCGTCGCGCCGTCCGCTGCGCGCGAGCCACTGGCCGATGATCGCCTCGGTGTCGCCGGCGGTCTCCGCCGAGAGCGGCGTCGTGGGATACATCTCGGCGGTGTCGATGAAGTTGATGCCGTGGTCGAGCGCGCAATCGATCTGCTCGAAGGCCTCTTCCTGGGTATTCTGGCTGCCCCAGGTCATGCTGCCGAGGCAGTAGATGCTCACCTCGAGCGCGCTGCGCCCCAGTCGGGTCTTCTTCATGGTGTCCCTCGTTCTTGAGATTTGCGGTGGAAGCTGGACCGGGGGCCGGGTGGGTTCAAGTCCCGGCGAGCCCGGTCGGCACGAGGATCGGCCCATCGGCATCTGCGGCGATATGGGCGCGGATGCCGTAGACCGTCTCGAGGCGTGCCGGTGTCAGCACCTCGGCGGGTGTGCCGTCGGCCACGATGCGGCCCGCTTCCATCAATACGATCCGGTCGCACCAGCGTGCGGCGAGGCCAAGGTCGTGCAGCGACACCAGCACGCCGCGTCCCAAGCGCGCCATGCGGCGCAGGCGGGCCATCAGCGTCAGGGCGTGGGAGGGATCGAGGCCGGCGGTGGGTTCGTCGGCGATCAGGAGCGGCGCGTCCTGCGCCAGGGCGCGGGCGATGAGCGCGCGGGCGCGTTCGCCGCCGGAGAGCTCGGTGGCCGGCCGGTGCTTCAGCGAGGCGAGATCCATCATCTCGAGGGCGGCCTCGATGGCCCGGGCGTTGTCGGGCTCGGAAGCCTCCGGGTGGGGCAGCCGTCCGAGCCCGACCAGGTTCGCCACCGTGATCGGCCAGGCGATCTCGCGGTCCTGCGGCACGTGCGCCACGGCCCGGGCGCGGGCCATCGGGTCGAGCGTCGTATGGTCGGTTCCGCCGAGGCGGATGCTTCCGGTGGCGGGGATCAGGCCGAGGGCGGCGCGCATCAGCGTGGTCTTGCCCGCGCCGTTCGGGCCGAGCAGGCCCACGACGGTGCCGGCGCCGATCCGGAGCGAGACGGGGCCGAGGACCGGGGCGCCGCGGCGGGTGACCGTCAGATCGGTGAGCTCGAGCAGGCTCATGCGAGGCTCCTGCGGTGTCGCCAGACCAGCCAGAGGAAGAACGGCGCGCCGACGAGGGCGGTGAGCACACCGAGCTTGAGGTCGCGGTCCGGCGCGATCAGCCGGACGACGATATCGGCGGCGAGCAGGAGCGCGCCGCCGCCCAGCGCCGAGGCCGGCACCAGCCGCGAGGGCAGGCTGCCGGTCAGCGGGCGCAGCACATGCGGCACGATCAGGCCGACGAAGCCGATGGCTCCGGCCACCGCGACCCCGGCCCCGACCGCGAGCGCCGTGCCGGTGACCGCGAGCCAGCGGATGCGCGCGAGGCTCACGCCCATCGTCGCTGCGGCATCCTCGCCGAGGGTGAGCGCATCGAGCGCCCGCCCGAGCCGCATCAGGACGACAAGGCCGGCGAGGATGAAGGGGGCGGCGAGCCAGAGATGCGGCAGGCTGCGGTCGGCGACCGAGCCGAGCAGCCAGTAGATGATTTCCGAGGCCGCGAAGGGGTTGGGGGAGAGGTTGAGCACGAGCGAGGTGAGCGCGCCGGCGAGGCTCGAGACGGCGATGCCGGCGAGGATGAGCGTGATCGAGCTTGCGCCGCTTCCGGCCAGCGCCTGGACGAGCAGCACGGCGGCGAAGGCGCCGGCGAGACCGGCGAGCGGCAGGGCGAGCGGGAAGGCGGCCGAAAGGCCGGTGTAGAGGGCGAGCACCGCGCCGAGGGCGGCGGTGCCGGAAATGCCGAGGAGCCCCGGTTCGGCCAGCGGGTTGCGCAGATAGCCCTGGAGCACCGCGCCCGAGGCGCCGAGGCCGGCGCCGATCAGCAGGGCGAGCAGGGCGCGGGGCAGGCGGATTTCGCGCATCACCAGCGCCACGGCTTCGCCGCGGCCGGTCAGCAGGGCATCGAGGCTCTCCGCCGCGCCGAAGCCCGCCGGCCCGATCAGCAGCGAGACTGCGAGCAGGCCGGCGCAGAGCGCGACGAGGGCGGGAAGCACGCCCCTCATGGCAGGATTTCGACGCGCAGCTGTCGCACGGCATCGAGCACGCGCGGGGTTCCGCAGGTCCAGAGACTGTCCGGGATCCGCACCAGCCGGGCGCCGCTGGCGCGCAGGGCCGGGTGGCGCAGGATGCCCTGGGCGAGGGCCGGGCTGCCGTAATCCTGCCCGGTGACGAGGAGGTCGGGTTCGGCGAGGAGGAGCAGTTCGAGGTCGAGGCGGGTGAGGCCCCGCCGGCCGAGATCCGCGGCGATGTTCGAGATGCCGGCGGCGTCGAGCACGTCGTCGGCGAGGGTGCCGGCGCCGGAGGTGTAGCCGTTGGCGTAGTAGAGCGCCGCGCGGGGGGACGGGCCTTCGGGTCCGTCGGTCGCGAGGCCGGCATCGAAGGCCTCGATCATGGCGTCGGCGGCCGCCTCGGAGCCGAGAAGCGCGCCCATCCGGCGGATCTGGGCGCGCATCTCGTCGAAGCTCTCGGCCGGCGGGAACACCTCGATCCGGTGGCCGAGGCGGCGCAGCAGGTCGAGGGTTTCGGCCCGGTCATGGGCGCCGGCGAGCACGAGGTCGGGGGCTGCGGCATGGATCGCCTCGGCGCTGCCGGAATGGACCGGATAGTCCTCCGCCTCGCGCCAATAGGCCGAGGAGACCGGATCGCGGGCGATGCGGCTGATCGCGGCGATCTGGCCGGGCTGGCCCAGCAGCATGGCGAGCTGGTCGGTGCAGAGGTTCATCGAGACCACCCGCTCGGGTGGGGCGGTGTCGGCATTGACGTGGAGCGGTGCGGCGAGGCCGAGGAGGGCCAGGCCGAGCCACCGGACAAGGCGCCCGGCGCGCGGATGGGATGCGCGCCGGGGCCGTCGCATCAGAAGGTGCCTGCCACGCCGAAGTAGAACGCCTGGTCGGAGGTGCCGTAGCCGCGGGCGGTCTGGTACTCCTCGTCGAACAGGTTTTCGGTGCGGATGTAGATTTGGGCCTCCTCGGTCAGGTCGTAGCCGACGCGGGCATTGACCACGACGAAGTCCTCGGCGAAGCCCTCCGAGTCCACGCCGCTCTCGTCGAAATAGCCGCCGACGAAGCGCGCGGTCACGCCGTAGCTGACCCGCTCGGCCCAGCTGCCGTCGAGGGAGATGGCGAGATCGTTGCGCGGCACGCGATTGCGTCGTTCGCCGTCCGGAAGGGTCGAATCGGTGTAGGTGTAGGCGCCCGACAGCGCGAGGTTGTCGGAGAGCGTCCAGGCGGCGGCAAGCTCGAGCCCGCGGCTCTCGGCGGTGCCGTCGGTCTGGATGAAGGTGAAGGTATTGAAGTCGTATTCGATGAGATCGTCGATCTGCAGCCAGAACAGGGTCGCGGAGACGTTGCCGCGCCCATCCGCCAGGATCCGCTCGACGCCGAGGTCGGCGCTCGTGCTGGTTTCGGGGTCGAGGTCGGGATTGCCGGAGAAGGCATCGGTGAGCTCGAAGATCGAGGGGGGACGGAAACCGGTGCCGAACGAGCCGCGCAGCACGGTCTCGGGGGTGACGAGATAGGCGCCGGTCAGGCGTCCGGTGGTGTAGCCGCCGAACTCGGAATGCTCGTCCTGGCGCAGGGTGGCGTTGAGGGTGAGCGGCGCGATCGGGCTCCAGATCGCCTGACCGAAGGCACCGGCGATGCTGAGATCCTCCGAGCCAGCGGAGAAGTTGGTCTCCGCCGTCTCGCGCATGTAGTCGGCGCCGAAGCGGAGATCCCACTGGTCGGAGACTTCGTAGCGGCCGAGATATTCGATGCGCGCCCGGTCTCCCTCGGAGGTGAAGGGGCCGAAGGCGTTGGTCTGGGTCCGGTCGAGCTGGAACCAGGTGACGGCGAGGCTGTTCTCGATCTGGTCGAAGCTCTCGAAATCGAGGCCGAGGCGTGCGCCGGCGGTTTCGGTCTCGAAGGTGTTCGGGGCATCGCCGCCGGCGCCGGGGCCGTCATCGTAGTCGCCCTCGTCGGTCTGCCAGAACGCCGCGCCGGAGAAGGCCGAGGTCTCCGAAAGGTAGAGCGTGCCGCTCGCGGAGACGCGGGTGGTGCTGTAGCCGTCGCTCTCGGTGTTGCCGTCGGCCGCTTCGGCGGCGGAGAAGCCGTCGGTGTCGATGGTGGTGACGTTGAGGGCGAACTCGCCGCGTTCGTCGCGTCCGGTAAGGCCCAGCGCACCGCGATAGCTGTCGAAGCTGCCGCCTTCGGCGCGGTAGTTCAGCGCGATGCCGTCTTCGGTGGCGCGTGGCGAGGTGATGTCGATGATGCCGGCCACGGCCTGGCCGCCGTAGATCGCCGACTGGCTGCCGCGCAGCACCTCGATCCGGCCGATGTCGTCGGCGGGGAAGCCCGAGAGCGAGGGATTGACCTGGGGTGCGGTCGGGTCGGAGATCTCGATGCCGTCGACGAGGACGCGCGTGTAGGTCTGGGGGGCGCCGCGCAGGGTGAAGCCCGAAATGGTGCCCGCGGGGCCGGTCTGGCTGACGTTGATGCCGGGCTCGTTGGCGAGGTAGTCGAGCGCGAAGGGGCGGCCATCGGCTTCGATGGTGGCGCCGTCGATCACCGAGACGGTGGAGCCCGTGCGGGCGGCTTCGGTTTCCAGCCGGTCGGGGGTGACGACGATGTCCTCGAGGATCGTCTGGGCCCGGGCGGCGGGGCTGCCGAGGGCGGCGACGAGGGCGAGCAGGGAGAGAGATCGGGTCTTGTGATGCATCACGAGCGCGGTCCTTGCGCTGTGGTCCGCGGCGGATGCCCCGGACCGGGGGAGACATGCCTGACGAGAAGCGGAAGGGGGTGCCCCGCATCAGACAGCGACTTGCATCACCGCTGCGGGAAAACCGCACCTGCGCACGCCCCGCGCGCCGGTTGGGTGAATGTCCGGGCAGGTCTCCTGGCTCGCGGGTCAGCGCCCGTTGCGTCGCGCCTTCCCGGTTTCCCAGTGGCTGTTGCGACGCGGGCTCACCGCTTACAGTTGCGGGGGCAGCTGCGGCATCCGGCGCCCCGAAGGGCCCCCACCGCATTCCCTCTTGATCCCGACCGGTGAAAGCCGGGAACCCGAACGGTCCCGTCTTCTGCCTGATGGTGGCTGGTGTCAAGGGAGTGCGACACCGCCGCGCCGGGGTGTGCGCAACCTGAAACAGGGGTCAAGGGATTGATCCTGTTGCGGTTTGACGTGTGAGCTTGTCTCTGAACGCCGCGCAGCGGGCCGGGTGCGGCTGTCCGCCGGCATTCGCGCTTGCATCCGCTGTGTCGGGGTGCGGTGACTTCCCGATCGTGGCGTGGCAGAAGGGGGTTGCTGCCCGGAGCAGCGGAAGCCGGCCAATGAAACCCAAGATCCTCACCACGCTGCCCGACTATACCTCCGCCCTTTTTCGCGCCGATCTGGTGGCCGGCATCACCGTGGCGATGGTGGCCCTGCCGCTCAGCCTCGCCATCGCCATCGCGTCGGGGGCGGATCCGGCGACCGGGCTGGTGACCGCGATCATCGGCGGGTTCCTGATCTCGCTGCTGGGCGGTAGCCGGGTGCAGATCGGCGGACCGACCGGTGCCTTCATCGTCGTGGTCTATGCGGTGATCGCGGAATTCGGCCATGACGGGCTGATCCTCGCCACGCTGATGGCCGGCGGCATCCTGCTGATCGCGGGCTGGCTGCGGGCGGGAAACCTCGTGCGCCACGTGCCGGAGGCGGTGATCGACGGCTTCACCATCGGGATCGCGATCATCATCGCGGCGAGCCAGATCAAGGACCTGCTCGGGCTCGAGATGGCCGAGGTACCGGCGCATTTCCTTGAGCGCGTTCCTGCGCTCTGGAGCGCGCGTGACAGCCTCAACCCGGCGGCGCTGGGCGCCGGGCTCGTGACGCTCGGGCTGATCCTCGTGCTGCGCCGGAGCTTCCCGCGATTTCCGGGGCTGATCGTCGCGGTCGGGCTGGTTTCGGCGGCGGTGGCGTTGCTCGACCTGCCGGTCGACACGCTGGGGTCGCGATTCGGGGCATTGCCCGACCGGCTGCCGATGCCGGGCCTGCCGGTCGTCACCCTCGAGCGGATGGTCGAGCTTCTGCCCTCGGCGCTGGTGATCGCGTTTCTCGCGGGCGTCGAATCGCTGCTGTCGGCGATGGTCGCGGATCGCATGATCGGCGGGAAGACCCGCGCGAATGCCGAAGTGATCGCGCAGGGTGCGGCCAATATCGGCTCGGCGCTGTTCGGCGGGCTGCCGGCGACCGGGGCCATCGCCCGGACGGCGACCAATGTGCGGGCGGGGGGGCGCACGCCGGTGGCGGGTCTGGTGCACGCGCTCGTCATCCTCGCGGTGATGATGCTCGCCGCGCCGCTCGCCGGCTATCTCGCCATGCCGGCGCTGGCGGCGCTGCTGATCCTGACGGCCTGGACCATGAGCGAGCCGCACAAATGGCACGGCCATCTGGGGCTGCGGCGGGCCGATCAGGTGCTCCTGGGGCTGACCTTGGTGCTGACGGTGGTGACCGATCTCACGGTGGCGATCGGGGTCGGCGTCGCGGTGGGGCTGGCGATCCGGCTGCGGCGGCGCGAGGTACCCCAGGCGGACTGGACTCCGCCCGAGCGCTGAGGCGGCGCCCGCACGGTCGGTCAGCGCGACTGGCCGGCGTTCTGGCCGCTCTCCTCGGGGATGAGGCCGCGCGGCGCGAAGCGCAGCACCAGGAGCAGGATCAGGCCCATGAGCAGCGGGCGCAGATGCGGGGAGCTCTCCATCAGATGGGCTGCGAAGGCGCTGCCCTCGGCCATGCCGGCGGTGAGGGTCTGCATGATCCAGGTGCCGGCGGGTTCGGCCATGATCCAGACATACCAGATCAGCATCGCGCCGAGCACCGCGCCGTAATTGTTGCCCGAGCCGCCGGCGATGACCATCACCCAGATCAGGAAGGTGTAGCGCAAGCGGGTTGTAGGTGCCGGGCGTGAACTGGCCATCGAGGGTGGTGAGCATGGCGCCGCCGATGCCGACGACCGCCGAGCCGATCACGAAGACCTGCAGGTGGCGGCGGGTGACGTCCTTGCCCATCGCCTCGGCGGCGTCGCGGTTGTCGCGGATCGCGCGCATCATCCGGCCCCAGGGCGATTTGAGCGCGCGCTGCGAGAGCCAGAGGATCGCGACCAGAACGGCGGTGAAGAGACCGGCATAGCCGAGCCGCACGAGGATGGTCGCGGCATTGGTCGGGTCGGTGTCGAAGCGCTGGGCGAGGTCGATCACCCACTGGGCTTCCTGCAGGTCGCGCTCGTAGGGCACCGGGCGGGGCAGGCCGGTGACGTTCTTGACGCCGCGCGTGAGCCAGTTCTCGTTCTTGAGGACCGCGATGATGATCTCGGAGATGCCCAGGTGGCGATGGCGAGGTAGTCCGAGCGCAGGCCCAGCGCGATCTTGCCGACCACATAGGCGGCGGCGGCGGCGAAGAGCCCGCCGACCGGCCAGCCGATCAGGATCGGCAGGCCGAGGCCGCCGAGATAGCCTTCGGCGGAGGCGTTCACGGCCTCGATGGCGTCGGAGGCCGGGTCGAGGAACTGGCGCATCAGGAGATAGCCGCCGAACACCACGAAGAGCGTGAGCGGGCCGCGGCGCTTCGGGTATTTCTCGCGCAGGAAGAGGGCGAGGGCCGCGGTGGCGGCGATGGAGAGGGCGGTGAGGCCGAGATTGATGCCGCCGGCGGCCCAGGCCGCCGGGACCGGGGGCATGGCGGTGAGCATCGCGCCGGCGCCGCCGAGGGCGGCGAAGCCCATGATGCCGACATTGAAGAGGCCGGCATAGCCCCACTGGATGTTCACGCCGAGCGCCATGACGGCCGAGATCAGGCCGACATTGACGATGGCGAGCATGACCTGCCAGCTCTGGCCGAAGCCGACGGCGAGCAGCAGCAGCGCCATGCCGGTGTAGAGGATGGCGACGCGGTTGTGTGTCGAAGACCGTCCTCATACCACGCGCCCCCGGAAGATGCCGGTGGGTCGCACGAGCAGCACCACGACGAGGATGATGAAGGAAACCGCGAACTTGTAGTCGGTGCCGAGGAGCTGGACGAGGCCCTCGGGGGCCGCGCCTTCGGGCAGAAGGTAGGTGAGCACGAGCTTGTAGGCGTAGGTCACCGTGACCTCGGAGAAGGCGACGATGAAGCCGCCGGCGATGGCGCCGAGCGGCTGGCCGATGCCGCCGACGATGGCCGCGGCGAAGATCGGCAGCAGGAGCTGGAAGTAGACGAAGGGCCGGAACGACTTGTCGAGGCCGTAGAGCACGCCGGCGATGGTGGCGAGGGTGGCGGCGAGGATCCAGGTGATCATCACGACGCGGTCGGGGTTGATGCCGGAGAGCAGCGCGAGATCCTCGTTGTCGGAGAAGGCGCGCATCGCCTTGCCGGTGCGGGTCTTCTGGAGAAACCAGAACACGAAGGCGACGACGACGACCATGACGATGAGCGTGATGAGCTGGCTTGTGCGCAAAGCGAGGCCCTGGTCGAGGCCGGTCCACTCGCGGAAGTCGTTCACGCGGATCACGAAGCGCTCGCCGTCCTCGAAGCGCTGGTCGTCGGTGCCGATGAAGATGCGGGTCAGGGCGTTGTAGATGAACATCACGCCGACCGAGGCCATCACGAAGACCACGCCCGGACTGCGCTGCTTGCGGTAGAAGCGATAGACCAGCCGGTCGGTCAGGAGCGCCAGAAGCACGGCGGCGAGGATGCCGAAGGGGAGCGCGAGGAGGGCCGTTGGCAGCGGGCCGAAGGAGATGCCCATGGCCTGCAGGCCCCAGGTGGCGAGGATGGTGGCCATGGTGCCGAAGGCCATCAGGTCGCCATGGGCGAAGTTCGAGAACCTGAGCACCGCGTAGATCAGCGTGACCCCGAGCGCGCCCAAGGCGAGTTGCGCGCCGTAGGCGGCGGCGGGGATCAGCACGAAATTCGAGAACAGAACCAGGGCGTTGAGGATGTCGGTCATGGTGCCGTCTCAGCCCCCGAGGAAGGATTTGCGCACGTCCGGGTCGGCCAGGAGGGCCGCGCCGGTGTCGGTGTAGCGGTTCTCGCCCTGCACGAGCACGAAGCCCTTGTCGGCGATGTTGAGTGCCTGACGAGCGTTCTGCTCGACCATCAGGATGGCGATGCCGAGGCGGGCGATCTCGAGGATGTTGTCGAAGAGCTCGTCCATGACGATGGGCGAGACGCCGGCGGTGGGCTCGTCGAGCATGAGCACTCTGGGGCGGGTCATCAGCGCGCGGCCGACCGCGACCTGCTGGCGCTGGCCGCCTGAGAGTTCGCCGGCGGGCTGGGCGCGTTTCTCGCGCAGGATCGGGAAGAGCTCGAAAACCTTTTCCATGGTGTCCGAGAAGTCGTCCTCGCGGATGAAGGCGCCCATTTCGAGGTTTTCCTCGACGGTCAGGTTGACGAAGACGTTGGCGGTCTGCGGCACGAAGCCCATGCCCTTGTGGACGCGCTCCTGCGGCGTGAGGGCGGTGATGTCCTCACCGTCCAGGGTCACAACGCCCCGGCGCAGGTGGAGCATGCCGAAGACCGCCTTCATCGCGGTGGACTTGCCGGCGCCGTTGGGGCCGACGATCACGGCGATCTCGCCCTGGTCGACGCCGATGGTGCAGTCGTGGAGGATGTCGGCGCCGCCGTAGCCGCCGGTCATGCCGGTGCCGGCGAGGTAGCTCATGCGCCGGCTCCGGCGGCGGTCTCGGCGGGGGTCTTGTTCTTCAGGCCGCGCCCGAGATAGGCCTCGATGACCGCCTCGTTGGCCATGACCTCGGCGGGGGTGCCTTCGGTGAGCACGCGGCCCTCGGCCATGACGATCACCGGGTCGCAGAGCCGGGAGATGAAATCCATGTCGTGCTCGATCATGCAGAAGGTGTAGCCGCGCTCGACGTTCAGGCGCTGGATCGCTTCGCCGATGGTGCGCAGCAGCGTGCGGTTCACTCCGGCGCCGACCTCGTCGAGAAAGACGATCTTGGCATCGACCATCATGGTGCGGCCGAGCTCGAGGAGCTTCTTCTGGCCTCCGGAGAGATTGCCGGCGAGCTCGTCGGCGACGTGGGAGATCTCGAGGAAGTCGATCACCTCGTCGGCGCGGGCGCGGACCTCCTCCTCGCGGGCGCGGACCCGGGCGGGGTGGAACCAGGCATCCCAGAGGGTTTCGCCGGGTTGCTCGGGTGGCACCGTCATCAGGTTCTCGCGCACCGTGAGGGTGCCGAATTCGTGGGCGATCTGGAAGGTGCGCAGGAGGCCGCGGTGGAACAGCTCGTGCGGGGTGAGGCCGGTGATGTCCTGGTCGTCGAGAAAGACCTGGCCGGAGGTGGGCGTGTAGTGGCCGGCGATGACGTTGAACAGCGTGGTCTTGCCGGCGCCGTTGGGGCCGATGAGCCCGGTGATCGAACCCTTGGCCACCTCGATCGAGGCGCCATCGACGGCCCGGATGCCCCCGAAATGCATGTTGAGGTTTTCGACACGGATCATCGGGCGCTCCGGGATGGGCGCCGGCCCGTTTTGCGGGCCGGCGGCCGGGATCAGCGGAAGCCGATGGTGGCGGGGGCGTTGTCCACGATCTCGTAGACGCGGTAGGAGCCTGCGGCTTCGCCCGGTCCGATCAGCTCGACACCCGAGGCGCCGACGTAGTCGATGTCGGTTCCGGCGGCGGCCAGCTCGAGGCCCTTCGCGAGTTCGCCGGGGAGGATCTCCTCGCCGGGGGCGTTCGCGACGTTGAGGACGGCGTCGCGGATCGCGGTGCGGTCGGTCGAGCCTGCTGCTGCGGCGGCGAGCGCGATGAGGGCGGCGGCGTCGTAGCTTTCCGGCGCGTAGGTGCCCGTGGGGTCGACGCCGGCGGCGTTGGCGATGGCCGCGAAGGCATCCGCGCCCGCGCCCTCGGTGCCGGGCAGGGTGCCCACGACGGTGCCGTTGATCTGGTCACCCACGGCGTCGATCAGGCTCTGGCCGAACATGCCGTCGCCGAACACGAAGCTCTCGAAGGCGCCGGTGTCGAGCGAGGTCTGCACGATGCCCACGCCGCCCTGATCGACATAGCCGAGCACGGCGAGATGCTGGGCGCCCGAGGCCTGAAGGGCGGCGACTTCGGCGGAATAGTCGCCCTTGCCGTCCTCGTGGCTCTCGTTGATGGCGACGGTGCCGCCGGCGGCCTCGAAGGCGGCGGCGAAGCTGTCGGCGAGGCCCTTGCCGTAATCGTTGTTGGTGTAGGTGATCGCGATGGTGTCGATGCCGCGTTCACGCACCACGTCTGCCAGCACTTCGCCCTGACGTGCATCGGAGGGGGCGGTCCGGAAGAAGAAGTCGTTGTCCTCGATGGTCGACAGGGCCGGCGAGGTGGCCGAGGGCGAGATCATCACGACACCGTTCGGCACCGCGACGTTGTTGGCGATGGCGGTGGTGACGCCCGAGCAGTCCGCGCCCATGATCGCCACGACATTGTCGGAGGTGATGAGCTGTTCGGCTGCGGTCGTGGCGGCAGCGGCGTCGATGCAGGTCGAATCCGCGCGCACGACGTTGAAGGTCGTGGGGCCGGCGGCGGAGGCTTCGGTGAAGGCGAGCTCCGCGCCCGCGGCCATGCCCGGCGTGATCGATTCGAGCGGGCCGGTGAAGCCGAGGATGATGCCGACATTGACATCTTCGGCCAGGGCCGGGCCCGAGACGAGGGCGCAGGCGGCCGAAGCGAGAAGCAGTCTTTTCATGTGCGTGGTCTCCCTGAAGACAGACGTGTTCCTTGGGTCGTTGCCCGTCCTGCGCCGTGGGGCGCGGACAGAATCACGGATTTGACCATATATTTTTGTCGAATCATGGCAAGCGGGACCGGCCGGCACCCGGGGCGCCCGGAAGGTTTGGTTAACGCGGCCCCGGGCTCAGACGATGCCGTCGGCGACGAGCTTGTCGGCGATCGCCCGGAACGCGGCGGCCTCGGGGCTGTCCGGGGCGCCCGCGGTGACCGGGGCCCCGGCGTCGCCGGCGAGCCGGATCGCGATGTCGAGAGGGATCTCGCCGAGGAAGGGAAGGCCCAGGCGCTCGGCATCGGCCCGGGTGCCGCCATGGCCGAAGAGATGCGCTTCGTGGCCGCATTTCGGGCAGATATAGGTCGACATGTTCTCGATCAGGCCGAGGACCGGGGTCTTGGTCTTGTCGAACATGTCGAGCGCCTTGCGGGCATCGAGAAGCGCCACATCCTGCGGGGTCGAGACGACGATGGCGCCGGTGAGCACGTATTTCTGGCTGAGCGTGAGCTGGACGTCGCCGGTGCCCGGGGGAAGGTCGACCACCAGCACGTCGAGATCGCCCCATTCGACCTGGCCCATGAGCTGCTGCAAGGCACCCATGAGCATCGGACCGCGCCAGACCACCGCCTGGTCGGCGGGCAGCATCAGGCCGATCGACATGATGGTGACGCCGTGATTGTGCAGCGGCAGGATGGTCTTGCCGTCCGGGGATTTCGGGCGTTCGCTCACCCCCATCATGCGCGGCTGGCTCGGCCCGTAGATGTCGGCATCCAGCAAGCCGACCTTGCGGCCGGTCTGCGCCAGCGCCACGGCGAGGTTGGCCGCGACCGTGCTCTTGCCGACGCCGCCCTTGCCCGAGCCGACCAGAAGGATGCGGTCGATGCCCGCGACCTTCGCCGGGCCCGATTGTGGGGTCGGGTGGCGGCCGATCTTGAGGGAGGGCGCCTCGCCGGCGGGGGCGGCCTTCTTCGGGGCGGGGCCGTGGGCGGTCAGCAGGGCCGAGACCTTCGCCACACCGGGCAGGGCGGCCACGGCGGCCTCGGCCGCTTCGCGGACCGGTTCGAGCTTCGCGCCCTGGGCGGCATCGACCTCGAGCACGAAGCGCACCGTGTCGCCGTCGATCGTGAGCGCGCGGACGATGTCGGCCTCGACGATGCTGCCGCCGCCGGGGAGGGCGATCGCTTCGAGGGCGGTCAGGACGGCTTCGCGGGTGACGGGCATCAAGGATCCTCTCGGTCTTCGGGTCCGGGGCTGGCAACCCCCGCCCTACATCGGTCGCGCGGTGCTCCGGGGCAAGGGTCGTCCGGTGGATAGGGCGTCGGACGGGATATGGACAGGGGTCACCGATGGGGTGGTTCGGTGGGTCGGTGCTGCAATGCACAGGGTCTGGTGGGACCAGCGCGAAAATTGAAACTGTTCAGTGATAACAAGGTTAACGGATCGTTACCTGTCATGCATCATGTGCATGGCGGCCTCCCGCCCGATGGCGTTGCAAAGCGTTTCCGCCTGTTTATATTGCACTGCAACAGCGTCGTACCTGTCTCTCGGTCGAAAGGATCGGATCCGATCCGCGCCGTCGGAGACAAGGCCCGACATACAGTCTTGCCGGCCCGCAGGGAATGCGGCCGAAGCAAGCTTCTCAGGAGGAATTCGGAAGGCGCGGTCTTCGGGCCGCAGCACTTCAACGGGGCCGCCATGGGGCGGTCGCGCAGGACACGTGGTCCGGTCCGGCTGCCATGCCGGGCGCGGGCAGGAAAGGAATGAACATGGCCAATATCGCATTCGACCCGATCGGCGGGGCAAGTTTCGTCAATCGCGGAAGCTTCATCGCACGCCTGCGCCGGCGCTGGGCGCAGTACCGGACCTACCGCCGGACGCTCGCCGAACTGCGCTCGCTGAGCACCGACGAACTCGACGACATCGGAACCTCGCGCTTCCATCTCAAGACCCTGGCCTGGAACAGCGTCTATTCGCGCTGAGTCCGGCTGAGAGGCTTCGGCCTCCGGCGAGACAGGAAGACGATAAAGCGGGCCCGGCCAGGCGCAGACCTGGTTCCGGGCCCGTTTTCGTTTTTCGGGGCGCAGGGCTTGCCTGGTTCAGGGTCGATCTTGCCGTGGAACCGCCGGCGGGTTGGCCGTGTTGGAAGGTCATCGAAACCACAGCAGGAAAGGACCTGACATGAAGTTCCTGACAGCAAGCACGCTCGCCCTGACCGTCGCCGCCGGTGGCGCCTTCGCGCAGACGGCAACGACCGACGCGACCGACATGGCGACGGATGCGCCGATGACCGAAGCGGACGCCAACCTGATCCGCACCCGCGACATCACCGACGGCGTCGTCTACACCATGAACGCTGCCGATGACGAAGGCTGGAGTGCCGGAAACTACTACGACGAAGTGGGCGCGGACTGGAACGAGATCGGCGAGATCGAGGATCTGATCCTGTCGCGCGACGGACAGCTGATCGGCATCGTCGCCGAGGTCGGCGGGTTTCTGGATATCGCCGACAAGCACGTGATGCTCGAGGTCCAGGACGTGAACCTCGTGGCGGTCGATGACGAGACCTATGCCTATGTGACGCGCTACAGCGAGGAAGAGCTGGAAGCGATGCAGGGCGTCGACGAAGGTTTCTGGAACTGACGGCAGCCGTTCACGCAGCGATGTAGGGGAAATCCGGGCGCGGGGCATTGGCTCCGCGCCCTTTTTCTTGGCCGGGTGCGGGTTTCAGAAGGGCACGTCGTCGGCGGCGGTGACGAAGCGCGCGACGACGTTCTTGGTGCCGGCCTTCTCGAAGGCGATGGCGAGCTTGTCGCCCTCGACGCCTGTGACGGTGCCGTAGCCGAACTTCTGGTGGAAGACCCGGGTGCCGATGTCGAAGGCCGGCAGGGCCTCGACGTCGATCACCACGTTGCGGGCCTCGCGGGGCTGGCTGACGGGGCGGTTGCCGGCGCGGGCGGTCATGCGCTTCCAGCCCGGCGAGTTGTAGACATCGGCCTTGGCGGCGATGTCGGCGAGGCTCGGCTCGGGGGACGGCGCGGCCGCGCCGTAGCCGCCGCCGTAGAGGCCGGGCGGGGTCAGCACCTCGACATGCTCGGCGGGCAATTCGTCGATGAAGCGCGAGGGAAGCTGCGACTGCCACTGGTTGTAGACGCGGCGGTTGGCGGCGAAGGAGATCGTGCAGAGCCGCTCGGCGCGGGTGATGCCGACATAGGCGAGGCGGCGTTCCTCCTCGACAGCCTTGAGGCCGCTTTCGTCCATCGACCGTTGCGAGGGGAAGAGGCCGTCCTCCCAGCCCGGCAGGAAGACGGCGGGGAATTCCAGACCCTTGGCGGCGTGCAGCGTCATGATCGAGACCTTCTCGGTGCCGTCGTCCTGCTCGTTGTCCATCACGAGGCTGACATGCTCGAGAAAGCCCTGCAGGTTCTCGAACTCGCCGAGGGCCTTCACGAGTTCCTTGAGGTTCTCGAGCCGGCCGGCGGCATCCGGGGAGCGATCGGCCTTCCACATCTCGGTGTAGCCGCTCTCGTCGAGGATGATCTCGGCGAGCTCGACATGGTCGGTCGCCTCGGCGCGCAGGGCCGCATGCCAGCGGTCGAAACCGGAGACGAGCTCGCCCAGTGCGGTGCGGGCCCGGGCGGAGAGGCTGCCTTCGGCGACGGCGATGCGCGCGCCTTCCAGAAGGCCTGTGCCGTTGTCGCGGGCGGTGGCGGTGAGGGTCTGGATCGCCTTGTCGCCGAGGCCGCGCTTGGGCTTGTTGACGATGCGCTCGAAGGCGAGGCTGTCATCGGGCGAGACGGCGACGCGGAAATAGGCCATCGCGTCGCGGATCTCCTGGCGCTCGTAGAAGCGCGGGCCGCCGATGACGCGGTAGGGCAAGCCGATGGTGAGGAAGCGGTCCTCGAAGGCGCGCATCTGGAAGCTGGCGCGCACGAGGATCGCGATGCCCTCTGGCGAGAGCCGGTCGAGGCCCCTTGTGCCCCTGCCGAGCGATTCGATCTCCTCGCCGATCCAGCGGGCTTCCTCCTCGCCGTCCCAGTGGCCGATGAGGCGCAGGCGTTCGCCCTCGGCGATGTCGGTCCAGAGCGTCTTTCCCAGCCGGCTTTCGTTGGCGGCGATGACCCCGGAGGCGGCGGCAAGGATATGCGGTGTGGAGCGGTAGTTCTGTTCGAGCCGGATCACCTTCGCGCCCGGGAAATCCGTCTCGAAGCGCAGGATGTTGCCGACCTCGGCGCCGCGCCAGCCGTAGATCGACTGGTCGTCGTCGCCGACGCAGCAGATGTTCTGGTGGCCGCCGGCAAGGAGCCGCAGCCAGAGATACTGGGCGACGTTGGTGTCCTGGTACTCGTCGACGAGGATGTAGCGGAACCAGCCCCGATAGCGTTCCAGGAGATCGGGATGGGCCTGGAAGATGCCGACGACGTGCAGCAGGAGATCGCCGAAATCGGCGGCGTTGAGCGTGCGCAGGCGCTCCTGGTAGAGCGCGTAGAGTTCCGGGCCGCGGTTGTTGAAGGCGCCGGCCTCGGAGGCGGGCACGCGATCGGGCGTGAGCGCGCGGTTCTTCCAGCTGTCGATGAAGCTTGCCAGCATGCGGGGCGGCCAGCGCTTCTCGTCGATGTTCTCGGCCTGGATGAGCTGCTTGAGGAGCCGCAACTGGTCGTCCATGTCGAGGATGGTGAAGGTCGATTTCAGGCCGGCCAGTTCGGCATGGCGCCGCAGGAGCTTGGTCGAGAGCGCGTGGAAGGTACCGAGCCAGGGCATGCCCTCGACCACGCCACCGACCAGGTCCCCGATGCGGCCGCGCATCTCGCGGGCGGCCTTGTTGGTGAAGGTGACGGCGAGGATCTCGTTGGGCTTCGCGCGGCCGGTGGCGAGGAGCTGGGCGATGCGGGCGGTGAGGGCCCTGGTCTTGCCGGTGCCGGCGCCGGCGAGCACCAGGACCGGGCCGTCGAGAGCTTCGACGGCAGCGCGCTGGTCGGGGTTGAGGGCCTCGAGCCAGGGTGCGGGGCGCGCGGCGACGCCGGCGCGGGCCGAAAGCGGCCGCGCGGCGGTCTCGAAGGCTTCTGCCTCGTCGTCGATCCAGCTGCTCATGCGGCGGAAAATAGACGGGATGCCTCAAAAAGGAAAGCCATCGTTCACGGATTGTTCGCGCGATTCCGAGCCTGCATGATTGTAATCCTGCGGAGGTTCCTTAGGGTGTCATTTTACCCAAGGAGACCGGGCCCGGATGCAGGCGGTCCTGCTGGATATTCTCATCTATCTGATCGCCGCGATCGTGGCGGTGCCGATTTCCCAGAGGCTGGGATTCGGATCGGTGCTCGGCTACCTGGCCGCCGGGGTGGTCATCGGGCCCATCCTCGGTTTTGTCGGCTCCGAAGCCGAGGACCTGCTGCATTACGCGGAGTTCGGCATCGTGTTGATGCTGTTCCTGATCGGGCTGGAACTGGAACCCAAGACGCTGTGGCGGATGCGCGACCGTCTCTTCGGGCTCGGCGGGCTGCAGGTGGGTTTGACCCTCGCGGCGATCACCGGCGTTTGCCTGCTGCTCGGTGTCACGCTCAACCAGTCGATCGCCATCGGCATGATCCTCAGCCTGTCGTCCACGGCGATCGTGATGCAGACACTCAACGAAAAGCGCCTGACCCGGACCGATGGGGGAAAGGCGAGCTTTGCGGTGCTGCTGTTCCAGGACATCGCGGCGCTGCCGTTCCTTGCCCTCATTCCCCTGCTGGCGGTGACCGGCGCGGCCGGCGATCACGCGGCGGAGGGCCATGGAACCGCGGCACTGGTCGCTGATCTCTCGGGATGGATGCGTGCCCTCGTGGTCGTGGGTGCCGTCACTCTGGTGATCCTCACGGGACGCTATCTGATCGGGCCGATCTTCGGATTTCTGGGGCGTACTCGGCTCCATGAGATCGAGATCGCCGCCGCGCTGACTTTCGTGGTCGCCGTGGCGGCATTGATGGGCGCTCTGGGCCTGTCGGCGGCGCTGGGCACGTTCCTCGCTGGCGTGGTTCTGGCCAACAGCGAATATCGTCATGCCCTCGAGAGCGATATCGCGCCGTTCAAGGGGCTCTTGCTCGGGCTCTTCTTCATCACCGTCGGCGCGAGCATGGAACTGTCGCTTCTCGCCTCCGAACCGGTCCGGATACTCGCCTATGTCTTCCTGCTGATGGGCCTGAAGCTCGCGATCCTGATCGTCTTGGCGATGGCCTTCGGAATCAAGGGGCGCGATCGCGTGCTGTTTTCGCTGTCGCTGGCGCAGGCCGGGGAATTCGGTATCTTCCTGACATCCTTTGCCGTCGCGAGCCTCGTCCTCACGGCCGAACGCGGCAATCTGCTCTTGATGATCATCTCGCTGTCGATGTTCCTCACGCCGGCGCTCTTCGTGCTGCATGACCGGATCATCTCGCGGATCCGGAGTGCGCCGCGCCCGAAGGAGGACGTGGTCGACGAGCAGGGCACGGTCATCATCGCCGGGATGGGCCGGTTCGGGCAGATCGTGAACCGGATGCTGAAGGGGCTCGGTCACAAGACGGTGGTGCTCGACGGCCGGCCGGAGACCATCGAGCGGATGCGGCGCTTCGGGATCAAGGGCTTCTATGGCGAGGTCGATCGGCCGGCGCTGCTGGAGGCGGCAGGGATCGCGAAGGCCAAGGCGATCGTGCTCGCGACGGACGATCCCGAGAAGAATCTTCGGATCGCCCGCTACATCAGCAAGCGATATCCCGACGTGCAGATCATCGCGCGGGCCCGCGACCGCCACCACGTCTATGCCCTCTATGCGGCCGGGGCGCGCAATTCGGTGCGCGAGGTTTTCGACAGCGGTGTGCGGGCGGGCAAGTATGCGCTCGAGGCGCTGGGATATTCCGACGACGAGGTGGAAAGGGTGTCGGCCGCGTTCTTCGAGCATGACCGCGAGATGCTGGCCGAACTGGCGGAACTGTGGGATCCCGAGGTGCCGCTCGAGATGAACAAGCCCTATATCGAGAAGGCCCGCTATCAGCACGACTCGATCGAAAAGGTCCTGCGCGGGCAGATCGAGGAATCGCGGCGCGTGGCCGAGGAAAAGGCGGCCGCGAAGGCCGCTGCCAAGGCCGAGCGGGCGACGCGCAAGGCGGCCCTCAAGGCCGAGCGCAAGTCGTCGAAAAAGAAGAGCGCCGAGGAAGCTCCCGAAGGTGATGAACCCGAGGTGACCGAGGATACCCGCACCGCTGCGGAGTAGCTCCGGCGGCGCCACGCCGGATTGTTTGCTGCGGCGCACCATGATAGAAATCGTCGTTCAAATCCCATGCGGAGCGCCCCACAGATGAAGACCTTCTCCAAGATCCTGATCGCCAATCGAGGTGAGATCGCCATCCGGGTGATGCGTGCCGCGAACGAGATGGGCAAGCGGACCGTGGCGGTCTTCGCGGAGGAGGACAAGCTGAGCCTGCACCGCTTCAAGGCGGACGAGGCCTATCGGATCGGCGAGGGGCTCGGCCCGGTGGCGGCCTATCTGTCGATCCCGGAGATCATCCGCGTGGCCAGGATGTGCGGTGCTGACGCGATCCATCCCGGCTACGGGCTCCTGTCGGAGAACCCGGACCTCGTCGACGCCTGCGCGGCGGCGGGCATCGCCTTCATCGGGCCGCGGGCCGAGACGATGCGGATGCTCGGCGACAAGGCGAGTGCCAGGCGGGTGGCGATGAAGGCGGGGGTTCCGGTGGTGCCGGCGACCGAGGTGCTGCCCGACGACATGGACGAGATCCGCCGGATGGCGGAGGAGGTCGGCTATCCGTTCATGCTCAAGGCGTCCTGGGGCGGCGGCGGGCGCGGGATGCGGCCGATCATGGGTCCCGAGGAACTCGAGGACAAGGTTCTGGAGGGGCGCCGCGAGGCCGTGAATGCCTTCGGCAATGGCGAGGGCTATCTGGAGAAGCTTATCCAGAATGCGCGGCATGTCGAGGTGCAGATCCTCGGAGACAAGCACGGCGCGATCTATCATCTCTGGGAGCGGGACTGTTCGGTCCAGCGCCGGAGCCAGAAGGTGGTCGAGCGCGCGCCGGCGCCGTATCTGACCGACGCCCAGCGGGCCGAGATCTGCGAGCTCGGCCTGAAGATCGCCCGCGCGGCGGATTACCAATGCGCCGGGACGGTCGAATTCCTGATGGATATCGACACCGGGGCCTTCTATTTCATCGAGGTCAATCCGCGCATCCAGGTCGAGCACACGGTCACCGAGGAAGTCACCGGCATCGACATCGTGCGCGCGCAGATCCTGATCACCGAAGGCGCGTCGCTGGCCGAGGCGACCGGCATGGCCACGCAGGAGGACATCAAGCTCAACGGCCACGCGATCCAGTGCCGGATCACCACCGAGGATCCGCAGAACAACTTCATTCCCGATTACGGGCGTATCACGGCCTATCGCGGCGCGACGGGCATGGGCATCCGGCTCGACGGCGGCACGGCCTATTCCGGGGCGGTGATCACGCGCTATTACGACAGCCTGCTCGAGAAGGTGACAGCCTGGGCGCCGACGCCGGATGCGGCGATCGCACGGATCGACCGGGCCCTGCGGGAGTTCCGCATCCGCGGCGTGTCGACCAACATCGCCTTCGTGGAGAACCTGCTGAAGCATCCGACGTTCCTGAACGATCGCTACACCACCAAGTTCATCGACAACACGCCGGAGCTTTTCCGCTTCGAGGCGCGGCGCGACCGGGCGACGAAGATCCTGACATATGTCGCCGATGTGACGGTGAACGGGCATCCCGAGACCAAGGGGCGCGCGAAGCCACCGGCGGATGCGCGGGTGCCCAAGGCGCCGGAGCGGAAGGCCGAGACGCCGCCCGAGGGAACCCGCCAGATGCTCGAGGCGCACGGGCCGAAGGCGGTGGCGGACTGGATGCTGGCGCAGGAGCGTGTCCTCATTACCGATACCACGATGCGCGACGCCCATCAGAGCCTGCTCGCCACCCGGATGCGCTCCTACGACATGGTCAAGGTCGCCCCGGCCTATGCGGCCAACCTGCCGCAGCTCTTCTCGGTGGAATGCTGGGGTGGGGCGACCTTCGACGTGGCCTACCGCTTCCTGCAGGAATGCCCCTGGCAGCGGCTGCGCGATCTGCGCAAGGCGATGCCGAACGTCATGACGCAGATGCTGATCCGCGGGGCGAACGGTGTCGGTTACACCAGCTATGCCGACAACGTGGTCGAGGCCTTCGTCGGGCAGGCGGCCTCGTCGGGGGTCGATGTGTTCCGGGTTTTCGACGCGTTGAACTGGGTCGAGAACATGCGGGTCTCGATCGACGCGATCCTCGCCTCGGGCAAGATCTGCGAAGGCGCGATCTGCTACACCGGCGACGTGTTCGATCCCGAGCGGTCGAAATACGACCGGGATTACTATCTCGGAATGGCGCGCGAACTCGCGGATGCCGGGGCGCATATCATCGGCCTGAAGGATATGGGCGGGCTGCTGAAACCGGCTGCGGCGCGGCTTCTGGTCCGGGCGATCAAGGAAGAGACCGGGCTGCCGCTGCATCTCCACACCCACGACACCAGCGGCATCGCGGGTGCGACGATCCTCGCAGCCGTCGAGGCGGGTGTCGACGCGGTCGATGCCTCGATGGATGCCTTCTCGGGCGGAACGTCGCAGCCCTGTCTCGGCTCGATCGTCGAGGCGCTGAGGCACTCGGAACGCGATACCGGGCTCGACATCGCGGCGGTGCGTGAGATCTCGAATTACTGGGAGGCCGTGCGCGTTCAGTATGCGGCCTTCGAGGCGGGGCTGCAGGCTCCGGCCTCGGAGGTCTATCTCCATGAGATGCCCGGCGGGCAGTTCACCAACCTCAAGGCGCAGGCGCGGTCGATGGGACTCGAGGAGCGCTGGCCGGAGATCGCGCGGACCTATGCCGAGGTGAACCAGATGTTCGGGGACATCATCAAGGTCACGCCGTCCTCGAAGGTGGTGGGCGACATGACGCTGGTGATGGTCTCGCAGGGTCTGACTCGCGCGCAGGTCGAGGATCCGGATGTGGATGTCGCCTTTCCCGACAGCGTGATCGACATGATGCGCGGGGTGCTTGGGCAGCCGCCGGGCGGATGGCCCGAAGCCCTGCAGAAGAAGGTGCTGAAAGGGCAGGCCCCGCTGACGGTGCGACCCGGCTCGGTGATCCCGCCGGCTGATCTCGAGGCGCTCGAGGCCGAGCTGCGCGCGAAGGCCGGCGACATGCCGGTCGATAACGAGGATTTCTGCGGATATCTCATGTATCCCAAGGTGTTCACCGACTATCTTGCGCGTCACCGTGAATACGGCCCGGTGCGCACCCTGCCGACGCCGGTGTATTTCTACGGCATGGAGCCGGGTGACGAGATCTCGGTCGAAATCGATCCGGGCAAGACCATCGAAGTGCGGCTCCAGACGGTGGGTGAAACCAATGAGGAGGGGGATGTCCGGGTCTTCTTCGAACTCAACGGCCAGCCGCGGACCGTTCGCGTGCCCGACCGGAAGGTCCAGTCGATCGCGCCGAAACGGCCCAAGGCGGTAGCCGGCAATGCCGACCATGTCTCGGCACCGATGCCGGGCCTCGTAGCCAGTCTTGCGGTGAGCGAGGGACAGCAGGTGGCGCAGGGCGAGCTGATGCTCACCATCGAGGCGATGAAGATGGAAACCGGGCTCTATGCCGATCGCGCCGGCACCGTCGGGACGCTTCATGTGCGTCCCGGCTCCCAGGTGGACGCCAAGGATCTGTTGCTGGAATTCGCCCCGGACTGACGCGCTCCGTCCGGGTAACCCGATCCTAACCCGAACCCGCCACTCTCCCGATCGGGGATGACGGCGCGGGGGCGACCGGATGGGATTGGGATACAGGGCCTTCGTATCGGAGGCGGGTGCCGCACTTGGTCTCGTGCTGCGGCTTGCGCTGCGCACGATCCGGCCAGGCGCTCCGCCGGCCGAGGGGATCACGCATGAGCCCTTCACGGGCAAGGCCTGGGTGATCGACGGCGATACGGTCGTCGTGAACCGCATCCGGGTCCGGCTTCTTGGTATGGATGCGCCTGAGCTCTCGCAATACGGCGGATTGAAGGCCAAGTCGCATCTGATCCGGCTGGCCGGAGGGCGGCGGGTGCGCGTGGTGCCGGAGGGGCTCGATTGCTACGGCAGGGTTCTTGCCACGGTCTGGCTCGGTGAAATCGATCTCGGCGAATGCATGGTTCGTGACGGCTTCGCCCACGGTGTGAGCGGTTTCGATCAGCGCTACAGGGCGGCGGAGGCAGAGGCGCGTCGTTGTGGTGCCGGGCTCTGGGCGGGCAGATCGCGCAATGGCATCGGTGACCCGGCGCGCCATCGGGCTTGGCGCCGATCCGGGAAGTAAGCGTCGAGGCCGCTGGTCCTGCTCATTCTGGATGCGGGTTCGCTCCCGGGCAGCGCGAAAGCCGATAGATCACGAGCCAGTTGAAGTCGTACTCAACGCCCTGCTCCGTGAGCCATTCCTCCTGCAGCCGGTATGCCGGTCGCTCCATTTCGGCGACGCAGCGCCAGTCGTACTGCTCCTGTCTGTAGTGGATCAACTCGTGGAGCAAAATGCTGACATCGAAGGTGTCCGCGGGATTCCAGGGGCGGACGAGGAATATCTTCAACCGCTCGGGATCGTAAAACCCGCGGGTGTCGTCGGTGATCTCGCAGAGCTCATTGCCGACCATGATCTCGGTCCCGGCATCGATGAAGCCGATGGCCGGCCCCTCGTCGTCCGGGTGGACGTAGGTGCATCGGTCATCCAGCCAGCGATCCAGATCCGACACCAGATCGGAGAGCACCTTTGGCGAGGGATCCTTGCCGTTTGCGAGTGTTTCTACTGCCGCGACGTTGCTCCCGAGCAGGAGTACGGCCATGAGATTGATCGCGCTGTGTCCCTTCAAACCCTGCCCCGCCCCGAGCTTCGATGCCTTCAGAACAACATTGATCGGCGTGGCAGGTCAACCCGCTGTCGTGAGGTCGGCAATCACCCCGCGCAGCGCCGGAGCGAGATCCTCGGCGATGAGGCCGGGGCCGACTGCGGTGCCGGCGGCGCCGTGCATCCAGACTGCGGCGCAGGCGGCCTCGAAGCCAGGCATGCCTTGGGCTGCGAGACCCGTCGCGATGCCGGTCAGCACGTCTCCGGATCCGGCGGTGGCGAGCCAGGGCGGCGCATTGGCAGTTGATCGCGGCGCGCCCGTCGGGGGATGCGATCACCGTATCGGCGCCCTTGAGCACCACAACCGCTCCGCTGCGGCGGGCGGCTTCGCATGCGGTCGCCGTGCGCGTCGTCTCACCTTTCGAGAGGTCAGGAAACAGCCTAGCGAATTCGCCGGCATGGGGTGTGAGCACAGTCGGTTTGTCGCGCTTCGATATGGCGTCGAAGAGGGTGTCAGGGTCGGCAGTGAAGACCGTGAGCGCATCGGCGTCGAGCACCAGGGCCGCGGAACTGCCGAGGGCGGCAAGCACCAATTCGCGCTCCGGGGTGCCGGTGCCGAGCCCGGGGCCGAGACCGACCGCAGTAAATCGGCGGTCGGCGAGGACTTCGGACAGGGCCGCGGCATCGTCCACCCGCCGCAGCATGATCGCCGTGAGGTGGGATGCATTCACCGCAAGGGCGCTGCCGGGGCTCGCCAGGGTCACGAGGCCGGCGCCGGCGCGCAGGGCGGAAGCGGCGGCGAGCCGCGCTGCGCCGGTGCGGATCATCGGGCCCGAGACGACAAGGGCATGGCCACGGTGGTATTTGTGATCGGCGGGGCCGGGAGTGCGGAGCATCGTCCGCCAAAGCGCCGGGGCGTTCTCGAAGAGCGTCGGGCGGATGGTGTCGAGCACTTCGGGCCGGATGCCGATCTGCGCGAGATGCAGTTGGCCGCAGAGGCTGCGGCCGGGCTCGAGGAGGTGCCCGGGTTTCTTGCGAAAGAAGGTGACGGTCGCCGCCGCCTCGACACAGCAGCCGAGGGGCTGGCCGCTGACCGAGGAAAGCCCGCTGGGCAGATCGACCGCGACAACCGGCGCGGGGCTCGCATTCATCGCGGCAACGAGTGCGGCCGGTGCGCCGGTCACCGGTCGGTCGAGGCCGGCCCCGAAGAGCGCATCGACGATGATCGCGGCCTCCGGCAAGGGTGTGATGGCGGGCAGGATCGATCCTGACCAGCGGTCACGGGCAATGGCCGCGTCGCCCTTCAGACGGTCGGGGTCGCCGAAGAGCATGACGGTGACGTCCCGGCCATCGCCCGCCAGCAGACGGGCGGCGACGAGGCCGTCGCCACCGTTGTTGCCGGGGCCGGCAACCACCAGAACCGGCCCCTCCGCACAGGTGGCAGAAACCGTGGCGGCGAGGGCCGCGCCCGCCGCCTCCATCAGCGTCATGCCCGGAGTTCCGGCCTCGATCGTCAGGGCATCGGCGCGGGACATCTGTTCGGCGGTGAGGAGTTCCAGCATCTCAGCGCTCCGATAGGGCCGTCTGGATGCGGAGATACTCGATGATGTTCTCGAGATCGACGATGCCGGCGAGGGCTCCGTTCCGGGTTATGCAGACAAGGCGGGTTCCGTCCTGCAGGGCCGGGAGCAGGCGGTCGAGGGGGGTGCCGATCTCCGCCGTCCGGGCCGGTTCCATGATCTGCGCGACGCGGCCATCGGCACCGAGATCGCGCAGGCCGCGCAGAAGACCGGACTGGCTCAGCACGCCCACAACGGTGCCGTCCTCGACCACGGGGAAGTCTTTCTGAGTGCCCGTCAGGGTGAGGTCGATTGCGCGTCCGAGCGGATCGCCGGGATGGACCACCTGGAAATCAGTGATCATCGCCAGTTCGGCGGGCCGCCCGCTCAGCCGGGCATCTTCCTCGGCGGCGCCGGCCTCTGCTCCGGCGCCGATCCAGACGAAGACCGCGATCAGGATCAGGAACGGATTGCCGACGAGACCCAGAAATCCGAGGCCGATTGCGAGGATCTGGCCGATCCGGGCGGCGAGCCGGGTCGCCCGCACCCGGTCGGTGCGCATCGAAAGCGCGGCGCGCAGCACTCGACCCCCATCCATCGGGAAGGCCGGCAGCATGTTGAAGACGGCCAGCATGAGATTGGCGGCGAGGAGGCTCTGCAGGAGGCCCGATCCGGCGAGATCGAACCCGCTGAAGAACCGGTCGCTGCCGAGCATCAGGAGAATCAGGAACAGACCCGCGGCGATCACCAGATTGACCGCCGGACCGGCGAGGGCGACGATCATCTCCTCCCGCGGCTCCTTGGGCATGCCTTCGAGCATCGCGACGCCGCCGATGGGCAACAGCGTGATGTGGCGGGTGCCGACGCCGAAGTGGCGGGCGGTCAGGGCGTGGCCGTATTCATGCAGCAACACGCACAGGAAAAGCAGCAGGATCAGCACGAGCCCGGTAGCGACGCCGGCGAACGTGCCGGTTTCTGACCAGTAGATGGTTCCGATCCAGGCGAGGAGCAGGAAGAACGTGGCGTGGACGAAGACGTCAATGCCGGCGAATCGTCCGATTTTCAGGGACCATTTCACGCGCGTCATTCCTTCCCGGCCAGCGTTGCGACGTGTTGTGGCGCGGCGCAGCGTGCATGGTGCGTCCGTTCGCGTGTGCGATGCAAGCGCAGGTCATCAATTCCCCTGCCACGGCGGTCGGTTTTCGGTTCGCCTCGGCGCCCGGACAGGTTAGTGTGCAGCTGCGAACAAACGGAGGGGTGCCGATGACGATCCGCAATCTCGACAGGGTTCTCGCGCCGCGCTCCGTTGCGGTGATCGGTGCGTCGGAACGCGAAGGATCGGTCGGCTCGGTGGTGATGCGCAACATCATCGAGGGGGGCTTCGAGGGGCCGGTCTGGCCGGTGAACCCCAAGCACGACAGCCTGCACGGGCTGCCCTGCGCGAAGCGGATATCGGACCTGCCGGACGTGCCCGATCTGGCGGTGATCGTCACGCCACCGCGAACGGTTCCGAAGATCGTCGGCGACCTCGGCAAGCTGGGCTGCAAGGCGGCCTGTGTCATCACGGCGGGGCTCACCGAGGCGAATGGCCTGCGCCAGAAGATGCTCGATGCCGCGAAGCCGCATCTTATGCGGATCATCGGGCCAAACACGGTCGGGCTGATCGTGCCGCCCGCAAAGCTCAATGCGAGCTTCGCGCACATGGCGCCCCAACCCGGACGGATAGCACTCCTGTCACAGTCGGGCGCCATCGTGACCACGCTGATCGACTGGGCGTCAGAGCACGATGTCGGGTTCTCGCAAGTGGTATCTCTCGGTGACATGGCCGATGTGGACGCCGGGGACTACCTCGATCTCCTGGGTCTCGACATCAATACCCGCGCTGTCCTCGTCTATCTCGAGAGCATTCCGCAGGCACGAAAGTTCCTGTCGGCCGCGCGTGCCACCTCTCGGCTGAAGCCCGTCATCGCCATCAAGGCGGGCCGTTCCGCACTGGCGGCCAAGGCTGCTGCCACCCATACCGGCGCGCTTTCTGGCGCGGACGATGTCGTCGAGGCCGCTCTGGAACGGGCGGGTGTGCTGCGGGTCCGCGGGCTGTCGGAGATGTTCGCAGCTGCGGAAACCGTGTCGCGGTTCCGGCCCCTCAAGCGGGCCCGGCTGGGTATCGTGACCAACGGCGGGGGCGCGGGCGTGCTCGCCGTCGACCGGTTGATGGAGGGGTCCGGCGATCTCGCGACGCTGTCGCCCGAGACCCTTCGCAAGCTCGACCGGACGCTGCCGGACAACTGGAGCCACAGCAATCCGGTCGACATCATCGGCGACGCTCCGGCCGAGCGGTATGTCGCAGCGCTCGAGGGCGTGGCGGCGGATCGCAATGTCGATGTGGTGCTGGTGATGAACTGCCCCACGGCTCTGGCCTCGCCCTCCGAGGCTGCAGAAGCCGTTGCGGCGCGCGTGACAAACGGGCTCCTCAACCGAAAGCCCGTGCTGTCGTGCTGGCTCGGCGGTCCGAATGCGCGCTCGGCACAACAGATCCTGCGTCGGTCGGGCGTGGCGAGCTACAGCACGCCGGCCGCGGCCGCCGGGGCGGTCGGACATCTGACGGATTGGGGCCGCGCGCAGGCCGCGCTCCTGCATGTGCCGGACCGCAAGGTCGAGGAGGCGCTGCGCCATACACCATCTGGTGCGCGCAATAATGCGATGGAGGTGATCGGTTCGGTCGCCGCGGATCGGCGGACGATCCTGACGGAGCCCGAAGCGAAACGCATTCTCGCGGCCTACGGAATTCCGGTCCCGGCGCTCGAGGAGGCGAAGACGCCGGACGATGTCAGACTCGCCGCGGCTGGTCTGCTGCGGGAGCATGCGCGGGTGGTCGTGAAACTGCTCTCGCGCGACGTGAGCCACAAATCCGATATCGGCGGCGTCGTCCTGAATGTCGAGACGCCGCGTCAGGCCGAGGATGCGGCGCGCGCCATCGCCGAGCGACTTGCAAAGGCCCAACCCGAGGCGCGGCTGGACGGATTCGCCGTGCAGCCGATGATCCGGCGCACCGGATCGCAGGAATTGATCGTCGGGGTCAGCCACGATCCGATCTTCGGCCCGGTGATCCTGTTCGGCGCGGGCGGCATCGCGGTCGAGGTCCTGCATGATACGGCCATTGCCCTGCCGCCGCTCGATGCCAGCCTCGCCGGGGACCTGATCGCCAAGACCCGGATCTCGCAGATTCTCGCCGGGTTCCGCGATCGCCCCGCCGCCGACGTGGCGGCGCTGCGTGGGGTCATCGTGGCGGTGTCGCACATGATCGAGGATCTGCCCTGCCTGCGCGGGGTGGACATCAATCCACTCGTCGCCGATGCGGCAGGCGTGATCGCGCTTGACGCGCGCATCGAGATCGATCCGGACGACCTTGCGCGCAAAGGGCCCAATCCGGACCTCGCGATCCGGCCTTATCCGGCCGACTGGCGCCGCGAGGTGGCCCTCAAGGACGGCCGCTACATCGTGCGACCCGTCCGGCCCGCCGACGCGCTGCTCTATCCGGCCTTCTTCGAAAAGCTCGACCCCAACGACGTCCGCCTGCGGTTCATGGCGCCGATGCGTCAGATACCCGAGGAGATGGCGCTGAGGTTCACCCAGCTCGATTACGACCGCGACATGGCCTTCGTCGCGATCGCGCCTGACGGCTCCCTGGCCGGCGTCTCGCGCCTCTCCTGTACACCGGCGCATGACGAGGCGGAATACGCGCTCCTGGTGCGCAGCGACCTGCACAGCCGCGGGCTCGGAACGGTTCTGATGACGCAGCTCATTGACTATGCACGTTCCGACGGCATCGGGCGGCTGGAAGGCATGGTCCTCGCCGAGAACGATGGCATGCTCGGATTGATCCAGCGTCTCGGGTTCAAGGCGAAGCTCGATCCGGAGGACCGCGGCGTGATGAACACCTGGCTCGACATTCCGGACGCGTCATGACGATCTAGGGTGAGTCAGGAAAGCGGCTTGCCGCGTCCCGAACCGGTGCATAGGATCGTGCGCAGAAAGTTTGCGAAGGGTGACGGTGATCGGGTGGGCGCTTCGGTTTCCGGGAACCCGCAACCGGCGCGGATCGGAGAGCTGACGTGAGCGAAACCGTGGAAAAGACGCCGCTCAACGCCGTGCATCGGTCGCTCGGAGCCCGCCTCGTGGACTTCGCGGGTTACGAGATGCCGCTGCATTATCCGGCCGGAATTCTCGCGGAGCATCTGCATGTCCGCGCCTCCGCGGGCGCTTTCGACATCAGTCACATGGGACAGATCGAAGTGCGGGCGATCTCGGGCGATCCGGCCGATGCGGCGCGGGCTCTCGAGGCGCTCGTGCCCGTCGACGTTCTGGACCTGCCGCAAGGGCGGCAACGCTACGCCATGTTCACGAGTGAGGGTGGCGGGATCCGCGACGATCTGATGATCGCCAATCGCGGCGACCATCTGTTGCTGGTGGTGAACGCCGCTCGCAAGCAGGACGATCTGGCGCTGCTGAAAGCCGGGCTCTCCGGGAACTGCACGGTGGAACTGCTCGACAATGCGCTGGTTGCTCTTCAGGGTCCGCTGGCGGCAGCCGTGCTTTCGGGCATGCATCCGGATGTGGGACTGATGCGTTTCATGGATGTGCGGGAGATCGATTTCCAGAGCGTGCGGGCGGTCGTCTCGCGCTCCGGCTATACCGGAGAGGACGGATTCGAGATTTCGCTTCCCGCGCGATCGGCGCGGGATTTCTTCGAGCGACTGGTGGGAGATGCGCGCGTGCTGCCGATCGGGCTCGGTGCGCGCGACTCGCTTCGCCTCGAGGCGGGATTGTGCCTCCATGGCCATGATATCGACGCGGAAACCACGGTCGTCGAAGCGGCGCTCGAATGGGCGATTCAGCCGGCGCGACGGTCCGGTGGGGCGCGCCCCGGCGGATTTCCTGGCGCGGACGTGATCCTCGCTCAGATCGCCGAGGGAGCGGAGCGGCGTCGGGTCGGGCTGCGACCCGAAGGCCGCGCGCCGATGCGCGAAGGCACGCTGCTTTTCGCCGCCGAAGAGGACGAGGAGCCTGTCGGCCGGCTCACCTCCGGCGGGTTCGGGCCGAGCCTCGGCGGCCCTGTCGCGATGGGCTACGTCCCGATCGAATTGGCCGCCGCGGGCACGCGGCTCTGGGCCGAATTGCGCGGCCGGCGGCTCCCGATCATGGTGACGAAACTGCCGTTCATCCAGCCGGGCTACAAACGCGGCTGATCATTGGAGACCCGAATGCTGAGATACACCGAGGAACACGAATGGCTGAAGCTCGACGGCGACGAGGTGACCGTCGGCATCACCGAGCATGCCGCCGAGCAACTGGGCGATCTGGTGTTCGTGGAACTGCCCGACGAGGGCATCACTGTCGCGAAGGGGGATGAGATCGTCACCATCGAAAGCGTGAAGGCCGCGAGCGACATCACATCCCCGCTCGATGGCGTGATCACCGAGGTCAATCCGGTCATCGTCGAGAACCCCGCGCTGGTGAACGAGGATCCGATGGAAGACGGCTGGTTCTTCAAGATGACGCCGAGTGACCTTGCGGAACTCGAGGGGCTGATGGACGAGGAGGCCTACGCCAAGTTCATCGCCTGACCGGAGCCGGAAAGGACGGATCGATGCCCATCCAGGAAACCGCCTATCATCCCTACGATTTCGCGAATCGCCGTCATATCGGTCCGTCGCCGGACGAAATGGACCTGATGCTGGAGGCGGTCGGCGCAGCAAGCCTCGATACGCTGATCGACGAGACGGTGCCGGCGGAAATCCGACAGCAGGCTCCGCTGGATTTCGGGCCGGCACTTTCCGAACAGGGTGTGCTGCATCGACTTCGGCAGGTCGCCGCAAAGAACCGGGTCCTGACCTCGATGATCGGACAGGGCTATTACGGCACCTTCGTTCCGCCGGCGATCCAGCGCGGCATCCTCGAGAATCCGGCCTGGTACACGGCCTATACGCCATATCAGCCGGAGATCAGCCAGGGCCGGCTGGAGGCGCTGTTGAATTTCCAGACCATGATCTGCGACCTTACGGGGCTCGACGTTGCGAATGCCTCGCTGCTGGACGAGGCGACGGCCGCGGCCGAGGCGATGGCCTTGGCGCAGCGCTCGGCGAAGTCGAAGGCGCGGGCCTTCTTCGTCGACCGGCATTGTCATCCGCAGACCATCGATGTGATCCGGACGCGGGCGGAGCCTCTGGGCTGGGAGGTGATTGTCGGCGATCCGCATGCCGATCTCGAACCGGAGAAGGTCTTCGGGGCGATCTTCCAGTACCCCTGCACCTATGGCCACATCCACGACTTCTCCCGGTTGATCGCCGATCTTCACGCCGCGCAGGCGCTTGCCTGCATGGCCGCCGATCCGCTCGCGCTCACCTTGCTGAAGCCTCCAGGCGAGATGGGCGCGGACATCGCCATCGGCTCGACCCAGCGTTTCGGCGTGCCGATGGGTTATGGCGGGCCGCATGCGGCCTACATGGCGGTAAAGGATGCTTTCAAACGTTCGATGCCGGGGCGGATCGTCGGTGTCTCGATCGACGCGCGGGGCAATCGTGCCTACCGGCTCAGCCTGCAGACCCGCGAGCAGCACATCCGGCGCGAAAAAGCGACGTCTAACGTCTGCACGGCGCAGGCGCTATTGGCGGTTATGGCGTCGATGTATGCGGTCTTCCACGGGCCGGAGGGGCTCAAGGCCATCGCACAGCGCATTCACCGCAAGACCGTGCGCCTCGCGAAAGGGCTCGAGAGTCTGGGCTTCGCCGTGACGCCAGCCACCTTCTTCGATACGATCACGGTCGAGGTGGGCGCCCTGCAGGGCGTGATCCTGAGGGCCGCGCGGACCGAGGGGATCAACCTGCGCAAGATCGGCTCGGACCGCATCGGCATCAGCGTCGACGAGACCACCCGGCGCGAGCATACCAACGCGGTGTGGCGCGCCTTTGGCGGCGACATGCTCGACCGCGATCTCGACCATGAATACCGGCTTCCGGAAAATCTCTTCAGGACAAGTCCCTACCTCACCCATCCGATATTCCACATGAACCGGGCCGAGGCCGAGATGACGCGCTACATGCGTCGGCTCGCGGACCGCGATCTCGCGCTCGACCGGGCGATGATTCCGCTCGGCTCCTGCACGATGAAGCTCAATGCCGCGGCGGAGATGATGGCGCTGACCTGGCCGGAATTCGCTACTCTCCATCCTTTCGTACCGAAGGATCAGGCCGCGGGTTATAGCGAACTGATCGACGATCTGTCGCGGAAGCTCTGCGCGATCACCGGCTATGACGCGATTTCGATGATGCCGAATTCCGGCGCTCAGGGTGAATACGCCGGGCTGCTGACGATCCGCGCCTATCATCTGGCGCGGGGGGATGCGCACCGCGACGTCTGTCTGATTCCGACATCGGCGCACGGAACCAATCCGGCGAGTGCCCAGATGGCCGGCATGCAGGTGGTCGTGGTGAAGGCGGCGGAGAACGGCGATATCGACGTCGGAGACTTCCGTGCCAAGGCGGAGGCCCACAGCGCGCGGCTGGCCGCCTGCATGATCACCTATCCCTCGACGCACGGCGTCTTCGAACGGACGGTGCGCGAGGTCTGCGAGATCACCCATGCCCATGGAGGTCAGGTCTATCTCGACGGGGCCAATCTCAACGCACTGGTCGGACTGGCGCGCCCCGGCGATTTCGGTGCCGACGTGAGCCATCTCAATCTCCACAAGACCTTCTGCATTCCGCATGGCGGCGGCGGGCCCGGCATGGGACCGATTGGGGTGAAGGCCCATCTCGCGCCGTTCCTGCCCGGTCGGGAGGGCGGCGCCGGTGCGGTATCCGCCGCGCCTTACGGCTCGCCCTCGCTGCTGACGATCTCCTGGGCCTATTGCCTGATGATGGGCGGAGCCGGGCTCACGCAGGCGACGAAGGTGGCGATCCTGAATGCCAACTACATCGCCGCGCGGCTGCGCGACGTCTATCCGATCCTCTACGCCTCGGCATCGGGCCGGGTGGCACATGAATGCATCGTCGATACGCGGGTCTATCGTGACAGCGCCGGCGTCACCGTGGACGACATCGCCAAGCGGTTGGTGGATTGCGGCTTTCACGCACCGACCATGTCTTGGCCGGTCGCCGGAACCCTGATGATCGAGCCGACGGAGAGCGAACCCAAAGCGGAACTCGACCGGTTCGTGACGGCCATGCGGGCGATCGCCGCGGAAGCGGTCGATATCGAGGCCGGCAGGTCCGATCCGCAGGACAATCCGCTCAAGCGTGCGCCACACACGGTCGAAGATCTCGTGGGCGACTGGGATCGGCCCTACAGCCGCGAACAGGCCTGCTATCCGCCGGGGGCGTTCCGGGTCGACAAGTACTGGGCACCGGTCAACCGTGTGGACAATGCATATGGCGACCGGCATCTGGTCTGCTCCTGCCCCCCGCTCGAAACCTACGCCGAAGCCGCGGAATAGGGCTCGCAGGGCGTATCCGCCCGCCGATTCCGCGTCTCGGTGGAGCTCCGGGGCTGGGACGATTTGTCCGGTGCGACGCGGGTTTCCTGTGATAACCTGTAGCCCCGTTCGGTTGACGTTCCGTCCGGCCACGGATAAGTCTCGCCGAGGAAATCGGTGCGGCCGGGTGGAGTTTGCTGCACTGGCGAAGATCATGGTCGAGTTGGAGGACGCTTCTTGGAAGAACTGCTGCGCGACTATCTCCCGATCCTGATTTTTCTCGGTCTCGCGATCGCGCTGGGGCTGATCCTTCTGCTTGCCGCGCTCCTCGTCGCTCCGAGCAATCCGGACCCCGAGAAGACCTCCGCCTACGAATGCGGTTTCAACGCCTTCGATGATGCGCGCATGAAGTTCGACGTGCGGTTCTACCTCGTTTCGATCCTCTTCATCATCTTCGATCTCGAGGTCGCGTTCCTGTTTCCCTGGGCCGTCAGCTTCCAGCATATCGGCGAATTCGGCTTCTGGTCGATGATGGTGTTCCTCGGCGTTCTGACCATCGGCTTCGCCTACGAATGGAGAAAGGGAGCGCTGGAATGGGAGTGAAGGACAGCTATCAGGCGACCGAATCCAAGACCACGACGGCACAGGGCGATTTCGTGCCGGCCGCAGCCTCCGGCGTTGCGCGCGGCTCGGTTCCCGGGCTGAATTCGGCAGGTGCCGACCGGGAGGTCGCCGCGCGTGCGCTGTCCGACGAGCTTGCCGACAAGGGCTTTCTCGTCACGTCCACCGCGGATGCGATCAACTGGGCGCGAACCGGGTCGCTGCACTGGATGACCTTCGGACTGGCCTGCTGCGCCGTCGAGATGATGCACACCTCGATGCCGCGCTACGATCTGGAGCGCTTCGGCACGGCACCGCGCGCGAGCCCGCGTCAGTCGGACCTGATGATCGTGGCAGGAACGCTGACCAACAAGATGGCGCCGGCGCTGCGCAAGGTCTACGACCAGATGCCCGAGCCGCGATACGTGATCTCGATGGGATCCTGCGCGAACGGCGGCGGGTACTACCACTACAGCTATTCCGTGGTGCGCGGCTGTGACCGGATCGTGCCGGTCGACATCTACGTGCCGGGCTGTCCACCGACTGCCGAGGCGCTGCTTTACGGCATCCTTCAGTTGCAGCGGAAGATCCGGCGGACCGGGACGATCACACGCTGAAGAGCCGTCAGGCTGCGCGGGGAGAGAGAATGACGACCGCTCTAGAGGAACTCAGAGAAGCCATCGAGTTGCGCCAGGAGGCGGCCCTGGACACCGCATCCGTGGTGCGCGACGAACTCACCCTCACCATCGCGCCGTCATCCATTCCCGAGTTCATGGCATGGCTGAAGACCGATCCGACCTGCCGTTTTACCACGCTCATCGACATCACGGCGGTGGACTGGCCCGGGCGGGAAAAGCGCTTCGAGATGGTCTATCACTTCCTGTCGATGCACTTGAACCAGCGCATCCGTGTGAAGGCCAACATCCGCGAGGGCGATATCGTCCCGTCGATCACCGGGCCGTTTCCGGCGGCCGACTGGTACGAACGCGAAGTGTTCGACATGTACGGGATCCTGTTCTCGGGCCATCCCGACCTGCGGCGCATCCTGACCGATTACGGCTTTCGCGGGCATCCGCTGCGCAAGGACTTCCCGACCACGGGTTATGTCGAGCTGCGCTACGACGAAGAGCAGAAGCGTGTGGTTTACGAGCCGGTGAAGCTGACCCAGGAATACCGCCAATTCGATTTCATGAGCCCGTGGGAAGGGGCCGAATACATCCTGCCCGGGGACGAGAAGAAAGAGGCCGGCTGATGGAGTTCATCATATTCGTCGTTTTCTCGGCACTGACGATCATCCCGATGTGGAAGCTTCTCGACAAAGCCAACTACAGCCCGCTCTGGGCGTTGGCCTGCCTGATCCCCTTCGGGCTGATCGTGCTTCTGTGGCTGATTGCCGGACGGCTCGCGCCTTCCGATGGAACAAGGAGCTGAGATCATGGACGGCGGCACGACCGACATTCTGACCGGCGAACAGAGCATCCGGAACTTCAACATCAATTTCGGACCGCAACACCCTGCGGCGCACGGGGTTCTCCGGCTGGTTCTCGAGCTGGACGGCGAGGTGGTCGAACGTTGCGATCCGCATATCGGGTTGCTGCATCGCGGCACCGAGAAACTCATGGAGAGTCGGACCTACCTGCAGAACCTGCCCTATCTCGACCGGCTCGACTACGTCGCGCCGATGAACCAGGAGCATGCCTGGTGCCTCGCGATCGAGAAGCTCACCGGCACACCGGTCACCCGCCGGGCCAGCCTGATCCGTGTGCTCTATTCCGAGATCGGGCGTGTGCTGAACCATCTCCTGAACGTGACCACGCAGGCGATGGATGTCGGTGCGCTCACACCGCCGCTCTGGGGCTTCGAGGAACGCGAGAAACTGATGATCTTCTACGAGCGGGCCTGTGGCGCGCGCTTGCATGCGGCCTATTTCCGGCCCGGCGGCGTGCATCAGGATCTGCCGCAGGATCTCATTGATGACATCGGGGTCTGGGCGCGAGAATTTCCGGCGATGCTCGACGATATCGAGGGGCTTCTCACCGAGAACCGCATCTTCAAGCAGCGCAACGTCGATGTCGCGATCATCAGTGCGGAAGAATGCCAGACGCTTGCGATGTCCGGTGTCATGGTGCGCGGATCGGGGCTCGCCTGGGACCTGCGCCGCTCGCAGCCCTACGAATGCTACGACGAGTTCGATTTCCTGATCCCGGTCGGCAAGAACGGGGATTGCTACGATCGGTATCTCTGCCGGATGGCCGAGATGCGCGAGAGCGTTCGGATCATCGAGCAGGCAATCGTCAAGCTCGATTCTTGCAAGGGCCAGGACGTGCTGACCCGCGGCAAGATCACACCGCCGCCGCGCGCGGAGATGAAGACCTCGATGGAAGCGCTCATCCACCACTTCAAGCTCTACACCGAAGGATTCCACGTGCCCGCCGGAGAGGTCTACGCCTCGGTCGAAGCGCCCAAGGGCGAATTCGGCGTCTATCTGGTGGCCGACGGAACCAACAAGCCGTGGAAGGTCAAGCTGCGCGCGCCGGGCTTCCCGCATCTCCAGGCGATGGACCCGGTCTGTCGCGGCCACATGCTGTCCGACGTCTCGGCGGCCCTCGGCTCGTTCGACATCGTCTTCGGAGAGGTGGATCGCTGATGCTCCGCAGACTTCATTCCGAGCAGCCCGAAAGCTTTGCCTTCACGCCCGCCAATCTCGACTGGGCCAAGGGGCAGATCGCCAAGTATCCCGAAGGCCGGCAGGCCAGTGCCGTGATCCCGCTGCTGTGGCGGGCGCAGGAACAGGAAGGCTGGGTCACCGAACGCGCGATCGAGACTGTTGCCGAGATGCTCGGCATGGCCAAGATCCGTGTGCTGGAGGTGGCGAGCTTCTACTTCATGTTTCAGCTCAAGCCGGTCGGGTCGATCGCGCATGTGCAGGTCTGCGGCACGACGTCCTGCATGATCTGCGGCGCGGAGGACCTGATCGCGGTTTGCCGTGAGAAGATCGCACCGGCGGCGCATGCGCTGTCCGAGGACGGCCGCTTCTCGTGGGAAGAGGTCGAGTGCCTTGGTGCCTGCTCGAACGCGCCGATGGCGCAGATCGGCAAGGATTATTACGAGGATCTGACCGCGGAGAGCTTCGCGGATATCCTGGACGCGCTGGCGCGAGGCGAGGTGCCGACACCGGGCCCGCAGGACGGACGCTTCGCTTCCGAACCGGCGGAAGGCCTCACTTCGCTGAACGATGGCGAACCGGATTATCCGCACAACGCCTCGGTCTCTCTTGCGCTCGACATGGGCGATACGGTGAAGCGGATCACCGGGGACGAACCCGCGCCACGGGTGCTCATGCCGGTCGGCGCCGCCGGGGGGCGAATGGCACGACCCTCCGAGATCCGCAAGGAACGCGCCGAGATGAGCGCGTCGAAGGCTGCAGAGGCCGAGCCCATGGCTGCTTCCGCAGAGACCGGCACCCGGCCGGCAACGCTCGAGGCCCCGCGCGAGGGGGCCGGCGACGATCTCACGCGGATCAACGGCGTCGGACCGGTGCTGAAGGGAAAGCTCAATGCGCTCGGCTTCTGGCATTTCGATCAGATCGCGGCCTGGACGGCGGAAGAGGTTGCGTGGATCGACCAGAACATGGTGGACTTCAAGGGCCGCGCTTCGCGTGACGAATGGGTGAGACAGGCGCGCGAACTGGCGAAGAGCGAAAACTGAGGTCCGGGGCAGGCTGACCGCAGGCGGTGCCAACGTCAACCAAGGGGAAGGAAATTCAGATGGCTGCAAGAACATCCTACATCGGGGACGCGACCTTCACCGTCCTCATGAGCTTCATCTTCGCCGCGATCTTCGGTCTCGGCATCGGGTTCGCCTATGCCGTCCTTCAGGGCAATGGCTGGGCCGCAGGCTCGATGATCGCCGGTGCGGTCGCCGTGGTGGGCGGGAGCGTTCTGAGTTTCGTGCTGACCCGCAAGCCGCTGCCGCCGCCCAATACCGTAGCCGCACCGGCGGCCCCGAAACAGGGCGCTTATTTCGTGGCGGGTGGTGCGACGGGTGCCGCCGCGTCCGGAGGCTCAGACGGAGACAGTGTGTCGGATCGCCTGGGCGCGGCCCTTGGCAGCGTGACCAGCGCGTTCGACGCCGCGAGCGACAAGGTCAAGGACGCAGCCGCCTCGGCGGGCGCGAAGTTCGACAAGGCGACCGAGCCTGCCGCCGAAAGCGTGCAGGACACCGCGGAAGCTGCCGGCCGGACGGTGCAGGACGCGGCCGACACCGCGAACCAGCGGGTGCGCGATGCGGCCAAGGCGGCAGGAGACGCGGCGCGGTTCATGTCCGAACCGGTGGCGGATTCGACCGGGAGCGACGTGGCCGGTGACGACGCGCCGCGCGGAACGAAGCCCGATCTGTTGCCGGCGGCCCGTGACGGAAAGCCCGATGATCTCAAGAAGATCAAGGGAGTCGGGCCGAAGCTCGAGGAGTTGCTCAACGAGATCGGCGTCTGGCACTTCGACCAGGTCGCCTCCTGGAATGCCGACGAGGTCGCCTGGATCGACACGCATCTCGTCCAGTTCAAGGGCCGGTGCAGCCGCGATGAGTGGGTGGCTCAGGCGAAGATCCTCGCGACCGGCGGCGAGACGGAATTCTCGGGTCGGGTCGACAAGGGTGACGTCTACTGATGGATCGATCCGGGCCGGATCGGAGGGAAGGTGGCCTGCGCGCGCAGACGCGGCTCGCGGCCATCGTCATCATCGTCTCGATGGTGGCGTGGATGGGGGGCTCGATGCTGGGCGGGGCGCTGGGCGTCCCGGTCCGGTTCGCGTTCCTTCTCGATCTGGCCTGCCTCGGCGCGCTGACCTGGGCGCTGGTGGTGTTGCTGAGGGTCTGGCGCGCGCGCCGTGAACTGGAGAACTGAAAGACATGCTCGCCGACAAGGACCGCATCTTCACCAATCTCTACGGCATGTTCGACCGCTCGCTGGCGGGCGCGAAGGCGCGGGGGCATTGGGACGGAACCGCCGGCCTGATCCAGATGGGCCGCGACAAGGTGATCGAGGAGGTCAAGGCGAGCGGGCTGCGCGGACGCGGCGGCGCGGGCTTTCCGACCGGCCTGAAATGGTCGTTCATGCCCAAGGAAAGCGATGGGCGGCCGCATTATCTCGTTGTGAATGCAGACGAATCCGAGCCGGGCACCTGCAAGGACCGCGAGATCATGCGGCACGATCCGCATACGCTGGTCGAGGGCTGCCTGATCGCGGGTTTCGCGATGAATGCCCATGCGGGGTATATCTATATCCGGGGCGAGTACATCCGCGAGCGCGAGGCGCTGCAGCTGGCGATCGACGAGGCTTACGACGCCGGGCTGTTGGGGAAGAACGCTGCGGGGTCGGGCTGGGACTTCGAGCTTTACCTGCATCACGGGGCCGGGGCTTATATCTGCGGAGAGGAAACGGCGCTGCTGGAGAGCCTCGAGGGGCGCAAGGGCATGCCGCGGCTGAAGCCGCCTTTTCCTGCGAATACAGGGCTTTATGGCGCGCCGACGACGGTCAATAACGTCGAGTCGATCGCGGTGGTGCCGACGATCCTGCGGCGGGGGGCGGGGTGGTTCGCGAATTTCGGGCGGCCGAACAATGCGGGGACCAAGGTCTTCGCGATTTCGGGGCATGTGAACAATCCCTGCGTGGTCGAGGAGGCGATGTCGATCCCGTTGCAGGAGCTGCTGGAGCGCCATTGCGGCGGCGTGCGGGGCGGCTGGAAGAACCTCAAGGCGGTCATTCCGGGCGGCTCGTCGGTGCCCTGCCTGCCGCATGATGTCTGCGGCGAGGCGATCATGGACTTCGACTGGCTGCGCGAGCAGCGCTCGGGGCTGGGCACCGCGGCGGTGATCGTGATGGATCAGTCGACCGATATTATCAAGGCGATCTGGAGACTTAGCGCCTTCTACAAGCACGAGAGCTGTGGCCAGTGCACACCCTGCCGCGAGGGCACGGGCTGGATGATGCGGGTGATGGAGCGGCTGGTGACCGGGGATGCGGAGCCCGAGGAGATCGACATGCTGCTCGACGTCACCAAGCAGGTCGAGGGGCATACGATCTGCGCGCTGGGGGATGCGGCGGCCTGGCCGATCCAGGGGCTGATCCGGCATTATCGCAACGAGATCGAGGATCGGATCAAGCACAAGCGCAGCGGGCGGGTCAGTGCGGTGGCGGCGGAGTGAAAGAGGTTCGGGATCAGGGGTTAACGGCGAGACGCTGACACTGGAACCCGGCTGGAAACTGGCTGGAAACCGGCTTGCCAAATGGCTTGCCACGCGGAGAGGTTAAGGTGACGCAACTCGCGCAACTCAACATCGGACGGCTGCTGGCCCCGACGGATGATCCGCGGGTCGCGGAGTTCATGGCGGCGCTGGACCGGGTGAACGGGCTGGGACGTCGGATGCCGGGCTTCGTGTGGATGATGGAAGGCTCGGGTGAGCCCGGGACCGGGAACACCGAAGCCGCGATTGGTGGCGATGCGCAGGCGATCTCGAACCTGACGGTCTGGGAGGATGTGGCCTCGCTCGAGAATTTCGTCTGGAACACCGTGCACCGGCAGTTCTACGAGCGCCGGGCGGAATGGTTCGAGGTGCTCGGTGCGATGCATTTCGTGATGTGGTGGGTGGAGGACGGTCACCGTCCGACGCTGGACGAGGCGCTGGCGCGGCTGGAAACGCTGAAGGCCGAGGGCGACAGCGCGGAGGCGTTCGGCTGGGCGTATCTGGAAGAGGCGAAGCTGTGGCAGGCGCATCGCTGTGCGCCTGTGGCGGCGGAGTAGGGGATGGACGAAGTGCGCTCATCCGGGCTGGACCGCCCAGCGTTTGCGCCGGGCAGCGCCCGACTTTTCCTCCGGAAGGGCGCATCCCTTGGATCTCTGGCCGGATTGATGGAAACACGACGAAACCGGATCGGGCAGCGGCCCGCTTCTGCGGAGAAATGACATGAGCGACCTGCGCAAGATCATCATCGACGGGGCCGAGATCGAGGTCGATCCTCGCATGACGCTGTTGCAGGCCTGCGAGGCGGCCGGCGTCGAGGTGCCGCGCTTCTGCTATCACGAGCGGCTCTCGATCGCGGGCAATTGCCGCATGTGTCTCGTCGAAGTGGTCGGCGGGCCGCCGAAGCCCGCCGCGAGCTGTGCGATGCAGGTCAAGGATCTGCGGCCCGGCAAGGATGGCGCGCCGCCCGAGGTCAAGACCAAGACGCCGATGGTCAAGAAGGCCCGCGAGGGGGTGATGGAGTTCCTGCTCATCAACCATCCGCTCGATTGCCCGATCTGCGATCAGGGCGGGGAATGCGATCTGCAGGACCAGGCGATGGCCTACGGGGTGGATTTCTCGCGCTACCGCGAGCCGAAGCGCGCCGCGCTCGACCCCGATCTCGGGCCGCTGGTCGGCACCTGCATGACGCGCTGCATCTCCTGCACCCGCTGCGTGCGCTTCATCACCGAAGTGGCCGGCGTTCCGGAACTGGGCCAGACCGGGCGCGGCGAGGACAGCGAGATCACCTCCTATCTGGGCGCGATGCTCACGAGCGAATTGCAGGGCAACGTGATCGATCTCTGCCCGGTGGGGGCGCTGACATCGAAGCCCTATGCCTTCACGGCGCGGCCCTGGGAGCTGAAGAAGACCGAGTCGATCGATGCGACGGATGCATTGGGGTCGAACATCCGGGTCGATACCAAGGGCCGCGAAGTGATGCGGATCCTGCCGCGCAACCATGACGGCGTGAACGAGGAATGGCTGGCGGACCGCTCGCGATTCCTGTGGGACGGGCTCAGGCGCCAGCGGCTCGACCGGCCCTATCTGCGCCGGGACGGCAAGCTGGTTCCGGTGACCTGGGGCGAGGCCTTCGCGGCGGTGGCCGAGGCGGTGAAGGGCAAGAAGGTCGCGGGTCTTGCCGGCGATCTGGCCTCGACCGAGGCGGTCTTCGCGCTGAAGGGGCTGATGGCCTCGCTCGGCGGGACCATGGAATGCCGGGTCGATGGCGCGAAGCTTCCGGCGGGCAATCGCGGCGGCTATGTCGGCACCGCGACCATCGAGGATATCGAGGCGGCGTCGGAGATCCTGCTGGTCGGCACCAATCCGCGCTCGGAGGCGCCGGTGCTGAATGCGCGCATCCGCAAGGCCTGGATGCTCGGGGCGAAGGTGCGCAGGATCGGCGAGCCGGTCGATCTGACCTATGATGTGGAGCATCTCGGCGGCGATCGCGCGGCGCTTGCGCGGGTCGTGGACGAAGCGCGCCCGGGCGAGGGCGCCGCGCGGCTGATCATCGTCGGGCAGGATGCGCTCTGCGGTGCCGACGGCGACGCGGTGCTGGGCCAGGTGATGGATCTCGCGAACCGAAGCGAAGCGCGGCTTCTGGTGCTGCATCAGGCGGCGGGCCGGGTCGGGGCGATGGATCTGGGCTTCACCACCGAGGGCGGGCTGGATGCGGCGCTCGACGGGGCGGAGGTGATCTTCAATCTCGGGGTGGACGAGACCGAGCTGCCGGCCGGGCCCTTCGTGATCTACCAGGGCAGCCACGGGGATCGCGGTGCGCACCGCGCCGACGTGATCCTGCCGGGTGCGGCCTGGGTCGAGGAATCGGGCATCTTCGTGAATACCGAAGGACGGCCGCAGATGGCGAACCGGGCGGGCTTCCCGCCGGGCGAGGCGCGGGAGAACTGGGCGATCCTGCGCGCGCTCTCCGCGGTTCTCGGCCAGGCGCTGCCTTACGATTCACTTCCGGCGCTGCGCGCGGCGATGGTGGCGGAGGTGCCGCATCTGGGCGAGATCGACATCGTGCCGGAAAACGCATGGACGCCGCTGGCTGCCGGCGATATGAGCACGGGCGACTTCCGATCCGCGGACCGGCCGCATTATCTCGTCAACCCGATCCTGCGGGCCAGCGAAGTGATGGCGGAGCTGACCAGACTGGCCAGTGACCGGACCCGGGCAATGGCGGCGGAGTGAGGGGCATGGACGGTTTCTTCGATACCGGGTTCGGATTGTTCCTGCTCATCCTCGGCCAGTGTCTTCTGGTGACCGTCTGCGTCTTGGTGGCGCTCGCCTTCCTGATGTACGCCGACCGCAAGGTCTGGGCCGCGGTGCAGATGCGTCGCGGGCCGAACGTGGTCGGGCCCTTCGGGCTGTTGCAGAGCTTCGCGGACTTCCTGAAATACATCGTCAAGGAAGTGGTGGTGCCGGCGACCGCCGACAAGGCGGTGTTCTTCCTCGCCCCGATGATCACCTTCGTGCTGGCGCTGATCACCTGGGCGGTGATCCCCTGGGCGGATGGCTGGGTGATCTCGGACATGAATGTCGGGATCCTGTTCATCTTCGCCATCGGCTCGCTGCACGTCTACGGCGTGATCATGGGCGGCTGGGCGTCGAACTCGAAATATCCCTTCCTCGGGAGCCTGCGCTCGGCGGCGCAGATGATCTCCTACGAGGTGTCGATCGGGCTGATCATCGTCGGCGTGCTGATCTCGACGGGCTCGCTCAACCTCAGCCGCATCGTGCTGGCCCAGGACGGCGATCTGGGGCTGTTGAACTGGTACTGGCTGCCGCATCTGCCGATGGTGGTGCTGTTCTTCATCTCGGCACTGGCGGAGACCAACCGGCCGCCCTTCGACCTGCCGGAGGCGGAATCGGAGTTGGTGGCGGGGTATCAGGTCGAGTATTCCTCGACGCCGTTCCTTCTGTTCATGATCGGCGAGCTGATGAGCGTGGTGTTCATGTGCGCGCTCATCTCGATCCTGTTCTTCGGGGGGTGGCTGTCGCCGATCCCGGGGCTGCCGGACGGCGTGTTCTGGATGGTGCTGAAGATGGGGTTCTTCTTCTTCCTCTTCGCCATGGTGAAGGCGATCGTGCCGCGCTACCGCTACGACCAGCTGATGCGGATCGGCTGGAAGTTCTTCCTGCCGATGAGCCTCGCCTGGGTGGTGCTGGTCGGGCTTTTCGCGCAGTACGGATGGTTCTGGGGCGCCTACCAGCGCTGGGCAGTGGGAGGCTGAGGTTATGGCATTTACCGTCGATCGCGCGGCACGCTACTTCCTGATGACCGACTTTCTGGGCGGGTTCCGGCTGGGGATGAAATACTTCTTCAAGCCGAAGCCGACGCTGAACTATCCGCACGAGAAGGGGCCGCTGTCGCCCCGGTTCCGCGGCGAACATGCGCTGCGGCGCTACGCCAACGGCGAGGAGCGCTGCATCGCGTGCAAGCTCTGCGAGGCGATCTGTCCGGCGCAGGCGATCACCATCGATGCGGAGCCGCGCGCGGACGGGTCGCGGCGCACGACGCGCTACGACATCGACATGACCAAGTGCATCTATTGCGGCTTCTGCCAGGAGGCGTGTCCGGTGGATGCGATCGTCGAGGGGCCGAACTTCGAGTTCGCGACCGAGACCCGCGAGGAGCTGTTCTACGACAAGGAAAAGCTCCTCGATAACGGCGATCGCTGGGAGACCGAGATCGCGCGCAATCTCGAAATGGACGCGCCGTACCGCTGAGGGGGACCACCATGGGCTTCGCGGCCTTCGCATTCTATCTCTTCGCCATCACGGCCGTGGTCTCGGGGTTCCTCGTGGTCTTCGCCCGCAACCCGGTGCATTCGGTGCTGTGGCTGATCCTCGCCTTCTTCTCGGCGGCGGGGCTTTTCGTGCTTTTGGGCGCCGAGTTCGTCGCGATGCTGATGCTGATCGTCTATGTGGGCGCGGTGGCGGTGCTGTTCCTGTTCGTGGTGATGATGCTCGACGTGAATTTCGCCGAGCTGAAGTCGGGCATGGCGAGCTACGTGCCGGTGGGGCTGCTGATCGGGCTGGTGCTCTTGGTGCAGCTCGGGTTTGCCTTCGGCGGCTTCGAAGTGACCGAGGAGAGCCTCGCGATGCGCGCGGCGATCACGCCGCCGGTGAACGAGGTGGAGAACACCGCGGCGCTGGGGATGCTGATCTACACGGATTACGTGCTGGTGTTCCAGACCGCGGGGGTGATCCTGCTGGTGGCGATGATCGGGGCGATCGTGCTCACCTTGCGCAAGCGCGACGGCGTGAAGAAGCAGAGCGTGATCGCGCAGATGTACCGTGACCCGAAGACGGCGATCGACCTCAAGGACATCAAGCCGGGGCAGGGCGCATGATCGGGCTGGGACATTACCTGACGGTGGCGGCGATCCTGTTCGTCACCGGCATCTTCGGGATCTTCGTCAACCGCAAGAACGTCATCGTCATCCTGATGTCGGTCGAGCTGATGCTGCTGGCGGTCAACATCAACCTCGTGGCCTTCTCCGCGGCGCTGGGCGATCTGGTGGGGCAGGTCTTCACGCTCTTCGTGCTCACCGTCGCCGCCGCCGAGGCCGCGATCGGGCTCGCGATCCTGGTCTGCTTCTTCCGCAACCGCGGCACGATCGCGGTGGAAGACGTCAACGTGATGAAGGGCTGAATTCCATGCCGACGATCATTCTCTTCGCGCCGCTGATCGGTGCGCTGATCTGCGGCTTCGGCTGGCGTTTCATGGGCGAGAAGGCGGCGATGACCACCGCCACGGCGCTGCTGTTCCTGTCCTGCCTGCTGAGCTGGGTGGTGTTCCTGACCTTCACGGCGCATGGCGGCGGGGCCGGGGCGGAACATGCCTGGATCCTCGGGGTGGCCAATGCCGAGACGGTGGCCGAGGGCGCGGAACATGCGGCCGCGGCGATCGCCGGCGAGCATGGCGGCTACAGCTACAGCCTGTTCCGCTGGATCGTGTCGGGCACCTTCGCCGCCGACTGGGCGATCCGCATCGACCGGCTGACGGTGATCATGCTGGTGGTGGTCACGACGGTCTCGGCGCTCGTGCATCTCTACAGCTTCGGCTACATGGACCACGACGAGAACTGGAAGGAGGGCGAGAGCTACAAGCCGCGCTTCTTCGCGTATCTGTCGTTCTTCACCTTCGCGATGCTGATGCTGGTGACGGCGGACAATCTGGCGCAGATGTTCTTCGGCTGGGAGGGCGTGGGCGTCGCCTCCTACCTGCTGATCGGCTTCTATTATCGCAAGCAGAGTGCGAATGCCGCGGCGATGAAGGCCTTCATCGTCAACCGGGTGGGCGATTTCGGCTTCCTGATGGGCATCATGGTGCTCTACTTCACCGTGGACAGCATCGCCTTCGACGACATCTTCGCCGCCGGGCCGGTGCTGGCGGAATCGACCGTCAGCTTCCTCTGGCGCGACTGGAACGTCGCCGAGCTTGCGGCCTTCCTGCTGTTCGTCGGCGCGATGGGCAAGTCGGCGCAGCTCTTCCTGCACACCTGGCTGCCGGATGCGATGGAAGGCCCGACGCCGGTCTCGGCACTGATCCATGCGGCGACCATGGTGACGGCGGGCGTGTTCCTCGTCTGCCGCATGTCGCCGATCCTCGAATGGGCGCCGACGGCGCTGACCTTCATCACCTATATCGGCGCGATGACGGCGTTCTTCGCGGCGACCGTGGGGCTGGTGCAGAACGACATCAAGCGGGTGATCGCCTATTCGACCTGCTCGCAGCTCGGCTACATGTTCGTGGCCGCCGGCGTGGGCGCCTATCCGGCGGCGATGTATCACCTCTTCACCCATGCCTTCTTCAAGGCGCTGCTGTTCCTCTGCGCCGGCTCGGTGATCCATGCGATGCACCACGAGCAGGACATGCGGAACTATGGCGGGCTGCGCCACAAGATCCCCAAGACCTTCTGGGCGATGATGATCGGCACGCTGGCGATCACCGGCGTCGGCATTCCGCTTACCCATATCGGCTTTGCCGGGTTCTTCTCGAAGGATGCGATCGTCGAGAGCGCCTTTGCCGGCGCGAACGGCGCGGCGGGCTTTGCGTTCTGGACGCTGGTGGTCGCGGCGCTGATGACGAGCTTCTATTCCTGGCGGTTGATGTTCATGACCTTCTTCGGCGAGGCGCGGGGCAACCATCACACCCACGAGCACGCCCATGAGAGCCCGAACACCATGCTGATCCCGCTCGCCGTGCTCTCGGTGGGCGCGGTCTTCGCCGGGATGATCTGGTATGGCGGCTTCTTCGGCGATCATTACAGCAGCTGGTTCGGCGCCTCGGTGTTCTTCGGGCCGGACAACACGGTGATGCACGACGCCCATGAGGTGCCGGTCTGGGTGAAGGTCTCGCCCTTCGTCGCGATGCTGATCGGGCTCGGGGTCGCCTACTGGTTCTACATCCTCGATCCGTCGAAGCCGAAGGCGCTCGCCGAGAGCCAGCCGATCCTCTACCGCTTCCTGCTCAACAAGTGGTATTTCGACGAGATCTACAACGCGGTGTTCCTGCGCCCGGCGCAGGCGCTGGGGCGGTTCCTCTGGAAGAAGGGGGACGGGGCGACCATCGACGGCGGCATCAACGGGTTGGCGATGGGGGTCGTGCCCTACGTCACGCGGCTCGCGGGGCGGGCCCAGTCGGGCTACCTCTTCCACTACGCGCTGGCGATGGTGATCGGGCTGATCGTGCTCATCCTCTGGCTCAGCGTGGGGAGTGCGGGATAATGAACAGCCTGCTTTCGCTCGTCACCTTCCTGCCGCTGATCGGGGCCGTGGTCCTGATGGTGTTCCTGCGCGGCGAGGACGAGGCCGCGCAGAAGAACGCCAAGATGCTGGCGCTCTTCGCCACCTCGGCCACCTTCGCGCTGTCGCTCATCGTGCTGGCGGAGTTCGACCCCTCCGATACCGGCTTCCAGATGGTCGAGGAGCGCGCCTGGCTCGGCGGGCTGACCTACAAGATGGGCGTCGACGGCATCTCGGTGCTGTTCGTGATGCTCACGACCTTCCTGATGCCGCTGGTGATCGGGGCGTCCTGGCACGTCACGCACCGGGTGAAGGAATACATGGTCGCCTTCCTCGTGCTCGAGACGCTGATGATCGGCGTGTTCTGCGCGCTCGACCTGATCCTGTTCTACGTGTTCTTCGAGGCCGGGCTGATCCCGATGTTCCTGATCATCGGCATCTGGGGCGGCAAGGAGCGGGTCTATGCCTCGTTCAAGTTCTTCCTCTACACCTTCCTCGGCTCGGTGCTGATGCTGGTGGCGATGATCGCCATGTACATGGAGGCGGGCACCACCGACATCCCGACGCTGCTGACCCACGAGTTCAGCCATGCGCCGATGCAGGTGCTGGGCTTCACGGTGATCGGCGGGGTGCAGACGCTGCTGTTCCTGGCCTTCTTCGCCAGCTTCGCCGTGAAGATGCCGATGTGGCCGGTGCATACCTGGCTGCCGGACGCCCATGTGCAGGCGCCGACGGCGGGCTCGGTGGTTCTGGCGGCGATCCTGTTGAAGATGGGCGGCTACGGCTTCCTGCGCTTCAGCCTGCCGATGTTTCCGGTGGCATCGGAGCTGATGCAGGACTTCGTCTTCACGCTCTCGGTGATCGCGATCGTCTACACCTCGCTGGTGGCGATCGTGCAGGAGGACATGAAGAAGCTGATCGCCTATTCCTCGGTGGCGCATATGGGCTTCGTGACCATGGGCATCTTCGCGATGAACCAGCAGGGGCTCGATGGCGCGATCTTCCAGATGATCAGCCACGGCTTCATCTCCGGCGCGCTCTTCCTCGCGGTGGGCGTCGTCTACGACCGGATGCATACGCGCGACATCGACGCTTACGGCGGGCTGGTGATCCGGATGCCGGTCTATGCGATGATCTTCATGCTGTTCACCATGGGCAATGTCGGGCTGCCGGGCACGAGCGGCTTCGTCGGCGAGTTCCTGACGCTGGCCGGGGCCTTCCAGGTGAATACCTGGGTGGCGTTCTTCGCCGCGACGGGGGTGATCCTGTCGGCGGGCTATGCGCTCTGGCTCTACCGGCGCGTGGTGTTCGGCGACCTGATCAAGGAGAGCCTGAAGTCGATCCAGGATCTCAGCCGCCGCGAGAAGTGGCTGTTCGGGCCGCTGGTGGTGGCGACGATCCTGCTCGGGGTCTATCCCGCCCTTGTGCTCGACATCATCGGGCCCTCGGTGAGTGCGCTCGTCGACCATACTGAGACCGCCATCGCCGCCGCGCAGCCCGCGCTGGCCGCGAACTGACCGCCCCGGGGGACAAGAGATGCTGAGCCAAGACCTGTCCGTGATCGCGCCCGAGCTGGTGCTGGTCGTCTCCGCGATGGCAGCACTGATGTGGGGCGCCTTCGCGTCGCGCGATGTCAGCAGCCTCGTGCTCTGGGCCGCGGTGGGGGTGCTGGTGGCGCTCGGGCTCTGGGTCGGGTTCCAGCCCGAGGGCGCGCGCGAGGCGTTCAACGGCTCGTTCGTGTCGGACGGCTTCGCGCGGTTCTCGAAGGTGGTGATCCTGTTCGGGGCGGCGGCGGCGCTGGCGCTGAGCCACGAATACCTGGTGCGCAACCAGCTGATGAAGTTCGAATATCCGGTGCTGATCCTGCTGTCGGTGGCCGGCATGATGATGATGGTCTCGGCGCGGGACCTGATGGTGCTCTATATGGGGCTCGAGCTGCAGTCGCTGGCGCTTTACGTGGTGGCCTCGTTCCGGCGGGACAGCTTGCGCTCGACGGAAGCCGGGCTGAAGTATTTCGTGCTGGGCGCGCTGTCCTCGGGGCTGCTGCTCTACGGGGCGAGCCTCGTCTACGGGTTTTCGGGGACGACGAAGTTCCTCGGCGTGGCGGAGATCATCGGCGAGGGGCCGCTGTCGCTCGGGTTGATCTTCGGGCTGGTGTTCCTCTGCGCGGGCATCGCGTTCAAGGTCTCGGCGGTGCCGTTCCACATGTGGACGCCGGATGTCTACGAGGGCTCGCCGACGCCGGTCACCGCCTTCTTCGCGACCGCGCCCAAGGTGGCGGCGTCGGCGATGTTCGCGCGGGTGCTCTTCGATGCCTTCGGCGGGGCCGTGGCCGAGTGGCAGCAGATCCTGGCGCTGCTGGCGGTGCTGTCGATGTTCCTCGGCGCGGTCGCGGCGATCGGGCAGACCAACATCAAGCGGCTGATGGCCTATTCGTCGATCAGCCATATGGGCTTCGCGCTGATGGGGCTGTCGGCGGGCACCGAGCAGGGTGCGCAGGCGCTGCTGATCTATCTTGCGATCTACGTGACGATGAACATCGGGGTCTTCGCCTTCATCCTGAACATGGAGCGTGACGGCAAGCCGGTGACGGAGATCGCCTCGCTCGGCATGTACAGCCGGGTCTCGCCGGGGCGGGCGGCGGCGCTGGCGGTGCTGATGTTCAGCCTGGCTGGCGTGCCGCCGCTGGTGGGCTTCTTCGGGAAGTTCTACGTGCTGATGGCGGCGATCGATGCCGGGCTGGTCTGGCTTGCGGTGGCCGGGGTGATCGCCAGCGTGATCGGCGCCTATTATTACCTGCGGATCGTCTACCTGATGTATTTCGGGGCGGAGGTCGAACCGCTCGACGGCCAGATGCCGACGCTGCACTGGGGGCTTGCTGGCCTTCTCGGCGCTGGCGATGGTGGTCGGCATCGTCAACATGTTCGGCGTCGAGGGCATCGCCGCCACCGCGGCCGCGACGCTCGTCCAGTAATCATGGCCGATTGGCCCACGGGAACCGGGCGGGTCGTCCATCCGGTGCTCGACGGCACCAATGCCGAAGCGGTGCGGCAGGCTTCAACCGGCGCGCGTGGGCCGCTCTGGATCATGGCCGAGGTGCAATCGCAGGGGCGCGGCCGGCGCGGGCGGGGCTGGGCGACGCTGCCGGGCAATTTCGCGGCGACACTGCTGATGGCGCCGCCGGGCGGGGTGCGGCATGCGGCGCTGCGGTCCTTCGTGGCGGCCCTGGCCCTGCAGGATGCGCTTGTGGCGCTGACCGGGCGGCCGGAGGTCTTCGCGCTGAAATGGCCCAATGACGTGCTGCTGTCGGGCGGAAAGCTTGCGGGCATCCTGCTCGAGACCTGCGGCGACGGGGCGGCCCTGGCGATCGGGATCGGCGTGAACCTCGCAGCGGCGCCGGAGGCGGCCGAGGTCGAGCCCGGGGCGCTGGCGCCGGTCTCGCTGGCGGGAGCACTCGGGCTTTCGGTGACGCCGGAGGAGCTTCTGGACCGGCTGGCGCCCGCCTTCGCGCATTGGGAGGCGCGGCTGGTCGGCGAGGGCTTCGCGCCGGTGCGCGCCGCCTGGCTGGCGCGGGCAGGCGGGCTCGGCACGGAGGTGGTCGCGCGGCTGCCGGGCGTCGCGCATCGCGGGCGTTTCGAGACCATCGATCCGGAGGGGGCACTGGTGCTCGCGACCGCCACCGGCCGACTGGTCCTGCCGGCGGCGGAACTGCACTTCGCCGGATCCGCCCCGGCGGAAGAGGGGAGCCTCCATGCTGCTGGTCATTGACGTCGGCAATACCAACACCGTCTTCGCGCTGCATGACGGCGAGAGTTTCGTCGCGGAATGGCGCTGCCGGACGGCGCATCGGCGCACTGCGGATGAGTATTTCGTCTGGCTGCAGCAGCTGATGACCCATTCCGGTGTGACCGCACCGGTGAAGTCCGTGGTCATCTCGTCGGTGGTGCCGCAGGTGGTGTTCAATCTGCGGGTGCTCTCGGATCGCTATTTCGGAACACGGCCCAAGGTGGTCGGCAAGGCTGACGTGAAACTCGGTGTGCCGGTGCGGGTCGATCCGACGACCCATGTGGGTGCGGACCGACTGGTGAACACCGTGGGCGCCCATGACCGCTACGGCGGCAACCTGATCGTGGTGGATTTCGGCACCGCGACCACTTTCGACGTGGTCGGGGCCGACGGCGCCTATGAGGGCGGCGTGATCGCGCCCGGCGTGAACCTCTCGCTCAAGGCGCTGCACGATGCCGCGGCGGCGTTGCCGCATATCGATGTGACCATGCCCGAGCGGGTGGTGGGCACGAATACGGTTGCCTGCATGCAATCAGGCGTGTTCTGGGGGTATGTCGGCATGATCGAGGGGCTTTGCGCCCGGATCCGCGCCGAACGGGGCACGCCGATGAAGGTCATCGGAACCGGCGGTCTCTCGACATTGTTCGCCCAGGGCACCGACGTGCTCGAAGTCATCGATACCAAGCTGACCATTCACGGCCTCGTCCTGATCGATCGCCTCAATCCCGAATAGTCCGAACTGTCCGCATAGGAGGCCTTGATGGCCCGCACGAAGAAGACCAAGACCGACCGCCTGATCTACATGCCGCTCGGCGGCGCCGGCGAGATCGGCATGAACATGTATCTCTACGGCTATGGGCCGGAGGGGGCCGAGCGTTTCATCCTCGTCGATGTCGGCGTGACCTTCGGCGACATGGAGAGTTCGCCCGGCATCGATCTGATCATGGCCGATCCGGCGTGGGTGCAGGCGCGTTCGGACCGGCTGGAAGCGATCTTCATCACCCACGGCCACGAGGATCACGTCGGCGCGCTGGGGCTGTTGTGGCCCCGGCTCGGCGTGCCGGTCCATGCGCGGCGCTTCACCGCCGAGCTTGCCAAGGGCAAGATGGACCGCGCCGGGCTCGACACCGGGCAGGTGCGGCAGGCCGATCCCTGGCCGCACATGGTCGAGGCCGGGCCGTTCAAGGTGGGCTTCGTGCCGGTGTCGCATTCGATCCCCGAAAGCTCGAGCCTCGTGATCGACACGCCGGCCGGGCGGATCGTGCATTCGGGCGATTTCAAGGTCGATGCGACGCCGATCGTCGGCGACCCGTTCGATCCGGTGACCTTCCGGGCCATCGGCGAGAGCGGCGTGAAGGCGCTGATCTGCGATTCGACCAACGTCTTCTCGAGCCATCCGGGCCGGTCGGAGGCGACGCTTGCCGCGCCGATCACCGAGCTGATCGCCGGGGCCAAGGGCATGGTGGTGGCGACCACCTTCGCCTCCAACGTGGCACGGCTCAAGACGCTCGCCGAGGCCGGGCGCGCCGCCGGACGGCAGGTGGTCGTGGTCGGACGGGCGATGAACACGATGCTGAAGACCGCGCGCGCGACCGAGGTGCTCGGGGGCTTTCCGCCGACGCTCGACGTGCTCGATATCGACGGGGTGCCGCGCCACCAGCTGCTGGTACTCGCCACCGGCAGCCAGGGCGAGCGCCGGGCGGCCTCGGCCCAGCTTGCGGGCGGGAAGTACATGGGGCTGGAGCTGCAGGAGGGCGACACGTTCCTGTTCTCCTCGAAGACCATTCCCGGCAACGAGGTGAGCGTCGCGCGCATCCTCAACCAGATGAGCATGAAGGGTGTGAAGGCGGTCGACGATTCGGCCGAGATCTATCATGTGTCGGGGCATCCGAACCGGCCCGATCTCGAGACCATGCATGACCTGCTCCGGCCCGCTGCGGTGGTGCCGATGCATGGCGAACACCGGCATCTGAGCGCCCATGCCGAGCTTGCGCGCGCGCGGGGCCGGGTCGGGCTGGTGGCGCCGAACGGGACCATGGTCGATCTGACCGGCGATGTGCCGAAGATCGTCGACAACGTGGAGACCGGGCGGCTCTATCTCGACGGCACCGCGCTGATCGGCGCGCTGGACGGCGTGGTGCGCGACCGCATCCGCATGGCGATCCGCGGGCAGGTCTCGGTGAACATCCTGATCGACGAGCAGGGCGCGCCGCTCGGGGGGGCCTGGGTGGAGACGCTCGGTCTGCCGGACGATGCGAGCCTGCGCGACGGTCTCGCCGGCACCCTCGAGCGCGAGATCGACAAGGCGGTGAGCCGGGCGAAGGCCGCGCATGTGGCCGACGACAAGGCGCTCGAGGAGCTGGTGCAGCGCTGCGTCTCGCGGGTCTGCAACGATGCGATCGGCAAGAAGCCGGTCTGTTCGGTGATGATCAGCCGGCTGGAATAGCGGCCTCCGGCGTCCGGGCGGCCGCGAGTTCGGCCAGGGCGAGGCAGACCCGGGTCGCCGCCGCCATGTCCTGGACGCTGACCCATTCGAGCGGGCCGTGGATGTTGCGCATTCCGGTGAAGAGGTTCGGGGTGGGCACGCCGGCCTCGGTGAGGCGCGATCCGTCGGTGCCGCCGCGGATCGGGATCGAGAAGGGTTCGATCCCGGCAGCGCGGCAGGCGGCGCGGGCGAGCTCGACCGGAGCCATGTCGTCTTCCAGCCAGTAGCGCATGTTGCGGTATTGCTCGCGGATCTCGCAGGTGATCTTCGCGCGTGGCTCGGTGGCCTGGATCGCGGCGCAGACCTGCTCGAGCAGCGCGCCGTGGGCGGCGAGGCCGTCGCGTTCGAAATCGCGCAGGATGATGCCGATGGTGGCTTCGGCGGCGGTACCGGTCAGGGTGTGGACGTGGAGAAAGCCCTCGCGACCGGAGGTGGTCTCGGGGGTGCGCGTGACCTGCGGCAGGGTGTCGATGATCTTGGCGGCGAGATGGAGCGCGTTCACGAGGCGGTCCTTGGCGTCGCCGGGATGGATCGAGACGCCGGTCACGCGCACGGTCGCGCCATCGGCGGAGAAGGTCTCGTAGACCACCTCTCCGAGTTCCGCGCCGTCGAGGGTATAGGCGAAATCGACGGCGAGATCGGCGGGCAGGTCGGCATGGACGCCGCGGCCGATCTCCTCGTCGGGGGTGAAGCAGATGCGGATCGGGCCGTGGGGGATGCTCGGGTTGGCGAGCAGCTGGCGGGCGGCGGTCATGATGATCGCCACTCCGGCCTTGTCGTCGGCGCCGAGCAGGGTGGTTCCGCTGGCGGTGACGATGTCGTCGCCGGATTTCGAGGCGAGATAGGGTGAGGCGGCGGGGTCGAGCACGAGGTCGGGCGCGTCGGGGAAGGTGATGGGCGTGCCGTCCCATGCCGCGTGCACGCGCGGTTTGACGCCGGTGGCGTTGTAGGCCGGGGCGGTGTCGACATGGGCCAAGAGGCCGATGGTCGGGGCGGGGCCGGTCGTGGTTGCGGGGATCGTCGCGAGCACGGCGCCGTAGGAGGTCAGGCGGACATCGGAGGCGCCGATCTCGACCAGTTCGCGCTCGAGAAGCCGGAGCAGGTCGAACTGGATATCGGTGCTGGGCGAGGTGTCCGAGGTCTCGTCGCTCTGGGTGTCGATGGCCGCGTAGCGCACGAGGCGCTCCTGAAGTTCCGCATCGAATTCCGTCCGCATGATCCGCCTCCCGCGTCTGTGTTTCGGGCGAGGTTACGGGCGGATCGAGAGGCGTTCAAGCGGGCGCTGCGCCGTGGAAGGGGCGTTGGATCGGGCCAGTCGGCGGGCGGCCTGCGCTTCAACCGGCGTTTCGGTTTCGGGCGGGACGCGCGATCGACATGATGAATTCGATAAGTGAATACGAAGTCGTGGCGGTAAAATTTCGTTGAACTCGCATTCGGTCAAACTAATTCGAGACTCCTGAAAACGTCGCGGAAGCAACCGGACGATCAGATGGAGGGAACCCACATGAAACGCATCAAAAGTATTGGGGCGCTCTGCGGCGCCACCGCAGCGACGCTTGGCTTCGGACTGCCGGCCGTGGCTCAGGCGCCAAGCCTGAGCGCGGAATCGGTGCTGTCCGGCCGCGACAGTCCTTGGGACATGGCCTTTCTGGACGATGGCACGATGTTCTTCACCGAGAAGTGCGATGGTCTCTCGGTCCTCTTGCCCTCGGGGGATGTCAACGCACTGCTTGGGATGAAGGACACCGAAGGCTATGCGAGTACGGCAGAGGATTTGTTCTGTGACGGGCAGGCGGGGCTGATGGGTGTCGCGGTCGATCCCGGCTTTGCCGAGAACCGCACGATCTACATCTTCTCGACCTCGGACATGTCGTCGCCGCCGACCAACCGTGTCATTCGTCTGACGGTGGGCGAGGATCTGGCATCGGTCGCGGACCGGACGGATATCGTCGATGACATCCCGTACAAGAATGCCGAGACCGATCATCCGTTCGGAGGGACCGGTGCGCATAACGGCGGCCGGATCCGGTTCAACGATGCCGACGGCTTTCTTTATGTGACGACGGGCGACAACCATAACGGCGAGGTGCCGCAATCGCCGACGATGATGGGCGGCAAGGTGCTGCGAATCGACGGCGACGGCAACGCCGCTGAAGGAAACGCACCGCCCGAAGGGTTCGATCCGCGGGTCTATACCTACGGGCATCGCAACGTGCAGGGCATCGCCTTCCGACCCAGTGACGGCAACCCCGTGACCGCCGAGCACGGGCCGTGGCATTCGGACGAGATCACGGTGCTGGTGAATGGTGGCAATGGTGGCTGGGATCCCCGTCCGGCAACCGCCGGCCGTGACGATTGTCCGGACAATTACTGCGGATACCAGCCGCAGCAGATGGAGGGCATGGATCCGGCAGAGCGCGCGGCCTTCATGCCGATGACCGACACCGCGACCTATCCCGACGCCATGCTGCCGGCCTGGACCAACAACGGGCTGTCGCAGGGCACCTCCTCGGCCGCCTTCCTGACTGGCGAGCAGTGGGGCGACTGGGACGGGAGCATGGTTGTCGGCATCATGGGGATCGGCTTCGGGGGAACCCCGGTCGGCTACCGGATCGACGTGGTCGATCTGGCCGAGGACGGCCAGTCCGCCGAGGTGGTCACGATGCCGCTGGCCCTGCCGGCCGGCCGGTACCGTTCGGTCGTCCAGGGACCGGATGGCAGCCTCTATGCCGCAGTCGACGAGGGCGAAATCTACCGGATCACGCCGAACTGATCTGACCTGCCGCGCGCCCGATGGGGGCGCGGCCGTCTTGACACGCGGGGCGCGCGGACCGGGGGCCGGGTCGCGCGCCTTTGCGTTGTTTTGGGAAGCTCAGGCGGCGGAAGAGGGCGCCTCGACTGGGCTTTCGGAGGCGTCGGAGCTTTCTGGGCCTTCGGGGACGGCTGTGTCCGGCTCCGCGTCCTTTGCTTTTGCCTTGGGCTTGGCGGGTGCGCGCTTGCGCCGGGGAGCGCGTTTCTTTGGTGCGGGTTTCTCCTCGGCCGTCACCTCGGCTTCCGGCGCCTCGGCGGGCGCTTCGGCCTGAACCTCCGCGGCTTCGGGACGGGGCTCGGGCTCGGTCGGCGCCTCCGTTTCGGCGCGGGCCTCGGCTTCGTCCCGGGCATCGGCTTCGGCATCGGCGGCGAGGAGTGCGCTGGCGTCGAATTCGCGCAGCAGGAAGGCTGGAACGTGGTCGCCGAGACCGGTCACCGAAGGGCCTGAGCCGCCGCGCTCGCCGCGGCCGCGGCGGTTTGAGGGGCGGGGCTCGCGGGCGGGTGCGGCGGGAGCCGCCGCGACCGGTTCGGGGGCCGGAGCCTCTTCGGCGGTCTCGGGGGCGGGCGCCTCGGAGGGAGCCGGCTCGGCGGCGGGGGGCGCGCGGCGGGGGCGCGGGGTGCGGCGCGACCGGCTGCGCGGGGCGGCTTCGGATGCGGCTGCGGTTTCGGGAGCGTCCGCTTCCGGTTCGGGGGATGCGTCCGGAGCGAGTGCGCCGGGGGCGGTGATGCGGGGAATGGCCTTCTCGACCAGTTCCTCGATCTTCTCGAGATATTTCTCGTCGCCCGGCGGGCAGAGCGTGATCGACTTGCCCGAACGGCCGGCGCGGCCGGTGCGGCCGATGCGGTGGACGTAATCCTCGGAATGGATCGGCACGTCGAAGTTGAAGACGTGGCTCACATTGGGGATGTCGAGGCCGCGGGCGGCCACGTCGGAGGCGATCAGCAGCTTCAGATCGCCGTCGCGGAAGCCCTGCAGGATGCGCATGCGGTGCTTCTGGTCGAGATCGCCGTGCATCGCCTCGGCGTCGAAGCCGTGCTGCTTGAGCGATTTTGCGACGATGTCGACATCGCGCTTGCGGTTGCAGAAGATGATGCCGTTGGTGAGGCCATCGCCCTCGGCGCGGATCAGGTCGCGCAGGAGCGCGCGCTTCTCGCTGTCGGCCTTGTCGCGGCGGCTCGGGCGGTAGAGCACGACGGCCTGCTCGATGGTCTCCGAGGCACTGGCCTGGCGGGCGACCTCGACGCGGACCGGATTGTGCAGGAATTCCTGGGTGATCCGGGTGATCTCGGGGGCCATGGTGGCGGAGAAGAACAGCGTCTGGCGGGTGAAGGGCACCAGCTTGAAGATGCGCTCGATGTCGGGGATGAAGCCCATGTCGAGCATGCGGTCGGCTTCGTCGACGACCATGAACTGCACGCCCGTCAGCATGAGCTTGCCGCGCTCGAAATGGTCGAGCAGGCGGCCCGGCGTGGCGATCAGCACGTCGACGCCGCGGTCGATGAGCTTGTCCTGGTCCTTGAAGCTCACGCCGCCGATCAGCAGCGCCATGGTGAGCCTGATGTTGGCGGAGTATTTCTCGAACTGCTCGGCGACCTGGGCTGCAAGCTCGCGGGTCGGACAGAGCACGAGGCTGCGCGGCATGCGCGCGCGCGCCCGGCCCTGGGAGAGCTTGGTCAGCAGGGGCAGCACGAAGGCGGCGGTCTTGCCGGTGCCGGTCTGGGCGATGCCGAGCACGTCGCGGCCTTCGAGCGCGCTCGGGATCGCCTGTTCCTGGATCGGGGTGGGGGTGGTGTAGCCGGAGTCGATGACGGCCTGGAGGACCCGCGGGTCCAGCGAGAGATCGGAAAAACTGGTCATTGTGCCTGCTGTTGTTGAAACGGCTGTCGTGGCCGCTGCAACCAACGCGGCCCGGACCTCCGGATCGAGGCCCTCTTGTGCAGCGCACCTAACACGGATCGGGCCTGTGGTCAAACATTCCGCACCTTGCGGCCCCGCGGGAGACGCGTAGGCAGGCGGCGGGGTGCTGTGCAGGCAACCGGAGTGCCGAGCCCGGCGTTGGACCGGCACCGTCCGGAAGGGGCGGCGAGGGGCGGGAGGGGACGTGATGCGGGTGGAGCAGGACTTGCGAGGCGGGGGTGGCATGCGGGCGGCGGAGGCCGATATCTGCGTGCTGCTCAATCCGGGTTCGGGCAAGGGGCCGGAGGCGGAAGAGGCGCGGGTCGCCGCGGTCTCGAAGGCCCTTGCGCGGCATCCGGGGCGGTTCGATCTGCGGATGCTGGAACCGGGTGGTGACGTGACACAGGCGACACGGGCGGCCTGTGATGCGGGGTTCGCCACCATCGTGGCGGCCGGGGGCGACGGCACCGTCTCGGGCGTTGCTGGAGTGGTTGCGGGCTCGGGGCTGCGCTTCGGGGTGCTGCCGCTCGGCACCTTCAACTACTTCGCCCGCGCGCACGGTCTTCCGGACGATCTTGACGCGGCCGTCGACGTGCTCGCGGCCGGGGATCTGCGCGAGATCGGCATCGGTTCGGTGAACGGGGTGCATTTCGTCAACAATGCCAGCCTCGGTGCCTATCCGGTGATCCTCGAGCGGCGCGAGACGCTCTATCGGGTCTGGGGGCGGAGCCGGATCGCCGCCTACTGGTCCGTGCTGCGCACGCTGATGCGGCCGGGGCGGCCGCGCACCCTGCGCATCACCGTCGACGGCACGGTGCACCGGATGCGCGCGCCGCTGGTCTTCGTGATGTGCAATTCCTATCAGTTGCGCGAGTTCGGGCTGCCGGGGGAGGATTGCGTGGACGCGGACGGTCTGGCGGTGTTCATCGCGCCCGATTGCAGCTGGCCCGGGCTCCTGCGCCATGCGGTTCGGCTGGCGGCGGGCCGGGTCGAGGTGGGGCGGGACTTCGCCCTTCTGTGCGGGCGGGACGTTCTGGTGGAGACGCGGGCAAGGCGCAGCCTCGTGGCGCGCGATGGCGAGCGCGGGCGCATGGAGAGCCCGTTCCGGTTTCGCGCCGAGCCCGGCACGTTGCGGCTCCTTGTGCCGCGCGAGGTCGCGACGGCCGGGGACCCATGAGACGGCTGGTTCATGTCTCGGACCTGCATTTCGGGCGCGACAAGCCGGAATTGCTCGCGCCGCTGGCCGCGGCGATCGGGGCGGCGCGGCCCGATCTCCTGGTGGTCTCGGGCGACCTGACCCAGCGGGCGCGCAATCGTCAGTTCGCGGCGGCGCGGCGGTTCCTCGACGGGCTGGAGGCGCCGTGGCTCTGTGTTCCGGGCAATCATGACGTGCCGCTCGGAAATCTCGGGGCGCGGCTGCTGCGGCCCTACCGGCGGTATCGCCGCTGGATCGCCGACGAGCTGGAGCCGGTCTGGTCCGACGGCGAGATCGCCGTGGCGGGGCTCAACACCACCGATCCGCTGGCCTGGCAGCGGGGGAAGGCGCGCGGTGCTGCCATTGCCCGGGTCTGCCGGCGGCTGGAGGCGACCGGCGCGCCCTTGCGGGTGGTGGTGGCGCATCATCCGTTCCTCCAGCTTCCCGCCGAGCCGAAGACGCCGATGTGGGGGGCGGCTTCGGGCATCGAGGCGCTGGCGGAGTGTGGTGTCGCGCTGGTGCTGTCGGGGCATCTCCATGTCTGGCGGGCGACACCGGTGCCGCGGCGGGCCGCGGAGGCGACGACTCTTCAGGTGCAGGCCGGGACCGGGTTGTCGACGCGCCAGCGCGGTGAGCCCAACGATTTCAACACGCTCGAGATCGCGGCCGAGCGGGTGCGGGTGACGCGGATGGCGCTTGCGGACCGGGAGGATCGCTTCACCGCCCATACCGAGGCGGTCTTCTTGCGCCGCGACGGGCACTGGGTCGCGGCGGACTGATCGGGCCGGGGACAAACCGTGCCGGCCGGGCTTTTCCCCCGGGGCGCGATTGTGTAAAGGCGCGGGGCGAAGTCCGGGAGAGCGAGATGGATCAGACGGTGGAAAACAAGGCGATGCGCGGCATGGCGCTTCTCAAGGTGAGCAATATCCATCACTGGACGGATCGCACCTTCTCGTTCGATTGCGAGCGCCCCGCCAGTTTCCGGTTCCGGTCGGGCGAATTCGTGATGATCGGGCTGATCGTCGACGGCAAGCCGCTCCTGCGCGCCTATTCGATCGCCTCTCCGTCCTGGGACGAAGAGCTCGAATTCTATTCCATCAAGGTGGCGGAGGGTCCGCTGACATCGCGGCTCCAGCACCTGAAGGAAGGCGACGAGATCGTGATCCGCCCGAAGCCCGTGGGCACGCTGGTCCATGATGCGCTGCTGCCGGGCAAGCGGCTGTTCCTGTTCTCGACCGGCACAGGCATCGCGCCCTTCGCCAGCGTGATCCGCGATCCGGAAACCTACGAGAAGTTCGAGCATGTGATCCTGACCCATACCTGCCGGGATGTGCACGAGCTCGACTACGGCAAGCACCTGATGGAGGGCATCCGGACCCATGAATTCCTGCCGGAGATCATCGGCGACAAGCTGACGCTGATCTCGACCACGACGCGGGAAGAGAGCGAAAGGATGGGCCGTATGACCGACTGGATCCGCGACGGCCGGCTCGCGGCGGCGGTGGGCGGCGGGCTCGACCCCGCCACCGATCGGGTGATGATCTGCGGCTCGATGGCGATGCTGCAGGATCACAAGGCGATCTGCGAGGAATTGGGTTTTGTCGAGGGCGCCAATTCGGAGCCGGGCCAGTTCGTGATCGAGAAGGCTTTCGTGGACTGATCGAGCGCGGCGTTCGATCCCTCGAGTTTGTCTAAAATTTCCGGCGTTTTCAGGCCGATGCGCGCCCGCATCAATCAAGGTTTTACCTTCTCGGGACTATACCCGCCAAAGACGGTATGGGGGTTTCCTGATGACGAATTCGCTGCGGCTCGAGTCGGGTAGCCCGGTCATCGGAGGCAATTGCTTCGAGATCGTCAACAGCGCCCTGAGCTCGGTGCGATCGCATCTCGGCATGGAAATCGCCTATCTCTCGGAGTTCGTCGACGGCCGCTCGGTCTTTCGCGCCGTCGATGCTCCGGGGCTCGAGCAGAAGATAAAGGTCGGCGACTCGCATGCGCTGCGGGATGTCTACTGTCAGCACATTCTCGACGGGCGATTGCCCGAACTGATCCCCGACACCGCTGCTTCGGAGCTTGCCGCGTCGATGCCGATCACCCGATCCGCGCCGATCGGGTCGCATGTCAGCATTCCGATCCGCAAGGCCGACGGCAGCCCCTACGGCATGTTCTGCTGCCTGAGCTCGCAGCCGAACCTGTCGCTGAATGACCGCGATCTCGCCGTGATGCGCATGTTCTCGGACGTGGTGGCGCGGGAAATCAACGGTGCCATCTCCGAGCACCTTCTGCTCGAGGAGATGAATGCCCGCATCGAAGGTGCTTTCGCCGGTGAGGGCTTCGGCATCGCGCTTCAGCCGATCTTCGAGCTGGGCAACCCGATTCCGTCCGGGTTCGAGGCCTTGTGCCGGTTCACGGCCGAACCCTACCGCAGCCCGGACCTGTGGTTCGACGAGGCTTCGCGCGTCGGGCGCCAGGTCGAGCTTGAACTGTCCGTCATGGACCATGCGCTCGAAATGCTCGGCGCATTGCCCGAGGAGGTCTATCTGTCGGTCAACCTCTCACCGGATACCGTTGTCCGGGGCGACCTGTCCGAGCGGCTGCGGCGCCACGACCTCGCCAGGGTCGTGCTGGAACTGACCGAACACGCGACCGTTTCGGATTATCCGGCCTTGCTGAAATGCCTCGCGCCCTTGCGCTTCGACGGGATGCTGCTCGCTGTCGACGACGCCGGCGCCGGCTATTCCGGTCTGCAGCATATCGTCCAGATCAGGCCCGACATCATCAAGCTCGACATGACCCTGACCCGCGACATCGACCGGGACTGGCCGCGCCGATCGCTCGCCACGGCCCTTGTCCATTTCGCGGCCGAGACCCGAGCGGTGATCGTTGCCGAGGGGATCGAGACCCAGGCGGAACTCGATGTCCTCAGATCGCTGGGCGTCCATCGCGGCCAGGGCTATCTGCTCGGGCGCCCGGAGCCCATGCCGTGCTCGTGCTCGACGGCGCCGGGTGGCATGCCGGACATGCGCTCATCATCCCGGGCAACGTCTCCCTCGTCGTGCTCCCGCCCTACAGCCCGGAGCTGAACCCGGTCGAGAATGTCTGGCAGTACCTGCGCGCAAACTGGCTCGCCATCAGCGTCTTTGACGACTACGACGCCATCGTCGATGCCTGCTGCGCCGCGTGGAACCGCTTCGCAGAGCAGCCCGAAATCCTCTCGTCCATCACCTGCCGGCAATGGGCGCAGGTCAGTCCGGAGGGCCAACGCCTGCCGCTCGACAACGGCATCGCCCGCTCGATGAGCCGGGCTGGCAATGTCTGGGACACCTCGGCGATGGAGAGCTTCTTCTCATCGCTGAAAACCGACCGAACCACTCGAAAGGTCTACAGGATGCGTGGCCTGCTGCTGGTTTCGTGGACACGAAGATAAGATCGTGACCACGGAAACGGAGATCGGACATGGTAAGACGGAAGTTCACGAAGGAGTTCAAGTTTGAGGCTGTGAAGCTGGTGACCGAGCGGGGCGTGACTGTGGCCCAGGCGTGCCGGGATCTGGACCTGGCGGAGAGTGTTCTTCGGCGGTGGATGCGTGAAGTGACGGTGGCGCCCGCCACTGCCTTCCCCGGCAATGGCCAGCAGCGTGCTGATCTGGCCGAGATCGCAGCCCTGAAGAAAGAGGTCGCCAAGCTCAAGGCGGAGCGTGACATCCTAAAAAAGCCGCGGCCTTCTTCGCGCGGGAAGCGACATGACGTTCGCGTTCGTTGCGAAGCATCGGCATATCTGGCCTGTCAGCTGGATGTGCGAGGTTCTGGGTGTCTCACGCTCGGGCTTCCATGCATGGCTGAACCGCCCTCTCAGCGACCGGGCGATCCTTGATGCGAAGCTCGTCACGGCCATCGACACGAGCTTCAAGGCGAGCGACCGAACCTATGGCGCCCGCCGTGTCTGGCGTGACGTTCTTGAAGAGGGTCTGATCTGCGGCCTTCACCGAATTGAGCGGCTGATGCGCCAGAATGCATTGAAAGCACGCCCAAAACGGCGCGGAAAGCCTGGGGACGATGGCGAACGATCGGTCATCGCCGACAACATCCTGGACCGCGATTTCGAAGCGGATCGCCCGAACCAGAAGTGGCTGGCCGACTTTACCTACATCTGGACCGCCCAGGGCTGGCTGTATGTGGCGATCGTGCTCGACCTGTTCTCTCGCAGGGTCGTAGGCTGGTCGATGAAGGCCGAGCGGGATGCCACGCTGGTGATGGATGCCCTGATGATGGCCGTCTGGCGCCGCGGCAAGGCGGACGCGCTACTGCATCACTCGGACCAGGGATCGCAATACACCAGCGAACAGTTCCAGCGCCTGCTGGCCGACAACGGCATCACCTGTTCGATGAGCCGGGCCGGGAATGTCTCGGACAATTCCGCGATGGAGAGCTTCTTTTCGTCGCTGAAAATCGAGCGCACCAACCGCAAGGTCTATCGCACCCGCGACGAAGCCCGCGCGGACGTGTTCGACTACATTGAGCGCTTCTACAACCCGCGCAGACGCCATTCGAAGCTGGGCTACATCAGCCCCATGGAGTTCGAGGCCCGCGCCGCTATGCTAGCTTAACCCGCTGTCAACGAAACCGGCAGCAGGCCATGCGGGCTGATTTGAGGAACATGTTTTACCCCGTTCACGGTATTGGTGGAGGCGATGATGCGCGGGGCAGACGCGATGAGCGGGTCGCGGCTCGGTTCCGGGCACCCCGAGGTGCGCATCCCGGTGCAACTCTGTTGCGCAAGACCCGCGAGGTGGTCAAAGCGGCGCTGGCCAGCCTGGATACCGAGTTTGAGCGCTTCACCCCGACTTCGGCCGCCCCTCGATTCCGCCGGAACGGCTGATGCGGGCGAGCCTGATCCAGTTCTAGGTCAGGTCCGAGCGCCAGCGGATGGAGCAGATGCGGTATAGCCTCCTGTTCCGCTGTTTCTTGGGCTTCGGGATCGGCGACCCGGCCTGGGTACGATGGTTTTCACCAGGAACCGGGACCGGCTGCTTGCCACGGACATGTCGAGGAAGATCATGGCGGCAAGCCTGTCGCATCGCGAGGTCGCGCCGCTTCTGTTGGATGACCATCTCCCGGTCGGCGGCACGCTGGTCTAGGCCCGGGCCGCGATGAAAAGCTTCCGGCCAAAGGCCGGCGACCCGCCGCCCGACGACCGAGGAATACCCGGGTAGCCGCCGGTGAAGCCGCTCGCCATTGTCGCTCGGACCAATGGCGCAACAAGCCTCGCCATCGCGCAGCCGGTCGACACCCGCTTGGCCGTGTGCCGCTGCTTGTGGCGGGACCCGCGATCCTTCTGAGCCCGCCGTCAATGATCTCGGTGAACCCGTCCAGCTTCGGCCGCTTCACGGGCGCGGTGCGCCGATATCCGGGGGGCACCGAGAACGCCAGCATCTTGCGGACGCTGTCGCGAGAGATGTTGAAATGCCGCACCCGGACTCTCGCTGGCTCATGCCCTCCGCACAAGCCAGACGAACTCTTCGATACATCTCCACGGTGATGATCCTCCCACCCTCCCTCCAACGGCAGAGAGAGCAAAGGTTGACGACTATTGCGCCGCCCGCAGCGGGCCTAACCCGCCGCTATCGTGGCCAACTTTCTCACCGCCGTTCTGATGCCTCTCCCGAAGGGCTCGAACGCGATCTGTGGCAACACGCTTCGGGCCGGCGGCGACACGGTCTACGTCATGCATCTCTTCTTCTGGTCGCAATGGCTGTCTCGCGTGCCCGCCACGGCGCTCATGGTATTGTATCTGGACTTGTCCGTGACTTCGGTATCGGCGCTCCTGCTCGCGGAAGAACTGGTCAAGTTTGCCCCGTTCCAATTGCGTCTCTACGAGGGCGCCTGGAAGAGAGGCGCCGGCGCGCAATAGGGAAGAACTTCGGCGGAGGCTTGATCGGAGCGGAGTTCGGTCCGTGGGCGTCTCGAAGGAATGTCTGCACCGCCTGATGCGGAAGCACGGCCAGATGGCGGTCTTCGTCGCAGCGGACTATTGTTCGGCCGAGTGTGTTCCGGCTTTCACCGGAAGGCTTTCAACTTGTTAACTCAGGAGATCGACTTAGAAGTCAACCGACAGGCTGATGCCGCCGTAGATTTCGTCGTCTTGGTAGGCATCGATCGCATCCAGGGCGAAGTTGGCAGCCACGTATGGGGTCAGGGTCGCGCGATCAGTCAATTTGATCGGCAGGCCAGCCATCAACATGATGTGGTTCCAGTCATTTCCGAATGTCCAGTAGTCAATTCCGTATGAGATCCCAGCAGCCACTTGGATGCTGATCATGTCATTGATTTCATGGGTGTGGCCAGCGGTCAGGTCAAAATACCAACCATCGACGTCGAAGTCGTAATAAACACCGAGAGCCAGATCCACCGGGCCAACCGATCCACCGATTCCAGTTCCCACTTCATTGGTGGAGTCACCTCCGGTGCGTCCACCACCTTCCGGGTAGAGGTATGCGGTGTATCCCACCCATGCGTCCACTTTACCGAAGCTGTGGCTAAGGTTGGCGTAGAGATCCAACTCGTCATGGTGACCGGCGTTCGCAATGCCGGATCCAGTGGTTGGATTGCCGTACGACGCGCCGATTGCCAGTGGCGTTCCGGCCACTTTGTAGTCGATCGACGTCCAGATGCTGTTCTGTCCGTTGTCCACCCCACGGAAGAAATAAGTGGAATCGTATCCCACAGAGAGAGTCGCGCCAAGGTCGGCGGATTCCTCCACGACTTCAACGACTGCCTTGTCCCCCGCATTGACGTTTGCGATAGCAAACGCCCCGATAGCTGTAATAAGTAGAGTTTTGATTTTCATCAACTGGTTTCTCCCTTGGTTTGTTCTGTTGTTATTTGGTAATGGTTGAGCACCTCTTTTTGGTTAAAAAGGGGCGCAGTGCGGAATCGTAAGCCTACGCTTCCAGAGCGTCAAATTAAAATATCAATTATTTTGAAATTACCATAATCCGTAATTTCCCGCCTGGGCGAGGCTGTGCGGCAGATCCTGGGGTTCCCTGCTTTCCACTGATAGGCGGAGCATGGCGGGGGCGATTCAGGGAGCCAACAGGCTGCGGGGCAAGTGGCAACCGCTAACTATTTAAATTCCCCGGCATCGTATTTCGGCCAGAATTGGGGAGGCGGGAGAAGGGTATCCAGATCCTGCTCAAACTTTGTGCCGATCTGGGCCATGGTGGCGATCCCGCGTATTCCATCGATTCCTTGTTGGATTTTGCCGGGATCGAACACCAGGCGGGTCAGCGGCAAGCCCGCCAGCGGGGTCAAATCCTTCACCGGAGTTTCCCCGATGTGGATGCGCTGGATGCGGGTCTGCGCCAAAGGGCGCAAGTCCTCCACTTTTGTCCGGTGCAAAGTCACGCTCACAAGCGGGCTGCCCGCCAGCGCGGCAATATCCTTGACCGGCAAATCGGTCAGCCACAGCATCTGCAGCGGCATTCCTTTTAACGCGCTGATGTCCGAGACCCGGGTTCCCACCGCATTGAGTTCCTGGATTGGCAAGCCCTTGAGCGGTGAGAGATCCTTCACATTGCTGCTGTCGATGTAGAGCTTTTTCAAGGAATTCATTCCCGCCAGTGGTGACAGATCCTCCACGGCAGTGCCATCGAGATATAACTCGACCATCGGCATTCCCTCCAAGGCGCTGATGTCGGAGATTGGGCAAGCTTGCAGATCGAGCATCATCAGGGGCATTCCGCGCAACGGGCCGATGTTGGTGATGCCGCACTGCGCCAGGCGGATCGCGCTCACCCGGCCGCCCTCGATCATGAATTCGCCGTTACCGCTGTAACCCACATTGGCCTCCCGCAAGGCCTTGTGCAATGCCACTTCCGTCCAAGCAATCGGAGTCGGTGGCTCCTTGGGCATCGTCTCGTTTTTGGGCGGCCTCGGCTGCGGTTTCCCCTTTTCCCGCCGACGCGGGCTGTTGTTTGCCTTCTTTGTCCCCGACCTCCACTTTGTCCGGTGTTGTGCCCGCTTCCTGGCTTTCCTTGTGCTCCCCGCAGGCAAGCATCCCAATGACAGGCACCAGCGCCCAGACAACTATTCTCTTCATAACCATGACTGTCTGGCTTCCGAATGCAAATTGCAAGCAGGGGGCAAATTTTCCGATTTGAGACAAAAATTTAACCACTGATGGCACTGATCAACACTGATGGGGAAGAAGAGGATTCAAAGCCGCAAAAAATAATACAAATCAGTGTTTATCGGTGCCCATCAGTGGTTTTGTTTCTCATCCAAAAAAAGTAGTGTGGTGTGGATTTCGATTTCGATAGCGATCCCGACAAAAATTTCATTTTGTTGGGGCATGCGCACGTACAATTGAGGCAATAGTCCAAAAAAATGATCATCGAGACCTGGATTTTACCCCCGGATGATTTGAAGTTGCCAATCGATTTTATCTGCACTACCTCAATCCTGCAGGGCAGTCCCACCCAAAAAAACACACGATGAAAGATTTCCGCATCAACCGCCTTTTCAATCCGAAATCCAAGCGCTGCTTCGATGTCGCTGTCGACCATGGGTTTTTCAATGAACCTGGCTTCCTCAAGGGCATCGAGCACATGCCCACTGTCGTCAGGACACTCGCCGATGCCGGTCCCGACGCCATTCAGCTAACGATTGGCCAGGCACGCCACCTGCAATCCCTGCCCGGGCGCTTCAAGCCCTCGCTCGTCCTGCGCCTGGACACAGCCAACATTTACGGCAAAAAGTTGCCCGAGGCGCGTTTTTCCTCCATGATCGAAGAGGCTGCCTTGCAAGCCGTGCAACTGGATGCCGCCTGTGTCTGTGTGAACCTGTTCCAGATCCCCGGCGCCCCGGACATGACGGATCAATGTGTGGACAATATTCTCCGCCTCAAACCCGAGTGCGACCATTACGGCGTGCCGATGATGGTCGAGCCGCTGGTTTTCCGTCCGAATTCTGAAGCTGGTGGTTACATGGTGGACGGCGACGAGGTCAAAATCATCCACCTCGTCCGCCAGGCAGTCGAGTTGGGGGCAGACATCATCAAGGCCGACCCCACCGACGATGTCAGCGTCTACAGCCAGGTCATCGAAGCGGCTGGCGGCATCCCGGTGCTCGTCCGCGGTGGTGGGAAAGTGGATGACCGCACTATCCTGGAACGCACGGCAGGGCTGCTCGAGCAGGGTGCCTCCGGCATTGTCTATGGGCGCAACGTGATCCAACACGACAATCCAAAAGGCATCACCCAGGCTTTGATGGCCATGCTGCACGACAACGCAACGGTCGATGATGCTTTGGCGATTGTGTCCAAATGACCGAAAAAACCAGTCACTTTAATCAATACCACGCTTATCACATGCCAAATTCCCCTACCAAACCCACTGTTCGCGTCGGCATCATCGGTGGCGGCCTGATGGGAAAGGAAGCCGCGTCCGCTTTTGGGCGCTGGTTTGTCCTCAATGATTTCCCCGTCAATGCAGAATTGATCGCCGTGGCCGATCTTGCCGAACCCACCTTGGAGTGGTTCAGGCAAATTCCCTCGGTGCGGCTGTTGACCACCGATTATAAAGAACTGCTCGCCGACCCTGGAGTGGAGGTGGTTTACTGCGCCCTCCCGCACAATTTGCATGAGCAAGTTTACCTGGATATTGTCAAAGCCGGCAAGGACTTGCTGGCGGAAAAGCCCTTCGGCATTGATTTGGCGGCGGCTGAAAACATTGTGGCGGCGGTGGATTCCAGCGGATGTTTTGTCCGCTGTAGCTCGGAATTCCCCTTCCTGCCCGGCACCCAGCGGGTGGTCGAGTTTGCCCGCTCGGACAAACTCGGGATCCCCATCCAGGTGGTGTGCGCCTTCCACCACTCCAGCGATCTCGATCCCGGCAAGGCGATCAACTGGAAGCGCCAGACCCAATTCTGCGGGCAAATTGGGGTGATGGGCGACCTGGGCATGCACGTCGCCCATGTGCCCCTGCGCCTCGGGTGGAAACCCAAACGGGTTTACGCCCAGCTCCAGCAAATTTATACCGAGCGTCCCGACGGCAAAGGCGGCATGGCTCCCTGCGACACCTGGGACAATGCCCTGCTGCATCTCGATGTCGACATCAACGGGAAAGACACCCCGATGCGTTGGGAAACCAAACGCCTCGCCCCGGGGGAGACCGACAGTTGGTCGATTGAGATACTCGGCACCGACGGTGGCATTCGTTTTTCGACCAAGCAACCCAAGACATTGTGGACTTTCCAACGCAACCAAGCACCCCGCGCCCAGGAGTGGTTCCAGGAGGATCTCGGTTTTGAAGTGCCTTTCAAAACCATCACCGGCGGGATTTTCGAGGTCGGTTTCCCCGATGTGTTGCAGCAGATGTGGGCCAGTTTCCTCGCCGAACGCGCAGGGGAACTCAAGGGGCGCTTTGCTTGTGCCACCCCGGAGGAGGCGCTGGCAAGCCACCAGGTTTTTGCCGCGGCGTTGGAATCGCAGCAAACCGCCCGCGCCGTGTCGCTCTGATCCTTCCCCGCCATGGAACGCAAAGGCATCCTCGCCGCAGGCAGCTTCATCGTCGATCATGTGAAAATGATCGACGCCTGGCCTCCCCAGGATGCACTGGCGACGATCCTGAGTGAGGAAAACAGCAATGGCGGGGGACGTCACGACCTCAGCAAGAATATTGCCCGGTTGTTCCCCGGCGGCCATCCGTTCCCACTTGCCGCAGCTGGCCGGGTTGGGGATGACGCGGATGGGCGATGGATTCTGGCCGACTGCCAGGAAAACGGTATCGACACGGCACGGCTGCGGATTTCCGCCGCGGCGCCGACTTCCTACACCGATGTGATGACGGTAAAATCCAACGGGAGACGGACTTTTTTCCATCAACGCGGCGCCAATGCCCTGTTCAGTGAGGACGACTTGGACTTCGCCCAGACCGAGGCCCGCATTCTCTATCTCGGGTATCTGCTGCTACTCGACACCCTGGACGAGATGCTCGACGGCGGCCTGCGGACGCGCGCCTCGATCCTGCTTGAGAGAGCCAGTGCCGAAGGGCTTCTCACCGTCGTCGATTTGGTCAGTGCGGAGGGTGGGAACTTTGGCAAGATCGTGACTCCGTCCCTGCCCTATGTCGATGTGTTGCTCACCAACGAATTCGAAGCCTCGCGCTTGTCCGGTGTCGACCTCCACAAGGAGTTCAACGCCGCAAGCGCTGAGACAGCCGCCAGGGCCATCCTCGACATGGGTGTTCGCAAGCGGGTGGCCATCCATGCCCCGCGCGGAGCCATCATCGTCGACCGTGACGAAGGGGTCTTTCACCGCCGGATCCGTTGCCGTGCCGGATGACGCCATCGCTGGAGCGCTCGGTGCCGGGGATGCCTTCGCCTCGGGTATCGTCTATGGTCTGCACGAAAATCTTAGTATTGAAGAATCCCTGGAGATAGCTTCCTGCATCGCCGCATCTTGCCTGCTGCACCCCACTCCATCCGGTGGCATCAAGACCCTGGCACAATGCCTCGGACTAGGGGAAAAATGGGGTTTCCGGGAATTCCACGCCATTTCCCCGCAATAGATGTCACCCTACCAACGACAGTTGCAAACTGACCTGCGGCGTCTGGAAAAAGTGCTGCGCCTGGTGGTTGGCGGACAGACGCAACAAAGCGATGATTCCACCACCCGCATTCTCAATCTCGCCTGCGGCGTTTGCAATGAGGCGGAAACTCTCGCCCGTTTTTTCGGCAATCTGGAAAGCGACACCAAGCCATCCGCCGGGAGAACGGTGGAGCTACTTGGGATCGATATGCGGGCGCGGGAAATCGCCGACGCCAGGCGCCGCTTTGCGCCAGTCGGCCAGGCTGACAGCCATTTGCAAAAGGATTTCCGATTCCTCACCGGCGACGCGACAAAACTCGATGGCCATTGCGCCCGGACGAACACTTCGACGTGGTTTTCATGCGCCACCAGAATTTCTGGAACGGCGACACCACTTGGCGGAAAATTTTCGGGCAAGCCCTGGCGAAACTCAAAACTGGCGGCCAGTTGGTGATCACATCCTACTTTGACCGGGAACACCGGCAGGCTCTGGAAGCCATCCAGAAACTCGGGGGACAGCCTGTTGGCAGCCAGCGGAACCCCGAATCCAGGAAGCTCCCCGCGCTGGGCAAGTCAGTCGACCGCCATGTCGCGGTTTTCCGGCGAAAAGACTGAGCGCGGGCTAACGACGACGCCTTGGCGCCCCGCGCCCTGCTCCGGGACGACTGCCACCCGTGGTCTGGGCGGGACGGCTGCCCATGCGGTAAACAATCCGCGCTTTCTCCGTATCGTAAGGCGACATCTCCAACTTCACCCGGTCACCTGCAACCAGGCGAATAAACCGTTTCCGCATCTTGCCCGAGATATGGGCCAACACCAAATGGCCATTCTCTAGCTCCACCCGGAACATGGTTCCAGGCAGAACTGTATGCACAGTTCCCTCAAGTTCTACCGTTTCATCACTCTTCGCCATAATCCTTATATGCAACTCGCCTCGAACTTCCTTTTGCGTCTAAAAGACGGGAATAAGCCACTTTCACCCATTCCTCTCGCATGGGAAGCGGAATCTTTCAAGCAACGATTTCCCACCCTGTGCTACAGTGTCCCCCGTAATTCTGAAGCAGACCACATCCACATGTCCCGACGCCCATCCCGACAACCCCGCTCCAGCCACGGTGACACCCATGTCGCCCGGCAGAACCAGCATGATCAACCAGGTGCCGCCCTCGCCAGTCTCTCTGAGGACGGACTCTATCAACTGGCTGCTTCCAAAAAGGCGCCTTTTTTCCTCATCCTCGATGGTGTGCAGGATCCCCACAACCTAGGCGCTTGCCTGCGTTCCGCGGACGGTGCGGGTGTCGACGCCATCATCACTCCAAAAAACAAGGCCGCCAGGATCACTGACACGGTACGGCGCATCGCCTGCGGCGGCGCCAGTTATGTGCCGGTTGTCAGTGTTGCCAACCTCGCCCGCTGCATGGCCTCTCTGCGCGAACGGCACTTCGTCCGCATTGTCGGGACTTCGGGCCAAAGCCGCCGCCGACCTTTTCCAAACAGTGCTGACTGGCCGCTGGCCATTGCGCTGGGGGCGGAAGAGAGTGGCCTGCGCCGGCTCACTGGCGAGAATTGTGATGAATTGATCCGCATTCCCATGCTCGGCAAGGTCGAATGCCTCAACGTCTCCACCGCCACTGCGGTATGCCTGTTTGAAGCTGTGCGCCAACGGCGGAGCGGGCAGTAAAATCCCCTATTCCCCGCTGAACCCAAAGCACGCGACTGCTACCTTTCCCAAGCAATCACGGTCGGGATGACCGCCTGCTCACTGTTGCAACCTTTACACCTTATCACCATGGAATACGCCGATCCCTACGTCGTCGCCAACGCGGAAGCGTCCGAGCGCACCACCTTCATCCGCCGCACCTACATCCACCTCGCCCTGGCGATCGGCGCCTTTGCCGGGCTGGAGGCGTTTTTCCTCACCCA
>CAVQAX010000007.1:0-35643 GCA_963710515.1 uncultured Alphaproteobacteria bacterium
GCTCATCCCTTCACCGCCTTGACGATCTTCGCCGCCGCATCGGCCAGGTCGTCGGCGGCGATCACCGCGACGTCGCTCTCGTTGAGGATCTTCTTGCCGAGCTCGACATTGGTGCCTTCCAGGCGGACGACGAGCGGCACCGCGAGGCCGACTTCCTTGCGCGGCGGCGATCACGCCCTCGGCGATGACGTCGCAGCGCATGATGCCGCCGAAGATGTTGACGAGGATGCCCTTCACCTTCGGATCGGAGGTGATGATCTTGAAGGCCTCCGTCGACCTTCTCGGTGGTGACGCCGCCGCCGACGTCGAGGAAGTTCGCCGGCTCCGCCGCCGTGGAGCTTGATGATGTCCATGGTCGCCATGGCGAGGCCGGCGCCGTTGACGATGCAGCCGATGTTCGCCGTCGAGGGCGATGTAGTTGAGGTCGAACTTCGAGGCCTCGAGCTCCTTGGGGTCTTCCTCGGTCTCGTCGCGCAGCTTCATGATCTCGGGCTGGCGGTACATCGCGTTGTCGTCGAAGTTCATCTTGGCGTCGAGGCATTTGAGGTCGCCGTCCTCGGTGACGATCAGCGGATTGATCTCGAGCATCTCGCAGTCGCGTTCGTTGAAGAGCCGATAGAGCGTGGCGATCAGGGCGACGCATTGCTTGACCTGCTTGCCCTCGAGGCCGAGCGCGAAGGCCACGCGCCGGCCGTGGAAGGCCGAGATGCCCGACGCCGGGTCGACGGTGAAGGTGAGCACCTTTTCCGGCGTCGCGGCGGCGACTTCCTCGATGTCCATGCCGCCCTCGGTGGAACAGACGAAGGCGATGCGGCTGCTGGCGCGGTCGATCAGCAGCGCGAGGTAGAGCTCGCGGGCGATCGAGGCGCCTTCCTCGATGTAGATGCGGTTGACGACCTTGCCCTCGGGACCGGTCTGGTGGGTCACCAAAGTGCGGCCGAGCATCTTCTGGGCTTCCTCGGCGGCCTCGGAGACCGATTTCGTCAGGCGCACGCCACCTTTGTCGCCGGCGGTGGATTCCCGGAAGGTGCCCTTGCCGCGCCCGCCCGCATGGATCTGCGCCTTGACCACCCGCACCGGCCCGTCGAGTTCGCTGGCGGCGGATTTCGCGTCCTCTGCCTTGAGGACCGCACGACCATCGGATACCGGCGCTCCGTATTCCTTGAGGAGCGCCTTGGCCTGATATTCGTGGATATTCATTGCGGTGCCGTCCCTCGCCGGTTCTTCGGGGTCGACGCCTGCGCCGGCACCCGCCTTTCGGGCTGCGATACGGATTGTGGCGACGCGTTGCAACGAAATTGACCATCCGGCGGGACGGACGGCACCAAATTCGACATATTGTGATCACAGGAAAATCAGCGTGATCACATCGTCGCCGTAAACCGCGGTTCGGTTCGTCCCCTCGATGATTCGCCTAACGGCTTCGCGGAACCCGGTCAGGGTTGCCCAGGCAGCGTGCGACGCAGGCGCCGACCAATCCGGACGGAGCGTTTTCGAGAGGTGAGGGTGTCATCCAGAGGGCCCGGATCCTGAAACCAGCAGCAGCGCACTCACGGCCAGGATCAGCCCGCCACCGGCGATTTGCAGGAGCGGCATCACGAGCCGTGTGCCGCGGCCTTGTCCCGCCGAGATCAGCGCCGCTTCGCGCCCGGTCACGGCCAGAAGCGCCACCGCCAGCGTAACCATAGCCGTCCCGAGACCCATCGCGAGCACCGCCGCAGCACCAGCGCCGGCGAGATCCATCCGCCAGGCGATCACGAGCACGAACAGGGCTCCGGTGCAGGGTCGCGCCGCCATGCCGCCGATCAGCGCGAGGGTGTCGCCGAGGCCGCGGGCCCGGGCCACCTCCTCCGCATCGGGGCCGTGGTGATGCCCGCAATCGTGGCCGTGAACATGTCCGGCCGCAGGGAGGCCATCGGGCGTCGCCGGCGAGCCGATGCGGCGCAGTCCGCGCCAGATCAGCCAGAGCCCGATCCCTCCGATGAGCGCAGTTCCGATCGGATCGATCCAGTCCTCCGCCGCTGCCACGGTGCCGCGCGCCGTGGCCTCGAAGAGTGCGAAGCCGCCGTAGACGATCGCGATGGCCACGAGCGCCTGTGCGAGGCTGCCCAGCACCGCGATTACCCCCATCCGAAGCGCCGTCGCCCGGGTGGCGAGCGCTGCCCCGCCGATCAGCACCTTGCCGTGCCCGGGGCCGGCGGCATGGACGAAGCCGTAGCCGGCGCAGGCCACCATCAGCCCCCAGAGCGCCCCCGGGGTCCCGTTGCGCAGCGCCGTGACCTGTGCCGCGAGCCGGGTCTGCAGGGCGCGCTGCTGTTCGGCCGCCCACCATGCGATCTGATCGAGCGCCCCGGCCTGATGGAGCAGGACCATGGCCAGAAGGCCGAGCGCGAGGGCAAGTGCCGCGATCAGTCGCACCGGATATGCACCTTTTCGGCAAAGCGCGCGCCGATCTCCGGGTCCTCGGGCGTGCCGTCGGCCGGGATCACCGCGAGGCTCTCCTGCAACCGTGCGAGCAGCGGTGTCGGCTCGAAAGGCTCGATTTCGGTGCGGCATCCCTCCGCCGGCCCCTCGATCCCTGCTGCCTCGGTGACGGCATAGGCGGTGTAGTAGGTCGGGTCGTAGACCTTGACCGTGGTCTCGACGCCGGGGCGCAGCGGGGTCTCGACCCGGCGGAGGAACTCGAAGACCACCCGTCCGTCCTCGATCCGGGCGGTCGCCCCTTCGGGGCCCGAGAGCCCGATCCGCGCCCCGTCATGCCACAGATAGCTGTCGCCTTCGAATCCGGGGATCCAACTGGTCTGGTGGGCGGCGAGGGCGGCCCGCTGGTCCGGGTCGAGATCGGCGTCGTCGAGGCCGGTGATGCCGAGATCCTCGAGCAGGAACAGCGAGGCCAGCGGGTCGTAGATCCAGGTCACCCGCAGGGCCACCAGATCCCCGCCCGGATCCATCACGAAATCGACGCCCCCGTCGATGAAAACATGCGGATGCGCCAGCGCCGGCGCCGCGGCCGCACAGGCAAGGAGGCCGGCCGACAGCAGCCGGCACGCCCGATTCCGCACTTTCTCCCGTTTTCCGATCACGCCGATCCATTGCATGGTAGCATCCGAGACGCAGTATCGACCGAGTACCCCCGCCAAGGAAAGCGCCGATGACACAGAAGCACGCTCTGCGTGGCCGTTTCCTGCCCGGGGCCGTGCTGGTTCTTGGCCTGATGCTCGCTGGCCCCGCTCTGGCCTGCCTTGTCTGCATCCCGCTGCCGGAGCGGACCCTCGCCGACCGGGTGGTGGAGGATGCCGTGCTCGCGCTGGCGCGCCCCGAATCCGGCGATCCGTTTACCTACACCGCTCGGGAATACCTGCGGGACGCCTCCGTGGACGCGCCTCGGGATCTGGCAAGGCCAATCCCCTTTCTGGTCGACAGCGCCGCGCGCCGGCGTATCGAAGCCGATCCCGGGGTCTTCGCCCTGGTGAGCCGCGTGACGCCCGACACCGACTGGGAGCTTCTGGGCGTGATGTCCCCGGAGATGGTCGTTCTGGTCCGCGACATCGTCGAGCGTTCGCAGACCTGGGCCGACCACGCCGCCAGCGCGGATCGATTCGCCTATTTTGCGGCCCGCCATGCCAGCCCCGATCCGGCGATCCGAACGCTGGCCCTCGCCGAGATCTCCGGCTTTCCCTACGCGCGGATCCGCACGCTCGCGCCGCAGCTCACACGCGCGGAGATCGTCCGGGTCCTGCGTGATCCGACGATGTTCGAATGGGCGCCGATCCACATTCTTATCCTGGGCCTCAGCACGGCTGACGAGGACCGCGCTTTCGTGCGCTCCGCCTTCGACGCTGCGGCGCGGTCCCCCTCCGCGACCTCTCTCGGAGCCTGGGCCACGGCCTATCTCGAAGGAGACGGCGCCGCGGCCCTCGACCGGATCGAGGCCGATTTCATCGATGATCCGGACCGTCCGAAGGACCAGATGGCCGAAATCCTCCGCGCGCTCTCGACCTTCGCTGCCGTCTCGGAGCCCGCCCTGCGCGACCGCATCACCGGCCTGTTCGGCACGCTCGCCACCCGGCGCCCCGACCTCGCGGCCGATGCGGCACAGGAACTCGCGAATGTCGGGGACTGGTCGTTCGCGGGGCTGTTCGAGGCTCTGCTCGCCGAAGGAGCCTTCCGCTCGCCGGTGGAGGAATTCGCCGTCATCTTCTACATCGAGCAGGCGCGGGATGCCGGGGCGCTCTGACGGGCGTTCAGGACGGCGGGCCCTCCATGAAAAACCCCGCCGGAAGGCCCGGCGGGGTCGAGGGCCGTCACGCGGCATGGTGTCTCAGGCGAGGCTCGAAATCGATCCCCTGACAGGCTTCGATCAGGCCCTTCACCGAGTCGACCGACTTGTCGAACATCGCCTTCTCGGCCTTGTCGAGACTGATTTCGACCACCTTCTCGATGCCGCCCGCGCCGATCACCGTCGGCACGCCGACATAGATGTCCTTCAGGCCGTACTGGCCGTCGAGATGCGCCGCACAGGGCAGCACGCGCTTCTGGTCCTTGAGATAGGCTTCCGCCATCTCGATCGCGGAGGCCGCCGGCGCGTAGAAGGCCGAGCCGGTCTTCAGGAGGCCGACGATTTCGGCGCCGCCGTCGCGGGTGCGCTGGATGATCGCGTCGAGTTTTTCCTGGCTGGTCCAGCCCATCTCGACCAGATCGGGCAGAGGGATGCCGGCCACCGTCGAGTAACGCGACAGCGGCACCATGGTGTCGCCGTGGCCGCCGAGCACGAAGGCGGTGACGTCCTTGACCGAGACCTGGAACTCGTCGGCGAGGAAATGGCGGAAGCGCGCAGAGTCGAGCACGCCGGCCATGCCGCAGACCTTGTTATGGGGCAGGCCGGAGAACTCGCGCAGCGCCCAGACCATCGCGTCGAGCGGGTTGGTGATGCAGATGACGAAGGCGTCCGGCGCGTTGGCGGCGATGCCCTCGCCGACGGATTTCATCACCTTGAGGTTGATGCCGAGCAGGTCGTCGCGGCTCATGCCGGGCTTGCGGGCCACGCCGGCGGTGACGATGCAGACATCCGCACCGGCGATGTCCTTGTAATCGTTGGTGCCCTTCAGCACTGCGTCGAACTTGTCCACCGGAGCGCTCTCGGCGATGTCGAGCGCCTTGCCCTGCGGGGTGCCCTCCGCGATGTCGAAGAGAACGACGTCCCCCAGTTCCTTCAGCGCGGCCAGATGGGCGAGCGTGCCCCCGATCTGTCCGGCCCCGATCAAGGCGATCTTCGGTCTTGCCATTTGGCCCTGTCTCCCGTTCGAGCTTGTGCTAAACGGGCATGTGGCTAGCCCTTCGCAGAGGCATTATCAAGCCGCAAAGCTCCGGGGGCGAGGGCAGCGGCTTGGAACTCGACGCAACTTTCTTCGCGCTCGCGGTGCCGGCCGTGCTGCTTGCGGCGATCTCGAAAGGCGGGTTCGGCTCGGGGGCCGGATTCATGGCCGCGCCGATGCTGGCACTGGTGGTCGAGCCCGCCCAGGCGATCGGCCTGATGCTTCCGCTCCTGATGCTGATGGACGTGACAGGGCTCAAGGCCTACTGGCGCGGCTGGAGCTGGCCCCATGCGCGCCTGCTGATGATCGGCATGGTGCCCGGGGTGGTCGCGGGCGCGCTCTTCTTCAGCGTGGTCAGCGCCGACGGCATCCGGCTTCTGGTCGGTGGCATCGCGCTGGGCTTCGTGGTCTTCCAGGTCGCCCGCGGCCGCGGCTGGCTGCGGCCGGGTCGCGGCTTCGACACGCCGGGCTGGGGCCAGGTCTGGGGGGCGGTCTCGGGCTTTACCAGCTTCGTGAGTCATGCGGGCGGACCGCCCGCCTCCATGTATCTGCTCGCCACCGGGCTCGACAAGACGCGCTATCAGGCCACCACGGTGATCGTGTTCTGGTGGGTGAATCTCCTCAAGTTCCCGCTCTATTTCCTGCTCGGAATGTTCTCGCTCCAAAGCGCCCAGGCCAACCTGTTGCTCGCCCCGGTCGCCGTCGTTGGCGTCCTTCTCGGCGCCCGCGCGCACAGGCTGATGTCCGACACGCTCTTCTTCTCGATCACCTATGTCCTGCTGACCCTCACCGGCACGAAGCTGATCTGGGACGCGCTCACCTGATCCCGCCGGCGCCGCGTCGTTGAAAGCGCCGCGCGGAGCGGTTAACGTTCCGGTAACGGCCGCTTTTCGGGCCGGCATCCCGGGGGGGGGGCATATGCGCGACAATTCGTACGAGACCGGGTTCGCGGACTTCGGTTCCGCAGGCTTCGATTTTCCCGGCTTCGATGGCGTCGGCATTCCCGCGAGCTTCGGCGCGACGGACCGGTTGTTCCTGCCCCAGGCGCCCGGTGCGGGGCGCGACCCCATCGGGCTGCCGGATTTCGATTTCCCCGACAGGCTTCCCTCGCCCGACGACGTCTTCGTGTCGGTCTCCAGCGGGTCCGCGACGAGCGACACCGGCACCACCCGGAGCTTCTTCGAAGCCGAGACCTCCGAGGGTCTGGCCCTCGAGATCATCGCGCGCGGCTTCGACGGGGCGGATGTCGCCATCGACGGCGATCTCGACGGCGGCTTCACGGTGTCGGCCGACCGCGCCAGGTTGGTCAATGACGGCATCGTCGATCTCGCGGTCCCGGTTGTGCTGCGCTTCACCGGCGAGCGGATCAAGGTCGTGAACGAGGGCACGATTGCCGGCGAGAAGACGGCGCTGTCCCTCGACGGGGCGGCCTCCATTGTCAATTCCGGCCTGATCGACGGCGATATACGGCTCGCGGGAGATGCCGGAAGCTATGAGGGCCGTGACGGCGCGCTGCTGGGCGTCCTCTTCGGCAGCGGCTTCGATGACGTGGCCCGCGGGGGCGATCTCGTGGACAACTTCCGGGGGCGGGGCGGCGACGACCGGCTCTCGGGTGGCAAGGGTGCCGACATCCTGCGCGGCAACGGCGGCGAGGATCGGCTCTTCGGCGGCAAGGGCGCCGACCTGATCACCGGCGGGCGCGGAGACGACATCCTTGGTGGCGGCGCGGGCCGCGACACCTTCGTCTTCACAGAGCGTGACGGCGATGACGTGATCCGGGATTTCGGCGACGGTCGCGACCGGCTGGACCTGACCGGTTTCGACTTCCGCAGTGCCGCGGAGGTGCGCGCGCTTGCCACGCAGGACGGATCGGATCTCGTCATCGACCTCGCGGAGGCCGGCGGCGGTTCGATCCGGCTGGAAGACGTCCCGAGATCAGGTTTCGGTGCGGACGACCTGCTGCTCTGAAGGAGGGGGGCGCCGCGCATCGGAGCTTCGGGCCCTGGCGGCTAGCGGCCTGCTCTCCTCAAGGGATTTCGGGCCGTTCGGAACGGACATGAGGGCGCAGTCCGGAATTGGCCCAACAAAGGGCGGCCGGTCACGACAGGGACGGGCGTTTCGCTTCGGTCCCGACGTCCGCGGCGACCCGTGCGAAGGCGGCGAGGATCTCCTCGGGGGACGCCCGGTCGAGTTCGCCGCCATCGACCTGTTGCTTGGTCCAGATCCAGGATCTCGCGGGATCGTCCAGCATCGCCCACCCGGCGAACAGACGCCCGGTGGCGGCGACCCGCAAGAGAACGCGGACATCCACATGACGATCGTCGGAGGCGATGCGGGCGAAGGTCGCGAGCACCTTGTCGCGGGGGCCTTCGAGAAGTTGCAGGTAGAGGTCGGCGCGACAGATCAGGGCCCCCGTGACATCGTCCCGCGCATTGTTGCTGCGCGCGGCCCGCAGGATGACGTGCAGCCCCGGCGCGTCGAAGCCGAAGGGACGGGAGGCGTAGGCAAGCTGAATGAGGTCCAAGGATTCGGGCCTTTCCTTTGGCGATCAGCCGGAGCCTACCGAAGTCTCGTTTCGGACGCGAGCCTGATCCGTTCCGGGCCAACCCCCTCGGCCCGTTTGATCCGCAGCAGCATGAACATGCGCCCCGATTTCGCAATGCGTCTCGCGACAAGGCTCGTTGTGCGGGTCTGGTACCCCGGCAGCCGCTGCGCCTGCCGCATTGATCGACGGTTGGCACTTGGTCCTTGGGCAACGACCCGCGACCCATATCTGCGCCGGTTTGCGCTGAAATCTGTCCTGACCGAGGAGGCGCTTCGCTTGCCAGATGTCGATCGTGAAGGAGCGTTCTCCGGACGCTCTGACGTTCGGGCGCGGACCGTCCGTGCCGTCAGAACGGCCAGATCAGTGGGACGAGACCGACTGCGACGATGAAGAACCAGATCATCATCGGCAGGCCGAACTTCCAGTAATCGCCGAACCGGTATCCCGCCGGTTCCATCACCATCAGGTTGGTCGGTGTGGCGACCGGGGTGAGAAACGCCCCCGCGGCCGCGATGCCGACGGCCATCAGCACAGGTTGCGGCGAGACGCCCATCTGGGTCGCGGCGACAACCGAGATGGGAATGATGATGAGCGCGGTGGCCGTGTTGCTGATCACCTGTCCCATGATGGCCGTCAACAGGAAGAGCCCGGCGATGAGCGCGCGGGGCCCGGCTTGCCCGACGGTCGAGATCAGGCCGTTGGCGAGCATTTCCGCCGCGCCGGTTTCGATGATGGCCGTCGAGAGCGGCATCATCGCGCCCACCAGGATCACGGTGGTCCAGTTGATCGAACTGTAGAGCTGCTCGACGTTCAGAATTCCGAGGAGGAGCACGGCACCCGCGGCGAGAAGCCCCGCAACGGCGGCGGGGACGATGCCGGTGGCGAGCAGCAGGACCATGCCGAGGAGCACGCCGATCATCGCCTTGGCGCCCTGGCCCATGGGAACCGCCTGACGCCGCACCAGATCTGGTGAGTTGACCACCAGAACTTCCGCTCGGTCGATCCGCTGGTCGAGCGCGCTCCATGTGCCCTGCAGGAGAAGCGTGTCGCCGGCCGCAAGCGGCTCGCCGGGGTCGAGGTCATGGCCATTGCGCTGGATCGCCAGAACGATGAGGTCGCCGCTTTCGGTCACCATGCCCGGAAAGAACCGCTCGCCGATGAGCGGCGAGCGTGGCGGGATCATGACGTCGGCCAGTCCGGAATCGCGGTTGAAGAGGCGGTCCGCCCGGCCGCTTGCCGCGACATCGTCCCGCGGTGAGAGGGTTCGGTACGCCATGAGGCCGGCGACCGCATCGGCCTCGCCGCGCACCATGAGGATGTCGCCTTCGGAGATCGTTCCCTGCCGGATTGCTCCGGAACCGTCGCCGGCCTGGAGGGTGACGAGGGTGACGCCCGCTTTTCCCGTCAGATCAAGGCCGTCGCGATCAAGGCCGATCAGGTTGGATCCGCTCTGGACCCGGAGTTCGTGCACGTCGCTCGTGAGGCGGAACTGCTCGACCAGCGTCGTGGCGTATTCGCTGAGGTCCGGTGGCAGCGTTTTGCTGGTCCGGACCGGTAGCAGGCGTTCGCCGAGAAAGACCGCGATGGCGATGCATCCGGCCACCATCGGAATGCCGACAAGGGCGAATTCGAAGTAGCCGAACCCGCCGGCGCCGGCGTCCTTGGAGGCCTCGAGGATCAGTACGTTCACGGGCGTCCCGGTGAGTGCGAGCATGGAGCCCGCATGCGCACCGAAAACGAGTGGCATCAGCATCTGAGACGGCGGGCGTCCCAGGCGCACGGCCATCACGACGATGACCGGCAGCAGCGCCGCCACGGCGCCGTTCACGCTGATCAACGCGGAAAGGACGCCGACCATAAGCATCATCAGGACGATCAGCCTCGGCCGACTTTCGCCCGCCCGCTCGATCAGGACCTGACCTGCCCATGCCGTGACGCCAGTCCGCTCGAGCCCGGCGCTCACGACAAACAGGGATGTGACGAAGACCGTCGCCGGATCGCCGAACCCCGCGAGGCTCTGGTTGAGCGTGAGAACGCCGGTGGCCCAGAGAGCCAGCGCGCAGCCGACACAGACCGCGATCACCGGGAGCCTGTCCCACATGAACAGGACGATAACGCCCGCGATGATTGCGAATACGATCCAGATTTCAGTCAAATCATGCTTCCGACTAAGGGGCGAGGCGCGATAGTCTCAAAGGTCCAGCGCCGCTCGCGGTGACGGTGATTTCCGGCTTGGTCGCACATCCGGATTGATCGTGCAACGCGATTGCGCTAAGCGAACGAACATCGCTTGGTCATTTTCGACCGCAGTCGGGATCAGGTTAGCAACTTTCACGAAGCTGTTATTATTCTTGAGACACGGGGGAACGTGATGGCGACGCAATCAGACGGGTCCAAGGCTGAATCCGGATTTCTGGCGACGGTCGAGCGGATCGGCAATGCCGTCCCGCATCCCGCGATCATCTTCTTCATCCTGATCGGCATCGTGATCGCGCTCTCGGCGATTTTCGGTCTGCTGGGCACCACCGTCACCTACGAGGGCTACGACTACGCGCTCGGCGACATCGTGGAGCAGACGACATCGGTGCGGAGCCTGCTGTCCCCCGACGGTATCCGCTTCATGCTGACCACGCCGATCGGGAATTTCCTCTCCTTCACCGGTGTCGGCGTGATCCTCGTCGCGATGATCGGGGTCGGTCTCGCCGAAGAATCAGGCCTGATCGCCACGCTGGTCCGCAAGCTCGTCGCGGCAGCCCCGCGGTCGATCTTCACCTTCATGCTGGTTTTCATCGGTGTCATGTCGTCGATTGCCGCCGATGCCGGCTATCTGGTGCTGGTGCCTCTGGCCGCGGCTGCCTTCCACTCGATGGGCCGTCACCCGCTCGCGGGTCTCGCTGCCGGCTTCTCCGGCGTCGCCGCGGTGTTTCTCGTAAACGTCTTCGTGACGCCGACGGATGCGCTGCTCGTCGAGGTCACAAACGATGCGGTGAGGCTGGTGGACCCCTCCGCCCAGATCAACGTCGTCGGCAATCTCTTCTTCATGATCGCCTCCTCGATCGTCATGGCGATCATCTGCACGATCCTTACCGAGAAATACGTCGAGCCGCGCCTCGGTCCTTACACCGGCGGCGTGCCGGTCGAGGAAACCACGGGACTCTCGGGCAGCGAGCAGCAGGGCCTGAAATACGCCGGCCGCGCCGCGCTCGGTTTCGTCATCGTGATCGGGCTTCTCACGGCGCCGCCGATTCCCTTCGGCATCCTGCGCAACCAGGAAACCGGGGGCATCATGGCTGGCTCGCCTTTCATGAGCGGCCTGATCGTGCTCATCAGCCTGCTGTTCCTCGTCGTGGGGTACGCTTACGGCCGCGGCGCCGGCACCATCGAGAACGTGACGGCAGCGATCGGTCTGATCGTGAAGACATGGGCGAATCTCGCCGGCATGATCTTCCTGCTCTTCGTGATCGCCAACTTCATCGCGTTCTTCAACTACACCAACCTCGCGACCGTGCTTGCAGTCAACCTTGCGGATTTCCTGCAGACCGTGCCCATCGGCGCCGGCGGATACATCGTGCTCTTCGTGGTGGTGGTGGCCATCATCGACATCATCCTGACCGGCGCGCTGGCGAAATGGGCGATCCTCGCTCCGGTGTTCATCCCGCTGTTCATGCGGCTTGGTGGCAACCCCGACCTCGTGATGGCGGCCTACCGGGTCGGCGACAGCCCGATGAACGTCATCACGCCGCTCAATGTCTATCTCGCGGTCATGGTCGGCTTCGCACAGAAGTATCAGAAGGACGCCGGCATCGGCACCATCGTCGCCCTGATGCTGCCCTACACGGGTGTGCTTCTCGTGCTCTGGACGCTCATGCTCGTCGCCTGGTACCTCTTCGGCCTGCCGCTCGGGCCCGTGTGACGTCACAGCAAAACCATACTCCGGAGGATGAACTCATGTCCGACCTAGACAAGGTCCTCGCCCATATCGACGCCGATCTCGACAACGCGCTGGCGCGGCTGTTCGAGACGCTTCGGCTGAAGTCGATCTCGACCGATCCGGCCTATGACGGCGAGACCCGCGCCTGCGCCGAGTGGCACGCGAAGGATCTGGCCTCCATCGGCTTCGATGCGCAGGTCCGGGACACGGCAGGGCACCCGATGGTGGTTGGGCACCTGAAGGAGGGCTCAGGCACCTCGGCGCTGTTCTACGGGCATTACGATGTCCAGCCGGTCGATCCGCTGGAGCTTTGGAGCAGTGATCCGTTCGAGCCGTCGATCGAAACGCGGCCCGACGGCACCAAGGAGATCAGGGCACGGGGCTCGTCTGACGACAAGGGCCAGCTCATGATCTTCATCGAGGCGTGCCGCGCCTGGAAGGCCGTGACCGGCAAGCTGCCGATCCCGGTGACGGTTCTGCTGGAAGGCGAGGAGGAATCGGGCGGCGTCAATCTGCCGCCATTCCTCGATGCCAATCTCGAGGAACTGCGCGCCGACGTGGCGATGATCTGCGATACCAGCATGTGGGACAAGGACACGCCCGCGATCACCACGAGCCTGCGCGGTCTCTGCGGCGAGGAGATCATCATCCACGCGTCGGACAGGGACCTGCATTCGGGGTTCTATGGCTCGGCGGCCGCCAACCCCAACCATGTCCTCGCGCGCATTCTCGCGGACCTGCGGGACGATGACGGGCGGATCACGATCCCGGGCTTCTATGACGGCGTGCCAGAGCTGCCCGAGAGCCTGCGGGCAAGCTGGGACAAGCTCGACTTCGACCCGATGGCCTTTCTCGGCGAGGTCGGGCTCAGCGAGCCGGCTGGCGAAAAGGGGCGGAGCGTCCTCGAGCAGACATGGTCGCGCCCGACCTGCGAGGTCAACGGCATGGGCGGCGGCTACCAGGGTGAGGGGTTCAAGACCGTCATTCCGGCGCAGGCCTCGGCCAAGATCTCGTTCCGGCTGGTGTTCGATCAGGATCCGCACAAGGTCCGTGCGGCCTTCCGGGACTTCGTGAAAGCGCGGGTTCCGGTCGATTGCCGTGTCGAATTCATCGAGCACGGCTCGGGGCGCGCGGTCGCCTTCGACACGGACGGGCCGGTGTTCCAGACCGTGAAGACCGCGCTGAGCGACGAATGGGGCCGCGAGGCCGCCTTCATGGGCGGTGGCGGATCGATTCCGGTAACGACGCTTCTCAAGGAGAAACTGGGCATCGACGTTGTCATGGCGGGCTTCGCGCTGAACGATGACCGCATTCACAGCCCGAACGAGAAATATGACCTCAAGTCCTTTCACAAAGGCATGCGGTCATGGGCACGGGTTCTTGACGCGCTGGCGCGGTAAGCATTTACACAGCGGCGCATCGCGTCGGACGCGGGCAACCAGGACGGGATCGGGAGTCGTGACACTCATGAAGAACGTAACTTGGCGTCGGGCCACGACGGCCGTTCTGGCTCTGGCGGCAGGACTGGTGCTGGCCGGCTGCGACGCCGAGGAGGAGGATGCCGCGGCACCGATCCGTCCGGTCCGAGCGGTGACGGCCGATCTTCAGGAGGGTGGCGAGCAGGTATCGGTCGCGGGAACGATCGAGAGCCGCGCGCAGGTCGATCTGGGGTTTCGGATCGGTGGACGGATCGTCGAGCGCGGCGTGGATGTCGGCGACGAGGTGACTTCGGGACAGGTTCTCGCGAGGCTCGACTCGGCTGACGAGGAAAACGGCGTGCGAGCGGCGGAGGCGGCCTTGAGCGCGGCGCTCGGCACGCTCTCGGAAGCGCGCATCAATTATGATCGTCAGCGTCAACTCTATCAGCGACAGATCGCCGCACGGGCCGCATTCGAGCGGGCCGAGCAGGTGTTCACCTCTGCGCAGGCTTCTGCCGATGCGGCGGAGGCACAACTCGCCATCGCGCAGCGGCGGCTCAACGACACCGTGCTCTATTCAGACGGGCCGGGTGTGGTCACCATGGTCGGCGGCGAGCCCGGCGAAGTCATTCCGGCCGGACGCATGATCGTCCAGCTGGCCCGCTCCGAGGGCAAGGATGCGGTCTTCGACGTCGCGGCATCTCTGGTCGACACCGTCGCGCCAAACACGGAGATCATGGTGGCGCTCTCGAACGACCCGTCGATGACAGCGACCGGACGCGTACGGGAGGTCGCGCCCCGCGCCGACGCCGCGACGGGCACCATCCGGGTGCGCGTCGGGTTGATCGATCCGCCGGCCGCGATGCGGCTCGGATCGACGGTGATCGGGCGGGCGACGGTCGGCGGCGCGTCGGGCATCGAACTGCCGGCCACCGCGCTCACGAGTTCCGACGGTGCGCCGGCCGTCTGGGTCGTCGATCCGACCAGCTTCGAAGTCGCGTTGCGTCCGGTGACCGTCGACCGGTTCTCGCCCGCTTCGGTCCGCGTCGGTGAAGGGCTCGAGCCGGGCGAGGTCGTCGTCACGGCAGGGATCCAGGCGCTGAGGCCAGGACAGCAGGTACGGCTTCTCGAGACCGCGCCATGATGGGTCCAAACCTGTCGGAATGGGCGCTTCGATCGCGGTCTCTGACCATCTATCTGATGCTGGTGGCCGTCGTCGCCGGGGCGTTCGCATTCGTGAACCTCGGACGCGACGAGGACCCGAGCTTCACGGTCAAGACGATGCTTGTGACGGCCGTATGGCCGGGCGCGACGCTCGATGAGACGCAGTCGCAACTGACGGACAGGCTGGAGCGCACGCTTCAGGAGACGCCGGGACTTGATGCCGTACGGTCGATCACCCGTCCGGGAATAACGACGATCTTCGTCGACCTCGACGATGCGATGGCGCCGGCGGATGTGCCGGATGGCTGGTACGAGGTGCGCAAGCGGGTCGGCGACATCCGTCACACCTTGCCGCAGGGCGTGCTCGGCCCGTTCTTCAACGATGATTTCGGTCAGGTTTTCGGCATCGTCTACGGGTTCACCGGTGACGGATTCTCGGACCGGGAGTTGCGCGACTACGTGGATCAGGTGCGCTCGGCACTTCTGCTCGATGTCGAGGGCATCCAGAAAATCGAGTGGATCGGTGTCCAGGACGAGCAGATCTTCATCGAGCTTGATCCCGATCGTGTCGCGGCCATGGGGCTCGATTACGGCGCGGTGTTCGCGGCCGTGGCGGCCCAGAACGCCGTGCGTCCCTCGGGCCTTATCACCACCGGACAGGAAAACCTCAATCTGCGCGTCTCGGGCGCGCTGGAAACCGAGGCGGACGTGCTCGCCGTCTCGATCTTCGTCGACGGGCGCGCAATCAGTCTGGGCGACGTTGCGACCGTGCGGCGCGGTTTCGTCGATCCGCCACAGCCGCTCTTCCACGTGAATGGGGACAGGGCCATCGCTTTGGCCATCTCGATGAGCGAGGGTGGAGACATCCTCGAGCTCGGGAGGAACGTCGACGCGGCGATGGCGCGGATCATCACAGATCTGCCGGTTGGCATCGAGGCGGTCAAGGTGTCGGACCAGCCGCAGACGGTCGACGTTGCGATCGGCGACTTCACCACCTCGCTCTACCAAGCGGTCATCATCATTCTCGGTGTCGCTTTCGTGTCGCTCGGCGTGCGCTCGGGAACCGTGGTTGCCCTCGCTATCCCGATCACGCTGGCGACGGTGTTTCTGGTCATGCAGAGCTTCGGGATCGACCTGCACCGGGTCTCACTCGGCGCGCTGATCATCGCACTCGCCCTTCTGGTCGATGACGCCATGACGACCGTGGATGCGATGCTGCGACGGATCGCGGAAGGCGACACGATCGACGGGGCGGCGACCTTCGCCTACAGCACGCTTGCAGCGCCCATGCTGACCGGAACGCTGATCACCATCGCCGGATTCGTGCCGATCGGATTCGCGCAGAGCGGCGCCGGCGAATACACGATCTCGCTCTTCCAGGTGGTCGCCATCGCTTTGATCGCATCCTGGCTGGTGGCGGTACTCTTCACGCCGATACTGGGTTCGGTCCTGCTCAAGGCCTCGAAGACGGATGCAAAGCCGTCGGAGCCGGGCCCGATCATTCGGGCGTATCTGCGGCTGCTGACAGGGGCAATCCGGTTCCGCTGGGTGACGTTCGCGCTTTCGGCGGGTCTGTTCGCGCTCTCGGTGCTGGGACTTCAGAACATCAACCAGCAGTTCTTCCCGCCCTCCGACCGTCTGGAACTGATGGTCGATCTGCAGATGCCACGTTCGACGTCGATCTTCGCCAGCGAGGAGTCGGTTGGACGGGTCGAGGACTGGCTCGAGGCGAACGAGGACGTTGATTTCTGGACGTCGTATATCGGGCGCAGCGTGATCCGCTTTTATCTGCCGCTCGCCATCGAGCCCCCGACAACCGACCGCAGCCAGATCGTTGTCGTGGCCACGGACCTCGAGGCCCGTTTGCGGATCGAAGAGGATCTCGACGCTTGGCTCATAGAGAATTTTCCCGAAGCGACGACCCGTGTCAGCCCACTCGAAATGGGCCCGCCCGTCGGGTGGCCCTTGCAATACCGCATCAGCGGACCTGATCTGGAGGTGCTGCGGGCACAGGCCCTGCGTCTTGCGGAAGTCCTGGCCTCGGACCCGGCTGCCGACCGCATCCATTTCGACTGGATGGAGCCGGCGCGGCAGGTGCGGATCGAGGTCGATCAGGACCGGGCCAGGCGCCTCGGCTTGAGCAGCATGCAGCTTGCCAACACGCTCAACGCGGCGGTTTCGGGATCGACGGTGACACAGGTGCGGGACGGCATCTATCTGGTGAATGTCGTGGTTCGCGCGGCGGATGCGAACCGGGTGTCCCTCGACACGCTGCCGACACTACAGGTGCCGATCCCCGGAGGCCGCACCGCGGCGCTCAGCCAGTTCGCGACATTCACGTTCGATCAGGAGCAGCCGTTGATCTGGCGGTATGACCGGCAACCGACGCTGACGGTTCTGGCCGACGTGCGCGACGGAGCCAGTCCGGAAAGCGTCGTGAATGCCATTGCCGACGACATCGACGCGCTTCAGGCCGATCTGCCGGCGGGGTACCGGATCGAACTCGGCGGCACCGCGGAGCAGAGCGCCTCGTCGCAGGCTTCGGTTTTCGCAGTGGTGCCGATCATGATCTTCATCATCATCACCCTGCTGATGGTGCAACTCCAGAGCTTCAAGGCGACGGGCATGGTCCTGATCCTGCTGCCGCTCGGTCTGATCGGCGTCGTGGGCGCCCTGTTGCTCTTCGGCAAGCCGCTCGGGTTCGTCGCGATCCTCGGCATGCTTGCGTTGATCGGGATGATCGCGAAGAACGCGGTGATCCTGATCACCCAGATCACCGCCGAGCGGGAAGCGGGACTGCCTGTGCAGGAGGCCGCCGCCAAGGCTGCGGCGAGTCGGTTCAGGCCACTGCTTCTTACGGCGCTTTCGACGATTCTGGGCCTGCTGCCCATCGCCCCCACGCTCTTCTGGGGCCCGATGGCGTTCGCAGTTATGGGGGGCTTGCTGGTGGCGACGCTTCTGACTCTGGTGTTCCTGCCAACCTTGTACGTTTCGGTCTATGGAGATGAGGGTCGGGATCCCGGTTTGGATGGCGCCTGAAGAAACCCAGGACGCCGCTTCTACGCCTGAAGGAAAGCCTCTTCCCTGGAGCGGCCTGAGCGACAAGCGGAGCTATTACCGGCTTTACCTCGCCTATGTCACAGGGCTTTTCGCATCGGGTATCGCGGTTGTCGCCCTTGCTCTGGTCGCCTATGGCCTTGCCGGCGAGGACAGTCCCGCCGTGCTCGGCACCGCCCTTTCCCTCAAGATGTTGGCATACATCGTTGCGGCGCCTGTTTCGGCGGTCCTGACCGAACGCCTTCCGCGCAAGCCGCTGCTTATCACGCTCGATCTGATCCGTGCCGGAAGTCTGGTGTTTCTTCCGTTCGTCGGTTCCGTCTGGCAGATCTACGTGCTCGTCTTTGTGGCGTCACTTGCATCCGCGTCGTTCGTGCTCGTGTATCAATCCGTCGTGCCATATCTTCTGGGGAGCAGCGAGGATTACACACTCTCGCTGACACGTTCGCGCGTGGCATCGGAAGTCGAGAACTCCATGAGCCCGCTCATTGCCGCCGGACTGCTGCTGATCCTGGCGCCGGGAGGGATCTTCATCGTCGCGGCAGTCGGGTTCTTGTGTTCGGCCGTGCTGGTATCATCGACGGATCTGCCGCGCTCACGCGCCAGCCACGCGACCGGCCTTTGGGAGAAAGTGCTGCGCGGACCGAAGCTGTTTCTCGAAAGGCCGGAGCTTCGCGGTCTTCTCGCGCTCGACGTGGCTGTTGCCGTCGCCACGGCGATGGTCATGGTCAATACGGTCATTCTGGTACAGGGCGTTCACGACCTCGATCGCCCGGCCGTCGCATTCGCTTTCGCGGCCTTCGGTATCGGCTCGATCACCGGGGCGCTGATCCTTCCGCGTTTCCTGCGGCGCCTGCCCGAGCGGGTTCCTATGCTGGCCGGGAGCGCATTGCTCACGGCAGGCCTCCTTGTCGGAACGCTCCTGCGCACCTTTCCCGGGTTGCTGTGCCTGTGGTTCCTGATCGGCCTCGGGGTTTCGCTCACGCTGACGCCAGCGCTTTACATGATACGCCGGATTTCAACCCCGTCCGATCTCCAGACGCTGCTGGCAGCGCAATTCTCGATTTCGAGCGTTCTTTTGGTCGCGGCCTATTCCACAGCGGGATGGCTCGCAGTGCTGATCGACCCTTGGATGGCCTTTCTGGTGTTTGGAACAATCGCCGCCTGTGTGAGCTTCGTTGCGGCCAAACTCTGGCCGCCGGAAGACGAAAGCGGCCTGAGCGCCGGGGTCGGCTGATTTACGCTTGTGGTCATATCTTACTCTAGAGCAGATGAGATCAGCTTGAAGCGTATCCTGCGTTGACGAGGTAGTTCGAGCATTCGCGCGGTGTGAACCGCTCCGGAAGCGCACCGATCCTTCGCCACGTCGTTTCGACGGTCCGCTCGGCGGCGTCGCGCAGCATGTGCTCGAGTTTCGCGAACACCTGCGCGATGGGGTTCGGATCGGGGCTGTATGGCGGCAGGAACAGCAGGTGTGCGCGGGCCGCGCGGATGGCGTCGCGGACGGCCCGTCCCTTGTGGCTGGCGAGATTGTCCATCACCACCACGTCGCCCGGGCCGAGCGTCGGGACGAGGATCCGCTCGACATGGGCGCGGAATGCCTCGCCATTGACCGGGCCATTTGGGGCGAAGGGCGCATCGATCCGGTTGTGGCGCAGGGCGGCAATGAAGGTCATGGTCCGCCCGTGGCCATGCGGCGCACGGCCGATCAGGCGTTCGCCCTTCGGCGCCCAGCCCCTGAGCGACGTCATATCGGTTCTGGCCCGGGTTTCGTCGATGACGACAAGACGGCGCGGGTCGATCCGGTCTTGATGACGCTTCCAGCGGGCACGGCGGCGGCTTGCGTCCGGGCGGGTCGGCTCTTCGGCGAGCGCCGTCTTTTCTTGAACGAATAGCCGGTGCGATGAACGAAGGCCCGGACCGTACGGTACTCCACGCGCAAGCCGCGATCGGCGAGTTCGCCGACCAGCCCGCGCAGGGTGAAGGGCGTCGTGATCCGCTCCGGCATCCAAGCCGCGTGCGCACCCGCGATCTTGCGCGGTGGATGTCCGCCCGTGCCAGCGGCAGCGCAGCTCCCGGTCTGACGAAGGCGCTGCAACCACTGCACCACGCTCGACCGCGCCACATTCAGCGCCGCCGCGACGCCCCGGACGCTCTCACCCTTTCCCAGTCGGGCCATCGCCCGTTCACGCAAGTCCATCGATAGCGCCCGCCCCACTGCGCCATCCTCCGTTTTCCGGCCGAGGACAGTGAATCAGCCAAGTGCACCCCTGTGTATCCCCCTTCGATTCAACCCGAAGCCATCCCGCTCTAGGGCTATTTCCGTGCCTGAATCGCGGCAGGGGTCTGGGCTCATGTCCATAATGTTCTTCACAGGAGGAGTGAACTTCGCCGGGTTTCCCGGAGGCCCCGGCTTTTGGAAGGATGGGGTCCATGGAAACGAGGAAGACGACGAAGCCGTACCCTGCTGAGCTGCGCGATCGCGCAGTGCGCATGGTGCGCGAGCATGCGAACGAGCACGCCAGCGAATGGGCGACGATCTGTTCGATCTCGGAGAAGGTGGGCTGCAACGCGGAGACGCTGCGGCTCTGGGTTCGCCGGGCAGAGCGTGACCGCGGGGTGCGATCCGGGCTCGGTAGCGACGAGCGCGACCGGCTGAAGGCGCTGGAGCGGGAGGTTCGCGCGCTGCGACAGGCGAATGAGATTCTGCGGAAGGCGTCAGCATATTTTGCGCAGGCGGAGCTCGACCGCCGGTTCAAGCCATGATCGCCTTCATCGACGATCATCGCGCGTCATATGGGGTCGAGCCGATCTGCCGCGAGCTGCCGATCGCCCCATCGACGTATCACGCAGCGGCCGCCCGTCGCGCAGATCCTGCGAGCGCGCCGCCGCGCGTGCGCCGCGACGCCGCCCTTCGCGGCAAGATCCGACGGGTCTGGGAGGAGAACTTCGGTGTTTACGGCGTGCGCACGGTCTGGCGCCAGCTTGGCCGCGAGGGCGTCAACGTCGCCCGTTGCACCGTCGCCCGTCTGATGCGCCAGATGAGCCTCCGAGGAATTGTTCGAGGAAAGTCAGTGAGAACCACGATCAGCGACAAGTCCACGCCGTGTCCGCTCGACCGGGTGAACCGGGACTTCAAGGCGCCGGCGCCCAACAGGCTCTGGGTGTCCGACTTCACCCATGTCGCCACCTGGTCCGGCGTTCGGCATCAGTCTTGAACCGATGGCGACCAATGCCTCACTCTACGTGGCTTTCGTGATCGACGCCTACGCCCGGCGCATCGTCGGCTGGCGCGTCTCCCGGAGCGCCGAGGCGAGCTTCGTGCTGGATGCGCTGGAGCAGGCGATCCACGCCCGACGACCCGTCCAGGGCGGCGGCCTGATCAACCATAGCGACAGGGGCTCGCAATACCTGTCCATTCGCTACAGCGAGCGTCTCGGCGAGGCCGGCAGCGCGCCCTCCGTGGGCAGCGTCGGGGACTCCTATGACAACGCCCTCGCCGAGACGGTGATCGGCCTGTTCAAGACCGAGGTCACCCGTCGTGCCGGTCCATGGCGCAGCCTCGAGGCCGTCGAGTTCGCCACCCTCGAATGGGTGGACTGGTTCAACCATCGCCGCCTGCTCGAGCCGATCGGCAACATCCCACCCGCCGAGGCAAAAGCGAAGCACTACGCCGAACTGGAGGACCACGCCGTGGCCGCGTAAGACTCAAAGAAACCTGCCTCCGGGATACCCGGCGCGGTTCAGTACGTTAACATTGGCGTTTTCGCGGGCACCGGCCAGACCGGCCGCACAGCGGCAGACCGAGCAACGCGCACCGCTCTGACCCGGTGCCTACTCCATATCTCCTGTCGGCGTTGTTGGGCGCGTCAGCGCTTGTCGAAAGGCTACAGGCGCTTGGCCGGTCCACCGCCGGAAGCTCCGCGAGAAGCTGTTGGCATCGCGGTAGGCTAGGGCAGTCGCGATCTCTTCGGCGCTGAGGAAGGTCTTGGTCAGATATCGGATCGCGATGTCCCGCCGCGTGGCGTCGAGCTCTGCCTGATATGTCGTCCCTTCCTCTCGCAGGCGCCGCTGCAACGTGCTGCGGCTGACCCCGAGGGTGCCGGCCACGTCTTCCGCACCAGTACGCCCCGAGAGCATCAGATCGACCAGGGCCACCCGCACCCGCGCAGCGAAAGGCAAGCGATCCTTCTGGGCCGCGAGTTGAAGCTTCAGGTCGGCCTCGATATCGGCCCAGAGGCTCGGATTCTCGGAAATGAACGGTCGTTTCGCATCCTCGGGCGAAAACGCCACGAAGGCGATATCGGACTGCTCGGGCATGACCCCGAGATGACCGGCGATCTGGCGCCGTTCCGCTTCGGAGCCGTCGAACCCCGCCGAGACCGGGTGCAGGAGACGGGCGGTGGCCCCGCGAATGTTTTCGACCATGCACACGATCTGCAAGGCGCCGAGGCTCGGTGGCATGGGCGTGCGATCGTCGACGCTGTCGTACTCCACGCGCAGAAGCGGGCCATCCCGGAAAACCTGCATCCGGGTCGGACCGAGCAATGACTTGAACTGCGACAGACGCATCAGCCCGGTTTCCAGATCGGGCGCGCAGGACAGCGTGAAAAACACCGGAATCACCGGTCCGCGGGAAATCGCGACGCCGAGATAGGGCACGTAGTCGGTGCGCCGCGAGAGCACGGCCATGGTGTTCCAGCAATCGAAATACTGATCCGCCGTGACCCTCAATTCGGTCCGACCGTGGGCGAGATCACCGAGGCCCGCCGTCTCGAGCATCACCTGCGGATCGACGCCGAGGATGCGGCACGCCACGTCGGTCGCCATGAAAAGGGAATAGGTCTGGGAAGTGGCCATGCGCGGGGTCTCCCGGGTACCATGCCTGAATGCCACGAGCGGTTGAACAGCACCAGATCCCGCCGACTGACTGACCCGATTTGCATGGACCTGACCGCATATGCATATCGCCGTTCCGCTGAGCGGGGCTAGATTGGGACGTATCGACGGGCCGCGCGTCGTCCGACAACCGACTGGGGAAAGCCATGGAACTCATCGTGAACGGCACCACGCACTACGGTCGATCTGTCGCCCGACATGCCTCTTCTCTGGGTGTTGCGGGACGGTCTGAACATCACGAGCGTCAAGTATGGCTGCGGCATCGCGCAATGCGGCGCCTGCACGGTCCATATCGACGGGGAGGCCGTGCGCTCCTGCCAGGTGGCGCTGTCCGATGTCTGGGGCGATGTCACGACGATAGAGGGGCTGGGCACAGCCGATGCCTTGCACGCCGTGCAGGAGGCGTGGATCGCCCATCAGGTGGCGCAATGCGGATACTGCCAGTCCGGCCAGATCATGCAGGCCGCCGACCTTCTGGCGCGCAATTCCGAGCCGAGTGACGCGGATATCGACGACGCCATGTCCGGCAATCTGTGCCGCTGCGGGACCTATCCGCGCATCCGCGCGGCCGTCCACAGCGCCGCCACCTCGATGCGGGAGGCGTGAGGGATGGGTCGCGCCAGAACCATAGCCCGCCGCAGCTTCCTGATCGGGTCGGCTGCGATCCTCGGCGGGGTTGCCTTCGGGGCCTATTTCGTCAGCCGTCCGACCCCCAACCCCCTGCTCGGTGATCTGGGCGAGGGCGAGGCGGCGCTGACCCCCTTCGTCAAGATCACACCGGACGGGATCACGCTGATCGTGCCGCGGGCTGACGTGGGTCAGGGGATCGCCTCGACGCAGGCCATGCTGATCGCGGAAGAGCTCGATATCGATCCTGCCAAGGCCACGCTCGATCCCGGCCAGCCCCACCGGGCCTATTTCAACGGGACCGTCGCGGCGGATGGATTACCGTTTCCCGCATGGGATGACGGGATGGTGGCGGAGACGGTGCGCGATCTGATGATCAACGTCGCGCAGCTGTCGGGCTCACAGTTCACCGGCGGGTCGTCGTCCACCGCCGACCTGCACGAGACATTGCGGCGGGCCGGTGCGACCGCGCGCGAGACTCTGAAGGCCGCCGCAGCGGCGCGCACAGGGCTGTCCGCTGCGGAGTTTCGGACCGAAGATGGTCATGTGATCCTGCCCGACGCGACCCGCATCCCCTATACCGACCTTGGCGCCGAAGCGGCAGCGATCGCGCCGGTGACCGACGTGGCCCTGCGCCCGCCGACCGAGTGGAAACGGCTGGGAAAGCCGTATCAGCGGCTCGACATCGTGGCGAAATCTACCGGCACCCAGGATTACGGCATCGACGTGGTCCTGCCGGGCATGCTGCATGCGACGATGCGCGCCAATCCGGGCCGTGGTGGCGGCATGGCGGGCTACGATGCCACTGCGGCGCTTGCGATGCCGGGGGTCCGGTCGGTCGTCGAGGTGAACGAGGGGCTTGCCGTCATCGCCGACAACACCTGGTTCGCCTTCCAGGCGGCCGAGGCGCTCGAGGTCGACTGGCTGCCGCCTGACTATCCGGCCAGAGCGCCGAGATGTGGCAGGCTCTGGACGACGCCCATACCGAGGAGAACCGCAACAGCCGCCTGCGCGACGACGGCGATGTCGAGCGTGCGCTGGCGGGGGCGGAGATCATCGAGGCGGAGTACCGCACGCCATTCCTGGCCCACGCCGCGCTCGAGCCGCTGTGCGCCACGGTGCTGATCGAGCAGGACAGGGTGACGATCTGGACCGCGACGCAGGTGCCGCACGTCGTTCGGGACGCTGCGGCGGAGATCACGGGCCTCGATGCGGCGCAGGTCACCCTGCATGCGCTCCCGGCCGGCGGCAGCTTCGGCCGCAGGCTCGACCACGACTATGTCGTTCAGGCGATCCAGATCGCCGCCTCCATGCCCGGAACGCCGATCAAGACAACCTGGCGGCGGGAAGAGGACATGACCCATGATTTCCCCCGGCCCCTGCACATGGCGCGTGCGCGAGGGGCCGTTGCAGACGGCCGGGTGGTGGCCTGCGATCTGGACACGATCAGCGCCTCGCTCGTTCAGTCGTGGTTCGGTCGCGTCTTCATCGTGCCGCCCGGACCGGACGCGATGCTGGTCTGGGGGGCCTATGACCAGCCTTATGCCATCCCGAACTACCGCGTGACCGGCTATGCCGCCCCGCAGATGGTTCCGATCGGCTCGTGGCGCTCGCCCGGGGCCTGTTCCAACAGCTTCTTCCACGAAGGCTTCCTGTCCGAACTGATCCATGCCGCCGGGGCCGATCCGCTGGAGGAACGGCTGCGGCTGATCGACAATGCGGACTCGCGCCGGGTGCTGGAGGCGGTGGGCGAGATGTCGAACTGGGCAGGCGCCGACATCGGGCCGGGGCGCGGGCGCGGCATCGCCTTCGCCCACACCCACGGCGTGCCGGTGGCCGAGGTCATCGACGTGACCATGACGGACAGCGGAATCCGCATCGACGAGGTCTGGATCGCCGCCGATTGCGGAACGGTCTTCGACCCCGTCAACGCCGAGGCGCAACTGACCGGAGCCGCCATCTTCGGTCTGGGCCATGCGATGAATTGCGAACTGACCTACGAAAACCACGCGGTGCAGCAAACCAATTTCGACGCGTTCGAAGGCATGCGGCTTCACCAGACACCGCAATGCCACACGCAACTCCTGGGACGCGCAGAGAAGGTCCGCGGTCTGGGAGAGCCTGCCACGGCGCCGGCCGCACCCGCTTTGGCCGACGCCATCTTTGCCGCAACAGGTCAGCGCTTGCGCGAAATGCCGTTCGGCAAATTCATTGACTTCGCGTGAGATCCGCTCTGCGCAGGCCCCTCACCGCAGCGGCGAGCCGCATGCCCGAGCATGGATCCACGCGATTGCGACGCAGCCTCCCGGCGACCTGTCGTGTCGGGGCAATCAGGAAAGACGAGAGGGACCGTGCCGCCTGACCGCACGGAATGGAACCTTCCATGAGCGACACCGGATATCCCGAGGGCAGCACAGCACTTCTCTTCATCGACCCCTGGAATGACCTCCTTGCCGAGGCGGGCAAAATCTGGCCACTCGTCCGCGAGGTGGCCCGATCGGTCGACCTTCATGCCAACCTTGCCCGGGTCCGTGCGGCGGTGCGCAAGGCGGGGATCCCGATCTTCATCCTGCCCACCACCGACACAAGCCGACGGATCTCGAGGGATGGGCGCATCCGACGTCCCTTTCAGCTCGGCGCGCATGCCGCCCGGTTGTTCGCCGCAGACGGCTGGGGCGGGGAATGGTGCGAGGGCTTCCGCGCCGAATCCGGCGGTATCGTCGTCAAGGAGCATTGGAGCGGATCGAGCTTCGCCAATACCGACCTTGATGTTCAGCTGCGCCAGCACGAGATCACCCATGTCATCCTGATCGGCCTGATCACCAACACCCGCCTGGAAATGTCCGGCCGCTATGCCTCCGAACTCGGCTACCACGTGACACTGGTACGCGATGCGACGGCGAGTTGCTCTGCGGAAGCCATGCACGCGGCCCATGAAATCGACGGCCCGACCTATTCGCACGCCATTCTCACCACGCCGGAGCTTGTGGTACAAGTGGCCGCTGGAACTGCCGGATAATTCCAGGACCCGCAGCAACGACACTGGTGGCCCGATGCGCCGCACCGCCAAAGTGGCCTGCTGCCAGATCTCGTTGGGCCAGGTGGTCTTGTCCCTGAACTAGGGTGCGGACTCATATAGCTGCCAGCCAGATGCGGATAGCGGCAAGCTGAAGCGCGGCGAGGAAGTTCTCGGGTTTTCGGTCGTATCGTGTGGCGAGGCCTCGGAACTGTTTGATGCGGTTGAAGAAGCGCTCGACCAGGTTTCGCTGGCGGTAGACCCAGCTGGAGAAGGCGAAGCTTCCCTTCCGGATGCTGCGGGGCGGGATGTTGGCCCACGCGCCGCGCTCGGAGGCGAGTTCGCGGATTGCGTTGGTGTCATAGGCCCGGTCGGCGATGAGCGTCGCGCCGGGGGCGAGGTCTTCGAGCAAGCTCGCCGCCGCCGGCGCATCGCCCGCCTGACCCGGCGTCAGCAGGAGCTTCACCGGACGGCCCTCGGCATCGACCAGCGCGTGGATCTTGGTGGTCAGCCCGCCCCGGGAGCGTCCCATGCCGCCATCCCCGGCGTCGGGACCCCCCTTTTGACGGCGGCGCCGTGCTGGTGGACGCGCACGCAGGACGAGTTGATCATCACGATGTCGCCGTCGTAAGCCGCTGATACGGCGGCGAGGAGACGGTCCCACACCCCCGACGCCCGCCAGCGGACGAACCGGTTGTAGAGGGTCGTCCGCGGGCCGTAGCGCTCCGGGATGTCGCGCCAGGGCGCTCCGGTGCGAAATCGCCACAGGATGCCATTCAACACCCGTCGGTCGTCGACCCGCGGCACCCCGCGCGGCTTGTTCGGCAACAGCGGTTGGATGATCGCCCAGTCCTCGTCGCTCAGTTCGTGTCGGCGCATGAAACCCTCCTCTTTCGGAAGGTTGAATCAGAACCGCCCCCATGGGGGAACCCTGTTTATGGGTACAGTGCCTAGTCGGCGGCACGGATCACGACATGTGCCGGCGCGGTAGGCAGATCCTCGGCATTGAGAATGCGCTATGCAGAGGATTCCGAGACAAAGTAGCGCTTCTCATCGATGTATTTGACCGCCGGTTCCAAGGGTGTCAGATCTTCGTGCTCCAAGGCAAAGTCGACAACATTTTTGCGAACCGTATCCAGGACAAGGTTCCAGACTGACCCGGGCCTCGGAGAGCGATCTGCCAGCGCATCAATGCCACCGTCGCTCCACCGGGCGTAACAGTCGTAGAACGTGCTGCTTTGGATCCCGAGCATCTACAAGCTCTGTCCGGTCGTCAGATGTGACGCCTCGACCGTGCGGATGATGTCGAGCTTCTCGGAGGGAGACTTTCTCATGCGTTGTCCTCCCCATCCCCGATCATGCTTTCTTGAGCAGACGTTATTCGAGGGTGAAGTCGGCAACCATCTCCTTGACCGCTGCCGCCTCGGAGCGGAGTTCATTTACCTCCGGCGCTGTGGCCTGTCGCGCAGTAACCCTTGCGAGCCTTTGCTTGCCCGTCTGGAAGAACTCGTTCAACCAGCTGCAGTACAGGCTTTCGGCTATTCCCTCGCGCCGACAGAGCAGGGCAATGCTCGCATCTGCGCGCAGGCCGGCAAGGACAATGCCAATCTTCTCCTCGGCCGAATAGTGCCTGCGTCTCTTCCACTTGGTCCCCCGACCAGCTTGATCCCGGAGTCCTTCGATGTTTTAGGTTTCTGTTTCATCTTCGCTCCTTGATTGCTGCGATGAACCAGAACCCTCCGTTGCTCAAACCCCTAAATCTGTCCGGTATGCGCTGACGTCAGACAAGCGAGGACCACTGATCAGGGGGCAGCCCACCAAAGCGAACGGTTCTACAGGCCCGGATGCCCCGTCCGAGACCAAGCCTTCCTGGCTCTCAATTGTCCGCGCTTTCCATTCTGCGATGGTCCAGCACTTCCTCCAGCCAGCCGATCCGCATTTCCGGAACCGAGGACAGCAGGAGGTCGGTGTAGTCGTCGAATGGCGGAGCCAGCACCTCGGATTTCGGACCGTAGCGCACCAGTGCCCCCCGATACATGACCGCGATCGAATCCGCGATCGCCTTCACCGTGGCCAGATCGTGGGTGATGAAGAGATAGGCCACGTCCTCGGCCTTCTGCAGCCGCAGAAGAAGCTTCAGGATGCCATCGGCGACCAGGGGATCGAGCGCGCTCGTCACCTCGTCGCAGATGATCAGTTTCGGTTTCGCCGCCAAGGCGCGGGCGATGCAGACGCGCTGTTTCTGGCCGCCGGAAAGCTCCGCGGGGTAGCGGTCGAGAAATTCCGGACCCATCTCGATCTGGTCGAGCAACTCCATCACCCGGTCGCGTTTCTCGCGTCCGCTCAGATCGAAATAGAAGGTCAGCGGGCGGCCGATGATCGTCTCGACCGTCTGACGCGGGTTCATCGCGGTGTCGGCCATCTGGTAGATCATCTGCAGTTCGCGCAGATCCTCCTTGCCGCGCTGCGCCAGCGCCGGACTGAGGCTGCGCCCGGCGAAGGTGACCGATCCTTCGAACGGCGGCAGGAGTCCGGTCAGCACGCGGGCCAAGCGTCGATTTGCCGGACCCGCTTTCGCCGACCACGGCGAGGGTCTGGCCGGGGTGGACCTCGACCGAGACGTCCGTGAGCACCTGAACGAGGTTGCCGTAGGCGGCCGAGATGTTTCGCGCCTCAAGCACCGGAGTTCCGGTCGGCTTCTTTTCCTCGTGCTCGATCGATCGCACCGAGACCAGCGCCTTGGTATAGTCTTCCCGCGGATTGTTGATGATGTTCTCCGCGGTATCGCGTTCGACCAGCCTGCCGCCGCGCAGCACCATGATCTCGTCGGACACCTGGGCCACGACGGCGAGATCATGGGTGATGTAGAGCGCGGCCACGCCGGTATCGCGGATGGCTTTCTTGATGGCTGCCAGCACGTCGATCTGCGTCGTGACGTCAAGCGCGGTGGTCGGCTCGTCGAAAACGATCAGGTCCGGTTCCGGCACCAGTGCCATCACCGTCATCGCGCGTTGCAGCTGCCCGCCGGACACCTGATGCGGGAACCGGCGTCCGAAATGATCCGGATCCGGCAGGCCGAGCCGATGAAACAGATCCACCGCGCGCGCCTCAGCCTGCCTGGCGCTGGCGACACCGTGCTTCAGCGCGGCCTCGATGATCTGTTCCATCAGCCTCTTGGCCGGATTGAAGGCCGCCGCCGCCGATTGGGCGACATAAGTGACCTCCTTGCCGCGCAGTTTTCGAAAACCGCTCTTGCCGCCCTTCAGGATGTCGCGACCGTTCAGCCAGACCTCGCCGCCCGTGATCCGCACGCCACCCCGGCCATAGCCCATTGCCGCCAGCCCGATGGTGGACTTGCCGGCGCCCGACTCGCCGATCAGGCCCAGAACCTTGCCCTTTTCCAGGGTCAGCGAGACGTCCTCGACGATCACGATGTCCTGGGCCTGCTCGCCGTGGGGGTAGACCGTCGCCTCGATCCTGAGGTTCCGGATGTCGAGGAAGGGATCAGGCACCGCGGCCTCCTTTCAGATCGGAGGTCCGGTTGAGAATCCAGTCGGCGACCAGATTGACGGAGATCGCGAGTGCCGCGATCGCAGCGGCGGGGATCAGCGCCGCGCCGATGCCGAAGACGATGCCGTCCTTGTTCTCTTTCACCATTCCGCCCCAATCCGAGGCGGGAGGCTGCACGCCGAGGCCGAGGAATGACAGTGTCGAGAGGAAAAGCACCGCGAAGATGAAGCGCAGGCCAAGTTCGGCGACGAGCGGCGACAGCGCGTTCGGGAGTATTTCACGAAAGATGATCCAGCTGCGTTTCTCGCCGCGCAGTTTCGCCGCCTCGACGAAATCCTGCACGTTGATGTCGACCGCGACGGCCCGCGACAGGCGGTAGACGCGTGTCGAGTTGAGGATGCCCATGACGAGGATCAGAACGATGATGTTGACCGGCATCACCGACAGCACCACCAGTGCGAAGATCAGCGACGGGATCGACATCAGAAGGTCCACAAGCCGCGACATCAGCTGGTCGACCCAGCCGCCGATCACGGCGGCGGTGAAGCCCAGAAACGACCCCAGCGAAAACGACAGCGCCGTGGCGAGCGTCGCGATGAGGATCGTGGTCCGGCCGCCATAGATCATCCGGCTGAGCAGGTCGCGCCCGATATTGTCCGTACCCAGCCAATGCGCGGCAGACCTCGACTCCCACACGTCTCCGACCACTTCCGCATTGCCGTAGGGCGCGATCAGCGGCGCGAACAGGGCCATCAGGAAAAAGCCGCCCACGAGAACGAGCCCGATCAGGGCTGAAACGGGAATTCTCACTTCGGATGCCTCAGCCGGGGGTTGGTCACGATGGAGACCAGATCGGCGACGAGGTTCAGGCTGATGTAGACGGCCGCGAAAATCAGTCCGCAGGCCTGCACCACCGGGACGTCCCGTTTCGCGACATGGTCGACCAGATACTGCCCCATGCCGGGATAGACGAAGATCACCTCGACCACGACGACGCCGACGACCAGATAGGCGAGGTTGAGCATCACGACGTTGACGATGGGCGCGATGGCGTTCGGGAAGGCGTGGCGGAAAATCACGTTGAACCGCGTCAGACCTTTGAGCTCGGCGGTCTCGATATAGGCGGACTGCATCACGTTGAGGATCGCGGCGCGGGTCATCCGCATCATATGTGCGAGGATCACCATCGTCAGGACGGTGACCGGAAGGACGATCGCGTTGAGCTTTTCCCACAGGCTCATGCCGTCGTAGATCGTGGCGATCGAGGAAAACCAGCCCAGTTGCACCGCGAAGAAGTAGATCAGCACGTAGCCGATGAAGAATTCCGGCAGCGAGATCGAGGCGAGCGACACGCCGGAAATCAGCTTGTCGGGCCAGCGGTTGCGGTAGAGGACCGACAGAAGTCCCAGCAGGATCGCCAGGGGAACCGCCACGACAGCCGCCCAGAACGCGAGGAACAGCGTATTGCCGAACCGGTTGCCGATCTGGGTCGCGATGTCCCGGCCATTCGACAGCGAGGTGCCGAGATCCCCCTGCAGCGCCGAGAAAAGCCAGTGGAAATAGCGTTGCCACGCCGGATCGTTCAACCCCATCTGCTCGCGCAGATTGGCCAGCGAGGCGGGGGTGGCCGACTGGCCGAGGATCGCCTGGGCGACATCGCCGGGCAGAACGAGCGTGCCCACGAAAATCATGACGGAAGCGGCCAGAAGCAGCAGGCAGCCCAGCGCGACGCGCTGGGCTGCCAGTTTCAGAACCGGGTGCACCGGCTCAGGCCTGCCAGCACTTCACCGCGGCCAGATCGTTCATCATGTCGCCGTTGGGATTGCTGACCCAACCCGCGACGGCGTCGGTGCGCGCGTCGAGGAAATTGTTGAACATCGGCATGATGAGGCCGCCCTCGTCGCGGACCATATAGCTCATCTCGCTGTAGAGTGCCTTGCGCTTGTCCGGATCGAGCTCGGCCCGCGCCTGCATCAGCAGGCTGTCGAACTTCTCGTTCTTGAACCTCGTATCGTTCCATTCCGCGCTCGACAGATACGCGGTGGCATACATCTGGTCCTGCGTCGGCCTCCCGCCCCAATACGAAGCGCAGAACGGCTTCGGTGTTCCAGACTTCCGACCAGTAGCCGTCTCCCGGCTCGCGCTCGATCTCGAGCGGAATGCCAGCCTTCTGGGCGCTCTGCTGGAACAGTTGCGCCGCATCGACCGCGCCCGGAAATGCGACATCCGAGACGCGCAGCACGATCGGGCTGCCGTCGTGGCCGGATTTCCTGTAGTGCTCCGCAGCCTTGTCCAGATCGAATTCACGCTGCGGAATGCTTTCGTCGAAAAACGGATAGGCCATGTTGACCGGAATGTCGTTGCCGACGGTCCCATAGCCGCGCAGAATCTTCTCGACCAGTTCTTCGCGGTCGACGGCGTATTTCAGGGCCAGCCGCAGATCGTTATTGTCGAACGGCGCGGTGTCGACATGCATGACGAAGACGTTCTGGCCCCGGCCTTCGGTCGTTTCCAGATTGACGCCCGGTGCTCTGGACAGCAGCTCCGCGATCTTCGGCTCGATCAGGTTGGCGAGTTGCACCTGCCCGGATTGCAGCGCCGACATCCGCGCCGTCGCGTCATTGATGATCAGGATCTCCGTGCTGTCGAAATGGCCACGGAAATCGTCCCAGTAATCGGCGAACTTCTCGAAGGTGTGGCGCACGCCCGGCTCGTCCACCACGATCCTGTAGGGCCCAGACATGATGCCGTTCGCCGGATCGTCTATTCCGCCGCCCGGCTGTATCCGCAGATGGCGGTCGGCCATGAGGTAGGGAAGGTCGGCGTTGGGATCGGTGAGGGTGATCTCGAAGAGATCTCCCTCCGCGCGCATCGACTCGATACCCTTCATGATGCCGAGAGCGCCGGACGTCGCCTTTTCATCGGAATGCCGCTGCATGGTCTTGAGAACATCGTCCGATGTCAGGGCCGTGCCGTCGTGGAAGACCACACCCTGCCGGATCTTGAACGACCAGACCTTTGCGTCGGGCGTGGAGCTGAATTCCTCGGCGATGCGGGTGTCGAGCCCGCCTTCGGGGTTCACCTCGACCAGCTGGTCGCCGATCTGGGCGATCACGTTGTAGGGCGCCTGGCTGAGGGTCAGTGCCGGATCGAGCGAGTTCGAGCTTTCGCCCCCGCCGAGTCCCAGCTTCAGGTGGCCGCCTTTCTTGGGCTCCTGCGCCCGCGCGGCGTCCGCCAGAAGCGTATCGGCGAGAATCGCCGACGCGCCCAGCGCGGCTGCCCTGCCCATGAACGCGCGGCGGTCCATCAGACCGCTCGCGACCTTTCTGGCGAAATATTCGAGCTCCTTCGACATTCCCGTCTCCCTGTCAGCATTCGGCGACCGACATCGGCCGACCTGTTTCCGATCAAGACTACCCTTCAAGGCCCGTCCTGTATATCGCCCCGGTATCTCTCCGGAACCCGTCGTCCGTATCGGGTCGCAACGGTCGCGACCGGGACGCGATCTTCTCCTGTCACTCCGTTATTCCGCGAGGATAGCGCGCGTTCTCCTCGACCACGTTGAGATCCATGTGATTGCGCATGTAGCGTTCGGACGCCTTCTGAAGCGGCTGGTATCCCACGGGTAGTAGCTGCCGTTCCGCAACGCGTCGTAGACGACGCGTCGGCGGCTCTGGCTTTCGCGGACCTCGGCGTCGAAAGCCGCCATGTCCCATTGTTGCCGGACCATCCCGGCCATCCTGTCGGCAATTTCCGCATGGGCCGGGTCCGCGGCGAGGTTTTTCAACTCGCGCGGGTCGGCTTCGAGATCGAACAGCAGCGGCGGGTCCAGTTCGCAATGGACGTATTTCCACTTTCCGTCGCGAAGTCCCACCAGCGGCGCATACGACGCCTCGGCCGCGTACTCCATGAGAACCGGCGCATCACGTCCGGCGCCGGTGGCCAACGGCACGAGCGTCTGGCCGTCGGTCCAGGGCAGGACCTCGTCCATGTCCACGCCGGCCAGTTCGGCGAGGGTGGGCAGCACGTCCAGGGTGGACACCGGCGTGTCGATCCGATCGGCCGGAATGCCCGGCGCGGCGATCATCAGGGGCACGCGGGCCGACCCTTCGAGGAAGTTCATCTTGAACCACAATCCGCGCTCTCCCAGCATGTCCCCGTGATCGGAGACGAAGACGGTGATCGCCTCCTGTCCGGTCGAGTCCAAGGCCTCCGATCACCTCGCCGATCTTGTCGTCCAAATACGAGATGTTGGCGAAATAGGCGCGGCGCGAGCGGCTTATGTCTGCCTCGGAGATGTCGAAGTTCCGCCAGTCGTTGGCGTCGAAGATGCGCCTCGAATGCGGATCGTGTTCCTCGTAGGCCATCGCGGCACATCGGGCAGCAGGTGGTCGCAATCCTCGTAGAGGTCCCAGTATTTCCGGCGCGCGATGTAGGGATCATGCGGATGGCGTGAAGCTGACGGTCAGGCACCAGGGGCGGTTCGTCGCGACGCCGGGCGAGGTCATAGACTTCGTGTCGGCGTGATAGGCGACCTCGTCGTCATATTCGAGCTGGTTGGTGATCTCCGCAACGCCGGCGCCGGTCACCGAGCCCAGGTTGTGATACCACCAGTCGATGCGTTCGCCGGGCTTGCGATAGTCCGGCGTCCAGCCGAAGTCGGCCGGGTAGATGTCGGTGGTGAGGCGTTCCTCGAAGCCGTGCATCTGATCGGGCCCGACGAAGTGCATCTTGCCCGACAGGCAGGTGTGCGTAGCCGGCGCGGCGCAGATGATGCGCGAAGGTGGGGATGTCGGCGCGTGAACTCGGCCGCGTTGTCGTAGACCCGGGTGCGCGACGGCAAGCTGGCCCGACATGAAGGAGGCGCGGCCGGGTGCGCACAGCGGGCTTGCGGTGTAGGTGTTGGCGAACCGGGTCGACCGGGTCCGGCAAGACGCGTCAGGTGCGGGGTGTGCAGGAAGTCGGCGCCGGCCCGTCGGGGAACAGGGTGCCGTTCAACTGGTCGACCATGAGGATGAGGATGTTGGGTCGCGTGTTCAAGAGACGCCTCCGTGCCGTCCGACCCGGCATGAATGGTCATGCCCTTGGCGCGGCGCTTCATCGCACTGCGCGACGACGCGCAGTCTGTATCGGAAGCCTGCGCGCGGCAATACGGCGCGTTGGGCAGGGCAGGGATGTAATCCCGTCCGAGGATGCTGGCTGCTGGATCCCGCCGATGATGGCTTGGAGAGGCGTCGCCGGCGGAGCGTCGCCCGCGCCGGCTTTGCGGCTATGCAGATTCCGCATTTTTCCATGCGACGGCGCGTGTTTGGTAGGCTACGGGATATCGGCAAGGATGTGTCGCGACTCGGCAAGTGAGGATCCGGGATGCCACTGGAAATGAACCGTGAGGTTTTCATCACCTGCGCCGTGACAGGATCGGGCGGATCGCAGGACCAGAGCCCGCATGTGCCGCGCAGCCCAAAACAGATCGCCGACAGCGCGATAGCGGCGGCCAGGGCCGGCGCCGCCGTTGTGCATTGCCATGTCCGCGATCCCGCGACCGGCAAGCCGTCGCGATCGACCAGGCTCTACCGCGAGGTGACGGACCGCATCCGCGACACCGAGGTCGACGTGGTTCTGGAACCTGACCGCCGGAATGGGGGGCGATCTGGTGTTCGGCTCTCCGGCCTCGCCGCTGCCTCTGGCCGAAGGAACCGACATGGCCGGTGCCGAGGAACGCGTCGCACATGTCGCCGAATGCCGGCCGGAGATCTGCACGCTCGACTGCGGCACGATGAACTTCGCCGAGGCCGATTACGTCATGACCAACACGCCCGGCACGCTGAGCGCGATGGCCGGACGGATGACGGCAATGGGTGTGCGCTCCCGAGATCGAGGCGTTCGATATGGGCCATCTGTGGCTGGCGAAGCGTCTCGTGGCGGACGGAATCCTCAAATCCCCCGCACTGGTGCAGCTTTGCATGGGCGTGCCGTGGGCGCGCCCGATGATCTGAATACCTTCATGGCGATGGTGAACAACGTCCCGCCGGGTTGGACCTGGTCGGCGTTTTCCATCGGCCGCAACGAGATGCCCTATGTCGCCGCCGCCGTTCTGGCGGGTGGCAACGTGCGTGTCGGACTGGAGGACAATCTGTGGCTCGCCAAAGGGCAGTTGGCGA
>CAVQAX010000008.1:0-38281 GCA_963710515.1 uncultured Alphaproteobacteria bacterium
AAGCCCCGCGCCGGGGGACGCCGACGCGGGGCTGGCGGGGGATGATCCGATGCGCAGGTCATTCCGTTCCCGCCGTGGCATGACGTGCAGTCGGGCGGCCGGGACATTGGCGGCCCGTCGATTTCTGCACCTCACGCATTCGATTGGGCTACGGCCGATCCATGGCGGGCGAAGTGGCGAGTTGGCCGCGGATGTCCGACTGCAACGCAGCAAGCTGTGCCGCGACGAGGGGCGGCATGCCTCCAGCATAGCCGTTCTGCACGCGCATGATCGCCAGCCGGGCGTCCAGGCTGGCCAGACGGGATCTGCGCCGGATTGTCGGACCGGAGGTTGTTTCGGCGGATTCGGACATCTCGACTTTCTCCTGATGACTTCGGGTTTCGGACCCTTTCGGTGGTCTGAACATGCGTTCGACTGACGTGTTGTTCCAGACCAATGCTTGCCGCATTCATGATAGATTTTATCTATCGGGCGCGGGTCCCGTTGTGGCCGGAACAGGGGACAAGCCGACGTGCCGACGATCAAGCAACTGAGCTACCTGCTGGCGCTTTCGGAAGAGCGAAACTTCCGGCGTGCTGCTGAAAGATGTGGCGTGACTCAACCGACGCTGAGTGCCCAGATCCGCGAACTGGAAAGACGGCTGGATGCGCCCCTCGTCGAGCGTCACCCGACCCGGATCATGTTGACCCCCCTTGGCCGTGAAATCGCCGAGCGTTCACGCAAGGTGCTTGCGGACGTCAAGGACATTGCCGACCTTGCCGCAGCCGCACAGCACGGGTTGCACGGTACCTTGAGACTTGGGGTTCCTCCGACACTCGGACCTTATCTGCTGCCTCACATCGTACCGGCGTTGCACGGGGCGTATCCGGAACTGAAACTCCACGTTCGCGAGGACATGCCGGTCGCCTTGCACAACGCCTTGGGAACCGGCGGCTACGACCTCGTGATAACGCCGCTCCCGGTTCTTCCGACCGAACTCATGGTCGCGCCACTGTTTCGGGAACCCCTGCGCGCCGTGGTAGCCCGCGACCATCCCCTCGCTGGCCGCGCGGGGGCGCTGACACGCGCCGATCTCGCCGGTCAGAAGGTCCTGGCGATCGCCGAGGGCCATCATCTGCACGCGCAGGTCCGCGACATCTGCAACGATTTCAACGCCACGCTCTTGCGGGACTACGAGGGCACCAGTCTCGATGCCTTGCGTCTCATGGCGGGTATGGGGGTGGGCCTTGCCTTCCTTCCTGCACTCTACCTGCGCACCGAGATCGCCGGCCGGAATGATGTCGTCATCCTGCCGCTCAAGGCACCGAACCTCTATCGCCAGATCGGGATGACATGGCGCCGGGAATCCGTGCATGCAGACGTGTTCGACAACATCGCGGTCCTGATCCGCACGATTGCTGCGGAACAGCTTCCCGAACTCACGGTCATGCGCTGAAGCGCATCTGGGGGCCGGTCGGTCCTAGAACGCGATCTGGTCCTCGATCGCTGCAATGCCTGCACGGGCGCATTCGTCGTCAATGTCCGGTCCAGGTGCACCGGAGACACCGACACCGCCCACCATCGAGCCCGCGGCGTCGATCGGCACCCCGCCGCCGAGCGGGAGAGCAAGGGAGAGATGGCGGATACCCGAGGCGATTCCGTCCGGCCCGGTGGTCGTATCGAGCGCCAGCGTATCCGTCCGGAACGAGACCGCAGTCCAGGCCTTGCGAAAGGCTGTCTCTCCGGTATGCGGCCCGGCAAAACGGTCGCGCAGGAACACCTGTTCGACACCGAACCGGTCGACGACGGAGACACCGACCTGGTAGCCACCGTTGCGGCAGGCGAGAAGTGCGGCTTGCGCGAGCTCGAAAGCGACTTCCGGTTTGAGGCTCTGGAACGTGACCAGAGCTTCGCCGTCCTGAGCCGCTCCGGAAAGCGGAGCTGAAAGGGCAAGCGTGCAGGCTGTCGCGATGATGTGGCGCTTCATGATGAATCCTCCTTTTGGTAAGCGTCTTTTGGGGCCAGTCTTTCGAGGATCTGGCCAAGCATTCCCCAGAAAAAGTCCTCGCCCGGATACCCCTCGATCCGACCGACCTCGATCCCGTCTTCGACGAGAACGAAGGTCGGTGTGAAGACCGGCGGGCTTGCGAAAGCGACTCCGCTGCGCGATGTCGCTGCAATGTCGATCCGCCGCAGGGGGGCCCGCGCGCCTTCCTCGGTCTTCGCATAGATCGGCCCGATTTCGGCGGTCCACCGGGCGCACCACGGACAGCCATGTTCTTCGACCATGATCAGCTCGGCGGTCCACGCCGGCATCGCCGCCAAGCCGAGCATCAGGGCTGCTATCGCGTGTCTGGCTTTCCGCATGCTTCGATAATCCGGTTTGACCTGTGCAGCAGAAAAACACTATTTTGAATATAATGATGGCACAAGGAGAGATTCCCGCGTGATGGACGTATCGCTGGCGGCGGCGGCTCTTGCGGGGCTCCTGTCGTTCCTTTCGCCCTGCATCCTGCCGATGGTGCCGTTCTATCTGAGCTACATGGCTGGAGCGAGCATGACCGGGCTCTCTGGTGAGGCGGTCGTTCCGGGCTCCGTGCGCGGCCGCGCGGTATTGGCGGCGGTGCTCTTCTCGGCCGGCATAATCACCGTGTTCATGGCGCTCGGTGCAACAGCGAGCGTGTTCGGGCAGTTCGTGCGGGAGTGGATGGGGGTGCTCCGGCTGCTCGCGGCGACTGTCATCATCGTGATGGGTTTGCATTTTCTGGGAATCTTCCGGATCGGCCTTCTATACCGCCAGTTCCGAGCCGAAGGACCGACCGGCTCGCGCATGAGCCTTGCCGGGGCCTATGTCATCGGCATGGCCTTCGCCTTCGGGTGGACGCCATGTGTCGGGCCTGTGCTCGCGACGATCCTCTTCACGGCGGCCGGCGCCGATTCGGCTTCGCGCGGTGCGACTCTGCTTTTCGTCTATGGTCTGGGCATGACATTGCCGTTCGTTCTCGCGGCGCTGTTTGTCGAGCCGTTCCTGCGCTGGGCCGCCGGATTCCGGAAACACCTGGGAACGGTCGAGAAGGTCATGGGCGCCTTGCTCGTCCTGTTCGGGGTCCTGATCGGAACCAATACCGTCAACTACATCGCCCAGTGGATGCTGGAAGTCGGGCCCGACCTGGGCGTGCTTCGCTGACAAAGAGAGGAGATATCCCATGAGACTTCCGCTTCTGATCGCATCCCTTCTTGCCCTGACGCTGCCTGCTCTGGCCGTCGAGATGGGTGATGACGGGCTGCACAAGGCACCGTGGATGCGCGACACCTTCAAGGATCTTCGTGAGGATCTTGACGAGGCCAACGCCGAGGGCCGGCGCCTGGTGATGATCGTCGAGCAGCGCGGCTGCATCTACTGCAAGAAGATGCACGAGGAGGTGTTCTCCGATCCCGAAGTATCATCGTTCATTGATGAAAACTTCTTCGTCATTCAGCTCAACATGTTCGGGGATGTCGAGGTCGTCGACCTTGACGGCGACGTGCGCAGCGAAAAGGACATGGCGGCGAAATGGGGGGTGCTGTTCACTCCGACGATGATCTTCCTTCCCGAGGAGGCGGACGGCGGGACGACAGCAATTTCGGCGTCGGTCGCCACCATGCCGGGCGCATTCAGCCGGGGCACGACCCTCGATCTGCTGAACTGGGTCATGGAAAAGGGCTATGCGGGCGACGAGGGATTCCAGCGCTATCATGCGCGAATGATCGAGGAGCGTGGTGGGGAACAGTGAAGCCAGGGCGCCGACCCGCCGGAACACATGCAAAGGTGCAGAGAACGAGATTCGGGGTTGCATTCAATTTCCACTTGGATATCGTGAAATCCAAGAACAGAACACCGGGAGGATTCATGACCAGATCAACTCTGGCTATCTGCGTAATCGTCGCTTCGGTCACCGCCGCCAATGCCGAGCCCGTTGCGCCGTCGAGCGTGGTCTACGAAAACGGAGCGATTTCCCAGTCGCTGACCGGTGTCGCCGGCGATTCCGCGGCGGGCCGGGAGACGATGATCGACCGGGGCCTCGGGAATTGCGTCGCGTGCCACGAATCCACAGCGCTTTCCGATGTGCCGTGGCCGGGCGAGATCGGCCCATCGCTCGATGGTGCCGGTTCACGTTGGAGCGAAGCGGAACTCCGCGGCATCGTGGCGAATGCGAAAATGACCTTCGACGGGTCGATGATGCCTTCGTTCTACAAGGTCTCAGGCTTTGTCCGACCGGGTCAGGACTACACTGGCAAGGCGATTGCCGAGGAAGAAATCGTACCGATCCTGAGCGCGCAACAGGTGGAAGACGTCGTCGCCTATCTGATGACAATGCAGGATCAGTGAAACGGGATCGAGGAGAAGACGATGAAACTGACGAGACGTGACGCAATGCTCGTGGGAGCAGGGGCCTTCGCAGCCTTCGGACTGGGTATCGTGCCGGCACGGGCCGCGGTTGAGGATGCCGTTGCCGAGTTCACCGGCGGAGCGGAGATGATGGACGGTGGCGTGGATCTGGTTGCGCCGGAAATAGCCGAGAACGGCAATACGGTCCCGATCGAGGTTTCGGCTGAAGGGGCGGCGGCGATCATGTTGCTGGCCACGGGAAATCCGACGCCGGGCGTCGCGACGTTCAATTACGGGCCGCTCGCGGGCTCGACGCTGGCCTCCACCCGGATTCGCCTGTCCCAGACGCAGGACGTGATGGCAATCGCGAGGATGCAGGACGGAAGTTTCCACAAGGCCGTGGCCACCGTGAAGGTGACCATCGGCGGTTGTGGCGGCTGATCGGGAAAGGGAACCAAGATGGCAGACAATGTAAAACCGCGGGTCAAGGCGCCAAAGACCGCTTCGGCAGGCGAAGTGGTCACGATCAAGACACTGATCAGCCACCCGATGGAATCCGGCCAACGCAAGGACAGCGATGGAAATGTAATCCCTCGGTCAATCATCAATCGCTTCACCGCCGAGTTCAACGGCGAGAGCATTATCGATGTGACGATCATGCCCGCGGTCTCGACCAACCCGTATTTCCAGTTCGACGCGAAGGTGCCGGAATCGGGCGAGTTCAAGTTCACGTGGTACGACGATGACGGCTCCGTCTACGAGGACACCAGCGCGATCGAAGTAAGCTGACATCGACTGACGGCCCAGGGAGGATACGCAATGAAAAGACTGGCGGTAACGCTTGCGACGGTCTCGACGGTGGTGCTGGGTTCGGCGGGGCTGGCCCCTGCGGACGAGAGTGCCGAACTGGTCATCGATGGCGAGATCGAGATCGTCACCCGCGCCGCGGCGCCCGACCATGTGGAGGGTCTCGACGAGATCATGTCCGGCTGGGTGTTTCGCACCGACGAGACCCAGGCGCTCCAGGCGGACGATTTCGAGAACCCCGCGATGGTGTTCGTCGACAAGGCGCGCGAGACGTGGGACGCGGCCGACGGGAGCGAAGGCAAGTCCTGCGCGTCGTGCCATGGCACGCCTGAGGAGGGCATGACTGGCGTGCGCGCGGTGATGCCGAAGTTCAACGAGACCGCGGGCGAGATGTATACGCTCGAGATGTACGTCAATGGCTGCCGCACGGAACGGATGGGCGCGGAGGCTTGGGATGTGAACGGTACCGACATGATCGAGATGACGGCCCTGATCTCGTCGGTTTCGCGGGGAATGCCGATCAATGTTGCCATCGACGGGCCGGCCCAGTCCTACTGGGAAAAGGGAAAGGAGATGTATTACACCCGCTACGGCCTGCTCGAACTGTCCTGCGCCAATTGTCACGAGGACAATTACGGCAACATGATCCGGGCTGACCATCTCTCCCAGGGTCAGGTCAACGGCTTTCCGGTCTACCGCCTGAAGGATGCCCAGCTCAGCTCGATCCACAACCGGTTCAAGGGATGCATTCGCGACACCCGCGGCGAGACTTTCGCGCCGGGTTCGCCGGAATTCATCGCTCTGGAAACCTATGTCGCTTCGCGCGGCAACGGACTTTCGGTCGAGGGTCCGTCGGTCCGAAACTGACAGACCACCTTGCCACTCGAACGCCAGCCCTCCCCGTTTTCCGCGGGGAGGGAACGAGAGAACCTTGTCCGGAGCACAATGATGATTTCCCGTCGCGATTTCCTGCAGGTCGGAATGGCCGCCTCTGCCATCGTCGGGTCTTCGGGTTTCGGCAACTGGAGCCGGCTCGCCGCCCAACAAACCCTGACGCAGGACCAGTTGCTGGACTTTCCGACCACCGGCAACGTGACGCTGATCCACATCACCGATATCCACGCCCAGATGAAGCCTGTCTGGTTTCGCGAGCCGGAAATCAATCTCGGAGTGGGCGCGGTGCAGGGGCTCCCGCCGCACGTGACCGGAGCGGACTTCCTCAAGCTCTACGGGATCGAGCCTGGTTCGGCGGCCCAATACGCGCTGACCTATCCGGACTTCGTCGCCCTTGCGAATGCTTATGGCAAGGTCGGCGGGCTCGACCGCTGCGCGACGATCATCCGGTCGATCCGGGCGGAACGCCCCGAAGCCCTGCTGCTCGACGGCGGCGATACCTGGCAAGGGAGCCTCACGGCGCTGCGGACCGAGGGTCAGGACATGGTCAATGTCATGAACGCGCTTGGCGTCGATGCGATGACCAGCCACTGGGAGTTCACACTCGGGATCGACCGGGTCAACCAGATCGTTGAAAACGAACTGGCCTTCCCATTCCTCGGGGCAAATATCTTCGATACCGAGTGGGAAGAGCGGGTCTACGAGCCCTATCGGATCTTCGAGCGCGGCGGCTCCAAGATCGCCGTCATCGGTCAGGCCTTCCCCTACCTGCCCATTGCCAACCCCAGCTGGATGTTCCCGGGTCTTTCCTTCGGGGTGCGCCAGGACAACATGGCCGAACTCGTCGCGGAGGTCCGTGAGGCCGGGGCCGATGTCGTGGTGCTCTTGTCGCATAACGGCTTCGACGTCGACCGCAAGCTTGCCGGTGACGTTCCAGGCATTGACGTCATTCTGACGGGCCATACCCATGATGCGCTCCCGGAACCGGTGCAAGTCGGAAAGACACTGCTGATCGCCTCCGGCTCACAAGGCAAGTTCATCAGCCGCGTCGATCTCGACGTGCAGGGCGGCGAAGTGCGCGACGTCGCGTACAAGCTGATCCCGGTCTTCTCGGATGTCATCGCGCCGGACCCCGAGGTCGCGGCGCTGATCGATGCCGAGCGCGAGCCTTATCTGGACGAACTGACGGAAGTGGTCGGGGCGACGGACTCGCTGCTCTACCGGCGCGGCAACTTCAACGGAACCTGGGACGATGTGATCTGCCAGGCGCTGATCGAGGAGCGGGAAGCCGATATCGCGCTCTCCCCTGGCTTCCGCTGGGGGACGAGCCTCGTGCCGGGTGCCGAAATCACCCGCGAGGACATCTTCAACGCGACCGCCATGAGTTATCCCGAAGCCTACCGCTCGGAAATGACCGGCGAGACGTTGCACCTCATTCTCGAGGATGTGGCGGACAACCTCTTCAACCCAGATCCGTATTACCAGCAGGGTGGCGACATGGTCCGGGTGGGGGGCATGGGCTACCGCATCGATGTCGGCAAGCCTCAAGGGTCGCGGATCACGGAAATGACGCTGCTCTCGACCGGGGAGGCGATAGACCCGGCGCGCAGCTACATGGTGGCCGGATGGGCCAGCGTGAACGAGGGGACCGAGGGACCGCCGATCTGGGACGTCGTGGAAACCTATATCAGGCGCAAGGGTACGATCAGCGTGACGCCGAACACGAGCGTCATAGTCGATGCGGTCTGAGGGCCAGAAGCAACCGAGAGTGGATGAGATGGCAAGCAAAGGACTACTTCAGGATACATCGCGCCGCCGATTCCTGACCGGGGTGGCAGCAGCGGGTGGCGCCGCCGCTCTTGCCGGCACGGCGCGGGGCGAGGGCGCCGATCCGGCGATCACCGAGATCCAGCCATGGAACCAGATGCTCGGCCCCGGGGTCGACGAGGCCCCATACGGCATGCCGAGCCCGTTCGAGGCCCACGTGGTGCGCCAGAACGTACCGTGGCTGACCGCCGATCCGATCTCCTCGATCAACTTCACACCGATCCACGAACTCGATGGGATCATAACCCCTAATGGCCTCTGCTTCGAGCGGCACCATGCCGGCGTCGCGGAGGTCGATCCAGCGCAGCAGCGGCTGATGATCAACGGGCTGGTCGACAAGCCGTTGGTTTTCACGATGGCGGATCTGATGCGCTATCCGCGGGAAAACCACAGCTACTTCCTCGAATGCGCGGCAAATACCGGCATGGAGTGGGCCGGGGCACAGCTCAACGGCGCGCAGTTCACGCACGGCATGATCCACAACGTGGTTTATACCGGCGTCCGGCTGAAACACCTGCTCGACGAGGCAGGTCTCAGGACGAACGCGAAGTGGATCATGCCCGAGGGCGCGGACGCCTCGGCAATGACCCGGTCGATCCCGATCGAGAAGGCGCTCGACGATTGCCTCGTTGCCTTCAAGATGAACGGTGAGGCCCTCCGCCCGGAACAGGGCTATCCGCTGCGCATTGTCGTCCCCGGCTGGGAAGGCAACATGTGGGTCAAATGGCTCCGCCGCATCGAAGTTGGCGACGAGCCATGGCACCACCGCGAGGAGACTTCGAAATACACCGATCTCCTCGAGGATGGCCGGGCCCGCCGCTTCACCTGGATCATGGATGCCAAATCGGTGATTACCAGCCCGTCGCCGCAGATGCCGATCACCCATGGCAAGGGGCCATTGGTGATCAGCGGCATTGCATGGTCGGGTCGCGGCACGATCCCGCGGGTGGACGTGACGGTCGATGGCGGCCGGAACTGGTACGCGGCGCGCATGTCGGGTCCCTCGCTCGACAAGTCATTGCATCGTTTCTACTTCGAATTCGACTGGGACGGCACACCCCTGCTGCTGCAGAGCAGAGCCCACGATTCCACCGGCTATGTCCAGCCGACCAAGGACGAGCTGCGCGCGGTGCGCGGGGAGAATTCGATCTACCACAACAACGGAATTCAGACCTGGTACGTGAACGAGGAAGGGCAGGTGGAAAATGTCGAAATCTCTTGATCTCATTGCCGCCCTCGCCGTTTCCGCGCTTCTGGCTGGGGCTGTGGCAGCCCGTGCCGAGGGCGGCGTTGGTCTGGGCCGAGAGGCACTTCCGGAGGAAGTCGCCGCGTGGGACATCGATGTTCGCCCCGACGGTGTCGGGCTTCCGGTCGGCAGCGGCGACGTGTTGACGGGTGAGGAGATCTTCACCGAGCAATGTGCATATTGCCACGGAGATTTCGGCGAAGCGGTCGGACGCTGGCCTCAGATCGCCGGTGGATTCGGGACGCTGGACCGCGAGGATCCGGTCAAGACGGTCGGATCCTACTGGCCCTATCTCTCGACAGTATGGGACTATGTGCACCGCGCCATGCCTTTCGGCTACGCCCAGTCCCTGACCGACGATCAGGTCTATGCAGTGACGGCCTATATCCTTTATCTTAACGACATCGTTGATGACGAGTTCGAACTGTCGAACGAGACCTTTTCGGACGTGACCATGCCGAATGTGGAGAACTTCTTCATGGATGATCGCGACGACCTGGAGCTCGCTCGATTTTCCAGCGAGGCCTGCATGGAGAACTGCAAGGACACGGTGGAGATCACCAAGCGCGCGACGGTCCTTGACGTGACTCCGGAGGATGGCGCCGAGCCGGAAGGCGGTGGAGGCGTCGATTGAAGCCATGAGCCGGGCGCCGACATCCCTGATGGTGGCTCGGGGCCTAGGCCTCTTCGGAGTGGCACTGTTTGCACTCTGCGATACGCTCGGTGACGATGGCGCTGCCCGGGGAGAGGCGATCGGAAATCTTGACGCGGGGGCCGCGCTCTTTGCCGAGGAATGCACCACCTGTCACGAGATCGGTGAGGGCGCCACCAACGGCATCGGGCCGCATCTCAACGCGATTTTCGACCGAGGCGCAGCTTCCGTTGAGGATTACGACTATTCCGACGCGATGATCCGCGCCGGAGAAGACGGCCTCTCCTGGAGCTTCGATGCGCTCGACGTGTACCTCACCAATCCCAAGAACCTCGTGAGCCGCACCAAGATGAGCTACGCAGGTCTTGAGGATCCCGCATCACGCGGGGACATCATAGCCTATCTGCGGGATTTTTCGGCCCGCCCCCAGAATATTCCGGAAGCTGCCCCGACGGCGCGGCAGGGGGAGATCGTGTTGCCGCCGGAGATCCTCGCTCTTCAGGGCGACCCCGCCTATGGTCAGTACCTCTCGTCGGAATGCACCGGCTGTCATCGGGCCGACGGAGTCGACGATGGAATTCCGTCGATCACCAATTGGCCGGCGGAGGACTTCGTTCTGGCGATGCATGCCTACAAAGAGCAACATCGTCCGCACCCTGTCATGCAGATGATGGCCGGCAGGCTTACGAATGAGGAAATCGCCGCGCTGGCTGCTTACTATCAAACGATCGAATGAAAAGAACAGCAACCGGGAGGATACCATGACGCTCGACAGAAGGACGTTCCTGGGAACGGCGGCTGCCGCGACCACGGTACTTGCTGCACCGAAGGTGGTTGGGCAAGCCCGACCGCAGGTCGTCGTCATCGGCGGCGGCCCCGGCGGCGCCACCGCAGCCCGTTATCTGGCCCGCGACGGCGGAGGGGCCCTCGACGTCACGCTCGTGGAGCCGAGCCGGATCTATTATACCTGCTTCTTCTCGAACCTCTATCTTGCGGATTTCTGGGAGTTCGACGATCTCGGCCACGGCTTCGGCGCCCTCGCACGGGAGGGTATAAATGTCGTTCATGACTGGGCCATCGGGATCGATCGGGATGCAAGGACGGTGACGCTGGCGACCGGGGCGGTGCTTCCCTATGACCGGCTGGTCCTGTCGCCGGGGATCGACTTCGTCGACGGCTCGGTGCCGGGCTGGAGCGTCGCCGCCCAGAACCTCATGCCGCATGCCTACAAGGCGGGATCGCAGACCCAGCTTCTGAAGGCGCAGATCGAGGCGATGCCCGAGGGCGGCGTCTTCGCCATGATTGCGCCACCTGACCCTTACCGCTGCCCGCCCGGGCCCTATGAGCGGATCTCGATGGTCGCCCATGTGCTGCGGGACCGAAATCCGACGGCGAAGATCCTGCTTGTCGATCCCAAGGAAAGTTTCTCCAAGGAGGGGCTTTTCGCCGAAGGCTGGGAGGCAAGCTACACCGGCATGATCGACCGGATCGGCCCGGACTTCGGTGGCGACAAGGTCGAGGTTCGGCCCGAAGCCATGGAGGTCGTGATCGACGGCGAGGTCGAGATGGTCGATGTCTGCAATGTCATCCCGGGTCAGAAGGCCGGCCGGATCTGCGAACTGGCTGGCGTGACCGAGGGTAACTGGGCCCCTGTCGTTCCAGCGACAATGCAAAGCCGGCTCGACGAGAACATCCACGTTCTGGGAGATTCGAGCGCGCAGGGTGACATGCCGAAATCGGGGTATTCGGCGAACAGTCAGGCCAAGGTCGCGGCGATGGCGATCCGCGCGGCGCTGACCGGATCGACCCTCTTTCCTGCGAAATTCTCCAACACCTGCTGGTCGCTGATCGACACCGAAAACGGCGTGAAGGTGGGCGCGACCTACGAGGCGACCGAGGAGAAGATCGCCAAGGTGGACGGGTTCATCAGCCAGACCGGAGAGGACGCCGATCTGCGACGCAGGACCTTCGAGGAATCCCTCGGCTGGTATGCCGGGATCACGGCCGATGCGTTCGGGACCTCCTGAAGTCGACACGAGAAAGGGAGCCGCCATGAAGATTTTGGTTTGGACTGCGGCGATGGTCGCGGCCAGTGCAGGGTGGGTCGGGGCGCAGGAGGCGGTGACCTACAGCTACGACGGCAGTTTCGATGATGCGACCTTTGGCGTCGAGAGCGCGATCGTCGATCGGGGACTGGTGGTGGATCACGTCAGCCATGTCGGCGACATGCTCAACCGGACGGCGGGTGATGTCGGGGCCGAGGAGACGCTCTTCGACGGGGCCAATATCTATCAGTTCTGCTCGGCGGTGCTGTCTCGGAGGATGATGGAGGCCGATCCGATGAACCTCGTGCATTGCCCCTACGGCGTTTTCGTCAGCGAACGCGGCGGCGAGGTGATGATCGGCTACCGGACCTATCCCGAAGGGGCGATGCAGGAGGTCCAGATGCTTCTGGACGAGATCGCACGCGAGGCTGCCGGGATCTGAGAAACCCCGCGAGGTTCTCGACTCCGCGGTGCTATCCGGCGCAGACGGGCAGGGGCTGCGCTCCGGCCCGGCCGCGTCGGAGCGCAGCGCGACCCGAATCGCACATCGAGCCCCTGTTTTCACAGACCTGTCCCACCGTCCGGTACGCGCTAGCGGCGCATGGGATCGCCGGGTCGGCGGTGGCCTCTCCCGGGAACGTCGTCACCGCAAGCGTTCCGACCTATCGGAGGGTCGGCGATGATGCGATCACCCCTCGCGGAAGGCCCGGTTGAAGTAGTCGGTGAAGGGCTTGACGAAATGGCTGAGCGGCGAGCGCTCGGCGGTGGTGACATAGGCTTCGACCGGCATCCCGGGCAGGAGGATCTTGTCGCCGAGCTTTTCCTGCATGCCGGGATCAACCTGGATATCGGCACGGTAGTAGCGCATCCCGGTGTTCTGGTCCTCGAAAACATCCGCCGAAAGCGCCGTCACATGACCGTCGACTTCCGGTGTCGTGCGCATGTCGAAGGCTGAGAAGCGCAGGGTCGCGTGCTGGCCGATATAGACCTGATCGATGTGGATGGCTTCGACCCGGGTGCGCACGATGAGTGGAATGTCCTTCGGGACGATGTACATTACCGGTTCGGCCGGGCGGATTACGCCGCGGAGAGTATCGGCGGTGCTGCCGTAGACGATGCCGGCGACCGGGGCGCGCAGTTCCAGCCGGTCGATCTGATCGAGCAGCGAGCGGCGGCGCTCGCGCAGTTCGATCTCGCGGAATTCGAGATCGCGAAGCTCTGATATGGCTTCCTCGCGAAGCTCGGAAACGAGCCGGACCCGTTCGATCTCGATCTCGGCGATCCGGCCACGGTTTTCGGCGATGGTCGCCTCGACCTGGCCTTCGGTGCCGCGCAGGCGGGCGAGCTCGCGTTGGGGTGTCAGCACGCGGGTCATCTGCGTGAGGCCCTGGCTCAGAAGTTGTTCCTGATTCTCGATCTCGCGACTGAGCAGGTCGATCTGCAGACTGTTTGCGGATTGCAGCGAATCCAGCCCGGCGATCTGGTTGGAGATCTGAACCTTGCGCTCCTCGAGCTGGCTGGATTCCTCCTCGCGCAGCTGCTGGCGGCTTTCGAACTGCTGTTGCTGTGCCGCCATGAGCTCCTGCAGGTCGGGAGAGACAGCCGCGCGTTCGATCAGTTCGGGATAGAAGACGATTTCCTCGAGGCCATCGCGTTCGGCGGAGAGGCGGCTCTTGCGCGCGAGGATCTCGAAGAACTGGCCTTCCACGATACCGAGCTCGGCCCGGATCTGACTGCCTTCGAGACGGACGAGGACCTGTCCCTCCTCGACGCTATCGCCGTCACGCGCCTCGATCGCCGCGATGACGCCACCGGAGAGATGCTGGACGACCTGCCGGTTGCCTTCGACCTCGATGGCGCCGGGGGCGATGATGGCGCCGGAGATCTTGGTCGCGGCACCCCAGGCGCCGATCCCGAAGACGAGGAAGAACAGCGCACCGTAGCCGAGGAGCAGGAAGGGGCGGATGTTCCAGTTGCTGCGTCCGGTGTCGGTCATGCCTGTGCCTCCGATCCGATCCGGCCCGCAACTTGCGCGTAGTTGCGCACATGCGCCTTGAGCACCTCGTCACGGGGCCCGAACGCCTTGGCCGTTCCGTTATCCATGATGAGGATAAGCTCACATTCGGCGATGCCTGCCGGGCGGTGCGCCATGATGATGACGGCCTTGCCCGCGTCTTTCGCCTGACGGATGGCGAGATTGAGGGCGTCCTGACCTGCGGCGTCGAGGTTCGAGTTCGGCTCGTCGAGCACGAAGAAGACCGGGTCGCCGTAAAAGGCTCGGGCCAGGCCGATGCGCTGCTTCTGGCCGCCGGAGAGACGCGCGCCGCCGGCGGAGACCGGCGTGTCGTAGCCCTGGGGAAGCTCGAGGATCATCTCGTGGGCGCCAGCCTTCTTCGCGGCTTCGACGATCTGGGCCGCATCGGGTTCGCTTTGCATGCGGCTGATGTTCTCGGCGACGGTGCCGTCGAACAGGACGACGTCCTGCGGCAGGTAGCCGATGTAACTCCCCAGCACGTCGGGATCATAATGCTCGAGCGCGGCGCCGTCGAGGCGCACTGAGCCGGAGGCCGGACGCCAGATACCGGCGAGAACACGGGCGAGAGTGGACTTGCCGGAAGCCGAGGGGCCGATGACGCCGAGGGCCTGACCGGGCATCACCTCCAGGGAGAGCATGCGCAGGCTCGCCTTTTGCTGTTCCGGCGGGAAGACCGTGATCTGGTTGACGTCGAGCATCGCGCGCGGGCGCGGCAGTGCGGTGTGCTCGCCGTATTCCGGTGTGCTGGCGAGAAGTTCCTTGAGACGTTTCCAGCCGAGCCGGGCGCGCTGGACCATCGGCCAGCCGCCGATCGCCTGTTCGACCGGCGCGAGGGCACGGCCGAGAAGGATCGAAGCGGCGATCATCGCGCCGGCGGTGAGCTGGCCCTGCAGCACGAGATAGGCACCGAGGCCGAGCACGGCGGATTGCAGGAAGAAACGGAAGGTCTTGGAGGTGGTGGTGAACTGGCTCACCCGGTCGCTCGAGGCGATCTGGGCGGCGATGGCGCGGCTGCGCATCTGTTGCCAACGCTCCATCGTGGCGCCGCGCATGCCGAGCGCCTGGACCATTTCGCCCTGCTGGCGCACCACCTCGGCATAAGCGTCGCCTTGAAGGGTGGCAGCGTTGGATTCTGCCTCCGGCTTGCGGGTGAGAATCTGGTTCAGGAGCGTCACGGTGACGAGGATGAGCGCGCCGACGAGGGCGAGATGGCCGAGCCAGGGATGAAAGGTGTAGATGGCGAAGATGAAGATCGGCGCCCAGGGCATGTCGAACACGGCGAAGAGCACCGGTGACGACATCAGCCGCTGCACGGATTCGAGATCCTTGAGGCCGGTGGCAGGCTGCGAGCGCTCGCTGGCGAGAACCGAGCGGCGCAGCGTGGCCTGGAACACCCGGCCGTCGAGGCGGGACTGCATGGTCGCGCCGATGCGCGAGGCGACGCGGCCACGGACGTAGTCGAGCAGGCCCATTAGCCCGTAGAGCACGGCGATCAGGATCGTGAGTGCGAGAAGGGTTTCCTCGGAGCGGCTGGTCAGCACCCGGTCGTAGATCTGCAGCATGTAGATCGGTCCGGTGAGCATGAGGATGTTCACGAAGGCGCTGAAGATTCCGACGCTCCAGAACAATCCGGACATGCCCGCAAGGCCTGCGCCGGGTCCGGTTATCTTCTCTTTCATCGTGAATAGCCTCCGGGGCGCAATGCTTTTCGGATCAAGGCCGCCACCATAGGTGAACGGACCGACGAGCGGAACTCTCCCGTGCAGCCTAGGTTACCGCCGGTTACAACTCCGTGAACGCGCGGCGGATGACGCGCTTGGGAGATGGGAGGGCTCGGAAGCTGGTCGACAGGTGTTTAATCCGCGGTTGGCCCAGTCCGAATAACCGGCACCATCGTGTCGAGCACGGTCTGGGAGAGGTGGCACCTGATCCGATGGCCTCCGGAGAGTTCGCGCAGCGGCGGGATTTCGCGGTCGCAGAGATCGCCTTCGACGAGCGACTTGCGCGGGCAGCGGGTCTGGAACGGGCAGCCCGGCGGCGGGTTGACCGCCGAGGGGATATCGCCCTCGAGCACGATGCGTTCCTTCCGGATCGAGGTGTCCGCGATCGGGACGGCCGAGAGCAGGGCCTCGGTGTAGGGGTGGTAGGGCGGTTGGAAGACCTCGTCGGTGCTGCCGATCTCGACGACATAGCCCAGATACATCACCAGCACGCGGTCGGCGAGGTAGCGCACGATCGAGAGGTCGTGGCTGATGAAGAGGAGCGTGGTGCGGCTTTCGCGCTGGATCTCCATCAGGAGGTCGGTGACGGCGGCCTGCACCGAGACGTCGAGGGCGGAGACCGGCTCGTCGGCGATCACCACTTCCGGGGAGCCTGCGAAGGCGCGGGCAATGCCGATGCGCTGCTTCTGGCCGCCGGAGAGCTGGCGGGGCTTGCGGGTGGCGAATTCGCGCGGGAGCTTCACGAGGTCGAGCAGCTCCAGCATGCGGGCTTCGCGGTCGGCGGGCGTGCGGCCGTAGCCGAACTTCTCGAGGGTGCGGATGATCTGGCCGCCGATGGAATGGCTGGGATTGAGGGTGTCGAACGGGTTCTGGAACACCATCTGGAGCTTGGCGACGGTGCCGCGGTCGCGGGCCTCGATGGGGAGATTGGCGATCTCCTCGTTGTTGAGGGTCACGCTGCCGCCCGAGGCGGTCTCGAGGCCCATCAGGACCTTGGCGAGGGTGGACTTGCCGCATCCGCTCTCTCCGACGATGGCCAGCGTCTCGGCCTCGCGGGCCTCGAAGCTGAGGCTTTCGTTGGCCTTCACCACACGGGTGTCGCCGCCGAAGAGTGCGTTGGAGCCGACGCGGTAGTATTTGCGCAGGTCGTCGGCCTTGAGGACCACGTCGCCGGGGACGGTGGGAGCTGCGGCGGTGGCGTGGACCGGCGGGGCGGCCCAGTCGATTTCGGTATGGCGCAGGCAACGGGTGGCGTGGCGGGGGCTGACCTCCTCCATGCGGAGCTTCTTCGCGTCGCAGCGGCCGGCGACGAAGTAGTCGCAGCGGGGGCCGAAATTGCAGCCGGGCGGGCGTTCGTGGGGCAGGGGGAAGTTGCCGGGGATGGCGATGAGAGGGCGGGAGGTCTTGTCCGCACCCGGCAGCGGGATCGAGCGGAAGAGGCCCTGGGTGTAGGGGTGGCGCATTTCGTCGAAGACCTCGGCGATGGGGCCGGTCTCGACCGCCTCGCCGGAATACATCACGTTGATACGGTCGCAGGTCTCGAGGATCAGGCCGAGATTGTGGCTGATGAAGAGCATCGAGGTGCCGAAGTCGCGGCCGAGATCCTTCACGAGATCGACGATACCGGCCTCGACGGTGACATCGAGCGCGGTGGTGGGCTCGTCGAGGATGAGGAGCGCGGGTTCCGACATCAGCGCCATGGCGATGACGATGCGCTGCTGCTGGCCGCCGGAGAGCTGGTGGGGGTAGGAGGCAAGGATGCGGGCGGGGTCGGGGAGGCGGACGGCCTCGACGACGCGCAGGGCCTGGGCGCGGGCCTCGGCCTCGCCGGCGCCCTGATGGATCATCGGAACTTCCATCAGCTGGCGGCCGACCTTCATCGCCGGGTTCAGGCTCGCCATCGGCTCCTGGTAGATCATCGCGATCTGCGAGCCGCGGATGCGGCGCAGGTCGGCTTCGGCCATGGTGGTGAGGTCGCGGCCCTTGAAGCGGACGGAGCCGCCGACGATCGCGCCGTTGCGGCCGAGATCGCGCATCACCCCGAGGGCGACGGTGGACTTGCCGCAGCCGCTTTCGCCGACGAGGCCGAGGGCCTCGCCGGGCATCACCCGGGCGGAGAAATCCATCACCGCGGGGATCTCGCCGGCGCGGGTGAAGAAGCTGATCGAGAGGTGGTCGATCTCGAGAATCGGCTCGGTCATGGCGCTCTCCGGTAGCCGGATTCGCGGCGTTTTCGGGATGTCCTAGCTAGGACATTTTTCAAGCGGCTGTTTTCGTTTGATAAAAGTGTTAATGCTGCGATCTTGCGTGGCGGCAACGGGCGCCACGGGGCGGCCGTTGCCGCGAAGGTCGAGAGGGCAAGTGCGTGCGCGGTTTTCTCGTCGCCGCAGGCCTGCTGTCCTGCGGGAACGGCTCTCCAGGCTTCGGGCAAATAGGAAATCCGGGCGGGGCAGGGGCCGGGCATCGCTCAGTCCTTCATGCTCTGCTCGCGCAGCGCATCGGCGAGCAGGTTGAGGCCCAGCACCAGGCTCATGATGGCGAGCGCCGGCGGCAGGGCCGGGTGGACGAAGACGCGCAGAAGCTTGCGACCCTCGTTGATCGTCGAGCCCCAGTCGGGGCTTTCGGGACTGACGCCGAGCCCGAAGAAGCCGAGGGTGCCCAGGAGGATGGTGGTGTAGCCGATGCGCAGGCAGGCATCGACGATCAGCGGGCCGCGGGCATTGGGCAGGATTTCCCACATCATGATGTACCACGGCCGCTCGCCGCGGGTCTGGGCGGCGGCGACGTAGTCGCGGGTCTTGATGTCCATGGTGAGGCCACGGACGATGCGGAACACCGTCGGCGAGGTGATGAAGACCACCGCGAGAAAGATGTTGAGGGTATTGGAATCCATCGCGATCAGGCCGGTCGGATCCCAGAGCCCGGTGAGGCCGAGATAGACGAAGCCGCCGACGAGAATGATCGGCGCGAGATAGATCCAGAGCACGTCGGGTCGTTCGCGGAACCGGCTCCAGACGAAGGTGACGAGAAAGATGACGGGGAAGATGAAGAGGACTGCCGCCATCGTTCCGGGGATCGCGGTCTGGCGGATCTCGGGTGTGACGAGGAGGTAGAACAACAGGATCACCGGGAAAGCGAGAACGAGATTTGCGAGGAAACTCAGAGCTGTATCGAACCATCCTCCCAGATAACCTGCGGGCAGGCCCAGGGTGATGCCGACCATGTAGGCGAAAAGCGTGGCGAGCGGCGCGATGGCCATCACGGTTTGCGAGCCGTAGACCATGCGCGAGAACACACAGCGCCCCAGCGCATCGCCGCCGAAGAGGAAGACGCGCCCGCTTTCCGGGTCGATGGCACCCGGCGGCTTGTTCTGAAGGGCACGGAGCTGCACGTAAGGGTCGAAGACCGCAACCCAATTGGCCATCAGCGCGGTGAGAATCCAGAACAGCACCAGCGCGAAGCCGATGATGCCGATGGTGCTGTAGTAGATGCGACCGTAGGTGCCGAGCCGGTCGCGGAAGGCGTAGCTCGCGGCCATGATGACGAGCATCGAGAGCAGCACCGGCAGGAACTGGCGCAGCACGCCGGCGATGATCTGGCCCGTCGTGAGATACTCGACCATGTCAGGAACTCACCCGGATGCGCGGGTTGAGATAGACATAGCCGATGTCGGAGATGAGCTGCGTCACCAGAACGATCACCACGGCGACGACCGAACAGGCCAGCAGGAGCTCGATGTCGTTGTTGGCCGCGGCCTCGATCAGCAGCCAGCCGAAGCCGCGATAGTTGAAGAGGGTCTCGACGATGACCACGCCGGTCAGCAGCCACGGGAATTGCAGCATGATGACGGTGAAGGGGGCGATGAGCGCGTTTCGCAGCGCGTGTTTCAGGACGATGTTGGGAAAGCTGACGCCCTTGAGCCGGGCGGTGCGGATGTATTGCTGGGTCATCACCTCGGCCATCGAGGCGCGGGTCATGCGGGCGATGTAGCCCATGCCGTAGATCGCCACCGTGAGAACGGGCAGGGTGAAGTTGTAGAAGGTCGGCCCGTCCTCGGCCGCCGAGGTGGCGGAGCCCGAGAACCATTCGAGGCCGACCAGTTTCGATGCGAAGATCACCGTGAGCACGACGCCGGAGACATATTCGGGCGTGGAAGTGGTGGCGATGGCGACGGTCGAGAGCGATCGGTCGGTGACCGTGCCCTCGCGCATGCCCGCCAGAACTCCGAGCAGGAGGGCGGAGGGCACCATCACCACCATGACCCAGAACATCAGGATGCCGGTGAGACGCAGGCGCGGCCAGAGCACCTCGCTCACCGGCGCGTTGAAGCGCGTCGAATGGCCCAGGTCACCCTGGACGACGCCGCCGACCCATTCGCCGTAGCGCACCAGCAGCGGGCGGCTGTAGCCGTTCTCCACCAGCCAGAATTCGGCCTGCTGTTCGGTGATGCGGCTGCCGGTCTGTTCCTTGGCGAGCTTTACGAGGTTGGGTTTGAGATTGACGAGGCTGAAGACGATCAGCGTGAGGCAGAGCGCCGTCAGGATCACCACGGTGAGGCGTTTCGCGAGGAAGGTCAGCATCGCGGCCTCCATGATTCGGTCCGTCCGGCGCCCCGGGCACCGGACGGGGGAACAGGCACGGCGATCAGGCCTCGAGCCAGGTGCGCTCCAGATGGATCTCGAAGGTCTGGTGCATGGAGAGGTCGCGCACGTCCTGGGTGGAATGACGGAAGGTCGAGCGCCAGTAGGGCTGCACGAGGATGCCCGAGGATTGCAGGATCATCTCGAGCTTTTCCATCAGGACGCGGCGATTGTCGGGATCGGGCAGACCGAAGGCTTCCTCGAGCGTCGCGTCGAATTCGGGGTCGCTGAAGCCGGTCTCGTTCCAGGGCTCGCCGGTGCGGTAGGCGAGGGCGAGGACCTGGACACCGAGGGGGCGCATGTTCCATTCGGTCGAGGAGAACGGATAGCCGGTCCAGTTGTTCCAGAAGGTATTGCCCGGCAGGACCGTGCGCTTCACGTTCAAGCCGGCATCGCGCATCTGGGCGGCGACCGCATCGCAGGTGTTGCGGTTGAAATCGTCGTCGAGGGAGATGAGTTCGATTTCCGTATCGGCATGGCCGGCTTCGGTGATCATCGCGAGGGCCGCATCCGCGTCCCGGGCGATGGGGGGCAGCGGGAAGTATTCCGGGTGCATCGGGCCGACATGGTGATTTTCGGCCGGGCGCCCGAGGCCCTGGTATCCGAGATCGAGCACGGTCTGGTTGTCGATGGCGAGCTGGACGGCGTTGCGGACCATCTGGTTGTCGAAGGGCGGCTGGGTCACGTTCATGCGCACGCAGACGGTGTTCGCGGTGACGGCTTCGGCCTTCTGGAGATCGAGGGCGTCGAAGATCTCGATGTAGCTCGGGGGGATCTCGTAGTTGGAGTGGATCTCGCCGGTCTCGAAGGCGGCGATCATGGCGGAAGGATCGGTGCCGTAATCGATGAATTCGATCCCGTCGAGATAGACCGCGCCGATGACCTCGTCGCCCCACCAGGGATTGCCGTCGGTTCGCCTCTGGTAGGTGGCCTTCACGCCGACATCAAGCGAGACGAGCTCCCACGGGCCGGTGCCGACCGGAGTCGCGGTGAGGTCGCCGCCCATCGCGTCGAAATCGCGGTGCACGATCAGGGCCGGATAATCCACGAATCCGGGGATGATGGTGATGTCGGGGGCGAGCAGGTTGAGGCGAACGGTGTGGTCGTCGACCTTCTCGATCGCACCGTCGCGGGCGCCGAAGAGCTCGCGGACCTGTTCCTCCTGCACGACGGTGCCGTCCTCCTTGGTGACGTCGCCGACGAAGGTCTCTTCGCCGGTCTTGACGACGAGAGCGGCCATGCGGCTGGCCATCGAGTTGTTCGGAACATGCTGTTCGCACCAGCGCGTGAGGTTGAAGACCACGTCGTCGGCGTTGAAGTCGTCGCCGTTGTTCCACTTGACGCCCTGACGGAGGTTGAGGGTGTAGGTGGTTGCGTCGTCGTTGATTTCCCAGCTCTCGAGGAGCCAGGGCGCGAAGGTGAAGTCGGTGGTGTAACGCACGAGCGGTTCGCAGAAGATCCGGGCCTGGTTGCCTTTCTGGGACCAGTCGAAGATGCGCGGATCATCCATGCGCATCACGGCCTGGGCGATCCTGATGACGCCGCCGGGCGTGCCGTCCTGGGCGGCGGCCGTACTCGGAAGGGCCGCGCCGATCAGTGCATAGGCTGCCGGCGTCGCGACGCCGAGCGCGGAGGCCATGGCCAGGAATTCGCGACGCTCCATCTGGCCGGCGCGCGTTGCCTTCGCGAGGGCCGCGACCGCGGGGTGCATGGGCTTGCCGTTGATTGTTTCGTGGGTCATCTTGTTTCCCTGTCTGGCGTCTTGTGATTTTGCGCAATGCGAAACCAAAACGGGGCGCAGGTCAACCACGCAGTCAATGTGCTGTCGCCGGATTGCCAGGGAGATATCCGTGAAGGGGCGTTCGATGCTCATTAAGCGACCTCAATGATGCGCTTTCGGATAATCATGATTATGTTAAATATGGATGGCTCCGTGTTGGGCCTCGAGCAGTTGTGACGACCATGCGGAGACCTGTCCTGATTGCCGGACCAACCGGTTGCGGAAAGTCCGAGCTTGCGCTGCGTGTCGCCGAACGTGACGGCGGCTGGGTGATCAACGCCGATGCGATCCAGGTCTATGGATGCTGGCGCGTCCTGAGCGCGCGGCCCGATGATGCGGCCCTGGCGCGTGCACCGCATCACCTTTATGGGCATGTCGATTGTCGGACCGACTATTCGACGGGCGCTTGGCTTCGCGACGCCATGGCTGTCCTCGACGCCGCTGTCGCAGCCGAAGCGCGCCCGGTGATCGTCGGCGGCACCGGGCTTTACTTCGCGGCCCTCACGGAAGGTCTGGCACCGATCCCGGCTGTCGATCCGGATGTCCGGGCGCGCTCGGACAGATATCTCGCCGAGGGTCGGATGGCCGTGATGCTGGACGACCTGGAGCGGCGCGATCCGCAGAGTTTCGCGCGGATCGATCGACAGAACCCGATGCGGGTTCAGCGGGCGTGGGATGTGCTCGAGACAACCGGCAAGGGACTGACGGCGTGGCATGCGGAAACCGGCCCGCCGGCGATTGATATCACGCGCGCGGACGCGGTTGTTTTCGAACCGCGCCCCGAGAGTCTCGATCCCATGCTATATGATAGACTGAATGTGATGGTCCGGAAGGGCGCGGTCGAGGAATGTGCAGACGTGCTTGCGCTGCGAATTGACCCTGCGAAGGCATCCATGCAGGCGATTGGTTTCAAAGAATTTTCAGGGATGATTGCTGGCAGGACCGATCTCGAGACCGCGATCGCGCAAGCCGGACTCGCCACCCGAAGGTTTGCCAAGCGGCAGCGCACTTGGTTTCGAAACAGGATGGCGGGTTGGACCCGGCTCGATCCCTTCGGAGGTCAAGACCCTCTGGACGCGATCCCGCGCGGTTGAGCTGTCAGAGATCGGCGAAACGGGCACGGTCGCGCACGGACCAGCGCACGAAAATCTCCAGGCCCTTTTCGGTGGCTTTCTCGTCGAGAACGAAATTGCCGTCGAAGAGCCACGCCCGCCGGCGACCGTCCGAGAAGTCGATGATGACGGTTTCGTCCCGCGTTTCGTCCTCGAGCACCGTTTCGACGCGCGCGAGCAGGGTATCGATCCCCTGCCCCGTCACCGCCGAGATCGGCACGACGCGATCACGTCGCTCCGCGCCGACGATCATCGCGCAAGCCTCGTCCGGCGCGAGAAGATCGATCTTGTTCCAGACCTCGATCATTCGGTCGCGACGGTCTTCGCCCAAGCCGAGCTGCCCGAGAATGCCGGACACATTGGCGGCCTGCAGATCGGTCTCGGAATGCACGATGTCGCGGACATGGAGAATCAGATCGGCTTCCAGAACCTCTTCCAGGGTTGCCCGGAAGGCGGCAACCAGCTGTGTCGGCAGGTCGGAAATGAATCCGACGGTGTCCGACAGAATTATCTCCCGGCCCCCCGGAAGTTCCACGGCGCGCATGGTCGGATCGAGCGTCGCGAACAGCATGTCTTCCGCCATGACATCCGCGCCGGTCAGTCTGTTGAAAAGCGTGGATTTTCCAGCGTTTGTATAGCCAACGAGCGCCACGACCGGGGAAGATGTCCTCTTGCGGGCGGCACGGTGCTGACCGCGGGTTCTTACCGCCTTTTCAAGACTCTGCCGGATCCGGGTGATGCGTTCGTTGATCGCTCTTCGGTCGGCTTCGATCTGGGTTTCGCCCGGTCCGCCGAGAAAGCCGAAACCGCCCCGTTGCCGTTCGAGGTGGGTCCAGCTTCGGACAAGCCGGGATTTCTGGTAATCGAGATGCGCGAGTTCGACCTGAAGAACGCCTTCGCGTGTGCGGGCGCGCTCGCCGAAGATCTCGAGAATGAGCCCGGTCCGGTCCAGGATCTTGCACTTCCAGTCACGCTCGAGGTTGCGCTGCTGGATCGGCGACAATCGCCCGTCGACGATCACGAGGCCGACTTCGCGATCCGCCACGATCTCTCTGAGTTCCGCGACCTTGCCGGTCCCGAACAGCGTTCCAGCCCGCGCTTTCGGCAGCGGCACGGCAATGGCATCGACCACATCCAGATCGAGCGCAGCGGCGAGGTTCACCGCCTCCGAAAGCGCGTCTTGCGGATCCCGTTTCGTGGAGCCCGGTCGTGCAGGATGCAGGACCAGCGTGCGCATGGGCTCCTGAGCGTCAGCTATCTTCAGGCTCGTAAAGGCTGATCGGCTGCGAAGGCATTACCGTCGAGATGGCGTGTTTGTAGACCAACTGCGACTGGCCATCCCGCCGCAGCAGGACGCAGAAATTATCGAACCAGGTAATGACGCCCTGCAGCTTGACACCGTTCATCAGGAAGATCGTCACAGGGACCTTGCCCTTGCGCACATTGTTGAGAAACGCGTCCTGCAGGTTCTGTTTGTCGGCAGCCATTTTTTTCAGCCTTCAGTTGTATGGACCGCCCTTGGGACGGCCTGTTGTTGTTATTGGACAGACTATGGCGCCGGTGCCGGGGTATTTCCAGTGGCGGGAAGTTTTTTTGCGCGCCGCCGTGGCCATCGGGTCGCGTCACTGGCGCCAGTAGGCCGGATTGAACAGCGCCAGCAGAACGAGGGCCTCCATTCGCCCGACGATCATGCCGATGCACAGGATGTAACGTGCCCCGGAGCCCAGGTCGCCATACCCGAGGCCGGTGCCGAGGGTGAGGATAGCAGGTCCGGTTGTCGTCAGGGCCGCGATCGACAGTGTGAGGCTGGTGTCGAAGTCGAGATTCAGCGCGGAAAGCGCGATCATGCTCAGGCCGACCGAAGACAGAAACAGCATCAGGAATACGAAGGCGATTCGCGAGCCGCGGGCCGAGGTATGCCGGTCGCCCCTCCCGTGTCGGGCGATGCTTGTCGGATGCACCAGAACATCCATTTCGACAATGCCGTGCCGGTAGAGCGCGTAGAGGCGCAACAGCTTGATGCCGCCAGCCGTGGTCGCGATGCCGCCGCCCATCACCGCGACACCCAGCAGCATGATCCCCGGATCGGGCAGGCCCGACCAGAGTTGCATCGCCCGCCAGTCGTGACTGACGAAGCCGGTCGTCGTCAGGAAGGACAGGACAGTGAAGAGGCTGCCCCAGATCGCCTGCGCGGCGGCGGCGAGATTGTCCTGCCGTTCGATATCGACGGCGCCGATGAAGCTGCGCAGGAAGAGGAGGGCCGTCACCCCGAGCACGCAGATCAGCATGAGCTGGATCTCTGGATCGGACAGGCCGGGCCATTCGCCGCGGCGGTGGCGGACGTAGACGAACCTGTAGGTCACGGCGGGGAGCAGGAAGAGCGCGATGGTCATCTCGCCCAGCCGTCCGGAGCCGGTGCCGTCCACGCCGCCCACTGGCGAGATGCCGCTGGTCGACAGCGTCGACATGGCGTGGATCGCGGCGACGAGAGGCCGGTCTCCGAGCAGGATCAGGGCCAGGGCGAGGATGCCGGTGCAGACCGCATAGACCGGCCCGATGATCCCGGCGTATTTCAGGATGCGCTGGGTGGCCATGTCGATCGAGCCGCGTCTTCCGGAATCGGTCTGCTCGATCATGTCCCGGCGAATTTCGAAGCCTCCGAGATTGATCGGAGCGAGGATGGCGAAGGCCGTGACGAGGATGATGAAGCCGCCGGCCCATCCGACGAGGCCGCGCCACAGATGGAGCGCATCCGGCAGCAGCCTCGGGCGGTCGAAGACGCTCGCCCCGGTTGTGGTGAGGCAGGACAGCATCTCGAAATACGCGGCCCCGAACCCGAGTTGCGGAACCATTTCGCGAAGCGGCATCGCGAGCGCAACCGGCAGAAGCGCGTAGGCGAGAAGGAGCGTCATGAGGTGGTATCGGGCAGGCACCCGTGGCAGCCGGTCGCGTGTGGCGATGCCGATGATGATGCCGACGATGGTCAGAAAGATCGCGTGGTAGAGAAATGCGCGCGCGACCGGCCATTGCCCGGCCATGGCGGCCTGCGAGGCCGGAATGAGCATCAGACCTGCGGCTGCAAGCAGAAGCAGAACGAAGGCCGGGAACTGGCGCAGGGAAGCGACCATCGATCAGAAGAAGTCCAGACCGACCTGGAATTGCCGTTCGACATCGGCAACTGCATCGCGCATCGCGAAAACGGTAAGCAGGTCGCCTTCCTCGATGCGGGTGTCGCCCTGGGGGATCACGAGGCGGTCACCCTTGGCGATCAGACCGATGATCGCGCCCTCCGGGATTCCCGAATCGCGCACGCGCTTCCCGGCGATTGCCGAGGTGCCGAGCACCTGAACCTCGATGACCTCCGCCTCGCCGTCGCCGATGGTGTAGACCGCGCGGATCCGGCCATGCCTGACATAGCGCAGGATGGATGAGACCGTGGTCGCGCGCGGGTTTACGTAGGCATCGATCCCCATCGGCGCGATGAGACCGATAAGCGAGGGATCGTTCACGAGAGCAACCACGAGCTTGGCGCCCTCGGTCTTGGCGCGGACGCAGGCGAGGATGTTGGTCTTGTCGTCATCGGTCAGGGCGAGGACGGCGTCCATGCTGTCGACATTGGCTTCCTCGAGCAGTTCGAGATCGAGGCCATCGCCATGCAGCACCACACTGCGTTTGAGTGAGTCTGCGGCGACCTCGGCGCGGTTGCGGTCGCGCTCGATGAGTTTGACCCGCACCTTGCGCGGGCGCTCCTCGAGCTTCTGGGTGACGTTGAGGCCGATGTTTCCGGCGCCGATCACAAGGCAGCGTGTGACCTCGAGATGGGACTTGCCGAAGACATCCATGAGACGGGGGACGTCCTCGGTTGCCGTGAAGACGTAGATCTGATCATCGGCGTAGAGTTGGTCGCGTGATCCCGGCACGAAAAGACGTTCCCCGCGGCGCACGCCGACCACAATGGCGCGGATCGTCGAGAACAACTCGGAGAGCTGGCGCAGCGGCGTATTGAGAGCGGCACAGCTTTCGTCGAGGGTGATACCCACCAGCTGGGCGCGGTTCCCCAGGAAGCTCTCGATGTCGAAGGCGGCCGGCGCTGCGAGCCGCTGCATGACCGCGTCGGCCACGGCGAATTCCGGCGAAATCACGACGTCGATGGGCAGATGCTCGCGGCGATAGAGATCCGAATAGATTGCGTTGAGATAGGCCGGTGCGCGCAGGCGGGCGATCTTGCGCGGCACGGAGAAGATCGAGTGGGCGATCTGGCAGATCACCATGTTGACTTCGTCAGACTGCGTGGCCGCGATCACCATGTCGGCGTCCCGCGCGCCGGCGCGCTCGAGAACGTCGGGATGCGAGGCGAAGCCCGTCACGCCGGTCACGTCGTTCGCATCGGTGATGCGGCGCACCAGCGAGGCGTTGCTGTCGATGATCGTGACCGAATTTGCGCCCTGCTCGCGCGCGAGATGGCGCGCGATCTGCCCGCCGACCTGCCCTGCCCCGCAGATGATGATCTTCATGCTCCGGCCCCGTCTTGCCCAAAGTCAGGCGGCGCCCTCAGGCGTGTTCATGCGCATCCTCGACGCGGGAGCCGCGCCCCGCGCCGATCACGTTCAAGGACTTCAGCTTGCGATGCAATGCCGAGCGTTCCATGCCGACGAAACTTGCGGTGCGGGATATGTTGCCGCCGAAGCGGTTGATCTGGGCAAGCAGATACTCACGTTCGAACATCTCGCGCGCTTCACGAAGGGGCAATCCCGCGAAAGCCGAACCGAGCAAAGCCTGGGACTCCTCGCCTCCGGTCGGAGACTTTGCGACGAGCTCCTCGGGTTCGATCTGCCCTCTGGATACGCCGAGGATGACTGCGCGCTCAAGCGTGTTGCGCAACTGTCGGATGTTCCCGGGCCAGGCCATGGTCTGAAGCTGGGCCTCGGATTCCGATGTGAGCGGACGGAGCGGCAGGCCCTGGGTCTCGTTCAGCTCCTTCAGGAAATGCTCGGCCAGTTCCGGGATGTCCTCCCGCCGCATTTCGAGGCCCGGCACGACGACCGGAACCACGTTGAGCCGGTGGTAGAGTTCGGTGCGAAAACGGCCGGAGGCGACCTCATCTTCCAGATCGCGCGTTGTCGCAGAGATCACGCGCACGTCGACCCTGACCGTGTCCGAACCGCCGACCCGTTGGAAGGCCTGATCCACGAGTACACGCAGGATCTTCGACTGCGTGCCCGGGGGCATGTCGGCCACCTCGTCGAAGAAGAGAGTTCCGGAATTCGCACGTTCGAGCAGGCCGGGTTCGACACCGCGCTCGGGTGTGTCGCGGCCGAAGAGTACCTCTTCCATCTGTTCGGCACCGATCGACGCCGAGTTGACGATGACGAAGGGTCCGTCGCTGCGAGCGGAGTTCTGATGGATGTATCGGGCCGCAACGTCCTTGCCGGAACCTGCGGGTCCGGTGAGCATGATCCGGCTGTTGGTGCGGGCGACCTTGTCGAGTTGCGCCTTCATCTGCCGAAATGCACCGCTCCCCCCGACCATGACGCTCGACGCGGTGTCGGCACCGCGCAGGGCCGCATTTTCCTTGCGCAGTCGCGATGTCTCGAGAGCCCGGCCGATCACGACGAGAAGCTGGTCGATGTTGAACGGCTTCTCGATGAAGTCGTACGCGCCCTGCTTGATTGCGGCGACGGCGATCTCGATATTGCCGTGGCCGGAGATGATGACGACCGGGATCGCCGGGTTGTCGCGGCGGACCCGCTTGAGGATGTCGATTCCGTCGAGCCGGCTGTCCTTGAGCCAGATGTCGAGGATGATCAGGTCCGGCGGCGCCGTGTTGATCTCGGCCAGTGCGGCATCGCTGTTGCTCGCAAGACGGACACCGTGGCCTTCGTCCGCAAGTATGTCTCCGATCAATTCGCGAATGTCGCGCTCGTCATCCACCACAAGAATGTCGGTCATCGCATGCTCTCTCTCAATTTGTCCGTTATACGGTTTTTATCGTCTTCGCTGCCGTCGCGGGATGAATCCGGGTCGAGATCGGCGACGCCGGAGCCGGTCTGCGGCAGCACGATCCGGGCCCATGCACCGACCCTTCCACCTTCGGAGAACGATGGTGCAGGCCTGAGTTCCAGGGTTCCGCCGTGCTCTTCGATGATCTTTTTCACGATCGGGAGCCCCAAACCCGTCCCCTTTTCGCGGTGCGTGACATACGGCTCGAACAGCCGTGAGGTCTGGTCGGGCAAGCCGGCGCCGTTGTCCTGGATGTCGATGATGACGGAATCGTCCGCGGCCGAGAGTGTTATCCGGATCTCACCAGCCAGTTCGGGATTGGTTTCCTTCTTTTCGTCGATTGCCTCGGCCGCGTTCTTCAGCAGGTTGGTCAGTGCCTGCCCGATCATCGTTGCGTCGAGTTGTGCGAGGATGGCGTGATCCGGCAGACCGAGCGTGTAGATGATTTCCGGCCGCCCGGCCTCCTGAAGCACCACGGCGTCCGACACCAGCTTGTTGATTTCCAGCTGCTTGCGTTCCGGTGCCGGCATCCGGGCGAATTTCGAGAATTCGTCGACGATCCGGCGCAGGTCATTGGTCTGGCGGACGATCACATCGGTATACTGGTCCAGAAAGCCCTGCTGGTCGCCCACAAGCGGCCGGAGTTTTCGGCGAATGCGCTCGGCGGAGAGCTGGATCGGCGTGAGCGGGTTCTTGACTTCGTGGGCAATGCGGCGTGCCACGTCACCCCATGCCGCCATGCGCTGCGCCGCAACCAGATCGGTGACGTCGTCGAAGGACACCACATGGCCCTCCAGGGAACCGTCATCCGAAAACCGCGAAGCGGCACGGGCCAGAAGCTCACGGTCCCTCGTGGCGCGACGAAGGCCGATATCTGCGCGGATAACGCCCGGTTTCCGGGCGTTCAGACGCATGATGAGGTCCTCGAATTCCGGCACAAGCACGGCAAGCTCCTGGCCCGTCGATGTGACGGCATCGATGTCGAGCATTTCTGCCGCGGCCGCATTCACGACTTCGATGCGACCGCTGTCATCGACACCGATGACGCCTGCGGTCACACCGGAAAGCACGGAATCGAAAAGCCGGCGACGCCGTTCGGTCTCGTCATGGGCCGAGATCAACTCGTCGCGCTGACCCTTCACTTGCCGGGTCATCTCGTTGAAGGTACGCGCCAGCAGGGCAATCTCGTCGTCGCCTCCGGTATCGCGGACCCGCACGTCGAGATCGCCGCGCCCGACCCGTTCGGCTGCACTGGCGAGCTTTCCGACCGGTCGCGCCAGGCGTTCGGCAAACCAGAGACCCGTCCACATCGCAGCGAGGATAACCACCAGAGCGAAGCCCAGATAGACCAGGGCGAATTCGAACAGCAGCCGGCCGCGATCCGCCTCGAGTTGCTGATAGAGGCGGACCGTCTCGCGGGTCTCGTCGAGAAGACCCAGGATTTCTCCGTCGACTTCGCGGCTGACGTAGAGGAATCGGTCGGCAAAGGAGTCGAGTTCCAGCAAGGCACGGAACTCGTTGTTTTCCCAATCCTGGATCACGACCGTTGCGCCCTTTCGGGCGTCTTCGATGTCCTGCGGCCCGGGCGCCATGAAATCGAAGAGGTAGCTGCTTTCGCCGCGGGCACGGATCTGCGCATCGCCATCGATCACATAGGCCCGCGGCAGCGCACGTTGCATCTGCAGCTGGCCCCGGGTGAGCAGCTCTCTCAACTGGCCGCCGGACAGCAGTGGGTAGCGATCCTTCTGGGTGTTCAGGAAGGCCGCCAGTTCCGCCGTATCGGCCTCGAGTGTGGAGCGATGCTCCTGCTCATAGGCCTGCGCCGCTTCGAGCGAGTTCGATACCACATCGCGCACCCTCTCGGAAAACCAACCCTCGAGGCCGAAATTGAGCGTGATCGTCGCAAAGACCGCAACGAGGACAGTCGGGATCAACGCGATAAGGGTAAAGAGCCGGACCAGTCGCATGTGAAGTTGCGATCCGGCCGAACGATGCCGACGCATGGCGATCATTTCTGCGACCCGCCGCGCGACGAAAGCCGCAACGGTCAGGGCGTAGAGAAAGTCGGCAATCAGAATGGCGCGAAGGGTCTGCTGGGCGGCCAGTGCTTCCATGCCGGCAAGCGCCCCGAAGGTCGCTATGGCGAGGAAGATACCGAGTCCCACCATGACCCAGATGCCCCATGCGCGTATGTCGCGCCGACTCCGCCACCCGGTGAGGCGGTTTCCGATGGAAAGCAGGGGATCAATGCGCATTCTGCAGCACGCTTCTTGCTCGACTGTGGCAGTCTTACATCATTTTTTTGCCACGTGTCACCCTAATGTCGAGATCGCGGATCTTTTTTCGCAGGGTGTTTCGATTGATCCCGAGCAGTTCGGCCGTCCGAACCTGGTTGCCGCGGGTCGCTGACAAGGACAAGGCGATCAGCGGGAGTTCCATTTCCTTGAGAATGCGATCGTAGAGACCGTCGGGCGGCATCGAGTCACCGTGGAGGTCGAAATAGCGACGCAGATGTGCCTCTATCGCGGTCGAAAGCCTTTGCGGTTGATTGCCTTGAGCAGGCACCGCCGAACTCGGGCGTGCCGAAACCTCCTGCGTCACCACGCTGCTGGAAATGGTATCGTCCGAGCAGAGCACGCAGAGCCGCCGGACAAGGTTCTCGAGCTCGCGGACATTGCCGCTCCATTCCTGCCGCTTGAGGATGTCGATGGCGTCCTTCGAGATCGATTTCTTCGGAAGTCCCTCCGCTTCGGCCTTGCGCAGAAAGGCACGAGCCAGGTCAGGCACGTCCTCGAGACGTTCGCGCAAAGGCGGGAGGCGTATCGGGACGACATTCAGACGGTAGAAAAGATCTTCCCTGAAACGGCCTTCGGATATCAGGTCGCGCAGGTCCTGGTGCGTGGCCGCGATGATGCGCACATCGGCTGTCTGAACGTCGCGACCGCCAACCCGGGTGAATTCGCCTTCCTGCAGGACCCGCAAAAGGCGGGTCTGTGCATCGAGAGGCATATCCCCGACTTCATCAAGAAAGAGTGTGCCTCCGCTGGCCTGTTCGAACTTGCCTGCCATCGCCTTGTCGGCTCCCGTGAAAGCCCCCTTTTCGTGGCCGAAAAGCTCGCTCTCGATCAGGTCGCGCGGGATCGCCGCCATGTTGATGGCAACGAACGGACCGTCCTTGCGAAGCCCGTAATTGTGGAGGGCACGCGCCGCCAGTTCCTTTCCCGTCCCGCTTTCGCCGGTGATCATCACGCCGAGATCGGTATTCATGAGGCGCGCGAGGATCCGGTAGACTTCCTGCATCGCCGGGCTGCGGCCGATCAGTGGAAGGTTCTCTTCGCGGGCCGGTTCGTCCTCATCCGAAGCGGGCTCGCGCCTCGACTTGTGTTTGAGTGCCTTGGATACCTGGCCCAGCACTTCCTTGAGATCGAAGGGTTTTGGAAGATACTCGTAGACTCCCGTTTCGGCGGCGCGGATCGCCGTCATGACGGTGTTCTGGGCGCTCATCACGATGACCGGAAGATCGGGTCTGCGCTTCTTGATCGCGGGCAAGAGGTCGAGCGCATCACCGTCGGGCATCATGACATCGGTGACAACAACGTCCCCTTCGCCCTCGTCGATCCAGCGCCAGAGGGTGCTTGCCGTTCCAGTCGCCCGCACGCGACAACCGGCCCTCGTCAGCGCTTGCGCCAGCACCGTTCGGATCGTTCGGTCGTCGTCCGCAACAAGGATCGTCCCTTCCATGGCTCAGTCCTCCGCTTCCGGTAGTTTTCCCCGCCAGACCGGGAGCCGCACCATGAAACGGGTGCGCCCGGGCCGGCTTTCGCATTCCACCGTGCCGCCGTGATCGGAAATCACTTTCGAAACCAGCGACAGACCCAGTCCGGTGCCGTTCACCTTCGAACTCACGAAGGGATCGAAGATGTCGCGAACAAGGCTCTCCGGGATGCCTGGCCCGTTATCCGTGATCATGACCAGAAGCGGCAGGCTTTCGCTTTTCCCGCCGGGTCGCAGCATTTTCACGCCCGGCCGATAGGCGGTGCTCATGGTGATGACGCCGCCGACCTTCGGAATGGCTTCAGCGGCATTTTTCAGGAGGTTCTGGAAAACCTGAAGGAGCTGGTCGGGGTCCGCTGCGGTGGGAGGAAGCGACGGGTCGTAGTCCTCTGCGATGCGGGCATGCGCAGCAAAACCCGCCTTGGCGGCCCGGCGGGCCCTGTCGAGTACGTCATGGATGTTGATCGGTCGCCGCCGGGCCGGCCGGAGGTCTCCGAATTGCTCCACCCGGTCCACCAGCTTGCCGATCCGGTCAGCCTCCTCGCGGATCAACCCGGTCAATTCACGGTCATGTTCGTCGAGGCTCATCTCCAGCAATTGTGCCGCGCCCGAAATGCCCGCAAGCGGGTTGCGGATCTCATGGGCCAGCATCGCCGCCATGCCGGACACCGAACGTGCTGCCGAGCGGTGGCTGAGACTGCGATCCATCCGGTCGGCCATGCCCTGCGGGTGAAGCACCAGCAGGATATTGCCGGGTGCTTCATGGATCGGCGAGGCGATGACGTTCTGCAGGGTCTGGGGGCGCTCGACCCAATGCACCATGACATTGTATTGTGCGACCGACACACCGCTGCGCACGGCCTGTCCCAAGACATCAACGACGGTCGAATCGGCTCCGAGGAATTGCGCGACTTCGCGGCCCGCGATCTGGCGTTCGGACATTGCGGCAAAGCCCTCTGCGGCGGAATTGACTGCAATGACCTTCATGTCGCAGTCGATGATGAGAGCCGGGTAGGGAATCGCACTCCAAAGTGCGTCGAAACCGATACAGTTCACGCCGCTTGCGCCAGTTCAGTGATACGCGGCCCGTCGAGGCACGCGCGCAACTCGGCGATAACCCGATCAGCATCGTCGAGCGAAAGGATGCGTGCCCGATGCGCCGGACCTTCGACGAGGCCGTCGAGATACCAGCCGAGGTGTTTGCGCGCGACTCGAAGTCCGAGCTTGCGCCCGTAGAAATGCAGCATTTCGCAGTAGTGACCAACGACGACATCACTGAGTGCCGCACCCTCGGGGCTCTTCGGAACCGGCTTTCCGACAAGACTGGCGGCAATCTGGCCGAGGACCCATGGCCGCCCCCGAGCGCCACGCCCGATCATCACGGCCGCGGCCTGCGCCGTCTCGATCGCATCCATGGCATCATCTGCCGACAGGATGTCGCCGTTGGCCACCACCGGAATTGAAACCGCTTCGCTCACCGCCCGGATCGCAGCCCAGTCGGCGCGCCCCTTGTAGAACTGGCACCGCGTCCGGCCGTGAACGGTGACGAGGGACACGCCGGCCGCCTCCGCCCGCCGAGCGATCTGTGGTGCATTCAGGCTGTCGTCATCCCAGCCGAGGCGCATCTTTACGGTAACGGGCACATCGACGGCCGCAACCACGGCATCGATGAGCCGCAGTGCATGATCTGGTTCCCGCATCAGCGCCGAGCCTGACCAACCATTCGTTACCTTGCGCGCCGGGCAGCCCATATTGATATCGATGATCCTGGCACCCTGCCCTGCGCACAGTCGCGCTGCCTCTGCCAGCCAATGCGCGTCGCGTCCGGCGAGTTGAACCGCCGTACAAGTGTCGCCCAGTCCCAGTTCGGCTTTGGCAAGAGCAGTCGGATTGGCGTTGATAACGTCTTCGCTTGCGACCATCTCGGAAACCACGAGCCCGGCACCGAACTGCGCGGCAATCCGGCGGAACGGAAGATCGCTGATCCCGGCCATCGGTGCCAGAAAAACAGGCGTAGTCGGATTGATGCCGCCGATTTCGACAGTCATGTGCGCATTCCATGTGCAATGTTGGCACCTTAGGTAGCTCAAGAGTTGCCCGCTGGCAATGGTGCGATCCGTTGGCTTTCTCTTTGCAGGGGCGCTAGACAGCGGCTCGAGGTGCTTTCCCGGAGTGTTGCCGATGACCAATTCTGCCCTGATCGTGGCCGCCGGTCGCGGCAACCGGCTGGGAGGGACCGTGCCGAAACAGTATCTCCGGATCGGCGGAGAGACCGTTCTGGCGCGGAGCCTCCGGGCACTCTTGCATCCCGACATCGATCTTGTGCAACTCGTGATCCATCCGGACGATGCCGATCGTTGTCGCGAGGCCTGCGCTGACATCCATGACCCGAGGGTTCTGGAGCCGGTCGCGGGCGGGGAGGACCGCCGGGCTTCGGTGCTCGCTGGCCTCGAGGCCTTGAGACCACATGATCCCCGCACGGTGCTGATCCATGATGCGGCGCGCCCCGGACTGAGCCCCGAAATCATCCCGGAACTGCTCGCAGCGCTTGAAGAGGTTCCCGGTGCCCTGCCGGCGCTCCCTGTCGTCGATGCCCTCTGGATCGAAGAAAACGGGCGGGCGGTCACCGAGCAGTCGCGCGAGCGACTTTGGCGGGCGCAGACGCCTCAGGCTTTCCGGTTTCACGAGATTCTTGCAGCGCATCTGGCGCTGGTCGGGCCGGCCAATGATGATGTGGCGGTCGCCCGCGCGGCGGGGATTGAAGTCAGGATCGTACAGGGGTCAGAAGAGGCCTTCAAAATCACGACGGCCGCCGATATCGTTCGGGCGCGCCAGATGTTCGGGGATGGGATGGACATTCGGACGGGTAACGGGTTTGACGTGCATGCATTCGAGCCCGGCGATGCCGTTATCCTGTGCGGGGTTCCGGTAGCCTTTGACAGGCGACTTGCGGGGCACTCGGATGCCGATGTCGGTCTGCACGCGCTGACGGACGCGGTGTTCGGCGCGCTTGCGGAGGGGGACATCGGCCAATGGTTTCCGCCTTCCGATCCACGATGGAAGGGGGCGGCGTCACAGGTCTTTCTCGAGAAGGCCATGGAACGCGTCGCGACGCGCGGATTCACCGTTACCAACCTTGATCTCACCCTGATCTGCGAAGCCCCGAAGATCGGACCGCATGCTGCGGCGATGCGCGGCGAAGTGTCACGGATCACGGGCGTCGAGATCGATCGGATCAGTGTGAAGGCAACCACCTCCGAACGGCTCGGCTTCACTGGCCGGGGCGAGGGGATCGCGGCCCTGGCGACCGCGACGCTGGTGAAGACATGAGCTTGGGATTGGCGCGTGCGGTCGCGACCTTCGGTTATGTCGGCCTTATCCCCGTCGCACCGGGCACGTTCGGCTCGCTCGCGGCGATTCCGGTCGCCTGGGGCCTGCATTGGGCCGCAGGCTTTCCGGGTCTTCTGATTGCGACGATCGTTCTTTTCGGCGTTGGCTACTGGGCGACCTTGAAGGCGACGTCGACAGGCGGAGATCCTGACCCCTCGGAAATTGTCATCGACGAGGTGGTCGGGCAGTGGATCGCATTGATGCCGCTGTCATGGGGGCTCTGGCAAATGGGTTCGGCTCCCCATGTGTTTCCATGGCCGGGTTGGGTCGGCGGCTTCCTGATGTTCCGGCTTTTCGACATCTGGAAACCTTGGCCGGTTTCCTGGGCTGACGGGTTGCATGGTCCGCTCGGGGTGATGCTTGACGATGTGCTGGCCGGGCTGATGGCCGCGTTCGTCGTGGCGGTGGCGGCGGCGATCGCCCACGGGTTCCTGATGCGATGACACATGAGACCCTTGCCCGCGCCGTGCTCGACGCCGCCCGGGCGCGCGGGGTGATGATCGCGACCGCGGAAAGCTGCACAGGCGGCCTCGTCAGCGCGGCGTTGACCGATATCGCCGGCTCGTCGGACGTGATGGACCGAGGCTTCGTGACCTATTCATACCCGGCCAAGACGGAACTTCTCGGGGTCAGTTCGGATGATCTGGCCCGATACGGAGCGGTATCGGAAATCGTTGCACGGGCGATGGCAACCGGGGCCCTGGCGCGGTCCGATGCCGGTCTGGCCGTCGCGATCACCGGCGTGGCCGGGCCCGGGGCATCGGAGGCCAAGCCGGAGGGCACGGTGTGGTTCGCGGTGGCGGGTCCGGACGGGGTCCGGACGCATCTCGCGGAGTTCGGGCCGCTTGGCCGGGCGGGAGTGCGGGCCCGAAGCGTCGAGACGGCGCTCGAACTGCTGGCTCAAGCGCTGGGCGCGCCGTCCTTGCCGTAAAGATCTTCTGCACGGCGTTCGAAGGCACGGACGATACGGTGCATGGCTTCGCCGAAAACCACACCGATCACCCTCTGGAGAAGCGCCGAGCGGAATTCGAAATCGACGAAGAAATCAACCTCGCAGGCCCCGTCGCCTTTCGGAATGAACTCCCAGTGGTTGTTCAGATACTTGAACGGACCATCCAGATATTCGACGTCGATGATACGGGCCTGCGGTCGAAGGGTCACGCGGCTGCCGAAGCGTTCTCGGAAGAGCTTGAAGGAAATCACCAGATCGGCGTCCATCACCTCCCCGGTTCCGTCGGAAAGTGGCCGGATCTCACGGACCCGCGCCGCAGCGCACCAGGGAAGGAACTCGGGATAACGGCCGACATCGGCAATCAGCCCGTACATCTGCTCTGCGCTGTGGGGCATCACCCGTTTTTCGGCGTGGGTCGGCATCGGGTGGATCGGCTCTCATGCGTGGATTGTCGGCAGCGGTCAGGGACCATAGGATGCGCACCGATACAAGGTCAAACGCGGGGCAGCGGGGATCGAGGGCGATGACGACGAAGCCATATGTGATCGACGAGTTGATCTCTGCGAAATCCATCGCCGCGCGGGTTGAGGAACTCGCCCGCGAGATATCGGCGTTCTACGCCGGCACCGACAAGCTGGTGGTGATCGGGTTGTTGCGGGGCTCGTTCATCTTCATCGCCGACCTGGTGCGGGAGCTCGATCTGCCGGTGGAGGTGGATTTCCTCGAGGTCTCCTCCTACGGCGACGATACGCGGTCGAGCCGGGAAGTGCGCATCCTCAAGGACTTGCGCGGCAAGATCGAGGGACGCGACGTGCTGGTGGTGGAGGACATCGTCGATACCGGGCATACCCTGGCGCGGGTGCTCGACATCCTGCGGACGAGGCACCCCGCCCGACTCGAGGTCTGCGCACTGCTCGACAAGCCGAGCCGCCGGGAGGTGGAGGTGAAGGCGACCTGGACCGGCTTCGAGATCCCCGACCGGTTCGTGGTCGGGTACGGCATCGACTATGCGCAGCGCAACCGGAACCTGCCGCATATCGGGGCGGTTCGGTTCGTGG
>CAVQAX010000009.1:0-89107 GCA_963710515.1 uncultured Alphaproteobacteria bacterium
GAAAACAGGGGCTCGATGTGCGATTCGAGTCGCGCTGCGCTCCGACGCGGCCGGGCCGGAGCGCAGCCCCTGCCCGTCTGCGCCGGATAGCACCGCGGAGGTCGAAAACCTCGCGGGGTTTCTCAGATCCCGGCAGCCTCGCGTGCGATTTCGTCCAGAAGCATCTGGACCTCCTGCATCGCCCCTTCGGGATAGGTCCGGTAGCCGATCATCACCTCGCCGCCGCGTTCGCTGACGAAAACGCCGTAGGGGCAATGCACGAGGTTCATCGGATCGGCCTCCATCATCCTCCGAGACAGCACCGCCGAGCAGAACTGATAGATATTGGCCCCGTCGAAGAGCATCTCCTCGGCCCCGACATCACCCGCCGTCCGGTTGAGCATGTCGCCGACATGGCTGACGTGATCCACCACCAGTCCCCGATCGACGATCGCGCTCTCGACGCCAAAGGTCGCATCATCGAAACTGCCGTCGTAGCTATAGGTCACCGCCTCCTGCGCCCCGACCCACCCTGCACTGGCCGCGACCATCGCCGCAGTCCAAACCAAAATCTTCATGGCGGCTCCCTTTCTCGTGTCGACTTCAGGAGGTCCCCGAACGCATCGGCCGTGATCCCGGCATACCAGCCGGGCATTTCCTCGAAGGTCGCTGGTCCGCAGATCGGCGTCCTCTCCGGTCTGGCTGATGAACCCGTCCACCTTGGCGATCTTCTCCTCGGTCGCCTCGTAGGTCGCGCCCACCTTCACGCCGTTTTCGGTGTCGATGAGCGACCAGCAGGTGTTGGAGAATTTCGCAGGAAAGAGGGTCGATCCGGTCAGCGCCGCGCGGATCGCCATCGCCGCGACCTTGGCCTGACTGTTCGCCGAATACCCCGATTTCGGCATGTCACCCTGCGCGCTGGAATTTCCCAGAACGTGAATGTTCTCGTCGAGCCGGCTTTGCATTGGTCGCCGGAACGACAGGGGCCCAGTTACCCTCGGTCACGCCAGCCAGTTCGCAGATCCGGCCGGCCTTCTGGCCCGGAATGACATTGCAGACATCGACCGTCTCGACCTCGCCGTCGATCACGACCTCCATGGCTTCGGGCCGAACCTCGACCTTGTCGCCACCGAAGTCCGGGCCGATCCGGTCGATCATTCCGGTGTAGCTTGCCTCCCAGCCTTCGGCGAAAAGCCCCTCTTTGGAGAAACTTTCCTTGGGATCGACAAGCAGGATCTTCGCTGTCGGATTTCGGTCCCGCAGCACATGGGCGACCATCGAGATCCGCTCGATAGGGCCCGGGCGGGCAGCGGTAAGGGTCAGGTGGCGCGATCATGGCGAAGACGCCGCCCTCGGGCATCGCCTCTATCTGTGCCTTCAGAAGCTGGGTCTGCGATCCCGCCTTGTAGGCATGCGGCATGGGTTCTGGGCGGCGACGCTCCAGCCCGGCACCGAACCGTCGACGAAGTCGATCCCCGGCGACAGGACCAGCCGGTCATAGGGAAGCACCGCCCCGGTCGCCAGCGTCACCGTCCTTGCATCCCGATCGATCCCGATGGCCCAGTCATGAACGACATTTATACCCTCCCGCGCGAGGGCGCCGAAGCCATGGCCGAGATCGTCGAACTCCCAGAAATCCGCAAGATAGAGGTTCGAGAAGAAGCAGGTATAATAGATCCGGCTCGGCTCCACGAGCGTAACGTCGAGGGCCCCTCCGCCGTCGCGGGCCAGATAACGGGCTGCGGTGGCGCCGCCGGGTCCGCCGCCGATGACGACGACCTGCGGTCGGGCTTGCCCAACCACCTTCGGTGCAGCAAGTACCGTGGTCGCGGCAGCCGCCGTTCCCAGGAACGTCCTTCTGTCGAGCGTCATGGTATCCTCCCGGTTGCTGTTCTTTTCATTCGATCGTTTGATAGTAAGCAGCCAGCGCGGCGATTTCCTCATTCGAAAGCCTGCCGGCCATCATCTGCATGACAGGGTGCGGGCGATGTTGCTCTTTGTAGGCATGCATCGCCAGAACGAAGTCCTCCGCTGGCCAATTGGTGATCGACGGAATTCCATCGTCAACTCCGTCGGCCCGATGACAACCGGTGCATTCCGACGAGAGGTACTGACCATAGGCGGGGTCGGCCCTGAAGAGCGAGGATATCCGGCGGCAACACGATCTCACCCTGCCGCGCCGTCGGGGCAGCTTCCGGAATATTCTGGGGGCGGGCCGAAAAATCCCGCAGATAGGCTATGATGTCCCCGCGTGATGCGGAATCCTCAAGACCTGCGTAGCTCATCTTGGTGCGGCTCACGAGGTTCTTGGGATTGGTGAGGTACACGTCGAGCGCATCGAAGCTCCAGGAGAGGCCGTCTTCTCCGGCGCGGATCATCGCGTCGGAATAGTCGTAATCCTCAACGGAAGCTGCGCCTCGGTCGAAAATCGCGTTGAGATGCGGCCCGATGCCGTTGGTGGCCCCATCACCGATCTCGTGACAGGTGGTGCATTCCTCGGCAAAGAGCGCGGCCCCCGCGTCAAGATTTCCGATCGCCTCTCCCCGGGCAGCGCCATCGTCACCGAGCGTATCGCAGAGTGCAAACAGTGCTACTCCGAAGAGGCCTAGGCCCCGAGCCACCATCATGGATGTCGGCGCCCGGCTCATGGCTTCAATCGACGCCTCCACCGCCTTCCGGTTCGGCGCCATCCTCCGGAGTCACGTCAAGGACCGTCGCGCGCTTGGTGATCTCCACGGTGTCCTTGCAGTTCTCCATGCAGGCCTCGCTGGAGAATCGAGCAAGCTCCAAGTCGTCGCGATCATCCATGAAGAAGTTCTCCACATTCGGCATGGTCACGTCCGAAAAGGACTTGTTCGACAGTTCGAACTCGTCATCAACGATGTCGTTAAGATAGAGGATATAGGCCGTCACTGCATAGACCTGATCGTCGGTCAGGGACTGGGCATAGCCGAAAGGCATGGCGCGGTGCACATAGTCCCATACTGTCGAGAGATAGGGCCAGTAGGATCCGACCGTCTTGACCGGATCCTCGCGGTCCAGCGTCCCGAATTCGACCGGCGATCTGAGGCCAGCGTCCGACCGCTTCGCCGAAATCTCCGTGGCAATATGCACACTGCTCGGTGAAGATCTCCTCACCCGTCAACACGTCGCCGCTGCCGACCGGAAGCCCGACACCGTCGGGGCGAACATCGATGTCCCACGCGGCGACTTCCTCCGGAAGTGCCTCTCGGCCCAGACCAAGGCCGCCCTCGGCACGGGCTGCAACAGCCCCAGCCAGAAGCGCGGAAACGGCGAGGGCGGCAATGAGATCAAGAGATTTCGACATTTTCCACCTGCCCTTCCTCGTTCACGTACCAGGTCTGAATTCCGTTGTTGTGGTAGATCGAATTCTCCCCGCGCACCGCGCGCAGCTCGTCCTTGGTCGGCTGGACATAGCCGGTGGAGTCGTGGGCTCTGCTCTGCAGCAGCAGGGGTGTGCCGTCCCAGTCGAATTCGAAGTAGAAACGATGCAATGACTTGTCGAGCGAGGGACCCGACATGCGCGCCGCGTACCAGTTCCGGCCGCCATCGACCGTCACGTCCACACGCGGGATCGTGCCGCGACCCGACCATGCAATGCCGCTGATCACCAATGGCCCCTTGCCATGGGTGATCGGCATCTGCGGCGACGGGCTGGTAATCACCGATTTGGCATCCATGATCCAGGTGAAGCGGCGGGCCCGGCCATCCTCGAGGAGATCGGTGTATTTCGAAGTCTCCTCGCGGTGGTGCCATGGCTCGTCGCCGACTTCGATGCGGCGGAGCCATTTGACCCACATGTTGCCTTCCCAGCCGGGGACGACAATGCGCAGCGGATAGCCCTGTTCCGGGCGGAGGGCCTCCCCGTTCATCTTGAAGGCAACGAGGCAATCGTCGAGCGCCTTCTCGATCGGGATCGACCGGGTCATTGCCGAGGCGTCCGCGCCTTCGGGCATGATCCACTTCGCGTTCGTCCTGAGACCTGCCTCGTCGAGCAGGTGTTTCAGCCGGACGCCGGTATAAACCACGTTGTGGATCATGCCGTGCGTGAACTGCGCGCCGTTGAGCTGCGCCCCGCCCACTCCATGCCGGTATTTGCCGCGCATTCGAGGAAGTAGCTGTGGTTTTCCCGCGGATAGCGCATCAGATCCGCCATCGTGAAAACCACCGGCTTGTCGACCAGCCCGTTGATCATCAGCCGCTGCTGCGCTGGATCGACCTCCGCGACGCCGGCATGGTGCCGCTCGAAGCAGAGGCCATTAGGGGTTATGATCCCATCGAGTTCGTGGATCGGTGTGAAGTTGATCGAGGAGATCGGATCGGCGGTCAGCCAGGGTACGTTCTGGCGCACCACGTGGGCCTCGAACGGGCTCGGCATGCCGTATGGGGCCTCGTCGACCCCTGGGCCGAGCATCTGGTTCCATGGCTGGATCTCGGTGATCGCCGGATCGGCGCCCTCGCCCCGCGCCGTGCCGGCAAGAGCGGCGGCGCCACCCGCTGCTGCCACCCCGGTCAGGAATTGGCGGCGCGATGTATCCTGAAGTAGTCCTTTGCTTGCCATCTCATCCACTCTCGGTTGCTTCTGGTCCTCAGACCGCATCGACTATGACGCTCGTGTTCGGCGTCACGCTGATCGTACCCTTGCGCCTGATATAGGTTTCCACGACGTCCCAGATCGGCGGTCCCTCGGTCCCCTCGTTCACGCTGGCCCATCCGGCCACCATGTAGCTGCGCGCCGGGTCTATCGCCTCCCCGGTCGAGAGCAGCGTCATTTCCGTGATCCGCGACCCTTGAGGCTTGCCGACATCGATGCGGTAGCCCATGCCCCCCACCCGGACCATGTCGCCACCCTGCTGGTAATACGGATCTGGGTTGAAGAGGTTGTCCGCCACATCCTCGAGAATGAGGTGCAACGTCTCGCCAGTCATTTCCGAGCGGTAGGCTTCGGGATAACTCATGGCGGTCGCGTTGAAGATGTCCTCGCGGGTGATTTCGGCACCCGGCACGAGGCTCGTCCCCCAGCGGAAGCCAGGGGAGAGCGCGATATCGGCTTCCCGCTCCTCGATCAGGGCCTGGCAGATCACATCGTCCCAGGTCCCGTTGAAGTTGCCGCGCCGGTAGAGCAGCGAGTTCGTCGCCCCGACCACTTCCGTCAGTTCGTCCAGATAAGGCTCGCGCTCGGCATCGATGAGCGCCGCGACCTCGGGGTCCGGCGCGATGACATCCGAGAAGACCGGGATCAGCTTGTATGCGACGTCACGCACTTCGCCGCCCTGCACGTCGAGATCGACGCGGCTGATGAACTTGCCTTGTGAGCCGGAGGCGATCAGCAGTGTCTTTCCGACTTGCACCGGTTCCGGAAGCGCATCATGGGTGTGGCCTGTCAGAATGACGTCAATGCCCGGAACGTCACCGGCAAGCTTGCGGTCGACGTCGAAGCCGTTATGCGACAAGAGCACCACGACATCGGCCCCGGCCTCACGGACCTCCGCGACGAGTTCGGCCATGTTGTCCTGGCGCACCCCGAAGGAAAGACCCGGGAACATCCAGCTGGGGTTGGCAATGGGCAGGTAGGGGAAGGCCTGACCGATGACGGCGATCTTGGAGCCGCCGCGCTCGAAGATCCGATAGGGCTCGTAGACCCGCTCTTCCCACTCGGTATCGAAGATATTTGCCCCGAGGAATGGGAAGGCCAGTTCGTTTTCAACGATCTGGTTGACCCGGTCGATCCCGAGTGTGAACTCCCAGTGGCTGGTCATCGCATCGACGCCAAGCGCGTTCATGACATTGACCATGTCCTGACCCTCGGTGCGCAGCGCCGTAAGGCTCCCTTGCCAGGTATCGCCGCCGTCGAGCAGCAGGGCTTCGGGGCGTTCCGCCCGGATCGACCGGATGATCGTCGCGCAGCGGTCGAGCCCGCCGACCTTGCCATAAGCATTCGCTAGGGCGACGAAGTCCGGATAGGTCAGCGCGTATTGGGCCGCCGAACCAGGCTCGATCCCGTAGAGCTTGAGGAAGTCCGCTCCGGTCACGTGCGGCGGGAGCCCCTGCACCGCGCCCACTCCGAGATTGATTTCCGGCTCGCGAAACCAGACAGGCTTCATCTGGGCGTGGATATCGGTGATGTGGATCAGCGTCACGTTGCCGGTGGTCGGAAAGTCCAGCAACTGGTCCTGCGTCAGGGTTTGTTGGGCGGCGAGCCGGCTCCAGTTGCCGAAACCCGAAGACCCGACAATGGCAGAGGCGGCCATACCGACCTGCAGGAAATCGCGACGGGAAATCATCGTTGTGCTCCGGACAAGGTTGTCTCGTTCCCTCCCCGCGGAAAACGGGGAGGGCTGGCGTTCGAGTGGCAAGGTGGTCTGTCAGTTTCGGACCGACGGACCCTCGACCGAAAGTCCGTTGCCGCGCGAAGCGACATAGGTTTCCAGAGCGATGAATTCCGGCGAACCCGGCGCGAAAGTCTCGCCGCGGGTGTCGCGAATGCATCCCTTGAACCGGTTGTGGATCGAGCTGAGCTGGGCATCCTTCAGGCGGTAGACCGGAAAGCCGTTGACCTGCCCCTGGGAGAGATGGTCAGCCCGGATCATGTTGCCGTAATTGTCCTCGTGACAATTGGCGCAGGACAGTTCGAGCAGGCCGTAGCGGGTGTAATACATCTCCTTTCCCTTTTCCCAGTAGGACTGGGCCGGCCCGTCGATGGCAACATTGATCGGCATTCCCCGCGAAACCGACGAGATCAGGGCCGTCATTTCGATCATGTCGGTACCGTTCACATCCCAAGCCTCCGCGCCCATCCGTTCCGTGCGGCAGCCATTGACGTACATCTCGAGCGTATACATCTCGCCCGCGGTCTCGTTGAACTTCGGCATCACCGCGCGCACGCCAGTCATGCCGTCCTCAGGCGTGCCATGGCACGACGCGCAGGACTTGCCTTCGCTCCCGTCGGCCGCGTCCCACGTCTCGCGCGCCTTGTCGACGAACACCATCGCGGGGTTCTCGAAATCGTCCGCCTGGAGCGCCTGGGTCTCGTCGGTGCGAAACACCCAGCCGGACATGATCTCGTCGAGACCCTCCACATGGTCGGGCGCCGCGGCGCGGGTGACGATCTCGATCTCGCCATCGATGACCAGTTCGGCACTCTCGTCCGCAGGGGCCAGCCCCGCCGAACCCAGCACCACCGTCGAGACCGTCGCAAGCGTTACCGCCAGTCTTTTCATTGCGTATCCTCCCTGGGCCGTCAGTCGGTGTCAGCTCACTTCGATCGCGCTGGTGTCCTCGTAGACGGAGCCGTCATCGTCGTACCACGTGAACTTGAACTCGCCCGATTCCGGCACCTTCGCGTCGAACTGGAAATACGGGTTGGTCGAGACCGCGGGCATGATCGTCACATCGATAATGCTCTCGCCGTTGAACTCGGCGGTGAAGCGATTGATGATTGACCGAGGAATTACATTTCCGTCGCTGTCCTTGCGTTGGCCGGATTCCATCGGGTGGCTGATCAGTGTCTTGATCGTGACCACTTCGCCTGCCGAAGCGGTCTTTGGCGCCTTGACCCGCGGTTTTACATTGTCTGCCATCTTGGTTCCCTTTCCCGATCAGCCGCCACAACCGCCGATGGTCACCTTCACGGTGGCCACGGCCTTGTGGAAACTTCCGTCCTGCATCCTCGCGATTGCCATCACGTCCTGCGTCTGGGACAGGCGAATCCGGGTGGAGGCCAGCGTCGAGCCCGCGAGCGGCCCGTAATTGAACGTCGCGACGCCCGGCGTCGGATTTCCCGTGGCCAGCAACATGATCGCCGCCGCCCCTTCAGCCGAAACCTCGATCGGGACCGTATTGCCGTTCTCGGCTATTTCCGGCGCAACCAGATCCACGCCACCGTCCATCATCTCCGCTCCGCCGGTGAACTCGGCAACGGCATCCTCAACCGCGGCCCGTGCCGGCACGATACCCAGTCCGAAGGCTGCGAAGGCCCCTGCTCCCACGAGCATTGCGTCACGTCTCGTCAGTTTCATCGTCTTCTCCTCGATCCCGTTTCACTGATCCTGCATTGTCATCAGATAGGCGACGACGTCTTCCACCTGTTGCGCACTCAGGATCGGTACGATTTCTTCCTCGGCAATCGCCTTGCCAGTGTAGTCCTGACCCGGCCGAACAAAGCCTGAGACCTTATAGAACGAAGGCATCATCGACCCGTCGAAGGTCATTTTCGCATTCGCCACGATGCCGCGGAGTTCCGCTTCGCTCCAACGTGAACCGGCACCATCGAGCGATGGGCCGATCTCGCCCGGCCACGGCACATCGGAAAGCGCTGTGGATTCGTGGCACGCGACGCAATTCCCGAGGCCCCGGTCGATCATCGTCTCCCGGCCCGCCGCGGAATTGCCGGCGACACCGGTCAGCGACTGGGAAATTGCTCCGTTTTCGTAGACCACGCTCGACGGCGCAACGGGCTCGGCATTGGCCGCGGTGACCGAAGCGACGAGTACGCAGATAGCCAGAGTTGATCTGGTCATGAATCCTCCCGGTGTTCTGTTCTTGGATTTCACGATATCCAAGTGGAAATTGAATGCAACCCCGAATCTCGTTCTCTGCACCTTTGCATGTGTTCCGGCGGGTCGGCGCCCCGGCTTCACTGAGCCCCCCCCCGCTCCTCGATCATTCGCGCATGATAGCGCTGGAACCCCTCGTCGCCCGCGTAGCCCTTATCCATGACCCAGTTCAGCAGATCGAGGGTCGTGCCCCGGCTGAATGCGCCCGGCATGGTGGCGACCGACGCCGAAATTGCTGTCGTCCCGCCGTCCGCCTCCTCGGGAAGGAAGATCATCGTCGGAGTGAACAGCACCCCCCATTTCGCCGCCATTTCCTTTTCGCTGCGCACGTCGCCGTCAAGGTCGACGACCTCGACATCCCCGAACATGTTGAGCTGAATGACGAAGAAGTTTTCATCAATGAACGATGATACTTCGGGATCGGAGAACACCTCCTCGTGCATCTTCTTGCAGTAGATGCAGCCGCGCTGCTCGACGATCATCACCAGACGCCGGCCCTCGGCGTTGGCCTCGTCAAGATCCTCACGAAGATCCTTGAAGGTGTCGCGCATCCACGGTGCCTTGTGCAGCCCGTCATCACCCATCTCGACGGCCAGAGCAGGCAGCGTCAGGGCAAGAAGGGATGCGATCAGAAGCGGAAGTCTCATGGGATATCTCCTCTCTTTGTCAGCGAAGCACGCCCAGGTCGGGCCCGACTTCAAGCATCCACTGGGCAATGTAGTTGACGGTATTGGTTCCGATCAGGACCCCGAACAGGACGAGCAAGGCGCCCATGACCTTCTCGACCGTTCCCAGGTGTTTCCGAAATCCGGCGGCCCAGCGCAGGAACGGCTCGACAAACAGCGCCGCGAGAACGAACGGCAATGTCATGCCCAGACCATAGACGAAAAGCAGGGTCGCACCGCGCGAAGCCGAATCGGCGCCGGCCGCCGTGAAGAGGATCGTCGCGAGCACAGGCCCGACACATGGCGTCCACCCGAAGGCGAAGGCCATGCCGATGACATAGGCCCCGGCAAGGCTCATGCGCGAGCCGGTCGGTCCTTCGGCTCGGAACTGGCGGTATAGAAGGCCGATCCGGAAGATTCCCAGAAAATGCAAACCCATCACGATGATGACAGTCGCCGCGAGCAGCCGGAGCACCCCCATCCACTCCCGCACGAACTGCCCGAACACGCTCGCTGTTGCACCGAGCGCCATGAACACGGTGATTATGCCGGCCGAGAACAGCACCGCCGCCAATACCGCGCGGCCGCGCACGGAGCCCGGAACGACCGCCTCACCAGAGAGCCCGGTCATGCTCGCTCCAGCCATGTAGCTCAGATAGAACGGCACCATCGGCAGGATGCAGGGCGAAAGGAACGACAGGAGCCCCGCAAGAGCCGCCGCCGCCAGCGATACGTCCATCACGCGGGAATCTCTCCTTGTGCCATCATTATATTCAAAATAGTGTTTTTCTGCTGCACAGGTCAAACCGGATTATCGAAGCATGCGGAAAGCCAGACACGCGATAGCAGCCCTGATGCTCGGCTTGGCGGCGATGCCGGCGTGGACCGCCGAGCTGATCATGGTCGAGGAACATGGCTGTCCGTGGTGTGCCCGGTGGACCGCCGAAATCGGGCCGATCTATGCGAAGACCGAGGAAGGCGCGCGGGCCCCCCTGCGGCGGATCGACATTGCAGCGACATCGCGCAGCGGAGTCGCTTTCGCAAGCCCGCCGGTCTTCACACCGACCTTCGTTCTCGTCGAAGACGGGATCGAGGTCGGTCGGATCGAGGGGTATCCGGGCGAGGACTTTTTCTGGGGAATGCTTGGCCAGATCCTCGAAAGACTGGCCCCAAAAGACGCTTACCAAAAGGAGGATTCATCATGAAGCGCCACATCATCGCGACAGCCTGCACGCTTGCCCTTTCAGCTCCGCTTTCCGGAGCGGCTCAGGACGGCGAAGCTCTGGTCACGTTCCAGAGCCTCAAACCGGAAGTCGCTTTCGAGCTCGCGCAAGCCGCACTTCTCGCCTGCCGCAACGGTGGCTACCAGGTCGGTGTCTCCGTCGTCGACCGGTTCGGTGTCGAACAGGTGTTCCTGCGCGACCGTTTTGCCGGGCCGCATACCGGAGAGACAGCCTTTCGCAAGGCCTGGACTGCGGTCTCGTTCCGGACGGATACGCTGGCGCTCGATACGACCACCGGGCCGGACGGAATCGCCTCGGGTATCCGCCATCTCTCCCTTGCTCTCCCGCTCGGCGGCGGGGTGCCGATCGACGCCGCGGGCTCGATGGTGGGCGGTGTCGGTGTCTCCGGTGCACCTGGACCGGACATTGACGACGAATGCGCCCGTGCAGGCATTGCAGCGATCGAGGACCAGATCGCGTTCTAGGACCGACAAGCCCCCAGATGCGCTTCAGCGCATGACCGTGAGTTCGGGAAGCTGTTCCGCAGCAATCGTGCGGATCAGGACCGCGATGTTGTCGAACACGTCTGCATGCACGGATTCCCGGCGCCATGTCATCCCGATCTGGCGATAGAGGTTCGGTGCCTTGAGCGGCAGGATGACGACATCATTCCGGCCGGCGATCTCGGTGCGCAGGTAGAGTGCAGGAAGGAAGGCAAGGCCCACCCCCATACCCGCCATGAGACGCAAGGCATCGAGACTGGTTCCCTCGTAGTCCCGCAAGAGCGTGGCGTTGAAATCGTTGCAGATGTCGCGGACCTGCGCGTGCAGATGATGGCCCTCGGCGATCGCCAGGACCTTCTGACCGGCGAGATCGGCGCGGGACAGCGCCCCCACGCGGCCAGCGAGGGGATGGTCGCGGGCTACCACGGCGCGCAGGGGTTCCCGAAACAGTGGCGCGACCATGAGTTCGGTCGGAAGAACCGGGAGCGGCGTTATCACGAGGTCGTAGCCGCCGGTTCCCAAGGCGTTGTGCAAGGCGACGGGCATGTCCTCGCGAACGTGGAGTTTCAGTTCCGGATACGCCCCGTGCAACGCCGGTACGATGTGAGGCAGCAGATAAGGTCCGAGTGTCGGAGGAACCCCAAGTCTCAAGGTACCGTGCAACCCGTGCTGTGCGGCTGCGGCAAGGTCGGCAATGTCCTTGACGTCCGCAAGCACCTTGCGTGAACGCTCGGCGATTTCACGGCCAAGGGGGGTCAACATGATCCGGGTCGGGTGACGCTCGACGAGGGGCGCATCCAGCCGTCTTTCCAGTTCGCGGATCTGGGCACTCAGCGTCGGTTGAGTCACGCCACATCTTTCAGCAGCACGCCGGAAGTTTCGCTCTTCCGAAAGCGCCAGCAGGTAGCTCAGTTGCTTGATCGTCGGCACGTCGGCTTGTCCCCTGTTCCGGCCACAACGGGACCCGCGCCCGATAGATAAAATCTATCATGAATGCGGCAAGCATTGGTCTGGAACAACACGTCAGTCGAACGCATGTTCAGACCACCGAAAGGGTCCGAAACCCGAAGTCATCAGGAGAAAGTCGAGATGTCCGAATCCGCCGAAACAACCTCCGGTCCGACAATCCGGCGCAGATCCCGTCTGGCCAGCCTGGACGCCCGGCTGGCGATCATGCGCGTGCAGAACGGCTATGCTGGAGGCATGCCGCCCCTCGTCGCGGCACAGCTTGCTGCGTTGCAGTCGGACATCCGCGGCCAACTCGCCACTTCGCCTGCCATGGATCGGCCGTAGCCCAATCGAATGCGTGAGGTGCAGAAATCGACGGGCCGCCAATGTCCCGGCCGCCCGACTGCACGTCATGCCACGGCGGGAACGGAATGACCTGCGCATCGGATCATCCCCCGCCAGCCCCGCGTCGGCGTCCCCCGGCGCGGGGCTTCTCGTTTCAAAGTCAAACGTCTTTTCGCCAAAAGAGATTGTTCCCAGCTAAACATGTAGCTAGGCTCAGGACTCATAACCAGAAGATGACGGTAGCAGCGATGCAGATTGCGCTCATGAAGGCGTGGGCGCAACGGTCGTATCGGGTGGCAATGCGGCGCCAGTCCTTGAGCCTGCCGAACATGCGCTCGATGCGGTTGCGCTGTTTGCAGATGTCGGCGTTGTAAGGGATCTGCACCTTTCGGTTCGCCCGTCCCGGGATGCATGGCTCGATCCGGAGGCTCGTCAGGGCCTCGCGGAACCAATCGCTGTCGTAGCCCTTGTCGGCGATGAGCACCTCGGCGTCGGGCAGGTCGGTCAGCATGGTCGCGGCACCGCGACAGTCACTGACCTGACCCTCGGTGAGAAGCAATATCAAGGGCTTGCCCTCGCCGTCACAAACGGCGTGCAGCTTTGAATTCAGGCCGCCCTTCGTCCTGCCGATACGACGGGGAACACCCCCTTTTTGAGCAGGCTGGCGGCGGTGCGGTGCGCTTTGAGATGCGTCGCGTCGATCATGACGGTGTCAGTCGCCTCGCTCCCGCCGGCCAAGGTGGCGAAGATCCGGTCGAAGACGCCGATCCGGCTCCAGCGGATGAAGCGGTTGTAGAGCGTCTTCGGCGGTCCGTAGACGCCTGGCGCGTCCCGCCACATCAGCCCGCCCCGGATGGCATGAATAATCCCCGAAATCACCCGCAGGTCATCAACCCGAGGCACACCGCGCGGCTTGTTCGGCAGAAGCGGTTCCAGAAGCGCGAACTGCGTTTCGGAAAGCCAGAAGTGGTGATCGGACATCGCAAACTCCCCCAATAGGAAGCTTGAATCACACATCACGGCGCGTGGGAATCCTGTTTATAGGTCCTGAGCCTAGTCAAACCCAGAGACAAAGTGGGCCATGGAAGTAGTCGTATGTTTTGACCGTCGCGGAGTGGAACTTCACCACTTTGCGCCTCCAACGATCGCGTTGAAGGCGGAGAGATGGATTCTGCGGAACTCCATGCGCGTGTTCGGCGGGCGGGCCCTGTCGGCGGTCTGATCTAGCGAGTTGCCGCCGGTTGTTGGGGATCGACCACAAGACGGTGTCAAGGATACCTCAAGCACCCGGTGCCGTCCGAGTATCGCCGCTCAAAGCTTCCGGTGCGGACGATTCCCGACCCGTTCCTCCCGATGATCGATCGGATGCTCGAGGCGGGTCGGGCTTTGCCGAAGAAGCGGCGGCGCACGGCTCGGCGGATCTTCGAGAGGTTGCGCGACGAGCACGGTTTGACAAGCGGACTCACCGGTGCCCCGACTGCATTCGCGAGAAGACGCGCCGGATCCAGGACGTGGTCGTACCCTTGGCGCATCCGCCCGGGCACGCGCAGATTGACTTCGGCGAGGCGCTCAGCGAGGTCGGTAGTGTTCGGTGCAAATTGCACCGCTTCGCGATGGTCGAGGTTGAGAGAGCCATTGGTCCGGCGACAATGTCGATTCCGCGCACGGATGCGTTCTCCATCAAGGCCTACGCGGCCGAGACGACGGAGGCCTTCTGCGACGGCCACGTCTCGATCTTCGCCTTCTTCGGTGGTGTGCCGCGTTCGGTTCTGTTCGACAACAGCACGCTTGCCTTGGCGAAGATGCTCGGCTGCAGCCGCGCGATCCAGTTGTCGCGGTCGTCCCTCGGGCGAGATTTCAGGCTCTTTGCCCCGACTTCGAGAAATGCATCTCACTGGCGGCCGAGTTCCGCCCCAGCGATGCAAGCCTGCCGCGCCAAGGCCTCCGACGGGACGCTGCGAAGACCTAGTAGAACCGCCTCCCATTTCCGCCTCACTGTCATTCGCCATTCCCGCGACGGCTCTCCGATCACCCCGACATCGGACCCTCCTTTCCCTGGGCGCGTTCTTGTTTTTCTTTCGTCATCATCCACCTTCGCCCGGCAATCGATAAGCCATAAAAGGTGTCTCAAGTACCTTCGGGGCGGGACGGGATGGTCCTCGCTCCAGCCCAATCAACCACTCCATCTTGCTCTTTTGTATGCGATTTTTTGAACCGCCTATTGGACGAGAGCGCCCAATATGCTACAAAAACTCTCCCTAAAGCAGTAAACGTCCACTCGAAGAGCTTTCGCGCGGAATACTAACAACAGGAATCTAATTTCATGAGTTCTCGGAGATATTCTCGGCCAGGTCATGCAGAGTGGCATGGGTGGACGGAACCCAACCGGCACCCGCACAGGTCACGCAGCCAACTCTCTAGATCAGTCCGATGGCGGGATGGGCGCAATCTTCGGCCAGCTGCAGAACGCTCTCTCGAAAGCCGGCGTGGATACCGCGTCGTTGCAAAAATCGACCGGTGGATTTGCCGAAAAGGCCAGCGACTTCCTGCGCAGTGATCAGGCTGGCGGGATGAGCGGCGCGCAGATCGGCGGGATCGGTGCTGCGGCTGGCGCTCTGCTCGGCGGCGGCCTCGGTGGAGCAGCGAAGGGTGGTGCCATGGCGATTCTGGGCACTCTTGCTCTGGGCGCTCTGCGAAGCGCTCAGGCGGGTGGTGCAACGACCGCTGGCACGCCAGAGATAAGTGGCGGTGAGATTGAGCAACTGGTCGGACCGGATGCCGAAAAACTGGCCCTTCGTGCGATGATCAGTGCGGCAAAAGCGGATGGCCAGATTGATCAGGCCGAGATGGAGAAGATCATCGGCAAACTCGGAACGGATCAGGTTTCGGCCGCGGACAAGGAGTTCGTCATGTCCGAGATGCGCGCCCCTATCGACGTTGCAGGTCTCGCGGCGCAGGCGAGATCACCTGCGCAGGCGGCTGAAGTCTATGCGGCCTCGCTTTTGGCCATCGAGGCCGACACGGCCGCCGAACAGAAATACCTGCGCCAACTGGCTGCCGCGCTCAATCTGGATGCCTCGACCATCATGCGCCTTCACGACATGACAGGAGCGCCATCCAGCTGAGTGCTTCCACTCGGGTCGCGCGGCAGTCATCCGGAGGCTGCCGCGCGACCCGAGTGCGCAGGGGCGAGCACTCACACCAACCGGAAGATTCCGTTTGCCCGGATACCACCGGGACAAACGACCCTTCCTCGGGCCTCCAGATCGACCAGATGCGCCAACACCGTGCGCGATGCCGCGGGGTGCAGCGCCGGATCCACTTTGGAATAAAGTGTCGCGACAATTTCCGGAATGCTGACAGGTCCGCGCTCTAGGGCAGAGAGGATTTCGAACTCGCGCGAGTCCCGATGAGTCAAAAGATAGGAGCAGAGCGTCGCCGGATCATGGACTGGCGCACCATGACCAGCATAGCAAACATCGTGCGCCATTCCTCGCAACCGGTCGATGCTGTTTCGGAAAGCAGCGAGGTCGCCATCCGGTGGCGAAATCATTGTCGACGCCCAGCCCATCAGAAGGTCTCCGGAAAAAGCGAAATCCCCCGCATCGAAGACCAGATGATCGCCGAGATGTCCAGGCAGATGTCTGGCCTCCAACCGCCAACCAGCGCCCGCGATCACCGATCCCTCCCCGATCCGCCTGTCCGGTCGGAACTTCAGATCGACGCCCTCCCCACCGCCAAGAGACCCGCCTGCGACCTCCACCAGTCGCTGCATAGCCGCAGAGCGTGAACCGATCGGATCTCCATGCGCTAGTACTGGTGTCCCGAACCGGTCCCCAAGACGCATGGCACCCGCACTGTGGTCAAGGTGTGCATGGGTAACCAGGATGGCAACGACCGTTGCGCCGGGTGCCAGAGATGCGGCCAATGCATTGAGATGCGCCGGATCGTCCGGGCCCGGATCGATGATCACCACTTCCTCATCGCCAAGAACATAACTGCGCGTGCCGGTGAAGGTCATTGGGACTGGCATTTGGTGCCGTGACCACGCGCAGGTTGGGCCGCAACCATTCGACAGCACCGATGGAGGGCGCATGATCGCGGTCAAAGGGATCGGTCGGCATGGCAATATCCTTGCTTGGCCCGACCGTGCGGCCTAACGCTGCTTTCGTCATGGCAAAGTTGTTCAAGATCCCCTTGCCTCGGAGCCTGTTCGGGCGGGCGCTCGCAATTCTACTGGTTCCGATCGTCGTATTGCAACTTGTCGTGGGCCTCGTGTTCTTCCAGCGACACTACCAGCGCGTGACAGCCCAGATGACGGAAAGCGTCGCCTTCGAACTGCGCTATGCCGTCGAGGAGGCCGATAGCTGCCGACACGGCTCAGGAGGCGGCGCGCCGCCTGTCGAAGCTTGGAGAACCCCTTGCCCTGATCCTGAACCTCGCACCTGACAAGACGGTGATCCCCGGTACACAGCGCAGCTTTTTCGACATTTCCGGTGCAACGCTTGTCGAGACCCTCGAATTCCACGTCCGACGGCCGATCGCCATCGATCTCGTTTCCGACAACCGGGCCGCCTTGATCGAAGTTCCGACCCGTTTCGGCGCGATGACCACTTCCGTTCCCCGCAGCAGGCTCACCGTCTCCAACCCCCACCAGTTACTCGTCTTGATGCTTGCGGCCTCTATCGTGCTTTCCACAATAGCCGTCCTCTTTCTGCGCAATCAGATCCGCCCGATCCGTCGTCTTGCCGAGGCATCAGAAGCCTTCGGCAAGGGACGCCCGGTTCCCTTCCGTCCAACGGGTGCGCAGGAGGTCCGTCGTGCCGGAGGTGAATTTCTGGCAATGCGGGCCCGGATCGAGCGTCAGATCGAGCAGCGCACACAGATGCTCTCGGGCGTCAGCCACGACCTTCGCACGCCGCTCACTCGCATGAAGCTCACCCTCGCACTGATGGATGAAAGTGAAGAAGTGCGCGATCTTCACACCGACGTTGATCAGATGGAGCGCATGGTCTCGGAGTTTCTCGCCTTCGCGCGCGGCGATTCCTCCGAACCTTCCGTCGACGTCGATCCCTTTCTGCTTGGGGAGGAGATAGCAGAACAGGCACGGCGCGCCGGCACCGACGTAGACCTCTTCGAGAAGCGGGAGACGACCGGCTCCACCCTTGTCGAGCTAAGGCAGGATTCTGTGGCGCGCGCAGTCCAGAATCTGATCGCAAATGCATCGCGCCATGGAAGCACTGTGCGTCTCACAGTTCGACTGACACCTCGAGCCGCAAGCTTCGTCGTCGAAGACGATGGGCCCGGCATTCCAGAGATCGAGCGCGCGGCCGCTGTACAGCCGTTCTCTCGTCTCGACTCCGCCCGCGGTCAGCACAGCGGCAGCGGCAATGTGGGCCTCGGTCTCGCGATCGCCCTAGATGTCGCGCGCGCGCACGGCGGTAGCCTTGACCTTGAGCACAGTACCGAACTCGGTGGTCTGGCAGCTACTCTTCGCCTGCCACGATAAGGCTCGATCGGTGCGTCCTGCCGAGTGCCCGCCTTTTGGGGCAGGGGACGCTTCAGGCTTGGTTGAGCTTCGCCAGCCTTGCGTCGCGGAGGCGGGCGAAATCGGAGCCTGCGTGGTAGGACGAGCGCGTCAGAGGCGTTGCCGAGACCATAAGAAACCCCTTCCCGTAAGCCGCCTTCTCGTAGGCTTTGAATTCCTCTGGGGTGACGAAACGGTTGACCGCATGGTGCTTCAGAGATGGCTGCAGATACTGCCCGATTGTCAGGAAATCCACGTCTGCCGCCCTCAGATCGTCCATGACCTGCGAGACAGCCTGTCGCTCCTCTCCAAGCCCGACCATGATGCCCGACTTCGTGAACATTGCCGGATCTAGTTCCTTGACCCGTTGTAGCAGCCTCAGACTATGGAAGTATCGCGCGCCCGGACGAACCGTGGGATAAAGCCCGGGCACCGTTTCGAGATTGTGGTTGAATACGTCGGGCCGCGCTTCGACCACTGCCTCAAGGGCACTGGCCGGACATTTCAGAAAATCCGGCGTCAGAACCTCGATTGTCGTGGAAGGACTCCGTCGCCGCACTGCTCGGATCGTCTGAGCAATATGATCGGCGCCCCCATCTTCGAGGTCGTCCCGGTCCACCGAGGTGATAACCACATGATTCAGGCCGAGCTTCTCGACCGCAACCGCAACACGGCCCGGTTCAAAGACGTCGAGGGCGTCAGGCCGGCCGGTGGCGACATTGCAGAAGGTGCAGCCGCGCGTGCAAATCTCGCCCATGATCATCATCGTGGCGTGACCCTGCGACCAGCACTCGCCAACATTCGGACAGCCCGCCTCCTCGCAGACTGTCACGAGCTTGTTTTCGCGGATGATCCCGTGGGTCTTGCGATAACCTTCCCCGCTCGGCGCCTTGACGCGAATCCAGTTCGGTTTGGGCAAAACCGGCGTATCGGGCCGATTCGCCTTTTCCGGGTGCCGCTGGCTTCGATCCTTGATGTCTCTGTCAGGCATGGTCCCTCCGTTGACGCCATATTACAACCCAACACGCGCGTTGTCGCGGCCAATCGTCGTCGCTGGTGCCGGTCGGCGGGCAGAGGATATCCATCCGATTACTCCCACGTTTTGCGGCTGGAGTTAAGGTTTCCATCGCACTACCCTGACGCTCAACCAGTCGTTCCGGAGAAACCAGCGTGACTGAAGACTTCGTTGATGATTTTGCACGACACAAGCGCGGCGAGCACCAGATCGGCCGCCTGCAGGAATACCTCAAGCAGATCGTTTATGGTGGAAACGACGGCATCGTCACAACCTTTGCGGTTGTCGCCGGATTCGCCGGGTTCGGAGCCGAAGGCGCCGCCACGATAGGTGGCATCGCCGTACTCCTCTTCGGTCTCGCCAACCTCTTCGCCGATGCAACGGCAATGGGCCTCGGCGAGTTTCTCTCGTCGCGGTCCGAGCAGGACGTCTACCGAGCGACCCGCGAAAAGGAACTCCATGAAATCAAGACCAACACCGAGTTCGAAAAGGCGGAAGTCGTGGAGATCTTGACAGCACGCGGCATGGGTCGCGAAGATGCCCAGGACATCGCATCCACCATGTCGCGCAATCCGGAGTTCATGGCGGATTTCATGATGCAATACGAGATCGGCATGGCCGACCCGACGGATGATGGCCCGGCAGCTAGGGGGCTGATGACATTCGTCTCGTTCATCTTCTTCGGCTCGGCCCCGCTCCTTCCATATTTCTTTATGGATCCGTTGCCTGCAACCTTCACGATTTCGATCCTCGCGACTTTCTCCGCCTTGATCGCGCTCGGCTCGCTCCGCTGGCATGTGACCAACGAAAGTCTTGGCCGCTGCGTCGGCGAGACCGTTCTCGTCGGCGGTATCTGTGCTGCTGTCGCTTATTTGGTCGGAGCGGCCTTCGCAGCCTGAGGCGAGAAGAAGCAAAGTCTTGCCTAGGCCATATACTCGGGTCAGGGGCGAGCCCGGTCATCGAGGCCAGGCCCCGGGCGAACAAAGAGTCGACTTCGTCGAATTATGTCTCAAAGTCGCGCAAGCATGCCCAAGAGGATTGCTTTCTATGATGTCTACCTTGAATCACAATTTCGGGAGCTGGACCGCAGAAACCCAGCCGCCACGCCCACCAATTAATTGCGGCATGGCGCCACGACTATAGTCATCACCGCCCGCACATGAGCGTCGACGGGCTCACGCCGCGGGAACGCTTCAACCGGCCAGAGAAGAGCCAAACCCGGAACAGACTTAACTTCTTATATGGGACAATCCGGAAAGCAGGTCAGACGCCATCATTTTAGTATTGAACTGAAACATTCGGGTCCCTCCCCCAGTTTCGAGTCCCGATAATTACCCCAACCAAGAGCATGTTTGAGAAGGGTCAGGGCCATCGCCTGATGAGTGTTGCCACGGCGGCTATCGTGAAGAGGGTTTCGGCGACAGAAGGGAGTTGTTCGTAGTCGCGCGCGAGGCGGCGACACTTCATAAACCAAGCGAAGGTGCGCTCAACCACCAAGCGCCTTCGGATGACGACGAAGCCTTTCATCCAGGGCATGCGGCGGACGATCTCCAAGGTGACGTGGGTCTTGTCGTTCGCCCAGGCAAGGAGGCGCCCGGCATAGCCGTCGTCCGCAAAGAAGGTTTCCACGAACCGAAAACGGGAGCGGGAGCGTCTCAGCACGCCCTTGGCGCCGTCGCGGTCCTGAATGTCGGCGGCGTGGACCTGAACCGCGAGCAGGCGGCCGTCGGTGTCGGTCAGGATGTGACGCTTGCGCCCATGGACTTTCTTGCCCGCGACATAATCTTTAATCCCCCTTTTGATCCGCCGTCTTGACGGTCTGGCTGTCGATGATGGCGGCGGAGGGCGAGGCTTCCCGACCCTCCCGTTCCCGATCGTCCATGACGAGGGTGTGGAGCGCGCCTGCCCAAACGCCTTCCCGCTCTCAATGGCGCAGGTAGTGGTAGACCGTCCGCCGCGGCGGGAAATCATGCGGCAGCAGCCGCCATGAGCAGCCCGCACGCAGCAGATACAGAATCGCCTCGACGATCTCGCGCTTCGGCGCGCTGCGCCGCCGACCGCCCGGCGCGGCAACCGGGATCATCGGCTCGACCGCGGCCCACTGGCTGTTTGTCAGGTCGCTCGGATAGGTTCGGCGCTCGCGTCGAGGCATCGGCGTTCGTCTCGCATTTTGGAATCCGACACCCCATGAATCACACAGCGGCGTCCGTGTGAATCAACCCTCTCAAACACCCTTTAAGTTGAAAATTTTAGTTCGCCGCTGTTTCTATGCTTCAACCGCACGCATTGCCACACCATACCCCCCGGCATCCAGAAACGCCTGTTCGGCCGCCGATGTTACCCGCCGCAGCGCTGCATTGCGATAAGGGAACCGACCGAACTCGCGAACAACCCACCGATGCGCCCGAGCGTGGGACAAGTTGCCGCCCCCGTACTCGTTCATCGCAAAAAGCCGCACCGCCCGATCCTGATGCGCCAGTGTCTCGGAATGCATGAACGGTAGGTAGAAGAACTGACGCGCAGGAAAGTCGGTTCGGGCATCGAAATTCCTTTGGATCGCGAAATGAGCGAGGCCGCGGGCCTTTTGGTCACTCGCGAAGGCCGGGGCCTCGCCGCGGAACATATTTCGTGGGAATTGGTCGAGTAGAATCAGCAACGCTAGCGCGCCTCGCGACGAGGTCATCCACTTGTCGCAACTGCCTTCGCGGGCGTGCTCCCAGAGATCGCCAAACCCTGCGAGGATCCGGGTATCGAGCTCCGGATCAACCAGATACCAGCCGTCCGGGCCTACGGACCCGATCCAGAAATCCAGAACTCTCTCGGCATTGGCATCCATCGCGCACCCCGCTCCGCCGGTGTTTTCTCCCGGCCTGCGGGTGATGTTGCCTGACTGACGCCGCAGAAGGAAGGAAAAGGCGCGCATAGCATTTAAACAAATCGCCCCAAAAAGAAACCGGCCCACGAGCAGCCTGCGGGCCGGGCTTTCATCGGCGGGCGCATTGTGCGCCCATACGATCGTCAGGCGATAAGCGGCCCTTGATCAAGCGCTATCCAGCCCAGGATCTCCGTCGTATGGACGATCTCCGGATTGCCGGCCTGCTCTTCTTCGATGAACACGCTCGCCCCAGTTGAGGACAAGTCCGCAAGCCGGACAGCGGCCGTGTCGGGGCCATCTAGGCTCTGCATCGCGGCGAGGAACCCGCCCTCCCGAGGCGCCTCTCCGAAATCTATGTCGTAGAGCAGATGGGTAACCGCGTTAGGCGTAATCCCTGCCGACAGCGCACCGAAGTTGCCGGGAGACACGGCGATCCAGCCGAAGCCCTCGTCACCATGGAACCGCGACGTTCCCTCCTGCTCGTGCACAAGGAAATCGAAGGAATCTTCGTCGACATTAGAGATCCGGGGCGCGAGGCTTTCAGGACCGTTGAAAAAGCCGGTGACCTGCGCCAAGACCACTGGGGCGGAGGCAAACGCCCCCGGGGTGAGCCCGACGGTAGATACGCTGCTCGATCCGATCCCGCTACCGGCCTCGATGACGAGGCCGCCACCCAGATCATGCACACCTGCCTCGATCGCCAGCCAGCTGACCGACTCTGTGGCATGCACACCATCGAGATAGTCCCATTCGTCGAACTGGATCTCGAAACCTGTGCTCGTCACGTTCTGGATCCGAACGGTTCCTGGCTCGGCGTCGTTGGTGCTTGCCGGACCGGCCACCACGACGGGATTCACCATCGCGGTATCGAAGGCGACCGACGTCCATGACGTAGAACTTGCCTGAGAGAAGGTCGCCGTACCAGACTGGCCGATCACCGGCCCCGCCGGCGGGGGAGTGGCTATGTCCGCGGCATCGAGCGTGAAGCTGCGGAAATCGAGCAAATAGCCGTTGGTCGCAGGCGCACCGTCGAAGGTGAAGCGCAGAGTTTGCAGACCGGCACCGAGACTGATCTGCTGGTCACCGGTGGCTGCGAAAGCGGTCCCGCCGAAGCCATTATCCGTAGATCCATTGGCATCCGCTAGCGCGTAGGTCGCAAGAGCGGTGCCATCCTCGAGCGAGACGGCGATCGTGTTGCCTGCAATCGGCGTCTTGGCGAGCAGATTCAGATCATAGAAACCCGCCTGCGCAACATCAATCGTGTATTCGACCCACTCTCCACCCAGCACATATCCGATGTCCTGAGCGGAACCCACAAGCTCCACGTCGGTGTCGCCGCGGGATTGAGTGCCACCGTCGAGACCGGGATTATCGTTCCAAGATACACCCTGCCCACCGGCGTCGAAGTTGGTGGCATCCACGGTCAATGCTCCATCACCGACCAGCACCGGAGCCTCACCGGGGAAAGGAGTCTGCCCCAACGAGGTCGTCGTGTCATTCACCGACAGTTGGAAGTCCGAACTGGCCGACAGCCCGCCCGGATCGGTTGCGATGACCCTCACGGTGAAGCTCTCATCGGCGGTGACTTCGGGCGCTGTGCCCGAAATGACCCCGTTCAACGAGATGCTCAACCCAGATGGCAGTCCCGTCGCAGTGTAGGTCAGGGTATTGCCATCAGGGTCGCTGAACGCGCTAGCGACATCGAGCGATACTATTGCCGTCTCGTCAGTCGCGAACGGCGCGATCGTTCCCGCCACTGGGTTCTGATTCGGGTCGGGAACCTCCTGCTGCGCGAGCGTGAAGGACCGCAGGTCCTGGCTGCCACCGGTAAAGGTGACCCGAACAACCTGCTCGCCTTCCTGCAAGTCGACCGATCCGGCATTCTGTGTGGTGAAGCTTGTCCAGCCACCGGTGTTGCCGAAACTGACAGAGCCTGTTTCGTAGACACCACTCCCGGCATCGAATGTCGCTGTCACGGTCCGCTGGCCGGTGCTGCCGAAGGCCGAGAGGAAGCTGAGATCATAGGCTCCGGCAGCGTCCACGTTGATGGTGAATTCCAGCCACTCGCCCTCGTCAATCCAGCCGATATCGCCAAGCGGAGTTTGCTCGACATCACTTCCGGCACGACCACCGTTCGTCCCGCCCTGTAAGCCGGCAGCGTCGTTGTAGGCGACCCCCTGTCCACCATCGTCGTAGTTCGAGGCGTCGATAGTCAGCACACCGTCTGTGAACTCCGGTGCATCCGGCCCCGGGAACGGCAATTGCCCACCGGGAGCCAGCACGTCCGGGGTGAGCGTGAACGACATAAGGTCCTGCTGATTGTTGTCGAAATTTACCCGCAGCACTTGTTCGCCGGCCTCCAGGGTCACGATGACCGGTGCCGAGTCCGCGTAGGTCGTGTAGCTGCCGGTCTGCAGGATCGCAGCGGTTGCGGTCTCGGTGATCAAACCGCCTGTGGCGAAGGTCGCGGTCAGCAGACGTCCGGTTATCGGCGAGGAAGAGTTGAAGCTCAATTCGTACGTGCCCGACTGCTCCACGTTGATCGTGTACTCCACCCACTCGCCGGCAGCGATGAAGCCGACGGCGCCAGTTCCGACGGAGATGTCCACCGCTTCACCCGGCCGAACGCTCGCATCGCCAAGCGAGGCAGGGGTCGTGTCGTTGTAGGCCACGTTCTGGCCGCCGGTGTCGAACTGGCTGGCCATCAGCGTGAGTCCGTCGCTGCTATCGACCACCCAGGGTGTCTGAGTCGGGTTGAAGGCGGCCTGCGGACCGACTGGCGGCGTGAAATCGTCGTCGAAGAAGTTCACCGTGCCGTCGTTGTCGTCGTCCTGCTGAAGCGCGTCATTGATGCCATCATCGTCGGCATCGTCTGCGGTCGTCAGGTCGTATCGCTGAACGTTCCTGATGACGAACATGTGGTCGTTGTAGTCGTAGTTGCCCGCACCGGGATAATCCTGGATCCCGATATAGGTCCCCTCAATGACATCGCCGTGGCATCCTTGGCCTCGAAGAAACGGATGAGATGGCCTTCATTTGGGTCGACGACACCGCCGTTGACGCTTCCGATGATCCGGATCGAGCCGGTTGGCCTCCGGATCGGACCAGGAAACGAAGGTCGCCTTGCCATCGACGGCGATATAGAGACCGAACGGATCGTCTCGCTCGATGCTCGCCGACGCCACGCCGCCAGTGCTTCCCGTTCCGACCACAAGGCCCTCCGGCGAGACGGTCTGCCCCTGCTGGTCATCCTGGGCGAATAGCTCGGTCGTAGCGCTGCTTTGCAGATCATGAACATTCAGCCGCGCCACGTCGGTCTGCTGCAGGAAGGCGGCGATCTGGATCACCTCGATCGGTTGCGACCCGTCAAGGCGCTGCAGATAGGGCAGCAGAACCTCGTCGCCGACGGTCTCCACCGTACCGCCATTGTTCAGCAGACCCTGTGCGACGTCGGTGGAATAGCCGAAGGCTTCGACGATCTGGGCGACGGACGGCTCTTCGCCGCCTTCGGACTGGAACTGCGCAAGACCGGCCAGCTGGATCACCTGATCGCCCGCCGAACGCATCACTTTCGACGTCAGCGTGGCATTGCTTCAGCTCGGCGGCACCATCGTCGGCGGAGTCGCGAACCGATGAAGGTGACAGTGACCGTGGTGCTGGCCCCGCTTGAAGCGCTGCCGGCGCTACCGGAGACCTGAAGTCACTCGTATTGACACCTGCCAAGTGTGAGATCGCGGTGATGTTGAGCGGACCGATCCCGTCATTGGTCAGGGTGATCACGGCCTGTTGCGGAAGGCCTGGCCACCGATACCGCCACCATTGTTCGGGTTGTCGATATTGGTGAACACCAGACGATCGTCGGCCGCCGCGGCATCGAGCCCGCTGATCGTCAGAACACCACCATTTCCGACCGGCGTGATGCCCTCGAAGACGAACATGTTGTCGTTGTAGTCGTAGTTGATGCCCGTGTAGTCCATGATGCCGAGGAACACGTTGTCGATTGCTACACCGTCTTTATCGAGGGCCTGGAACATTCGGACGGTATAGCCGTCGGAAATTTCATTGCCATCCGCGTCGGTTATGACAGTGGTTGCGCACTGTACCGGTAACGGTATAGGTGCCAGCGCCATATGCGCATCCAGAGCTGTCTGGGACGGGGTGCCGCTGCCCGACGCGTTCAACGTTGGGTCTGTGGAAAGCCCAGCCATTTCGATGCCGAAGATCTCGTTACCGTTCCAGCTATCGGGGATGGTCCCGTTGCCGAACAGGGTGGACGCAAAGTTGCCCCCTCCGGTCAATGGCAGAATGGTCTGGCTTTGTGCGCCGTCACCGCCGGACCATGATGTAAGGCCCACATCCTGTCCTTTGTTGCCGGGATTATGGATCCAGAGTCCTGCACTTGAAGATGCGTTGAAGGCCGCGATGATCGTGGCGCGTACCTCGGTCACCCCGTCGGCGAGACGCCAGTAGGGCGACAGAACCTCGATACCCTCCTGCCCCGGCGCGGCGATGTAGAGGTCGTCGAAATTGAGGACGGAGTTCTGCCCGCCGCCGGCGAACGGAAGGTTTGCTATCTCGTTGCCAAAGCCAAAGACGTCCCAGACCTCGTTCACATTGGGCTCGTTACCCCCTTCCTGCTGAGATTGCCAGAAACCGGCCAGATCGACGATGACGATCGGGTCTTCGGCGTCATTGGTAGTGAGAGTCAGCGCACCCTCCCGAACGCCATTCTGACCATTGCCTGGTTTCGGATTGATCGCATCGGCATCGAACAGAACCTCGATGTCAATGAATGCGCCCGGGGCGATGGTCAGACCGTCCACCAGCGCGTCGAAGGTTGGTTCCGGCAGCTCAAATGGACCACTAATTTCGAAATCGACAATCTCTAGCGCTTCGGTTCCGCTGTTCGAAACCCGCACAAAAGCGTTTTCCTTGAAGTCGCGGCCGTCGGAGTTTTCCACCCAGCTGAAGTGCAGCCGGTTGTCGAAGAACGTGGGATCAAGGCTTTGGATCTCGATATCCGCGTTCGGATTTCCGTCCGGTGTCACTGCGAAATCCGTCTCCGCCGTGGCCGTGTTGTTCGCATCATCCGTAACCGTGAGCACCGCTTCGATCGCACCGAATACGATACCCGTATCGACGGTGACCTCCCCGTTCTGTGCCACCACCGAGATCGGCGCACCACCGTTGAAGCTGATCTCGGCGGTCTGGATGTCGTCGTCCAGCCCACTGATTTCCAGCACCACGGCGCTGGCATCGGTCTGGTCGATGACACTCAGCGTCAGGTCATCGCCTTCGTCCGCGGTCAGATCCAGCGGATCGGTGAGCGCGGATTGCGAGATGCGCAGATAGTCGAGGTTCGGACCATTCGCACCCGGAGCCGTCACGGTGATCGTGTGCGTGCCGGCCGTCAGGGTCAGCGATGTCGATTGCGGGTTCCATTGCGTCTCGTCGGCATTGCTGTTGGGCGCAAACGGCAGCGTTCCGACTGGAGTACCATCAACCGAAAGCGTCATCGGTCGGGCGGCCTTGGTGGTCGAAAGCGCGTAGAGGATATCGACGGCGTAGGCGCCATCCTCCGCCACGAACACCGTCCAGGTCACGCTCTGATCCGCGGTTCCGACGAAGTCGACAAAATCGCCGCTTTGCGTGCGATCTTCGGTGTCGACAACCGGACCATCGAGCTGGGCGTTCTCGGCCTCATAGATCACGAAGGTCTGCCCGCCCACCTGTTCGGTGCCGTCGTTCGGCACGCCGAGCGGCGTGTCGAGGGTGACTGTCACGCTGTCAATGTTCGGACCGCCGACGGCAGTCGTCTGGGCGAATACGAGGGTGTTCACACCTGCTTGGAGGGTCAACTGGATCGGGAAGTCCGCCCATGACGAGAAGCTTGTTCCGGTCTTGGTGTCGGCGATCGAAACCACTTGGTCGCCCAGCTTGACGTCGATCGGACGATCGGCACCAGACCCATTGGCCATGCGCAGCACGATATCGTAGATACCGGCCTGCGCGACGGTGACGTTCAACGAGACCTTGTCGCCGATGCCGCCACCGAAATCGACATAGCCTCCGCCATCACTGCCGGTGTTCGGCCCCTCTCCGGCAGCGATGAACTCGGTCGTTCCCGCCCCAGGCAGAATGTCGAAATCGGCATCCGTTCCGTCATAGAAGCCCTGCGGCTGCGGCGTTTCGCCGGGCGTGAAGGTCACGCTGTCGCTGGCCGTGTTCGGGATCTCGTCCTGCACGGTCAGAGTAACGGTGACAGGTCCGGTCTGGCCGCTCATATCGACGGTGAACTGGTTCTGTATATTCGGCGTAACCTGCTGCGTGGTCCCGCCAAAGCTGATCTCCAGCGTCTCGATGTCGTCGTCCAGTCCGGAGACCAGGAAGAGCACCGCCGCCGGGTCGGTCGCATCCACGACCGTCAGCGTCAGGTCATTGCCCTCATCGGCAGTGTTGTCGCCAACCACGCCACCCGGTGCAGGGGTCAGCAGCACAACCTGACTCTCACCTGTGCCGCGGTTCAGCGTCATCAGGTAAAGTTGACCGTTGGCGCCTTCGACAACATCGAGCGGATCGGCATACGTGATCGTCGAGCCGCCCGGATCCTGAAGAACGAAGTCCTGAACCGGCGTGCCGTCAGCACCCAACAGAACCACACGAACATCGTTCCCGCCGGAATACTCGGTGAACAGCAACGCGCCTTGCAGCGAATTGCCGAACACATTGCTCGTGTACTCTGTTGCGCCATTGGGCGACCGGTTCTTGCCGAGCGAATACGACCCTGCAAGGTCGTAGTCCGGATCGGGATCGACCGTGAAGCTGTAACCACCGGTCTCGTTCGGATCGCTGCCGTTGGTCGGGTTGCCGCCGTTGAGGATGAACTTGTCGCGCAGGGGGTTGGGGTGCCCGTAATAGCCATTCTCAACCACGCGGAACAGGTAATCGTCCTGCGTCGGATGGCTGGTTTGCTCGTTCTGCGCCGTGTCCGGATTATCCGGCGAAACACCTCCCCCTGCAGAACCGTTGGTCGGCACATAGAGAAAGCCATTGCTGTGCCACACAAGATCATAGGCATTGCGCTGCCCATCAGCGAAGATGCTGAGAACCGCGTCATCCGCGAAGGGATCATAGTAGGCGCGGAACAGCGCCGATCCGGCATCCGCGCCATCGCGCACCGTGGCCACACCGTTTTCGGCGAAGTGCAGGTACTTGCCGTTCAGCGCCGCGTCCTGCGCATTCGAAATCAGGATTCCGCCGTTCTTTAGATCGCCGTCGCTATCGATAAAGCGGCGGTTATTGCCATCATTCGGCAGGGGCTCTGTGCTGACGTCGAAACCGCCCGCAGGCGCGTCGCGCGTGTGGTCGATCTCCATCACCGCCGCATTGAGCAGTCGTTCTGGGCGGAAACCCCAGGCGCTGTCGGCCTCACCCATGGCCGAGTTCGAACCCTGAATGAGATACATCAGGAAATTCGGTTCGCCGGTCTGTCCAGCGTCCGGATTGGCCCGGAACTCCAAGCTGTTGGTCACATGGTCGCCGTTGGACCGCGGCAGGCCGGTGATGTAGGTCGACATCGACGCATTTGCGAGAGACCCGCCCGTTCCCAACTCGACCTTGGAAATGGCGCCGGAGAAATCGGGCACGCCGTTGTCGCGGCCGTTTAGCGGGATCGCGGCATTGTCCGTGACCCAAATGGTGTCGGGATCTTCAGGATCGAAGATCAGGCCGATGAAGCCACGTCCTTCAGAGGTAAAGCTACCGCCCGGCGTGAAGGTTTCTTCGCTCGCTTTGTCGATCGAACCATCGGGGTTCAGGTCCCATCGCTTGATCTGACCACTGATAGTAACGACGTAGAGCTGCGTCTGATCCGGCGATACCTCAATTGAGGTGAACCCGCCTGCGCCGTCTCCGCCGTCCAACTGTACCGTGTCCACGAACGCGACATCGCGATCCACGACTTCTGCAGCCTCGCCGGTGACAAAGCTGGTTGAGTACTTCTGGAATTCGCGCGTCGGGGCGCTGTCGTCCGCGATTGGGCCGCGATCCTGGAAACCGTCAATCACCAGCGTGTAGCTGGTGTTCGCCTTGAGGTCACCAATCGGCGAGATTGTCAGGCTGTCGAAGCCGCCAGTGGTGTTGGTCCCGATCGCTACCGGCGCACCGGTCAGTGTTTCATAGAGTTGGATCGAGCCGTCATCGAGGCTTTCGAGCAGAATTCCGCCGCGGCCATCGACGACGTCGATACCGATGAAGATGTCGGCAGACGGATCGATCCCCTCGGGGCGAACCCCGTCGCCCGGATCCAGCTGCGTGGTCACTTCCGTGGCGCCGACGCCGGACACCGCGCGGGCATCGACGAAGGCTGCGTAGTCAACCGGCGCTTCGTTGCCGTCACCCGGTGTCAAATCCGGCAGTTCGCGGATCTCGAGATACTGCATCTCTGTGATCGTGCCGCCCGGTGCCGAAAGGGTCAGGACCCCGTCTGCCACCTCAACGGTCGCGGTGATGAGCTGCGACTTGAACTCGGTGGTGGCCGACCAGGCCGTCTTCAGCGCACCCTCGATGAACAGCCGGTTGTCGCTGTCGTTCGCGCCACCCGTGTCGCCGACGCTGACGGTCACCTCGTAGAAGCCGTTCTCGAGTTCGATCTGCCACGCAGTGCGGGTCGGATAGCCTCCCAGATCGAAATGCGCGTAGCCGGTCAGGCGAGGGTCGTAGTCGTCGAAAACACCGCCAGTCCGCTCGTTGATCGCGATTCCGGGGAAGGCACTGCCATTGATTGGCGTCGCGTCAGTCTCGTCGCCGTCCGTCGCCGACGCTTCCGTGACCCAGCCATAGCTCTGGCCGTTGCCGCGATCGCCGAAGCCCTCGAAATTGTCGACCAGGTAGCCGTCGACCTTGGGCGCGGTGCCGTCCTGGAAGTTGATCCGGATCGTTTCGCGCGGACCGGGTTCTACGCCCGGATCGACCACGTCGCCATCGCGGGTCACCACCACCCGGTCGAGATTCGGACCAGTGGCGTTGACGTTCGCGAGGCGGATGGTGTTGGGGCCCGCGATGAGGTCCAGTTCGATGGAGACCTCTTGCCAGTCATCGAAAGTCGCCGTGGCCGGGAAGCCGATCTGCGGCGCAGCGACCCCGTCGACGCTCACAGACATCGGCCGGTCCGACGTGGCGGCATAACGGAAGGTGAAGGTGTAGGTGCCGGCCGTGGGTGCATCGATATCGAATGAGAAGGCGTCGCCAACATTCAGACCCATATCGAGGTAACCGTCGCCGGTGAAGCCGTCCCAGAGGCCGTCAGGCCCCCGCTCTGCGGTCGCTTCTTCCGGGTTTTGCGGATCGCGGATCTGAGTCTGGTTGCCGTTGTTGTTCCCGCCACCCGTTTCATCGAAGATCGTGACGCTGCCGTCGCGGGTCTCGAGCTGGATCGTCTGGGAGAACGCCACCACCGGATCGGCCACGACCTCGACCGAAGCGCTCGTGTCGGCGGTGTTGCCGTCGTCGTCGGTCAGGCGGAACACGACATCGACAGTGCTCGCAGCGGCGAAACCGCTCAGGTCCAGCGTCACGACACCATTAACAGGTGTGACCTCCACAAACGTCGCGCCGCCATCGGTGGATGCCTCATAGCCCACAATATCGGCGTCGACACCGGTCAGGGTGAAATCGACCATGTCGCTGTCGCTGACCGTCACGCTTGCGGCCGCGGACACGTCGAGGTTCCCGTCTTCATCGGCGCTGTCGTCGATGACGGGGCCAATGCTGGCGACGGTGACCCTGTCGAGATTCGGGCCGTTGGCGTTGGTGTTTTCCATCCGGATCGTGTTCGGACCCGCGGCAAGATCGACCTCAACGGTCACATCGGTCCAGTTCGTCCAACCCGTCGATCCGGTGCCCGTGCTCGTGAATGGAATGCTGACGGCATCGGTCCCATCGACCGACAAGAGCATCGGGCGTGGCGCGCCGTCGCCGCCGGCATTAACATAGCGGAAGGTGAAGCTGTAGGTGCCGGCCTCAGGCGCATCAACGTCGAACTCGAACGCGTCGCCTGCATTGCCGCCCATATCCATGTAGCCGGTGCCGGAATAGCCGTTCCACAGCCCGTCGTCACGGCCTGCGGCCAAGCCTTCGTTGTTTTCCAAATCGCGGAACTGCGTCGAAAGGGGGTCGCCCTCGCCGGTGCCGGTGTTGTCGTCGATCACGACAGATCCGTCACGATTCTCGAGCTGGATGACCAGTTCGAAGGGTGCGACCACGTCGGCCTCGATCTCGACGGAGGTGCTTGTGGTAGCCTCGTTGGTCGCCGTGTCGGTCACGCGGAAGGTCACATCGACGCTATCTTCCGCCGCAAACGCCGTCAGATCGAGCGTGACGGTAAGATCGGCCGTGACACTGGACGGTGTTACATCCTGGAAGGTGCCGCCGTTTATGGAGGCCGCGACGGCCACGATGTCCGCGTCGATCCCGGATAGGTCGAAGGCTACGGCCGCAAGATCGTCCGGCGCGACCGATGCCTCGACCGGTGCCGCGGCAAGGTTGCCATCGACGTCGGCCGAGACGTCAGCCTCTCCGATCGGACCGGTACCGGGCGCCGTAATCTCGATCCGATCGAGATTTGGCCCCGTCGTAGCACCGTCCGGGATGACCAGCGCGATGGTGTTCTCGCCCTCGACCAGCGTGATCGTGCGGGTCAGAAACTCCCAGTTATCGAAGCCTTCCAGATCGCCTGGGCCGTCAGGGTCCGTGCTCGCGAACGCGAGGGCTACCGGATCCGGCGCACCGTTGATCACGAGGTCGAGCGGCCGCAGCGAATTCGAAGCGTAACGCAGGTTGAGGTCGAAATCGCCTGCCGACGGAACGGTGACCGTGAAGGTCAGCGCATCGCCTGCATCGTTCCCGTAATCGACATAACCCGTACCAGTGAAGTCCGGACGCAGTCCGGTGAAACCGCCGGATTTGTTCGGGTTGTTCGATGCGATCGCGCACCTGAGTGAAGGTAGCGTCGTTTGCAGCAAGACTGATCAAGCCGGCTTCAGCCTGGAGGGTCACCGGGGTGAAGACCCCGGGCGCACCGACCAAGACGGTCAGCGGAAGGAGACGGAATCCGAGTCCAGTTCGCCATCGGTCGCAAAGACTTCGACCGTGTAGTCACCGGCTGCGAGTCGATCGGGAACGATGAGATCGTTTCCGTTGACCGAGAACCCTGCCGCGACGCTGGTCTCAGAAAGCGCATAGGTGCGACATCCCCGAGATCGGGATCGGTCGCACCGAGGCCGTAGAGCTCGACAGTTGCGCCTGTTCCGTTGGGAGGTCGCGGATCGAGCGCCGCACCGGCGTCAAGCTTCGGGGCTTCGTTGACATCACCTACCGTAATCACCAGCTCGGTGACGCTCTGGTTGCCCGCCGGATCGGCGCAGTAACCGCCAGTGTGACTGTGTCGGACATCTCGTGGTCTAGGCTGACACCCTCGGCCAGCTTCAGGGTGGCGCCGTCGACTACGAAACGCGCATCCATGCGACGGAGAAGGTGACGACGTCGGCCTCGGGATCGGTTGCCGAGAGCGTGCCGACAACCGCACCTGCGGAGTTCTCCGCGACAATCGCAATGTCAAGCGCCACTGCCGCGGGCGCTTCGTCGACATCGGATATCGTGGCTGTCACGGTGGAGGAGGCAGAGGCGTTCTGCGAATCCGTTGCCGTGACCAAGACGTCGACGGTCTCGCCTGCTTCGAAATCCAGGCTGACGCCGTCCTTGAGTTTAAGCTGGTTGTCCCCGGTCACTTCGAAGTCGGAAGCCGGATCGACCGTGAAAGTCATCGCATTGCCTTCCGCATCGGTTGCCGACAGACGTTCCAAGAACCGCGCCAGGCTCGTTCTCGGCGACGGGTCGCCCTCAAGCGTGATCTCGGTCGGCGCGGTGTTGGGTGCGTCGACCCGAGTGAAGGTGAACTTGTCAACGCGCAGCAATTCGCCGTTCGCCTGACCGGACAGAGCCAGAATGGTGCCGGCGGTCACGAAGACGGGGGTGTCGAATGCAACGGTCTTCAGGTTGCCGGGCTGGCCGGCGGCGCCGCGGGGATTGTCGTTGTTCGAGTCTGCCATTCGGGTGCGTCAAAGGCTTCACCGTCGGCGAGAACGGTGTCACCAATCGATAGCGAATACGTCGCACTGCCGTCGGTTTCGTCATACCGCGTCATCGCGACGGTATAGAAGCCCTCGACCAACCCGTTGACCGTAAGATCGGTAGTGATCGTACTCGGACCGCTGCCGTTGCTGGCGCGGATGATCTCGTTTTCCGGAGGCCCCTACCTGACCAGTGGCGATGAAGTTGTTCGCAGCCGCAAGTCCGGTGAAGTCCTCCGCCTCGATGACCGTCACATCGCCGGACCTGCGGCGCTTCGATGATGAGGTCGATCTCGATCGAAGTCGAGAGACCACCGGGATCGGTCGCGACAAGCGTGAACGTACCGTCACCGGTCTCGAGTGGCGTGCCGGTAATGACGCCTTCGCGTGTCGAGGACCAGGCCCGCTGGCAGATCCTCAACCGAGAAGACCAGCGTATCGCCATCGGGATCGCTGAAGACACCAGTGTAAAGTCCGAAATGTCGATCGGGACAATCGCCGAGCCAACAGACGCGAAGAGTGGCTCGAACGCCACGTCCGTCGGCGACAGGCGCCTCGTTCACGTCGAGGATCTCCAGCATGAAGCTGTCAGTGGTCGAAGCCTCGGAACGGATCGGACGCAGTCACCGTTACCGTGTAGATCCCGGGAGATGCATCACCGAGCGACCCGGAGAGCACGCCATTGTCGCACGTGATGCCCGGGAACTGGTCCGGTCACATCAGCAGTGCCGTCGCTCACGGCGATCTGTAGGTCAACGTGTCGCCGTCCGGATCCACGAAGGCGAGGTCGATCTCGATGCTGGTCCCCTCGTTGGCAACCAGATCGGCGTGCCGCCACCCACGACGACCGGTGCGGAATTCATGTCATTCTCGCTCATCGAGGATCAACATTCGAGAAAATCGCATTTCCGAGACCGTTGCCGGCGACGTCATCGTCCGCGATGAAAACCAGCGAAGCGATCGACGTCCCGGCGCGCGCCGAAAGGTCGATCGTGACATTCAGGATGCCGTCGCCATTGTCGACGACGGAGCCGATGCCGCGCAGATCGATGAAGGCGCCTTGGCTCTGCGTCCCGCCGATCTGGAAGATCGTGCCGGTGGAGTTTCCATCGAAGGCGCCATTGTCGCTGTCGAATCCGATCGCCACGATCTCGGGCGCGGCGATCGTGCTGATTTGATGGTCAAAGTCAGTTCGGGTCTGATCGGTGATGGTGTACTCTTCGCCCAACGGCGCACGCTTCCAGAGGTTGCCATTCAGGGTCAGCGTATTGCCGTCGCCGGATACCGTGGCCCCGGTGCCACCGGCACCCGGCTTGTCCTGGTTCGAAGTGTAGGACTCCAGTGTCCCTTCATCGAATGCGAGATCAAGAGGATCAGCCTCGTCCACATTTGTGACCGTGGGCGAGAATGGAGCTGACGACAGGCTGTCATCGGGAAGGGTCACCACAACGCTTGGCTGTTCGGTCGCCTCGAAGTCGAGGGCTTCGCCAACCTTCAGCTTCAGCACCACGGCGCCATTGTCGTCGGCCAGCTCGAACTTGCCCGAAGGATCGGTCAGATCCAGGTCAGCCGCGACGTAGGTGCTGTCGACGTCATCTACCGTCACGGTGGCGACCACAGCGCCTTCCGTGTTCTCGGCGACCGGGATCTCCGACAGCGTGATTGCCGTAGGCGCATCGTCGTCGGCCTCCACCGTCACCGTGATGGTCGCATCTTCCGAGACCGCGCCGACGGTATCCACGGCTCGATAAGTGATCGTCGCCTCACCGGCGAAATCTGGCTCGGGCGTGAAGGTCAGCTCGGTGCCATTCAACGCGACGGTCCCGTTTGTCGCCTCGGCGGTGATCGTAAGATCCTCATCGGCATCTGTATCGTCCGAGATCAGGTCGGCCAGCTCGACGGTGATGGCGTTGTCCTCGAGGGTCTGGACCGAGCTACCACCCACCACGGGCGCGGTGTTCACCACATCTGCCGCGATCTCGAAGCCGACGTCGGTTTGTGCCTCGTTGCCGGTGGCGTCGGTGACGATGACGGTCGCCGTCTGCGGGCCCGCCCCGAGGGTCGTGCCGTCGATCGTGAAGTTGCCGTTTGCATCCACCTCGCTGGTCACGTCGGTGCGGGTCGTCCCGCCATCAAAGCTCAGCTCGACGGTGACGATGTCGGCGTCACGGCCGGTCACGTTGAACGCGATGGCGGAGGTGTCCGCGGCTTCGACCGCGTCCTGAGGACCGGTCAGGGCGAGCGGGACGCCATCAGCATCCGCCGAGGTGTCCGGCGCGGTGATCGTCACGCTATCGAGGTTGGGTCCGTTCTCGACGGTGTTGGTCATCGAGATGGTGCTTGTGCCCGCCTCGAGCGTTAGCGTGACCGGTTCTGCTAGCCATTCAGTCCAGCCAATTTGGCTGTTTATGAATTGCGGCGTCTGTTGGACCGATCCTTCCACAGCGATCGCGAGAGGACGGGCAGCACTGCCGCCGTTGTTGTAACGGAACAAAAACGTGTACTCGCCCGCCTCGGCGACGGTGACGTCGAACGTCGCCTGGTCGCCGACGTTCTGGCCCATGTCGAGATAGCCTTCGCCGGTCTTCCCATCCCACAGACCGCCTGTCTTTCCGTTGCCCTCTTGAACGGTTCCATTGAGGTTGAGTTCGGGATTGAGACTGTCGCGGAACTGGGTCAGGTCGGAGTTGTTGATGCCGCCGCCCGAAATGTCCTCGTCATTGATGACGATGGATCCGTCGCGGTTTTCGAGCTGGATGACGATCTCGCCATTGGCGGGCACGACGTAGGACAGGTCCAGCGGCTCTTCGATGGTCACCGTCAGCGGGACGAACTCGGAGTCCAGTTCGCCGTCCGTCGCAAAGACCTCGAGCTCCAGATTGCCAGGCTCCAGACCAGCCGGGATGACCAGATTGCCTTCGCCGTTGATCTCAACGCCATCCGGCAAGGTCTCGCCGGGCGCTGCGCGCACCTCCAGCGTGGGCGCGGTTTCATCCACGTCTGCTGCGACCAGGCCCGACAGATTGACAATCCCGCCCTCGGTCGTGGCCGTTGCCGGATCCAAGGAGCCGCCCAGTGTCGGAGCGTCGTTGACGGGTGCGACCGCGACGGTCACCTGTGCGGACGCCGTGGCGCCGTCGCTATCGGTCACGGTGTAGTCGATGACCGCATCGCCGTTGAAGTTCGCGTCCGGCGTGAACTCCAGCGAGGTGCCGGTGATGACGACCGTGCCGTTGGCTGAACTGGCCGCGGTGATGGCGGGCTCGCCATCCTCGACGTCGGCGATCAGGTCGACGATCTCGATGGTGATCAGAGGCGCGTCTTCGAGACCCGCCCCGCTGCCCGGAGCTGCGGTTGGGGGAGTGTTGGCCACTTGTTCAGCCAGCAGGATCGCAACTCGGTCGATGTTCGGGCCATTTGCGATTACGTTTGCAAGCTGGATGACGTTCGGGCTGCCAGCCTCCAGGCTGACCTCGGCAAAATAGTTGTTCCAGACCTCAAAGCCGCCGGTGTCGTCGAACTCCAGGTCGGGCTGCGGCTGGCCATTGATGGTCAGTGTCATCGGGCGATCGCCACTGCTGTTGCTCATCGCATAGCGGAAAACGAGCGTGTAGGTCCCATCCTCGGGGACCTCGACCTCAAAGGATACCGCGTCCCCGATTTCACCGCCCATGTCCAGAAAACCCGTGCCGGTAAAGTCGGGCTGATTGGTTGCTTCCGCGGTGTCGCCATCGGTATCTGGGCCAATTGCGAAGGTTTCGGCCTGAATCTCGGTCACTACCGACCCGTCGATGTCGACAAGCTCCACTGCGGTGCCGGCTGTCGCGGTGTTGTTCAGCGTATCGGTGACCTGGAACAGCAGATCCACGGGTCCGGCGGTCAAGGCGCTCAGATCAACTGTGATCTGGGCAGTGCCGCCCGTGATTGGACCGAGCAGGGTGACAGGGGCGAAATTCGTCCCGCCATCGGTCGAAACTTCCACCGTAGTGATATCGTCATCTAAGCCGGTCAGCGATATGGGGAGCGATACCGCATCGACCAGCCCGATCGTGATCGTCTGGGTCGCCGCGGCTAGGTCGCCGCCTGCATCGGCCGTGGTGTCGGTGATGGGAAACTCGACTGTCGCTCCCGGCGCGGCAAGTGCGACCGCGTCGATGTTGGGCCCGGTATTGGTGCCCGCGGGAATCGCCAACTCGATCGTGTTGACGCCATCGGTCAGGGTCAGTGTAACCACTTCGACACCCCAGAAGTCGAAGCCGTCGCCGGCACCACTACCATCGGGATCCGTGCTGACGAAAGCCATCTGCGGCTGCGGTGCCGGGGTGTCGTTCAGGATCAGATCCAGCGGCCGCGCGTTTGTGCCGCCGACCGCGTAGCGCACATGCAAAACGTAATCGCCGGCGGGCACGTCGAAGGTGAAGACCAGTTTATCTCCGGGAAAATCGCCGAAATCGGCATAGCCGGTCCCCCCGAAATCGGGCCGATTGCCGTTCGGTTCGGGAAACTCGATCGTGCGAAGCGCGGTGTCGTTTGAGTTACCGTCGGTGTCGGCAACAACCAACTGCGCCTCGACGCTGTCGGCTTCGGCCTGAAGGTAGATCGTCTCGAACGGCAAAACGACAACCGGCGCCTCGACCGTTACCTGAACCGTGACCGCAGAAAGGGAGACATCCTCGCCGTCGAAGGCGTTGACCTCGACACCATAGATGCCGGGCGCAGTGTCCGGAGCCACGACAATCTGGGTGCCTGCGATCGTGATACCGGCAGGAACGTCGTCCGGATTGCCCAAGAGGAAAGTCGAAGTCGTCCCGTCGACATCCGCGGTCGACAGGCTCGAGAGATCCACGGTGCCACCCGTTGCGGCAATGGTTGCCGCCGGGACGATGCCCCCGATGGTCGGCGCGTCGTTGACCGGATCCACGGTGACTGTGACAGTCGCCGACGCCGTGGCCCCGTCAGTGTCCGCAACGGTGTAGGAAATCTCCGCCGCGCCGTTGAAGTCGGCGGCAGGCACGAATGTCAGCTCGGTGCCCGAGAATGTCACGCTGCCCTGTGCGGGATCGACCGATGCGGCCGTGAGGTTCGGCTTGGCCGCGTCTTCGGCATCATCCACCAGGCCCGCAACGTCGATGATGATCTGCGTATCTTCAGCGGTCAACTCTGCTCCGTCGATCGCGGTCGGATCGGTGTTGGGGACGATATTGTCGCTGGGGTCGTCCGTCGGCGCAGGCGTGAACGACGTGCTCGCACCGTTCACACTCACCGTTACGGAGGGCTGTGTTCCTGCCTCGAAGTCGAGCGCAACGACTTCTGCGAGCGCGAGCTGCAGCGCGCCTGGGGTGCCGATGACGCGGAAATTGACCTCGTCGGACAGCATGACATCGCCAGCGGCGACGGCGCTAACATCGGTGTCGGGGTCGGAGATGATGATATTCGCAAGCGGGGCGCCGGCGACGTTCTCGATCACGTCGATCTCGGTCAGAACCACCATGGTCGGGGTGTCGTCGATATCCGTGACAGTCACGCTCAGCGTCTGGGTCGAACCGCCGCCCTGCCCGTCCGCGACTTCAACCTCGACCGCGTAGCTGTTCGTGCCGCTAACGCTGCCTTGGGCCTCGAAATCGGGAGCGACCTTGAACGTCAGCATGCCGGAAACGCTATCGATATCAAACAGCGCGTTGTCGGTGCTCGCGTTATCGGTCAGCGCGAAGCTGACCGCGTCTTCGTCATTGTCGAAGGCGGTAACCGTGCCGACCTCGGTTGCGCCCTCGGCGATGTCGAAGGTGGCCGGATCGTTGGTGACAGACGGATCGTAGTTCGGCGCGGTGAAGGCAGGTACCGCCGCACCGACGCTGGTCAGCGCGATCGCGTCGATGTTCGGGCCTTGCTTGGGGGTCTGGATATCGCTGATCGCATAGGTCAGCGTGTTGACGCCCGCCGCCAGTTCGACGGTGATGGTCTTGACATTCCAGTCAGCAAAAGTCGCGTCGCCAATCCGGTCGAAATTCACCTGTTGGGCGGCTCCCGCGCCGACGCTGATGTCGAGAATACGGTTGGGCGCGAACCCGCTGCCATTGGCATAGCGGGTGTGCAGATCATACAGCCCCGCCTCGGTGACGGTCACGTCGATGGTGAACAGATCACCGTCATCCGCCCCGAAATCCGTGTAGCCACGGCCTTCGTAATCGTTCCACAGATTATAGACATCCTTGTCCGTGCCCGGCCCTTCCCCGGTGCTGGCATCGTCGCGCACCCGGTGCAGCATGTTGGCGTCGCCCGCGTCGGTGATGACGGCGAAATCCTCGGTCTGCAGAACGATGGGGGCGATCACGGGTTCGGGCAGGGCCGGGACTTCGAACACGTCCAGCACGTTCACGGTGATGACCTGCGTGTCCGTCAGCGCGCCGTCCGTGACTTCGACGGTCAGGGTGTAGCTGGTCGGATCGGTCTCGAAATCCGGGGCCGCGACAAAGGACAAGTCGCCCGTGGCGGGATTGATGGTGAACAGCTCGAAATCGCCGGTTTCCACGATGGAATAGGTCAGGGTCTCGTCGCTCTGCGCGGCCGTGGCACCGGTGTCGGGAACGGTCGTCGTGCCGGGCTGATCCAGGTCGGTTGCCGTCACGGTGCCCACGAACAGCGTGTTTTCGTCCAGCGACAGGGTGTCGGCGCTGGTGATTTCCGGCGGCAGAAAACTGAACGGAGTCCCCCTTCGACGATCGCGATGGCGTCGATATTGGGCCCGTTGCCGGCCGCGGTGGTGATTGTCAGTTGGCGGCCGGAAAGATTTTCCGGCAGGTCCAGCGTGATCTTCTGAACGCCCCACAGAAAAAACTGGCCAGTCTGGGAGTTCGCGATCGGCTCGCCTACCCCGTCGATGGTGACGGTGATCGGACGCAGATTGCCGATGGCGGTGCCGCTGCTGCCATTGGCGACGCGGATATAGACATCCACCGTCGTCGCCTCGGTCGGCAGGCCCGTGATCACCGAGACCGCCTTTTCGCCGGCGGTGCCGTTGATATCGAAATACCCGTCGCCCGTGTAATCGGGGCGCAGGCCATGGATGTCGAAATTCGGCAGGCCGGTATTCCCGTTCCCGGTCAGCCCGTTGGGCGTAACGCCGTCGCTGTCGACGCCCGGCTGTTCCTGGTTTTCATCCCGAGTGCGGACCAGGCTGATCGGCCCATCGGTCTGCGAACCAAGCGAAAGCGCCTCGCCCTGGATCAGAATTGTGTCAAAGGCCATCGGAGAACTCCATCGGATTGAGGCAAGGAACTGGCGATGCCGTCAGGGACGGTTCGCGCGAATTGCGGTTGGGGGATGCGGCCTCGCGAGCCGTGATAGGTGCGATGCCGGACATTCTGACCGGGCGGTGATCCTGCGACGGCAGTCCCGTCGAGACTTCGAACGTCATCTCGTGGCGGGATGGACCGATCAAGACCGTCGGTCGCGCGCGTGATCGGGGATGGTGGATCCGGCGTCTCGCCGACACCCCATCCATGGGCGTATTATGGGAAAATCCGATGTGGATCGGATGCTTCTGGCCGGCTGAAGCCCGACCTTTCGCCACTAAGGCAGGGGAAACTCCCCGGCATGAGGCAAAAAAACTTCGGCCCCCGGCGGCAATGCCGGAGATACACACCATAGATGAAAAGAGCACACCGTCCCCGTTTGATCTTAATTTGAGGAAGGTTTGTCAAAAAACTCGCGATCGATCTACGCAAAACCTGCTTAATGCGACTTTGACGACAGTCTTGGTTAATTATATTTGGCGCTTTTCCACCATAGACAGAATTGTCTTGGTAAACTTGTTTTTTTCCGATTACATATTCACTATATTTGAGACTATACCCGCGTGTTTTTTCCGCCTCTGCGTGCAGATTCGGCACACGTCTCCTGCAGCGCTTGTTTGGATTGCGGAACGCCGGGAGCGAGGGTTCGCGTCGTCGCCTACTCCGCCGCCTTCTCGATCGCCACTTCCTGCGCAACCTCGACGGCCACCGGCGAGGCTTGCGGCAGGACGGGCGTGTAGGGCATCGATTGCTCGGAGGATGGCCCCGGCCGCTGGCTCATCCGGTAGACCGCGTAGACCGAAATCAGCCCCATGAGCATGGCGATGTAGCCGAAGAACGCATCGGCCCCGAAACGCCCCATGAGCCAGCCGATCACCAATGGTCCGACCATCGCACCCATGCCGTTGATGAAGATCAGCCCGCCCGATGCGGCGGCCATGTCATCGCTCTCGATATGATCATTGGTATAGGCGATGAGCAGGGAGTAGAGCGGATTGGCCACACCGCCAACCAGCAGTCCCAAGGCCAGGATCATCCCGAACGAGGCGGGCAGAAGGATGGCCGAGGCGGACACAATGGAACCGAACGCCGTGAGCGCCGTGATCAGCTTGCGCCGATCCATGCGGTCCGACGCGATGCCGATCGGCAGCTGGAACACCAGCCCGCCGACATAGATCGCTGCCACGAAGGCGGATATCTCGGCGACGGTCAGTCCCTTTTCGGTTCCGTAGACAGAGGACATGCCGAACAGCCCCGCAAAGACACCGCCCAACAGGAAACTGCCGACACAGCCAAGCGGCGAAATGCGGTAGAGTTGCGCGAGTGTCATGGGCTTGGTGGTGCTGAAGGCCGGCGCCGGCGAAACGGTAAGCAGGATCGGCAGGAACGACACCGAGACCAGTACCGACATCACGACGAAGAGCGTGTATCCCGACGGATCGCCGAGATTGATCAGGCCCTGGGCGGTGATGATCCCGAGCATCTGCACGATCATGTAGAGCGAGAGCGACTTTCCGCGGTTCTCGTTCGTGGCCGCATCGTTGAGCCAACTCTCGGCCACCACGTAGACGCCCGAAAAACAGAAACCCACAAGAAAGCGCAGGAACACCCAGACGAAGACGTTGGGAAACGCCGCGTAGAGGATGAACCCCGCAGAGATCGTCGAAGCGAGTGCGGCGAAGACACGTACATGTCCGACGCGCCGGATCAGCACCGGTGCACGCCGCGACCCGAGCAGGAAGCCGCCGAAATAGGCCATCATCACCAGCGACATCGTGGTGGCGTCGTAGCCCTCGATGGCACCCCGGATGCCGAGAAGCGTGCCCTGAAGCCCGTTCCCGACCATCAGCAGCGTGAGACCCAGAAGCAGGGGCCAGGAGGTTCGCAGGACCGACAGCATTTGAAGGCGACTTTCGGGTGAGCTCTGGCGATGAGTGCTGCACCGTGACGGCAGAAGCCCGTCCGGGAACGACACCCGATGGCTCCTATTCTCCCGCCACCGCCGACGCAACCCGCCGATCAGGGAAAGAGCAACGACGAATCCCCGTAGGAAAAGAACCGATAGCGCTCCTTGATCGCGTGAGCATAGACGGCCTGCATCCGCTCCATTCCGATCAGCGCAGCGACGAGCATCAGCAGCGTCGACTTCGGCAAATGGAAATTGGTGATCAACGCATCGGTTACCCCGAACTGGAAGCCGGGTCGGATGAAGATGTCCGTCGAGCCACTCCACGCCGCGATCCGCCGCGATCCCGTCGCCGCCGTCTCGAGCACCCGGAGCGAGGTCGTGCCGACCGGGATAACCCGTCCTCCGGAAGCGATCGTATCGGCCACGCGTTCGGCGGTCTCTGCATCGATCTCGCCGATCTCGGAATGCATCCGGTGCGTCTCGATGTTCTCGACCTTGACCGGAAGGAAGGTGCCCGCCCCCACATGCAGTGTCACCTTCGCCGTCCCGATGCCGGCGGCCTCGAGCGCGGCAACCAGCGGTGCATCGAAATGCAAGGCCGCCGTCGGAGCTGCCACCGCGCCGGGACGCTCGGCAAAGATCGTCTGGTAGTCTTCGCGGTCCTGCGCATCCACTGGCCGGCGCGACGCGATGTAGGGTGGCAGCGGCATCGCGCCGGCAGCTTCGAGGGCCACGTCGAAGGCGCCACCCGTGGCGGTGAACGCCAGTTCCACTTCAGCTCCGTCGCGCCCGATGAGTTCCGCCTCGAGGCCGCTCCCGAAATCGATCAGGTCACCAGCCGCCAGCCGTTTCGCCGGCCGCGCCAAGGCCAGCCAGCGCCCGCCGGGCAAGGCCTCGATCAATGTAGCCTCCATGCGCGCGCCGTCCCCGCCGCCCGCGCGCCGCCTTGTGCCGGCCAGCCGCCCCGGGATCACACGCGTGTCGTTGAATACCAGAAGATCCCCAGCTTGAAGCACGCTTCCGAGTTGCCCAAAGATCCGGTCCTCGATCCCGCCGCTCCGAGAGACGAGCAGACGCGATGCGGGTCGCGGCCGGACGGGTCTCAGCGCGATCAACTCATCGGGCAGATCGAAATCGAACGCATCGAGCAACATGGCCGGCCTCCTCCTGGTCCCGGCCCTATAGCTCCGGGGGATCCGCGCCTCAACGACCCTCCGCGCCCTTGACGCCGCCCCGCTCACCTTATCTCTTCGCCGGTGACCGGAATCCCGCAACGAGGACCAGAACCATGACCGCACCCCAAGTCGGCGACGCCGCCCCCGCCATTTCGTTGCCCCGCGATGGCGGTGGTACAGTCGATCTGGCGGACTTCGCCGGTCGCAATGTCGTGGTGTTCTTCTATCCCAGAGACGACACCTCCGGCTGCACCAAGGAGGCAATCGGCTTCACCGAGGCGAGTGCCGATTTCGACGCCGCCAGCACTACCGTCATCGGCATCTCGAAGGACAGCGTCGCGAGCCATGACAAGTTCCGCGAAAAGCATGCCCTCGGTGTCATCCTCGCATCCGATGCCGAGTCCGACGTCTGTGAACGCTACGGCGTCTGGCAGGAGAAATCGATGTATGGCAAGAAATACATGGGCATCGACCGCTCTACCTTCCTGATCGGGGCTGATGGCAAGATCCGGCAGGTCTGGCGCAAGGTGAAAGTCCCCGGCCATGTCGCCGAGGTTCTGGCCGCGGCAAAGACCGGCTGAACCAAAAAACCGAAGATACGCCTGCGCCTGAGGTTCAACATGTCGCAGGGTTGGCAATTATCCGCCGATCGCAATGGTGCAGCGCAATATGACATTGCCATTCCCGCGCTCGCTCCGTACTAACAACTACAAGTAGGGGTTGAACCGAAAAAGACTACTAGTAGGCGGGTGGATCAATGGCATCGTTCTGGCGTGGAGTGAACCGGAGCCTCTCGGGTTTAGTGACCGAACGACGCATCTTCATCCAGTCGGGCCAGTCCACCAGCTACATTCGCCTCACGCCGATTGCCCAGCTTCTGACCGGCGGCGCCGTCATTGCCGCAGCCGGATGGATGACGGTCGCCACTTCCGTAATTGTACTCGACCGCGTGACAGCCGATTCCGGGGTAACGAGCAGTCCCGCCCTTCAAGATGCGGTGGACGCCCGTCTGGACGAGATTGCCGCCGAACGTGACCTGCGCGCAGCCGAAGCCCGCTCGGCACAGGCACGCTTCCGCATCGCGATGGACCAGATCAGCCGCCAGCAGACCACGATCCTCGAATCCGTCGAGGAACGTCGCGAACTCGCCACTGCGCTCGATCTGATGCGAAGCCGCTTGCAGGACGCCGTCGTTCAGCGCGACGAAGTCGCTGATGCCAACGACGCCCTGCTCGCCCAGATGACCGAGGTCAATGATACGCTGGTCCGCAATCAGGGTTCGGGCGCCGACCTGGCGGAAACCCTCGACACCATCTCTGCCGCTCTCGGAGAAGCGGCGATCGCCCGGGACAAGGCGAAGGCCGACCGCAGCGAACTCGAGGCAGAGCTGGCCGAACTGGAAATGCGTGTCGCGGTCAATTCGCAGCGTCAGGACGAAATGGTCGAACAACTCGAACAGGCCGTCGCGATGTCGCTGGGGCCTCTCGAGAAGATGCTCGAACGCTCCAATATCGACGTCGACAACGTCATTTCGACTGTCCGCCGCACCCATTCCGGCGCGGGCGGTCCGCTCACTCCGGTTTCGGTCAGCAGCCGCTCCTTCGACGACCCGAGCCTGACAACCCGCTTCGACGACGTGATGTCCGAGCTCGACCGGCTCAACCTCACCCGGGTCGCCGCCAGCAAGATCCCCTACGGCATGCCGGTGCTCTCGGCGCATCGCTTCACAAGCGGGTTCGGCTACCGCAGGGATCCGAAGGGCTTCGGACGCCGGATGCACAGTGGCGTCGATTTCGCTGCCGGCCGCGGAACACCGATCTACGCCACGGCCGACGGCGTGGTGAAATCCGCGGCTTCGGAAGGTGGTTACGGCCGGACAGTCCGGATCAGCCATGACTTCGGATTCGAGACCGTCTATGCCCACCAGACCCGTCTTCTCGTCAAGCCGGGTCAGCGCGTCTCGCGCGGCGACCAGATCGGTGAAATGGGCTCCACTGGCCGCAGCACCGGCGTCCATCTGCACTACGAGGTCCGTCTCAACGGACGGCCGGTCAACCCGATGACGTATCTCGAAGCTGCACGCGACGTTTTCTGATCGCGCCAGCTAGCGCGCGTGCCGCCCCCCAAACATGCCGAAACTGAACGGCCGCCCCGAATGGGAGCGGCCTTGTCTCGTTCAGTCCCAGAGGTTTCGAATGCTCAAAGGGGGGCGCCTGACCGCCAAAGGCGGCAGGCGCCAGCGCAACAGGGATCGGTTCAGGCCGCATCGCCTTCTGGGATGATTGCCTTGCGATAGATGTGCCACGTCGCATGCCCCAGAACCGGCAGAACGACGATCAGCCCCAGAAAGAACGGTACCATACCCACGAAGAGCCCCACGGCGATTATCCCGGCCCAGGTGAGCATGGGCACGAGGTTCGAGGTCACCGTATTGAAGCTCGTCACCATCGCCGTGACGAAGTCGACGTCACGCTCGAGCAGCATCGGCAGCGAGACCGCCGAGATCGAGAACAGAATGAAAGCGATGATCCCGCCGATCACCGACCCCACGAGGATCATCGTGATTCCGTTCCCGGTCGTGAACAGCGCATTGAAATCGGAATAGGTCGCGGCACTCATCCGCCCCAGAAACAGCGCCACGAGAAGCCGCGCCACCCAGACCCAGATCAGGAATCCAGCCAGCACCACGAAGGCCATGCTCGGCAGTTGACCATAGCGTTGCTTCCAGACCACTTCGATGACTTCCGACCAGTCGAGCGGCTCACCCGCTTCGCGCCGGCGGCTGACCTCGTAGAGGCCGATCGCGACGAAGGGTCCGATCAGTGGGAAGGCAAGCGCCAGCGGCAGAATCCAGTACGGCCTGTCCCAGACCAGCAACTGCAACCAGATCAGGATTCCGGCCACCGCATAGACGCCACCGAAGAACAGCCCGTATTTCGGCGCTGCCTTGAAATCCGCCCAACCCTGCGACAGGGCGGCATAAACGTCTTCCGTGGTAATGCTGCGGATCTGTGGGCGTGCGGTCGGCGCACTGGTCTCGGCAGTGGCGTTCATTTGGCAAGTCTCCCCGTCATGTCGGGCAGTCGGCCCGGTTGCGATGCAGAGCCTAAAGTATTCGCGCCCCTGAAAACAACACCCGTGACACGTCCGAAGCGGTGATGTTCAGCCCAAGTCAGGTCTCGGCCTGAGCCTCCGCACGGCTCTTTCCCGAAACCTGGAGCGCCAGCGCCGCCGCCATGAAGCCGTCGAGGTCGCCGTCGAGCACGCCCTGCGTGTCGGAGGTCTCGAAGTTCGTCCGCAGATCCTTCACCATCTGGTACGGCTGCAGCACATAGGAGCGGATCTGGTTGCCCCAGCCCGCATCGCCCTTTGCTTCGTGCGCCGCATTGATCGCCTCGTTCCGCTTGCGCAACTCCATCTCGTAGAGCCGCGACTTCAGCGCCGCCATCGCGTTGGCCCGGTTCTGGTGCTGCGACTTCTCCGACGAGGTCACGACGATATTCGTCGGAATATGCGTGATCCGGACCGCTGAGTCGGTGGTGTTGACGTGCTGTCCGCCTGCGCCCGACGACCGGTAGGTATCAATTCGGATATCGGAAGGATTCACCTCGATCTCGATATTCTCGTCGACCACCGGATAGACCCAGATCGACGAGAACGAGGTATGCCGCCGCGCCGCCGAATCGAACGGCGAGATCCGCACCAGCCGATGCACACCCGATTCCGATTTCAGCCATCCATAGGCATTGTGGCCGTTGACCCGATAGGTGACCGAGCGGATCCCCGCCTCTTCGCCCGGATTCTCCGAAATCATCTCGACCTTGTAGCCATGGTTCTCGGCCCAGCGCACATACATCCGGGCCAGCATCGCCGCCCAGTCGCAGCTCTCGGTGCCCCCGGCGCCGGCATTCACTTCGAGGAAAGTGTCGTTGCCATCCGCCTCGCCGTCGAGCAGGGCCTCGATCTCCTTCTGCGCCGCACGGTCCCGAAGGGTCCGGATCGCCGTCTCGGCCTCCGCGATCACCTCGTCATCGCCCTCGGCCTCGCCGAGTTCGATCAACTCGCATTGGTCGGCCAGTTCCTGCGACAGCGCGCGATAGCCGTCCACCGCATCCGACAGGCTTTGCCGCTCGCGCATCAGCTTCTGCGCGCGCGCCGGATCGTTCCAGAGATCGGGATCCTCCGACAGCGCGTTGAATTCCTCGAGCCGATGCTCGGCGGTCTCCCAGTTCATCCGCTGGGCCAGCAGATCGAGGGATTTGCGGATTTCCGCGACAAGCTGTTCGGTCTCGGCGCGCATGGAGCTATTCATCCTTCGGGTATTCTGGAGCAGCACCCGGTTCTAGCCGCGCCCCTGAAGGGGGTAAAGGCCCGCTATGGCCCAATGCGAAGGGAGGTCCTGCTCCGCACTCCCCATCACCTCTGAAGCACCTTGGTGCACCCAGACCGCGTATCTGCTCGCTCTCTTCGGCGACCCTTCCCGGATCAGTAGAGCCCGCCGCTCGACATGGATCCGAGCGACGGACGGCTCGGCAAGACCTTCGTCTGCCCCCCGACCTGAACCCGTTCCACGGCCTGAACACTCGCGCCCTGCACAAGCGGCAAATCAGCACCCATCTTCCAGCCGCCATCGACCGTCTGGCCGTAGCCGCCAACAACAACCAACTGACCGTCCTTTATGTATTCGACCTGCACGTTTGGCCCTTCGGCATTGTCAGACAGGCGCTGACCGGTCGAACGGTCGATCTTCACGAAGGTGCCTCCCGGTGGCACGGGCCAGTTCGCCGGCCCCTGCCCCGCCATGGCCACCTTGATGAACTCGGCGAAGACCGGCGCGCAGAGCGTTCCCCCGAACGCCGACGCGCCGAGCGGTGTCGGTGTGTCGTAGCCCATGAAGCAGCCCGCCGCGATCCGCGGACTGTAGCCGATGAACCACACATCCTTCGATTCGTTCGTCGTGCCGGTCTTGCCGGCGAGGTTCAGACCGAGCGGGCCGACCGTGCTGCGACTGGTGCCGCGTTCCGTGGCGCCGCGGAGCATCGACGTGATCTGGTAGGCGGTGATCGGGTCCATGATCCGCTCGGCATTCGTGCGCACGAAGGGCTGAGATGCCGCGCTGAGAGCCGGCGCCTGACAGCTTTCGCACTCGCGCCGATCGTGCCGATAAACCGTGTTGCCATAGCGATCCTGCACCCGATCGACCAGGGTCGGCTCGACCCGCAGACCACCATTGGCGAACATCGCGTAGGCAGCCACCATGTTGAAGAGCGTCGTCTCGCCCGCACCGAGCGAATAGGAGATCAGCGGCGGCATGTCCTCGTAGACCCCGAACCGCTCGGCATATTCCGCGACCGTCTCCATTCCCACGTCCTGCGCGATCCGGATCGTCATGAGGTTCCGGGACTGCTCGAGCCCGGTCCGGATCGGCGCCGGCCCGTAGAACCGCTCGGAAGCGTTCTGCGGTCGCCAGATTCCCTGGGCGGTGGCGACCTCTACCGGGGCGTCGACCACGATCGTCGCCGGGCTGTAGCCATTGTCGAGGGCCGCCGCGTAGACGAACGGCTTGAACGACGAACCGGGCTGGCGCAGCGCCTGGGTCGCGCGGTTGAACACACTCGACTGGTAGGAAAAGCCACCCTGCATCGCGAGCACCCGACCGGTCAGGGTATCCATCGCCATGAACCCGCCCTGGATGGCCGGGATCTGTCGATAGGACCACCGGACGAACGCGTCGTTCTCGGTGATGGCCCGCACATGGATGACGTCCCCCACATCCCACATGTCGTCGGGGCTCTGCGCGTCTCGCAGCCTCTGGTTCTCGGCCCGGACCCGCGCCCAGCTCGCGTCTGCCAGCGTGAGGAAATGACCGTCCTCGTCCTCGGGCACGTCTTCGATCCCGATGCGCGCTGAAGTCTCTCCGAGTTCAAGCACCACGGCCGGATACCAGCCCTCGATGTCTCGTGGCACCCGCGTCTCGGACAGCGCCTTGCGCCAGCCCGCCTCGTCGGCCGGATCGAGGATCACGTCTTCGATCCGCGCGACCGGCCCGCGATAGACCCGCGTGCCGCGATCGTATTGTTCGAGCCCTTCGCGCAACGCCCTTGCGGCTGCCTCCTGAAGCTCGGGCTCGACGGTGGCACGGATGGTCAGACCACCGGTGAACAGCTCCTCGTCGCCAAGGCTCTCCGAGAGCTGGCGCCGGATCTCGTCGGTGAAATAGTCGCGCGGCGGGACCGCTCCCCGCGATGCGTCGATCTCGCCGCCCTGGACCGATGCGAGGTCAGCTGCCCGGGCCACTTCGGCTTCGGCCGTCGTGATGTAGCCGTTCTCGAGCATCTGGCCGATCACGTAGTTCCGCCGCGCCACGGCCCGTTCCTTGTTGCGGACCGGATGCAGGTTGCTCGGCTCCTTCGGAAGCGCCGCGAGATAGGCGATCTCGGCGATGGTCAGTTCCTCGAGCGACTTGGCGAAATACTCCTGCGCCGCCGCCGTCACCCCGTAGGAATTCTGGCCGAGGAAGATCTCGTTGAGATAGAGTTCCAGGATCTGATCCTTGCCCAGCGTCGATTCGAGACGCGTGGCCAGGATGATCTCCTTGATCTTGCGCTCACCCGAGCGGTCGCCCGACAGGAGGAAGTTCTTCATCACCTGCTGGGTGATGGTCGATGCCCCCCGCAGTCGCTCGCCCTGTGCCGCATCGTAGATCGCGACCGCGATGCCGCGCGGGTCGAAGCCGCGATGCTCGTAGAAGTTCTTGTCCTCGGCACTGACGAAGGCATCCTTGATCGTGTCCGGAATCTCGTCGATCGGTGTGAAGATGCGGCGTTCGCGGGCGAATTCGTCCATCACGACGCCCTCGCCGGAATAGATGCGGCTCAGGGTCGGCGGCTCATAGCGGGCGAGCTGCGCATGATCGGGAAGGTCCTTTCCGTAGAGCACGAAGATCGCCACGAGGCCCACGACGGCCATCAGCGCTCCCAGCGTGATCCAGCTGAAGAGAAACCCGAAGATGTTCAGAATGAAACGAAGCACAGCAATACGCCCAAAAGTTGCAGCCTTTGTTTAGCGAAATCGGCCCCGCAGGTCAAAAGCGCAGTTGGTCACAGTTCCGGCAAGACCGAGCGGGATTACCCGCTCACGGCCGACCCGGTGTCGCGTCCCGGGCAACCCATTCGAGGATCCCCCGGGCCACCTCGGCAGCGGTCCGGTCACGCCATTCCGGGGAAAGCATGTTCGCTCGATCCGAAGGATTGGACAGGAACCCGATCTCGAGCAAAATCGAAGGAATGTCCGGCGCCGCGAGCACGATGAAATTTGCGGCCTGCAGGGGGCCCTTCTCCGAAACGGTGCCCGGCGCGCCGACACGCAGCGCCTCGACCAGAGCGCGGGCGAGCGCAACCGACCGCGCATCGGTCTCGCGTCGGGCAAGATCCGACAGCACCGAGATGACCGGGTCCGCGGCCCCGAGATTGGCGAGGCCAGCCCTGTCATCGGCGGAATTCTCCAGAAGCGCACGCGCCGCGGCCTCCCGGCTGCTGCCCCGCTCCGCCCGGGTGAAGACGATGGCACCTGAAATCCCGGGATCCGGATCGGCATTGGCGTGCAGCGACACGAGCAGGTCGGCGTCTGCCTGCCTTGCGGCGGCGACACGTGCCCCGAGGCGCATGAAGCGGTCCTCGTTGCGCAGCATCACAACGGAGATGCCATCGAGCGTCTCGAGATGCCGCACCAGCGCCCGGCCAAATTCGAGGACGATGTCCTTCTCCCGAATGCCGTCGCGCACGGCGCCCGGATCGATGCCACCGTGACCGGCATCGATGGCAATTGTCACACCTCCCGACGCGACGTCCGGCCCCGCAATGGGCCAGGCACCCGGCGGCACTCCGGCATCGCGCGCGAAGTCCGTGGCCGAAGCGCGCCGGGCAGTCACCCGCAGGGTCGCCCCCGCGCCCTGCGCCCTCTGCTCGGCCCACCTGACCTCGAAAGGGCCAGCCAGCGTGAAGACCAGCCGCGTCCAGCCGCCGGGAAGCGGGATACGTTCCAAATCTCGCACCGGCGAAGGCGATTGGATGCCCGAGCCATCGACCGGAATGTCGGCGAGGACATCGACCACGAGCCGGCGCGGAGAATCGACCGTGAAGACCCGATACGGACTGGCGCCCGCGAGCTCGATTTCGACCGTCAGGGCCCGGCCGAACCAGTTCGCGTCGATCCGCACGGCTCCGCTTCGGTCCCCGGATCGCTCCCCGCCACCGAGCGCTACCAGAACGACGCCGACCAGCACGATGAGCAGGAAGACGAAAAACGTCGGTTTCGCGGAGGATTTCAGCGTCTTGGTCCGGAAATTTCACGGCGTTCCGGGGCGAGGATGCCGCGATCGGGAAGGAAAAAACAATTGTAAAATTTCTGTCACCTGCCTATATCGAATGATGGTTAGCGATAGTCCATATCGCAGCCATGATCGTATTCGCTGCATCGTCGTGGCATCGCTGGACCGGAAAACGCGTCTTTGGCGAACTCGGCGAACACGCGGCAGGCGCTCGCGCCGATGTTGAATTTCCGGGCACGCCCGGACCTGATGGATGCGGGGTTCTGGACAACCCGGCGCCGGAGAAAACCGCGGTGAAACGCGCAGGACCTGTTGAATCGTTCCAGTCAAGGCCGCAACGCGGCCTCGGATCGTCGGTCACGCACTCCACCGCTCCTGAAAATGCGACGCGTTACGGCCACCTCCCAGGCGGAGGCGGTTCCGTTGCCGTCATTGAAAGACATCATGACAAAGAAAATGCTGATCGATGCGACGCACGCGGAAGAGACCCGCGTCGTGGTCGTGGACGGAAACAAGGTCGACGAATTTGACTTTGAATCACTGAACAAGAGGCAGCTGGCCGGAAACATCTACCTCGCGAAGGTAACCCGCGTAGAGCCCTCCCTGCAGGCGGCCTTCGTGGAATACGGCGGCAATCGCCACGGTTTCCTCGCGTTCTCCGAAATCCATCCGGATTATTACCAGATCCCCAAGGCCGATCGCGAAGCGCTTCTCGCCGAGGAAGCCGCCCTGGCGCGCGAGGCGGAGGAAGAGCAGCCGGCTCCGCGCGGCCGGTCCCGCAGCCGGCGACGTTCCTCGAAGGCAGCCTCGGAAGGGGCTCCCAGCGAATCCGATGCGATCGCCGTCTCGGAGATCGCAGACGAGTCGAGCGAAGAGAACTCGGAAATCGACAGCGATGCGCCGCCGCCCTCTGCCGCGAGCGGTGAGGTCGATATCCTCGTTCTGGAGGAGCCGGTCGAGGACAGCGAACCGGATACGAGCGATCCGGCATCAGGTGACGCCTCCCGAGAAGCCGCCGACGCAACCGAAGACGATGATTCCACTGCGACCACTTCCGACGGCGAATACGAGGATGTCGGCGGCGCGAATGATGCTGCGGACGAACGCCCGGTCCGCAAGCCCCGCGCCCGCCGCTACAAGATCCAGGAAGTGATCAAGGTCCGTCAGATCCTTCTCGTCCAGGTCGTCAAGGAAGAGCGTGGCAACAAGGGTGCGGCCCTCACCACCTATCTCAGCCTCGCCGGGCGCTACTGCGTCCTGATGCCGAACACCGCCCGCGGCGGCGGTATCAGCCGCAAGATCACCAATCCGGCCGACCGCAAGAAGCTCAAGGAGATCTCGAACTCGATCACCGTGCCCGAAGGCGCAGGCCTCATCATCCGCACCGCCGGATCGAACCGCACCAAGACCGAGATCAAGCGCGATTACGAGTATCTTCTGCGCCAGTGGGAGCAGATCCGCGATCTCACGCTCAAATCGATCGCGCCCTGCCTGATCTACGAGGAAGGCAGCCTGATCAAGCGCGTCATCCGCGACCTCTACAGCCGCGAGATCGACGAGATCCTGATCGACGGCGAGCGCGGCTACCGCGAGGCCAAGGACTACATGAAGATGCTCATGCCTTCGCACGCGAAGAACGTGAAGCACTACGCCGAGGCGCTGCCGCTGTTCTCGCGCTTCCAGGTCGAGAGCTATCTGAGTGCCATGTTCAACCCGGTCGTGCAGCTGAAATCCGGCGGCTACATCGTCATCGACGTGACCGAAGCGCTGGTCGCCATCGACGTGAACTCCGGCCGCGCCACCCGCGAAAGCTCCATCGAGGAAACCGCGCTCAAGACCAACATGGAGGCGGCAGAGGAAGCCGCCCGCCAGATGCGGCTGCGCGACCTCGCGGGCCTCATCGTGATCGACTTCATCGACATGGACGAGCGCCGCAACAATGCGTCGGTCGAGAAGAAGCTCAAGGACAAGCTCAAGACGGATCGCGCCCGCATCCAGGTCGGACGCATTTCGGGCTTCGGTCTCCTCGAGATGTCGCGCCAGCGCCTGCGGCCGGGCATGATCGAGGCGACCACGAAGGGCTGTCCGCATTGCCACGGTACCGGCCGGGTGCGCTCCGACGATTCCATCGCCCTCGCCCTCCTGCGCGAGATCGAGGAAGAAGGCGTGCGCCAGCGCTCCAAGGAGGTGCTCGTCGTGGCACCGGTCGAGATCGCCAACTACATGCTCAACCAGAAGCGCGAGCACATCGCGATGGTCGAAAGCCGGTTCGGTCTCTCCGTACGCGTCGAGGCCGATGCCAAGCTGATCAGCCCCGATTACCGGATCGAGCGTTTCAAGACAGCCTCGCGCCTCATTCCGCCGGTCGCCGCCATCGATAGCGTGATCCGCTCCTATTCCGAAACCGAGTCCGACGCCGACGCTGACATCGAGACCGAGGCCGAAGACGAGACCGAAACCGACGCCACCGCGTCAGACGAGACCGTCGAGGCATCGGGTGAAACCGGTGAAGCTTCGGGAGGTCGCAAGCGGCGCCGCCGCCGGCGCCGCGGCGGCAAGGGCAGCACCAACGGCACCAGCGAAAACACCGCCGAGTCGGGCACCGACACATCGGATGCCGCGGAAGATGCAGAAGTCGTGACCGCAGCCGCCGAGGACGATGCGGATCCGCAAGCCGACAGCACGGAGCGCCCCCGATCCCGCCGGCGATCCCGGCGGCGCAAGACCTCCGAGACAGAAACGGCCGAAGCCAGCGCCGGTACCGAGCCGGAGGCCGAATCCGACGCCGAGCCGAAAGCGGCATCCGGCGGCCTCGAGGATCCGATCGATCTCGGCAATGACGAACCCGCCGACATCGTCGAGGTGCCCGAAACCGGCGTGACCCAGCGTCCGGCCCGCAAGCCCCGTGTCCGCAAATCCGCCGAGGCCGTCATTGCGGCCCCCGAGCCGGAGGGCGACGCCGACACAGCCGCTGCAGCGGCCGAACCGCAGCCCGTGGTGGCAGACCCCGCCGCCGAGGCCGAACCGGATGTCACGGACAGCGCAGAGCCGGAACTCGAGGACGCGCTTGTCGCGGAAGCCCCCGCCGAACCGGCATCACCCCAGAGCGCCGAACCGAAGCGTCGCGGCTGGTGGTCCCGGGCGATCAGCGGGAGCTGATCGGGGCGCGCCGCCCGGCCTTCCAGCCGACGAGGCGGCGCAGCCCCTCCTCCATTTCGGAGGTCGGTCCGGCATAGGAAAACCGCAGCGTGGCCCGGCCGCGCTGCGGGTCGAAATCGAGGCCAGGCGTGACCGCCACTCCGGCCTCGGCGAGAATCTCCGCAGCAAGCACGCGACTGTCCTGACCGAATTCCGAGACGTCGGCATAGAGATAGAATCCGCCGTCCGGCGGCGCGAGCCGGGTGAACCCCGCCTGCGGCAATCCCTCGAGCAGCACCGCGCGGTTTCGCGCATAGACCTCCACATTGGCCGCCAGCTCCGTCTCGCAATCGAGCGCCGCGAGCGCGACGATCTGGCTCGCATGGGGCGGGCAGATGAACATGTTCTGCGCCAGCCGCTCGATCCGCCGCAGATGCGCCTCGGGTACCACCATCCAGCCGATCCGCCAGCCGGTCATCGAGAAGTACTTCGAGAACGAGTTGATCACATAGGCATCGTCGTCGATCTCGAGCGCCGAGATTGCGCGCGCGCCATACTGGATGCCGTGATAGATCTCGTCGGAGATGAAGGCCGCACCGGTGACGCGACAGGCCTCCATCAGCGCCTCTAATGCGGCGCGGTCGAGCATCGTCCCCGTCGGGTTCGCCGGACTGGCCACCAGGAGGCCGGCGAGATCCGGGGTGATGTCGGCTGGCACCGGCTGAAACCGGTCCTCGGCCCGGGTCGGAATGCCGACCGGAACGAGGCTCAACGCCTTGAGGATGTTGCGGTAGCTCGGATAGCCCGGATCCCCGATCGCGACCCGGTCGCCGGCATCGAAGAGGCTCGCGAAAGCAAGCAGGAAGGCCGCCGACGAACCTGACGTTACCACGACACGGCCCGGATCGAGATCCACCCCGTACCATTCCCCGTAATGCCGCGCGATCCGCGCCCGCAGGGCCGGCAGGCCAAGCGCCACCGTGTAGCCGAGCGGACCTTTCGCCATCGCGTCCGCAAGGGCCGCCCGGGCGGCCGCCGGAGCCGGCGTCCCGGGCTGACCCACCTCCATGTGCACGATGCGTTGACCCGCGGCCTCCGCGGCCCGCGCCGCCTCCATCACATCCATCACGATGAAGGGATCGACGTCACCGCGGCTTGAAGTTCGCACGTTCGGCCTCCTAGGGTATGCAACCTTTTGCCCGGCCGGCATGAGGCATGGATCGACCCGCAGACGCAACACCGGGAGCCGAAGGCACGGATGACAAGATTGTTGCGGACCGGGATTCTGCCGACAGTGCTCTGCGCGCTGCTGGTCCTGGCGACGACCGGAAGCGCGCGCGCCCTGGAACTCATTCGCGATGCCGAGATCGAGCGCACGCTCGATCGCATCTCGGACCCGCTGTTTCGGGCCGCAGGCCTCTCGCCGGCCGTGGTCAACATCTACATCGTCAACAGCTCCGACATGAACGCCTTCGTCGCCGGCGGCCAGAACATCTTCCTGCACACCGGATTGCTGACGCGACTCGAGACCGTCGACCAGTTGCGCGCGGTGATCGCCCACGAGACCGGACATATCGCCGGCGGCCACCTCACCCGCCGCAACGAAGCCCTGAAGGGGGCGCGCGGCGTTGCAGCCCTGGGAATGATCGGAGCGCTCGCCGCCACCGCCGCCGGCAGCCCCGAGGCCGGTCTCGCCATCGTCAGCACATCGCGGCAGGCCGCAACTCGCAATGCCCTCGCCCATTCCCGCGCCGAAGAATCCGCCGCCGACCAGGCGGGCCTGCGCTATCTCGCGTATTCCCGCAGCGACCCGGAAGCCTTTCTCGAGGTGATGCGCCTCTTCAAGACCACCCAGGGCGTGATCGGCACCCAGCGCAGTTCCTATACGATGACCCACCCGCTCTGGTCGGAGCGTCTGGCCCTGATCGAGGCGAAGGTCCGCGAATTGCCCAAACGGAGCGAGATCGACCCCGAAACCGCCTATTGGCACAGCCGCATGGTCGCGAAGCTCGACGGCTTTCTCGATGCCCCTCGCGACACGCTGCGCCGCTACCCCGCGGATGATGCCTCGGAGCCGACCCGCCTCGCCCGTGCCGTCGCACTCCATCGCCTTCCCGACCCGGCCGCTGCCCTTGCCGAGGCCGACGCCCTGATCGCCCTGCGCCCCGATGATGCCTATTACCACGAGCTCAAGGGACAGTTCCTTCTCGAGATCGGCCGCGCGGAGCCGGCGGCCGCATCCTATCGCCGGGCGGTGGAGCTCGCACCGCGCCAGGCCCAGATCCTCGGCGGTTTGGGCCGCTCCCTCCTCAACATGGAGACGGCCGAATCCGATGCCGAAGCGCTCGACGTCCTGCGCGAGGCCGCCCGCCTCGATGTCTCGGATACCGGCGTGTGGCGCGATCTGGCCCTCGCCGAGGCGCGCAGCGGCAATGACGGTGCAGCGGCCCTGGCGACCGCCGAGCGCTTCTTCATCGAAGGGCGCCCCAACGAGGCGATCCGCAACGCGGCCCGCGCCCTCGATCTCATTCCTCGCGGCGCCCCGGGCTGGCGGCGGGCCGAGGATCTGACTACCATGGCTCAACGCGCATCCAGATGAGGATTTCCATGCGACACCTTCTGACGGCCGCCATCGCGGCAATGTTCCTTGGCTCCGTCGCACCGGCCGTAGTGGCCCAGACCGAGCCGACCGACACGATCTCCCGCGAAGACCTCCAGGGCGAGATCCGTGAATATCTGCTCGGGAACCCCGAGATCATCATGGAAATGATGGCGATCCTCGAGGAGCGCCAGCGGGTCGCCGCCACCGCCAGTGACCAGGCTCTCGTCACGGACAATGCCGCCGCGATCTTCGAGGACGGTTTCTCGCATGTCGCGGGCAATCCGGAGGGGGACGTCACCATCGTTGAATTCCTCGACTACCAGTGCGGCTACTGCCGCCGCGCCCATCCGGAACTCCTCGACCTGGTGGCCGATGACGGCAACATCCGCTGGATCATCAAGGAATTCCCGATCCTCGGCCCGGATTCCGAACTGGCCGCCCGCGCCGCCGTCGCGACCCTGATGATCGCCGGGGGCGACGCCTACGAGACCCTGCACGACCTGATGATGACCCATTCCGGGCCCGTCAACGACGCGGCCCTCGACGGGCTCCTGAGCGATGCCGGTCTCGATGCGGCCGAAATCCGCGGTTCCATGGACGATCCCGAAGTCACGCGGCGCCTCGTGGAGACCCGCGCTCTCGCCGAGACGCTGGCGATATCCGGAACCCCGACCTTCATCTTCGGCGACACGCTGGCCCGTGGATACCTGCCCCTCGACCAGATGCGCGCCGTGGTCGAAGGTGTGCGGGAAGGAAGCTGATCGAGCTTCGAGACCAGCCGCTTGACACCGCATTTACGGCTTTCATGACAATGCGGTGAAACGTATACAGCGTCAGACGATGGCAACGGGGACGAAGCTCTCCGCTCGGCAGGAAAACGGGGCGCGCGACATGAACGACAAGCCACAGGCGTCGGATATCGCCTTCATCGAAGCACTGGCAGGATTGCTGCGCGACCACGACCTCACCGAGATCGAGGTGAACCGCGAATACGGCGAGGACGACAGCCTCACCGTCCGGGTGGCCCGGCAGCAACCCGTCGGCTCCGCGAGCCTGTCCGCAGCGCCATCCCCCGCATTTCTGCCCACAGCGGCCCCGCCGCAAGCCTCCCAGCACCCCGCCGCGGCACCGGACCCCGTGGAGGATCCGGGCATGGTCGCCTCCCCGATGGTCGGCACGATCTATCTCCAGGCCGAACCCGGATCCCCGCCGTTCATCAAGACCGGCGACAGCGTGACGGAAGGTCAGACCATCCTGATCATCGAGGCGATGAAGACCATGAACCAGATCCCGGCGCCGCGCGCGGGCCGGGTCAAGCGCATCCTCGTCGAGGACGGCTCGCCGGTCGAGTTCGGCGCCCCGCTCATCGTCCTGGAATGACCTGAGCCCGAACGGAGCCCCAGATGTTCAAGAAGGTTCTGATTGCCAATCGGGGCGAAATCGCGCTGCGGGTCCATCGGGCCTGCAAGGAAATGGGGATCCAGACGGTCGCCATCCATTCCACCGCCGATGCCGACGCCATGCATGTGCGCATGGCCGACGAAAGCGTCTGCATCGGGCCGCCTCCGGTGTCGCAGAGCTACCTCTCGATGCCCAACATCATCTCCGCCTGCGAGATCACCGGCGCCGAGGCGATCCATCCCGGATACGGCTTCCTGTCGGAGAACGCGGCCTTCGTGCAGATCGTCGAGGATCACGGCCTGACCTTCATCGGCCCCTCCGCCGAACACATCCGCCTGATGGGCGACAAGATCACCGCCAAGGACACGATGAAGGCGCTCGGCGTGCCCTGCGTGCCGGGCTCCGATGGCGGCGTGCCCGACGTGGAGACCGCGCGTGCCGTCGCCGAACAGGTCGGCTTCCCGCTGATCGTCAAGGCGACGGCCGGCGGCGGGGGCCGCGGCATGAAGCTCGCCCGCACCGCCGAGGATCTCGAAACGGCGTTCCGGACCGCGCGCTCCGAAGCCAAATCCGCCTTCGGAAACGACGAGGTCTATCTCGAACGCTATCTCGGAACCCCCCGGCACATCGAGATCCAGGTCTTCGGCGACGGCAAGGGGCGCGCCGTGCATCTGGGCGAACGCGATTGCAGCCTCCAGCGGCGCCACCAGAAGGTCCTGGAGGAAGCGCCGTCTCCGGCGATCGACGCCGAGACCCGCGCGCGGATCGGCGCGGTCTGCTCGAAGGCCGTCGCCGAGATCGGCTATTCGGGTGCGGGAACCATCGAGTTTCTCTACGAGAACGGCGAATTCTTCTTCATCGAGATGAACACCCGGCTTCAGGTGGAACACCCGGTAACCGAAGCGATCTTCGCCGTCGATCTGGTCCAGGAACAGATCCGCGTCGCGGCCGGCTTGCCGATGTCGCTGGTGCAGGAAGACCTCGTGCCCGGCGGCCACGCCATCGAATGCCGGATCAATGCCGAACGCCTGCCCGATTTCAAGCCGTCGCCCGGCCTCATCGACACCTACTACGCGCCCGGTGGACTCGGCGTCCGCATGGACAGCGCGATCTACGGCGGCTACCGCATCCCGCCCTATTACGACAGCCTGATCGGCAAGCTCATCGTGCACGGCCGCGATCGCCCGCTCGCCCTCGCCCGCCTGCGGCGCGCCCTCTCCGAACTCGTCGTGGACGGAATCGAGACGACGGCGCCGCTCTTCGACGCCCTGCTCGAGGAGCCGGACATCCTGAGCGGCAATTACGACATCCACTGGCTGGAGAAATGGCTCGCAGCCGAAAGCTGAGTGCGTCCACAAAGATGCGCGACGAGGAACACGACCATCCGGACCTGACCCCGAGCCTGCTCCTGCGCGGCTATGCGCTGGGCATATTCCCGATGGCCGAGAGTGCCGATGCGGACGCGCTGTTCTGGGTCGATCCGCAGCTCCGCGGCGTCCTGCCGCTCGAGGACTTCCACGTTTCGCGCCGCCTCGCGCGCAGCTTCCGGAAAACCGATTTCGAGGTTCGGATCAATTCCGCCTTCTCCGCCGTGCTGGACGGATGCGCCGACCGCCCGGAGACCTGGATAAACCCCCAGATCCGCCGCCTCTATCTGGGATTGCATCGGATGGGCCATGCCCATTCGGTGGAGATCTGGCGCGCCGACCGGCTTGTCGGAGGCGTCTACGGTGTGACGATCGGCGCCGCCTTCTTCGGGGAGAGCATGTTCAGCCGCGAGCGCGATGCCTCGAAGCTCGCGCTGATCGCCCTGGTCGCGCGCCTGCGCGCCGGTGGCTACCGGCTCCTGGACACCCAGTTCGTCACGGACCATCTCGCCCGCTTCGGGGCGGTGGAGATCCCGCGCGCGCGATACCAGGCTCAGCTCTCGGAGGCGATCCCGCGTCCCGCCGATTTCTTCCGGCTCCCCCGCGATGCCGGACATCAGTTGATGCTGCAGCTCTCCACCCAGACATCGTAGCGCGGATGATCGAGCGCGGACAGCGCCGGAGACGAGGCGAACATCCAGCCCGAAAACCGCGGCGTCTCCTCGCGGATGTCCCGGATCCGCAGGAAGGCATAGGCATCCGAATCCGGATCGGATCTCGGTACACGGCAGGCATCGACGATGATCTCGAGCTGCCCGAACCGCACGACATCCCCGACATTCACCGGAATGTCCCGCGCGGTCCCATTCAGGGAATCGAGCCCCCGCAGCAGGACCGTATTCGCCAGCACGGTTTCCTGCTCGTTGTCGATCCGGCCTTCCTGGGCTGCGACCAATATCGGCAGGGCCAGGAGCGCAATCAGGAGGGCAAGCCCTCTCATCGCTGGAACCCGAACTGAAGGAGCTGGTTGAGCAGCCCCTCGCCGGTCGAGGTGTTGTAGAGCCGCCCGCCGTCGCCGAGCAGGAAGTCGGACTGGCCGGCCCGCACCTCGAGAAAGGCGCCGCCCAGCAACCCCTCGGATGAAATCCGCACTTCGCTGTCCTCCGGAATTTTCAGATCGTCGCGCATCGTGAACCGCGCATCGACCTGATAGGTCCGCGGATCGAGATCGAGCGCCTCGACGGTGCCGACCCGAATGCCCGCCAACCGGACCTCGCTTCCGATCCCGATCCCCTCGACACTGCTGAACTCCGCGATCAGATCGTAGGTTCCGGCCCCGCCGGCCATCCCGCGGCTCTGCGCCGCATGCACGACGAACCAGGCCGCAACGACAAGCACCGCCGCCCCGATAACGGTCTCCGCGATATTGCTGTTCATGTCGCGGATCCTATTCCGGCGACCAGGCCTCGTAATCCGCCCGGGCCTGCGGCGCCGGTTTCAGCATGCTGCCGGGCGGCCGATAGGCGAGGTCGGTGCCCGTCAGGTTCGGGAGATGCGGCTTTTCCCAGGATTTCCGCGGCAGCGGCGCGCGTGTCGGCGGTTCCTGCCAGGTGTGGTGGAGCCAGCCATGCCATTCCGGTGCCACGCGGCTCGCATCCGAAATGCCATTGTAGATCACCCAGCGCCGGCTGCCGTCACTGTTCTGGTAATAGATGTTGCCTTCGCCGTCTTCGCCCACCCGCTCGCCGTGGCGCCGGGTGAAGAGCTGGGTTCCGAGCGTCTGTCCGTTCCACCAGGTGAATATCTTCGCGAGCAAGCTCATCTCGGCCTCATGATGGCGATTACACGCATCCTATACCCCGCAAGCCCCACGATGGTCCAGCATGACCGACGGACCGGAACGACCCGCTTGCGCCGCGCCCGCGCCGATCGCGGGCCGGCATCGTCAGGACGCCGACGCCGAGCCTTCGCCCCGCTCCGCATAGATCAGCAGCGGTTCGGCCTTGCGCATGATGCAATCGTCGTTGACCACGACTTCTTCCACCCCGGTCATCGAGGGCAGCTCGAACATCGTGTCGAGCAGCACCTCTTCCAGAATGGAGCGCAGACCCCGCGCCCCGGTCTTGCGGGCAATGGCGCGCTTGGCGATCGAACGCAGCGCGTCCTCCGTGAAGGTGAGCTTCACGTCCTCCATCTCGAAGAGACGCTGGTACTGCTTGACCAGAGCGTTCTTCGGCTCGCTGAGGATCACGATCAACGCGTCTTCATCCAGATCGTTCAGCGTCGCCAGAACCGGGAGCCGCCCGACGAATTCCGGGATCAGACCGAACTTCAGGAGGTCCTCCGGCTCGAGTTCCTGGAAGAGCTCGCCGACCCGGCGTTCTTCGGTGTCCTTGACGTCGGCACCGAACCCCATCGCGGAACCGCGGCCCCGCTGCGCGATGATCTTGTCGAGCCCCGCGAAGGCGCCCCCGCAGATGAAGAGGATGTTGGTGGTGTCGACCTGCAGGAATTCCTGCTGCGGATGCTTGCGCCCGCCCTGCGGCGGCACGGAGGCCACGGTGCCCTCCATGATCTTCAGGAGCGCCTGCTGCACACCCTCGCCCGAGACGTCCCGCGTGATCGACGGATTGTCCGACTTGCGGCTGATCTTGTCGACCTCGTCGATATAGACGATGCCGCGCTGCGCGCGCTCGACATTGTATTCGGCCGATTGCAGCAGCTTGAGGATGATGTTCTCGACATCCTCGCCGACATAGCCGGCTTCGGTCAGCGTCGTCGCATCCGCCATCGTGAACGGCACATCGAGAATCCGCGCCAGCGTCTGGGCCAGCAGCGTCTTGCCGCAGCCCGTCGGGCCGATCAGCATGATGTTGGATTTCTGCAGCTCGACGTCGGAATTCTTGCCGGCGTGATTGAGCCGCTTGTAATGGTTGTGCACGGCGACCGAAAGCACGCGCTTGGCCACTTCCTGACCGATCACGTAATCGTCCAGAACCGAGCAGATCTCCTGCGGGGTCGGCACCCCGTCGGACGACTTGACGAGGCTCGATTTCGTCTCCTCGCGGATGATGTCCATGCAGAGCTCGACGCATTCATCGCAGATGAAGACGGTCGGACCGGCAATCAGCTTGCGGACCTCGTGCTGGCTCTTCCCGCAGAAGGAACAATAGAGGGTGTTCTTCGAGTCGCCGCTGCTCGTCTTGCTCATGCCTGACCTCCGGCTTTCGCCATATTCCCGCTCCGCACGCTCCGCATGCGCCAATCATGCTTTTCCAGCCTGATTGGAACACGCTTGGAACGCGAAACACAAGTCCAATTGGACCCAAATCTCACGTGGCGTCGTGACGCAACGTCACTCCTTATCGTCGGGAACGGAGCGGTTCTCGACGATCTGATCGATCAGCCCCCAGTCCTTGGCGTCCTGCGCCGTCATGAACCGGTCCCGTTCGAGCGCCGCTTCCACGTCCTCGAAGGACTGGCCGGTGTGCTCGACATAGATCTGATTGAGCCGATCCTTCAGCGCCTGCGTCTCGCGCGCATGGATCATGATGTCCGTCGCCTGGCCCTGGAACCCGCCCGAGGGCTGGTGCACCATGATGCGGCTGTTGGGAAGCGAGAACCGCATGTCCTTCGCCCCGGCGGTCAGCAGCAGCGACCCCATCGACGCCGCCTGCCCGACGCAGAGCGTCGAGACCGGGGGGCGGATGTACTGCATCGTGTCGTAGATCGACAGACCGGAGGTCACGACGCCGCCCGGGCTGTTGATGTACATGGAGATTTCCTTCTTCGGATTCTCCGCTTCCAGAAACAAGAGCTGGGCGACGATCAGCGTCGACATCCCGTCATGCACCTGCCCGGAGACGAAGATGATCCGCTCCTTCAGCAGCCGCGAGAAGATGTCGTAGGCCCGCTCCCCGCGGGCGGTCTGTTCGACCACCATCGGAACGAGATTCATGTAGGTTTCGACGGGATCGTTCATCGGACTTGTTGCCTTTCGGTGGCGCGCTGCTCGCAATGCGCGTTCTGCTCGGCCCACAGGAATAGTCGCCTGACCGACGCCCTGCAAGTAGGCGCACTGCCGCGCCGCGCAAGTCCAGCCGGGGTTGCTGCGTCGACGACGCCGACCCCGGCCCGCGGGCGCGACGGCATCACGCCGGCGCGGTCTCTTCCTCGAGGGCCTCGATCGCCTTCTGAAGGTCGTCCTTGCTCATCGGCTGTTCGGTGACCGTCGCGAGCTCGAGAATGAAGTCCACGACCTTCTCCTCGAAGAGCGGCGCGCGGACCTGCTGAAGGGCTTGCGGGTTCTTCTGCACGAACTCGAAGAACTCGCGCTCCTGGCCCGGATACTGCCGCGCCTGGGCGAACACCGCCTGCTGCAGCTCCTGATCGGACACCGTGATCTCGTTCTTGTTGCCGAGCTCGGCCAGCAGCAGACCAAGACGCACACGCCGGGTCGCCAGGCGCAGATGCTCGTCGGTCGGCTCGATCGGTGCGTGGTCATGCCCCGGATGGTCCGGATTCTCCTCGTGCCAGAGCTGATGCGCGATCTGCCTGGCTTCCGCGTCCACCAGGCTCGGCGGCAGACCGAAATCGACCTTTTCGTCCAGCGCGTCCATCAGGCGGCGCTTCACGATCGCCCGGCTGGCCTGACCGTATTCGGCCGCGATCCGCTCGCGGATCTGCTCGCGCAGGGCCTCGAGCGAGTCCGCGCCGTAGCGTTCGGCAAGCTTCTCGTCGATCTCGGCCGGCTTCGGCGCCTTGACCGCTTTCACGACACAGGCGAACACCGCGTCCTTGCCCGCGAGATGCGCCGCACCGTATTCCGCCGGAAACGTCACCTTCACGTCGAGCTCTTCACCGGCCTTCGCGCCGACCAGCTGCGCCTCGAATCCGGGAATGAAGCTGCCCGATCCGAGCACCAGCGGGAAATCCTCCGCCGAGCCCCCGTCGAATTCCACGCCATCGACCGATCCCTTGAAGTCGAAGACCACCTGATCGCCGTCCTTGGCCTTGGAGCCCTTGCGCCGATCGGCGAAATCGGACGTCGATTCCGCAAGCTTGGTGAGCGCCTCGTCGACCGCCGCATCGTCCACCTCGGCCACCGGCCGCGCGAGCGTGATCTCCGCCAGGGCGAGTTCCGGAACCTCCGGCAGCGCCTCGTAGGACATCGACACCTCGACGTCGTCGCCTTCCTTCCAAGCCTCGTTGGTCATCTTGACCTCGGGCTGCAGCGCCGGCCGGTCGCCGGTCTGCTCGAAATGCGCCTGCATCGCCGCGTCGATGCTTTCCTGCATCGCCTCGCCGAGCACCGACTTGCCGAACATCTTCTTCATCAGCGCCGCCGGGGCCTTGCCCTTGCGAAAGCCCTTCATCTGGAAGTCCTTGCGGGCTTCATCCAGCTTCTCGTTCACTTTCGCGTCGAGATCGGCCGCCGGCACGATGATGGAGTATCCCCGCTTGAGGCCGTCGTTCAGGGTCTCGGTGACCTGCATTGTTCTGGATTCCTCGTGTCTTTATCTGGTGCGGGCGGAGGGACTTGAACCCCCACGCCTTTCGGCGCCAGAACCTAAATCTGGTGCGTCTGCCAATTCCGCCACGCCCGCGAACCCGTCCGGCGCGCACGGTCCGGATCGGAGCCGGTCTCTACCAGACCGCCAACGGGCTTGCGAGCGAAAAATGCCGGTCCGCGACATCCTTCCCGACGGCCGCCAAGCCCAGAATATGAACACACTGCACAAAAATGCGGCAATTCCGGGCTTTTCGGGCAGACCTCCGCCGACAACCTTTCCCGGCGCATTGAAACTCCCGGCCCGACTTGGTTTGTCGAGGCGCGGTTCCGTGACAGGGCCGCCAAACCAGACAAGAGGGTCGAAGCGCATGAAGAAGATCGAGGCCATCATCAAGCCATTCAAGCTCGATGAGGTGAAGGAAGCGCTTCAGGATGTCGGCATTCAGGGCCTGAGCGTCACCGAAGCCAAGGGTTTCGGCCGGCAGAAGGGTCACACCGAGCTCTACCGCGGTGCCGAATACGTCGTGGACTTCCTGCCCAAGGTGAAGATCGAGGTGGTGCTGGCCGACGAACAGGTGGATGCCGCCGTCGAGGCCATCATCTCCGCGGCCAAGACCGGCAAGATCGGCGACGGAAAGATCTTCATCACGTCGGTCGAACAGGCCATCCGCATCCGCACCGGCGAAGAGGGCGGCGACGCCCTCTGATCCGCAGAGCATCCGTGCGCGCCGCTCCACGCGGCCCGAACTTCGGCGACAGACTTCGCGACACCTGACAGCAACTCAAGGAAAAACGATGAGCGACACGAAATCCGTTCTCAAGACCCTGAAGGAAGACGACATCGCCTATGTCGATCTGCGCTTCACGGACCCGCGCGGCAAGCTCCAGCATGTTTCGGTGGTATCCGAACTCGTCGACGAGGAATTCATCGAGGAAGGCTTCATGTTCGACGGCTCGTCGATCGCCGGCTGGAAGTCGATCGAAGAATCCGACATGAAGCTGATGCCCGATCCGGCCTCGGCCTACATCGATCCCTTCTACGCCGAGAAGACGCTCTGCATCCATTGCTCGGTCGTCGAACCCGACACCGGCGAGCCCTATTCGCGCGATCCGCGCGGCACCGCCCAGAAGGCCGAAGCCTATCTCAAGTCGAGCGGCATCGGCGATGACAGCTTCTGGGGTCCGGAAGCCGAATTCTTCCTGTTCGACAACGTGCGCTTCTCGAACTCGATGAACAAGGTGAGCTACGAAGTCGACGCGGTCGACGCTTCGTGGAACACCGATGCCGAGTACGAGATGGGCAATATGGGTCACCGCCCCGGCATCAAGGGCGGCTACTTCCCCGTCCCGCCGGTCGACAGCGCCCAGGACATCCGCTCCGAAATGCTCTCGACCATGAAGCGCATGGGCATGAAGGTCGACAAGCACCACCACGAGGTCGCCTCGGCCCAGCACGAACTCGGCCTGATCTTCGGCACGCTCACCAAGCAGGCCGACGAGATCCTCAAGTACAAGTATGTCGTGCAGAACGTCGCCCATGCCTATGGAAAGACGGCAACTTTCATGCCCAAGCCCTATGCCGGCGACAACGGCTCGGGCATGCATGTCAACATGTCGATCTGGAAAGGCGGCAAGCCGCTCTTCGCCGGCGACAAGTATGCCGATCTCAGCAACGAGGCGCTCTGGTTCATCGGCGGCATCCTCAAGCACGCCAAGACCCTGAACGCCTTCACCAACCCCTCGACCAACAGCTACAAGCGCCTGATCCCCGGCTTCGAAGCCCCCGTGCTGCGGGCCTATTCGGCCTCGAACCGCTCGGGCTGCGTCCGCATTCCGTGGACCGAAAGCCCGAAGGCCAAGCGCGTCGAGGCCCGCTTCCCCGATCCGGTCGCCAACCCCTATCTCGCCTTCGCCGCCCTGCTGATGGCCGGCCTCGACGGCATCAAGAACAAGATCGATCCCGGCGAAGCCTCCGACAAGGATCTCTACGACCTGCCGCCGGAAGAACTCGCCGGCATCCCGACGGTCTGCGGCTCGCTGCGCGAAGCGCTGGAATCACTCGCGGCGGATCACGAGTTCCTTCTGGCCGGCGGCGTCTTCACCACCGACCAGATCGAGGGCTACATCGCCCTGAAGTGGAACGAGGTCTATGCCTTCGAGCACACCCCGCACCCGGTCGAATACCAGATGTACTATTCGCTCTGACCGAGCGTCCCATGCGAAACGGAAGGGCGGGGATTTCCCCGCCCTTTTTCGTGATCGCCACCACTCCCCGCGATCTTCCTCAGCCGGACTGCCCCAACACCTCGGCAACGAAATGCGGCAGCGTCTCGGAGGCCGGTCCGTAGCGCCGATCATCGAAGACATGCGCATTGTCCGACGGCTCGAGGTTGATCTCGCAGGTCCGCAGACCCAGATCGCGCGCCCGGGCCGCATATCCCGCCGCCGGATAGACCGCCCCCGAGGTGCCGATCGCCACGAAGAGATCGCTCGCTTCCAGCGCCGCATCGATCGCGTCGAGCCCGTAGGGCATCTCGCCGAACCACACCACATCGGGCCGCATCGCGCCCGGCCGCGCGCATTCCGGACAGACCGTCGCGGTCCCGAGATCCTCGCGCCAGCCCGTTCGCGCCCCGCAGGCCCCGCAGAGCGCCCGCAGCAATTCCCCATGCATGTGATGGACGGCGCGCGAGCCCGCCTGCTCGTGCAGATCGTCGATGTTCTGGGTGCAGAGAAACAGATCGCCACCCCGTTCCGCCAGCCCCTCCCCGAGCCGCGCCAGTGCCAGATGCCCGGCATTCGGGCGCGCCCCGACCAGATTGCGCCGCCGCGCGTTGTAGAAAGCGTGCACCGCCTCCGGATCGGCGGCGAAAGCCTCCGGCGTGGCCAGCTTCATCGGATCGAACCGCGCCCAGATCCCGCCGGTGTCGCGGAAGGTGCCGAGCCCGCTCTCCGCCGATACCCCCGCCCCGGTCAGCGCGAACACCCTCACGACGCCACCTCCGTGCGGAACATCCCCGGCAGCACCTCCTCGAGCCGGCTCCGCTGCTCCACGGGCAGCCCGCCCGGCGCGATCAGAAACGTGTGGATCGAGAACACCACCGCCCGGCTCACCGGCAGCCGCAGCAGCACCTGCCGCTCGACCCGCAGATAGCGCGCCGGCCCCTCCGGCCGGTGCTGCTCGAATTCCGGCCGCGGATTGTGCAGCCGCCCATGATCGTAGGGCAGCACGTTCGCCCGCATCAGCGGCACCTCCGGACGCAACCCGTCGAAGAGCCGCTGCACCCGCCGCCCGATCGCCGGATCATAGCGCGCGACCGGCGCATGGATCGCCATCAGCGGCCGGCCGATCTTCTGCGCCAGCGTCCAGCTCGACGGAAAGCACAGGATCGCCCCGGTCAGCACATGCTCGCCCGCGCCCTCCGGTCGCTCGAGGATCACCAGATCCTCCTCGACCAGCCGCCCCGCCACCAGGAGCGGCGGCCCGTCCAGCGGCACCGCGACACCGTCCGGCCGCACCACGCGATCCGCCGCCACCCGATACCCGGCATCGGCGCGCAACCGCTCCAGAACCACCGCGAGCAGTTCACGTGCCGCGGGCTCCGCACCGGGCAGGCACTCATGCACGACCTCCGCACGCTCCGCGATCAGCCGGTCGCGCGCCGCCATGCGCTCCGCGAAAACCTCGTCCCGGACCAGCCAGTCCTCGGGCGCGATCGGCACGGTTCCGGGAAGCCGCAGCGTATGCGGCGCCATCCAGGCCGCCACCGGCAGGCTCCGGTTCAGAACATCCTCCACGAGGTCGACCATGTAACGCTTTCCAAACCTCTTTGCCTGCAGCGTGGAACAAGATATAGGTAAAGTCGAGCAGCCCGTCGCTATCAATGGCGCGGGAAGACCAAGAACAACCGCAGGAAGGACGAGGCCCGCCCATGGCCCACGCCGCCGATCTTTTCGCCGAAGACGAAGCCAGCCGCGCCTACGACGCCTCCGCCATCGAGGTGCTCGAAGGGCTTGAGCCGGTGCGCAAACGCCCCGGCATGTATATCGGCGGCACCGACGAGCGTGCGCTCCACCATCTCGTCGCCGAAGTGCTCGACAACTCGATGGACGAGGCCGTCGCCGGCCATGCCAACCGCATCGAGGTCGAGCTTCACGCCGATTTCTCGGTCACCATCCGCGACAACGGCCGCGGCATCCCGGTCGACCCGCATCCGCGCTTCCCCGACCGCTCCGCCCTCGAGGTCATCCTCTGCACGCTCCATGCGGGCGGCAAGTTCTCCGGCAAGGCCTACCAGACCTCCGGCGGCCTGCACGGCGTCGGCATCTCGGTGGTCAACGCGCTCTCCGACCGCGTCACCGTCGAAGTCGCCCGCGACCGCAAGCTCTACCGCCAGGAGTTCTCCCGCGGCCTGCCGCAGGGCAAGGTCGAGGCCGTGGGGGCTGCCCCCAACCGCCGCGGCACCTCCGTCACCTTCCACCCCGACGCCGAGATCTTCGGCGCCTCCGCCCGCTTCCGCCCCAAGCGGCTCCTGAACATGGTCCGCTCCAAGGCCTACCTGTTCTCGGGCGTCGAGATCCGCTGGAAGGCCGATCCGTCCTGCCTCACCGAGAAGGACGACACGCCGGAAAGCGCCACCTTCCACTTCCCCGGCGGCCTCGCGGACTACCTCCGAGAACGCCTCTCCGGCGCGCAGTGCTATGCCGAGGCCCCCTTCGCCGGCAAGGTCGCGTTCTCCGACCGCTTCGGCGCCGACATGGTCGGCTCGGTCGAATGGGCGATCAACTGGACGCCCCAGCGCGATCCCTTCGTCTCCTCCTACTGCAACACCGTGCCCACCCCCGAAGGCGGCACCCACGAACAGGGCTTCTGGTCGGCGCTGCTGAAGGGCGTGAAGGCCTACGGCGAGCTATCGAACATCCGCAAGGCCGGCCAGATCACCCGCGACGACGTGATGGCCGGCGGCTCGGCGATGATCTCGGTCTTCATCCGCGAGCCCGAATTCGTCGGCCAGACCAAGGACCGCCTCGCCACCACCGAGGCCGCGCGCCTCGTCGAGGGCGCGGTGCGCGACCGCTTCGACACCTGGCTCGCCAACGACCCGGCCACCGCCGGCGCCATCCTCGACTACCTCGTGCTGAAATCCGACGAACGCCTCAAGCGCCGGGCCGAAAAGGAAACCCAGCGCAAGACCGCCGTGAAGAAACTCCGCCTGCCCGGCAAGCTCGCCGATTGCTCCGGCGCCACCAAGGACGGCTCCGAGCTCTTCCTCGTCGAGGGCGACAGTGCGGGCGGCTCAGCCAAGCAGGCCCGCAACCGCAAGACCCAGGCCGTGCTGCCGCTCCGCGGCAAGATCCTCAACGTGCTGGGGGCGGCCTCCTCGAAGATGATGGCCAATCAGGAACTCAGCGATCTCTGCCAGGCGATGGGGGTCCAGACCGGATCGCGCTTCAACCTCGCCGATCTGCGCTACGAGAAGATCGTCATCATGACCGACGCCGACGTCGACGGCGCCCACATCGCCTCGCTCCTGATGACCTTCTTCTTCACCCAGATGCGCCCGCTCATCGATGCGGGCCACCTCTTCCTCGCCGCCCCGCCGCTCTACCGGCTCACGCAGGGCGCGAAATCCATCTATGTCTCGACCGATGCCGAGAAGGACGCGCTCATGCAAAAGGGCCTCGGCGGCCGCGGCAAGATCGAGGTCAGCCGCTTCAAGGGCTTGGGCGAAATGATGCCCGCCCAGCTCAAGGAAACCACGATGGACCCGGGCAAGCGTACGCTCATCCGGGTCACGATCGCCGACGACGAGGGCGAAACCGGCGGCCTCGTCGAGCGCCTGATGGGCAAGAAGCCCGAACTGCGTTTCCAGTATATCCAGGAAAACGCCCGCTTCGTGGAAGATCTCGACGTCTGACCGCCCGGGCGGCGCGCCGGCCTATTCCGGCGGCGCCGCCGTCTCGGCGGGAACGTCGTAGGCCGGCACCTCGTCCCCGTCCGTCGCGGTCCCGACCCACCAGATGAATCCGGCGAAGACCAGCGCCACGACCACCGCAAGGATGATCAGCGGCGGTCCGTGGCGGCGCTTCTGCTTCTCGATATTCGTGTCATGCGGTGCCAAATCGGCCTCCTCGCTCTGTCGCGCTAGCCGTCGTCGGATTTCTTCTCCGGCAGGCCGTCATGCGACGTGCCGGCGAAATCCTCGAGCTGTTCCTCGGTCATCGAATCGTACATCTCGCGCGAGGCGCCCTGCAGGTCGCTCACCTTGGTCTCGCCACGTTTGGCGGAAAGCGCCGCACCTGCGGCTTTCTGCTGGGCTTCCGATTGCGCGGGCATGCCGATCCTCCTCTCGTTCGAGGAGACAACGCGCCAGCCTCCGGTCCGGTTGCACCGACCCGGCGGGGCGCTATTCCGCTGCGGGCTTCACCGCATGGCCGCCCGCCGGGCGCCAGCCCGCCGCCTGCGCCTCGGTCTCGTCGCAGAACCAGGCCTCGCCCTTGCTCTCGTTGATCCGCGTGCGGGTGTACCAGGCCGACCACGGCATGTGATAGATCCGCTCGCCGTCCGCGGTGATGTTGCCCTTGATCGGGCAATCGCGCTCCTCGGCGTTCCCCGAAGCCGCGCGCCAGGCCGCGCGACGATACTCCGCGGCGGTCCGCGTCTCGGCCTGCCAGATGCCGAGACCGGCCGCCCGCGCGTCCTCCTCCGCCTCGACATAGTCCCGACTGTAGCGCCGATAGGCCCAGGCCAGTCCCTCCGCGACCAGGAGCCCGCCCAGATCGGTCTCCCCGACCCGGCAGGTCGCGATCAGCCGGCCGTATTGATCGCGCTCATGGCCCTCGCAGACCGGATCCTCCGCGCGCATGAGCCCGGTCAGCCGGGTCGCCGCCTCGGTGCCGCAGCGCCAGGTTCCGCCGCCGAGCTTGGCGCAATCCTGATCGCGCTCCGGCGCATCGATCCCGTGAATGCGGATGCGCGTCGATCCGATCTCGATCGTGTCGCCATCGAAAACCTTGGCCGGACCCGAAACCTCCGCCTGCACGGGAAGAGCGGAGGCTCCGGCAAAGACCCCGAGGCCGACGAGCAGCAGCAGATGCGAAAGGCGGGGCCGGCGGTTCGGCAAGACAGGTTCCATCCTCCGCAAAATGCGGTTGCAGACGGAAATAGATGGTTAACGGGGAGCGGTCCAGTTCGAGGCCGGCTATTCTGCCGGCGCGGGCGCCACGGCATCGGGCGCCTCGATGGCTTCGCGCGCCTCCTCCGGAATCACCGGAAAATCAAAGAGTTCGAGCGGCTGGTTTCCGATCCGGAGCTCGCTGGCCTCGAGCATCCGCCCGACCTGTCCCGCACCGCCGACCCGGATCGACAGGATGATGCCGTCCTCGGTCACACAGAACGTCGCCTCGACCGGCGCCCCCTCGCGCGTTCCCGACCCGGTATGCTCGGTGCACATCGTCTCCGCAATCTCCCGCGTCCCGCCCTCGCTCCAGGCGACCGGCCCCTCGACCAGACCCGCCATCATCGCGGGCGCATCGAAGCCGCCGAGCTCGCTCGGGCTCATCTCCATCATGTAGATCGCTTCGCGCTCCATCACCGCCGCCTCGCCGGTGGAGGCCCGGTAGAGGATCACCCCGCCACCGGTCTCGCCCACCAGCGCATGCCGGTAGATATCCCCCCGCCGCCGGATCTCGACCACATCGCCCTGCGGCGGCTTGGCCAGCACGAGCTGGTAGTCGACACCGTCGCGCGGCGCCGGCGGCGCGGCCTGCGCCACTCCGGCCAGGAGGCAGAACACCCCCGCCACGGCTCCGGTCCGACGCGAGGCGGCGAAGAACGGTCGGCTGGAATTCATCTCGGGCTCCTTCGGGTTTCGCGTCATCCTAGGCCCGGCGGACCCGAACTCCAGCGGGAAAATGCGCTCCAGTGCCCCGACAGGCCTCGAAGGGACTGGAACGCCGCCACCTGCCATCCTACCTTCGACCCATGAAAAGCATCGCCCCGCTCCTGATCTCGGCCTGCACCGTCGCACTCGCCGGCTTCCTTCTGTCCGCGCCCGCCCGTGCAGCGCCCCCGGTTCCGCTCCCCGTCGCCGGAGAGATCGCCGGCATGGCGGACATTCCCGTCGAGGAGTGGACGGCGATGGCCGCGGGCCGGACCCTGACCTACCGCATCAACGGCGAGGTCTGGGCCCGCGAATACTACTATCCCGGCACCAACCATGTCAGCCTGCAGCGCCCGAACGGCCAGTGCATGAACGGCACCTGGGAATACACCGCGCCGCATTACTGCTATCACTGGGATCTCGAGGGCACCGCCTGCTTCCGCCATGTCCGCGGCGAGGACACCATCTGGGTCATCCAGACCGAAATGGGCGTCGACACACCGCAGGTCCAGGAGATGTCCGAAGTCAGCGACGTGCCGCTGATCTGCGCCCCGCAGGGCACCAGCTGAGCGGACGGCGCAGCCGCCCGACCCTCAATCGTCGCGGTGCACCCGCTCCTTGCGCTCGTGGCGCTCCTGCGCCTCGAGGCTCAGGGTCGCGATGGGGCGCGCCTCCAGCCGCTTGAGCGAGATCGGCTCGCCGGTATCCTCGCAATAGCCGTAGGATCCGTCCTCGATCCGGCGCAGGGCCGCATCGATCTTGGCGACGACCTTGCGCTGCCGGTCCCGCGTGCGCAGCTCCAGCGCGCGGTCGGTTTCCTCGCTGGCGCGGTCGGCCACATCGGGAATGTTGCGCGTTCCCTCCTGCATGTGCTCGATCGTGCCGCGGTTCTCGACAAGGATGGAGGACTTCCATTCCAGCAGCTTGCGGCGGAAGTAGTCGAGCTGCCTCGGGTTCATGAAGGGTTCGTCCTCGCTGGGGTGATAATCGACACCAAACTGTGTTTCGGCTTTCATCGGTACGCACCTCACGACGTCTGCAGGCCGGGCTGGCATCCGCTCCGTCCGGGGGATCGGAGCAGGGCTGCCGCCCCGGTCTTTTCTGCGCTTCCGTTATAGGGATTCGAAGGGGTTGTCACCACAAACATCCTCGAACTTGCTTAAGCCGGACGGGCTGCTAGGGTGCCGCCGACATCGGCTTCAGGGAACGGAAATGGCAATGAAATTCGAGGGCAGTTCGAGCTATGTGGCGACGCCCGATCTCACGGTCGCGGTGAACGCCGCCATCGCCCTCGAGCGCCCGCTTCTGGTCAAGGGCGAGCCCGGCACCGGCAAGACCGAACTGGCCCGCCAGGTCGCCGAAGGGCTCGACCTGCCGATGCTCGAATGGAACGTCAAGTCGACCACCAAGGCCACCCACGGCCTCTACGAATACGACGCCGTCAGCCGCCTGCGCGACAGCCAGCTCGGCGAGGAACGCGTCCACGACGTGCGCAACTACATCCGCCGCGGCCCGCTCTGGCAGGCCTTCGACGCCGACGGAAAGGTCGTGGTGCTGATCGACGAGATCGACAAGGCCGACATCGAGTTCCCCAACGACCTGCTGCAGGAACTCGACCGGATGGAATTCTACGTCCACGAGACCGGCGAGACGGTGCGCGCCCGGACCCGGCCCATCGTCATCATCACCTCCAACAACGAGAAGGAACTGCCCGACGCCTTCCTGCGCCGCTGCTTCTTCCACTACATCCGCTTCCCCGATCCCGAGACCCTCGCCCGGATCGTCGACGTGCACTATCCCGGCATCAAGCCCGCGCTCGTGCGCGCCGCGCTCACCCAGTTCTTCGAGATCCGCGAGACCCCCGGCCTCAAGAAGAAACCCTCCACCTCCGAGGTCCTCGACTGGCTCAAGCTTCTCCTCGTCGAGGATCTCGACGCGGCCGACCTGCGCAAATCCGCCACCGACACCCTGCCCCGGCTGCACGGCGCGCTTCTGAAGAACGAGCAGGATGTCCATCTTTTCGAAAGACTTGCCTTCCTCGCCCGCTCCCAGCGATGACGGCGCAGCACCGGACGATTGCGCATGACACGGCGATGACACCATGCTATTGTGCACTGCAACATAAACCGGCACTCGGACAGGACCTTCACAATGATCAATCCCTTCTCGTCGATGAAGATGACGAACGACCTCATGCGGCTCGGCGTGCATTACAACCAGATGAACGTCGCCGCCGCGGAAGTGATCATGCGCCGCATGACCAAGATGGCGCAGGGCGCGATGAGCGGCCCCGAGGCCATGGGCATGGTGATGGAAAAGGCCAGCACCTTCACCAAGGCCGGCGAACGCGCCGCCATCGCCGCGGCCCGCGGGGCCAATCCGGTCACGATCGCCCAGGCCGCCCTCAGCCCGATCCGCGCCCAGACCCGCTCCAACGTCCGCAAATACCGCCGCTGACACGCGGCGCGGCCGGGATTCCCGCCTGCGACGGCACGGAAGCTTTACCTTCCCGTGCGATGGCTGACACTCTTGGACACTCCCATCGCCCGAGATCGGCTGCCGCATGAAAACTCCCGCGCTCCTCGGCCTCGTCGCCGCCCTCGGCCTGACCGCCTGCAGCGGCGGCACCTCCGATGTCACGGAAATCACCAGCCTGCGCTTCGGCGCGACCGGGCTTCCGCAGGGCGTGGCGCGATCGAACGCCGAACTGACCCAGGATTTCATCGACCTCACCTTCAACCTCGAAAGCGGCGAGGAACTCGACGGTCTCCTGCGCTACGAGACCCCGGTGAAGGTCTATCTCGCCAGCGCCAGCCTCGCGCCCTATCGCCGCGACCTCACCGCGCTTCTCGACCGGCTCCGGCGCGAAGCCGACATCGACATCTCCGAGACCTTCACCCCCGACGACGCCAATATCGTCATCGAAGCTGTTCCCGCGGCCGAAATCGCCCGGATCTTCCCGACGGCCGCCTGCTTCATCGTGCCCGGCGAGACCGACTGGAAGGGCTTCCTGCGCCGCCGCCCCGATGCCCGCGTCCGATGGTCGCAGCAAGAGACGCTCACCCGCTCGGCGATCTTCCTGCCCGTGGACACCACGCCCCAGGACGTGCGCGACTGCCTCAACGAGGAGATCACCCAGGCCCTCGGCCCGGCCAACGACCTCTACCGGCTGCCGGATTCGGTGTGGAACGACGACAATTTCCACGGCATGGCGACCAGCTTCGACATGCTGATCCTGCGCGCGCTCTACCAGCCCGAACTCGAGAGCGGCATGAACCGCAGCGAAGTCGCGGCCCGGATGCCGGCGGTGCTCGCACGGGTCAATCCCTCGGGGCGCGGCAGGCCCGCCCGGGCGCGCGCGCCGGAGGACGACAACTGGGCGGCGGCGATGGAGGTCGCCCTCTCCCAAAGTGCGCCGCGCGGTGCCCGCAAGGCCGCCGCCACCGACGCGACCCGGATGGCCGCCGAGATGCAGCCCCCCGATCACCGCCTCACGGTCTCGCTTCTCACCCTGGGCCGCCTCAGCCTGCGCGACGACCCGCAAGCGGCCGCCAACCACTTCTCCGAGGCCTACCGCCAGTCCACCCGCCGCTACGGCCCCGACGATCTGCGCACCGCGCAGGCCGGCATCCACATGGCCGCGCTCGCGCTGGGCATCGGCGAGGACCAGACCGCCCTCACCCTGTCCGAGCGTCACGAGCAATCCGCGATCCGCGCCCAGAACGCCATTCTCACCGCCGGCTTCCAGTCGATCCGCGCCGAGGCGCTCGCCCGCCTCGATCGACCCGAAGAGGCCCAGGCCGCCCGCCTCGACAGCCTCCGGTGGGCGCGCTATGGCTTCGGCGACACCAACGGCGCGCTGGCCCGCGAACAGGCGCAACTCGCCGCGCTGATGCGCCTCGAAGACGGATAAAGCCCATGCTCGTTCTCCTCGCCATCGTCCTCGGCGCCGTTCTCGGCTGGCGCAGGGCCGGTGCGCGCAACGGCGACCGGCTCGACCGCATCCAGTACGCCGCCGCCCACGGCATCGCCTTCGGCATCGGCGGCGTCGCCCTCTCGATCCTCATCGCCCGCCTCGGGCTGATCTGAGCGCATGTTCACCCGGTTCTTCGAAGGCTTGCGATCGGCCGGCGTGCCGGTCTCGCTGCGCGAATACCTCGCCTTCCTCGGTGCGCTGGACGCGCAGGTGGTCTTCTACGACGCCGAGGGCTTCTACTACCTCGCCCGCACCTCGCTGGTGAAGGACGAGCGCCATCTCGACCGCTTCGACCGGGTGTTTTCCGCCTGCTTCTCCGGGCTCGACGCGATCTCGCCCGAAGCCCTGCTCGAAAAGGTCGCCCTGCCCGAGGAATGGCTGAAGAAGCTCGCCGAAAAACATCTCACCGACGCCGAAAAGGCCGAGATCGACGCTTTGGGCGGCTTCGACAAGCTGATGGAAACCCTGCGCGAGCGGCTGAAGGAACAGCAGGGCCGGCATCAGGGCGGCTCGAAATGGATCGGCACCGCCGGCACCTCGCCCTTCGGCGCCTACGGCTACAACCCCGAAGGCGTGCGCATCGGCCAGGACGAGAGCCGCCACCGCCGCGCGGTCAAGGTCTGGGACCGCCGCGATTTCCGCAACCTCGACGACGACGTCGAGATCGGCACCCGCAACATCAAGGTCGCCCTGCGCCGCCTGCGCCGCTGGGCCCGCGAAGGCGCTGCCGAAGAGCTCGATCTCGACCACACGATCCGCCGCACCGCCGAACAGGGCTGGCTCGACGTGGTCACCCGCCCCGAGCGCCGCAACGCGGTGAAGGTGCTCCTCTTCCTCGATATCGGCGGCTCGATGGACGACCATGTGCGCGTCGTCGAGGAGCTCTTCTCCGCCGCCCGCGCCGAGTTCAAGCATCTCGAGCACTACTACTTCCACAACTGCCTCTACGAAGGCGTCTGGCGCGACAATCGCCGCCGCTGGGACGCCCAGACCCCCACCGAGGAGGTCCTGCGCACCTACGGCCCCGATTACCGCGTGATCTTCGTCGGCGACGCCTCGATGTCGCCCTACGAGATCGCCTATCCCGGCGGCGCCAACGAGCACTGGAACCCCGAGAGCGGCGAGACCTGGCTGCGCCGCCTGCGCGACGTCTGGCACCACGCCATCTGGATCAACCCCGTGCCCGAAGCCCATTGGGGCTACACGCAATCCATCGGCATGATCCGCCAGATCTTCGAGAACCGCATGTACCCGATGACGCTGCGCGGCCTCGAGGAGGGCATCCGGGACCTCGCCCGGTGACGTCGGTTCTCCAGATCCTCGCCCGTCTCCACCGCCTCGACGAGGCCGGCTGGGCACGTCATTCGAATCCGTGGAGCGGCTGGACCCGCGCCGCCACCCTGCCCGCCCTCACCCTCGTCCTGTGGAACCGCGAAGCCCTCGGCACCGCCACATGGCTCCTTGTCGCCGGCCTCGTGCTCTGGACCTTCCTCAATCCCCGCCTCTTCCCGCCGCCCCGCCGCACCGATGCCTGGATGACCCGCGCCACCTTCGGCGAACGCATCTGGCTCGACCGCCAAAGCCGTCGCGGTCCCGCTCCACTACCGCCGCGCGGTCGACCGTGATCCTCACGATCTCGCTGACCGGCCTGCCTCTCCTCGGCTGGGGTCTCTAGACGATGAACGGCTGGGCCACGCTCTTCGGCCTCACCCTCAGCCTGCTCGGCAAAGTTCTGGTTTCTCGACCGCATGGTCTGGCTCTACGGGGACATGCGCGATTCCGACCCGCATACGCCGCATGGTTGAAGCCGCCCGCCCTCAGCGCCCACGCGCGCGCCCTCCTCGCGGCACCGCCGGGCCGGATCTGAAATGAGACGTCTCTGGCGGGACCACAGGCTCCTGACGATCGCCTTCCTGCTCGCTGGCGCTCTGACCACGTTCTTCGCCGTGCGCCTCATCGCCTCCTGGATCTACTGGAACGACCCCGCGCACCGCGACGTCGAGATCGCCGGCTGGATGACGCCCCGCTACGTCGCCCATTCCTGGCGCCTGCCGCCCGAGATCGTGGCCGAAACCCTCGATCTCGGCCCGCCCGCCGGACCGCCCGCCACCTTCGCCGAACTGGCCGCCGAGCGCGGCGTCACCGTCGAAGACCTCGCGGCGCAGATCGAGGCGGCGGCGGAGGCGCATCGCGCGGCCCGTCCGTGACCGAGACCTTCTTCGCGCTCGTCTCCACCTACGGCGCGCTCGCGGTCTTCGCGTCGGCCTTCCTCTCCTGCCTCGCGCTGCCGATCCCGACCGCCTTCGTCATGCTCGCCGCCGGCGCCTTCGCCGCCTCCGGCGATCTCGCGCTCTGGAAGGTCGCGCTTGCCGCCTATGCCGGCGCCATCCTCGGCGATCAGACCGGGTTCCTCCTCGGCCGCGCCGGCGGTCCGCGCCTCTCCGCCTTCCTCGAGTCGCGCCCCGCCCGCGCCGAGCTTCTCGCCCGCGCCCGGTCGCTGGTCGACCGGCGCGGCGGCACCGGCGTCTTCTTCTCGACCTGGCTCTTCGCGCCGCTCGGCCCCTGGGTCAACTTCGCCTCCGGCGCAGCCGGCCTCGGCTGGCTCCGCTTCACGCTCTGGGACGCCGCCGGCGAGGCGATCTGGGTGACGTTCTACCTCGGAATGGGCTACCTCTTCGCCGACAGCATCGCCCGACTCGCCTCGCTGCTCTCCGACGCCTCCTTCCTGCTCGTCGCCGGGCTCGCGACCGCGATCCTCGGATACGCGCTCCTGCACGCCGCGCGCCGCAGGTGACAGGACGCCTCGCCCGCCCCATATGAGCAGCATGACCACGCCCGCGCTCCCATGCTGACCCTGGCGCCGATCCTCTTCGCGATCGCCTCGGCCCTCGTGATGTTCCAGGTCTCCGCCTGGCGCACCGCGAAGATGCTCGACGCGAAATCCGTGCCCCTCAAGGACCCGACCCTCGTCCCGGTCCTCGACCGCCTCGCCCGCGTGCTCGAGCTCGAGCACCTGCCCGTCAACATCTACGAGATCGACCCGGTCAACGGCCTCGCCGCCCCCGACGGCCGCATCTTCATCACCCGCGGCTTCTACGAGAAATACCGCTCCGGCGAGATCACCGCCGAGGAGCTGACCGGCGTCGTCGCCCACGAGCTCGGCCACGTCTCGCTCGGCCATTCCCGCCGCCGCATGGTCGATTTCACCGGCCAGAACGCCATGCGCGTCGCGCTCGCGACCATCCTCGGCCGCTTCATCCCCTTCGTCGGCATCCTGATCGCCAACGCGCTCTCGAGCCTCCTGATGGCGCGCCTCTCGCGGCAGGACGAATACGAGGCCGATGCCTGGGCCGCAGCCCTGATGACCAAGTCCGGCCTCGGCGTCGGCCCGCAGATCTCGCTCCTGCAGAAGATGGAGCGCATGACCGGCATGGCCGGCCGCCCCCCGGTCTGGACCGCCAGCCACCCCCAGACCGCCGACCGCGTCGCCGCCCTGCGCACCCTCGAGCAGGGCTGGCAGGTCGCCCGCCGCTAGACCGCCCCCGCTGGCCCCCGCCGCGGCGCGGCGCTAATGAGAGCCCATGACCGCGCTCTCGCTCTTCGACGACGGCCCCTGCGCCCCCTGCCCGGCGCGCTTCAACATGGCCGCCCACACCTTCGCGCCCGCGGCCCTGACCCCCGACCGCATCGCCCTCGAACTCGTCGGCGCCCCGGGCGAGGTGCTCGGCCGCTGGACCCACGGCGAGATGGCCGATGCCGTGCGCCGCACCGCCGCCGGCCTCGCCGCCCGCGGCCTCGAGCGCGGCGACCGCGTGCTCCTGCGCCTCGGCAACAGCGCCGACTTCCCGATCCTGTTCTTCGCCGCCATCGCGCTGGGCGCCATCCCCGTCCCGACCTCCTCGCAACTCACCCCCTACGAGATCGCCACCATCCTCGCCGATCTCGACCCCGCGCTCGTCTGCCTCGGCACCGGCCTCGCCCTGCCGCCCGGCTGCTCCGTCCCGGTCCTCGCCCAGTCCGAGATGCCCGACCTCCTGCGCCACGCCCCGCGCGACTTCGCCGACACCGCCGCCGACGACCCGGCCTTCATGGTCTACACCTCCGGCACCGGCGGCCGCCCCAAGGGCGTCGTGCACGCCCAGCGCGCCGCCTGGGCCCGACGCATGATGTGGGACGGCTGGTACGGGCTCACCCCCGACGACCGCATCCTCCATGCCGGCGCCTTCAACTGGACCTACACGCTCGGCGCCGGCCTCACCGATCCCTGGGCCATCGGCGCCACCGCCATCATCCATGCCGGCCCCGCCGCCCGCGACCTCTGGCCCGCCCTCGCCGCCGCCCATGGTGCGACGATCTTCGCCGCCGTGCCGGGCGTCTACCGCCAGATGCTCGGGGCCGACGACCTCGCCACGGGCTTCCGGAACCTCCGCCACGGCCTCTCCGCCGGCGAGGCCCTGCACCCCGCCGTCGCCGAAGCCTGGAGCGCGGCCACCGGCAAGCCGATCTTCCAGGCCCTCGGCATGTCCGAGATCTCCACCTACATCTCCGTCGCCCCCGACCGCCCCCCGCGCCACGACATCGCCGGCTGGCCGCAACCCGGCCGCCGCATCGCCATCCTCGGCGAAGATCCCGAAACCGGCCCCGTGCCGCAAGGCACCGACGGCCTGCTCGCCGTCTCCCGCCGCGATCCCGGCCTGATGCTCGGCTACTGGCGCCGCCCGGACGAGACCGCAGCCGCCTTCCGCGGCGAGTGGTTCCTCACCGGCGACCGCGCCCGGATGGACGAAGACGGCGCCCTGCACTATCTCGGCCGCGCCGACGACGTGATGAATGCCGGCGGCTTCCGGGTGAACCCCGCCGAAGTCGAGGCCGCCCTCCAGCACCATCCGGGCGTGGCCGAAGCCGCCGCCGTCGATCTCCCCGTGAAGGACGGCGTCTCGATCATCGCCGCCTTCTACGTGCCGAAGGGCGCCCCGGTTGCCCCCGAGGCGCTGGCCGCGCATTGTGCCACCGAACTCGCCGCCTACAAATGTCCGCGCCTCTTCCGGGCCGTCGAGGCCCTGCCCCGCAGCGCCAACGGCAAGATCCTGAGGCGCCAGCTCAAGGAAACTCCCCCTTCGTGACCCGTCTCGAAATCATCTCCGACCCGATCTGCCCCTGGTGCCTGATCGGCGCCACCAACCTGATGCGCGCCCTCGAAGCCCGCCCGGATTTCTCCTTCGACATCCGCTGGCGCCCCTACCAGCTCAATCCCGGCATGGCGAAGGGCGGCATGGACCGCCGCGACTACCTCATCACCAAGTTCGGCGGCGCCGAGGCCGCCGTGAAGGTCTATGCCCGCGTCGAGGAGGCCGCCCGTGCCGCCGGCCTCGCCATCGATTTCGGCGCCATCGCCCGCACCCCCAACACCCTCGATGCCCTGCGCGTCATCCACTGGGCCGGGATCGACGGCGCCCAGACCCGCGTCGCGATGGCGCTCTTCCGCGCCTATTTCCTCGAGGGCCGCGACATCGGCGACGCGGGCATCCTCGCCGACATCGCCGGCGCCAGCGGCATGGACAGGGCCGTCGTCGCCCGCCTGCTCGCCGGCGACACCGACGCGAAGGACGTCCACAACGAATCCCTTGCCGCCCAGGACATGGGCGTCACCGGCGTGCCGACCTTCCTCCTCGCCGGCCAATACGCCCTCTCCGGCGCCCAGCCCGTCGAGACCTGGACCAGGCTCATCGACGAGATCCAGGCCGCGGTCACGGCTCCCGGCAGCACCTGAGGCGTCAGAGCGCCGCGCCGGCCGGCGCATCCCCCGGCTCGCCGATCAACGCCCGCCCGCCGTAGCGGAACGTCGTCACCTCGACCGCCTGTTCGAGCCGCCGCGACACCTCCGCGGTATCGATCGTGCCGAGGCGAATAGGCGATCTGCGTCTGCCAGACGATCTGCTTGGCCTGATCGAAGCCGGTGGCGTATTCATGCGGCTTGACGAAGGCGAAGGTCGCCGCAACCAGCGCCGCCGCCGCCGCGAGCTTGCGCGACACATCGGGCCCCCCGACGCCGAGTGCGGCCAGCCCCGGCAACATCACGCCGGTCACGCCCAGCACGATGTAGATGAAATACCAGGCGTAATAGCTGCGGGCCATATGCAGCAGCATCGCCTCGATCATCTCTGCCGTCTGCGGATCCATGCCGCGCTCCCCCTGCAACCCGACCCCAAGGGGGCAGACAGGGACCACGCATGTCAACCCGGACAGGCCCAAAACCGCCCGAACCAACCCCGCCGGTCCCGCCGTCGCCCGGTGTCAGGCTCGCCCGCAACCCGACGGCCTCGCCCACCGGCTCCCGAAGCCCTCGCAAGACCACCCGACCTATCCGCGCCCGGACTCAAGCCGGACGTTGCCACGCGCCGCTTTCGCGCAGCGCGGTCGAGGAGATGTCCAGCGTCGGGCCGCCCAGCAGCACCCAGGCCGGTGCCGGCCTGAGGGCCAGCCCCCGCGCCGCCGCCGGAGGCATGCGGAACCGTGCGAAACGTTGCGCCGCCGGCGAAAGCCCGGCGCGGATCTGCGCCCCCGGACGCGCCAGCACCCCCACCGGGACGCTGGCCATGATCCCCTGCCAGTCGTCCCAGCGATGGAAGCCCGCGAGATTGTCCGCCCCCATCAGCCAGACGAACCGCACTCCGGAATACCGCGCCCCGAGGACGTTCAGCGTATCAGCTGTGTAGCGTGTGCCGAGCCGCGCCTCGATGTCGGTCACCACCACCCGCGGATGCCGCATCAGCGCCTCCGCCGCCGCCATGCGCCGCGCGAGGCTCGCCGGCGCATCGGCCTTCAGCGGATTGCCCGGGCTCACCAGCCACCAGACCTGGTCGAGCCCGAACGCCGCCAGCGCGCGCCGCGTGATGTGCACATGCCCCGCATGCGGCGGATCGAACGAGCCGCCGAGCAGACCAACACGCAGCCCCGGAACGGCAAAAGGATCGGAACGGAACACGCGGCGACGGACCTTTCGAGTAACGCCGCCGACCCTGCGCGGGACCCTTTCCGCTGTCAAAGTCATTCGCCTGCGAAGCCGCCCATTGTGGCAGAAAAACCGCACAGAGACGTGGAAAGACAAACAGAACACTTGCTTTGCATTTCGCGAAACTCCAAAGTTTCGGGCAATACGAAACCGGAGAACCGGACAACAACGAGGGCAGTCATGAAACAGGCACATATTGTGACCGCCGCCGCTGCGGCCGGTCTCGCGGGGCTCACGCTCTACACGCTCGGCGGCTCCGACACCCCGCCCGAAACCGCCACCGCGACCGAGGCGACAATCTCTGCGCAAGCCGTGGCCCCGGTCGGAACCGGCCTGGCGGACGACGACGCGCTCGCCCAGATCGACCGGCTCGCCGCCGAGCTTGCCATCCGCGACGACCGCATCACCGCGCTCACCGAGGAGATCACCGCCCTCGAGACCGAGCTTGCCACCTTCGCCGATGCGCCGGAACCCGACCTCGACACGGACGCCGAGGCCCTGCTGGCCGAACGCGATGCCGCCATCGCCGAACTCGAAACCGTTCTCGCCGAGCGCGACGCCACCATCGCCGCCTTGCAGGCCGACCTTGCCGACCGCGACGCGCAGATGGCCGAGATCGAAGCCGGACTCACCGAGACCAAACTGGCCGCCACAGAGACCGCGATTCCCGAGGAGCTGCTCGCCGGCGACGCCGCCAAGATCGCGCCCCAAGCCGGCGAAGCCGTCGCCGCCCCGACCGCGCTCGCCTCCCCCGGCACCCGCACCCTGCCCGCCCGCGCCGAGCCCGATGTCGCTGCCGATACCGCGCGCGCCGCCGCCGGCCCGATTGCCGAGGTGCATTTCGAAAGCGGCTCTGCCGAACTCACCGTCGGCGGCCAGACCCGCGCCCTCGCCGCCGCCGCCGTGCTCACCGCCCTGCCCGACGGCATGATCCGCCTCACCGGCCACACCGACACCACCGGCTCCCCGGAGGTGAACCGCCGCATCGCCCAGGCCCGCGCAGAGGCCGTCGCCGAGATGCTGATCTCCGCCGGCATTCCCGCAGACCGCATCGAGATCGTCGCCCTCGGCCAGGACGCCGACGCGCTGCCGATCGTCACCGGCGACGGCGTGCGCGAGCCGCTCAACCGCTGCGTCGCGATCTGGCCGGTCGCCACCACCGGTTGAGACCGGCGCCCTAACGGCTCTCGGCCCGCTTCATGGCCGCCACCCGGCGCGCCGCCCGCCGCCGGATCAATGCTACATCAAGCGCGATGACCGCCACGCCCAGCGGCACCATCCAGAACCCGAGCACCGGCAGGAACCCCAGGAACCCGCCGAGGATCAGCCCGAGCCCGATCAGCGAGCGCACGCCGGCCGGCCGCCGCGCCGTCCAGCGCATCACCCGCCGCCGGACCCGCGCCAGCTTCTCCCGCCATTCCGCCATCGCGCCCCGCCTGCCCTGCCGCGCCCCGCGGCGCGCTTCGGCATATCGCCCGGGGCCGGGCCGCTTTCAAGCCGCCGCCTGCCGGGCTCTTGCGCCGCAGGCCGCGCCGCTCTAGGTCAGGCGCACCCAAGACCCTTGCCCGCAGGAGTTCCGCGCCATGGCCAATCCGCAATACGTCTTCCACATGGACGGCCTCAGCAAGGCGTATCCCGGCGGCAAGAAGGTGTTCGAGAACATCCGCCTGTCGTTCCTGCCGGGCGTCAAGATCGGCGTCGTCGGCGTCAACGGCGCCGGCAAGTCCACCCTCCTGCGGATCATGGCCGGACAGGACAAGGACTTCCAGGGCGAGGCCTGGGCCGCCAAGGGCGTGAAGGTCGGCTACCTCTCCCAGGAGCCCGAACTCGACGATGCCCGCACCGTCCGCGAGAACGTCATGGACGGCGTCGCCGCCAAGGCCGGCCTCGTCACCCGCTTCAACGAGGTCGCCATGAAGGTCGCGGAGGACTATTCCGACGAACTCATGGAGGAGATGACCGAGCTTCAGGACCAGATCGACGCCCAGAACCTCTGGGATCTCGACGCCCAGGTCGACATCGCCATGGAGGCGCTGCGCTGCCCGCCCGACGACGCCGACACCGCCAAGCTCTCCGGCGGCGAGCGCCGCCGTGTCGCGCTCTGCAAGCTCCTCCTGGAAGCCCCCGAGATCCTGCTGCTCGACGAGCCCACCAACCACCTCGACGCCGAGACAATCGCCTGGCTGCAGAAGCACCTCATCGCCTATACCGGCACCATCCTCATCGTCACCCACGACCGCTACTTCCTTGACGACATCACGTCGTGGATCCTCGAGCTCGACCGCGGCCGCGGCATCCCCTGGGAGGGCAACTATTCCTCCTGGCTGGAGCAGAAGGCCAAGCGCCTCGCCCAGGAATCCCGCGAGGACAAGTCGCGCCAGAAGACCCTCGAGCGCGAACTCGAATGGATCCGCCAGGGTGCGAAGGCCCGCCAGGCCAAGCAGAAGGCCCGCATCAACGCCTATAACGACCTCGCCAACCAGTCCGAGCGGGAGAAGATCACCCGCGCCCAGATCGTCATCCCCAACGGCCCCCGCCTCGGCCAGAACGTCATCGACCTCGAGGGCGTCTCGAAAGGCTACGGCGACCGCCTGCTGATCGAGGACCTCTCCTTCCGCCTGCCCCCCGGCGGCATCGTCGGCGTGATCGGCCCCAACGGTGCGGGCAAGACCACGCTCTTCCGCATGCTCACCGGACAGGAACAACCCGACAGCGGCACCATCACCTTCGGCGACACCGTCAAGCTCTCCTACGTCGACCAGTCCCGCGACCAACTCGACCCCAAGAAGACCGTCTGGGAAGAGATCTCCGACGGCCTCGACGTGATCAAGCTCGGCGACGCCGAGATGAACTCCCGCGCCTATTGCGGCGCCTTCAACTTCAAGGGCGGCGACCAGCAGAAGACCATGAACCTGCTGTCGGGCGGCGAGCGCAACCGCGTCCACATGGCCAAGCTCCTGCGCGACGGGCGGCAACGTTCTCCTCCTCGACGAGCCCACCAACGACCTCGACGTCGAGACCCTGCGCGCGCTCGAGGACGCCCTCGTCGACTTCGCCGGCTGCGCCGTGGTGATCTCCCACGACCGCTTCTTCCTCGACCGCATCTGCACCCACATCCTCGCCTTCGAGGGCGACGCCCATGTCGAATGGTTCGAGGGCAATTTCGAGGATTACGAGGCCGACAAGATCCGCCGCCTCGGCCCCGACGCGGTGGAGCCCAAGCGCATCAAGTACAAGAAGTTCGCCCGCTGACCCGGCGCGCGCGGCCATGAACCCGGACCTCGCGATCGCCGACCTGATGTTCACCGACCGGGTTTTCGGCCCGGTCTTCAACCGCGCGCTCCTCGACATCGCCGTGGCGATCCTCTGCGGCGGCGCCATCGGCCTCGAGCGCCAGCTCCGCCGCCGCCCGGCGGGCCTGCGCGTCTGCATCATCGTGACGCTCACCACCGCCCTCTTCGTCACCCTGGGCGACGTCGCCACCACCGACAGCGGGGATCCGGGCCGCGTGATGGCCGGCGTCGTCACCGGAATCGGCTTCCTCGGCGCCGGCGTGATCTTCTCCAACGGCGGCCGCGTCAGCGGCATCACCACCGCCTCGCTGATCTGGGCGCTGGCCGCCATCGGCATGACCATCGGCCTCGGCTACCCGGTCACCGCCATCATGACCACCGCCCTCTTCCTGACCCTGATCCTCACGATCGGCTGGGCCGAACGCCGCTTCGCC